>CAYJFS010000047.1:0-1048 GCA_964369665.1 uncultured Lawsonia sp. | reverse complement strand
AAACTCTTGGCAATTGCTGCTGTCACTTTGCCATGATGGTTCAGTATTTCGTGTTCGTTGAACTCTAAGAAACGATTAAGCCTTGTTGCCCAGTCTTCCATTGTCATAGGCATATTTCGTTCTGCTTGATATTCTGCGTAGTCAAGATACATTGTGACAATTCTTTCAAGTGAAGATATTTCCTCATGACTTAAATAATTTTTCGCAATGCTAACATCGTATTTCTCTATTTTTCCATCGGGATATTTCTCCCAAGAGGTAAGTCCCATATTTTCTTTCTCTGCATTGGCTCGCTCTATAATTAGTTCTGCTGCGGTGTGTTTATGAATTGCCCAGTGCAACTTGTTTTGAACATTTGCAAAAAACCTGCGCGTAGACGTTGAGGTCTTATCATAATCCAAAGAGGTTGCATAAATATCAGTGATTTTTTGATAAAACTTGCGTTCCGATAAGCGTATCTCCCTTATTTGTTGGAGTAGGTGTTCAAAGTATTTATCGGTAAGCACTGTACCACCATTTTTGAGTCTGTCACTATCCATTGCCCATCCCTTGATGGTGTAGTCTTTTACAATAGTATTTGCCCATTTTCTAAACTGAACTGCACGTTCGTTATTTACCTTGAAACCTATGGCGATAATCATTTGCAAATTATAATGATTTACTTCTCTTGAAACTTCACGAGTACCCTCTGTTTGAACTATCCGATATTTTCGGATAGTTGAACTTTCTTCAAGTTCATTATCACTATAAATCTTTTTGATATGGTCACTTATTGTTCGCACATCAACATTATAAAGCTCTGCCATCATTTTCTGTGTCAACCATATATTTTCATCTTCATATCGCATTTCTTTCGCTTCTGCAGTTTCACCAGTGGTTGCCACAAAGGTTAGATATTCAGCAGTAGATGAACGAATATTCTTATCTTTTATTGTCATTATGTTTTACTCCTTTTAAACCCTAATATCTTTCAAAAAGTCCTTCTTTGTATCCAGTGGCATGCGCAGGTCATACCCTAAAGTTATCAACTCACTTATTTTGATAAGTA
>CAYJFS010000046.1:0-1071 GCA_964369665.1 uncultured Lawsonia sp. | reverse complement strand
ATTTCTTTTGATCCTTTAAAAGAACCTGTAGAATTTTTGTTAGGTTTAGGAAGAGTAGCACGTTTAAAGAAAGCTATTATTACCTTTAAAGATAATCAAGAAGGCAGCTGCAATATAACTATATGGAAAGCAAGTTATAAGCCTCCTGGTGTAGGTTCTTCTTCAAGAGATACCATACTTGCTTCTGTTCAAGATTTTTTTGGGAAAGTGTGGGAGCATACTGTTACAATAGATGAAGATGTTAGTTTTCTTGATATACAGTTAGAAAACAATAAAAAACCTTTGGAGATAGAGCGGATTGAAATTTTAGTAACACCTCCTGATGAAGAACAAGCAATATTACTTTCAGAAGAAAATCAGAAACCTTTTTTAACTAAAGATAATCCTCAAAATAATATGCGTCACTTTGGATATCCTATTTCAAAAGGTATTGCTAAATTTGTAGAAAAGCTTATTGAAGGTAAAAATCTAACTGACCATGAAAAGATTCTTTTGTTTATGCAGGTAAGTAAAAAATACACAGTTGCTCATAATCCTAAAGGATCTGCAGAAGAGATTATACTTATTCAAAGAGGATTATGTGGATCATGGGTTAATCTTGTTGCTACATTATGTTCTGTTGTTAGTATACCAACTCGGCATATTGGACTTTACAATTTTCCTAAAAGAACTGGACATGTAGTTATGGAGGCCTTTGTTAATGGTCGTTGGCAGCTATATGATCCAACATATGCAGTTTATTATACGACAACGCCAGAAGATACAAAAAATCCGTATGTGCTTTCATTTGAAGAGCTTCGTTCTGGAAAAGGAAAGGATATGAGTGTAACTCGTATTGTTGGATTACTAGAAAGGTTTAAGCGTTATAGAAAGGCTGCAGAAGCTTATACTGGAGCTGATATTTATGAAAAAGCAGAACCAGCAGGACCAATAGGTCCAGATTTTCCTATGTTCTTTCCTGTGTGTATGAGTCCATTAGAACCAGTTGCAGAAAAAAAAGATTTTCACTTTAAGCATCAAGGAGCTGGTTTTATAGGGAAGGCATATTCAAATAATAACCAAAAAATTTTA
>CAYJFS010000045.1:793-1118 GCA_964369665.1 uncultured Lawsonia sp. | reverse complement strand
GAAAAGTATGGTAATGCTAAAACTGCTAGAGACTGGGAATCAGAAGTTAAAAATGCTCAAAGAGATGAAGAAAGAGCATATAGTGAGTCTCAAAGAGATGAGAAACGTATCTATGACCGTAAAGTTGTAGGTAATGAAAGAAAATACCAAGAGTCCCAAAGAGATGAAGATAGAGCATATAAAGAAGCACAAAAATCTCAAGATCGTGAATATGAAGGACTATCAAGAACTACTGTTGGTGGTGGTCAAGTATTGCGTGATGATGCATTTAATGCAATGTCTCCTACAATGTTACAATTAACAGTTGCTAATACTAAAAAAGGTG
>CAYJFS010000045.1:0-783 GCA_964369665.1 uncultured Lawsonia sp. | reverse complement strand
ATTAGGGTAATGCCTAGAGTATTAAAATCTTCAATATTAGTAAATAATATGGTTGAGGCATTTAAAAATAGAACTATATTTAAATTCATTAAATGGACTAATGGTGAAGTTAAAGCACTTGATGAATTATTTGCAATAACTGAATCTAGAGAATTTGTGAAATCTGGTTCTAGATGGGTTAAGCAACTAGCTAAAATTGCATCCAAATCAAAAATACCGTTTATTGGTAAAGGATTAAATCCTACCATGGGTATTATTATAACTAGTGCTCAAGCATATGATATTCAGAGACAAACACATATTAATCCATATGACTCCAGTGCTGCTAAAAAGATGATGGATAAACATCACCTATTAGTATTTGGTATATATGATACTGAGGAAAAAATGTTGTCTATAATGTATAATATAGACACTGAATTCACTCAATTATCTCTACGCACAATGTTAGCGGATGTCAATAAAACTCTAGATTTAAAGAACAGTAGAAAATAAATCTATCACGAAAGGAGATTATAAATATTATGTATAATGAAGAAACCCAATTCCTTAAATCTGATAATGATTTTATGGAATTCGTATTAGAGACAAGAAACAATATGACAAATAGAGATAAGTTGCATTATGTTGATAGTGTACTAGAAGCAGTTATATCTGATAATGGTAGAGCTAATATAATGAATAAACTATTTAGAGATCTACAAAAAATTGATGGAATTGATTTTGGTAAAATTCCTGATAGTAAAGGTGATATAACTAAATATGTTCATTATCAGCAATTCG
>CAYJFS010000044.1:0-1184 GCA_964369665.1 uncultured Lawsonia sp. | reverse complement strand
TATTATATATATAAGATAGGAGATGCAATATGACGTGTTATTATAACTCACAAACAAAATTTATGGACAATTATTTAACCGACGAATTAAAAAAAATAAATGAAAAATGGAAATTTGATGTAAACTGCACCAGTTTATGGTATGGTGACGTATTTCATAGCAAAGGCGCTAGGAGGATAGCAATGCGCGTACCTGGAGCCACAAGAGGTCATATAGAGATTGATAAAAATAATATAATTATTGATGTTGTTTTTTATGAAGATGTAGCATTTGTAGAGGATGGAAGAACTAATATAGGCTGCTACAATAAAGACATTATAGAGGCTTCTAAAAATATCATAGGGCAATTACTTGATTTTGATGGCTATGATGATGACACTAGATTTGAAAAATAAGGAGAAAAAATGGATGATATGTTAAGGGTTCTTATTAGAAGAATAGAAGATAATAATTATGAATACAAAGAAATTTTTAAATTAAAAAAAATGTTAGAAGATGCAAATATACCTTTTAAATTTGTTGATAGAGAAGATGATGACTTGTATTTTTATCGTATAATATATGGCCAAAATACAAAAAAATCATGTGAATGTAGTGTGATACAGGGATATGGTACATATGGATATAGAAATGATTTACTAGAGATAGCCGGTCTTCTGACTGAAGAAGAAATTGAACAAGATGATGTACTAGGTTGGGTAACAGCAAAAGAAGTATTTGATAGAATTCAATGTCATTATAATAAAAAGGGGGAAATATGATTAAAGTAATTAGAAATAAAAAACGTAGTGAAGAATACATTACACTAAACAATGGAGATATAATCATCATTGACGATACATTTATAAATATGGTTATTTCAACAAATGTGGCTGACGAAAACGGAAAGACTAGAACTAAATGTTCAATAATGAATTTAGATTCTCAAACTCTAAGATGTGATGGAATTGACAGAAAAATTACAATACGAGAATTGAATCGCTTGATAGCTAAAAACTCAAATACAAACATTGATATTATAAAAAAGGACGATTATACACTAATAATAGATGAGGTGAACGTATAATGTTTGACAATGATAATAAGATTGTTGATAATATATTAATTAAAGATAATGAAATAATTATAAAATATAAATCCGATGTTAATAAAGTTGAAGGAAAAACAATACTTGAGTTTGATGA
>CAYJFS010000043.1:0-1205 GCA_964369665.1 uncultured Lawsonia sp. | reverse complement strand
AAGACCGTTGCATAATTCGATAAATAGTTAAGGATTTGTTAAACTTTTGAATCATAAAGATTTGAGAGGGATGATGAAGAGTTTTTTGAGATTAGCGGCGGAAAGACTTGTTAGAGACAGCAAGATTCTGAAAATCAATGAGATAATCGACTGGCATCAGCTGAGATTAATTTTGAAGAAGATCGATCGTTCTGGGCTTGGTCCTGCTGGTTACGATACGTTAAAGTTTCTAAAAGCACTGATATTACAGGCATGGCACAGTTTATCTGACGTTGACCTTGAGGAATCGCTTCGTGTTCGCATGGATTTTTTGTTATTTACGGATTTTGACGAGGAAATTCCTGATTCCACCACGATTTGCAGATTCCGGAATCTCTTGATATCGAAAGGTTTGCTGGAGAAGGCTTTGAAGAACATCAATCATCAATTGGAGAAGAAGAATCTCAAGGTGAAACCGACTGAAGGAGCGATTGTAGACGCTACGATAATTAAATCGGCGGCAGCTCCGAGAAAAACAATCGACACGATTCCTGTTGATAGAGAGGAAGAATCGGACGCAGTTGTTTACGAAGCGTCAGACATTCAGATGTCAGCGGACAAAGACGCTCGATGGCTAACAAAAGGCAATCAACATTTTTTCGGATATAAAGCGTTCGCAACTGTTGAATCTAAACATGGATATATTGAGAAAGTAGCTGTAACTCCTGCGAATGCCTCAGAATCCAGATATTTTGAAAAAGCGATAGAAGGAGTCGAAACGTCAAGATATTACGCAGATAAAGGGTCTGCATCTGCTGAGAATCGAGCGATCTTGAAAAAAAAAGGTATCAAAAGCGGAATTATGTACATGGCGCACAAACATAAACCTCTAGGACACTGGCAAAGACTCTTTAATAAGCTCGTTTCCAAAGTAAGATACAAGGTTGAACAAGGGTTCGGAACTTTAAAAAGGAGATTCAAATTTACAAGAGCATCATACTTTGGAACTGAAAAAGTATTAGGACAATGCCTCCTCAAGGCTATAGCATTCAATCTTTTAAAAGCCATAAATATCGCATAATGTAGCAAAACTGCCATAACGCATTGATAAATAACATAAAATATACAAAATCAATAGAAAAACTTATAAAAATATCGAAGCTTTCTAAACTTTTTTAAAAATTAACAAAAAAAATCTTCAAAAAACTAAATTATGCAATGGTCTC
>CAYJFS010000042.1:0-1221 GCA_964369665.1 uncultured Lawsonia sp. | reverse complement strand
TGTATTAATTAACATTTGATCTGACAGTTAAGATCTAATAAATCTTATAGACATGGTGTTTATGAGATGGATTTATAGATAACTGGAGATCAGAAATGACATTAGAAGAGAAAATAATAAAGCCGAAGTTGGGTTTATTGGAATTAGCAAAGCAGCTGGGGAATGTATCCTCAGCGTGTAAGACATTAGGATATTCGCGAGATAGCTATTATCGTTTTAAAGAATTATATGACCAAGGTGGCCCTGAGGCTCTGATAGAAATCAGTCGCAAGAAGCCTATTTTGAAGAACAGAGTAGCGGATCATATTGAGAGATCTGTTATTGAAATGGCAATTGAGTTTCCGGCTTATGGTCAATTTCGAGTGTCTAATGAACTTAGAAAACTTGGTATACTAGTATCATCTGGCGGCGTTCACAGTATATGGAAACGCAACGATCTTAATAATATCGGCAAGCGCCTAAAGGCATTGGAGAAGAAAGTTGCGAAAGAGGGATTGATTCTCACTGAATCTCAACTAAAAGAGCTTGAAAAGCAGAAGATTCGCAAGGAATCCATAGGGGAAATCGAGACGGATCATCCAGGTTATCTCGGCTCTCAAGATACCTACTATGTTGGAAATTTCAAGGGAATCGGAAGAGTTTACCAACAGACATTCATCGATACCTATTCAAGATTGGCAGATATAAAGTTATATACTGAAAAAACAGCCATAACAGCTGCAGACATGTTGAACGATAGGGTGATACCTTTCTATGATTCTCAAGAGGTTTCCATACTACGCATTCTAACAGACCGAGGAACTGAATTTTGTGGAAGTATAGAGAATCACGCTTTTGAACTGTTCCTTAGCGTAGAAGGAATAGAGCACACAAAAACTAAGGCATATAGCCCGCAAACAAACGGAATATGTGAAAGATTCCATAGAACAATGAAGGAAGAATTCTACGATTCCGCTCTGAGAAAAAAGATCTACAACTCACTTGAAGAACTGCAATCTGACGCAGATGGTTGGCTGAAGTATTACAACAATAAAAGACCTCACAGCGGAAAATATTGTTTTGGTAAGACACCTTCGCAGACTTTCATTGAAAATAAATGCTTGGCCATTGAAAAATCAAATCAATTGGCCTACCGTAAAAACGATGCCGACAGTCATAACTTATATGACAATAACGCACTCTAAAATTAGATGACTGTCAGATCAAATGTCGATTAATACA
>CAYJFS010000041.1:0-1228 GCA_964369665.1 uncultured Lawsonia sp. | reverse complement strand
CAGTAGAAAACAATCAATTTATTATGTTAAATGAAAATGTTACACTTATAGCTAATTGGATACGCACTGACTATGTAAGTGGTATTTCTATTGATGGTAATGCTACTGTAAATGTAAACAAAGGTGCTACACATGAATTTAAAGCAACTGTAAATGGCGAAGGTACCTATGACGCTACAGTTACTTGGCGCATTGCTACCAACGGTGTAGATACAGGTACAACCATAGATGCAAGTACTGGTGTGTTGACAGTATCACCAAATGAAACCCTATCGACAATCGAAATAGAAGCGATTGCAAACGGCGACCAAACAAAAGTCGATCAAGTAACTGTACTTGTAATTGATTCGGGCAAATTAAACCAAGTGCTTACCTTCTCGCAAAGTGAAATTACAACTACAGTTGGCGATACCATTACAGAACCAACATTAAGTGGTGCTAAAACTAAAGTTACTTATACAAGTGGGAATACTGCTGTAGTGACAGTAAACAGCACAACGGGTAAGGTTACAATAGTAGGTGCTGGTACAGCAGAAATCACAGCGATTGCTGAAGGGACTTCTGCTTATAACGCTACAGCTACAAGCTACAGCATTAGAGTAAACAACGGAACTGTTGATATAAGCTCAGATGAAATTACAGTTTTTGAAGGTAATTTTGCTTCGCTTGGTGAGGTTATACTAAATGATACAAAACTTAAAATAGCACAAAACGGTGAGTTAAGCGGATATCCAGGATACACTGCAAATAATGGTGTTGTAGGTATCGTGTATGAGGGAAGCATTGGTGTAACACTGTACAAAGAATTCTTGGCATTCCTACCAACAGGTACGTATACATTAAATGTAACCACGACAACTGGTGGTGGAACATCAAGTACAACTACGATGACAGTACCAGAGAAAACAAGCCACACGTTAACCATCAACAACCAAGGTAATGGTACAAGTGGTACAACAACACATACTGTAGGCGAAATTATAACTATCGACGCTGGAACAAGAGCTGGATATACATTCAGCGGTTGGACAGCGACAGGAGTAACACTTGATAGTACATCAGCTAGTAGTACTCAGTTTGTGATGATGGCAAACGATGCAACTATCACAGCTAACTGGACAGCAGTAAGTCCAACACCTGCTCCAAGTGAAACTCCAAATACTGGCGACAATAGCAACATGCTTCTATATCTAATCATTGCACTTATGTCATTAGCTGGAATTGGATA
>CAYJFS010000040.1:0-1246 GCA_964369665.1 uncultured Lawsonia sp. | reverse complement strand
AAGAAAGCTACTTAAAATAGCCATTAGTTATTTACAACTCAACCACAAAGCCCCGAAAGGGGCATAAAGGAGCGAATCCGTGAAAACAATCAAGCAACTTATAAAAGCGTCGAAATGCAAATCAACAACTCTTAAAGCAATCAAGGCAGCAGCGCTAGATCTGGGAATTGAACTCAAGTGTCGCTCATTTGCCGATGCAGCTTCTAAGCTAGAAGCTGTGAAAGCTGTTTATCTTCCTAAGTCAGGATTAGATACTAAGCAGCTTTTTGTTCATTTGGGTATGAAAAAAGACAACGGTGGACGCATCGAGCCAAGCAGCGCAACGCCTGAGTTTGTTAAGCAGTACCTTTCTAACTATCGTTATCCTTCGAGAGCGTTCCCGCTGTCTTATTTTCGTGCCTTGCTAACCGAGAAATTCGCAAAATATTTATGCAATGAATCGCCAGAGATGGCGGTCAGGCTAGGAGTAGCTAAATATGAACCAACCTGTTGAATTCTGGCGGCTGCAAAAAGCCGCTGATATGGACAACCATCAAGCAGCCGCATTCTTAGGAGTGCGTCTTGATACCGTTAAGAAGTGGCGAGCTGGTAAGCCTGCGCCATTAGCTGTTATTAAACTGATGCAATATCATTTGCTATACAAGGGGTTGAAAAATGAAGAAGTTTGAACAGCATCAAAAAGACGCAATCTCGGCTAAGATGTATGATCTCAGTCGAACCGTTTTTGTTTCATATAACGACGGCGATTCGTGGGAAGCTAAAGGGGGTTTTTGCTACTATCCAGATGACTCGATGGATATATTTTCTTTCGAACCAAATGCCTTATACGTCACAGTATCAGAGGGAAACAAAGAAGCCGCGATAGCGTGCCTAATCAATGGAGAGACTGTTGAGGCTACGTATATTGAAGATGTGATAACAATATCAAAGAAAAATATATTCGAAAAGCAGGAGCACTGGCTTGCATTTTCCGAGGGTCTTGTAGAGGTAAAAAAAGAACCTCTAATCATGTGGGTGGCTGCCACTGCTGACTCATGCTCAAAGCCTCACAACTCAGCTCGTGAGTTAGCTAGCAAGTTATCGATAAACCATCATGGTGAAATAAAGGACGGTCAGGTTGTCAGCGGATTTACATTCAACATGATAAAAGTTGAATTGTAATTAATGCACCGCTAAATGCGGTGTTACTTTTTTGAAAATAGGAATATCAGTAATGATCATGTCACCTAAAGAGATTGTATTAAAA
>CAYJFS010000039.1:0-1271 GCA_964369665.1 uncultured Lawsonia sp. | reverse complement strand
TTAAATCATTTGCCATTTTTACTCCTTCGGGGCATTACGCCCCAGTTTATTTAATCCTCATACAAAGTAAAAGTTGTATAAGTTGTTGCGCCTTTGTCAATTTGCTCTATTTCATCTGCCCAACTCGCTAAATCGCTTTTTACGTTTGCTATATTTCCAAATAATATTTCATTGATTATGTATAAATAGCTCTCTTGTGCGTTTTCTTTGGTATTAAAGTTAAGAAAAAACATATAACCGTTATAGTTATCAACTAACTGTATGGTTACATATTCACTTTCATATACGCGCACAATATAGTCATCATGTGAAAACTCATTTGCAAAACTACAAACACATACACATAATAAAACTAAAATAATAAAAATCTTTTTCATAGAAACTCCTTTAATATACTGCAACTTCGTTTTTGTAGAAATTACAGAACGTATTACAACTGCAATAGTCCAAGCACTTCTTAGACTCGCCTTTTCTTTCTTCGATGTAGTGTTTGCTGTCTACACTTTCAAGCATTTGTTCGGCTAGTTCTTTATTGTCAAATACACGTACAGCAGATTTACAACCTTCTTTCATTACCGCCCACTTTGTTTCAGAACTCCATCGTTCATCTTTTGAGCATTCATATATTTTGTCATCGTCTATCTCATTGCATTTTTCGTACTGGTAAATCTTGTCAAAAATAAATGTTTCAATTGCTTCTAAGTCTTTATCGTTTACATCAAACTCATAAATATAAGTCGGTGACTGTGGGTATTGACTGTCAAACTTTGCCTTGCTTTTTGAATGGTCTTTAAGTAATGCAATGAACTTACATTTTTTTACTTCTAAGCCGTTTTGTTTCATAAGCCAACAATAAACAAGCCCTTGTTTCCGCCAGTCGTCAAAATCATTATAAATAATTTTCCAAGTAGAAGCCGTCTTGAAGTCAAACAATATTTGATTTTCTAAATCGTAACTGTCAACACGCCCAGTTATTTTAGTTTTTTCTGTTGCTTGATATTCAAAGTACTCTTCTTTGAAATTATCATCATTTTGCTTTTCAAAAATTGAATGTACTGCACTGCCCCAAATAGCCCATATATTATCAGCTACATCTACCTCAATTTTATCATGGTGTCGGGTGCTCAAAATAATTTCTTTCACGCCTTTTAGCAGGGTAGTGCATGAAAGTGTGTTAGGCTTATTGTGCCTTTCAACTGATACGGCGTTTACGAACGCTGTCGGTAAGTTCAATCGATTTAAAAATTTCATTTATTACACTCCTTTTTTTT
>CAYJFS010000038.1:0-1277 GCA_964369665.1 uncultured Lawsonia sp. | reverse complement strand
AGTTAAAAATAAAAATAATTGTCTATTTTTTTGCGACAAGGGGTTTTTATCTTAGGAAAGGAGATATGTTTCGTGTATAAAATTCATGTGAGATAAATCGAAAATCAAATAAATAGGCTAAAAGTTGCAAAAAAGTTCATAAAATGAGATTGAATATACAAAGAAATAGTGATAATATGCATTTAAGCAACCAAAGAATAAATGCACAAATAAAGATGAAAAATCAATTGGATTATGTGAATTAATTACGAATGAATAGGAGGTGAATATAAAATTGCTACAGACTAAATTAAAAGAAGAAATTCAATTTATAGTTTGTGATTTGGATGGAACCTTGTTAAATGATGATAAAAAAATCACTGCATATTCACAAGAAATCCTAGAACGCTGTCAAGCGCAAGGGAAGAAGGTCTGTTTTGCATCAGGACGGTATGGAGCTATGATGTCTATGTACGAAGAGCAGATAGGTGGATGTGATTACCTTATTTCTAGCAATGGAGCACAGGTGAACAAAGGTGACAAAGTCATCTATGCAGAATGTATCGAAAAAGAGCTAGTAAAAGCCTTAAGAGAGTTTGCAGTTAAGCATGCTTACGATTTAGCGGTTTACTGTACAAAAACGATATATTTTACAAAAGGTGCGACACAGATTGAAAAGAGATACTTGAATTACCAAAAGTTATGTGAAAAATCAGGTTATCCTAAAAAATTGAATTATTTTGAAATGGAAGAAGAAACAGAGATCGTGGATTCGGTTATCAAAATAGTTGTATATGAGGATAACGAAGAGAAATATCAAAAGTTTTTTGAGTTTGTAAAAACTCTAAAAGGAATTTCATCAGAGAGTACAGGCTATGGGTTAATTGGACTCTTTAGCTTAAATGTCACTAAGAAAACAGCGATTGAAGTAATTGCAAAAGAGTTGCAGATAAACAGAGAGAATATCTGTGTATTTGGAGATTACAACAATGATTTGAGCATGTTTGAATGTGCAAAATATAAGGTTGCTGTAGGCAATGCAATAGAGGAAGTAAAGGAAAAGGCGGATTTTATTGTGGAGAGTAATAATGAGGATGGAGTTGGGAAGTTTTTGGAAAAGATGCTGCAATAAAATGAACGTAAAAATACGAACCGAACATATAAAAACACATATACTTCTTGAAAAAACATTAAATGAATGATATGATGTAAAAAAAGAACAAATAAAGAAGGAAGGTAGTTGAAATGATGAACGTAAAAAAAACAGTAACGCACGAGTTGGAGAAGTGTTACTCGAT
>CAYJFS010000037.1:0-1293 GCA_964369665.1 uncultured Lawsonia sp. | reverse complement strand
CTACATCTAAATTAACTACTTCCTTTTGGTTTGCAGTATATCTTAATTCTGGTTTTTTAACTACATTTGCAGTTATTAAATATTTATTCATTCTCATTACCTCCTTGAGTATTTTCTATAAATTCATTAAATCCATTTGAAATGTTTTCCATCATTTCTTTTTCTTTTTTATTGTTGTTGTATATTGGCATTATTATTCCAACTATAACTGTTATTAATACTATTGCTAATAATATTTTAGTTTCTTTTTTCATCGCTCATTCCTCCTAACTTTTATTTCTATTGTAGCAGTTTTATATTCATCTTTTGTTTCTAAAACAACTACTTCCATTACTTTTAATAAATTTTCTTTTATTATTTCTTTATCTTTTTCAAATTCTTCGAATAATTTATCTATTAATTCTTTAGTCATTAAAACTCCTTCTAACAAACTTTTTGTTTTTTTGGTATATTTACCCTATTTATGTGTTTTTATAGCCGTATACCCCTTCAAATCATCTCACGAGGCTCTTTTTCTAGTTCTTTAATCTTTTTATCGAATTTTCTAATACATTGCTCTTTTTGTTCTTTTGTAAGTTGTCTTGCATTAGTTACATTGTATGTTTGTAATACTGTTTCTAAATCTACTTCTGCTTCTTCCATTTTTGCCATAAACTTACTCATTAGCATTATATCTTCATCAGTTGTTTCTACTACTAAAAATTCAACTGCACTTTTTAAGTATTCATCTTTTGACTTTTCTAATATCCAATTTAAGTAATTTGTATCTTCTTGTATATCTTCTAAAGTTTCTCCGTTATACTTTCCGAATGTTATTTTTACTTTTAAAGCCTCTTCTTTCGTTTTGCATTTTTCTTTAGTACTTAATCCACTAGCATCATCATCTTCTGTTGCTAGTCCAAATGCCATAAGCAAACTATATCTTCTTTCATAAGTAGTTCCTATCCCTTGTACTTGATATACGTTATTATTAGGGTCGTTAGGATTAGGTTGTACTATTCTTAACCCTCTTCTAGGTGTTTGTTCTACTCCATCAATTATTGGTGTAGTCATTATATAATCATCTCCATCAACTCTATCTATAAATTGATAATATTTCATATTGTTTTCTTCTAAATAATTATGTATTTGTGCTAAATCAGTATATTTGTATGAATATTCTCCACCTGACTTAGTTTTTATTTTAGCAACATTTCCTTTGCCAACTGTTGTTTTTGTTTCCATTTTATTTCTCCTTATTTCTTAAATATTCTTTTATTTTTTCTTCATATTCTTTTGGTGTTAAATTAATTA
>CAYJFS010000036.1:0-1306 GCA_964369665.1 uncultured Lawsonia sp. | reverse complement strand
GCAATGTATTGTGCTTGCTTTGGTTGGTTGATAGGAATTATTTCTGCTTGTTCTTGGTTGCCAAATCCTAGTCGTTCTAAGTTAAGTTGGTATCTATTGGCTTGTTGTTTAGCGCTGCTTCCTTGTTCGTAACTTATCCAGCCTTTATTTGCAAGAGATGTAATTGATCGCTTGATTGTTGATGGTGAAGCGCCTGAAGTGCTTTGAATGTACTTGTAACTAGGGTAACAAGTGCCATGCTTATCCATACAATCTATCAGCGCAACTAGCACAATGCGTTCCGCCATCGTAAGGTCACTTTGCCTAAATTCGCTTAAGGTCGCTTTCATAAGATCGAAATTTCCTTTTACCTGTGTCATACTTTTACCGTATTCAATAAAAACCGCTGAGGGTTGCAGCCCTGTGAAGCGGTTTTTTGCGTTTATGTGTCTGGTAAATATAAGATAACTTATCAAAATAAGCTACTACTATATGAAGTAGTCTACTTCACTGTGAACAAAAGCTACTTCACTGTGAACAAAAGCTACTTCACTGTGACCCCCTAACAAACCATATAACAAACCAATGAACAAAAGCGCTGTTTTCTTTTTTTCTGTGGATAAGAGATAAAAGAGATAAAGCGTGCTGTGTGAATCTTTTTACAATCTGCTAGTGGTAGTAGTAGTTCATGCACGTAGCGTTATCACACTTCAAACGTGACAACTGGAAAACATCTACTTTTAACCGTTTCAGCGTGATTTTTTGTTTTGCATTTTTATGCACCGTTTATGCACTTTTTTATGCTGGGTTTTTGGGTAGATAACTTTGGTTTTTAGGTGTTTGAGTAAAATCTCGCTGCGAGTAGTGTCGCTAGATTTCGTGTTATGTACATTATGTTAAATACAGCGAAAAAACGGCAAATTATCTCTGGCTGTTGTACGCATAACTTACAGCGAGCTGGTATACGATATCAAAATGCAAATACCCTTAATGTTCCCCTTGGTATTACCGTATTCTTGCCGCAAATTTGCCGTATCCTTTAGTCGCCCCTCGTCGTGACCTCGTCGTGACCCTTCTGGTAATCTTGTGGCGATATTGCTGTATGTCCTTGGTGCCACCTTAGCGCAAACATCGCTGTGATATCGCTGTTATTGGTCTTGAAGTCCAGTAACAGCACCATTGCAATAAAGAGCCATTACCAAGGGGTTGCCCATACTTAGAAACGGGACATTTCCCTTTTCACTTACCTAAATCTCATGCTTTAGCTCTGGATAGAATTTTGAAGCCATAATTCTAACTTCGTATGCAATGATATCTATCCCTAATT
>CAYJFS010000035.1:0-1360 GCA_964369665.1 uncultured Lawsonia sp. | reverse complement strand
TATTGAGGGTGATGGCCTTGTCATGCGCACACGCACCATGCTTTCATCTGACCCCACCCCCACCATTCCCACAAGTTTTAACCTTGCCAAGGCTGACAAGAGCAAGAATGCGGTTTTATATCTTGCAAGACCTTGTCAATATATCATGCGCATAGACCCCAAATATAAAGGCACATGTAGCCAAAAATACTGGACAACACAGCGTTATTCTTTAGAAGTGGCTAAAGCGCTGAATGAGGCCGTGGATATGGCTAAAAAACGCACCCATGCCGAGCGTGTTGTATTAGTGGGCTATTCCGGTGGGGGGGCTTTGGCTGTGCTTATGGCAAGTAAAAGAAATGATGTTGCCTTTTTAGGAAGCGTTGCAGGTGCGCTTGATACGGACAGCATAGTACAATACCATCAGATATCCCCCTTAACAGGCTCAGCAAACCCTTTGCATGTACTTGATACCATAAAATATATACCACAAAAGCATGTCATGAGCACAAACGACCACCTTGTACCACCTGTGGTCAACAAAAACTTTTGTGAGGCACTGCCAAAACCAGAAAGTTGTATCAGCGTTCGTGGCATAAGCCATTATGGCAAATGGGAAAAGCTGTGGGGCTATGATTACTAGGTAGTGTTGCCAAATAAAGGGACTGCCTCAAGTAAGACAGCCCCTTTATTTGCATAGTGACTAAACGATATTATTTAATTATAGTTTAAACTTAAAAACCAAGGCGATTTTCCATAGAAAAGTCTTGGTTTTTCTTTTTGTGCAAAGGTGCTCTCAAAACTATCAACAGCACTCAATTTATATCACAGAGAGAACTATTGCTTTTCTCTATCCTCTGCGGTGTAGGCGGGGGGGGGTGTCTATCTGCCTTTCAAAAAATCCCCATATCAAAAACGGCTTCTCGCATTTCACGAAAAGCCGTTTATGAACCTTATGCAGTCACTCTATATATTATTGATATTTTTTCTTTTAGTTCGTCCAAATAATTAGCCCATGCCTGCATCATTTCATACCGCTGGGGTAAATATTGTGCATGATTATAGGCAATGCGCACATTGTCCTTTTCCTTGTGTGCCAGTTGACGTTCTATCCAATCCCTATTAAAGCCTTGCTCATTAAGTAGTGTTGAAGCCATTGCACGAAAACCGTGAATACACATTTTATCCTTGGCATATCCCAAGGAACGCAATGCTTGTAACGGCGTTGCAATATGAATGGGCTTTTTAATGCTATTTTTTGAAGGAAAGAGATACATTCCGCTTCCGGTGAAGGCGTGAAGCTCTTTAAGAATGGCAATGGCTTGTAATGATAGTGGTACAATGTGGGGTTGTCGCATTTTCATGCGCTCGGCTGGTATAT
>CAYJFS010000034.1:0-1395 GCA_964369665.1 uncultured Lawsonia sp. | reverse complement strand
GTCATTGGGATAAACAGATATTAAGGGCGGTAAACAAACCCACCACCACCGAAGCAATAAACCCTGCGTTTTTGTAGTTGACAAATTAGCAAATATATGCTATTATATAAGAACAACGGACAAGGTTGTGTTAATTATCAAGTATGCAGTTAGAATTAGGATTTTTTATTTTAAATTTGTATGTTTTTAATAAGTTTAAAAATCAAATTCTCTGCTTACATTATACAAAAAAACGCTCAATTGTACTTGTCCTACGATTGGGTGTTTTTTATTTTAAGGAGAAATTTATGAATAGTGAGCAGATAAAGAGAGCGATTGCAAGAATTAGAGATTTTGGGTTACATCATGCAATAAAAGATTTACCACATAGCACTTACACAGTTGAAGCATTTGAGTTAGCCATTGAGTGCATGGAAAAAGAGCTTGAGCGACAAGAGAACAAGGCCTTGACGTTGAGCGAGCTTGAAGAATGGGAAGGAAACCCAGTTTATGTTATTAGCAATGACGGAATGTTAAATCTATGGGAAGTTGTAATTTATGCAAGGGAAAAAAATAGCATAAAGTGCTTGCAAAGTCATTACAATTTATTAGACTATAATTTCTACAAACACAAACCGACCGAGGGGTGAAAAATAATGGAAGAAACAACTAAAAAAGATGTGCTATTACAAATATTAAAAAACCAAGAAGTAATAATGTCATCGCTAATATCTTGTGCAAGCATCGAAGAAAACATTTACAGAGTAAGAGATACAATAAATCCTGAAATGAAAAAAACCGCTGCAATTATTGATAGATTGAGCACAAAAACAATTATTAATATAAACAAGGAATGCAAACTAGAAAAGGGGTAGATTATTGTGGAAAAATATGGAAATATTATAAAACCACTGAATGTTCCAAGTTTTATGTGAAAATTAAGTTTAGTGATATTTGGAATAAAAATTATTTAGGATAGGAGGTGGGGATATGAGCGAATGGATAAGCGTTGAGGATAAGTTACCTGAAAAAACTGAAATGGTTTTAGTTACAATTAAAACCGAAAGAGAGGAACATTATTCTTACATGTCTATTTTTGACAAATTAGGTAAAATCTTTCGTGATATTGGAAACAATTATGAGAAAATTGAAAATGTAATTGCATGGGCTGAAATGCCACCGCCAAAACAAGACCCTTGACAAACTGCACAAAGTAAAGTATAATATTCACAAAGATTAGAGCAATCGCTTTCGGCGGTTGCTTTTTTGTTTAGGAGGGTGAACAGTGAAATACTATCAAGATTTTTTGGCAACAAATGATATATATAAATTTATTGAGACTGCCATTACAGAGTGGCAATCAACAGAGCTGTACCAAACAGCTTTAGTTGCAAGGCAGTATGATGAAAACCGCAA
>CAYJFS010000033.1:0-1498 GCA_964369665.1 uncultured Lawsonia sp. | reverse complement strand
GTCAGAACATCTGAATACTTACAGTTGCTCTAACCTTTAGTTATATTTATTATATTCGATTTTGGTTAGTTTGTCAAGCACCTATTAACAGATACCTAAATTAATAAAGCCGTTTAATTTTTCTTCTAACTCAACAAACCTTTTTTCGCATTGTTCCGCTGTTTCAAAATTTTCAACAATGATTTTTTCTACCAATGTTTCGGTAGTTGTACAAAATTTTTCATGAAAAATAACTTTAATAGTCAAATCTTCTTTAATCGCACTTTTAACCCTTGATACTGGCAAAATCTCATTGCCTACTCTTATAAACTTTTCATTATGGTACATCATAAAATCACCCTTTCAATATGGTTATAAATTTCGCTTTCTGATTGCCGTTGAAAAAGCTTTTTCAACACTCCAACCATATAGTAAAATACGAGAACGCATAGTATTATAATTCAATTTTAATTCACGACACCATTGCGTAAGTGTTAAGCTGTTCCCATTATATGTAATTCTGCAATTGTTTCGTTTGTTATTAGCTTGCTCTTTTAATGTTACAAACGTACAATTTTCCGCACAATAATCACCGTTCACATCTATTCTCTCAATAGTTAAATCTCCCTTGTAACCATTTGCTAAAGCCCAATCTCTAAACGTCACAAAATCTTTTTGCCACTCATCACAAACTTTTATACCACGTCCGCCATAATCTAAATACCTTTTGTCATTTTCGTTCTCGCATCTTTCTTTCATGTGATACCACGTGTTGTATAATCTTGTTCCACCTCCACCATGAATTTTGTTAGCCTGAGATACCATTTCATTTCTATAACAACCACAACTTTTAGTGTTGCCGTTTTTTAATCGTGGAGCTTGAACAATTTTTATTTTTCCACAATTGCATTGACAAACCCATTGTGTGTCTCCATTTTTAGCATTTTGTACTCTTCTAACAACTAATAAACGTTCAAATCTTTTACCTGTCAAATCTACCATTTTGCTCATTAAGTCTTGTCTCCTTAAATGAAAATAACCGTACAAAGTGAGACAAGCACTTCATACAGTTATTTAGTATATTAACCTTTTGCAAGGTTGATATTAAGTTTCATACAGCTTGTCTCTGCTCTATAATTATACTACATTTTTAAGGTTTTGTCAACCCTCAAGTATAGTCTTAGCGAGCTGTTCAAATTGTTTTTTGTTATCTAATATTCCATTTCTTAAAAATGGTCTACCCCCACGACCTCGACTTCCCTCATGCACAAAAATTGCATAAGAAGTAGCTAACCCGATAGTTGTGCTATCACTATCTTCTTGGTGCGTAACATCGTTTCTCATACGTCCCGTGTCAACCGCTCCCATCTCTGTTATTTCCTCTTTAACAAAACCCTCGCCTGCGCCACCCATTGCCCTTAGTGCCATTGCCTTTTTCCGCTCCAACTCTGCCAATATTTCAGGCGAATTGTCTGTAAAATTTACGCTCATTATGTCACCTACTTTCTGTCACTAAAAA
>CAYJFS010000032.1:0-1502 GCA_964369665.1 uncultured Lawsonia sp. | reverse complement strand
GCATATTTATTACCTGAGAATTTTTATGAAGGTTTAGATGAGTTGGCGAAAGATACAAAAGAAGGAAAACGAATTTTTTGCTTTGGAGCGGGAAAAATCGGAGAATATTTATGTGAACAGTCAGCGTGTTATGATTTCAACTTTGAAAACCTATATTTTGTGGATAATAACAAAGATAAAATAGGCAAAGCGATGAGTATCAATGCACCAATAATAAGTAAAGAAGAAATGCTACGAATAATTGATTGTAATGATATTATTTTTATTACAGTTGGAAGAAAATTCGTTGAGGAAATATATAAAGAATTGATAGAAAATTCGGATTTAAGAGATGTCAAAATAATTATTGCAAAACTAATCCCTTGCTTCACTCAAAATTCATCTATTGTAAAATATACTAATATACCGAATCAGACAGTAGGGTATTGTCCTATTTGCGAAAAGAATATTATATATAATCAATTTGGGAAAATACCAAGATATGATTTGTTATGTAATGAATGTTACTCCGAACCAAGACAAAGAGCTGTAATTGTGGCACTTGATAAATTTGTACCAAATTGGAGAAAGCTTGTTGTTCATGAATCTTCTCCTGGTGGGGCTTCAGCAGACTATATTAAGAATCATTGCCAAAATTATACGTATTCTCAGTATTTTTCTGAATATAATAGTGGTGATTTTGTAAGTTATGAAGATGATGAAATTTTATGTCAGAATATCGAAGATATGTCATTTGAAAATGAATCGTTTGACTTGTTTATAACTCAAGATGTTTTTGAGCATGTCATGAATCCTTGCGCTGCATTTAAAGAAATTGGTCGAGTTTTAAAAAAAGGTGGTGTTCACCTCTTTACAGTTCCCTGGTATGGAGAATATGAAAAAAGTAGGTGTAGAGCAAAAATAGACGGTAATGGAGGTGTGCTCTATCTTGAAGAGCCAATGTACCATGGAAATACTGTAAGTGAAGAGGGTTCTCTTGTAGTGTATGATTGGGGGAGAGACTTAATAGATATAATTTATAGAGAATCAGGCATGGTTACAACGGTATTTTTATGCGAAAGTGAGAAACTTGGGCTTACTGGAGAGTTTTTGGAAGTATTTATTAGTATTAAAAAATAGTATGGATAGCGCGAAGAGTTTTACAAATTTATAGAGGATTCAAATGTTGCTAGTTCAACTTTGCTTAAAAGTGAAGCAAAAATTTATCTGAAAAGAATATGGTATTAAAGAGGACTATAGCTAGTTGAAGTTAGGAAAGGATGAGGTATGACCAAGAATAAAAAGAAAAATTTTAAGTATGATTTATCAATCGGTTTGATTGTAAAAAACGAGGAGCGAGTTTTAAAGCGTTGCTTAGAGTCTTTGATGCCATTAAAAAAGGCACTAGACACCCAGATTATTATTACTGACACTGGTTCTACAGATGGGACAGTGGGGATAGCGAAGGAATACGCCGACGAGTTTATCGAGTTCGAGTGGTGTAATGACTTTGCAAAAGCTAG
>CAYJFS010000031.1:0-1538 GCA_964369665.1 uncultured Lawsonia sp. | reverse complement strand
TCTAAAAAATTTTACATCTTTATCCGAGGAACAAGAAGTATATAGACTTAAAAAAACCATAGCTAAATACTATGAAATTGTTATGAAGTGTACAGAAAATGCCACTTTTTTAAAAATCCTTGGTGACGGGGCCTTGATAGCATATGAACATACAGACGCAGCACTAGAAGAAATACGGAATTTACAGCAGGAGCTAAAAAAATATTCATACGATTTTACTATAGGTATGAATTATGGTTTAGTTTTTGCGGGCGAAATCCAAGGAGCTTTAAGACATGAATTTGCACTTTTAGGTGACTCAGTCAACACAGCCGCACGGGTACAAAGTGCATGTTCATATTATGAAGAAGAAATCCTAATCACTGAAGAGGCATTTTATACACTTACAGAAGAGCAACAACAAAATTTTTACAAGCTAGACTTTGTAAAGACGAAGGGTAAAAACCAAGCAATATATATATATGCACTCAAAAATGAATACTCTGAACGTTACGAAATAGCATTAAGTGCATACAGAAAAGGAAGGTTTCAAGAAGCCAACAGAGCATTTTTAGTGCTTTTCGAGCTTTACAAGAAGCCCATATTTCAAATCTGGGCCTCTAAATCAATCTCACGCTATACAAACATCACGAAGACCAATTACAACGCCTTAAAATCAAAATAAACTCAATTCTCACAAAATCCCTTTAATAATGCATTTTTACCATGAAGTGCATTATTACCTACTGAAGAATAAAAACATCTCAACTAAAGTTTTTTTGAACTTTTTTTAAAAAAATTTAGTTACCTCTAAAATATTGAAATTATAAACAAACAGCTTATAAAAATTAACATTTGCTAACATAAATCATTAAAAAAATTAACATTTGTTAATATTTTTCTCAAAATAAGTTTGACTGCAGCTTTTTATAATGTATAATAGTATGCAAATATGAACTTATTAAACATAGGAAGGTAATTTATGAATTACAATGCATCAAGTGTAACAGAAAATGAAGAACGTTATTTAAGTGTTAAAGAGGCTATCAAGTTTCTTTCAATTTCGAGAGGCTTTTTATACAAGCTCGTCAATCAGGGTATTTATCCTCAACCCATAAAACTAGGTAAAAAAAGCTTGTGGCGCAAATCTGATCTAGTAAGTGCAACTGAACAGATAGCAAAAAACCAAAACCCCATACAAAATAAGGGAAAAAATGAAATTACCTTTACAAAAAATGTTGTTGATGGCGTTGAACAGGGAGCTTTACTATAACAAAATGCAAAACCCCTACAATTTCACCTTGTAGGGGTCTAGCTGAACACAAGAAAAAAAGAATATCGTTAAGTCTTTTATATACCCTTCTTGTGTTCCTGTCAAGTCGAATGATAAAGAAATTAAAACAGGAGCAAAATAAGATGCAAAGTTATCACCAAGAAAATAACAATAGAAATGCTTCCAAGCGTTGCGAAAGCAACGCAAGCAGGAGCAAAGCGACTGCACTTGTTAATATACTCAAATCTGCGTCCACTTCTGACAACAATATCACACCAAAAACTGA
>CAYJFS010000030.1:0-1542 GCA_964369665.1 uncultured Lawsonia sp. | reverse complement strand
ATCCCAGCCTTCGGAATGTTCTTCAATGGAAAAATATCCGTTTTCAAGTTTATATGCTGCTTGATTATCTGTAATCTCTTTGGCAAGTTTTTCTTCGGGTGTTAGGTTTTCTAAGTGCATATTGTTTTCCTCTCTTTCAATTTTTTTAGGGTCAAAAAAGCACCTATCAAGGTTAGTCGATAGGTGCAATGTGTAATTAGGGTTATTTTGTTCATGTTTTCGTAGTTGCAGTTGGTGCGGGCAAATTGCTCATTTTACTTGCTTATTGCAATTTTTGCTACTTCCTCTGCGTGAATTTGTGTTGTATCAAAAACAGGTAAAGAAGTGTCAGCTTGTGAAATTAACAAACCTATTTCTGTACAACCTAAGATTACACCTTCTGCACCTTGTTTTTGCAACTTTCCAATGATGTCAATGTATTTCTGCTTAGATGTAGATACTATTTTCCCTAAACATAATTCGTTATAAATAATATCATTGATAATCTCAATATCTTCATCATTCGGTATAAGTACCTCAATATCATTACTAATCAACTTCTCTTTATAAAAATCTTGTGTCATTGTATATTTTGTTCCAAGTATAGCGATTTTTCTAAGGTCTTGTGTTTTAATTACCTTTGCAGTGGCTTCAGCAATATGGATAATAGGAATACTGATTTTTTCTAATATTTGTGGTGCTACTTTGTGCATAGTGTTTGTGCAAATAACAATAAAGTCTGCACCCGCTTTTTCAAGTTTTATCGCAATGTCTGACAAGACTTTAGCACTTTTGCTCCATTCACCTTTTGCTTGATATTCTTCAATTTCTGCAAAATCCACACTATAAAGTAAAATCTTTGCAGAATGCAAGCCGCCCAAAAGCTCTTTTGTTTTTTCGTTAATGATTTGATAATAAGAAACTGTGCTCTCCCAACTCATTCCTCCGATTAAACCTATTGTTTTCATAATCTAATACCTTTCTGGTATATAAATTTGACTGTTTAACAGCCCTGTTCTAAGTGCTTTAAGATTACCGAGATAATCTCCACTACAGCCATTATATCAAATTTATACCTGCAAAAGCAATGTGCCTAAAATTTATTTCTTCCCAAACTCCATCTTAAAATTAACATACTTCCCACCAGTATCATCAAGCAGTACCACACAATCATATTTCTTCCCCGTCTTTTCCGAATAACAGCCAGTCAGCTTTGTCTTACCATTTGTAAGCAAGTCTTTTGCCATTTTTTCAGTGAAGTTCTTTTTCTTTGAAGTGAAAAACCTATTTTCTTTCCATAGAGCAAAGCCGCAGTTCTTATTAGAACACACATATCCTTTTTTGATTTCAGTAACATCATTGCTACATCGAGGACAAGAGCCGATTATTTTCCCCTTGCTTTCTCGTGGAAAGAGTGCATCACTTCCTTTTGCCATTTCATAAGTATTTACAAGATTCTGAACCATGCCTTTAATCTCATTTAGGAAATCATCAGGAGAAATTTCATCCAGTTCTATGCATTTTAATTTTTCTTCCCACGTTGCAGTGGTAAGTGGGGAAGCA
>CAYJFS010000029.1:0-1634 GCA_964369665.1 uncultured Lawsonia sp. | reverse complement strand
AGTTAACAAAAAAACAAGAAGCATTTGCGCTTAAATATGCAGAATGCGGCAATGCATCCGAGGCGTACAGGCATGCTTATAATGCTGAGAGAATGAAGCCTGAGACGATAAATGCAACGGCTAGCACGCTACTGAAAAACCATAAGGTTGCCGTAAGGGTGAAAGAATTAAAGGAAGAGTTTGCACAAGCTGAAAAGCACATGGCTATCACGTCACGAGCAAGGCGATTAGAAATGCTTGACTATGTTGCTAACGCAGGAATGACGAAGTTAATCACTATGGACGGCACAGAAAAGCATGAGAATCTATCGGCAACACTAAAGGCTATAGAGATAGTTAATGGCATGGTTGGCAATATAGAAAGCGAATCATCACAGAAACCTATCACGGTAAACATAAGCGTAGCAAAAGCAAAAGGAGATATCCGAGTAACAAGGGGTTCGGGTGGAGACGATTAAGGATCTAACGCTTAGCGCAGCACAGCATGAGTTTATTCACGTGCTTGACACAAAGTATAAGGCTTACGTTGGTGGATTTGGCAGCGGTAAAACCTTTGTGGGCTGCGTTGACTTGATATTGTTCATGTGCGACAACCCGAATACAGTGGTTGGGTATTTTGGTCAAAGTTACCCGTCAATAAGGGACATATTTTACCCTACATTTGAAGAAGCAGCCGATATCATTGGTTTAAGTGTGGTCATAAAGCAAACGGATAAAGAAGTTAAGCTCATGAGAGACAAGCAAGTGATAGGTACTGTTATTTGTCGCTCAATGGACAATCCTTCTTCAATTGTTGGTTTTAAAATATCTAGGGCGCTTGTAGATGAGTTGGACGTGTTAAGCCCTGATAAAGCTAAGTTAGCATGGAATAAAATTATTGCACGTATGAGGCTAGTGATTAACGGTGTTAAAAACTGCGTTTGTGTTACCACTACACCTGAGGGGTTTAAGTTTGTCTATCAGCGTTTCGCTAAGAATCCAACAGCAAGTTACAGCATGGTGCAGGCTAGCACGTATGAAAATGCTGAATATTTGCCTAGTGATTATATTTCATCATTAAAGGAAAGTTACGACAGCAAGCTAATAGAAGCATACCTTAACGGTGAATTTGTCAATCTAACGAGCGGCACTGTTTACTATAACTACTGCAAGAACATGAACAACTCAACTGTTGAGATTGATAGCAGCGATAAATCACTACTGGTAGGTATGGATTTTAACGTAACTAAAATGGCGGCTAGGGTATTAGTTAGGCGAGGCAATGATTTGCATTGTGTTGATGAGCTGGACGGATTATACGACACAGCGGACATGATAGAGCACCTTAAACTAAAATATCCTGATAAGCGTCTGATAATTTACCCAGATGCAAGCGGTGACAATCGCAAAACGAGCGCAGACGAGACAGACATACAAATGCTTAAGGCAGCAGGGTTTACGGTGAGAAACAATCCTAAAAACCCGCGAGTACGAAGCAGGATCAATGCGGTCAATGCAGCATTAAAAAACGCAAAGGGCGAGACAAGGCTGTTTGTTAATCAAAGCGCTTGCCCTCAGACTGTTGAGGATTTATTGCAACAAGTTTACACAGATAAAGGCGAGCCTGACAAATCAACAGGCAACGATCACGGCAA
>CAYJFS010000028.1:0-1804 GCA_964369665.1 uncultured Lawsonia sp. | reverse complement strand
TAGTGATAGTGTTAGTGATGATCAAAAAAATGATTTTGCTAGCAAAGAGCCTGTTCAGTATGTTTTAGATTATCTAAATAAAAAAACAGGTGCGTCATATTCAAAAATGGATTGGCAAAGCTCTGGAAATATGGCTAAGATACTTAACAACAATTACACCCGCGAAGATATGATTCTTGTTGTTGATCATAAGTTTGATCAATGGTCAAGTGACGATAAATTCAAGCAGTATTTGACCCCTAAAACGCTTTTTGCCGTAGATAAGTTTGAGGGGTATCTAAAGCAAGCTAACGACGCAAAAAATAAGAGAGAGAAAATCAAGGCGGAAAATTGTGAGAATCGAGATCCGACAGATGAAGAGCTTAAAGAAATGAAGATGAAAGAGTTGCGACAGCTTGGGTGGGTTAAATGATGGATTTGTTTTCATTAGAGGCTGAGCAGGGTTTACTCGGTTGCATTATGCTAGATTGTTCACTAATGGAAAGAGTTAGTTTTTTAAATAGCTCTGATTTTTATGCTAGGCATCATAGAGAAATCTACAGATCAGCAAAGGAAATGTCTGATAAGGGTGTCAGGTTTGATGGGCTGTCTTTGTTTGAAAGCATGGATCAACAAACATCAGATGATATCGGTGGATACGCTTATATTGTCGAGCTGTGTAAAAATGTGATATCTAATCACATGGTTGTATCATACGCTGACGCAATAAAGGATTTTTCTATAAAAAGAAAATGCGTAAAAGATCTTGAATGCGCAATAAAGGAAATATCTGCAAAGGGAAGTAATGCTATAGAGTCAATAAGCCATGCATCAAAGAAGATTGACGATCATTTGATATCTGCAAGTAAAAGCGACTCTATAGGAGTTGAAGATTTAATAGATAAAACTCTTGAGGAAATGAACGAAAATTTGAATGGGATGCGCATAGGATTAAGCTCTGGGGTCAAGGAAATTGACGATAGGCTAGGTTATAAGATGCTCGCATTTGGAGAGATAACAGTCTATGGAGCGTTATCTAAAAACGGAAAGACAAAATTTTCAAATACCACGCTAGCAAGATGCGATCTTCTTGAAAATGAAACAGCGCATGTATTCTCTATTGAAATGTCGGAAATTAGCATGTTTAACGCTGTTATATCTGCCAAGACTGGGTTGCCAGAAAACTTTTATGCACGACCTAATTTTTATAGCGATCTTCCTTCGTGTGACTTTGAGCAAATGATGGCTAGGTGGGGTGTTGCGGCAACGGAGCTTAAAGAGAAGAATAATATTACTATTGACGGTGCTAAAGATGTTGATATTGATTATATCGTTGCAGGGATTCGCAAGCAGTATACTATATCAAGATCAGAAGGAAAGAGGCTTAGATTAGTGATGATAGACCACTGGCATAGAATGAATTTTGGAGCTAGCGGGGATGGTAGAGCGATAACTTATCAGATGAGGGATGCAGCAAGGAAACTAAAAAACATTGCTTCTGAACTTGAGATTGCTGTTGTTGTATTGGCTCAGTTGAACAATAAAGCAGAAGATCAAGACCCGACAAGCTTTCACATACTGGATACATCGGCGCTAAGGCACGAGATGCAGGCTTTTGTTGGCTTTAGGATTTATAAGCAGGACGGAGGTGTTTATTTTTCAGTGCACGGAGATAGCCAGAGGTACGGTGACATGTACACAAGGACAGAAAAAGCATATGTAAAGCTGGTGGGTGGCGTTGTTAGGTCTCTTGATGATGGCGAGAAATTTGTGCCAAAAAGCAAGGATGAGCTTGGTCATTAAAGTAAAAAAATAATTAAAAAAC
>CAYJFS010000027.1:0-1823 GCA_964369665.1 uncultured Lawsonia sp. | reverse complement strand
CTTACGCATTTGATGTAAGAGACCGAGGCAAGCTGACGATAAAAGCGAGTGTCAGGTGTCATTTTTACATTGAGTCAGCCGAAATCGGCGCTGTTCTCGTCGGTGCGTCGGGCAATGCAGGCTGCTACTTGCAGAATGTTAATTTTTATCTGTCAAGCGGTGCTAAATTTTATTTTATTGGATACAGAACAATTAAAGAGCATGGAATATCGACATTAAGCACATCGTTTGTCAATTTTGTCGACTACACAGATAAAACCAGCCCAACCGTCGGACAGGTAACGGATTGTGACAGCACATTATCCGGAGCGGCTTTTGTGCAGCACCATGCTGGAAGCTTTGGAAGTAACTATCAAAACACAATGACAGAATCAGTGATCGCAGGGACATTGAAGGCGGTATCAAAATGAATTTAGTAATTAACGGAAACAATTTAATCGGATTTGACGACAGCGAAGAAAGCAAAAAAATACTCGCTGAGATGGGATATTCAGAAGCGCAGATAGATGAGGCGATTTCATCGGCAATGACAAATGATTTATTTCTTTCTGAGAAAAACATTGCACTGCAAATAATGGCTGATTTTAACTTAGGCACAGGAGAGCAAGAAATAACAGGATCGGATATATCAGACGTTAGAGCATATATTCAGTCAATTGATCCGGCTAAAGGGCTGAAAGCAGGTCATTTGCAGCGCGCTAAAATTCCTCGTCCGTCCATTTTTGATCGGTATAGCTAATAATGGCGGCTAAAAATTTCCGGTCAACATTGCTAGAGCCGACGAGCG
The DNA here is from genome assembly GCA_964369665.1 of uncultured Lawsonia sp. Lineage (GTDB taxonomy): Bacteria > Desulfobacterota > Desulfovibrionia > Desulfovibrionales > Desulfovibrionaceae > Bilophila. The sequence continues at coordinate 1,036 of CAYJFS010000027.1, read as the reverse complement.
AATTTGCCAAAGGTGATCGCTTGAGATTCACAGCGCTGTCTACATCTGGCAGCGTGTTTAATAGCTCGTTTTCTGAAATCGTTATAGGTGATAGTGGTCAGTATAGTGTCGACTTGCAATACGGTAAATATCGCATTGACTACAAACCCTATGAGGGCGTGTGGCAGAAATTTGCGGATGTGGAGGTAAATGCAAGCACATTAGCGACGAGTTTGCAAGCGCTTGCGTTATCATCAAAACCAGTGACAGATGATACCATTCTCACATTGCAATCACTGTTAGCTGATGCCGAGGCAGCAAGCGAGGCAGCACAGACAGCTAGAGTCGAGGCGGCTGCATCGGCAGAAGAAGCAGGGGAATCGGCTGAAGCGGCTAGGGAGTTACTTTCAGGTCGATTGCGCATATATAGCTATATAGACTATGCTCATTATGTACTGTTGCTGCATCCGACTAGCTCGGAGGAGGAATCTTTCTTTTTTGGTGATGTGGATATTTGGCGAACAAATGGAATAGCACCGCATCAGTCTCTTGATGTATCATCACAGAGGATATTTGAAACTCAGGATAGTGACTCTGTTGTGATATCTAAAACCGAGCCTTCGCCTGCGCTTATAGCGTGCACTTGCATGTATAATGGTATTAAATATTTTGCGCTCGCTATAAGGAGGGACGCTGCGCCCTACAGCGACTTTTTGATGAGAGGAGAATGGTCTCATAAGCCACAGCTTATACACTACTACACAGTGCAGCCGCCTACAATTATCAACTCAGAGATTTACAACTCGATAGTAGAGTATGTTGATATCACCGGATTTTCGTCCGATGAAGAGCCGGACTTTTTCGAGTCAGAGAAAATAATCGCATTGCAAATAATGGCTGATTATCAGCTAGGTTTGTACTCAATAACCGAGCAGGATATCACAGACACTAGGCTGTATATTCAGTCTATCGAGCCTTTAGCTGTTGCGAGCAGTCAAAGAGCAGCAATGCCAAGACCTCAGATATTTAGCAGATATAAGGCTAATCCTTATGAGCT
>CAYJFS010000026.1:0-2169 GCA_964369665.1 uncultured Lawsonia sp. | reverse complement strand
CCAGCAAGCTATTTTCTGTAATTGTCAAAGAACTTGGCTTCAACGATAATATCACAGACCACCGTGACAAAATAGTCTTCCATAGCCTTCGCCATACCTACGCATCGTGGCTTGCTCAAAAAGGTGTCCCTCTGCACAGCCTAGCAGGGCTGATGGGACACAAAACCACCACTATGACTCAACGTTACGCCCATTTAAGCCCAGAGGTGCAAAAGACTCATGCTATGCTTATTGATGAAGCGTAATAGCGTATAAAAAAATAATCAGAGCTAACAGGCACTGCGTATAAAATCAATTATTTTCTGTTTTCTATCGTTAATAAGCTTACTGTTCCATTTTTTATTTTTATTCCCAATGAGCTGCACCTCTCTTTGTTGTTCATTCTTAGAATAAGTTGCAATTTTTTGGAGAAAAGGAATATTGCCAACTGCACAATTATGAGATTTTGATAATAATAGATAATTTCCCAAGCAATCGATAAATTCTTGTTTAAATTTATCTGTATACCTCTGATAACCATGAGGTTTTGTCGTTGGTTCTGTTCTAGGAGCAATATGTTCAAGTTCTGGGTTAATAATGCTATCATATCTTTCTGGTTTGTAACCAGTTTTACCTTGTTCTTTAAGGAAAATCTCATATCGCCACATCAAATATTTTGCAGTTGGAGGACTAATTCTACCTTGAAGAGATGCCTTGAAATTATCATTATTCCAATATGCCCACCACCAGTCGGTAGTTTTTTTAAGGTATTCAATGCGCTCAATAATTGGAACTACAGATTGATTTTCGTATGTAAATTTCTCAAAAACATCATTCATTCTAGACCTTATTTCAGCTTTTGTTCCAATAAGCCTATGGCGTAATACTAAACTCTCTAAAGAAATGCACAATTTTACTATATCATCAGTAGACAAGTCATAAGCGTATGCTTTAATTATAAAAGGTAAAACTACACCAATATCACCTAATGTAACAATTGAATGGATTGAAATGTTATCTCTTTCATCTTTTCCAAAGAATAATGATAAATTTTCAAAAGTTGCTGCCAAAGCATCTGAAAATTTTTGGATAAAATCCAAAGCACTATCCTCAAGCAACTGGTCGTTAATTTTAGTTAGCGCATTCCTCTCCCACAAAGAGTTAAAATAAACCCTTAAGGTATATAGTAAAATATCATCTTCAGACACATTATTAGCAATAAATGATATAGATTTATATATTTTTTCAAAGCGTTCTTTAATTTCTTTAATCAAAACATCAGGGTTTTGAGATTTTATATGGATAGTATACATAAACTGAGCTTTCACGATTTCGAGATTTGATGGCCTTTTTCCTCTATTGTTTTGAAAAATAAACATTTGTACAGCTTCTGCTTCTTTTTTAATTATATGTGTTGTGCATGTAGAAGATTTTATTATGTTTAGCATTTCAATGATATATTTTTCATCTTTCTTTTCAATGATTTTCGTGAAATATACAAAGGCTTGAAAAATTTTACGAGATGAACTAGTTTCAAATTTTTTAGCAGATATTTTATTTTTATTTATAATATAATCTATAAAAAATTGATTATCATAATCCACGGTTGAAAATCTAATGACGCTCCCTCTTTTTATCACATTTTCATAGTAAAAAACTTCATCCTCAGTAAGTGTGCGGATTTTTTTTAGTTTAAAAAAAAGAGCTGACAAAAATATTATCATCGTAGTTAGTCTTTGCTGACCGTCAATTATAAGGAAGTCACTATCCTTTTTTTCGAAGATAAAATGCCCAAAGTAATATGCCGAGGTTGTCATACTATTCATGTGTTCTTCTAAATCAGAGATAAAAACATCTGTTTGGGTCGTTATGGTTGAGTCTGGATGTGGTGTATCCCAAGAATATGCCCTTTGATAAGTGGGTACTTTTATCATATTTCCAGCTATCATGCTATAAATAGTAGTCGTAGTTTCCATCTAATCTACTCCTTTCATTTAAGATTAATACTAGAATTTTTTCTAACTTATTTTTTTAGATACTCGTTTCACAAATTCTTCTTATAATTCTGGGCTTGTTCGAGCACTCCCGTATAAACTTCATCATGGGCGACAGGTGGGTAGTCGTATTCGGCTAGAATGATGATAATATCTGCTTTTAGTTCAGCTTTGATGTCAAGGCGTGCGCTCCAGT
>CAYJFS010000025.1:0-2292 GCA_964369665.1 uncultured Lawsonia sp. | reverse complement strand
TGGTATGTTCAAAAAAACATATCACGGCTTTTTAAAAAACCGCTTTTTGGAACATCTTATGCCTTGGAGAATGAATCCTATATTGTCTTATGGGATTTCTTGTGAACTTAGAAAAAAGTTAAAATTTTTGTTGACAGGTTTTTGGATTTTATAGAATATATTTGTATCTATTTGAAATTATTTATATATAAATTCGGGCAGACAATATGTTCTTTATGGGAACATATTGTATTAGGATGGATTTTATAGGATAAGAGAGTAAGTGTCAGGTGTATTTTAATTTATTCAACGTATAAAAATGAAAACACTATAACTATGGCATTGTGCTATTTATTTGAAAAAAGTGATATTTTTTGCTGTTGTCACAAAAATATCCCTTTTCAAGTAGGTTGCAGTTTAATGCGGCTTGAAGTATGCTGTGGGGAAAGATGATAAATAACATACTGTTGGTATGACACAGCTAGCTCAATGAGGTTTAAGAATGATTACAAAAATTCGTATCCGTAATTTTCGTCATTTTGAGGACGTGACTTTCACGCCCTATGAAAGTACATCGCTTTTATGTGGCTTGAATGGTACGGGCAAAAGCTCCATTGTAGAACTTATGTATCGAGTACAAAAACTCTTGGTAAGCGGAACACCTATTGAAAGTGTTTTTAAAGATGTAGATATTCCGAAATGGCAAAAAACTAATATTACAGATAGTTGCACTGCCCTTGGACAGAGTATATTTTTTGGAGATGGATATAGCGACCCATTATCCTACCACAATACTACATCTGCGTCTGTATTTCATATTACTCTTGAACTTGATAAAAACATTTTTGAATACTACCTTTCATTTTGTAGTCAAGATACTCAAAGTGAGTGTTTATCTTTAGCTATATTAGAAACATTAACATGTAATGATAATGTGTTACTAAGAAATATATCTGGTGATATTTCTATTGAAGATGGAAATAACGAAAAACCATTTAAAACTGACGCAACTATATCAGCAATTCGGTTAACAGCAAAATATAATAGTTTAATCCAATTATTTCTAAATTATATTACTTCTATTCTTTCAGTATCAATAAATCCTATGAACATGGACTCAAGCTACCATAAGCACAATCCGTTTTTAGATTTTTCGGGGCAAAACTTTCCCTCATGGTATGCTTATCATGCCTCAAAATCACCTAGTAAGATAGCTTCAGCATTTAAAGAATATAAAGCATTTATATATGGGTTCGTAGAAATATCGTATAATGGTACACAAACCCCTGTGCCTCTATATGCTAATATTAAGCTTTCTCACGATAAAAATTATGAGTTACCCTTTGAAGCTCTCTCACATGGGCAAAAGGTGCTTTGTGTGTTACACACAATTATCAAAGTTGTTCCAGAAAATTCTACTGTACTTATTGATGAATTTGAAAATTACCTTTCGCCTTCAGAATTAGTACCTCTTTTTAGTGCTATGCAAGATGCCTATGAGGAGCGCAATATTCATTTTATCCTTGTCTCTCACCACCCAAAAACATTAAATTGGTACAAAAATTCAGCCTTTATTTTATCCTTTTCTCACGAAAAAGCCACAGTTATACTTGAGCCTTTTGATGCAGAAAAATACGGTGAAATTGATGAATACCTTGATGAACAGGCAGGAGGATAAGATGGAATATAAAAAATTCCGATACCGTGTTTTGTGTGAAGATAATGCGCATTTTCTTTTTGTTCAAGGATGGTTAGAAGCAAAAGGTGTTCCATATCGTGCCATACGCCCTATTGGGACTTTTCCACACAAAGGAAGTGGAAAACAGTATGTTCAGCAAAAATTTCCCGAAGAATTACAAAAAATACGTCAGAAACGTGGAGAAAATGTTGCACTCGTCGTTGTGCAAGACGCTGACAATGAAGCCTGTAACATCTGTGTACGTCGATATGCATTTGAGACGAAAGACCCCGTTTTTATAATTATCCCTAAATGGAGCATTGATACTTGGGTACGTTTTTTAGAGAATGCTGAGCAATTTTGCGATGAAAATACTACTTACAAGCCTTCACATGCAGAACGCAATAAAAAACGATGGAAACTGCTTGGTAAGCAACTTGCAAAAATGCCAAAGGATGACTCTATGCCACCATCCTTGCAAGATACATGGGAACGAGTTGCACAAAAAAAGAGCCTATTGCACTAAAAGAGTTATGTAATGTCAGCATCAAAACAAGTAAAATCGAGAGAGCGTACTCGCGACCACGGTGAGGTTTATACTGCTGAACGTGAAGTTAAGGCTATGCTTGATTTGG
>CAYJFS010000024.1:0-2377 GCA_964369665.1 uncultured Lawsonia sp. | reverse complement strand
TATACCATTTAACTACATCCCTATTTCAAAGTTACAAAGCTGTAACTTATCCCCCTGTACAGTAATCTTGCTACTGTATATATATTATACCATATTATATAAATAATGTCAAGCATTTATTTTATTTCTTATATCATTTAGTGCATCTTTTTCAACAATTACTTGAAATGGAGGGGTATATGGAATTTTCCAATCTATTTGTACTACAAAACATTCCTTTTTAATTTTATCAACGAACCCTGCATCCTGTATTGGATATATTTTAGCTATCTCATTTGCATCAATTAATAACACTGTAAGAAGTTGTCCGTAATAAACCTTGACATATACTGCATCTTCATTGATGGTTTTTGACTTAAACTTTTCTTCTATGATATTCTTTTCTTTTTCACTCATGATATGCCCTCCTCTATTGTAATATAATTATACCATATTTTTTAAAAAAAATCAAGTATTTTTGTCCAGGGCTTTATTTATTTCTTCTAAAACATACTCTATGGCGATTGATTTTTGCTTGTCGTCAAAAGTCTGCGACTTTCTCAATCTATCTTTTAGTGTATCTAAATAACTAATAACCCACTTATCTCCACCTATTAAAGCATCTTGCCCTAGTAAGTAATCTGTGGTGCATTTTAGTGCCTTAGAAAGCTTTAAAACGTGTTCTATTTGTGGCTTTGTTTTATTTGTTTCGTACCTACTAATAACTGTTTGAGCTATGCCAATAGCATTGGCAAGAGCTCGTTGAGAAGTTCTTCTTGCAATTCTCAAATCTTTTAATCTCTCGCCAAATGTCATTGTGCCTCCTTACTTTAAACTTTCAAAAAACTTTTCTCGTAGAGTAATTATATCGGCTGTTATATCTTCTTTTTCTTGTGATTTTAACCATCCTAAGAACTTATTCCCTAAATCAGTGGTGATGGCTCCATAATGTATTCTTCTGTTAAATCTTACATCATCAACAATTTTTCTCATATGCTTCCAAAAGTTATAATAGTTAAATTTGATTTTAGTCATATAATTTGAACCTATTTCTATAACTACTCCTTCGGAATCAATATCTTCCATATTATTCTCGTTCGTATGTTCTAACCAATATGACATCAACTCTCTAAATTCAGTAAACTCTGCAATCTTTTCCTTAACTTTTACACCATGAAAAGTATTATTGGCTAAAAATATTAAATTATCATAGTCTTTTTTTATGTATTCAAAACTATTATCTATGATGTCCAGTAAAATTATCTCTTTTTCGCTATTTTTTATGATATGAGGGTCGTTAATTGGGTCAATGACTTCATATACTAGACTAACGTTATTATCTCTTAAAAAGGCTTTAATTGCTTCAATTTGGTCGTTATTTTGCATATAAAATATTTCTTTAAACCAATTAGAAAAATCGTTATTTTTTGAAGATTTACTATGAAATTGAATGTCATTGTTATACCACGACAATATTCCTAAATATCCATTATATTTCTTATATAAAACAGCACTTAATTTAGTGGCTTCCATGATACTTTTTATATGTGTCAATTGTGATTGTTTCATTTCATTAACATTGAAAAATTTATCATAAGAACGGGCGACTACTTTATTAGAATCAGTGTCAACAAATAATCCTCTAGCTTTTATATTGACATCATCCCACGTTCTATCATAAAAAACTTTTTTGCTATACTTGAATGAACTTATTCCTCTTTCAACTGGTTGCTCTTTAATATCTTTATGGTCTCTTAAATATTTTATGTAATCTTCGTTTGTTTTTAGTTCTTTACCTAAATTTTCTGAAGTATCTTCAAGAGAGTATACATCATTTTGTATATTATGCATAGTTGTCTTATTATTAGGTTCTAAACATAAGACCTTTAAACAACCACCATATTCTACTCTTCCTTCTAAATTGTAAGATTTTTCATATTCATAATCTTCAATACCAAAAATGTTACGATGCCCATGACACTGTATAATATTTGTATTTTTCATATTGCTATCATAAATTTCATCTATATTTTCAGAATATTTACCTACACCTTTAATCATTTGCATTGTCGCTAAATATTGTAGGTTTTTAGGCATGAATGCAAGTCCACCATGTGTAACCAAGTATTCTTTACCGTAATATTTAAAATAAGCCATTTGCCCAAGTTTGCGAACAAAATTAGATATTTTTTTCGAGTCCACTTCTCTTATCTCATACATAGTCTTTTTTAAGAATATTTCACTCTTTATAGACATAATATCCCCAAACGAATACATACGTAACCATTCTTCGTGATTCCCCGGTAAGAATAAAGTATTGTTATAGTTGCATAATTCGCATAATAATTCCATTACTTCCTTGTTTTGAATACCTCTATCTATATAATCACCAGTAAAT
>CAYJFS010000023.1:0-2379 GCA_964369665.1 uncultured Lawsonia sp. | reverse complement strand
CATCCAGATAGAGCACCGGTGAAGGATGCTCCGCTTGCCATGAAAACACGCTACCACCACTGGCTACAGCGTAGGCAATATGCAGGGCGGCAAAGGTCTTGCCTGTGCCACGTTCTGCATAGAGCATGGTTAAGCCTTGTTCGGGAATGATAGGGTACAAGAGGTGCTTGCGTGGCGGTATTTGCAAAGACAAAAAATCTGCAATACCATACACTTTTAGCTCTCGCTTTGTGGGCTTCTGAGATTGTTCAGCCAAGGGGGCTTGCGCTCCCTCCTGTTGCTTATAGTGTTTAGCTGTGTTTTGCGCCTGAGCAATAATCCCTTGAATATCTTGAGATGATTTGCTAAATTCTACCTCGTCCCTGCCGTGCAAAGTAGGGTTTTGAACTTTGCCCTCCATATTCGCAGTATGGGGGGCTATATTTTTAATGTTTTATGAACTCCAATGTGGTCTATTTTTATTCTGTAATATATCTATTTTATTGTAATTATGTATTCATATCGTCCAAAGAGATTTTATGCAGTCAAAATTTTATGTTGGTAGACACGTTGGTATAATTTTGGTAGTTCCAAGCCATGCACAACTGTGCAAGGAGGGCACTACTATGAAGCTCACAGACATTTTTATTCGCAATGTAAATGGTACAGGCAAGGTGCAGAAGCACACAGACGGCGGCGGACTTTTTCTGTATGTCACGCCCGAAGGCAAGAAATATTGGCGCATGGCTTATCGCTTTGGCGGCAAGCAAAAACTTCTTTCCATCGGGCCGTATCCTCTAATCAGCTTACGAGAAGCCCGTGAAAAGCGTGATGAAGCTAAAAAAGGACTTGTGGCTGGCATTGACCCTAGTGCCGCTAAGCAAGATGCCAAATATGCCACAGCTGAAGCTTCACGAAACTCTTTTGGGGTTATTGCGCAAGAATGGTATGATAAGGTTTCTACAGCGTGGGTTCCTATGCATCGCAAAGTATTGTTGTCTCGAATGAATAACAACTTAATTCCATATCTTGGTAAGCGTCCAATTATTGCCATTACAGCTTCAGAACTACTTGCCGTACTTCGTCGAATTGAGGCGCGAGGCGCAAATCATGTTGCCCATCGGTGCTTGGGCGATTGCGGGCGCATCTTCCGTTATGCCATTGCCACAGGCAGGGCTGAACGGGATGTTGCTGCTGACCTTCGTGGCGCACTTGCTCCGCAAAATAAAAAGCATTTTGCCACTATTACTGATCCCAAGGAAGTGGGGAAATTTTTGTATTCATTGGACAAAAAAGAGTTCAATTTCATCATAAAAGCTGCATTACGCCTTGCTCTGTATATCTTTCTGCGAGCCAAGGAAATAACAGGTGCTGAATGGTCGGAAATTGATTTTGATGCCGCTGAATGGCGTATCCATGCCGAACGCATGAAAATGCGTCAAATCCATATTGTCCCCTTAGCACCTCAAAGTATTACTATCTTAAGGGAAATACACGCCATAACTGGAAGAGGTCGTTATATTTTTCCAGTACAAAAAACAGGCGTAAAATTTGAAGGTAGGCCGCTGGGGACACCGTCACTTACTCAGGGCTTGCGACATATGGGATATGACCATCACACCATTACCTTGCACGGTTTTCGTGCAATGGCCTCAACGCTGCTTAATGAACTTGGCTATAATTATGATTGGATTGAACGCCAACTTGCTCATAGTGAACGTAATAGTATTCGAGCCGCTTACAATTATGCCCAATATTTACCCGAACGCCGCCGTATGATGTTTGAATATGCTGACTATTTGGACGGCCTCCGCCAACAAGCAAGTAACGCTTAACCATAAGGAGATTTATCATGTTAGACCGCAAAACTTCGCCCTTAGAAATTGCTGAACGTGTTTTATCCCAAAAAACCATGCAGTACATTGAAAACGCAGACCTTTCATCTACTGCCCAAAAGATTTTAGATAGATGGGCTTTGAACGCTCCAGACTTTTTGCAAGAACTGGAACAAGAAGGCATAGAAGCTTTAATCCAGCAAATTCACGATATCGCACAGCAAGAAGAATACATCCTCAATAGTGAATCCGCTAAACGTGCTCGTGAATACGGCATGTGTAATATGGAAATCATGCAGGAAATGGGGCCGCCGTCTTTCTTCTACGCTGATGATAAGTAGTAACTGAAGGTAGCCTCTCTCTATTACAAATAAAACGGTCTTTGCTCAAAGGTGAAGGCCGTTTTTATTTGTCACCTCTTGGCAAAAAATATTTCACTTGCTGACAAGTAACTGCATTACAACAGCGGCGAAAGTGTTCACTCATTGCCATGATACTGACAGTAAGCTACACAAGTACCTCACTCAAACGGCGCAACTACCTCTGCCAAACTTTCAATTTTCTG
>CAYJFS010000022.1:0-2419 GCA_964369665.1 uncultured Lawsonia sp. | reverse complement strand
TTTTTTACAGAGATTTGTATGTATTAGGTCAAGTGAGGGCAGTCCATATTGATGATGATATAGAAGAATACGCAAGCATGATTCTCTTTGTTGCTTATAATGGAGATAAAAAGATTTTGGACAGTTTAGAATATAGTTTCTTGTGTTCATTAAGAAAAAAATTAACAGATGGCGGTTATTTAATAGAAAGCCATAAAGAAATATACCAAAAATTTGCAGATTGGATTGATGTAGAAAAAAGAGAAAGCAACTTAGCATTATTGAATGATTTAAATATAGTTATTAAAAAAATGGTTATCAATAGAGCGATAATTAACCGCAAGGATGTAGATACTATAAACGAAAAGATCGATACTCTGAGATTAGATATAAAAAACTTGGTAGATAACTCTCCTTTTTATTCAAAGACCTTCAAAGATTCAAAGCTATCAAGTTGCTCTATATCCTATATTGAAGAAGTAGAGAGTTACTCTAAACATATTGCATGTTTTGGACTTGATTCAATTATTTTCTCTAAAATGCAACGTTATCTATTTTGGCAAAACTTTGCTAATTTTAAAAGATTTGTTATTTGCACAGATGTTCATGAACATGAGGGAAAAGTGAAGGCTTTACTTGAATTTATTGAACGAAAAAAAGGCAGTATTAATTTAAATCAAGTTTATAATGAGCGTATTTCCGATTATTTTGCTTATCATAATATTGATAACGAATTGTACAAGAGAATGGTAACTGTTGACGATAGCATTAATTTGTCAGAATTTCGATGGGATATTGGAAAATATGTAATGTTATATCTCAATGATGACATTTTTAAACCTACTATAATTATTAATGATAATTTTATTACCGCAACTATGTATCTAACCGATGAAGAAGTTGAAAATTACATTCATGATTATTGCTCTGAAAACGATACTTTCTATATCTTGCTGAATGACGAAATCAAACTATCGTGTACACACCAAGAATGCTTTAATTACATTAAAGAAACAAAATTTAAATTAAAATTTGATTTTGAAATAAATATATCAGAAAAGGAGTTTGGAGCAGCAGTTTTTATTAATCCTTCAAATAATAATTGAAGTGACTTATTGTCTGTTTACTTATTGTCTACTATTAGGTATAATGTAATGTGGGAGAAGTGTAAATATGGATATTGTAAAAGTTTTTGCTCATAATGTGAGAAAATATAGAACTGAAAAAGGTTTATCGCAAGAAGCTTTTGCAGAGAAAGCTGGCTTGCATAGAACCTATATTTGTGCTATCGAAAGAGAAAAGCGAAGTATTTCGCTTGATAATATACAAAAAATTGCAGATGCTTTGGAAATAGATACTTATAAATTATTTTTAAAGTAGTAAATTGAGTATTTTGAACAGAAAGGAGGGTAATATGCAAAGTAATACTAATATATTAAATCGTGTTTTTACCAAACAGTTAGTGAACGCATTAATTGATAATAAACATTTGGAAATATTAGAATCAATGGTCAGAAAATATTTCTCTGAGCAAGAATTTGATACTAATGGTGAAGTGATTTCTAAGATATATTCTTTTATGGCACACAATTACAGAAATGAGTATGTTTATATAAATACGCTTTTCAATAAATTGCTATTGGGCAGGCATAGTCTAAATACAACAACAGCTATTACCCAACTTCCAATAGAAAACTCTAAAGCTGACTTTATATTAATTAACGGAAAAGCAGTAGTATATGAAATAAAGACAGAGTTAGATTCTTTTGACAGATTAATGTATCAAATAGAGGATTATTACAAAGCGTTTCCTTATGTAAATGTTGTGACATGTAGTCAAAATTATTATAAACTTTATCAAATGTTAAAAGACACTCCAACAGGAATCTTTATATTATCAGATAAAAAGAATACCATTCAGCAAAAAAAAGCTCCTGTAGAAAATTTTGAAAGTATTACTCACAAAGCACTTTTTAAGATTTTACGTAAGTCAGAGTATGAAAATATACTTATTAAACATCTGGGTAAATTACCACATGCTACACCTGCTTTTTATTACGATGAGTGCTTGAAAATGTTTGGAACCATTCCAATAAAAGAAGTATATTCGTCCTTTGTTGTAGCGCTAAAAAAGCGAAATAAAGTAGATGATATTGATGGATTTAATCATATTCCTTATGAAATGAAATCTATTATATATTTCTCAAATTTGAAAAAAAACGAATATGAAAAAATAGAAAAATTCTTAAATAATAAATATGAGGAGGTAGGCGAATGTATTATCCATACGTAAGGGGTAGACAATACGAATTATTAGCACTGAAAGAGTTAGTGCTATCTAATAAACTAAGCAAAAAGATAGTTCCAATTATTGAGCCCGTAAAGTTATCACCCACATTGATTAAAACTTTAGAGGCATTTATCGAATCAAATAAAAAGA
>CAYJFS010000021.1:0-2479 GCA_964369665.1 uncultured Lawsonia sp. | reverse complement strand
ACTGTTAGTGCCTATTTTTTTATTCTACGTTTTTCATACCTCACTTTACACTATCTATTATGCGGTTAACACATGTGAATCAAGATGCTGATATAATTTAATTGCTTTATAATCCAAGAAACTTAAAAATTCATATGCTCGTTCAATATCATTGATTGATATATCGATAGCATGACAAACCTTAATGTTTAAAAATTCTACAGGATTAATATGTGTATCAAACACCTTCGGAAAGCACTCCAATCCCTCTTTTCTATTTTTGAAATAATATCCTTCTCCTGCCAATAGATACAAAGCTCCATAAATGCACCATTTAATCATAAAAATTCTATTCTCATTTTTCTGCAAATCCTTATTTATCAGCATTTTTCTTGCTTGATATGCAAATGAATTTAACATTCGTACAGTTTCAATCTGCATTTCATTTTGTTCTACTTCATAATCCAAGAATGGATTCTCTCCAATAATTGCAACACCTGACATTGCCAACTCTTTTTGAATAAATGCGCTTCTATTGTTGTGCCAATACAATATTCCTCTCGTATGTGGAAGATCTGAAATCACATGCGTATTAAAATCAATACCAATGCTATGCTTTTTATAAGCTTCTTTTACATCACGAATTTTTGTTAGTGTATTATATGGTATTTCTTTGAAAATTAATAAAATATCATAATCACTCACTTCACAAAAATCTGCATTTAATGTACTACCGTATACTATTGCAGATTTAAGTTCCGCACCAAAAACATCGTGAAGCGTCCCTTTAATACCCTTCAAAATTTCCATTCTCTCATTCATGTTTTTCATACAGCTCACCATTCACATAAAATGTGCCCTTTCAAAAATACTTTTTATATTAAAATAAGTATACTTTATCAAAATAAAATTTTTTTCATTATAGAGAATTCCTATAAACCGATACCATAGATTCTCGATTCATAGGAATTCATTTATATAAAAATGTGCAATTTTTATTATGTTATTTTAGTTCTTTTTCTTACGTAGTCTTACAACCTTGTCCTGTCGTCCAATCATATGTACAATTGATACATTTCCCCTGTGAAACTTCCTTCTCTCTTCGTGTATAATCCTCTAATGAATTTGTTGCTTTAATAATAATGTTCATCTCTTTTCCTCCATTTTCTATGATATTAAAATTGCACATTTCAATATGTCTTTTACTTTTTTCTATTATACTACCTTGTCAGAAATAATTTTTTTGTACAGATAACGTTCAACTTGGCACACATTTTCGCCCTTCTCAATTCTTTCGTAACAACATCCCCCTACACACAGTGGAATGTATGGGCACTCTATACACTTTACTTCTGAAAACGGATCCCGCCCCAAATATAGAGCAGCCATTTCTTTTTCATATTCCTCTTTTTCATCCCCTATGTTAAACAAGACTTCTTTGTCGTAACCGATTGAATTCCAACACTTATACACGCTACCCAATTCATCTATTACATAAGAATTCACAGTTTCTGCTGGACAATGGCATGTTTTTTTATCTAGAAAATCACCCTCTGATTTATAGAAATCTAAATTAGCAGTTAGCGAAAATTCTCCATACTCCTCATCACTCATACAAGCACTTTTCACATCACTCGGTTGATTTTGAGCTATTTCAACAATTGCAGCATATGGGCTAACATTGTGCAATTCTAGTTTCTCAATTATCTTAATAAATCTTTTATAGCTCTCATGATTTTGCTGGTCAATATTAGTACGCAGTCGAATATGAATATCATACTCTCTTAATCGGACGAGATTCTCTAAAATTTTCTTATACGTCCCTTTTCCGCTATGTAACATCCTTCTACTGTCATGAATTCTAGCCACCCCATCTATTGTTACTTGATAGTTGTTGATTCCTACATTGATCAGTCTTCTTGCCGTTTCCTCGGTTAACAAGTATCCATTCGTCACTACTCCAATAGCCAATTCGACATTATACTCTTGACATACATCTTGAATTTCCTTTGTAACATACTCAATAATATCCATACATAGTAGTGGTTCTCCTCCATACCAAGTAAACTTCATTGTTAAGCATTGGGTCTCCTTCACTTTTCTTCTAATAAACAAAACTAATTTTTTCTGAACTTCTTCACTCATCACTCCTCTTCTAGGCGTTTCAAAACAGTATCTACACTTAAAGTTACACTCTAATGTAGGTGCTACCACAAAATCTAGATGTTTGGTATCGAACCTAGCTTTGTTGTAAGCATACCGAAGAACTCCTATTTCATCTAGTGTTTCATCAACAACAATACCTTGTTGACTTAATTGTTCAACATACTCCGTTATACTTTGCAATTTTTCTCTCCCTGTTACTACCCTATAAATGTCATCGTTTACCTCAATGACCGCTTTGCTAACTGTATTAGTCACATATTTCTTACCGTTCTCCTCAAAACATACATTAAACTTTGATAATTTCATTTGCTTCATCCTCCTTTTTCTTTCTATA
>CAYJFS010000020.1:0-2841 GCA_964369665.1 uncultured Lawsonia sp. | reverse complement strand
ATGTCGGAGTTTTCGGCACTTCGTAAACCTCGCCTTTTTCAACTGCACCTTTCCAAGCTTTGTATTCGTCAGTTTTCATCGTGTCAAGTTTCCGCTGTTCCGCTGCGCCTGTTATGCCCTCGTATTTTTCGATAACAGTACATCGGCAGTTCCACAATTCGCTCGGTGGTGCTTTTATATCGCCAGGATAATCTATCTTTGCACCCTCAACTTCAAAACTATCACTAATGCCTACTGTTGCGCCGTCCAATTTCCTGTGGTCATCACGAGTACGTCCGTCAAGAGTAGCCACCCACACTTTTTTGATAATCAATCCCATTTCTTCGGCCTCTTCCATTCGTGCCTGTCTACCTGCGTTCTGTGCGGTTGTCATACTTGTGCGAGCATTTCTTACTGCGTTGGTCTTGTTCATGTCAGTAACTGTTTGTAATCGTTTTGCATACGTTGGTATGCTGTCACCTTGTAAAATAGCCTGCGTGAGTTGCCTTTGAACAGCTTTCATATTCCATGCATTGTTTTTCGGTATACTTAATTTGCGTGGCGGTAAAAGTGTAACATCTTCTTTCATCAATCGGTCAACCGTAGTTTTATCCCAAAGCTGAAAGTTAAAATCTGTCTTTTGCCCTGTTTCAAGATGGTAAGCCACATAGTTAGCATTGTTTGCAAACACGTTAGGTGTTTTGGTACTCACCATATCAAGAGCGTTGCTGTCGTACTGGTTAATCATTGCTTGATATTCGCTGATAAAAGCATTAAAGCGGTCTTTTTGAAATATGGTACCTCTCAACCAACTATCATACTCTACTTGTGTGATTTTGCCGTCCGCAAGGTCTTGAAGCTTAGTCTTTGTCAATTTTTCAATGCGTTCAAAATATGCGTCTGCTTTCGCTTGCGTTTCCTTTGTCGCTTCACGAAAAATGCTGTCAATCTCTTTTTCAAGCTCCGACAATTCTTTTTCGTTGTAGGTCTCTATGAAGTTAGCCATTTAATCACCCCCTTTTTATCAATGTAAAATCAGGCGCGCCGTCACGAGGAAAGTAAGCCTCTCTAACGACCTCTACAGTGTTTTCTTTTAACTCTTTCAAAACTTGGTTTGGGTAAAATTGCCAACCACTTACTGTTATTTGCTTTTTGTCACCATTAATAAAATCGCTCAAAATTTTTAACGAGTTTTGTCTTTTACTGTCCATTTAATCACCCTCTTTTATCATATTTTTTAAAAAAATCAATATCTTTTTTAATCAAGTATATAAAAGTATCAATTACAGTTTCGCATAAAGTGAAAATTGCTTCTAAAAATATACTAATCATCACTTCACCTTATATTCTTTCCTGTAACATTCAATACACAAATAA
The DNA here is from genome assembly GCA_964369665.1 of uncultured Lawsonia sp. GTDB lineage: Bacteria > Desulfobacterota > Desulfovibrionia > Desulfovibrionales > Desulfovibrionaceae > Bilophila. The sequence continues at coordinate 1,485 of CAYJFS010000020.1, read as the reverse complement.
GGTGCATTGTGCGTTATTGCAATATTGCTTTCGTCTACTCGGCAGTAAACCTCGTTAAATGCTTTCGGCTCTCCACATTGTTCACACTTGCCATTGTATTTACGTGGCTTGCTGTATTTGCGTGGTGGTTTATAGTTTTTCATTTAATCACCCTCTTTATGTATTTTTTCTAATTTTACAAGCAAATTGCAAAAAGTCCAATATAAATGCTGTTGAGCGTGTTCCTCTGTCATTCCATAAACCGCCATTGAAGTAGCTAACATATCAATATAATCTTCATCAATGTATTTTTTTCTTAATCGCTCTTTTACTTCATTTTTTAGTGTTTCGATTTTATCTTTATCAGGCACTGCAAAAAACCCACGTTCATTCATCCTCATTCCCTCTCTTTCAACGCTTGCAAGGCTTCGGCTTCGGTGAGGAAATAATGCTCACCTATCATAATCGGATACACTAAAACATCTATAATGTTTTCCTCAACAAATCTAACTGTCAAATAATCGTCTATCTCGTCTTTGCAGTGCGTGTAATTTGAAATATAACACTTAAATACTTTATATTGTGCATCAGACTTTTTGTATTTATTAACGCAATACAAGTAATCCCCCACCTTACAAGGCAGTTTTACAATCAGCCCCTGTTCCTCTGCGTTTTCGTATTCCCACAGCTTATCAATAACTTTTGACCTGAAACAAGGGTCATCTCCCTTATCGTTAAATTTATCAGCAAAATTCTTGACCTCGTAAGGGTGCAGGTCTTTAGGTGTCAATCGTTCCATTTAATCACGCTCCCCCCCCCATAATTTTTCTGCAATTTCAATTTTCTTTTTTAGCTCTTTAACTTCTTTGTTTGCATAAGTTAAAGAAAAACTATGCTCTCTTTTGTCTGGATTTTCTTTATAAAATTTATGTGTTTCAATTGCTTTTTCTAATTTTACTTTAAAAAACTCCAAACTTTCAGGCATCGCAAGGGTGATTTCCTCGGCTTTCATTTCCCAATATTCCGCTCTGCGTGCTTGCTCCTCTGCTTTTTTCTCGCATTCAAGAGCGTTCTCAATTCTACCCCAATTGCGTTCAATCAATGCTCTGTGTCTTTTTTCGCTGTGATGTCCAACTTTTATCGGCTCACCCAAACTTAAAAACTCTCTGCCCTCTTCTGCCTTATCATACCATTCTTGGCTTTTTGCTTTGCTGTTCGCCATTGCGTTTCCATATTTTTCAGCTTTCTTTTGTGCATAGCTTTTTTCATCTGTTCGCACAATTGAATAAATATATTTTGGATTTTCTTGTGTGCCTGTATATCCTAAATGATTATACACTTTGCACTCAACCTCTTTTCCGTGCTTTGTTTCAAGATATATTATATCATCTTTTTTATACTCTTCTTCGCATTCTGCCACCCAAACATTTGGACAATATTTCATAAACTTATTCATAACACAACCTCTTTCAAAAACAAAAACCGCTCCGATGGTTGCGACATCGA
>CAYJFS010000019.1:0-3104 GCA_964369665.1 uncultured Lawsonia sp. | reverse complement strand
TCCCTTTTATTGCCGCCCCTGCTTCACCACCTGACCTGTTGCCAGTATACACAGCGTAGGATTCATCCCAGTTCACTGAATAGCCGCCAATCCCTGATCCTGCGCTTGAGCTTCCACCTTTACCGCCAACTATTGAACTTGTTGCGCTCGCTGACGACTCAACAAAGTTATCACCAATATACCTTCTTCCGCGTGACAGAGTAAGGCTTTCGCCTGTCTTATCAATGCTGCCGGATTCCGCCTCAACCGTGCCATTCACACTTATAAATATTCCTCCCCTGCCCGATGGTATACCATTTCCTCCACCGATTAATGCAAACGAATCGTGATCATCAAACACATAGCCGCCACTATCATGTAGCATTGTGTAGCCGAATCCACAGCCACCACCACCGCCAGCTGCTATTAGCGATCCGGTGCACACTCTTGACTCGTGCGTATAGTTGAGATAGATATCTGTTTTTACACCGTCCGATTGATATGCAATACCTCCATCTTCTGGTTGCGCATCAATATAAACAGATCGCCCCGATTGTCTAACAACAGAGCTGTCACCGCCTTTTGCTGACCACGCATTGTTATTAATGCACAATATCTTAATTGTTGATCCTGCCTTGAATGCTCCTGCTCGCACTGATGGGATATCAACAGAGCTTGAACCAACGACAGCGGCATCAAAAATAAAAGTTGCATTGACTGGCACATTTGGAGCGCCTGCTCGTGAAAACAGATTTAAATCATACACATTACCCGAAACAATAAATTCTATCTCTGCACCATCCTCTAGAGAAAACACAGGAACATAGCTCAAACACTCAACATTATATCGCCTGCCTATGCTGCTAAAATCTGGCTGTATTCGTGATATTTGCGCACGTATTTTAGACTCCACCGTTTGCCCTGCTGCGTCCTGTGAATCCCTTGCAATAACGTCGATAACATCACTAAGCTGTAATCCTGCCAATCTATTTTCTTCAATCTTAAATGTTAATGTTTTGGGTGATTTGCTATATCGTTGTATATATCTAGATGTAGATGTTTGAGCGCTGTTAGCAGTGATAAACGGTATCATGCCCATGTCCTTGAGCTTTACAGAGCCGTAAAAATCTGAACCTTCTTGCGCTAACTCAGTTGACATGACTATTTTTCTGTAATTTTCTGCATCATCCGATTTGGCTTGGTAATCCTTAAGACACGTAATATAGGCACGAGTAAAGCGACTATCTTCGCTATCTTTTATTGATAAATCTTGGAAATCTGCTTCTTCTTTTATGATTCTCGTTGATTCTTTCCATGCCGTGACCGCTGACAGCTTAAGCTTTTGTGTTGACTGGTCTAGCCATCCATCAATTAAATACGCTTTGAGTATGCTGTCAATCTGCTCATCTGCTGCCGTAGGCTCAGTAAAAACACCGTATAAGAAAGCGTCTGCTGTCCATTCATCCACCTCCGTTTTCCACTGCGAATAATTAACAAATTCAGACATATCAACACCCTGCAATATATCTCTCATTACGTCGTAAATAGGCTTTTTGTCCATGACATAACACAGCTGCACCGTATCGCCTGCGCTATGACTGGATGCATCGGTTTTATAGATAACTGCACCGTCGTCGCTTATCATCGTAGCGCCTCGTGCTTCAGTCTCTATCCACAGTGTATCTATTGATTTTATTTTAATTAGCTCGTCACCGATGCATATAACATTACCAGCAACTAAGCCAGTAGCGCTGACTTGAAACCGCGTTACTGTCTCGTCGATATCTTCGAGTAAAGTAACCTCACTGGGCGCTGGAAACTCTTGCGAAAATTGCTCAATATCCTTTAGCGCATCCTTAGCTGACAACCTAAATACACCGCCTGATAACTCGGTTGATGTAACATAGTGCACCGTTTCAGCTACTTTCTGTATTTTGTCGTTGACTATAGTACAGTAGTGAGTTTTTATTTTTTTACCTACAAGTATGTTTCTAGCTCGCAACTTACCAAAGAAAGTGCCGCTATTACTTGTGTTAATCGGCGCTGGATCTCCTGCAAAGTCTGCGCATGTAAGGCTAATTGTACCCCTGCTTGCTAACCCCTCGCCTTTTAGCTTTGCTGTTGACTCAGAGTAATTTGTAACACATCTAAAAATAGTGCCATTTAATGCCGATGGAATACTGATTGATTGATCTAGCGGTCTGGCTGTCAATGTTAAATCACCATGCCCAAACCACAGACTATACTCAGAATCCGAAGGCTCAATGCATGTTACTGGCGTATGCCATTTGCCGTTAACCCCTGCTACTGGCGTGCATACTGTGCAATAAGGCAATACCAACTCATACAGTTGAAAATGTGATTGACTAAAGTTATCTAGCAAACCTGTTACCATGACACCAACCCCCTTGCGTTTGCAAATGCGTTAAAAGATACTGACGCATTAGCTAAAGCTGTGGTTGATTCGTGAAACCTAGCGGTTGTAAACTCAGCGTTAAAGCAAGCATACGAATGTTGCGGATTATCATCTTCGCATATGTAAAATGTATTCATTGTTCCAAATTCTGCAAATTCGTGATAATCGCTTATTTTACTTGTTAGTATGTTGTTAATGCTTAGCGTTGTTTTTATTTCCCTTGTTGAATATACGTTATTAATAGGCGATCCGTTTAATCCTGTAGCGCTGCGAGATTTTACGTTAGCTACTGACCAAGGGCGGTCGAATCCGCTTTGACCTCCATATCTTAGCTCGTAAATCTCACCGCACGCTATATCAGCAATATACAGCTCACCCGACCCGAATATCTGAATTCGCAACGTTTTGCACTGATATTCTTTATCTAGCTTATATACTAGCGTAGGGTTTTTGCTACTAGATAAATCAGTATCGTTAATCACTCGCACACCGTCGACATAGATGTTTATGTAGTATTTTCCAGCCGCATTGCTGCCGCCTATAGCGACGTATTGCACTGGTTTTGAATAGTCGAACGTAATTGATATATCAGCGCTAGATGATATATTTACATTGTAAATTGAACCGAAATCACCATTTACCAGCATGTTAGGTAATAGCGTGCTATTTTCTGGCGATATCGTTACAGTTGCATTTTTAGCGTGATTAG
>CAYJFS010000018.1:0-3274 GCA_964369665.1 uncultured Lawsonia sp. | reverse complement strand
TACAAAGAGCTTGTGCTCTTACTGCAGACTACTGTTTTCATCAAGCAAGTTATGGCCCATGTAATAGAGCTAATCGTTGCTTTAGACATAGTCATTGTTGCAGACGTAGCCATTGCTGTAGACAGCATAGACAACAAGAAGCTGAAGAAGGCCAAGAAATGCAACCTCTAGGTGCAGGTGCTGTTGTCACCAGCCAACCACAAGGTAGGAGAGCTCGAGATAATATTTATGAACTTACACACCAAAGTCGTGTATTTAATACTGCTTCTCTTACTACTATACGCACCATGATGCTTGGTGCTACCGACACAACCATTCAAACCTTAAAACAAATACTTTTAAAAGGGTATATCCCTTGCTCTGAAGATGAAGGCTATACTCTAAACATCACACCAAAACTTTCTAGGCTTTCTAGACCTTCTGTAAAAAAAAACAAAGCCTACCCACATATCTTGCAAAACAATACAAAAATCTTTGGTTTTGTTGATGGGTATGAAAACAATCTTAACAAAAAACATAAACCTGGACGGGTAGGTCTTGTTGTTCCTCTTTCAACAAATAGTTCTGTTACTTTTGCTTATAACCATAATTCTAAAGAACAAAGACAATTTACAAACTTTTCTACACACACAGGGCTTAAGCTCTCACAAGTCAAAACAACCTTAGATGGTTTTTCTCTTGCTATTGTTTTAAACCCCTATAAAGCTGGTCCAACAGCTTCTGTAGCTGCTTGTTACAACTTTGGTACAGCTAAAACATCCCGCTTCTATGCTCATGGTCCATTGTATTCTAAAGCTAAAGGTTCACCACGTGTTGCTATGCATGGTTGGATTGCTTCTGTTGGTCACAACATACCTCTTTCTACAACTTGTGTTATCACTCCTTATGTGGAAACACTCCTCTCCATGGCCAATTGGAGCTCCTATAAAGAAAAAAACTTCATTCCCTGTTCTGTCAGTAACAACAAAGAACATGTTGTTGAAACAAGCATTGGACTTCGATCTACTCTAAATATTGCACCACATTTTCAAATACAAGGATGGGTTGCCTCCACCTCTGGTGTAAAAAGACTAAGCTCTCTACAAACGTCCACAGATATCTGCCACTTTTCCTATCTATACAATATCTCTCTACCTAAATACAAAAAAAACTATAAAAATATAGAGCTTGGTCTTGGATATGAAAACAGAATTATGGATACGCTTGTTGTTGGTATTACTGGTTCTATGTACCTAAAACAGTTGAAATCATCAAAAAAACAAAACCTGACTACACATATAAACTACCTCTTTTAAAACTATCATTACCCAACTATCCATTACTAAAGTACTCAACGATAATATTTATAAAGGATAAAAATTTCTTTGATACTCTTAAAGTGGATGTCTCTAAATATACAATTCATATGCCTAGTCAAAAGGAAAAAACTGTAAAAACTTTTTAATCAATATTTTATTTATGTATACACCTCACATCCTTTTTACATTCCTTTTTATATGCAGTTCTTCCATAACAACCTTTGCTATACAACCATTAATGAGCTATTCTTCATCAAGTAGTGAAGGAACTCCATCACCATCACCAGCTCCTCCTCCAGTGCCTATTCCCCATCCTCTTATGGAAAGAGCACAACCCCCCCCCACTTTGGAAGGATCTCCTCCTTGCTATTCTGAAGAAGCACCTCTAGGTCATGCTCCTCCTCCATATTCAGAACAAAATCCTTTTCTGGATAGACCAGAAGAACCTTTTAGAACAACACAAGCTAGTAATATACCTGATAGTTTTATTGTCCAAAATCCTTGGTATTGGGGTCCTCTAGGTGGTGGTATGGGTTTTGCTATTGGTACAATATGTAGTTCTTGTTCTATATGTCTTTGCACCGCTTCTCCATCTATTATATGTCCTATGCTTTTTTCTTGTTGTTGTTTTAATACTTTAATAGGTTTCTGTGCCCAGCATACTGTAACACATGCTCCACCAGAGATACAAAGAAGCTGTGCATCTACTGGGAATTATTGCTTTCATCAAGCTTCTAGTTATCTTTTTTGTGAACGATGCCACTGTCAAAGACGTTGCCATAGACGTAGCCATTGCTGTAGACAGCATAGACAACAAGAAGCTGAAGAAGGCCAAGAAATGCAACCTCTAGGTGCAGGTGCTGTTGTCACCAGCCAACCACAAGGTAGGAGAGCTCGAGATAATATTTATGAACTTACACACCAAAGTCGTGTATTTAATACTGCTTCTCTTACTACTATACGCACCATGATGCTTGGTGCTACCGACACAACCATTCAAACCTTAAAACAAATACTTTTAAAAGGGTATATCCCTTGCTCTGAAGATGAAGGCTATACTCTAAACATCACACCAAAACTTTCTAGGCTTTCTAGACCTTCTGTAAAAAAAAACAAAGCCTACCCACATATCTTGCAAAACAATACAAAAATCTTTGGTTTTGTTGATGGGTATGAAAACAATCTTAACAAAAAACATAAACCTGGACGGGTAGGTCTTGTTGTTCCTCTTTCAACAAATAGTTCTGTTACTTTTGCTTATAACCATAATTCTAAAGAACAAAGACAATTTACAAACTTTTCTACACACACAGGGCTTAAGCTCTCACAAGTCAAAACAACCTTAGATGGTTTTTCTCTTGCTATTGTTTTAAACCCCTATAAAGCTGGTCCAACAGCTTCTGTAGCTGCTTGTTACAACTTTGGTACAGCTAAAACATCCCGCTTCTATGCTCATGGTCCATTGTATTCTAAAGCTAAAGGTTCACCACGTGTTGCTATGCATGGTTGGATTGCTTCTGTTGGTCACAACATACCTCTTTCTACAACTTGTGTTATCACTCCTTATGTGGAAACACTCCTCTCCATGGCCAATTGGAGCTCCTATAAAGAAAAAAACTTCATTCCCTGTTCTGTCAGTAACAACAAAGAACATGTTGTTGAAACAAGCATTGGACTTCGATCTACTCTAAATATTGCACCACATTTTCAAATACAAGGATGGGTTGCCTCCACCTCTGGTGTAAAAAGACTAAGCTCTCTACAAACGTCCACAGATATCTGCCACTTTTCCTATCTATACAATATCTCTCTACCTAAATACAAAAAAAACTATAAAAATATAGAGCTTGGTCTTGGATATGAAAACAGAATTATGGATACGCTTGTTGTTGGTATTACTGGTTCTATGTACCTAAAACAGTTGAAATCATCAAAAAAACAAAACCTGACTACACATATAAACTACCTCTTTTAAG
>CAYJFS010000017.1:0-3844 GCA_964369665.1 uncultured Lawsonia sp. | reverse complement strand
AAATACATGATAGCATTGTTTTTGATAATGATGAGCGAGACATGTCTGGCAGCGATTTGTTTTTAAGGTGCTCGCTAATCCCTATTGATGCAATCAGCGACGACAAGGGAAACGACGTAATATTTGATAAAGCGATCTGGCAATGTTCAGTTTATGTTCCTAGATCAACAGGTCGCTATGATATCGATCAGCTAACAATGATAGACAAAGTCAGGAAACACTTTTATAACAAAGATTTTAATTATGACGAAACTTGCATAAATCTATGTAGTGTTGATAAAATAACAGTAAGCAATTTAATTGCTGTCGATGCGTGGGCATCTAGAGCAGTATCAATATATTTAACAGCTAATTAACAGGATTAACAATGACAACAGCATGCAAAGCAAATGGTTTCAATGGGGTGACGGCTCTTGTATATAGGGGCGATGATTTTCACACAAAAACACAACCGCTGGGTCAGGGCGAGCTATCTATGACGATAGCGGGCGAGGGCATAGTGATGAGTAACAAATCATCTGGCGAGTGGCAGGAAATGCTATGCGATCCTGATGGTAACAATACAACAGAAAGGAGCGTTCAAGCGTCGGTTAGCTATGACATGATGCCGGATTCAGAGCAAAAACTTGAGCGGCTAGCAGGATTAAAGAGGGCTATAGAGCCGCGTATTTTTGTTTTCGGCGACCTTTATGTTAAGGGGATGTTTCAGATTTCCGTTAATACACTTGCAGGCGGAAAAGGGGCGAAGGTCACGATGGAGTTCAGTTACAACTCGTCTGGTAAAATTAGCTTCTTTGACAAAGACACTCACGAAGAGATATTCTGATGCTATTTAATTTGTATCACAAAGAATATGATGCTCGTGTATCTATGCTCACTTTTGACAAATACTATGAGCGTGCAAATAAATGCCTGTGGACTTCTTTGCTAGATATCGACGCGGCAGCAATGAAAATCACAGCAAGCAAGGGGAGCATGAATGATTTATACAATGCAGTTGGTGAAATTATGCCGATGCATTTTGCTCGTTATTTTATGTACTTGATTGCTAAAAACTGCGATAGCGCTATCACTCAAGAAGAAATACACGACGGAATAATGCACTCTGGCGCTTATCCTGACGATAGCGGTATAAAAACTTGGCAGCTAGTTATACTTGATTTGTCGAGACAGTTTCAGGAGGATCTACGGGAGCACGCAAGTGTAAAAAAAAAGTAACGAGTAGATTTATACATTTTATTGACGACTCGAAAAGCCTAGATAGCCGACCAAAATTTGACTATCTAGGCTTTTGGCGTGATACAGTCAAGACATTTCACATACAGCCGTCGGAAGCGTGGGGCATGACCTTGGTTGAAATCTACAGGCTGTTTGATGTCAAAATAGAAGAAAAACAGGACGGAAGCATGTTTGTTAATGCGGTGCGTATGGCTAATGGGTGCAAAAAAGAAAGGTTAATGAATTATGTCTGAAAAGCTAGTAATTGAGATCGATGCTAAAGTGTCGCAAGCTGAAAAGGACTTGCTTAAGGTAAATAAGCAGCTAGACAACATCGAAACAAGCTCGAAAAAAGCTGATGAATCTATAGTTAAAACAGAAAGAAGTTTATCAATTTTTGGTGATACATCGGCTAGTAATAGCATACAGCTTGGCAGATTTAACGCTAAATTATCACCTGTAGCAAGTGGGCTGCTAGGCGTGGGCGCTGCGGCTGTGACTGCTGTTGCTGGCGTTGCGGCTCTTACTAATGCGCTATCAAATGCTGTCGTGCTAGCTGATAACAACGCAAGAAGCGCAGGACTGACGGCAATTGAATACGATCAAATGGGGTTTGCGGCTGAGCGCTACGGATTGAGCGTGCAAGAGTTGTCTGACGCATATCAAGATGCGAGGCGTTATGTTGGTGAATTCTTAAGCGCTGGTACTGGGTCAATTCAAGATTTTGCCGACGCTATGGGTCTGAGTGCGGATGAGGCGAGGTCGTTTGCGGTTGAAATGGCAGGGCTTAGCGGAAAACAAATTATTCAGCGGATGACTAATGATTTAGAAGAAGCAGGCGTAACAACTGAGCAGCTTAATCAAGTGCTGGACAGTATGGGTTCAAACTTAGACAAAGCGTTGCCTTTATTTACCGATAACGGAGAAGAAGCCAAGAGGTTAGCATATGAGCTTGCAAAAATATCTAGCCCGATAACAGAGGAAGATTTAGAAACATACAGGAAGTATGATGAGCAAACAGCGCTATTGACTAAATCGTTTATGTCGCTAGCAACCAAAGCGCTTGCACCTGTAGCCGAAAAATTCGGTGACATTTACGAGGCAGTAGCGAAAACGTTTGCGTCATTTGACGATCAAACAATTGAGGGCGCATCAAAGCGAGTAAGTCAGGCGACTCAAGAGCTGGTTACCGCAAATGATAAACTAAAGGAATTGGAAGGCAAGCCTAGTCTATTCTGGGGTGCAAACCAAGAGGCAGCACTAAAGCGAGCAAAAGAAGCACGGCAGGAATTAGCGCAAGCTGAACTCAACTTACAAAAAGTGAAAGATGCAGCAAGAAGGGATTCAGCATCGGGCGCAACAGGCGAGCTAGATATTCCTGAATCAACCGGACTTGACGAAACAAAGAAGAAAAATGCGGCTGAGCTTAAAGAGTTGCAAGCGCTTTATTTATCTGATGTTGAGCTAGTTAAAGAAGCTGAAGCGGCAAAAAAATTAATTATTGAGGATGCATACAAGAGCGGCAAGCTGACTTTTGAGCAATACGAGAAAGCATTAATCAAAACCAAGGAAGAAGCTAACGAAGAGCTGGAAAAGCTAGAGAAAGAAAGGTTAGCACCACAGTTATTAGCAGAAAAAATAAAAGCGCAGCAGGCGCAAAGGGAAAAACAGGAAGCCGATCAACGAGCGCAGGAAATCAAAGACGAGCAAGACGGCATTTATCGAGACCTTGAGGACTCACTATTAAATCAATCTGCGCTGTTAGATAGAGATTATCAAGAACAACTTGAAAAACTTGAGGGTAATTTACAGGCACAAAATGCATTAACGAAAAAATACGAAGCAGACAAAGCAGCAATAAAGGCAGAGTCTAGCGCAGGCGACATATATAGCATTGATGATCAAATAAGCAAGCAGCTTTCTGAATATCAGGGTCAAGATTCTTTTTTTCTGTCGTCATTTGTCAATGAAGAGCAAAACGAAGAATATATAGAAAGTATCAGGTCTTTAATGGAGCGCAGAAATGCAGTGCTAGCAGAGTATAGAGATAATGCGCTACAGGCTGAAATACTAGAGCATGAGGCTAGCATGTCCCTGTTAACTGGCAATGAGGAAGCGCAGTTACAGCAGCTACAAGAGCATACTGATAGAAAAATTGAGATAGAAAATCAATATCGTGATGCGGTAAAAGATAACGCTGATGAGATAGAAAGAATCGAAAAATCTTCGTTAAGCTCACGAGCTAACGATTTAGATTATTTTGCTAACATGATTGGCACAGCTAACTCAACAATTTTCGAGGACTCCAAAGCACTACAAAAAGCCGAGGTAGTAATAAGCGGCATTGCCTCAGGGATGAAAGCGTGGGAGTGGGGTATGAAAGTGGGAGGAATTCCGGCAGCGGCTGCGGCTGCGGCTACGTCAGCAGCGTTTAGTATTGCACAATTGGCAGCAATAGAAAGCGCATCTATTGGCGGTGGCAGTGTAGCAGCAAGCACAGGCGCAGCGGTAACAACAACTGATGCGTATGTATCTAGCGAGCCAACGGGCACAATAACCTCAACTGATACGACAGGAAAGCAGGAGATAGTATTGAAAGTTGATATAGGGAATGCTAACGACACGG
>CAYJFS010000016.1:0-3894 GCA_964369665.1 uncultured Lawsonia sp. | reverse complement strand
CAATTGCTAATTCTGCAAGCATTGGCAATAACTCAAATATTCCCTCGGCTAAAGAAGTGAGTAATTGACCTGCACCCTCGGCTATCTGTGGTGCGTTGTCAATTAATGATTGAGTTAATTGTACAATTATTTTAATAGCTGTATCAGTCAATTCAGGAAGTGCCTTAATTATTCCAGTTAATATTTCGCCTATAATATTACTACCAGCATCAATTAAACCACTTACACCGCCTGTTTTAAATGCATCTGACAACTCTTGAATATATCCAATTGCCGAGGGTAATAAATCATTTAAAATGCTATCTGATATTGGTTGAAAAACTTCACCTATTAATGCTTGCGCATTGTCTTTAAGCGTTGATATCAAACCTGCGGTTGTTTGGCTAGCTTTGTCCATGCCACCTTCAAATTGTCCACCTGCGCTTGTAGCACTTTCAAAGGCAGTTGTTATTTCATCAAGCGACACTTCACCGGCACTCACTCTATCATAAAGGCTTTCCATGCTTTCGCCAGTTGTACGGCTGATTTCTTGCAATGGATTAAAGCCTTGCTCGGCCATCATATTGATGGTTTCAAGCGTTACCTTACCAGTGCTATTCATTTTGCCAAAAGCATTTACAAGAGTATTTAGTTTATCAGTACTTCCAAGCGATATATCGCCTAATTGCTGTAAATATTCTTGTGTGTCCTCGTTAGCTACACCAAAAGCAAGTAATTGCTCGGTTGCGCCTGCTAAATCACCAAGCTCAAAAGGAGTATTTGCACCCATTTCTTTTAATTGCTCAACTTTTTCAGCAGCAAGCGCAGCATCACCTAACATTACTTCAAAATTTGTTGTATATGTTTCAATCTGCTTATTGTAGTTAAAGCCAATTACACCTAAAGCACCAACTGCAGTAGAAACAGCACCAACCGCTGCAACCGTGCCAGTGGCAATCACTCCTAAGCCTCTTGACAATGTGCCACCTAAACCGCTTGCAAAGTTCTTGCCTGTGTTTGTAGCGTTTGCAATACCAGTATTAAATTTACTATCATCTAATGTCAATTTCGCTGACAGCTCGAATAAATTCAACGGTTACCCTCCTTTCTTTAAAATACTGTTAAAATCTGCTGTTACATCTTCGACAATCTTGTCACCGCTCCGATCGTCTTGCAATAATGTGTCGGTCAATTCTTGATATGTTTTTGACATTTGTTTTTGACTTGAAATAGCGTAAAGTGCCATCAACATATAATCGTTTCTGCCTTTTTGCTCTACTTCATGGCTAATTTCTGCAACAATATACTCAACATAGTTTTGCAATCCCAAAACTTCAAGAAGCTCTATTCTGTAGCTGTTTGTATGTCTTGTGACTTGCTCAATCCCACAGACAACAACACAGAAAAAAAACCTCTTACCGCTTCCGTGTTCCATAATTGCCAAAGCGGTAATATTAAATCTTTAAACTCTACTTTGCTGTTAAGTTCATCTTCATTTTCACAACAAAATAAATAAGCAAGCAATTGCATTGTGTCATCTGCGTTTTTTTCAAGCAAGTGTGCAAGGATTTTTTCCACATCAATAAATTTAAAATTTTTAGGGTCGATGTTCATCTCTTTTACGTCTTTAAACAGCTTATTTGCAAGTGTTTTAGATTTATTAAGATAGATAAACCCTTTGCGTGGTGTAGTGTTTGCTATAGTTTCAATAAAAGACACAGTTTCCTGTGCCTTATCGGTTACGTTTGCGTTCATGCGTTACCTCCGTTATTGTAAAATACTTTATCTATGCTCCAACCTTTTTTTAATCTTCCATATATAGTACCATATTTCAAATTTAAATCTTTAGACCATTGTTTCAAAGTTTTAGTTTCACCTTGATAATTAACTAAAATGTTGTTGCGTTTATTGTTCGCTTGCTCTAAATTGGTAGAAAATTTGCAGTTTGATGGCTCGTAATTTCCATTACAATTTATTCTATCTATGCTAAATCCAGTTCCGTATTTATAACCGTTGTTTTCAGCCCATTTGATAAAATTACAAACATCTAACCATTCATTGCAAATCGTTATATTTCTTGCTCCGTAGTTATTATAATCTTTATTGGTAGGATTATAGCAACGTGCTTTCATTGCGTGCCATACTGCAAATAATGGATGCTTAGACAGTTTATGTGTCGTGTGAACGTCTCTATGTAAGCAACCACAAGATTGGCTATCTCCACTCCTAAGGTTTCTGCTTCCTATAATCTTTTCATTGCCACAATCACACTTGCATAACCAAAATGCGTTTTTACCAACATCAGTTTTTTCTGCTTTTTCAATTACTATTAACCGACCAAACCTTTGACCTTTTACATCAATTAAGTTACCCATATTATTACCACCTTTTGTAATAGCCTTAAAAATAAATTAGGCGGAAACAAGATAAGGCTTTCTTGCTTTCGTGTAGCTATTCACTATCCGCCTATATTATTATACCATATTTTAGGTAAATTATCAACCTTGTGTAGGTGTTACAACAATTTCATAATAACCAAATGGTGGAGTGTCTTGTGCTGCGCTTGAGTAGTGACCTGTAAATTCAAATGAAAACGCTCCCTTTGACTTATCAGTACTTTGGATATTAAGCCCACCAGTAGATAAAGCATTTGACAATTTAATTGCAACTATTGTATTTTCTGCTGTTTTTGGTACTATAAACCAAAGGTCAGTAAAGTCAGCAGTTTTTAAAGTATTTCTTAACGCAACAGCTCCGTTTGTCTCATCAGCTGCACCTGCTAAAAGTTTAGCCCCTTTTGGAGTAATACTTGCAGCAGTGCCACTGATTTTACACTCCCACATATCCAATTGTTTATACTCAAGCATATTTTTAGCCGCGTTGTCAATACTTTCAGCCCAGTCGCTATAAGTTGCTACTGCACTTGCGTTAATTCCGCCACTTGTAGCAAAAAGAATATTTGCGTCTACTATCGCAGGTGCTGTTGGGTCAAAACTATCTAAAAGCACACCTGCACCTTTTATCAACTCGCTAAAAGCAGTTGTTTTTGTGTTTACTGTTACGCTCATTGCGTTTCCTCCTTATACGTTAGACGTTATAGTCTATTGTGAAATTAAGATACAGCGCACTGGTCGTGTCTGTATCAGGCAAGTTTTGAATTTCTGCTTGCCATATTATTATATTACCATTTTCGCCTACTGGTATAGTCACACCATCGCCTACAACAGCGTTAATTTTGTCGGCTACTTCAAGCATAGGGCGTGTGTTTTTGCCCTCCCAAAATATCTTGACAAAATCTGTGGCCGAATTAAGCGTCTGCCCTTTGTTGACGTTGTAAACAATATAGGGTAGTTCTGCGGTTTCAGGTGGCTCGTTTGGATAGGCTGTTATGCCAAAGCCATTCCAAAAGTTATAAAGTGCTGTTGCAAGGTCTATCATATTTGCCATTATGCACCACCCTTAAACACACAAAAGGCATTGTTTGTGATTTTATTAAACAAATCTTGCTCAAATTGTCTTTTGCGTTTATCTGCTGGTGTGTCTATTACAGGCATTGCGTTTGGCATTGTTATATCCATAGAAACATCTTGTGTAAGCATATTACCATCAATATAACCACAAGCCATCATTCGTTTTTCATCGCAATTGTCTTTGTGTTTGCATTTTTCACATTTAGTGTACATTTTTGTTAATGCCATAGCTACACCCTCGCATTTGCACTTGTTGAAAATTCATAAGCAAAAGCCTGTTTAAATTTAAAGGTTGCAACCTCAGGTGTTTCAATGTTTTCGTTTGATATATCAATTTTTAACGTTTTGCCGTCAGATAATCTTTTGATTACATCGTTTTTTTCCAAGTCCACGTCAGGCGATACTGTGATTTTCCAGTTGCTAATCTTTTTGTCAACTTCGGCAA
>CAYJFS010000015.1:0-4233 GCA_964369665.1 uncultured Lawsonia sp. | reverse complement strand
CAGGACAGACAAATTCACAAGCACCACAACCAAGGCATTTTTCATTATTAACTACAGGTATTTTATGTTCGCCGCCTTGTGGGTTTGGCACAAGGGTAATGGCTTCTGTAGGGCAAGCTCGTGAGCAAGCCGTGCAGGCACGTTTATCGACATTGACAATACAGCGCTCTAAATGAATTTTAGCTTGACCGCATTGAATAACGCTTTTTTCTGCCACGCTAATGGGGCGTATGGCGCTTGTGGGACACACTTCTGAACACTCCACACAATTGGTACGACAAAAACCGTGTTCAAAAGACATGGTTGGTTGTAACATGCCATTACCATTGTCAAAAGAGCGTAATACATGATGTGGACAGGTTGTTACACAAAGCTGACAGGCAGTACAGTGTTTTTCAAAATTGCGTAATCCCAGAGATCCGGGAGGAGTAATGGGTAGTTTTTTTGGTGGGCGATCTTTGGCAATGCCTAGAGCTTCCACTTGTCTTTGATTGGCGGCATCCTTTGAAAAAGTGGGTGCCTCACCATAGGTAGCGGCATGAGCGGTTTGTGCTAGTGCCGCTCCTCCCACACTTACAGGTACAAGGCTTTGTAAAAAGGCACGGCGTGAGGGATTGAGCTTTGTAGCCGCAAAATCTTCTTGTCCCTGTTCCTTAGCAAAAGGCAAAAGTTGTACATACAAATAAAATAGAGAGTACTTTATGTCAAGAATATTTCTCGCCATTGACTAAGACACAAAAGACTCTATATTATTCACCATAGTTATAAAAGCAGGAATAAATATGCCAAAACGTGTTTACTGCAATACTTGGACGGTGAATAGCATACCTTGATTATTATAAGTACCTAAGAGGCTAAAATGTTGCATGAAAAAGATTATGATTTCATTCGCAAAGCCCGTGAAGTTATTATACATAACTATGATGAAAAACATCAAAATCGCACCGTAGGTGCTGCGGTACTGTGTGGTAGCGGTAAAATATACATTGGTGTTAATGTGTATTCTCTGCATGGCGTTTGTGCAGAGCAAATTGCCATTGGTAGTGCTATAGCTCACGGCGAAAGAGTATTTGTAAGCATTGTTGCTGTACGTGGCAAAAATGGTCAGGAAATTTTATCACCGTGCGGAAATTGCAGGCAAGTGCTTAATGACTATACGCCTCACTGTGAGGTTATCCTTTCAGAAAAAGGGAATGGTCATAAAGTGTTAGCTCAAGAACTTTTACCCTTTGTCTATAGTGTGGAATAAAAAGCCTTCTAACCGTTAGGCGTGACTTTAAACTTACCAACTTATAGTAAGCTTAGAGAAAACCATGTCCCATTAGGGGCTGACTCTAAATTACGCTATACTTAAAAAATAAAGGAGAAAGTATGAAAAAAACAATAAAACCTTTTGATTATGCCAACCAAATCTTAACACAATTAAAAAAAGGCGTCCTTGTTACAACCAAGCATGGTGACAGTATCAACACCATGACCATATCGTGGGGAGCATTGGGCATTGAATGGGCAAAGCCAATTTTTACCATTTACATACGTGAAAATAGGCACACTAAAAAGCTTTTGGATGCTCAAGGTGAATTTACCGTTAACATTCCCATGGGAGAATTTAATAAAAAAATCCTCGGCATTGCAGGTACAAAAAGCGGCAAATCCGTTAATAAAATAGAAGAGCTTAACCTCACACTTGTAGATCCCGTAAGCATTTCTGTTCCGGCAATTAAAGAACTCCCCTTAACCTTAGAATGCAAAGTTATCTATAAGCAAGAGCAAGATAAACACGCCATCAGTCCGGAAATGGCTACCACATTCTATCCGCAAGATGTAGATAGTGATTTTCATGGGGCTAACAAGGACTATCACACCGCTTACTATGGGGAAATAGTTAACGCATATATTATTGAATAAGCATACCTACCATTAAATAGCCCTTATTTACATGAGGGCTATTTAATAGCCAAAGCAACTAAATTATTTTCAAATCACCTATCAGAGTCTCCTCATTTTGTATGTGTTCCATAAGCATAATGGCTGTGCATACCAAAGACTTGTGGTGCATCTTTAAGAGCTTGCGCCATTTTAACTGTTTTTATGCCCAAATCATAGGCAGATTGCATGGCTTTGGGGTTTTCTTGAGTTTTTCCAAGTGAAGATACATAGCCAGCAGGACTTATACCGTGCACGGTAAAAAACATATTGCAGGAATTTACGGCGGCGCTTGTGCCCATGCTTCCCGCTGTGATGAAGATACCACCGACTTTATTGCCATTTAAGGGTTGCACGGCATAGCTTCTATCCATAATGATTTTGCATTGTGCAGTTACATTGTAGAAAAAAGTGGGCGAAGCCAATAAAATCACGTCCGCAGCCTGCATCTTTTGTAATATCTCGGGCACATCATCTTGCAAAGAACAGCTTTTGCCACTTTGACACACAGAACAGCCTTGGCATGGCGTTAGCTGCTTACCTTTGACTGAAATAATTTCCGTTGTAGCCCCAACGCTTTCACAGCCTTTTATGGCTTCTTGAAGTAAGGTAAAGGTATTCCCCTTGTTCTTAGGGCTGGTATTCAGTGCCAATACATGTATTTTTTGCATAATTTCACTCGCTTTCGTTGTGTACATCACCACATAATATGTTGACCATCTCGAAAGAATTGACCCGTAGGGCCGTTTTTGGCTAAAGTGGCAGCCAATACAATACTTTTTGCCCCGTCTTGTATTGGTCGCCCTCCAAGGCCGTCCATGTCTGTTCGTGTCCAGCCGGGGCATACAGCGTTGACCATAATACCATCACCCTTTAAGGATGTTGCAAGCATCATGGCTAAAGCGTTGAGAGCCACCTTTGATACAGCATAAGCAGGCGTTTTACCAGATAAACCTTGGTTGGTGGCACCAGCACCGCTACTCACATTAACAATTCGTGCATGGGCACTTTTTTTAAGTAAAGGAAGAAAAGCTTGAACCATGCGCCATGCGCCATAGACATTGGTATCCATAGCTTCATGCACTATTTTGAGGTCAGCATTAAGCACACTTTGCCATGTATCGTAGTGAATAGCGGCATTATTGATGAGTATATCAAGGTGGCCAAAGTTCGCACTTACAAACTTTGCTGCATTTGTAATGCTTTCTGCGTTGGTAATATCAAGCTCAGCAGGAATAAGAGATTCATGCCCTAATTCTTGTGCTGCTTGTTGTGCTGAATGCAGGGAGCGAGCAGTCATCAAGACAGTATAACCTTGCATGCTAATTGACGACTGGTTTTCTTGCCAAGCCCTCTATTAGCGCCTGTTACAAGGGCAATGGTTTGAATTTGAGCCATATAACCTTCCTTTTTCAGAAGACTTGCTCGTTTTACAAGTGTATCTCTGTAGTTCTCGGGAATAAAAGGTCGATTTAATATATTTTTTGAGAAAATATATAGTGTACACATTCTTATTGTTGGCAAATTTAAATTGTAAAATCAGTATTGAATTTAAGTAATATCCCAAGTATCTCATTTTCTGTAGCCACATTATGGGCAATTCCATACAGATTAGCAACCGCTTCATCAAGAGCGTCATGTAATTTGCGAAGCTCCGCAATGTCAGCTTGGTCAAAAACAACCCGATCTTCCACTGTAAGCTCTTGCCCATCTCGTACTTTCTCAAGTACATTATACATATCTGTAAGCGTTAATTTAGGGTATGCGGCTTGTCTTGTTTTGCGGTGGTTATCCAGTTTTTCAGCTATTTCACGGATTGCTTGTTTTTGAGTTTCGGTAGCGTTAGGGAAAGGGAATGTATCAAAGACTGTAGCTTGGGTGTCTCTATATGCGCTTCCCATTTTTGAAGCTGTATTTTGTACCCATATTGTATGAACTTTACTTGATAATATGCCTAGAATATAAGCATCTTCACCAGTTATAACTATAATTGTGTTATCTGGTAAAATTTGACTATCAATAAAAGTAAATACTTGATGTTTAGCTGTTTGAGTTGTTGCAATGTATCTATGTAATTGACTGGTTGCATTGCGCATTTTTGTAGATGGCGTATCAAAAAGCCACCACTTTTCCCTCAAAGATTTTTTACGCTTTTCATCACGTTCTGGTTTAACGTTTTCCAAGAGCCATTGATATGCAAGAGGATATTTACTTTTCACTTCATCAATAGAAAGACCATACATATCAATCATCATCAAGTTTCGGGATATGCCAGTAATATCTCTACCGTTTAGATATGGTCGAATG
>CAYJFS010000014.1:0-4322 GCA_964369665.1 uncultured Lawsonia sp. | reverse complement strand
CTAATAATATCATCTATGTAAAGCAACGAATCTAATCTTTGTTGCATTCTTTTTACTGTTTCTTTATCATTATTTTTTCGCGCTTCTCTTTGAAGTTTTCTTATTTCTTCTATTTTACGAAACAAAGTGATATGGTCTTCTTTAATCCCTTTAGACTCTAATATTTTTTGGAATGCTATACAATCACCAGAAGTAATAATGTCGCCATTTAAATTTGCATCTTTGTATGTATATATACCACCATTAAGTTCTAATATTTGGTCAGTTGTTAGTTTCATTGTATAGTAATTATTTTGTAATATCTTAGCCAAAAATTGTCACCTTAACCTTTTTTTTTCTTTTACTTTCTTTTTTTTTACTTCAATAATTCAGGAAGTAAATTATTATTAATTACACTTTCTAAGCCATCTACATCACTTGCAAATATATACTTATTAAACTCATTAAAATTATCTAATCCTACTTCGCTTTGATGAAGTAATTGAGCATCTGTTAACGACGACCTATATGGAGTAATCATATCTTCCATTAATCTATTTACTCTAATCGTATAAACTTTATCTCCAAAAATAGTTTTAGGATGATAAATCTCGTTTTCGAATCTAACATCATCTATGATTACATAATCAACATAATCCTGTCCTATTTCTATATCCTCACAAATTCTTCCAATATGGAATAATGGCCTATTTAATTTTTCTCTAATTATGTTAGTACCCAATTGTTGAAGCAACTCTCGTCCCTTTTCGTCTTTAGAACCATCCCATTGACAATATCTTGTCGCTATATCTTTTAAATAATAAGCACATCTAGTAATTATTACTCTCTCACCTAATTCTTCTAGCTCTTTTTTTAAAATCATTGCAGCAGTAGTTTTTCCATTTTCAGCCTTGCCACTAATCAATATTATTTTCTTCATCTATTTGCCCCTCTTTCAATTCCAATGTGTTGTAGTCGTATTTTTGATAAAATTCCCATATCTCACCCAGACTGCTAACATCATTAATAAGCATTACTTCATCATTGGTATATTGTCTCATCCAATCTAAATCAATATCTTTCTTAAAAATTACTTTATATAATATATCAGTTTGGGCATCATCGGAACTTTCTTCGAATTCGAATTGTTCAACTGGTGTACGTGTTGTCTTTCCGTCTAACACTTTTACTATATAGATATTATCGTTATCGAACTCTACATATGATTCTTCCATGTGCACCCCCTTATCTTACTTTCTTACATATATTATACCATAAAATGACGAAAAAAGCAAGTATTAGTATTGACATACACCAAAAAAAGTTGTATAATACTTAGGAGGTGCGTCATATGATTGAAAATAAGTACGAATTGTTAGAATATAACATATATAATGTTAAAACATGGGTCTTAACTGAAGAAGATGGTACTGTATGGTTTCCTTTGTCAGAAATATTTAAATATGTCTTTGGCATCAAATTTAATGTTTCTCAAATAACAAAAGAACAAGAAAAAAATACCATCAGAGTAAGAATGACCACACCAAGAAAAAAGTTGAAAAATTTAAAACCAGAAGAGCAACCAAAAGATGTAATTATTTTAGGCAATTTATGGTGTATAAAAAATATTATGCGAAGAAAAATCAAACTCGTGGAAGAACCAGAGCTAAAGGTAAGAGATATAATCATTGAATCGTTTGCTAATCATTGGGGGTTTAAAGCTATAGGTAAGGGAACTCTTACTACTAGAACACCTAACTGGAAACAATATTCCTTGATTGAGTGTATAGCGATAGCTGGAGAAAAAAATAAATCATTATGGCAAAAATGTTTAGAATGCGAACGATATTATCCAAAAACTAAAAATTTCTATGCCACACAAAATGTTACATGTGAAAAATGTCTAGGAAGAGAATTTAAAATTCGTTCTGAAGGTGCATATGGAAGAATTGAAGAATACTTAAAAAAAAGAGAGCGAAATTAATCGTTCTCTTTTATTGTCTCTTCAAAACTAACTATATCTATTCCACAAACACCAACTATTTTTATTTGATTATTCATTCCGTGTTCCATATCATCATTATACACTTGTAAGTAGTATTTGACTTTATTTTCAACACTTTCAGGAGCATTAATAATATATTCGTAAGCATCTTGACCTGGTATAGTAACAAGTACACACAATGCTTTATTTGACTCTACCACTTTTTCTACTTTACTTTTAAATATTTCTTTATTCACTATCTTTTTTTTCCTTTCGATTTATTACATTGTTCTTGCCTCTCAATTTTTTTATATCCCATTATTTGGTCAGCTTCTTGATGTAATTGTTTGATTTTCTTTTTTGATTCTTCTATTTTTAGATGTTCTTCCCAAATTTCACTTTTAATCTGTTTTAGTCTATCTTTCATAAATAAAATCTCCTATTTTCTGACTTTTTGATATGCATCATATCTAGTGTTCATGTCTATAAGTTCTTCTTTTGTAAGATTTTTCGCAAAATTCTCAAAATATTTACAGTCGCTAAATTTTTCAGGACATCCTGCATATCTAATACATTGTGGCACACAAGCCCAGTAAACATCTTCATCATATTCTTTTAAAACCTCTAAAAAAGCCTTCCAATATTTTACTGTCTCCTTATCAGAGCAAAGACAAAGTCTTTTTTGAGATATATTAATAAGTGCTTGAATGTTTGCGTCAAGCTCCATTCTCACCATCTCAGTTTGAGGCCTTTCATCTCTATTAATACCAGTTCTATCACTTCTTGAAGTACTAATAAATTTTTCAAGACCAACATGATGCCTAACGAAATGAGTACTAACATAATAAGGTATTTCTTCAAATAAAATACTTATTTCACTTCTTCTTATTGGAGAGTGTTCGCATAATAATAATTTTCTTTTCCAATCTTGTCCAGGTTCTTTTCCTGCTTCTTTGCCTACAGTAGTCATACAAGCACCTTTTATGCGATGCCAATTGACATTAAAATTTGTTATTTTTGGTTTCATTCTTATACTCCTTCTCATTTATGGTCTTTATATCAATAATTAGGTCGAGTGTTCTAATATACAGCTCAAAAATATCTAATTCTTTAATATTTTTCTTATTACCAAGAACAGCATTACATTTAAGCTGCCTTAAATAATCAAAAGAGTTATCAATAGCATAATCTTTTAATATTTCTATCAATTCACAAATGTTTATACGTTCTTTATCGTCCATTATATCGTTTCTCTACTCCAGTCAACTAATTTTACTTTGACTTTTAGTGGTTGGGGCTCTTCTGTATGGATACTAAAATTATATCCCTCAGAATCAGGCACATAAGTCGCATGTGTAACTTGAGGATTCTCATTTCTATCCATAATTTCTTGAAATTGCTTCAATTCAATAATATATTTTTTCATTTCCAATAGTTGTCTAATCTCTTCTGTATACATATGGTCTCCTAATCTAATATTTCTATAATTTTATAGTTATAATCGCTAATGCTCATCATAGAGCTCAAATAAAATACTTGTCTAAAAAAATCATCCAAATGAATGTATTGTTCTCCGTCATAATAGAACTCGATGCCATCATAAATGCACTTTTTTACAATTTCTTGGTCTTTTTTAGCTAAAATAGGCTTTATTAGAGCTAAATAGCTCGTTTTTTTGTTATTTTTGTTCATTTTTAACTCTTTTTAGTATTAAATCTAAGTCTTTTATAAATTTTTCGGCAGATTCTATGTATTTTTCATCTCCACTAACTTCAATTTGAGTTCTTAAAGTATTTTTATAAACTCTTATCGCACTAGCGATTATCAGCAATTCATGTTCACTAAACATGCTAAATTCTATATCTTCAAGTTTTTTTACATATTTTTCCATTTCTTCTTCTCTAGCTTGTTCTCTCGCGTCTCTAATAGGGTCTACATCGCAAGTAGTCCATCCAGTTTTAGAAATTACTAATTTTTCTTTATATTCATTTATTACTTCATTAATTTTTGTCATTTTTTATCTCCTCATCATAATTTTTTTGTAAATTCATCCAAAATTGCACATCAAGACCTGTCGTAATGTACAAAGCCTGTGCAGTTCGAAGTGTAATACCACTACGACCACTAATAACACTACAAATCGTAGAGTATCCTATGCCTGTACGGCGAGAAAAGTCTTTTGGTGAAATATGTTTGCTTTTAAATATTTCATCAACCGTTAATCCTGGATGTAATTTATATTTACTCATAATCATCTTCTCCACAATCATCATTAATACAACATTCTTTACAGCCATCCCACAATAAACTAGTTGGGAACTGTTCCCAGTATTCTTCCGCTATAATCATTTCCGAATTA
>CAYJFS010000013.1:0-4656 GCA_964369665.1 uncultured Lawsonia sp. | reverse complement strand
ATGCCACCGATGGGTTGTCTTTTATTTCCTCGCTTGTTCCGTATTCTGTCGAGTCCAGTTTTCCGCTTGAAAATATCCAGTTGTTCCTATAGCGCCCAGTATCAACAGGTGACTCGATAATGATATTACTAAACCCTTGCAACATAATAGCTCGCGCTTTTTTATTTGCTTGCTCATATGTTAGTTGAATTTTTGCCTTTAATGCGTCAACCCCTTTTATCATATTGACCTCAGTTGTGACACATAGGCAAAAGTAAAATCTGTTGGCTTCTTATCGTCAACGCTAATAACGGTGTGTTTTTTTGCGTTAATCTCGATGATATCACCCTGCCTTATCTCAACATCACTATCACTCACTAGCCGCAAATCTCCTGCGAATATTGTCTCGTTGTCGATAAAATCTCGCTCGTAACTCGTTACTATTGCGTTGTTAAGTTTGATTCTTTCGACTGTTACCGTGTCACCATTTAACGGATCACGAATAACCGTCTCTTTGAGTAGATAAGCACTTGATCCGCCTTTGCTAACTTTGCTTGCAGCCCTTTGCAGAGCTGCCTTGATTTTTGAATTGATATCACTATAGCTCATAGGGATTAGCCTTATATCTGATGAATATCTGCGGTCTTGGAAGTGCCGCTCTTTGACTGCTGGCAGCCGATAACGGCTCGATAGACTGAATATACAGCCTAGTGTCCGTGATATCTTGCTCAGTTATTGAGTATAACCCTAGCTGATAATCATCCATTATTTGCAATGCAATTGCTTTCTCGGATTCAAACATTGAAACAGGCTGCTGTTCGGCTGCAACAGTCAACGGCTCTATTTTTACTATCGAATCACTAACAGCCTGATTTATCACAACTCCATCAACGGCATAAATAACCTCGGCTGGCTCAGAAGTCCAAGCGCCTGAAATGACAACTTGACCGAATGAGCTTAACGTCTCACCTATATGCATGGCTATATACTTAACATCATCGACAACGCAGTAACACAAATATATATCGTCAAACTCGCTCGTTAACATTTGCATGTAGACAAAAGCGGAATCGGGTGCACCGTAGTTTTTTTGCGAAGAAATCAGGCAATCAAAAGGTCGATAAAACCCATTCACTCGATAAGCTGACACCCTGCCAAAGAAGTGATCTCGGGTCTCGGGATCACCGTCAACTCTATGCATAAGAATGAGCTTCGATGAATAATCAGCCGTAGTTACAAATTTTCGCTGAGATAAATTATTGTTTAGCACCTGATTGAGGTTTTTAGTTGACTCATCAGCTGCTGATACTGCCTCCACGCTAGCCGCCTGCGCCTCCGTGCTCGCTTTTTCCGCATCAGCTAACAGTGATTGCAGTGTTAGAATAGTGTCATCTGTCACTGGCTTTGATGATAACGCAAGCGCCTGCAAACTTGTTGCCAATGTGCTTTCGCTTACCTCAACATCTGCAAATTTCTGCCACACTCCCTCATAAGGCTTGTAATCAATGCGATATTTTCCATACTGCAAGTCGACACTATACTGACCGTTATCACCTATAACCGTCTCAGAAAACGAGCTATTAAACACGCTGCCCGATGTAGACAGCGCTGTAAATCTCAAGCGATCACCATGAGCAAACTCACTCGTCGGCTCAAGCAATGTTGACCGGAAATTTTTAGCCGCCATTATTAGCTATACCGATCAAATATGGACGGACGAGGAATTTTAGCACGCTGCAAATGACCTGCTTTCATGCCCTTAGCCGGATCAATGCTTTGAATATACGCCCTAACGTCTGATATATCCGAGCCTGTTATTTCGTGCTCTCCTGTTCCTAGATTGAAATCAGCCATTATTTGCAGCGCAATAGATTTCTCGGTTTTGAATAACTCACTAGCCTGTTGCTCGGCTAGTGCCGCATGAAAAACCTCGTCGGGTATTTGCAGATCTTTCGCATATGCTGCGTCAACGTGATAATACATCTTGCCACCATGCTCGACATTAATTAACGATGGAGCATCTATAGCTGCGTAGCTCATCCCCATCGGGGTTATCGTGTCTCCCTCAGGTATTACAGCTCGACCTGAGACTATAAATGGTCGTGTGTTGTCAAGAGGTGACGGAGTTGTCCTGACTGACGATACGGTGTTTATTCCGACCGCGCAACCGCGAGGAAACTCTCCAGAGACTGGCGATATCAGTATTGAGTATTTTTCCCCTGTAACAACAGATGCCTGCACGGGAATCGATCCGGACAACTGAGTGCACGTTCCTACTGTTGAATAAAGCGAGAATATTAATTTGCATGATGCTGGCGCTGACTGAAAGTTTAGAGTTAATTCAATTAGCATCATGTACGGCGAAAAGGGAAGATCGATTTTTATGTTATTGATTCCCGACTCGCCCGATATGTAAGGGTCACTAACGACTGGCTTGTAACAAGCTCCTGAGTTGTCCGCAGCTCCGATATCCAAAGGGTTTACATCCGCTAATTTTGCCGCGTCTGCTGCCGCTGCTGCCGCGCTTGCTGCCGCTTCGTCCCTTATTGCTGCTGATTCTGTTTTTACTACCTCTGCATCTGCTAAAATCCCTTGCAGCACTAAAACAGCTTCGTCGGTTACTGGTACGGACGCAAGCGCTAAATCCTGCAACGTAGTTGCTAACGTATCTGCATTTACTTCAACGTCTGCGAAATGTCGCCATACCCCTTCATACGGTTTGTAGTCGATGCGGTGCTTACCATACTGTAAATCAATACTGTAAACACCGTCCTCTCCTATTGTCGCTTCACTGAATGAACCCTTTAGCACTTCGCCCACGGTTGCCAGTGCTGTAAATCGAAGTTTATCACCGTGCGCAAACTCGCTAGTTGGCTCTAAGACTGTTGACCTAAAGTTTTTTGTTGCCATGTTGTTATCCCGTTAAAATATATTTCTAAATGGTTGTGATATGATACCACAGTTATCTAAAGATGTTTTAAAAAATGGTTTGAGTGATAAAGCTAGTGCCGGAATAGATAGCGCTCCCTCGTCAGTATTGCTCGTTTCAACGTGTGAGCCTGTCTCATATTCCTCTTTTATTACGCCTGATAACTCAAAAGATTTTAGCACCTGACCTGACGAAATGGCGTTAATGTCGTAACCTTTGTTTAACACCGCATCGATTGCAAAAATCTGCGCCTCTTTTACTTGAATCGGCACCCGATAGTCAGGATATAAAAACCCATAAGCAATCATCCCAGACCTAGGAAATGACCCCGATTGCTCTGCGCTAACTCGCAGCCCTTGAAACTCTGACTCAAGCGAGTTTATCATCATGAATCCCTTGCGTGCCGCTACCTCTATTGCTGCTGCATCTTCTGGCAATGCTATGCCGTATAAGCCGCACATTTCCGCTATTTCTGCGGCTGTAACATAGCTGTTAGCGCCTGCCACAATGCTACCATCTTCAACTGTTATCATTCTGTTACAATCTCACTTTGTTGCCACAATGAACCATCGCCCATTATTAACCCTCTTTGAATTTCTTTGACTGAGTTTACCGTAAATGAGTCGCCCACATTAGTAGCTACTATTTTAGCTGCTGCTACCTGTCCTAAATGCACGAGCTTTTTATTCTCTCCAACTGTTAGCGCTATCTCTGATAGACTGGTGCTGTATGCGTTTCCTGTATACTCCGCATACGTTATAGCTATGCTGTCGCCAGCATCAACGGTTACATCAACTTCGATTATTGGTGACTGCAAAGATCCCGTTATTGATAGCTCAGCACCAGACACTAACGCTGTGTAAGTGCTGCCGCTTTTTAGCCAGTCCGAGCCTCCCTCGGCACCTGTAAATACGTCATTTTCGTAACTGGTCTCACACGGAAGCTGTTGCGGCTGTAGCGCAAAATCCGCATTAACTTTGCCAAAAATAACAAAATTCCTTGGATCGCCTTCGCCCCAATCAAACGAGATTTTTTCAAAGCTGCCCTGTAGGCTTTCGCGACTTGCGCTTGTTGCCGCATATCTTCCAAACAGGTTTTTTAAATTACAGTTAGCATTGAATCCTTCGAGCCTGATTTCGTTTATGTCTGCGTAGTTTAGCACTTGGTTTCTTTCTATTTGCTCGCCATTAACATAAACTCGCATCGAATCGCTGCTTGAACCAAAATCAAATGTATTCGGGCTATACGAAGATCCTGCGCCTCTGAAATAACAATAACTGTTATTAGTGCTATCTGCTCCCCACGCCCTTCCGTCGATTATATAGCAGTTGCCTGCGTCACTATCAAAGCGAATGCCAGTGACAGTTATCACGCAGTCCAATAAATTCACTCTGCTGCAACATATCCAAGCCATAATTACAGACCGCTCAATAACAAAGTGTAGGTTTTAACAGCGTCTAGCTGATTTTCAATAGCTGTAACTCTGTCTTTCAAAGCATTCAATCCGCTTTCTTCTGCGTCAAAGGCAGCAAGAGACGTATCAAATACTGGCTTCCACACTAGATTATTGTAAGCGACTATATTCATCACTGGCTCAGTGCCATCCTTTAGATAATTAAGAATGCAGATTTTCAGCTCTTTGTCAATATATGTCTGCAAATCATCAGCATTTTCTGGCAGCAAAAATCTAGCGACTAATTGCTCGTATGCCTCTTCATAGGTCGCGCCTTCGAACCTGTTGACCCCTA
>CAYJFS010000012.1:4142-6535 GCA_964369665.1 uncultured Lawsonia sp. | reverse complement strand
CGTATAAGTATAACGAGGCTATTACACAAGGGTACAGAGCTAGAATAGAATGTAAATATATTACGTCTCTTGATGGATTTGCCACAAGCGACATAGCGACATTTTATAGTAATGTAGTATATGTTTATGCAGGACCCTTACTTTGTGCTAAAGTCGACAACATGGTTAAAGAATTTCATTTAAAGGATGATACTTGCCCTCGACCAAGATTGGCAGTAAAAAGTGGTGATTCAATAATGTATATACCCATTAATAAAACTAATGGTAGTGGCGTACAACTAATAAAAAAAGATGGATATTCTACTGATAGAACAGATGATACGTTTTGGACTAATATTTCAACAACTGCCATCCCATTAGAAGATGGTTGGATGCATTGCGAATATACAAACAATACTGGCTCGTTACAATATGTAAACGCATGGCTTAGTATAGATGCAGTAAATATCGAGCCTAATAGTACATACAAAATACAAGCAGAACTAAGAAATGTGATATCAAGTGGAGGGTATAATATTGGTGTAATAGATGCATACCAAGATAGTCAAGCCTTCTTAGATTACTTTATTATAGCTCCACAATATATAAATGAAGGATATCAAAGAGTTGCTAATATACGTACTAAGGATAGTTTTGAGGGTGTAACGACATCTTTACGAACTGTTCTTGGTGTTCAAAACGGAGAAACTATTAATTTAGACATTCGTATTGCTGTATTTTCTGAAGATGGTAATGAAAACTTTTTACCATATACAAAATATATAGATACTACAAAAGGATTAAATTTAAAAAACGGAGGCACGACATACTGTGCTTTACAAATAGAAGACTAAGAAAGGAGTGAGATAAAATGGCTAGAATAGATTTCGATAGTATAAAAAGTGGTAGTAGTACAATAAAACAATTTATGAATTATTATTGGAGTAGTTGGAGTTACAGTTCAACACATGCCTACATCACATTATATATCACATCTGGTGGATTAATGAGTCCATCAAAACTTTATCCTGCAAACAATTATAGTCAAATGCAATTATCGGCTATAGTAAATCAATCAAGTCCAAATATTTATGGGTCAAAGACCGTTGTTACATATAGAAATGTTCTAAAGGCTAATGGGTCGAGTCCAATTAGTATTAATTCGGATTTATATGCATCCAATTTCACAGGGTCTTATGAGTTCTCGTTTAATATTCAATCTTCAGACCCACCATCTTTTATATATTTAATTTCTGGGCTTAATGGTTTACCTGTTGGTTATGTTACTAATGCTAAAAAATTAAATTTACCTGGAGGTTATTCTAAGCCTTATGGTACACCAACTGGTTCTACTAGTGTTTACAACATTACACAAACCTCAGCCACTAGAAGTGCTTTGGTTGGTACTTGGGGTAATTATGCATCAGCTGGTGGTTGGTACTGGAATTATGGTGCTGGAAATTATAATATAAGTAGTGGGGGAAGTACATATAAAAACTTGTATGGACTTACACCTAGCACAACATATAGTTATAAGTTTTACATTTACAACAGCGCTGGTAAAAATAGAACATATTATGGAACATTTAGAACGTTAAATTACACACCACCTACTTCTTATATTTCATATAATTCAGTTACAAATAATAGTATGACTGTCAACTATTCTGTCGCCGGGACTAGTGTGTCTCAAATTAGAGTTTATTTAAATGGTTCTTTATGGAAGACTATTAGCACAACTAATGCCAATGGAACTATTACTGTCACTGGATTAGCTCCAAAGACAGGTTATAATATTTCAATTCAAGCTTATACTTCTGTTGGAGGATTATGGGGTAATCAAACTGCTAATATATACGGTACTACATATCCGAATCCTGTTTATATTAATAGTGCATATATATCTGAACTAACACCGTTTACTGCGATATTGAATGTAGTATCGAATGCTCCTGGGGACACAGATTTATATGGGTACACATTATTAGATGAAGACAAAAATGTAGTTACTAGTGAAGTTACTTCTGGTAGTGCAAATTACAACTATACTAATTTAATACCTGAAAAAACTTATTATGCTAGAGTTAGAATAAGAACTCGCAGCAGTAATGTGTGGTCAAGTTATGTTGATATAGTGTTTACTACTCCGGCTGACCAAGCAAGTGTATTTTTAAAATTATACGGTGTTTGGAGAAGAGGAAAAGTTTGGATAAGATTAAACGATGAATGGATAGTTGCAAAAAACATATATATCAGAAAGAATGATTATTGGCATAAAAATAACAATTTTTAGAGGAAAGGAATACAATAGAAAATATTACTTTTCTCTTTTTTTACCGTTTTTTATATTTACTTTTTTGCGTTTTTATGGTATAATATAGTTACCATAAGATAAGGGGGTGATTTTATATGAA
>CAYJFS010000012.1:0-4042 GCA_964369665.1 uncultured Lawsonia sp. | reverse complement strand
CTATTGGTTATAATGAAATTAACCTACATAATTTATCGAATGTTTTAGGAGCATCATTGAGTGGACATAAAATCGGGGCATTGATGGGTGTAGGGTTATTATATGTTAAGCTATCGGAACAGCATAAGATGAAAAACTTAATAGTTGGTCATCAAGAGCGAGGTATGAGGGGCGGCACAGAAAATTTGCTGGGTATTATATCTTTGGGGATAGTATTATACAAAACGACTGATAAAATGAATATATTGAATAATTATTTACATGTTAACGAACTTGGAAGATACTTGTATAATAACATAATGAATTTAAATTATGGTATTAAGATAAGTACTAACAATCAAACAACATTATTAACTTTTAAACATTTATCGGCTCAGTCGGCTGTACTAATATTAAACAAAGAAGGGATATCTATATCAGCAGGAAGTGCTTGTAATAGTGGAACTGACAAACCGTCTAGTTCATTATTAAACTTCGGGATGACTGAAAACGAGGCATTAAGGACAATCAGAATCTCTGTGGGTTTACAAAACACTTTAAAAGAGTGCAAACGATTCATAAAGGTGATTACTAAGGTTATTGAAGAATACGATATACCTTAGAAATACCGCATTACGATTTGGAGAAAAAATGACAGAAAGTAATGAAAAGGAGAACACAAAATGGAATTTATAATTCAAAAAGCAGTAAGAGAACAGTTACCTATTAAGGCATTGTTAAGTGGTTCTAGTGGAAGTGGTAAAACTTATAGTTCACTTATACTAGCAAAAGGAATCACTAACAAAAGTGGGGGGACTATATATCTAGGAAACACAGAAGGACCTCGTGGTAAGTTATATGCAGACGAATTTGATTACGAGTTAATTGATTTCGATGCACCACGTTCTACGGAAAGATATATAGCATTAATTAAACAAGTAGAAAGTATCGCTCCTAAAGGGTCAGTTTTAATAATTGATAGTTTATCACACGAGTGGACATATCTAAATGAATTAGTTAATAAAATGCCGGGTAATTCGTTTCAAAATTGGGGCAAAGTAAAACCTATACATCAAAAAATGGTGGATACTATTGTTGAGTCGCCTTTGCATATAATCGCTACTGGTAGAGGTAAAGATGAATATGTTATGGAAACTAATAACAACAATAAACAACAACCTAAAAAAGTTGGAGTTGGTATACAACAAGATAAAGATGCTGAATATGAATATATTGTAACATTCAATATCGCACAAGATACACATGTAGCTTCTGTGATGAAAGACAATACACATTTATTTGAAGGTAGATTTGATGTATTAAAAGTTTCTGATGGTGAAGCTTTATATAACTGGGCAAATTCTGGAAGTGAATCACCAAAAGAATTGCAACAAAGAGTTATCGAGCTAGCTAAAGAACTTGGAGGTAGTGCGAATCCTGAAGTTAAAGATGCTGTCGAGTCTAATACTGGATGTTTAAGACCAACTGATTGCACAGATACTGGTAGGCTTAATAAAGCAATTCAAGCTTTAGAAAAAATGAAGAATGAAAGGAAATAAAAAACATGAATAACAAATTTGAACATAGATGTGCTCTATTTGCTATTGAAGATAATGGAAAGTCAGTGACTGCTCAAGTTTCTTTTAATAGAATGCCATCTGATTACGAAATTCAAAATAATGCACCTTTAGATAGTACAGGAAGAATTAAGGCTAGTCATTATTTAAAATGTTTTGGCAAAGCAGCTGAAAAAATGAGAGATTTAAATAAGAATGAGTCTAATTATAAAGGAGTAATCGTTTTAACCGATTATAGTTTTGAC
This sequence comes from uncultured Lawsonia sp., assembly GCA_964369665.1. GTDB lineage: Bacteria > Desulfobacterota > Desulfovibrionia > Desulfovibrionales > Desulfovibrionaceae > Bilophila. The sequence goes on along the minus strand of CAYJFS010000012.1, from coordinate 2,241 downwards.
CCTTTTATGTATTTTAGTAAAAAAACTAATCAATGGGAATACAGACAAGGTGGAGTACAATTACATTTAAATGATTTTGAAATGTATGATGCTAATAATAATGCAACTAAAACTCAAACGACGACTCAACCAACAACACAACCTAAGCGCGACGAGCCTGAATACTAGGAGGTTAATTGATGGCATTAACAAATTACCGCGAGATTGAGCAACAAGCTAAACAAATCTACGGTGTTGATGCCGCTAAGGAAATGTGTGAGTATTGGGGAGAAAACTTCGATGAAAGAACTCATAAGATAAAGTGTAGATTTCATAATGACCACAACCCTAGTTGGGATTGGAATACCAAAGACAACTGTTTTCACTGTTTCGTCTGTGAGAGAGATTCTAAAGGACGAAATTATGGCATTATAGATTTCTATATGGATGAATTAAAATTAAACTATTGGCAAGCCTTAAAGCGTTTATGCGATAAGGCTTCCATAGAATTTGAATTTAATAGTGAGAGATTTAATAAGGTTGATTCTGAATATAAGTATCCTGTAAGAGATAGCGGTGTTAGAACTACTGTAGAAGAGTACTTAATTGATAAACGAGGTCTTTCCATAGAGACTTTAGACTATGTAGATATTACTGCTAATGCTAATGGGAATGGTATAGCATTTAATTTTTACGACATTAATAACAAATTGATGGGAGTAAAATATAGATGTGCGCAACCAGTGCCAAGCGAGCAGAGATTTTGGTGGCAAAGAGATACTTCGCCATGTACCAAGTTATTCAATATGAACCGATGCAACCCAAATAGTACATTATATATTACTGAGGGTATGATTGACACACTAAGTGTTATAGAATCTGGTAAAAAAAATGTTGTTTCTATACCAGGAGGGGCTAATGACTATAATTGGATTAAAGATAATAGAGAATGGCTTGATAGTTTTAAAAAAATAGTATTATGGTTTGATAGTGATACAACTGGTAAAAAACATCGTGATGAAGTTATCAGATTACTTGGAGCACATAGAACCGACTATATAGAAGTAAGTGACACTAGAACGAAACCTAGTGGGGAAACAGTACAAATTAAAGATGCTAATGAACTATTAATGTTTTGTGGCAAAGAAAGAGTTATTTGGTATTTAGACAATCCCGTAGAACCTCCAATGGAAGGTTTACTATATTTAGGTGATTGTGAACCATTTGATTTCGAAGGTGCTGAAGGATGGTACACAGGTATATCTCCTTTAGATAAATTATTAAAAAAAGGTTTATTTTCAACATTTAATGTTATATCTGGATTTAGAAGTTCAGGTAAATCAACGTGGATAAACCAACTTATTGGAAATTGGACAGACCAAGGTTATCCTACTTTTGTATTCAGTGGGGAATTACCTCCACATAAACTAATGTCTTGGTTAGAGTTTTCTATAGCTGGACGAGACAATATAGTAGCAAATGATAAAGGATATAAAAATATTAAACCTGAAGTCATTCCTCAAATTAGAAAGTGGTATCGAGAAAGTATTATTTATTTTGACAAAATGAGAATGGAACCTACTCCAGAGAACTTATTAGAGAGAATAGAATATTCTGTTAAAAAGTGTGGTGTACGAATGGTTATCATAGATAATTTAATGACTATGAATTTTCAGTGCAGGAGAGAAGAAGAGTTAGATAGCCAGAAAGAATTTTGCGATAAATTAATCACATTAGCTCACAGATACCAATTGGCAGTGTTCTTAGTAGACCATCCAATTAAAATTAATGTTCCGATGATGGAAGTTGACCATATTAGGGGAACTGGTAATATTACCAATCTTGCTGATTATATATTTATAGTACAAAGATATAGAGAGAGTCAAGACCCAAAATTATATCCAAAACATCTACATCCAGAACAATATGACAATATAATAAGACTTGTAAAGAATAGACAAGAGGGGGATGAAGGAGATATAGAGGTATATTTCGACGCATCGTCAAGAAGATATTATACAACACCTCAAGAATTATGGAAGAGGTTTGGTTGGAACAAATCGAGGGAGCCATTAAATAGAGATGACCCTAATGAACACGGAGCCTTAAAAAGAATTCAGAAAGAGGTAACGTGAACGTAGAAAGAATAAGGGAAAAGTTAAAAAGATTTGATAAATATGTATTCGAGGAAGGTCCTCACATATATTGGTGGATAAATAAAAATGGTATTAGGTGCCAAGCACAAAATTCCATGACTCAATT
>CAYJFS010000011.1:3670-7288 GCA_964369665.1 uncultured Lawsonia sp. | reverse complement strand
TATAAAGTTAAACGGAGTTATAGAATATTCTAAATAATCAATTAGCATACTATCATGATTGCCTCTAATAACAACTGCCTTTCTTTCTATATTGGCTTTATAAAGAAATCTAAATATTTCTAAATTTTGCGACCCTCTATCAAATATGTCACCACACACGACTAATAAATGTTCGTTATTATCATAATCATATCCTGATTGATTTAATCCTTCCATAAATTCATCGTAGTGTCCATGTATATCTGAAACGGCAAATATAGTTTTCATTTAAGTCCTCCTCTTAATATAATAAAAAGAGATGACATACTTGTCACCTCTTAAAGTTGCCTTTATTTAGCGACTTACTATTTATTATTTTCTTTTATTTTGTCAATTAATCCGAATAACTCTTCAGCTTCTTCATCACTTAATGTAAAAGAACATTCTCCAAAACATTGGTACTCTTCTTCATCAAACTCTTCGTCTTCTTCATCAAACTCTTCATCTTCATAATCGAATTCTAAATCATATTCTTCAAGCTCTTCTGGTTCTATTATATTTGATAACAACAAGTCATACAAATCGTCTAATGAATTGAAAGGTATCTTATTACCATCGCCATCTGTAACACTATTAGCATGTTTGCTTCTGCCAAATTCTGCATCAAAAATGTAATAACTAATCCATTCGTTTCTATCTGACATTATATGCTCCAATAAAGAAATAGATATTCCAATTGAAGCTCCCATTTCAAATCCACCAAAGTCCGGCGATAATTCTTTTAAAGCATTGTCAATATTATCTTCTATATTACATAGTCTTTCAATTTCTTCCATTGTTTGCACGAATGCATCTCTACTTAAAATCATATTAATATTCTCCTCTTCTAATCCATTTATCTATATCTCTACCTTCAGCCATATAAGCATTAAGAACACTTATAGTATCAACGACATCAGATAATGCCCTATGTGCATCTTCTCTTCCGTCTAAATCATAAAATCTTATAGAATCTTCTAACTTAAATCCTTTTTGAACATTTAATCTATCTTTCATTATAGGCTGAACGTCTAAGATGTCATTATTAATTGTGAAGTTTTCTCCTGTAATTCTAGTTGCATAGTTTTCAAAAAACTTATTATCAAATTTTATTATATTATAACCACATACTAGTGTTGTAGGGTCATTAAAATATTTGGCCATATTTTGAATACACTCTTTTTGAGATATTCCTTCATTACACATATTATTAGTTATGTTGTGTATATGACTATTTTTAATTTCTTTGTCTGTTTTGACTAAGAAACTATTCCTTTCAATTTCTACCAATTTATTATCTACTCTATCGCATACTATGTAACCGACCTCTAAGATGTCATCAGTGACCCCACTAAATCCTCCTGTTTCTAAATCGTATACTAATATTCTGTCATAATCTAATTCTGTTGGTAACTCTCCATACTGACCATTTGTAACTCTATTAAATTCCTCGTTCGACATAACTTCATAATCTGTTATCCATAATTCTGTAGAACCATCTGTAGCTTTCATAAATTTACCATTGACAGGTGGCAACCATTTTGCCTCTTCTTTAAAGTCTAGGATTAATATCACTTGGTCTACTTTGAACGGTTTTTCTTTAAACAATTTCTTATTTATTTTATATTGTTGTGAAGTTCCAGTTCCTAAAGAATATAATTCAACTTTAGGCGAGTGGGACACATCTATATTTCTCACATTACAATAATTTGCATGTATATCATATTTCATATTAACATACCCATAAAATTCTTCATCATATTTCATTTGCTCCCTTATTTCGAAAAAATCATTAGGAAGTTCATTCTCATAATCTCTTAATAGTGTAACGATTCGAGGCTCTTCGGGCTCTTCTGTGTCAGTACACTCTACATTATAAAAAATAACTTCTTTTGTATTTTCACTTATCCATTTAGCCTTCTCACCTCTACCAAAATTTTCTGGTCTTTCGACTAAATCAATGATTACTTTAGAACCACCATCCATAAATATAGTCTTGTCAGTAGCTCTTGTCGCATATGACAATAACCATTCTTCAGATATTGGCAACTCTCTGCCACGGTTAAATTGTTTTGAACCGTATAGTTTGTTAAACATTTCATAAATACTTAATAGCTTTTTATTACCACCAAATTCTTCAAAAAAATTTAACTTTATCAATATTTCCATTTTACGTGAATCTATCTGTCCATTGGCATTTTCTTTAATTTCAATTAATAAATCTACAAACGATTCAAATTCTTTAAATTTTAATGTATATAAATAATCTGTCGCTGCATCATTAAGCCATTTAACACTACTAAGACCTTTGTATATCACTTTATCGTCTCCATGAGAATAATTTGCTCTAGCAAATCTAAATCTAGGAGGTTCGATATTGTAACCATAGACTCTAGCAAGTTCGAAACCTTTTTTTATATCATCTTCATTTGCTGCATTATTTAAAAATGCTACAATAAACTGTGGTGTATAATAATATCTATAGTATGCACATAAATATCCAATCATACAATATGCGAACGAGTGATTCTTACCAAACATATAAGAACTGGCGTCTTCGATAATTTGAATATATTGTTTTACTTCTTCCTCTGCTACTTCTCTAGGCTGATTAGATTTATCACAATACCCTTCAATTACCCTAGGTAAAGCTGCATCCATTCTATCTTTTTGCTTACGAGCTATTGCACGTCTTAAATTATCAGCCTCACTACCATTTAATCCACAAATTTGTTGTAGAAATGCTATGATGTCTTCTTGGTATATTAACCATTGATAATTATCTTTTAATAAGTCATCTATAATAGTAGAAGGATTTTTACCTAATTCTTTATTAAATAGTTTATCTCTATAACTAGCTCCACTTGGTCTAATAGCAGCTGTTACTAATGACATATCAGATATGTTTTTAGGTCTAAATTTTCTTAATGAATCATATGCAAAATGACTTTCAAACTGAAATATACCTATGCTAGATTTCATCATATCGTTCCAAACGTCCTGGTCGTTCCAATCAACTTCGTGTGCCAATGGATATGTAACACCAGCTAATTCACAAGCATCTTTAATAATTTGAACATTCTTTAGGCCTAATATATCATATTTCACTAACCCAGTTTCATGGACATCTTCCATGTCTAGTTGCATTACTTGCATTCCGTTGCGATATATTACTCCATAATTATCTGGCAGTGATAAAGGACTAATAACCATTCCAGCTGGATGCATTGATTGAGTGATTGGTGTATCTAAAATCCCTAAAAAGTATTTGAATATTTCATTATCATGCTTTTTCATCTCTTCCACAGTAGCGACAATTAATTCGTTTTTGTCTTCCACAGTCTCAGATAACAAAGTTTTGGCATTTTCATATTTTATTTTTAACTCTTTAAGATATTGAAGAGTATATTTCATATCCTCTTCTTTAATAAGACCATTCTTGACATCTATTTTTTCTCGATTATGTAATGCTCTACCTATTTCATCAACACAACCTCTTTCTTTTACAGTTGTCAATGCTAATATATATCCTGTAAATTTTTGCCCAAACTGCTCTATAATATGATTATATACTTTTTCTCTATCATTTGGTGCGAAATC
>CAYJFS010000011.1:0-3570 GCA_964369665.1 uncultured Lawsonia sp. | reverse complement strand
ATTTCTTTTCTATCTTCATTTGCAAATCTCGAGAACACAGTTCCCCACTCTTGAGGGTCTACATCTGTGATACCAAGCATATATGCTACAGTAGAACCTGCAACAGAACCTCTTCCGGGCCCTACGGGTATATTATTACTTCTACACCAACTAATTAAGTCATCCATAGAAATTAAAAATCCACACATATCTATTTTTTCAAATACACGAATTTCTTCTTTGACTTGTGTAATATACTTATCTCTATTTTCATCATTGATGATGCCTTTTTCTTTTAATTGATTAAAAGCTTTATTTAATCTTTTTCTAAGTTCAGCCTTATCGTCGTTTGATACTACAGGATATTTGAATGACATATCCAATTCAAAATCTTCTACCATCTCATATAATGAGTTTGTATTATCAATTGCTTCTAAGTACTTTTGATGTGGTATAGATTCTTGCCTTTCGAATAAAGAAATTAACTCATCATATGTCTTATATGTTAAATCATATATAGTTTGAGATTCGTCATTATCGCTATTAAATGTTATCCCTTTAGCATCCATCATAATAGAACGACACTCGGCCTTGTATTGGTCTAAATTGTGGGTGTCAGTACCTGCAATTAGAGGTATGCCTGTTTCATTAGATTTTTGCCATAAATATTTGTTGTATTTAATTTGGTCTTCACTATTATGGTATTGAATTTCTAAAAAATCATATAGTTCTAATAATTTTGGTTTCCAAACTTTCACCTTATTGATATAATTATCAATTAATGATATTTTGTCACTATTTTTAGAATCTTCTTTATCTATAGTCAGTTTTTCTACCATAACATCAATAGAAAATAGTGGGCCTCCAAGACATGCAGATATCTTGATAACATTATCGCTTATATTAGCGAACTCTTCAAATGTAACCCTAGGTTTATAATAAAAATGATTTTCATCATAACTATTACTAACTAAAGTATTAATTTCTTTAACACCTTCATAATTTTTTGCTAATAATATAGTATGATAATTATCCCTTACTTTAAAGTCTGGATTATTTTCTAGTGTCAAATATATTTCAACCCCATGAATATATTTTATACCTGCCTTATCACAGGCCATTTTTTTAGCTACCCAACGAAATATATTTCCGTGTTCTGTAAAAGCAATAGCCTTTTGTTTGTGCTTAACTGCTAAATCAATATAACTATGATAATCTGTGCACGAATCGAGCAAGCTTAAACTAGAGTGACAATGATATGTTATATAATTGTTTTCCATTTATCTTCTCCTTTATAATAAATTATTTAATAATGCCATGACGACATTTACAACAACCGAATTACCAGCTTGCTTATATATGTTAGTTTTTGTGACTCCAGATTCAACGACTTTATTATAGTCGTCTTGAGTGAAACCAGTCAACAAAAAACTTTCTAAAGGTGTAATTTTGCGAATTATATTTTTATATAAAATAGAACAATAATTGTTATTAGCTCTTAATGTTGGTGTATATTTAATACCAACCTTATTGTCATTCCATCCACTAGAACTTTTGCATTGATATATAGGCTTTTCCGTGGATGCAATACTATATTTTTCTCTTTCAAAATTAATACGAACAGATGGTTTAATATCATTAGATACAATAATATCATCTATTCTGTATTCCAAAGAATTATGTTTATTTAAAAACTCTTCTAAAGAAATGATATTTTTATCACTAGGAAACTTATAATCACCTTCTAAATAAGATACGACAAAAACTCTTTCTCTATTTTGTGGAATTCCATAATCAATTGCATTTAAAGTTTTCCAAGAACTCTTATATCCAACACTTTCGAGTTGTTCTATATATTCATTTAATATATTGATGTGTTTTTTTTGTGTTAAACCTTTTACATTTTCCCAAATAACATATTTTGGTTTGATTTTTTTTATAATTCTTATAGCTTCGTATATCAAACTACTTGGAGTGCCACTATTGACATCAGCCCCTTTATTTTTTCCACTCATTGAAAAGTCAGTACAAGGAGAAGAATTCCATATTAAATCTATGTTATTCAATTCCTTATCCCAGCTTTTTATATCCTGTGTGGTAAAATTAGTTCCATGTATAGCATTATATGATGTCATAGCGCTTTTATCTATCTCTATCGCATCTACAACCTCTATGTCTATGCCTAGATTAGTAAATGCTTTGTGCACAGAGCCTATGCCTGAAAACAATTCTAATATTCTTAGCTTATTCATTAGATAACACCAATAATTTTTTAAATATTTCTTGTAATACATTAACTATGATAGAATTTCCAGCCGCATTATATAATTGCTTGTCTGGAAGATGTTTAACCTTTTCATAATCTTCATTGCTAAACCCCATCAAATTAAAACACATTTTAGGACTAGGTTTATATAATCTACCCTTATATAAGTACTTTTTGTTATAATTTTGTACATTTCTACAGGTTAAAGTGCCTGTCATATTTGTACACGTTGTAATAGTATCCATCTCCCCAAAGTTATATAGCCCCATTTTTTTTGTTCCAATACCTTTTAAAGTAGGTAGCGATTCTATGTAGGATTCGAAATCGCTTTCAGAAGCATTTTTATCAATAACTTCTTTGTACCTTCTAAAAAAATTAAATGTTAAGTCGTCTTCTTTTCTAAAATCAACATAATCTTCTAAATTATTAGCGATATTTGTTTCTTCTGGAAAAATAAATTCTTCCCCATTAAGCACAGAAATCGCTATAACTCTTTCCCTAGCTTGAGGTACTCCATAATATTGTCCTTTAGTAACTTTCCAAGTCGTTTTATATCCTAAAGAAGATAATTGATTAAAATAATCATTAGCGACATGTACATGCTTATCAGACATAACATTTTTAACATTTTCCCAAATAATATACTTTGGCATAGTCTTTTTGACTATTCTTATAGTTTCATATATCAAACTTGAACGAGTCCCACTACCTTGTTCACCACCAGCACCCTTGCCAGCCATACTAAAGTCTTGACAAGGAGAGCCGTGAACTATTAAATCTATATCTATATCTTTGTCCCAATTTCTAACATCTTGAGGTTCAAAGTTTTCTCCATAAAGATTATTGTAGACTTCTACTGGTTTTGGGTCGTATTCGACATAATCAACAATTACAAATGGTATACATAAATTTGTTAAAGCCTTTCTTGGGGCCCCTATGCCTCCAAATAACTCTAACACCCTTAAATTATTCATATATCCCTCTAATTTCTAATTATTATTCTTTTTCTCCAAATTCCACTAAATCTCTTTTCCATCTTTCATTCATTGCTTGAACCCAATCTTTATCCGGGTCTGTCATAGTAACAATGACTTCTACTTCTTCTTTAGTCGTTTTTAAAGTTTCTTCTTTATTTTCTCTTTCTATATTTTTAGCTTTTTTTGCACTTCTGCAATCATGACATCGAATTGGTGCTCCAAACCCTTTTTCAGCAAAGAATGCTTGTTCTGTCGCTGTATAAGTAAATTCACTACCACATGTTTTACAAGTGATTGTTAAGTCTTTATAATTCTTTTTATCGTTCATTAAAATACTACCTCTTCGTC
>CAYJFS010000010.1:0-11239 GCA_964369665.1 uncultured Lawsonia sp. | reverse complement strand
GGTGAAGATGACCAAAGCATCTTGGCTAATTTGTGGGCGCAAATTGATAGCGTTAATGACAAGCTTTACTCTGGCCTTGATAGTGAAATTGTTAAAGAGCTTGGGGATGTTGAGCTTGTAAACTTTTCAACTCCGCAAGTTCCCACTCGCATAGTAACGCTTGCATTTACTGACGGTGAGAGTGAAAGACTATCCGAGATTATTGACATATTGAGTGATAATGCAAAAAAATCATTGGCGGTTCACGTCTGTAAAAGCGAACAATACGATAAATTTATGGCCTTGATAAAGGACATAAAGGATGCTGAGAAAATAAGGGATTCATCCCTTGCGATGCTTAGAATGATAGAAATTTGTAGAGAATGGATCGACGCACAGAGCGAAGAGAGGGAAGAATAATGGCTTTTTTAGGCTCTATTGCGGCACCACTTAGAAAGGTTATTGCCACATACGCAAATGAGGTGCGTAGCCCTGTACTTTTGCCTTGTGCGGGAAATTTTACCGTTGGTGCCGCTCTTCGCTCTGGTGGTTTTGAAGGGCTTATTTTTGGTTGCGATATTACCTTATACACGTCTGCTTTGGGCGCTTACATTGCAGGTGAAGAATTAAACGCCTCAGAAAAAGAGGATTGCCCAGAACATTTGAAAGGCTTTTTAGATTTTTCCGACATGGCACATTTTGCGGCATCGGTGTCTATTGTTCTTGATTTGCGGCAAGTATGGAAAAATAAAAATACTTGGCATCGCCGTATGCTCGCCAATTATAGGCGTTCTTGGCCAAATCTTATGGAAAAAACTTTAGATAATCTTGTGAAATATCGTAGCCATTTGCAGCAAGGTCAAGGCTTTAAGTATAGTGCCAAAGATGCCGTAGCTTTTCTTGATGAACATGACAAAAATCACGCTGTCTTTATTGCTCCTCCAACATTTGGTAGTCGTGACTACATAAATCAAGAGCGTATGCTTGCTGCATCATGTGAATGGGATGCGCCAGAGTATAAGGAAATAAGCTTTCAAGATGTGCCTATCTATGAAAAAATCACAGGTTTTGACCAATGGATGATTATTATGGAACGGCCTTTGCCAGAAATTGAGAAGATTTTGGGTGAGCCTGTAGCTGTTGTGCATAAGGGTAGGAAAAGCATTACCTACGCATATGCAGGAAGTAGCAAAAAAAAGATTGTTACTCGTGACTATCTCCCATCTCGTTCGCCTGGACCTATCTTCCCAAGTACAGAACACATTACTGGTGATGAAGATGTGGGCATTGTGCTACTAGACAAAAAGCAGTCGGTACGCATGAATGAGCTTTTTATGTCTGTGCGTGTGGACTATTACCTTGCTGACGTGCCCTTGTCTGTGGGGCTATGCATAAATGGAAGGATTATTGGTAAGCTTGATTTTAATTTGACTGCTCATGCTTGGGCTATTGGAAAGGAAGGTTTGCAAGTTTACCAGAGGTCAGACCTAGCTGTACCAAGCTCCGTTGAGCCAAGACTTGCTAAACTTGTGCTTATGCTCTCGCAGTCGCATGAAGTGAAAAAGCTTATTGATGAAATCTTTAAGGATGATTTTAAGTATGTTTGCACAACTGCATTTTCTAAAAATCCTGTGAGCATGAAGTATAGGAGCGTTTACAAGCTTCACAAAAGACTAGAAGATCCTGATGGATATAGGCTTAATTACTATGGAGAGCTTGGGCAATATTCGTTGCAAGAAGCCTTAAAACTATGGAGAAAAAAATTTAATAAATAGCCGAAACATAAGTATTTTTTCCTGTACGCCTTTTGATTTTATGGTATTATGTAGTCATGCCAAATACTTACAAAAAAGGACATGACTATGAAAATCACTCGTACAGTTTTAGCCACTATCATGCTTAATGCATGGGCGTTAGCACGATACGGGGCCGCCCAATTTGATGGGAACGTAAAAGAATACTTATCAATAGCCTTAAAGATATCGTGGAAAGAAGCAAGACGAAACTCTGCTACTTCATGGAGTAAAGAATATGGTGTGCGGCATTTACTCCCAGGTTTAGATTTTTCTGGTGTTCATAAAGGGCAGATACTTTTGCCTGGCCTCTTGATTAAGTAGGGGTTGTTATGGATGATAAAGCTTTAAGAAAAATACAAAGAGAATGCCGCAAGCTTGCACGAGAACTTACAAAAGAACGCTACAAGCTTTATGATGAAATTTGGAACGACCGTATTCGCATTAGCAAAGAGCTTTATGCTCATGGTAGAAATGCAGTGCATGAGATTAACTTGAAGATGCCAAATTTAATAACGCATGACTGGACTAGAAGCACACTTGATGTGATAGCGGAGCGGTACAATTTTGAAACTACGTCAGACTTAGTAGATTACTTATTGGCATATAGGCCTCGTGGACAAATTGAAGAGGTTATGTATGAGCAACTTTTACAAGAACGATTAGCAGAAAACATGGAACCTGTTTATGATGTTGATGATGTTCCGTTTTAGAGGTGATTATGATTTTTACATCTTATTTTCGAAGTAAAGCTCCGCAAGATAGAAAAGTGTCTATTGCAAAATGGCCGGGGCGTTTTTGGACTGGTCCTAGAGCTAACTTATTTGCGCCAAGTGACCCAAAAGCTTTGGATTGGAAAGGGTCGTACATGCGTGACCTTGAAACGAGATTTCCTACTGCTGAAAAACTGCAAGAATATTTGAGCAATGTTGAAGCAGAGGTGAAAGACCCCATTTTATGTTGTTTTGAAGATGATGCAAGTCAGTGCCATAGGCACATACTTGCTGCATTTATTAAGGAACAGTTAGGCATTGACGTGTCAGAATGGGTTAGTGGTGAGCCAATTCAAGGTTCGCTACTGTAAAAAAGGTGGGGCAACGAATGGCCAAACATTCGTCACCCCTTGGGGTTGGAGGGTATAGACCTCACAACATCCGTTTATAAGTCTATACCCTCCGCTTGAAAAAATCAAATGGGGGGGGCCACCTACTTTGTGGCCATCGTTGATGGAGCAGTTATGCAAGAAAAAAGTATGGAAGATTTAGTTGCAAAAAGTGCAAGTACAGATGTGCAAGTAGCCTTGACTTTAAAGGAAAATGCAAAACGTGCAGCACTTGATGACCCTTCTCATGCCAATATTGCTGCTTTAGAACGAGCCTCCAAGATGTTGGAGGAAAAAATGCAAACAAAGGAAAACTTAAAATCCATTTCCGCGGTACTTGAATATCTTCAAGACAATGGACGCAAGATTGAAAAAACAAAGCTTTATGATGATATTAACAAGTTTGGACGTATAAAAAAGCAAAAAGACGGCACGTTTAAAATTCGTGATGTTGACAGATACATGGCATCCTTACAACTTCTTGGTACACCTGACGGAGTGGCAGAAAAGGCGGCAGACAGGCAACGTCAAAAAGAGACGCAAGAAATAAGGCGTATTAGAGCCGTTGCCGATAAGGAGGAGTTTGACCTTAAAGTAAAAAAGGGAAAATACATTGCAAAAGATGATGTTTACAATGAACTTGCAACACGTAGCGTTGCCCTTGCCTCTGGCATTAAATCATCTGTTGAGGCTAGATGTGCAGAGCTTATACATATCGTTGGTGGAAGTCCTAAGAAGACGACGGCATTTATGGAGCTTTTTGAACAGATATTAGATGAAAGACTTAATGAATACAGCCAAGAAATGGCTTTTGAAGTGACTTTTGTAGAGGATTAAATGAGCAATGAAATTCAGGAAAAGCTTTTTTCTAATTTTTACAAAAATAATGTAAGGGCAAAGACCGACTTAGAGATTTGTGAAAAAGTATTGGATAATGATTTTAAGAAGATAAAAGAATATTTTGATATTGAAAGCATTTCTTTGGAAGATTTGGAAAAAAGAGGATGCGGACGGTGCAAAAAAGATACAAACTTAAATCCTTTTTTCATGTATGCGAGGCCATTTTGGAAAAGAGAAAAGATTATATCCCTGTTTGATGTGTATTGTGATGAATGTTTTTTGATAATGAAAGAAAAACTTAAAGATATATATTGGGATACATAAATGAAGCTTAAAGAAGGTATGATAGTATTAACCCCTCGTGGTGAGATGCAATTAGAAGGGGTTAATGGTGCGCACCGCTGGATGTGGTATGCTCAAGCTATTGTAAAAGGGGAAATACAAAAAGAGTCATGCCGCCTTATCACTAATGAAGACGTAATAGCCATAAAAACAGAAAACGGCTTTCAAACTATATTGCCAGGTGTATTGCCTAAGGAAAAACCATTTTGAGCCAAGCAGAATTATTAAAAAACTCACAAAAAAACCCACAGAGGGCCACCGTTCAAGTGGTTACAACTATCCCCAAGTGGATGAGTGAAGGCGTTGCGCTTTCTGTGCGTGAGCGTATGAAGTCTGGCAAGGTAAAATTTAAGTTTTCCTTTTCCAAGGGTGAGCGCAAAACCATGCGCCGTAGAAAGTTTATCCCCATATCGATATGGGCTGAACGGCATCGTAACTTAGAAAATTCAAGCATACGAGGCAAGTGGAAAAATATTTTTACGCCTTACCTTGTGGGCGTTATGGATGCGGCAAGCACTAGCGGCGTTGAAACTGTAATACTTTGCAAGTCACCTCAAACTGGTGGGTCAGAGGCAGGACATAATTTAGTCGGTTGGTGCATTGACCGTGCGCATGGCCCTGTAATGTACGTCTTCCCTGATGAAATAACCGCAAGGGAAAATGCAAAAGACCGCATAATCCCGATGATTAACAGTTCCCCAAGGTTAAGGGAATACATGACAGGCTATGCGGATGATGCTTCAAGCTTGCGCATAAACCTTATGCATATGCCTATCCACTTGGGGTGGTCGGGGTCTGTGTCAAGGCTTGGGAATAAGCCAGTACGCACGTTGATACTTGATGAACTTGATAAGTATAAAGACCCAAAAAATGAGGCAACAAGTGAAGCCCTTGCGGAAAAGCGCACTACAACTTGGCGTAATCGTAGGAAAATTTTTAAGATTAGTACTCCAACTACGGAAGACGGCCCTATATGGCAGGCCTTTACCAAGGAAGCAGGGGCACGCTTTGATTACTATGTGAAATGCCCTCATTGTGGCGTAATGCAGCTCATGGATTTTGAGAGCATTACTTGGGATGACAAAGATACCGACAAAGAGCCAACTAGCGAAGATGTTCTCACGCGTCGCTTGGCATATTATCCCTGTAATATGTGCGGTGCCGTATGGGATGATGTAGATAGGGATGCTGCCGTTCGCAAAGGCGAATGGCGTGAGCGTACAAGTGCCCTAGATTTGATCTCTCACCTTGCTGTGCATACGCCTGTAAAAGTTGGCTTTCATATTCCTGCTTGGATTTCTTATTTTGTGTCACTTTCAGAGGTAGCGGCGGCGGCTCTTAAATATAAGGAAAGCGGCAAGATTGAAGACCTTAAAAATTTGCAGAATCAATACAAGGCCGAACCATGGCAAGAAGAAATTATTGAGCGTAGTGAAGATGTAATCCTTGCTCTTTGCGACGATAGACCTCGTGGGGCTGTGCCTAGTCCTGTGGATGGTAAAGCAAGAATTGCTTGCCTGCTTGCTGGTATTGATACGCAAGGAGCAAATGAGATTAAAGGGCATTTTCGTTATGTTATTCGTGCCTTTGGCTTTGGTGATGCAGAGGAAACTTGGCTTGTTCAACAGGGCATCGCTCCCTCATTTACTGCTCTCAATGAACTGCTATGGAAAAGCGTTTATCGTGATGCTAGTGGCATTGAATATAAAGTTCGTGCTGCCATGATCGACGCAATGGGGCTTCGCACTAAGGAAGTTTATAAGTGGGCAACCAAACACAGGGGCAGGGTGTTCCCTTGGCAGGGGGTGCGCTCGCTAAGTCAGCCTTATACACCGTCTTTAATAGAATATTACCCCGATGCCAAAGGGAATAAAATTAAGATACCTGGAGGCGTGACGCTATGGCGTTGTGACGACACATTTTTTAAGAGTGACTTATCACATAAGGTCAACATTGCACCCGATGACCCTGGAGCTTTTCATTTGCATAGCAATGAACAAGGAGAGCTTAACCAATACGCCAAAGAAATGTGCGTTGAGGTGTGGGATGATGAAAAAATGGCGTGGATTAACCCTAAGAGCAAAGCAAATCACGCTTGGGACTGTGAAAAAATGGTGCTTGCATTAGCCTATATTTTGAACATTCGGCATAAAAAAAAGCCTGATAGCGAAGATGCTAATATGGAAAAGCGTATTAATCAGGTGCGTACGTCGCAACGTGCCATGTCTGTGTCTGAGAGGTTGAGCCGTGCAAGGAGATAATATGGATTTTGGCGATAGGTTAAACTGGAGACAGGCTTGTGCTGTGCTTGGGTGTAAAAAAACTACATTGTATAAGCTCGTGGATACTGGGCATATTAAAGCATACGGCGTTGGCAGTCGTTTCCGTTGGTATAGTAAGAAAGAATGCTTAGAGTATTTAGAGAAAAAAAATTTTATTTAAAAGTACAAATTTCTTTCCGCACATTCCGCACATTCCACGACAGGCCTATTTTTTTGTGTCATGTAAATAACCATGACACAAATTTGGACGAAGGAAGAGCTCCTTTCTCATATTGCCACTTTGAAGGCCGCACTTAAAGCCGCATCTACTGGCAAGTCTTACGCTATCGGTGGTCGTACACTTACGCGCCATGATTTGCCTCATATTCGTGAACAGCTCGAATATTATAGAAAAGAACTTGCTAAGCTAGAGGGTAAATCTAGCCTTACATTTGTGCGTGGTCGTGTAATTAGGGGTGGTCATGTTGTATAATGCACAAGGGCTACCCATTAACACTGGTCAACATGTACCAAGTGTTTCGCGCGACTCTGGCAGTTTTCGTGGAACTATTGCTCATTGGCATCCGCAACGTGTTGCTACAGCTGATGGCGTTGCCCTTGAGCGTCAAGTAACTCAACGCCGAGCAGATGACCTTTTTGATAATGATTGGGCGGCGCGTAGTGCTGTACGCACAGTTGCCGATAATGCTATTGGCACAGGGCTTGTGCCGCAATCATCCATCCCCCACAAATATCTTAAAATCAAACGTGATGATGCCGCAAACATTGGCGAGAAGATGGAGTGGATTTTTTCCCTTTGGTCAAGCAAGGCACATGCAGCAGGTCTTATGCACTTTGAAGATTTGCAATACCTTGGCATAAGCTCAATTTTGCGCCTTGGTGAAATGCTGCATTTGCCTGTTATGCTAAGAGACACAATGCGAGCATTTTCTTTAAGTATTCAAGATATTAATCCTACACGTCTTTGTACACCATGCGACAAAAAAACAGATTTGTATATCCGTGACGGTATTGAATTTACATCTTATGGAGCACCACTTGCCTATTGGATAGCTACACCAGAACCAAGCTATGGCATAGTTGATGTGCAGCATCTTTTTTCATCGTCTTATACGCGTCGTCCTTCTTACATAGCACATCGTCCCAATGTTTTTCATCTTTATCGCCATGAACGTGAAGAACAAATTCGCGGAAATTCACCCTTTGGTACGTCCATGAAACTCTTTCGCAATTTGAATGAAACCATTGATTCAGAACTGTTTGCGCAAGTTATAGCTGCAAGCTTTCCTATATTCATTGCACTTGAAGGTGGCGGCGCACAGCTTTCAGGTGAAATTGCAGAAGCTTATGGTCAAAGCGTCAGTGGGCCAAGCGAAAGGGTTTTAGACATTGCTCCAGGTACAATCACCTTTGGTGAAAAGGGTGAGAAGCCCCAAGTTTTAGAGAGTAACCGTCCATCGTCAAATTTTGCCTTATTTGTTGAAATTGTTTTACGCGCCATTGCCTCATCATGGGGTATTCCTTACGAATCCTTAACTAAAGACTTTAGTAAGACCAACTATTCATCTATGCGTGCAGCCTTGAACGAAGCATGGAAATTGTATCTTTTTTATAGAAAATGGTTTGGTAGAATGTACTGCTAAGTTATTTGGTCAATGCTTATTGAGGAAGCTTATTTACGCAATTACATGGGGCTTGCTGATGATATTAATGCTCTGTCCCCTGCAGGGTTTTATGCACATAGAGAGCTTTGGTGTACTGCATCTTGGATAGGCCCTGCTCGTGGCTTTATAGACCCAGTTAAAGAAATTCAAGCAACTACCATGGCCCTTGAGGCACGCCTTATGACCTACGGTGAGGCATGGGCAGAGCGTGGTGGTGATTTTTCTGATGCATTACCCATTATGCAAGAGGAGCTTGCAGAATTAAAAAAGCTGCCAGTTCTTAGCACAAAGGAAAAAGCAGCAAGCACGCCAAAGCAAACGCAAGATAAAACACAAAATCAAGAACAAGACGAAAATCAAGCGCAGGAGCAGGAAGATGAATCATGATTTTCTTTGGGCTTTACATCCTGACTATATAGAAAACTTTTTCGCTGTATTGCGTTCAGAAATGCGTAAGGATTTTCCAATACAAGCGGTGCATTCGCAAAATTCTTCAAGCTCAAAGCCCAAGTATTATGAAATGTGTGGCAATGTAGCCATCATTCCTGTGTGTAATGTGATTGATAGAAGAACGCGCTATTTTTGGTTTTCAAATAATCCCTATACCACGGGGCAAGACTTCATACACAAGGCTTTAATGGAAGCTGTGCAAGATAGTAGTGTTAGTGCCATACTTTTTGATGTGGAAAGTCCAGGTGGGGTTGTGGCTGGTACCAAAGAGCTTGCAGATGCCATTGCCGATGCCAAAAAAAGCAAGCCCCTTGGTGCTTACGTTAATGGCCTTTGTGCATCAGCTGCTTACTGGCTTGCTGCTGCAACGGGTAAGATTTTTGCGCCACAAACGTCATCTGTGGGCAGCATTGGCATCATTGCCGTACTTTCTGATTGGTCAAAGTATAATGAAAAATTAGGGCTTAATCGCAACGTCATCACCTCTGGTAAGTGGAAGGCAGCAGGACATCCTGATAAACCCTTAACTGATGAAGAGCGTGAGCACTTTCAACATCAAGTCGCTGAATTGCATCAAATTTTCTTAAAAGATGTAAAGCAGCACATGCACTTGAAGGCTGACTCTGCTTTATGGGGCGAAGGGCAAACTCTTCTTGCCGCTGAGGCAAAAGAGCTCGGTCTTGTGACAGCAATTGTGCGTGACAGAGATGCAGCTATAAAGGCCATTAGCCCTAAAAAAACAGCGTTGTTTAGCTACGCTACAAAGGAGAATACTATGGATAAGAATACGCTACGCGCTGAACATCCGAGCGTGTATGCCGAGATTGTGGCAGAGGCAAAGGCTGAGGCAGAACAAGACAGCGCTGCCAAGGTTGAGGGTATCAAAAAAAACACCCAGCAAGAAGTAGTTGCCGTGGTCAAGGCTGTGGCTGGTGAAGAAATGTCCACCAAGATTGAACAAGTTTTGGATTCTGGCGTTAGTGCTGAAGGGCTTGCGAAGCTCGCCGAGCTTGGCATGACAGTTGCCGCCACACCTAAAGATACAAAAAATGATGATGAAGTCAAGGCTCGTACTCAAGCGCTTGAAGCTATCACCAATGCTACCGGTGAACCCATTGTTGGTGCAAATATACAAACAGGGCAAAAAAGTGCCCTTGTTGCTGATGCGGAACGCCGTGCAGTAATGCAATAAGGATTTTTATTATGAAAAAAATACCTAAAGAATTAACTGGATATGTGGAACATGCTCCTAAGTCTTTGTCTGACGTTTTGCAGTTTGAGGTGGATATGCGTTGGACACGTGAATCAGGCGTATTAGCTCCTACAACCACGGTAATTCCTCTTGGAGCTGTGCTTGGTAAGGATGATGCTGGACGCTATGTATCGTATATGCAGGATATTACACCAGAAGGTGAAGGTGTTGCGCAAAAAAATGCTGACAAAGCCGTAGCTGTACTCATCTCCAGAGATATTCCTGTTAGTGAGGTCGAACAACATTGCACTGTTGTTGTGCGTGGTTGCACTGTTACAGGAGCCCAGCTTGCATGGCTTGAGTCTGTCACTACTGAACAAAAAACACAAGCCTACGCTGATTTAAGAGCTTTGGGCATTGTTCCTACGGAGTAAATTATGACTACAATTACAAGTCAAAATATCTTTTCAGTTGAAGAGCTTACCGAAGCTGTAAATAAATTACCGCTTATGCCCATGCGTATGCGCAAGCTGTTTCGTCAAAAGTCGGTAAAAACCACAAGTGTTATGCTTGATTTACGCGAGGGTCGCATTGTTTTAGTTGAAAATCAAGACCGTCGTGACCCACCTAAGCAGATGGGTGGGGAAGGTAGCAAGCGTTCTTCTGTGTCATTGCCAACAGCGCACTTGCCCCTTGCTGATGTAGTGAAGCCAGAAGATGTGCAAGATGTACGTGGTTTTGGTACGTCAGAGCCTATCACAGCAGCAAGTGTTGTAAATGATAAGATGATGGATTTAAAAAACTCCGTTGCCATGACTGCAGAGTTTCATCGCTTGGGTGCTGCTCAGGGTGTCATTTATGATGCTGATGGCACGACCATTATGCACGACTTATATAAGACATTTGGGGTTGCACAAAAGAAATTAAATTTGGTTTTTCCATCCAATAGCACAAAGTTTAACCCCATCTTAAAAATTATTTTAGAGGGCAAACGCCATGCAGAACAAAAGCTTGGTGGCACACCTGCTCAGCGTTTTGAAGCCGTGGTTGGTTCTGACTTTTATGACATGCTAACCACCCATGAGCTTGTGCGCAAACTTTATGAAGACTGGCAGGCACGTCAACAAGACTTTGGCGATAATGATTATCGCAAACGTGGTTTTACTTATGGTAATGTTACATGGATTGAAGCCAGTGAAATTATAGGTAATAGGCAACTTGTTCCACCAAAAAAGGCTCATATGTACCCCGTGGGTAATGGTGTTTTTGTGCAATACAACGCTCCTGCAAACTGGGTAGAAACTGTGAACACTCTTGGCAACGAGTTTTATGCTCGTATGGAACCTATACCTATGGGTCGCGGTCATAACCTTGAAGTACAAAGCAATCCATTGGCAGTTTGCACATATCCAGAGGCCTTGGTTGAGTTCAATTGTTCCTTTGGTGCTGTACAGGAATAAGGAGCAAAACCATGACTAAAAAAAACCAAGCAGATTTTAGCATAGCCTACAAGCCATTAAAGCAATTTGAGGGTGGTTATTGCAATGTGCCACAAGACTTTGGTGGTGAGACTTATGCCGGTATTGCGCGTAAGT
>CAYJFS010000009.1:0-21894 GCA_964369665.1 uncultured Lawsonia sp. | reverse complement strand
CAGTAGGGGCATCATTTGTGCCATAGATAGTAATAGTAATGGTATTTGAAGCAGTGCCACCTTTGCCATCAGAGACAGTGTATGTAAAGGTTTCAGTTAGTATATCTCCTTCACCTAAGCTTTGTACCTCATAATAATAATTGTTAAGGATATAGGTATAGGTACCATCAGCTAAGAGCACAAAAGTTCCATATTTACCTAGAGTATTATCTTGAGGAATAAAAACAGTAAGTGCATTGTTTGCATCAGGGTCTCGAGGCATGGGTATTTTACCAGAAGTCATTATAACAGAATCTTCAGTAACCGAGTCTGAAGATTCACCAACAGTAGGAGCTTCATTAGGGGTATCATTTATGCCATTAATAGTGATAGCAAGTTTTGTGTTATCTGTACTAGTGTAACTGTCTTGTTTGGTATGTAATTGATCAGTTAGATCATTCTTTGTGGAATATAGAGGTCCTAGTTTTTCTATCCCTTGTATAATATTTAAATCTGATGTTTCTCTAAATCTTAGATTTCCTTGTATTTCTTCTGTTATTATTTCAGGAATATAACTATCTCCAGGAATTTCTTCTCCTGTTTCTTTTTGAAATAATGGAGCCTTCATATTAGACGTGGTATAAAACTTATTAATAATAATATGACTTTCATCTGGGTGTGAAATAACTAGGTTATCACCTTCTTTATGTATTTTTACTTCATTAGGATCAACTTTAATAAGCAATTGTTGTTCTTGTGAAGGTGTTATAGATATAGACGATCCTGCTGTAGGTTTTATAATAACTTGTTTAGTCATATGATACCTTCATAAGGATATAAAGTTAGTTTTTAGGTATAATGATCATATTATATCTGCTATGAGGATAATTTATATTATTACTTTCTTATATTTATCTTTCTCTAAGAGCATTTTGTTGTGTTTTTATAATTGGTTTGATGAGAAAATCTAAAATACTTTTTTTACCTGTGAGGATATCAGCAACACAAATCATACCTGGAATAATAGGTAAATTTTTGCCTCTATATACAATTATATTCTTATCTGTACGGATTTTTACAAGGTAAAATACATTACCCTCTTGATCCTCAATGGTATCAGCACTGATTTGTTCTACTTTTCCATGTAATCCACCATAAATAGAAAAATCATAGGCGGATATCTTTACAATAGCTTCTTGATTTTTTCGTATGAATGCAATATCAGATGGACGTATTTCTACTTCTACAAGGAGAGTATCACCAATAGGCACTATTTCCATAATTGGTACACCAGGTTTAACGACTCCACCTATAGTCGTAAGCAAGATTTGTTTAACAGCACCTTTTACAGGTGAGCGTAGTATTTTTCTATTTGCACGATCACTCCCGGCATGAAGTATTTCATTAAGAGAGTTTAGTTCTGTTCGACGTTTATTAATTTCTTCAGTTAGTTGTATCTGTATTTCTGACAATGTATAATCTACATTATTTTTTGCTTCTTTCACAGCAGCTTCTGACTTTGGTATAAGTGCTAGGAAAGCAGCTTGATCACTTTGTAGTTTAATATATTCTTGCTTTTGTCTAAGAAAGTCTACTTTAGAGTAAAGATTACGTTTTACAAGAGATTGAAAAATCTGCATTTGTTCTTTAGATAAAAGTATACTTTCTTGTGTATGTTTAAGACGTTGTTTTTGTTCTTCAAGTTCTTGAATTCTTTGTTGGTACTGTGCTTTAGCTATTTCTATTTCTGTATTCAAGTTTTTAATGTTTGCATTATAGATATTTATTTGATCCTGAATAATTTGAGGTACTTTTTTCTGTAGTTCTTCATCAAATATAGGTTGTTTTCTTTCAAGAACTGCTTCTAATCGAGCAATAGCTGCTCTTTGCTCATAACTTTTATTAAGTGCATCACGATATTGGCTTTCAGATGTTTCATTACTTATTTTTGCAAGTGGCGTACCTTTGTCTACCAGTTGACCTTCATGTACAAAGAGTTCTTCTAGGATACCACCTTCAAAGTTTTCTATAGTTTGTGTTCTTTGAGATGGTATAACTTTCCCTTGTCCATTACTTACTTCATCTACTTCTGCCCAAGAAGACCAAATAATAAAGACAATAACAATAGCTATAGTTGTTATAGATAAAAATATAGAACCAAAACGAGGCTTACGGTATATTGCAGCATTAATATCATCAATATATGGAAGCTCTTCTTCATTTGGTAGTTTAGGTTTGTCCATGGGTGACCTTCTTTACTTGAGGTGAAACCATAGAGTTAATAAGAATTTTTTTAGATTTTTTATTATTGTTAAATGTTGTGTTACGTTCTTTATCTATATTGTAGAATTTTTGTAAAACTTCATCACGTGGGGCATCTGCAATAATTTTACCTGATTCTAAAATGATAATTCTGTCAACAAGGTCTAATAAGTGAAATCTATGCGTGATAAGTAAGAGTGTTTTACTTGGTAGAATTATGTTTAGCTCATTTCTAATATGCTCTATTGTTGTATTGTCCATATGGCTTGTTGGCTCATCAAGTATAAGTATACTAGGGTCATGTAAAACTGCACGAGCAAGTGCTATAGATTGTCTTTGCCCTCCTGAGAGGAGCATACCTCGTTCACCAATATGTTCACCAAGCCCTGCAGAGAGATTACGAGTAAATGTGGTTACACCTGAAATATCTGCTGCTTCTAATATTGCTTGGTCACTAATACTTGGATCTCGTAGAGCAATATTATCCCGGATACTACCATAAAAAAGTGTTGTTTCCTGGGGCATAAAACCTACTCTACTGCGTATATCTATTTTGCTCATTTGTCGTATATCTATATTATCTAAGTATATATTACCTTCATTTGGTTCATAGAGACCAATAATGAGTTTTCCTAAAGTTGATTTTCCTGAACCAACATGTCCCATAATGGCTACATGTTCACCAGGGTTTACTTTAAAAGATATATGATCAAGAGCTTTTCTTTTGGAGTTAGGATAATTAAAACTTATATCTTTTACAGTAAAACTTGATGATAATGTACCAAAATCTACATGTGTATGATCTTCTTTTGTTTCAGAAGGTATTCCCATAAGGATATCTAAAGCATTGAGCGCCATCTGTGATTGTTGTAATCGTCCGAAGATAGAAGAAAATTGCATGAGTGGAGCCATAGCTCTTCCAATAAGTATATTGCAGGCAATAAGCCCTCCCATAGTCATGATACCTTCAGAAATATTGTAAACACCCCAAACAATTACACCTACAGTTACAAGTTGTGTAATACTAGAGGTAAATGTAGATGCTAAAGAGTTGTATTCACGTGTTTGACTAGATGCAAGAGCAGAAGCACCTACAATACGTTCCCAACTACGTTGCATAGTATTTTCAGCAGAAGAACAGCGTATAGCTTCAAGACCATTAATCATTTCTACAAGGAAAGCATTTTTTTGCATATTTTGTTGAAAGTTTTTTTCTGAAGCTCTTCTAAGTTTGATATGTGTCCATAAGCCCATACCAATCATTAAGGGTATAGAAAGTATAGGGATAAATACTAACATGCCTCCAATAAAGCTGATAAGGACTAAGAAGATAATAAGAAATGGTAAATCAACAATGGTTAAGAGTGTACTAGAACTAAAGAATTCACGTAATGAATCAAATTCTCTTAAATTGTTTACTAGTACACCAGTAGAGTCTGGTTTTTTATCAAACTTCATCCGTAATACTTTATCTATAAGCATTCCAGAAAGAACAATGTCAGCATTTTGACCAGCTAAATCTACAAAATAACTACGAAGATTACGTAAGATAAAGTCAAAAACATAGGCAAGTATAACACCAATGGTTAGTACCCATAAGGTATCTATAGCATTATTAGGTACAACACGATCATAGATATTCATAGCATAGAGAGATCCTGCAATGCCTATAATATTAATAACAATACTGGCTAAGACAACATGTTTATAGATAGGCCAATAGTAGATGAGGACATCCCAAAACCATTTTTTTGTTTTTAAAAGAGTTATGGAACTCACGCGGCTGTCTACTTGTTCTTTTATTTTAAGAAAAATAGTATATCCTAGATATTCTTTTTCTAACTGATGTAGAGGGATAGATGTAGGTTCATCACCATATTCTGGCTGTATAATTGTAGCCATATCGTTGTTGATGGATAGTAACACAACACTACGTTCATGTGTTAGTAGAATTATACAAGGAAATAACATCGGAGAAATTTCTGACAAGGTATTCTTTTTTACAATATTTCCAGAAACACCAAATTTTTTTGCTGCCTTTAGACATGTGCTTGGATTTGCTTTTGTTATTACACCATCCATAAGAACTTGAGGTGAAATTTGGAGGCCTTTCAGATGCAGCAGACTGATAAAAGAATGAATAATAGGTGCCATAACATCTATAGATTCTTTATTAATGAAGGTATCTTTTTCTGATATATTGGTTTGGATTGTAGGTTGTTTTTGACTAACAGATCCATGTCTTTCTATGAAGTTATGAAGGGTATTTTTTGCATTTTTTCTTTCATATTTAAGTTTTTTTATAGCATTAATTTTTTTTGTGATATCTAGATATGTATTGGTGAGTTTTTGTTGAACTTTTGATATATAAGTTTTCATAACTAGTATACCGTTTTTAATAGTGTACTTGAATTAATGTTAAGTAAGGACAGTAACTTTCCATTTAAAGCATAGAGTTTATAAAAGCCTATTATAGCATTAGATTCAGCTGTTGCTAGCTGATTGGATGATGTATAAAGTTCACTTATAGCATCTAATACATCTAATAAGTTACGTTGACCAATTTTGAACTGTTCTATAAAGGCTTTCCAGGTAAGTTTGTTATAGTGTACAGCATCTTTATAAAATTTTTCTTGACTTTGTGCAGAAATAAATTGACTCCATGTGTTGTTTATTTCAAGAATAAGATCATCATGGAAGTTTAGCATTTCTTCTCGTACTTGACGTTTTCTTGCATTAGCAGCTTTTACAGCAGCTATGTCTCCACCACTTTTAAAAATATTCCATCTTAGAACAAGCATAGCATCTGCAAAAGAACTCCATTCTTTACCTGGACCACCTCTATCAGAGTATCCTGTTCCAGCTTCTAAGTTTAGATTAGGTTGATATGGAGCTTTAGCAAGTCTTTTTTCACCTATAGCCATATTTATATCTTCTTTATATGCTAAAAGTTTTGGATTATGCTTATATGCTGTTTCTAGGATATCTTTAAGGTTAGAAAGTTTTTTTTTAGAGATGGTAACTGGTTGCATTTTTTTAGGTATACTTAGTCCTGTGACACGGTAGTAACTAGCTTCACTTTCTTTAAGTTTAGATTGAGCATCAGCTAGATTTGAGTATGCACGAGCTAAGCGGCCTTGTGTTTGAGTGACATCTGCTATAGTTGTAGCTCCACTAGCTTTACGGCTATGCTGATCTTTAAGAATACGTTCATGTTCTTTTACATTAGCTTGTGCATAACTAAAAAGTTTTCTATTTCTTATAAGATCAATATAAACAATAATTGCATCAAGAGCGATTTTAGTTGCATTATCAATGATTCTGTAATCTAAAGATGCTACACGAGATTGTGCTATATATACTTGGTTTTTAGTTGCAAGACCATTCCATAGTGGTTGTGTAAGAGTGGCAGATGTTGAACCTGTAAGATATAGACGTTTATCAGAGTTAAATTGGCGTGTTGTTGTATCACTTAACTTGCTTCCACCAGTCTGACCTGTAACATCTACTCTTGGGCCCCATCCAGATTTTGCTTGTCTCAGATCATACAATGCAGACTGTCTATTCTCTTGCATTGCCTGTAAAGATTTATAATATTGTAGTGCAGATATGACTGCTTCATTTATATTTATTGTTTGTGATATAGCAATTGAATTGTATTTTAATATAATTATTGTAGTAATAAATAATACATAAAAATATTTTTTTAACATATATTTACCTTTATACTAATTATTAAATAACTATAGTATTAGTAAATATATAATAAAATATAGATTATATAATCAATTATAATTTTAAAAAATAATATTTATTAATATTTTGTTGTTTATATGTAGTTAATATATACTATAATTATAGTATAAACTTCTATTAGTATATGTAAACTATATATGATATTTTTATTATACATATTTTTTTGATTAAATATTAGTTATAGAATTACTATAATAATGAAAATTAATAATAAAAAATAAATTAAGTAATTTATATTAATGAATAGCTTAATTTATTTTTAAAACTAAAAAAAAAAATATATTTTGCTGGTATATTAGCATTTATTATGTTAAGACCTCTCCAATTATATATATAATAAATAATATGTGTTATGGAGAGTAATAAATGAGTAGTAAAGGAAGTGCAGAACCTTTATCTGAAAAGGAGTTTAGTGGTTGGCGTGCAGTCATTTGGCCAGTGCATAATTTTGAATTAAAGAAATTTATGCCTATGGGAATAATGATGCTATGTATTCTTTTTGTATATCGTCTAGTACGTGACTTAAAGGATACATTATTAGTTAGTCATGCAGTAGGTGGTGGTGCAGAAACACTTGGTTTTATAAAGCTTTGGGGTGTTACACCATCTGCTTTTTTGTTTATGGTTATTTTTATTAAACTAGCTAATAAACTAAGCAAGGAAATGCTTTTTTATTCAATAGTTGGTTTTTTTCTCTTGTTTTATCTACTTTTTGGTTTTGTTATTTATCCTGTAGTTGAATATATTCATATGTCAGGAGAAACAATAACATACCTTCAAGGTGTATTACCACGTTTATATTGGTTTTGGCCAATTATTGGTAACTGGAGTTATTCTATTTTTTATATTCTTTCAGAGCTTTGGGGTAGTGTTGTTTTATCAGCATTATTTTGGCAGTTTGCTAATGAAATTACAAAGATGAAAGAAGCAAAAAGATTTTATAGTCTTTTTGGTTTTGTAGGAAATTTTGGCCTACTTGCTTCTGGTGTCATTGTTATTACATGTTCTAATTTAGCCAAAAGTGGTATTTTAGGTGGAGAATCTGATGCTTTTGGCCAGAGTTTAAAATTACAGATGGTAGCTGTTGGACTTTTTGGAGCTCTTTTGCTTTATATATATAGGTGGATGAATAAACATGTATTAACAGACCCTCGTTTGTACACACCTGGAGAGGGTACTAAGAAAAAAAGTAAGCCTAAGCTTAGTGTAGCAGAAAGTTTTAAGTGTATTATAACTTCAGGATATCTTTTAATGGTTTCAGCACTTGTTCTTGGTTATGGTATTGCTATTAACCTTGTTGAAGGCATATGGAAAGGACAAATTAAACTTCTTTATCCTGACCCTAATGACTTTAACATTCTTATGGGTAAGCTTTCACTTACTACAGGTATTGTAACAATGATAGTGATGTTAATAGGTGTTAATATTTTACGTGTATTTTCATGGAGAACGGCTGCATTAATTACACCTATATTCTTACTTGCAACAAGTCTTGCATTTTTTGGTATTATTATCTACGAAAACCATATGGGTATAGAATCTACACTTTGGGGATTTGGAGTTTTAATGCTTGCTGTTGTTGTAGGTCTTATACAAAATGCCTTTTCAAAAGGTGTAAAATACTCTTTATTTGATTCTACTAAACAAATGGCCTATATTCCACTAGATCCAGAATTAAAAGTTAAAGGCCAGGCAGCAGTTGAAATTATTGCTGGAAGACTTGGTAAATCTGGTGGTGCTGCTATTCAGTCGATTTTATTAATGATTATTGGTGGTAGTGTGACATTAGCAAGCCAGGTAGAGTTTTTGGGTTCTGCTGTTTTAGTTATTGTTTTACTGTGGATTATTTCTGTTTTTGGACTTAGTAAGCAATTTGAAGCATTAAAAGCAGAGCATGCCAAAGAAGGTATTACTGTTTAGATGTTTTAGTGAAGATATGTAAAAAGAGCCAGTGCATATATGTACTGGCTCTTTTTATTATGATTTTTGTTAGTTTTCTTAAACTTTAACCGTCATCCTCAAAAAAGAGAATAGCATTTATTGCTGCTCTAAGTCGTTCAATATCTTGCATTGTAATAGGTGCACGAGTACCTAGGGGTGTTCCAGAGTCGTCAACGGCTTCTCTTTCAAGGCCTACCATGACACTTCCTAGGTGATCACGGATAGCATTCCATCCCCCATATGGTTGTATACTAGGGTCATCAGTTGCTAAGGATTCTATTTCTTTTACAAGAGCAGTAAGCATATCGTCTTTTGGATCATGGTCTATAACTTTAGATAGGTTTAAGCCTCCTGAAGCACCACCTTCTTCTGCTTCTAGTATTTGGTTAGTCATTGCATGATTGGTCAGAATAGATAGTCTGTCTTCAAAGCAGACGCCTGTTGTTACATTCATAAAAAATGGTATCAGTGTGCTTGTATGTTTTGCATGCTCAAACTGTGATGAAAATAACTCTAACATCATTTGTACGTTTCGAATCATGCCAAGTGCTCCACCATTTTGACTTGGATGGCAAGCTAATCTAGAAGTTGAAGTAAATATATCTTCTCCTAAAGAATTACTTGTTAGAAAAGCTGTTTCAATATTTGATTGGTTTAATGCTAAAAATTTCAGGCTTTCAAGATACAGATATGCTTTTTCATATGGAGACTCTGGGTATTCTTTTGCACCAAAAGCCTTTGCTAAGATTTTCCATAAAAAAACAGGGAATGTTTTTTTTTCAATTTGTTTTTGGCACCATGCAACACAACTTTCTAATGGTATACCAAAAAATTTTTTGCTCTTTGGGTTATATGATGGTTTTTGGTTAGGGAAGTTAGGTGATCCCCCAAGATCCTTTTGCATTTTTTCCAACTCTTGTTGTGCTTCTTCAATTTTAGTAATACATGGGTTAGTTGGATTAGATGGTTCAGGGATAGTGCTAGACGTTATATTTTCTAGTATAACATCGGAGAGTTGGTGTGCAGGGATTACTGATAACTCACTGGTAACTGCAGAAATATTTATTTGATCTAAGGATGTAGAGTGTAGTTCTACAACAAATTGCTGTAAAACTTTTTGTAATTCTGGTTGAGGTACAGACTTCTGCATTTTTCTAAGAATATTTTCAAGAACAGGGACAACATGTCCACCAGTAAGGGGTGCTTCTATAGCTTCTAATTCTTTAATGTTTTGGATATATTCTTGATCTAAATTTAAGCCTTGGAATTTAGAAAGAATTTCTCTTACAATGTTTGTATTTTGCCTATAATAACTATGTGCTACTTCATGTGTTGTAATAATGTTTTCAAAAGGAGTATGCCCTTGTTGTGTAGACTGCAAAGTTCTTGAAGTTTCTGGCTCTGGTGTTAGATCTGGAACTGGTATTGGTGTGTCAGCATAAGAAAATAGATTTTGTCCTAAGGAAACTATTGTTTTTATTGGCATATTATTATCTTAGTAGAAATTTGTTTTTAATTTTTAATACAATGGTTATATTAGTTAAACAATAAAGACTAAGTGTACTTTAAAAATTAAGTGCATATACTATAATATAAACACTAATAAAAAAATCATAAACAGCTTTATGTAATATTTTTAGAGTTTTTTCTTGGTTTATTATAACTATACTTTTTTTATGAATAAATATACTGTTTAAACTATATGTTTGTAGAAGTAGCTAGTTTATATGTTATACTTTTAAGTATAAGTTAGATGGATGAACTACACATTTAATAGTAATCTACTTAATATACAGTTCATTTGGAAATAAATTTAAATAAGTGCTATATAGCTTGACAATCAACTAATATTTTAGTCTAATTCTGAAAATCTATTAGTGATATAATGGTTATGAGTCTAAAAAAATTGTATAATCTACTTCTAGGACCTTTTAGCCTTATCTCTAAGAATAGAAGGCTTCTTTTTCAAACTGTTTTTTATGATGTCCATGCTCGGTTTTCAGGATCTGTACTTGGGTTATTTTGGCTTTTTTTACAGCCAGTTATGTTTCTTGCTGTGTATGCTATTGTATATCTACTTGTTTTTAAAGTAAGATTTCAGCTTTTTGATGCTGATCAGTATGTAGTAGTTATTTTTTGTGGTCTAATTCCTTTTTTGGGTTTTGCTGAAGCTCTTTCCATGGGGCTAACATCAGTATCAGCAAATGTTTCTCTCATTAAAAATACCTTATATCCTGTACAGCTTATTCCAGTGAAATCTGTTTTAACTACACAGTTATCTCAACTTGTAGGTAGTGTTTTACTTTTTTTTGCAGTTATTGTTGTTCAAGGTTTGACTGTATGGGTTTTAATGTGGCCTTTATTGTGGGTTTTTCAATTAATGTTTATGATTGGAATTGTTTGGATATTATCAAGCCTTAATGTTTATCTTAAAGATTTACAGTATCTTATAAGTACTATTATACTTATGCTCATGATGATTTCACCAATAGCTTATCCAATAGATATGTTGCCTGAGAACCTTAGAGCTGTTGTTTTATTTAATCCTGTGGCACATATGATTATTTGCTATCAAGATATACTCATGATCGGGCGTTTCCCTGGAATTCATTTTTGGATTTTTTTTGGTTTTTCAGTATTTATTTTTTATGTAGGTTATGTTTTCTTCAAAAAGATGAAAAATATTTTTGTTGATAATATTTAGTGTGTTTAGTTATGGATAATTTAGCAGTATGCATAAAGAATGTAGGGAAAAGATATAATTTATATCCAGCATCAAAGGATAGACTCCTTGATGCTTTTGGTCTTTTAAAATTTTTCCCATGGCGTAATAAGCATGTCCAACCTTTTTGGGCACTGCGTGGAATTAGTCTTGAAATTCCATGTGGTCAGCGTATTGCTCTTATTGGGCGTAATGGATCTGGTAAAAGTACTTTATTAAAACTTGTGTGTGGTAACATACCCATTACTGAAGGAGAACTTCAGGTGAATGGTAAAATACAGGCACTTATGGAAATGGGGACAGCTTTTCATCCAGACTTTACAGGTCGTGAAAATATACGATCAAGCCTTGCTTATCATGGTATGCCATCAGAAAATATTCAATGGTACGAGGAAGATATTGAAGACTTTGTTGAACTTGGTCCATTCATGGATCAGCCTGTAAAAACATATTCATCTGGTATGTATGCACGTTTAGCCTTTGCTACAGCTACTTCAGTTAGCCCTAATATTCTTATTGTTGATGAAATTCTTGGTGCTGGTGATGCATATTTTGCCTCAAAATGTGCAGAGCGTATGAAAAGATTGACACAAGAGACTGGAGCTACACTATTATTTGTGAGTCATGATTTAAGTAGTGTTCAGCAGATGTGTGATCGTGCAATATGGATAGACCGTGGCCATATTATTATGGATGGAACACCTTTAGATGTAAGTAAGGCATACTATGCTGATATTGTTCAGCTAGAAGAGCAGCGTATGGCCAGTCGTAATAAAAAAACAGGTAATAATACTAGTTTTGAAGTACAGCCGGATGTTATGCTTTTTTGTTTAAATAAGGCAGATGGATCACTCATTGAAGAGTCACATGCTATACATTGTTTAAGGCTTGAAGGTGATGGCTTTCAGCTTGAAGTTTTTCCTGGATCTCCAATGGATAATGATTGTTCACAGTCTGCATCCATTATTGCTACAAATGAGAATGGATGGCAAAAACCTGTACCTAATGATAGTGGTTTTATTCGTCATGTATATGGATCAGGGCAAGCAGCTTTTCAATTTGTTCAGTATAATCTTAAAGGTGATACTTCTTTAAAAGTTTTTGTAGTGCACAAGTCTCCTGGTGATGAGGTTCTAAATTTAAACATTTATAATGGTTATTGCTATATACCTCTGGGCCAATTGTCTACAGGAGAAAGTGTTGTAACAGATTCTTTTGTTGTGCCTGAGTCAGTATTTTTAAATGAAAATGTTACATCATGTGATGTAAATTCATCTGAATGTGATGTAAGTTCTTCTGATGTAGAAGTTTTTTTCCCTAAATGTTCTGGGAACAGAGAGTTGCAAAGGATACGTGAAAGTAAAGATAAATTTTCTTCAAATTATGCAGCTTTTAAAAGTATTGAAATAACAGATGGAAAAGAATCATGCTACTCTTTTATACCTGGAAGTAATATCCATATTAATGTGGTTGTTACTATATTGCAAGATTTACCTAAAAGTTTTTTTACTATGGCCATTTATAGCAACGAAGGGTTAAAAGTTTTTGCAGATATATGGCATATCCATGAAATGTATGTTGGCAATAACAAGTTTTCTTTAACATTTTTTGATGTTCCTTTACGTCAAGGTCAATATGTTTTAAGCTTTACTATTATTGATAAATTTCCAAAAACACATATAGTAAATAAGTTTTTTTGTGAATGGAATAGAACCCATACTATAAAAATTGAGGAAAAGATGTTTGATGATATCCCACGAGGGATTGTTGCTATGAAAACAATGCCTAATGTCTGTGAGCCCATTATACCAAGTATTGAAGTAAAAAAACCATCAGTTGTATATGTTACTATAAATAATGAGTGTAATCTTTTTTGTAAAACATGTGATGTTGGTCAAAATAATGCAAATTCACAATTTTTTCATATAATGAAGAGAAAAAGTGACCGTGTTCTTGATAAACATATAATGAAAAAATTTATAGATGAAATCTCTGAATTTAAGCCAATGATTGCATTCATTGGAACTGAACCTCTTTTATATAAGGATATATTCGTAGTTGTAAAAATGGCACATGCAGCTGGATTATATGTTCAATTAACTACAAATGGGCTTTTACTTCCTAATAAAGCTGAAGAGCTTGTTGAAAGTGGTATTGATTCTCTTTGGGTATCACTTGATGGTACTAGTGAGATACATAATAGTGTAAGGGGTCATAAGCGTTCTTTTGAAAGGGCTATAGAGGGAATGAAGAAGGTGTGTGCATTGTCTGTCGATAAAGATCTTAATATTGATATCAATATTAACTATACAATCTCAGTTGAAAATACCTCTTGTCTTTATGAATTTGCTAAAATCATTAATGATCTTGGTATTAAAATAACATCTTTGGTTTATTCTCATTTCAATTTTGTAACAAATGAGATGGCAAAGCAGCACAATGAGTTACATGGTGACTATGTAAAAGCTACGGCAAGTAGTGTATGTAGCTACTCTCCAAATGATATAGATATTGAAGTATTACAAGAGCAAATTAAAGCTTTAAAGGAAGGGAGTTGGAATTTTCCAATTGCTTTTACTCCTGATATTGATGGTGATAAGGTATATGAATATTATTACAATCATCAAACAATAATTTCAAAGAAGCGTTGTGAAGCTCCATACTTGTTAGCACAATTACAATCAAATGGTGATTTTGTTGTTGCTGCAAGATGTTTTGATATAACTCTTGGAAATATTTTTGATAGTTCTTTCGAAGAGGTTTGGAATGGTGAAAAATATAAAAAAATAAGAAAATGGACCTTAGGTGAGGAAGGGGTTGGGGAACTAGCTCCTGCATGTAAGCGTTGTTGTGGAGCTTTTTAGACTTTAGTAAAATTTATTTTGTTGTATAGGATATGTTAAAAAGGCTTTTAGAATCTTGTTTTATACCTAAAAAGCAGAAGACTGCATCAGCATGTTATGTATGGACAGAACCAGATAGTAATGATGTTATTCGTTTTAAGGCAGCTGATGGTCAGATTATATATAATCCTTTTGAAGTTGCTTTACAGGCCAGTCATGGAGTTGCTTCAGGGAGTATTTATACTAAAAAAACTAAGTATCTTATACCTCGCTATACTCCTATAGAAGAATTGCCTGATCCCAGATCACTCTATGGAGCTCAGGCTGCAATGGATTGGCTTAAGTTGAATGAAACTCACATAGATAATACAAGCATTTGGTATTATTTATATCATGTTGATTATTTTGGAGATCATATTAAGCCACCATGGATTAGTTCTTATGGACAGTCTCATGTAGCAATGGCTTTTTTGCACTGGTTTTTATATACAAATGATAAAGAGTATTTAGAAACAGCATGTCGTGCTATGCAAATAGTTGTAAAACCAATAGAAGAAGGAGGTTTAGCATTTTCTTTAAAAAATGGAGTTTTTTATGAAGAACTACCTAACAATACACATATTTTTAATGCACACCTTTTTTCTTTAGTTGCTCTTATGAATCTTATTCAATTTGGAGAAAGTAGTTTTATTATACATCTTGAAAGAGGTATAGAAGGATTTAAAGAGCTTTCAGGATATATGGATTCTGGTGTATGGAGTAACTATGATGTTCCAAAAGTATTTAGTCGTCAGATTCAATGTAGGCTACATGGTAGTGTAAAGGAATTATTAGTTAAAAATTTTAGTTTAGAAGATGCATGCACTAGAATAAATTTATTATATAATTATAATAATGAAAAAAGTGGTCTTTGGCTCACTGGTCTTGATTTAAAATTTGACAATGATAATTTTGTATTTTGTAATAAAAATGATGATAGTACAGGTAAGCTTGAACAGCATAACTATATAAACTTTAAAGGGTTGAAGTGTATTCCAGATAGTGGCTTCCAAGATTATTTGTTGCTATCTATGAAATATATATCTAATGTAGAGGGCGAACTTAATTTCTATCTATGTGATTTTAATGGTGCTTTTTACAAACATACCCAGTTACCCAAAATTGTTATTAACCCTGGAGAGCATTTTGTTGAATGTAAGATTCCAGTAAGAATGCTTACTTTGCCTTTGGCTTTTGAATACCATAAATTCCATATTATGTTATTAGACGAACTATCTAAAAAGACAGATGTAGATCTTTTTAGACAGATGAGTGATGTTTTTAGAAGGTACAACTCTGAATACTGTTATCCTGTATAAGTGAGATTAAAGTAATGACAGATAATAAACAATTGAATGATAAGTCATCTTTTTTTTATGAACAAGCAGCTATTTGGGATCAAACTACAGAGGTGTATCAAAAAGAAACCCTCAGAGATATATTAACAATTTTGCCAGATGATGCACATACAATACTTGATGTAGGCTGTGGCGATGGTTTTGTTACTAATAGGCTACCTAAAGATAGAGATGTAACAGGATTGGATATTAGTATGGAGGCTCTTTCACGTGTTAAGTGTAATACTAAACAGGGTTCTATTCTTGAACTTCCATTTCAGAAGAACTCTTTTGATTTAGTTATGTGTAATGATGTTTTAGAACATCTTACAGAAAGTGAAAGAATACGTGCTATTAGAGAAATTTCACGTGTGGCTTCACAATATGTGTTATTAACTACTCCTATTTTAGAAAAACTTGAAGAAGGTATGGTTAATTGTGGTGAATGTGGTGAAAGGTATCATGTAAATTATCATAAAGCATCTTTCTTCCCTTGGGATCATAGAGGTTTTTTTGCTAAAAGTTTATGGAAATGTCAGGTTCAAGTTCTTACAGGGGATAGGCGAAAGCGTCTTTCCTTTGAACAGGAAATTCTTTCTATATTACAAAAACCAGACTTTAAAAGTTTGACCTATTTACGTTGTCCACAATGTGGAAGTGCTTCAATAAAATCTCATAGTAGTAACAGCGAACTTTCTTCAAATGAAGCTGGCTATATGTCTGCTTTTTTATTACATAATATGCCGGAAAAAGTGCAAACTGTCCGTACAGAGTGTATAAGTTTATTTGCTTATAATAAAAAATTTAAATTACCTGTTGGGTTTTATTCATCTTCTTTTAAGCCTGTTGAGGCTTTATCTGTAACCCGTAGTGCAGGTGAGATTATTTTTAAGGAAGAAAGTGTTTATCGTGTAAGCAATCTTTCTAGTTTGGCAACAAGCTCATACTACCTTAATAAGTATACCCAGGTTGGATATGGACATATACTTTCTCAAAATAGCGAAATATTATGTTCTTTTATGGTTAAAGATGTTGATCATGAAAGTAGGTTGTCTATTAATGGTTATGCAGAAAATGATGGCCGTATATTTATTGAGATTTATGATGGTAAACAATACATAAAGTTTGCTTCGTTTGATGTTTTAAAAGGAGAGTTTTCATATGATATATCTGCTTTAAAAGCAGTATTTAGTTGTTATGGATATCTTTTTTGTTTTCGAGCTAATATAAAAATTCTTTTACACAAGATAGCATTAGGAATGAATACAAATAATGTTGTTGTGAGAGAAATAAAGGATGCTACCTACTGGCGTCTTCCTGGAGAAGACTTAATCATATTAAGCCTTTCTTTATATGGTGATTATTTATTAGAAGAATATTGGATGCATGATATAAAACAACTAAAAAGCAATCACCAGTCTTTTTATATTAAAAAGGATAATCAGCAAAAATCTTTAT
This sequence comes from uncultured Lawsonia sp., assembly GCA_964369665.1. Classification (GTDB taxonomy): domain Bacteria; phylum Desulfobacterota; class Desulfovibrionia; order Desulfovibrionales; family Desulfovibrionaceae; genus Bilophila. Next base: position 5,557 of record CAYJFS010000009.1, on the reverse strand, counting down.
TGCTTCAAATAAAAGATATGAGAGAAATTATTTTATCAGAAAAGCGACAGATGGAAAAAGATAAAAAAAAGCAAAATTTAGAATATAAGCTATTTGGAAAAATTATAGGATTTTTTTCAGATAAATTAAAATCATACCATAATTTTTGTCAGAAACTTCGTGATCAAGCTTCTAGTCTTCAAAGATATGCGACATGGGAAGAACAAACTTATAATAAGATTAGTTATTTGATGATTTGTCATGATCAAAATATTGATAGGCGTATCATTCAACAAGCTCAGACTCTTCAAGAGAAAGGGTGGACAGGTATTATTATTGCTCTCAGTCATGATCTAGAAGATAAAATTGATTATGTGGGTGAGATTGTAGTGCATCGTATAGGCCTTAAACGCATAGTTCCAGAATGTCCTGCATATTATAAAGCTATGGCATTTGCTAAATTATTGCAAGAAATGCCTTTTCAGCGTTTGTTTAACACTTTGTATAGGGTGAGCTTTTTAGGTTTTTATGGTTTACTACGTTTATGTTATTATGGCAGTATTCATGGAATTCCATTACCATTTGATAATGCGTTTTATGAAGCTGCAAAGCACTATAAAGCTTCTGTTGTACAGGCTCATGATTTACCTGCACTGAAAACTGCAAAAGATTTAGCTATGGAGTGGAATGTCCCACTTGTTTATGATTCACATGAACTTTATCTTGAGCAAAAAGTTTTTTCTAAAAAACAAAAAGCATTTATGTTTGCCATAGAGCAAAAATATATAACTCATACAGCTGTAACATTTACAGTGAACAAAGACATTGCTATCCATTTAGCAAATAGATATAAGATTCCTGAACCTATAGAGATGTTTAATGCAGTTACCCCACCTAAAAATATTAATAAATCTGGAGATCTTTTAAGAAAATATTTTTCTTTGTCTAAAGACAAGTTTATTTTATTATATCAAGGGGGGCTTTCTCCATATAGAAATTTGGAAGTACTCGCTAAGGCTATGAGTATGGTAACCAACCCTACATTGGTTTTAGTTTTTATGGGGAATGGTCGGCTTTTAAATAAATTGCAGAATATAGTAAAAAAATACAACTGTGCAGATCGAGTCTTTTTTAAAGAAGCTGTTCCTCAGGAAGAGTTACTTTATTGGACATGTACAGCTGATGTTGGAATAATACCTTATTCTGCTATTGATATGAATACATTTTACTGTAATCCTAATAAAATGTTTGAGTTTATTCAGGCTGAACTACCTACTCTTGCTAATGATCTTCCTTCATTTCATCGATATATAGAGCAGACAGGCTTTGGACTTGTGACTGATATAACAAAACCAGGTTTAGCAGCAAAAGCTTTTGATAAAATAGCGGATATGCCAGAATTTTTGGGAGAGGCACGTAAAAAGCTTGCTGTGGATAAGGTTTTGTACAATTGGGAAACACAAGCAGAGCATTACTGGAAGGCCATATCTAAATTGCAGTGTAATCCTGTAAGATCTTGTCGTTAAATAAGCATTTTTCAATATGTATACTTTATAATTGTATTTTTATTAGAGTTTTAATTATAGATATTAAAGCTTTAATATTGGTATATTAAAAGGGATATTTAATGTTTACTAGCGTAAAAAAATCATTAGTTATTTTTGTATTTTTTGTACTTTTTGTATTTTACAATATACATTTTTGTTTATTTGTTGAGGCTGTTGAGTCTTCAAAGAATGTTTTATCTAATCCCATTTTAAAAGAAAAGCCTTTTAGTTTTTCATTAAGAGATGTAGCTGAAAAGCTTATTTCTTATACTAAAATTCCTTATCAAGATACATGTACTCAGCTTGATGCACAAAATTTAGAGACTTATGCTAACTATCTTTACGATACTTTGCAAAAGTTACCTAATGGGTTTGCTGTATGGTTAAGAAAAGATTCTTGTTTATGTTCTTCTACAAAGATGAATAGTATGTATTATGGTGCGTATACACAAGCCTTAGGTATACGTGGGTTGCTTGCTGCATATAAAGTTACACAAAATAAAAAGTATCTTGATGCAGCAGAACAAGCAAGTGCTATACTTTTTATACCTTTGAGTAAGGGTGGAATATTATTTGAAGATGATAAAAATATTTGGTTTGAATCATTTATTAAATTTTCTAAAAAAATTCAATGTTCAAGCCTTGCTAAAGTAGCACATGTCCATCATCTTAATGGTCATATTCAGGTATTACTTGCTTTGAGAGGGTTGGATCAAGCAAGTGATAGTAAGATTTTTATACAATGGTATCAACGTGGTCTACAATCATTGCAAGATAAGTTAATCAATTATGATACAGGTTATTGGTTGTGTTGTGACAACACTGTTTCATCAACATTTGAAATACGCTTAATAAATCCTTATGGGTTGGAAGTTCAAGATATTCCTTTTGATACTGTTGTTCTTCGTGATCCATTATCTGGATCATCTATTGTTTTAGATATTGGGCAAAAGAATGACCTGAAGGGATCTACAGGTATTTTTAGCAATGGTTGGGGAGATAGGATACAATTTGATGGACGTTATGTTCGTCGTCTTAAAAAAGTTGCTAATCCAAGTATACAGAACTCTGCTGCTATACGGTTCACGATTCCTAAAGCATGGCAAAATTTTTCAAGAGAAGCACCTTTTGAGTTAGATTTTGTTTATAAGGATGAACAACTAACAAATATTGCCGTCCAGATTCGCTCTATTGTTCCTGGTGTTGATTATCAAGACATACGTGATGGTGACTTATTTTTTTCTAATAATAATAAATGGAGAACATGGACAGTTCCTTTAAGAATTTCAGATATAGGACACAGTATCCATAATACAAGTTGTCTTGAAGAAACAATTAAAAATCTTGAATTATTGGGAAGCAATGCTTCTATTATTAACTCTTGGGTATATAAAGCACGTACATATGTTAATATGGTAAATAAACCCTGGAAAGAAGTCATTATTAAGAAGGCTGAACTTAAACCACTTCCACAACAAACACCACCAGCATTTTGGGGTCTTACTGAAAAAGGTGTCATAACTATGATCCATGAAGATGGAGAATCTTTTTTTGCTTCAATATCACCTTTTGTTGTAGCAGAACAAGCTTTAACTAATCTAGGTCAATATGAAAATTTTATTACTAAGCGCATTATACCTGAAAACTTTATTAAAAATTTTAGTAATATTTTTAATACATTGGTAACAAAGGAAAATATTCATAGAATTAATGAAAATTCTGCTTACCAATGGCTTTATGACAATAAAACAAATTGTTCTAACTCAGGTGCCAGTATTTGGCTATATTCATGTCCAAACGTATATAATGATGTATATACTCCTGCTTTATGGTCATCTTCTTTCAGTCAGCCATATATAATTATGGCATTCAAAAAGGCTATAGATGCAGGAAGAACTATCCCTGATATACCCTACGTTCAATTATTGCAGGAAGCTATTAAAGCCTACTCTGTACCAATAGAAAAGGGAGGGCTTTATGCATCAACACCTCAAGGTATATTTTATGAAGAGGTTCCAAATGCTACACATGTTTTGAATGCTCATTTAGTGAGTACAGCTACTCTGTATAATTTTGTTCAAGGCATATCAGAAGCTAAAAAAGGTATGATTTCTTTACTTAATACTTTGTATTTATATGACAGTGGTTATTGGTTACGTTATGATACTAATCCTAAAAAACAGTTTTTGTTGAATATTGACTGGATAGAAGGAGAAAAATCTCCATTAATTGGAGAGATATCTATTATTAATCCAGCTACTCTAACATCAACAAGAATAGACACTAGTCATGATAATGTTTTTAATGGTCCTATGTGTCTTTCAGGGGTTGACTGGATGCCTCTTGTCGTTGCTAATGATAAAGATGAACAATTTTTTGGCTATGGAAGGTCTTTCCAGAATGGTTATCGTATACATAACAATGCACTTTCTGGAGGTACTAGGCACAATGTCTATATTAAAGCTGTTCTTCCCGAGCAATCTGTACCTGACCATTTTAGTTGGCCTTTGCATATACTTCGCATTAAGTATTTTGATGAAGAAGAAGGAATTTTTGCTTTAAAAATACAATCTATAGGAGAGGGGAATATTTTAAGCTTTGTACCATTACGTAATGCTGTAATTCAGTGTACTGGAGAAAAAGTATGGAAAGAAGCAAATATACTTCTTCGGCCACAGGATTTAGGTTGGTATGTAGGTATTGATTATCAGGATTATCACAGCAAACAGCTTCATGAGTTAGTTAAAATAACAAAAAACAAGTTTATTGCACAGTATGCAGAAAGATTAGATTATTATCGTGAATGTTTTAGAAAAAATCTTCTTCCTATATCTTTCCCTAGTTTAGCTATAGATGATGTAATTGGTACATGTGAAGATATAACACCTAAATCAAAAGTTCTTGCAACGTCTCTACAAATTGATAAAAAAGAGGTTGAGGCTCTATTAAAAGGAGTATCACCTATTACCCTTGATCCTTTAAAAGAACCTATAGAATTTTTATTAGGTTTAGGAAGAGCAGCATATATAAAAAGAGTTATTATTACTTTTAAAGATAACCAGGAAGGCAATTGTGATATAGCTATATGGAAGGTAGGTTACAAAAAAAAATTAGAAGATCTTCAAAGGAATACCATACTTGCTTCCGTAAAAGGTTTTTCTGGGAAAGTATGGGAGCATACTGTTACAATAGATGAAGATGTTAGTTTTCTTGATGTACGGTTACAAAATAATAAAAAGCCTTTGGAGATAGAGCGGATTGAAATTTTAGTAACTCCTCCTGATGAAGAACAAGCAATATTACTTTCAGAAGAAAATCAAAAACCTTTTTTAACTAGAGATAATCCTCAAAATAATCTGCGTTATTTTGGACTTCCTATCTCAAAAGGTATTGTCAAACTAGCAACAAAAATTGTTGAAGGTAAAAATTTAACAGATCATGAAAAAATTGTTTTGTTTATGCAGGTAAGTAAAAATCATAAGATTGCTTCACTTCCTCAAGGGAATCCAGAGTCATCTTTACTTGATCGAACAGGAGCATGTGGTACATGGGCTCATATTGTTGCTGCACTATGTTCTGCTATGAATATTCCAACTCGGCATGTTGGCCTTTATAATTTTCCTAAAGGAAACGGACATGTAGTTATGGAGGCCTTTGTTAATGGCCGTTGGCAGTTGTATGATCCAACGTATGGATTATATTATACAACAACGCCAGAAGATACAAAGAATCCATATGTGCTTTCATTTGAAGATCTTCGTTCTGGAAAAGGAAAGGATAGGAGTGTAACTCGTATTGTTGGTCTTCAAAAAAGATTTGAGGCTGGTGGTGCCTATGCAGAAGCTTTAGGTGGTCCAGAAATCTATGAAAAATCAGAACCAGCAGGACCAATAGGTCCGGATTTTCCTATGTTTTTTCCTGTGTGTATGAGTCCATTAGAACCAGTTGTGGAAAAAAAAGATTTTACTTTTAAGTCTCAAGGAGCTGGTTTTATAGGGAAGGCATATTCAAATAATAACCAAAAAATTTTA
>CAYJFS010000008.1:0-43338 GCA_964369665.1 uncultured Lawsonia sp. | reverse complement strand
GTATCCAGTGTTACAGTTTCCAGTGTTACAGTTTCCAGTGTTACAGTCTCCAGTGTTACAGTATCCAGTGTTACAGTCTCCAGTGTTACGGTTTCCAGTGTTACGGTTTCCAGTGTTACAGTCTCCAGTGTTACAGTCTCCAGTGTTACGGTATCCAGTGTTACAGTTTCCAGTGTTAAATAAGCCAGTATTCCCATTTATTTTCAATAAAAGTCTATCTAATTCTTCTCCTTTTATTTCACTTGCTACTTTAATATGATTACTTCCACATTTTTCATTATCTTTTATTACTTCTCCCAAAACTTCAATATAACAATATCTGTTATTTTTATCATTGCAAGAATAAAACTCATGGACTTGTTGAATGTTTTCGCAAAAGTGGAACACTGTATTTGTACACAATTCTAATTTATCGCTTTCAATTTTATATTCTTTTCCAATTTCAAATTGATATCCTCTACAAGTTAAGTCTTTTTCAAATCCTTTAATATATAATTTTTTCATTTCTATTCTCCTCTATATGTTTCACTAAATTCTATTAATTTATTTGCATCTATTAAATGAATATCAAGTATTAATTCCATAACTCTTTTTGGTATTCTAATATCACAATTAATAAAAATTTCATCATTACCAAAGCATTCAATTTGTTTTATAAATTTATTTATAATTTCATATTCTTCTTGTGTTGCTAATTCACTAGCATAACATCTTAATTTACTCATTTCTATTCTCCTTTTTCCCACTTGCGGTATGTGGTCCACGTTTGTGTGCAACTCTCATTATCAACGGTAATAGAACTTGCACCGTTTGAATAACAAATAGCATATCCATTTTCATCAAATTTTTTAAAATATCTTTTGTACCATTTATCTGAAAATTCACAATAAACTTCAATGATTTCATCATGCTCAAAATTTGGTAATTCTTTACGTTCCCAAATTAATTCTAAATTTTGTTTTTGAAATGTTTTCTTTAAGCTGCAATCATTTACAACTTTGTATACTTCCATAATATCTAGTTGCCAAATTCCGCATTTCGCAGTCATATCTTCATTGTAGTCCGTATCTCTACCATATCCATTTGCTCTTTTGAATAATCCATTTAGATACAAAAACTTCTCTTTGTTTCTTGTTACTACTATCATTCCAGGTTTAATGTCTCTCAGTTCCATGTTGTTTCTCCATTTCATTAATTTTATTAAAGTTTTCTATAAATATGTTCTTTCTTTCTAAATATTCTTCTTTTGTGATTTCTATATCTTTACCATCGCCACCATCTTTAAAATATAAATTTAATTCAATTGTTTCATTATTAGGTGTTTTTAAAAAATTGTAGTGCATTGTGTCATAATAACCATGTTTTGCCTCTGTGTCAAAATCAGTTCCATAAACATAATAATATTCATTTCGTGCAAAATATGGCATTGATATTGGAAGCAAATTATCGACAACATCTGTAACGTTTCCATTACTCCAAGATAAATTAGTTTCTTCATCAATAAATACCACTCTATTCACATCCCTATACTTAATAGCACCGTTTTTATAAACATACTTAAATAATGATGACATTCTTTTGCTTTGATACATCTTCCATTCTTCATTATCATCAATTATATTCCATTCACATTCAATATCTTCAATAGGTGTTAATGGTTTGCCATCAATTAATCTATTTAATATACTTTTTGTGTAGTGTATACTACTTCCACTATGTTCATCATCAATTAATGATTCCAGTGCTTTATATGCCGATTTATAACACTCTACACCATAATTAAATGTTCCATCATCCTTTTTTCCTTTTAATTCATTTTTAATTGCTAATTCTATTTCTTTTTTTGCCCAATCTTTCATTTTTAATTCTCCTATCTAAAATTAAATTGAAATAAAATAATCGTTATCTTAATTTTTAATTCGATCATTTTATTAAGTTTTTCTTTTTCATAATCAACCACATGTATTTCTTCAACAACTTCTTCTATAGTGGTGTTTTTTGTTTCTTTTTCTTTCGATATAACAACGTTATCTTTTTTTTCGATAATTTGCACCACTTCTTCATTTTCTTCAAAAACAGGTGCTATAACTTCTTTTTCTATAACTTTTTTTTCGGTTGTATTACCAATTTTAATTATTGAAGTATCTTCTATATAATTTACATTTAATATGATTTTAAAATAATGATAATTATTATTGTATTTTTCAGTTGATGCATAAGCAGTAATTGTGAATACAATTTCATTGTTTGAAATATAATAATTAAATACTGCATTTCCATTTTCATCATATAAATATTTATCTGTAGCACTTATTTCTAATCCGTTATATTCGATTGGTAATGTAAATGTTTGATTTTCTTTCAATTCTAATTCATTGAATTTAAAGCTAATATCTACAGTTATGTTTTCTTCTGTCATTAATACTTTTGTTTCTTTATAACTTACCATTGAATTTATATTTTCTCCTGTTGCTGCAACAACAATAAAATTAGATAAAAATACAATAGCAACAACAACGACAACAATTATCTTTTTCATTTTAAAATTCCTCCTATAATTCTTTATATATTACTTGCTTATATCCTTTTTCTTCTAGTTCTTTGCATTTGTTTAATAAATCGATCATACCATGACCATCATGGCAATATATCGTAACAACCATTCCATTATATATTCCACCAATTATATTGATGTAGAACATATCATTTTCATGTCTAATACTATACTTCATTTTGTTTCTCCTTTTTTTCAAGTTCTTGTATACTTTTTCTAATTCTATTCCAAAAATTTTGGTCTGTTTCTTGAAATGCTCCTTTTAGTTCAGGATAGTTATCACGATCTTTTAATTCTTCCATTAATTTCAACTCTTCTAATTCATTCATTTTCAATACCATAAAATCATCGTTACTTCTTAATATATTTAATTCTCCTTTTAACAATTCATTTTCTTTAATAAGCCTTTTGTTTTCATTTCTCAAAAATATAATCTCATTATTTATTTTATTCATTTTTATTCTCCATTTGTTTTAATTTTAAATCCAACTTTGCCATATTTATTGCTGTTTTTGTTAATTCTATATCGTTGAATCTTAGTTTATGTGCCGTTAAGAAACAATGTACCGATCTATTTACACACACTAAGTTTTCAATACTAAAATCATTTTTATCTCCATTGGCAAATATAATATTATGATTTTCCGGAACTTTTATACCGTGATATTCTTCCCATATTAATTTGTGTTTTCTAATCCAATTTTTATGATATTCTTTACGATCTCCGTTTTTAACTTTAACAACCATATATCCATCTTTGTTTTTTATAACTGTTCCGATTTTTTGTTTTCCTTGCCTTTTTTCAAGGTTTTTATTCTTATCGTAACCAGAGTTTATTTTTCTTCTAACACAAAACGATTTAACAATAACACGATCGTATTTCCTATATTTTTCTCCAAACTTCTTGTTCATCATATCTGATATTTCAGAATACAATCTACCTTTTACAATAGTTTTTATGTATTCTATTTCTTCTTCTCTCCACTTACAACCTTTTCCAGTTTTTCTTCTTGATTTACTCATTAATCTTCTCCGGTAATAAGTTTTACACTATCTTTTGCGTTGCTATATTCCGTTTTAAATTTAATTGCATCTAATTGCAATGACTTTGATTTAATAATCATGCTTGCAATTTGCGATTGTACTTTTGCTTTCTTTTGAAGTTTTTCAATTTCCTTTTGTGATAAATTTTCATTATCTAAATTGTCCAATGCTTCAAATAATGTTTGGTTTAAAAATTCTAAATCGTATTTACTCATTTTTTCTATCCTCCGTATTTCTTTGATTTTAAGTAAACTAATCTTTTTTCTTTCATGTCAATAATTGCAATCCCTTGATAATTAAAATTTAATGAATTATATCTTGTATTGCAACTTTGTTTACAACGATCTAAATCATTGCAATAAGACAACAACCTTTGTTCCTTAGCTACGTTCTCAACATAATCAAATGCCACTCCTTTAAACCTTTTCTTTTCTTTCATTTGTTTTCCTCCTTGTAAATAAATTACACCTAAAATATACCCTTTTTTTACACCTTTGTCAATAATTTTGACATAAAAAAAAGAAGTTTTTTACTTCTTTTTGTATTTATCTAGTATTGGTTCATAATAACATCTGCATGAGGGATGACTAGGAACTGATGGTATTTCATCAATTAAATATTCATTATCCATTATCGATAAGCAATATTTACAAGTGCTTTTATCTTTTACACCTCTCCTTACAACATATGACAATCCTAATAGTTCCATTGCGGTTAGCATAGTTTTATTTGCTGTATAGATCATTGCAGTGCTATATAAATTAGCAATCATTTTCTTTTCAATAGCAATTTCATTTTGATAATCTTTATCCGTATTATTAATGCGACTTTCCGCATCCTTTTTAATATCTTTATGCTCTTGAACATCTTTTTCATAATTCTTGCTAACTAAATCTTTAACCTTTTTTTCCATCATCAAACGTATTGTGTTTGATAATCTTTCGTTAAAGTATATTTTATATTCTTCTAACTTTTGATTATATTCATAGTTTAAACCAAATCCGGCAATAAAACCATTTTTAATATTCTCTTTTTCTTTTTTTGTAAGTTCTTTTTTCTTCTTTGCTGCTTCTAATATCTTAGCTTTTAATTCTTCATTTATATTATATTTGGATGTAACATTTTCTTCTTTTTCTATTGTTTCAACGATGTAATCAACTGTTTCTTTATAATAGTGTTCAATAGCAACATCTACCGATTCATCCATTAATACATTTAATGAATCAAATAGATTATCGTTTATTTCTTTGTTTACTGTATAGCTTGTTACAATTTTGTTATCTACAATAAATGAATCTATATTTGCTAAAGTGTTTTGAATATACAACTCTTTTGCTTTTTCAAACTCTAAATTCATTTCTACTAATGTTTTTCCTCTTTCATCATCCAAGAAATCAAATAATTCATCACTGTTTTCAAACATTATTCATCACTCTTTTCATTTTCGTTTTTGTAATCTTCCGCACTTGTAGGATTCATTTCATTTGATGTTGCCGATGCAGTAATTAGCATTGTTTCTTTATTTAATTGTGCAACTTCCATTTTCCATTCTTTGTATCTTTTTATTTCTTTTTTAGGGTTTTCAATGAATGATAAATGTTCATATATCGTTTCTAGCGGTAAAATATCTTTCATTTGATTTGCAAAGTTTATTTCTTCATTTACGTTTGTTGGTAAATCTCTGGAAAATGACATATCAATGTTTGTATAATCAAAATCTTCCCCAGTAGGATAATTAAGTATTTTAGTGATTATTCTAATTCTTTCCATGAATCCCTTTTTGATCTCCATGATATAACCGCCCATTTTAGTTTCAAGTCCATACATTTTGAAAATTAATGATAATGTGTTTTGGTAAACTTGATTGTCATTTGCACTATTAAATGTACCGGCAATGTTGTATAAATCATCCTTTAGGTTCTTTTTGTGGTTTTCAGTTGCAGTATCATTAATATCTTTTATTAGATATTCCGCTTTAGCATCCCCATCTTCTCCATCTAGGAACATTGCTCCAGATTCTTTGAACATTTTCACTACGTTATTTACTGTTTCTCTCTTTTGATCTTCTGTTTCCTCTGTTCCACTATTGTCAAACATATATCCTTGAATCATTAAGATTGCTTCATCGTTATATGCTAATGTGTTTTTAGTGTTATTTGTAACAAGTTCATATGAACGTATTTGAGATATTAAGTTTTGTATATAAGGGATTCCTATGTCATATCTAATGAATGGAATACCAGTAACAACATCGTTCCCATATTCAAGTGTTTGCCTTTCACTTTCTCTTTCATCAAATTGCCACGCAGTATCTTCAAGATATAATTCATACTTTGTATATGTTTCTTGCGTTATACCATCCGTATAATCATATCTTCTAGCAAATCCAATCATTTTAGGTTTTATTGTATGATCGTAAAACGCTATGCAATCATCCTCTATTTCTATGATTTCAATCTCTGAATTTTCATTTGTAAAGATTGCTTCATCACTACTACCATATAACAAAACGTTCTTTAGCAAAACAACATCATTCCTAGATGTGTTATTTCTTGATAAAACTTTTAATAGTTCTTCAAGATATTTATTCTTTTTTGATTCATTTTTCTTTGTTACATACTCTACTTCAAGATTTGTCATTACATTTTTTCTTTTTTCTATCTCAAAGTTATCATCCGATTTATCGTAATACGTTACTGGATTGTTTAGTCCATATCCGGCAGCAGTATCAATTAATATTGATTCTAATGCTACTGAAACATCGATCTCTTTATCATCCGTTTCAGTTATTAATTTAATAAAGGCATCTTTTCTTTCATACCTTTCTTTTAGATAACGCTTTTTTGTAAATTCTAATTCATGATTATTAAAAATGGATTCAATTTGCGACTTATTTAATTTATCTAATTGTTCTTTTTTTATTTGTACTTTAACACTCATTATATTTGTACGCTTCCTTTCTTTATTTTGGTTTTTCCTATGATTTCATAGCTTAGTGCATAACGCAGTGCATCTATACCATCGTTGTTTACATCTTCCGGGATCTCAACATACTCTCCCATCTTGTTTTTCTTCCATGAATATAACTCAAAATTCTCTATTATATCAAGCAAACTTGAATCTATGTATATTTGATACCCCTTTAGCCAATTTAACCCCGTAATGATTGATTTATTACCTTTTCTTGCCGGTTTTATTGGTGCTCCTAATTTCTTTAGTTGTTTTCTCATGTCATGTCCTTGTTCAACACGCATCATTCCACATCCATATACTTTCTTTTTTATTAGCATCCACAGTTGATCTATGTCTACATCCACTATTGAAAATGTATCATAAACGTAAATCTTCTTTTTCTTTCTATCTAATTTGCATTTAACAAAGAAAAATGGTGCTACTCCTCCTCCAAAGTCCAATCCCATTCGTATTGGTAGGCCGGCATATTCTCCAGAGTTCATTTTTTCTCTTAGATTTGGTACTACAAAATAGTTTGAATTTGGTGTAAATATTGTCTTTCCAAGTGATCCAAAGTTTCCGTTTACATAAACTTCATACATATTTGGGTCTGTTTGTGAATTTATCGTTGCTATATCTTCTTCACTTAAAAATTTATTATCACGATACGTTGTTTTTAATATCGAGATACTAATTGAAGTTAATTTATCATCAAGTTTTACAAGTTGTTGGTATCTTAATGCTTTATCTTTTTTTTCATCGAACTTACCTAAGAAAAACTTACGATATATCCAATGATTCTTTGATACCGGGTTGAATAATACATGGATTCTTTTAGCAATTTCATTACCTCTTGAATCCTTATCCGTTCCCCTTTGTCTTAGTAAAAGTTGGTCATAATCTCCCTCTTTAACGTTTGTTGCTTCTTCTAGTATTATATCCGTAAATGTTCCTTTTGGTGGTACAATGGATTTAAGCTGCTCTACATCCTCTAAACCCTCAAATAATATGATTCTACCATTCAATTTGCACGTTAACGTTGTTGCCGGAGATTGTTTCCATTCAAATAAATGCTCTAATTTGAACGTTGCCAACGCTCTTTTTATCTCATTTACACACGCAATACGACATTTTGTCTTTTCTTTCATTAAAATTAAGTAATTTCTATCAAATAATAGCATTTGTAGTGGAACTGTCATGAAATTAAACGTTGATTTTCCACTAGATGCTCCGCCAAAGTATATATTTACACGATCCGTTGTATAAAAATATGGTCTATATACCGGGTTAAACATGCGTTCATCCACTTTTAATACTGTACCATTTGATAAAACTGCATCAACTATATAACCAGACATTATAAAATAGCTTTTAAAAACCTTTCATCATGTATTATTTTGTTCGTTTTTGTGTGTATTTTAGGAATATTTATTGCAAACCAATCAACCATTTCTTCATTTACTGCCCATGAACCATTACATTTTAACGAATCAAATCCTAAACCACAAGAAAATAGCATAGCATGTATGATTTCATGGCGGATTGTATCTCCATATTTTTCAATAAGTGCTTTTTTTCTATATTCTTTGCTTTCAAATTCATCCGTTATATCTTTTTTGTCAATATGTCCTATTATTATGACTTTTCTTAGTTCATCACAATAACCACTATAATCATTATCTTTTAAAACTGAATCATGATCATGATTACGCAAGTATAAAGTCCATTCTTTTTCGTTTAAGTTAAGTTTGTGTTTAAATAAATATTTCATTATTTCAAATACCTCCTACATTCCATTTTTAGCAATCTTACAATGTGTGTTGCACTTAATTCCCTTTCCACGAAGTGGATTTTTAAATCATATTTTAACTGAAATGACAATAAGCTATTATAAAATGAATTGGGCTCATATTTTGTGTTATATTTCCTTGTCGCTATCTTCATATACGATCCATTTTCAATTAATAAGTGCATATCACATCCCTTTTCCTTTGCTCTTATAAACTCGTTTTCAAACGCAGTACGACCATTTGTGAAATTCCCGGATATTTCTTCTAAGGAATTTTTTTTCTCTATTGCTATGTGATCCTCTAGGCTTACATCCATCATAATTCCCATATCTTGAAGATTTGTGAAGCATACACTATAATCTCCAAACTCCAATTTCTTTACCTTATACGGGATTTTCTGCTTCTCTAAAAATTGTAATATGTGCTTGTTCTCTTGCTCCCTACTATCTACCAATATGCAAATCTTTTCTTTTAACATCTTCTTTATTTCATTCTCGCTAAATTTTATCTCTACTTTCATGTCCTTTTATTTCCTCCTATACTACCTATTATACTACATTATACAATAAAAGACTACACCTTATAGCGTAGCCCCTTATCTAGGAAAAAACATCGAGAACATTTAAGTCCCCCTTTAGCAAGTTGTCTTTCGACACCTCTATTATACTATACTTCCTTTTACTATTCTATGTTTACTTTATAAACTTATTATTTTACTACTTGAAAAAATATTTAGAAACTAAATCATTGATATTACAAAAAATGGGGGGGTGGGATAATATAACTACATTTAATGAACCTATAAAAAGTACCCCCTTGATAATTCCGCCTTATTGCTCCTTTTACTGCATCTAGTGTTATGCTGCATTGATCTAGTGCGGTGGTGGGTGTGGTGTTGCGATTTGTTATACCCCTACCGGGTTTATATTTTTTCTATATATGGGGGTGGGGTGTTTTGTTATTCAATAGGTGGGTGGGTTATGATGCGATATGATGCAGTGCGTTACGTTGTATAGTATATCGTTGTATAGCGTATCGTGGTACGTTGTATTGTGTTATCTGGTATCATTGCATAGGCCGTTATATAGGGTATCGTATGGGGCAGTATAGTGCGTTGTACAGTGTTGTATATAGCCGGCCATATAGCAGCGGATACAGTGGCCTAGATCGTTATTATGGATAGGGTAACAAGGCCTAGTGTAGTTATGTTTATTATGTAATTACTTATTATATATTTGGTTGCAGTTTTGTTGCGTTTTACGATGTTTTGATAAAAGTAATAAATGTACTGTCTTATTATGGGGTTTTTCATTACTAAAGGCATTTTATAGGTGTTATTTTGCTATTTGTTAGGGTTGATCCAGATTGTGTAAGGTGGGTCGATTCCTCCCGGCGGTGTTAACCCCGATAAGATTCCAACGCCCTATAATACTAATATATATATATAATAGTACATGTAATAATAGTAGTGTTATTATAAGTATTAGTAAATAAAGAATTATATATAGTATTATATAGTATAGATAATAGTATAGTAGTATATAGTATTATATAATATAGTATACTGTAATATAATATAGTCAATATAGATATATAGTATAGGATAGTATAATATATAGTAATAGGTTATATATAATAGGATAATATAATATAGTGTATTATATAGCATGGTATTATATAAAGTAATATAAGGTGTTATATATGAGTATATAGGGTTATTAGTAATAATATAACTAATTGTATATTATAGTGTTATATAGTGTATTATAATGGGTTATATAGCATATAATGTTATAATTGATATATCAATATAGCATCTTATAGCCTTTTTTCTTATTTTAAAGCGTTATATTGCTTCATTTGTTATATTTTTGTGTATTATATCCAACCCTATATAAAACGACTGTTAGAACGCAATAAAAGGATATTTTTATTTTACAACAAAAAAAGCGGTTTTTATTCCGCTTTATATTTATATTATAATGTTTCTACCATTTCATCGATAGGTGAAGCTAGATCGTTAGTTGGATCATAATTGTAATTATTATCATTAAATGGTTTGTAATAATGTTCGGGTATATCGTTTTCAATATAACAATCATACCCATCCGCAGTATATACCCATACACCATCATTATTTAAATTGCTTGTTGCGTATCCTTGGGACCCATCCGGTCGAGTAAAACACCCGACTATTGCTATTTCTTGTAATTCTTCAAAACTAATATATAATTCCATTTTATATCCTCCTTAGGGGTTAGCCCTTACTGTTGTTGTGATACCATTTTAAATATTGCTAGTATAAAGAATACCGGAAACAATAAGATTAATAATATTATTGCTTTTATTATTTTCACTATATAGCCCCCGTTCTTATTATTTCATCACAAAATACACGGATCCCATCATGTATAAAATAAGGTCGTTCAGTGTAGTATATTTTTTTCTTATGACAACGTTTTATATATTTATATTCATTATTCATTTTTTTACTTGTATAGTATATATAATCATTTGTATCATGCTCAATGTGCTTTACTTCAATCCCGTATCCCGTATATGCTACTGTTTCCATTTTTTCTATATCTTTTTTTCTCATTTTTTTAATTCTCCTATCTGTTTTTTAATTGTATAAATTTATCTTTTACGTAATATCCGTAAGTTAGATCGCAACCATTTGTTATTTTGTGATATATTTCTAGTGCTTTTGTTTTACGTTGCTTTCTTGTTAGTTGTTTTTCGAATCCGTACAAATCGATGGACCTTGTATAAAATCCGTTAGTTATCTTAACGCTATAACTGAAATCATTTTCATTGTTTTTGTGACAAATATCACCATCATTATATATTTTATATATCATTACTCTACCCCTCCTAATCTTACTATATTTTTGTATATTCTATAAGCACGTGTGCATGCTTGATTATATGCACGACCTTGCAAGTCTAACCATGTCTCATTACTGCTTGGATTCTGTCCGTTCCATTTTTTTATATATGATGGTATTGAGTAATGCTTCATTATATCTTCATCATATACATAACTGCAACCGCCATATGAGAACTCGTTCCAGTTTTTTGCCCCATTCAATGCTAGTTTTTTAAAAAGATCTCTATCTATAATGTTATCATTTAATGAATCAATACGATCATGATCGATAATGATCTCTAATAAATTAATAGCATCTTCAGATATTGCATTATCCCAAACAGATCTGTATTTTTTAGATTGTAACATTTCGATTGATTGTAATAATAATTTTTTGTTGTTTACTGTTTTCATTGTTTTTCTCCTATCCGGGGTTGCCGGTTGTCGGGTGTGCTGCTATCCCTTGCAACTCCATAATAGCACAGTACAATTTATACTGTCAACAAAAATGTATAACTTTTTTAAATATTTTTATTTTTTTCTAGTTGGTTCTATATATATGCAATAAAAAAAGTTTTTTTATTTTTATTTTTTCTGTTTTGTTGTATCTAATTATTTTAGATAGTGCAGCAGATCACAAGATCAACGAGATCAACATATTTTGCATATCTAATTTTTTATTATTATTTTTTTATCCGTAATTTTTGTTACGTTTTTTTGACCTAGAATTTTTTAATATAAAAAAAATTAAAAAAATTGTTTGAAATTTCTTACCTAGAATTTGTTACCTTTTCTTTACCTAGAATTTTTGTTACGTTTTTCTTACCTAAAATTTTCAAAAAAAAAGAGATCAACAAGATCTCCTTTTATATTATTTTTTACTTTCTAATTCAAATTTAATTTGTTGAAGATTTAATAAAGCATCTTCTAAAGTTTCATAATTATTTTTAACATCATCGTTTTCCGGGTTATCTTCTTTAAGTATTTTAAACACTTCATAAGATAGCATACATAGTGCTATTGATCCATTAATGCTATCAAGAAGTTTACTCTTATATTCTTTTTCTGCTACACCATAACCGATCCCCAGACTTATGAAACTAATCAAACATAAAATACCAAAATTAATTATCCACTCTTGCATTGTTTTTCTCCTTTTATTGTTACGTTTCCTTTACCTCTATTTTTTGTTTGCAAACTCTTACCTAGAATTTTACCAAACTGCCAAATACTCATTTGTTTCTAAATCTAGGTATATGTTACAGTCATGTTCAACGTTGTACTCAATGTATTTATACTTTGTGCAATCAACATTTTCCGCTGCGTGCATTGGTATTATTCCATAATTAATTGTCATTATTTTTTTAGGCATTTTAATAACCATCCTTAATTCTTAATAGTTGTCTATTTAATTTGTAATCTATTTCCATATTAATTTTATCATCGGGAATATTGTAAATATATTTAATATGTTCTAAAACAACATATACATCTGCAATTTCAGACAACAAATCTTTTCTATTAAATTTTTCTTTTTTTAATTCGATAATTAATTCATTAAGTTCTTCAATCGCTTTTTCTATTTGTGTATTAATTCCATAATGTTCAGTTATTGTAATACATTTATTTTTTTGTTTTTTTAACATTTATTAACTCACTTTCTAATAACTCTATTTCTTTTATTATTTCTTTTTTATAAATATTACTTTCATTTAGTGTTATAAGTTTTTTTAAATAATTAAGCCTTGCTTCTTCTGGATTGTTATAAACTCCTATATATGTTGCTTTTTTATTTATATAAATAGTAGATCTATATTTTTTTGTTTTATAATCATAAACAACACCAGTGTATTTATTTTTCTTTTTTTTATTAATTTCTCTATTAGAGCAATTTTGTCTATGTGTTACAAATCTTAAATTACCAATTTCATAATTTCCGTTATTATCAATTCTATCTATTTTTAAATTATCAATTATTACCTTATCATAATTTTCTAATTTTATAATATAATCAATAAAATCTTCAAAACATGAAAATTTATTTAATATCCCTCTTCCACCATATCTTTTATAACAGTTACTTTTACAGTTTGTCGTTCTTTTAACAATATCTGCATACATTTGATAAAATTTATTTTTTGTACTTCTCTCATATTCCTTTATTTTTAATTTTCCATTTTTGTATGCTCTTATGTTTCCTTTACATTTGCAAGATGTATGTCTACCTTTAACCAAATCTGCGTAAACTGAAATTGTCTCTCCACCACATAAACATTTACAAATTGGTCTATTTTCTTTTTGGCTTGTATATACCCAACCAATTATTTCTAAATTACCATATACTTCTCCTATTGTTTTAGTTCTTTTTTCTTGATTGTCAATTCTCATTTTACTCTCCTTTGTTTATATTTTATATATTATCACAAAGTAATGTTTAAATCAAATTATTTCATCAAGTACAGCTTGATAATATTGCTTCACTGATACAGTATCATAAGTAATTCCTTGTGCATCCATGATTACTTTATCAAGATGTCTTTGCATTTCTAACATTTCATTAATTATTTCTTTCATTGTTTTTTCTCTCCATAATTCTTTTTGCTAATATTGTGATTCTTTGCCACTCATTCATGTCAGTAATTCCATTTTTTATAAAAGTTTTTATTAATATTTTAGAATGGTATTCCTCTATGTCAATTTCGCCAACTTTCTCAAGATGGTAAGTATCTAATTCATTAATTAATTTATCTTGTTTTAATTTTTCGATTTCTGACTTTAAACATCTTATTTTACCATTTAAAATTTCATTTTCCTTTTTCAGTAATTCAATTTTTTCTTCATAAAGCTCTTTAATTAATTTAATTGCATCTTCCATTGTTTTTTCTCCTTATATTTTGCATCCCATAATTAATTTGGGTTTTAGTGTTACACATTCTTTGTTTTGAAAAGCCATAAATATTATATATCTTTGTGTCGGCTCTTCTACAAACATTACAATGTTTCCGTGTTCATATTTCCCGGTGCGATCGTGAATACATCCCCAATCATCGGTTAATGTTATAATGTTCTCAAATTCTTTTTTTGTGCATTTTACCTCAACAGTTTTAATCATTTTATCTTTCTCCATTCTTTGCTAGTAGATAATCAAGAGAAGTAATTTTACCATCCCCATCAATATCCAATTCATTAAATCTTTCTTCAGATAATTCTTCTTCTTGCATAATTTGGTATTTAATGTCTTTTGATAAAATTTGATTTTGCAATTCTTCTTTCTCTTTAATCAAATTCAAACATTCAAATAGCAACAATCCCAATGCAACAAAAATGAAAACTAATATAAACAACACTGCCTTTAATTCTTTAATGCTTTTATCCATTGTTTTTTCCTCCTAATAACCATAATCTTCATTATCATTTGCAATAAACTTCATTGATTCCAGTAAGCCTAAACTTAACGATACCAAATCATTTGCTTTTGTTTCATCATTATCAGAGTCCAAAGCATAAAGCAGTGAATCACAACCAGGACATGAACCATAGTAGTCGTTTGCAACAAAATAATCATCATAACCTGGTTGATAAAGATCCTTATATGTTATAAATATTTTTGTACCTTGATAATCACCATTATCAATTTCTGTAATATTTTCTGTGCTAAGTGCCCATTTTCTATTTTCTTTTAAATATGGATTAATTACATATTCAATTAAATTTTTAAAAACTTCTTTATAATCGATGTAATAATATCCATTTTTTTCTTGAATTTTGTCAAAATAATATTTTTTTAACTCTTCTTTATTTTCTTGCCACGCTTTTGTAAATTCCTTTATCATTTTATTTTCTCCTTTAATAACCATAATCAAGAACATCTAACAATCTTGATTTTAAATGTTTTTTTAATTCTGATAACTTTGCTAATGATATTTGTTGTTTTCCTCGTGTATACCTAACTTCATCCTTTTCAAAGTCTTGCATCCAATTTATAAATGTTCTCAATGATACAATTCCAGAATCTTTCACAATGGTATTAAGCTTGATAATCTTAGATTCCCTAACTTGTTTGAAAAAGTAATAACATTTTGCAATCTCTTGCAGATCGTGTTCTTCTAATCTTTTTCCCATTTTTTAACTCCTCCAATTTCAATAACTTCTTTAATGCTTTTTGATAAGCAATACAACAATGCCGGAAAAACACATACAAACGCTTCTCCTCCAAACGTTTTTACATCTCTGGATGTATTACACCAAGTAACAAGAACGGGTGTTATACAAGCTAATACGATGGTGCTTACTACTACAAAAACCTTAACTTTGTTCAACTTTCTTTTTTTCATTGTATTTTCCTCCTTTGTTCCCTTTGGAACTTTACAAACATATATTAGCACAGTATATATTGTACTGTCAATAGATAAAGTAAAAAAAGTGAAATTAATCACTTTCTTCATAAACTATATCGATCACATCGTTGGATATTGTACCTAAATCTTTAGCTTCTTGATTATCCATTGTGTATTGTGGTGCGATAACAATTTGCGTTTGATTGTATTGTTTAACATCTTCTTTAACGTGTGTTATATCCGCACCTTGCAGCACTAATTTAATAGCGTTCATTAATGTTTTTGAATCGGTTTCCTCTGAACGCAGTATATCATCCAATCTATTTATCGCTTTAGGAACTAAAGAATGAAAATGGTTTTTGTTAACTATTGCCACTTCTTTTCTGGTTTTATCTAAAACTTCCATAAACTCGTTATCATGATTAAACCACTTACTAATCATGCTATTAGATACTCCTATTGCTTTTGCTATTTCAGTTTTCTTGTTTCCCTTTAAGAATAAGTCAATAGCTTGCATTTGTGGGATTGTTAGTGTGCTATTTGGTGTATTTGATACCGCTTTGTTAAAAGCACGCTCTATGGCTTTGTTTTGCTTGTTTTCTAGATTGTAACTAGATTCATCGTGTTTTAATACTTCTACTTCTTTTTCTTTTTCAATGAAAGACAAATCGATGTCCTCCAAATCTAAACCATTAATATCCTCAATATCTATATCAAATCCGTTATTCATCGTTTTTAGATTTTTGTTTTTTAGGTT
This sequence comes from uncultured Lawsonia sp., assembly GCA_964369665.1. GTDB lineage: Bacteria > Desulfobacterota > Desulfovibrionia > Desulfovibrionales > Desulfovibrionaceae > Bilophila. The sequence continues at coordinate 27,035 of CAYJFS010000008.1, read as the reverse complement.
TTTGATACCTAATGTTAAATTTAACGTATTCCGGATAATCTTCTTGTAGAATCTCGAATATTTTAACATGGTTTTGTAAAAAGAATAATATAGAAAAGTTATCAAGAGGAAAATGTGCTTCATACATTCCGGATTCACAACTTTTTATTTGTACTCCCTTTTTTTCTTGTCTTTCTTCTTCTGCTTTTACATTCTCTAAAAAAATATTAATATTCTGTACTAGCGTTGATACTGCACAACAAACCAAATCTTTTCCGGGAACATTACTATTTGCATGTCCGGAAACCTTGAAAATTCCTTTTACTCCATCAATTTTAATATTTATCACTTTATTTCCTCCTTAAAATGGTAATTCATCATTATCTATGATAAGGTTATCACTTGCAAATTCACTTGCAAAAGTGTTATTTCCCGTTGGTTTTATTGTAGGATCATATCCCACGTTCTCGTTATTATCATTCTTTTTATTATTTTCAAAGTGTATTGCTTTAACTTGCAATGCATTTTTATAAACTTTTGTTCCATCATTTTTAGTATAAGAAGCATCAATCAATGTTCCCTCAAAAGTAACTGCATCCCCTTTTCGACAAAACTTAGCTAGTGTTAACGCTTGCTTACCCCAGACTACACATTCAACAAATACAGATTTGTTTTCATTTCCACCCCAATAATTGTTTGCAATAGTAACGTTTGCCAAATCCGTTCCCTTGCTACCTACCGATTTTAAATCAATATCCCTTACTATTCTTCCAGTAATAATTAATGTATTTAACATATTTACCTCCTTTATTCTATAATTTTATTTTTTTGTACGATCCCATGCCCTAAACGATTAGAAATAGCAACAATGTTTTCAACTCCCGGTAATTCTTCCCTTACCATCCTTTCAAATACCTTGTATTCTTTAAAAGAATGTGATATATGAACTAAAAAAATGTTTTTGGTGTTGTGGTTTACATTCTTCTTTAAAAACCTTATTGTTTCTTGTATTGAAGCGTGTCCGTAATTACTTGATGTTCTTTTATGTTTTGTTTCTTCATCATCAGTAGGGATGTAATTTTCATCATAGTTTGCTTCAATTACAAATGTATCTATATCTTTTATGGTGTACTGTTCCATTTTACCACAATCGGTAAGATAAAGCACTCTGTGTTTGGTCTTGATATTTTGCATTAAATAAGCAAAATTAGTAACATCATGCGGAACTTCAAATGGTACTATGTTCCAACCATTTAAAAACATCGTTTTTTTGTCCTCTAAAGGGCATTTGTTTAAAAGCGGAACATTTAACTTGTTTAATAGTTTTTCTTCTCCAATAACCTTTAAATCACGTAATAACAAACTATTTTCTTTTATTCCTTTTACATGATCGTTATGCTCATGTGATAGTAGTATTGTTTTAACATTGTAATCATCGACATACTCATTGTACCCTCTAAAACTTATGCCGCAATCAAACATAAAACCTTGAGAACCATCATACATAATATGACAGTTCCCTTTGCTGCTACTAGAAATCGAGATTAAGTTCATCAACTTCAATTTCCTCAAATTCCGCTTCTATAATTGTAGATTCCTCTTTATCCTCTTGTTTAACTTCTTCTTTTACTTCTTCAACAACTTGTTTTGATTTTCTTGGTTTTCTTGGTTTTTTAGTTTCTTTTTCTTCTGGTGTTGATTGTGTTTCAATAACAATTTCTTGCTCATCCAATCTTTCATCATGTTCCTTATATTCATTTTCCATTACTTCTGAATATGTATCAATGTAATCATCAAAGTCATTGCATGTATTAATATACATCTTAGTAACTCTATGGATAGCGGACTTTTTAATCATTTCCGCTTTAAAGTTAGTGTGTGCTTTTGATTTTCCGTTGGCACTTCCCATACTCCACATATTTTGAATATCTTGCATTGTTAGTAACGAGCAATAATAACTGTCATCCTTAAAGAAAACTTTTGCCCATGCACCGATTATTTCATTATCTAAACGCATATCAAGAGGACAAGGCTTAGTAATTGTAATATCATCATTACCAAACGCATCAACTCCTAAAGTGTATTCCGTTCCTTTATAAATAACATCTGCACGCACATCTTTAACATTTGGAATACGTTTAGTTGCAGTAACTTTACCAAAATATGATGGCATTAATGTACACTGTTTTCCATAAGCTACAAAGTAACATTGTGTTTTTGTTGGATTCAATCCCAATATAGCCATTTGAACTAATGATTGTGCTATTGACTTTTGATCGCATGATGCTAGTTTTGAATCCCCAGTAATTTTAAGATATGCACTTTTAACCGCATTTCCGACATTATAATTTGCCGGGAAACGTAAACGATTATCTTCTTCTTGTGCAATTAAACTGTTCATTACTTTATCTGCTAAAGTTTTAGGTACTACCATCCCTAATTGTTCGGCAGTTCTTTTAGCTAATTCCATATTATCTGTTTTAGTTTGCTTTTGTTCCATCTGTTTTTTCCTCCTCAAAAATTAAATTTAACGTATTTAATCTTTCTACCTCAACAATATAATCTTTGTATAATACTAAAAAACCATCAAAATTCACTTTTATATTTTCTGGTAATTCTTTTTTAATTGAATCAGTTAACAAATCAATTAACATTTCTTTTAATTTCATTTGTTTTTCAATATTTTCTTTATCGTTTAAAAATTCTTTTTTTGCATTTTCGACTTCAATATCAATATTTTCTTTCATGTTATTTCCCCTTTTTCACATTTATCTTGCTAAATGCTTTAATATAATTTTCATAGTTTGGATGATCCTTGCTAGGTTTTTGAACAGTTAAGCAAGTAATTAATTGAGTATCAATATACTCTGGTATTTCATCCAACTCACTGACCCCATCAATCATTATTGGTGTTTTTGTTTTCTTTAACGTTTGAATACCATTAACCAAATCTAGTTGAACTTTAATTTTTTGTCCTCCAGAAATAGTTTTGTATGGTTTTCCTTGATAATAAAGTTTAAAAGTTTCTTCAATCTTACCACTTTTATTTGTTTCTTGTGTTACAAATTCAATATCGTGAAAATATTTAGATAAAGAATCTTTTGTCATTCTTGCTCTTATTTCATTGTATTTTTTCAATAAAGTAGTAGCCTTTTCAATGTTAACAAGATTTTTTTCCATTTTTGTTTTTTCATCCATAAATGATTTCAATGTTTCCATTTCTTCATCAATTTTAGATGCTTGTAATATAGTCGCATCTATTAATTGTTTTTCATTTAATAAATGTGTTATATCTTCTACAAACTCCGGATCATGCGTATTTGCATATACTGTTTCCATTGCACTTATTTTTGATTCTAGTTGCTTTAGTTCAATTTCTTTTAATGAATACGATTCTCTTAATTCATTTCTCTTTTCTTTTAGTTTAATGTATTCTGGATCATTGTTACCTAAAGATTGACTAAAATCTTTTTCTTTAATCAATTCTAGTTCTTCTTTTAATGAATTGAACTTGTTTTTATTTTCTAGTAATTCATTATGCTCTTTTGTTAGAACGCTTTTCAATTCTTCTATTTCATCATTAATTTGATTTATTTCCTTTTGCTTTTGTTCTTCCGATTTTGCAAGTGCTTCTTTTATCTTTTCTTCACTAAGTGCAGCACCACAAACGGAACACGAATCATTTTCTATTCTTACTACAACTTCTTCTAATGATTTTAAATCGTTAGTTTTCGTTGTGTATAATTCTTTGTTTTTTTTGTATTGTTCATTAACCATATTTAAAACATTATGTACTGACTGTAATTTAAGTTTGCAAGCACCAATTTCACTTTGTTTTATTGATTCGACATTGCACATTGAATCAATTTTGTTTTTTAGTTCAATACCATTAATTTTAATATCTGTCATGCTTTGATTTATAATTAATCTATTTTCTTTCAATTCACTTATTTGATTTGCAACACTTTGTTTTGCTGCTCTTTTCTTTTCCGCTGCATCAATGAGTTTTTGGTAATTGTCTATGTCCTCTTGCAGTTTTTTTGATTTTTTTTGTAATTCAACAACATCTTTTGTTTTTTCTTGTAATTCTTTGATGTTGGATTCTACTAATTCTATTTTCCCATTTAACTGCGGAATTGCTTTTCTCTCGATTTCAGACTTACTTGTAACAAGTGATTCTCTGAACTTTTCTACACCCATTGTTTCGATCTTCGCTCTTATTCCCTCTAGTAATGGTTCTTCATTAAAAATATCTTCATCCTTAACATCTCCGGCATAAGAAAATATAATATTTCTCAAATCTTTCCAATTCAACGATAAAGCATATGTTGGGTTAGATAATAATTTAAAATCTTCTTCATTAATTCCTAACGCATCTTGTAAAAAATTTTCATACTCTTTTACTTTGTAAACTGCCCCATTGACTTTTGTTTTGCTAGTGCCATTTTTATTTTCACGTTCTATGATAATAGAATCGTTACCGATTTGAATTTCTAGTGATACTGTTGTCAATAAATCATTTTTTGTTTCTCCATTAACAATAGGTTTTAAATCAAAATTTGATGCGTGGTAGTAATCTTTTTTGAATAGTACCCAACATATAGCACTTAATACTGTTGTCTTACCGGCTCCGTTAAATCCACGTAATTGAGTATATTCATTATCAAAGTCAACAACTTCATCGGTATAACCCATGAAGTTTTTAATCGTTATTGTTTTAAAATGGAACGACTTCATTGTTATACCCTCCTATAAATAAATTTTTAAAATTATTGCATGATTCGTATGTTCTAAAAACTTTTATTTGTTGACTAAAAATGTATGTATCACAAACATCATTTTCATTAATTTTGTTTTTAACAACCATATCAAAATCAATGTAATAATATTCCTCTTTTAATTTTGGTATGTAATTTACACCATTTTCATCAAGTTGATATTTTAATTCTTCTATAATATCTTTTAAATCTTGCAAATCTTTAGCATCTGCAACATATCCTTGAATTGATATATTGTTTTCCATTATGTCAACAATGGAACGTTCTCCTAGTTTTGTCAGTAATGCAACCGCATGCCCGTTTCTTCTACCACATATAAAAATCTTTTTTTCAATTCCTTTTTGCGTTGGCAAGGCATTTTCCATGTTTATATATCCCATACCACGCATCTTGCTAAATACATCAACTCTACGATACCCTTTTGCACCGCATAAATCCGATATTGTTCTCATGTTTTTTCTCCTATTTTTCTTTTTTTTCAAATAACACTTGCTCTGGTTCTATTTCTAATATGGTTAAATACTTTCTAATAGAACTTGTAATCTTATGAGATCTTTCCATCTTTGATACACTCATGGCACTAATTCCCAATCTTTCTGCAACATGTTGTTGTGTGTATCCACGCATGGTTCTCCATGTTTTTAGATTCATTTTCTCCATCGGTATTCCTCCTTTGACTACAATTTAACACATTTGGTTTAGTTTGTAAACTGTTATTAGTTTAATTTATAAACTTTTTTATAACAAAAAAAGAGCAAACGCTCTTTTCTTTGGGTTTTATTTATTGTTAAGTTCGGAGTGAAAACAATGAGATTTTAAATATTATACATAAACCCTATATAAATAATAACATTAGTTTATTTCATTGTAAACCATTTTTTTAAATTGAATACATTTTCATCATATATTCAACTTTTGCTATACACTCCATATAGTCATTCAATTCCTCATTCCATGATTCTTTTAGCCAATTATCAATATGTTGTTCGCTTTTTTGAACTTCCATTTTAGCTAATTTCATTGCATGTTCATAGAATTTCTTTGAGTGTTCTAACTCTTGTTTAGCCATTGACATATACATATCTGCAACTTCTGGATATGTTGTTTTATAAAAAACTGCATGTTCAGTGTACTTTTTAGCACCCTCAACCTCGTTCCACATTCCTCGTGTTAACTTTCTCATTATACTCATAGACTATCTCCTATTTGCTTTTTGCGATTTGATACAATCTATCTAAGTCCGCTACTGTAAACGTTACCGCTCCAATAACCGGAATATCTTGTACAATCTTTTCTTTTTTTTCAAATTGTGGTTTTAGGATATTATATGCCATATCAACATCAAACAATCCATCCTCCGACAATATACCTAATTCAACTAGCATATCTTGATATTGCACAACATAGGCATCTAACTTATTTAATATTAATGCAGCACCGCCACCAAAAAGGATAGCTTTAAATCCTTGCATTTTATTTGTAAATTCTTCATCAACGTATTGTGCCAAAGCACTTTTTATTTGTGTTATATTCATATATTTTCTCCTATCTTACAACTTTATCTAATACTAATATTTCTGGATCCAATTTGTTTACTAGATACAATGTACTATTACAATGCAACGCTGTTGGTCTCCAATATTGATTATTACATGCTACATCAAGGTCAGTTGTTCCATCCGTTACAACCACACGATTACACTCTGAATCTGTTGGAATTGATGTACGCAACTTTATTCTTACACATTGATTTTCGCAGTTTTTTATATAATCTAAAACGTTATCCGCTAAAGTGATTGTAGCTACACCGTTTTTTAATTTAATGCTTTCTGGTACAAAAACACATTTACAATTTATCATATAAATTACCTCTTTCTTTTTTAAAAGGTGGATTTTAACCCACCTATTTTTTATCCGTTACAACCACAACTTAGTGGACTTGCACCACATAATTGATCGATGTCAATTTTATTTTGAACTTGTGAAACTTTTGTAGCAAGTTGCCCGTTTGTATAAACAACAATTTTTTCATCCTCACACTTACGAATTGTTGCTTCTGCATCAACTTTAGTATCTGTGTAAAAACGTGCTTCTTCTCTATTTCTTGCAACATCTTGTTTAATACATGCTACTTCAGCATTTAAGATTCCTAATGCGTTTCCAGTTTGAATTAAACCATCTGAAATTTTAGCATCTGTTTCACGTTGAATAGTATTTAAACGTAATGTTTCCGCATATAATTCTTTTAAATTTTCAGTAGCTTTTTCGCTAGTGTATTTTTCACTTTGTGCGATTGCTAATGCAGTTGATAAGTTGTTTTCTTTTTCAGTAACGTAACAATTTCCGTTATTACCTCCAAATAAACCACCTAAGATACCATTTCCACATCCGTTATTTGACATTTGTGAAACTAAACCTACTGTTCCGGCAACACCTAATCCAAGTGCTGTTCCGGATAACCCTTTGCTTGCATATTCAGCCATTTTAAAAATCTCCTTTTCAATTTTTATTTATTAAAACTTTTGCATGCCTAGAATAGCAAAAGTAATAACCACAAAAAAACCTCAACACTACACTACGATAGTATCAAGGTTTATAATTTGTGTATGTACTCAAAATGTAACATAATTAGTTTTTGAGTAATTTATTTAGTTTAGTTCTCTTGTTTCTTACAGTTTGTTCAGTATAATTGTACTTGATCGATTGTTCTTTAACAGTAATTCCATTAAATTTATAATCAATAACAAATTCAATATCTTCTTTCTTGTTTATCCCACAATCCCTACATAGCTTTTTAATTTCGTTTTCTGGTGTTTTTACATCGATATAATCTTTTATATAGTATAGTATCGTATCAACCGCTAACGCTATTATAATTCCATATAATATAGATATAGAAACATCCATTGTATTGTGTATTGACAATATAAACACAATGATGCTTAATATCGTACACACAATAGAAACAAAATGTCTTTTTATATTTGGTATATAATCTGCATGGAACGTTTTAGGAAACAAACACCTTAAAGAAACATAGCTAATAATGAATAAAAACGCTTCTAATTCTTTGTTTTTAATATAGGCATACAAACTTACCACAATTACAATAATAAGCGGATATAGAACGTATGCGACAAATTTAGGTATTGCAATAACTTTAATATATACTGCAATCGTTCTTTTGTTTAGTTTAGAATTACGCTTTATCCAATTTTTCAATGATTTCTTTGCGTTGCTCTTGCAACATTTCAATAGATTCATCGATTTGTTTAATATGCTCTTGAAGTTTTTCTTTGTCGTTTGATAAGAAAAAAGATCCGATTCCAAAGATAGCCATAATTTACCTCTCCTTTCTTTATTTATATACGTTATAAATAACATTATCAGATAATCAATATAAATTGTTGCAGCAGTAATCATGCTTGCATCATTCACATCTAAAACCTTTATAAAAATCATTATTGATTGTAAAAATATTTCTAAAATCATTATTTTAATACATTCTTTAAACTTATACCCAAACATTAATGGTGCAAAGTAAGTTGTCATTGAATATATTATTGATAATGTTGGAATGTTGAATTTTATAACAACAAAATTTAAAACAAAAGAATAAATAATTGTTACAATAAGCAATTTCTTGAAATTCTTTTTATAATCTAAAACAGACATATACAAAGAAAATACTACCATTGAACATAAAAAGCATTTTATCAATGGATAAAGAACATTTGTATTTCCTATATATTCCATGATGTTTAATAATCTTTCGTTGTTTATTTCCAAACCGACAATGTTATATCCAAATATTTTTAATACGACAAATAAAATCAAATAAAACCATGCTAATACTTCAACTCTCAATAAAATACGATTCTTAACATCACTCATTGAATCACACTCCTTATACGATACATAATATCACATAAACAGTAAAATTAAAATAAAAAAAGTGTACCCATATAGTACACTTTTAAATAATTGTGCTTAGAAACCTCTTAACATTTTTAATAACATGTTGTTTTGTTCCGCAGTACCACCATAAGAAGTCATTCCTTTTTGTTTCGCAAGTTTAGATCTATTTGCAAAACTTGAATCTTCTCCGATAGATTTTAGATAATCAACAATACTATTACCAGTGTATCCAGTTGGTTTAGTAGTAGTCGATGATGTCGACTTTTCTTCTCTTAGAATACCTAACAATTTAGTGTTTTGCTCCGCAGTACCACTATAACCGCTAATTCCATTCTCTTTAGCTAATTTAGAACGATTTGAATAGCTTGAATCTTCTCCAATAGATTTTAAGTAGTCCACTAAGCTATTTCCAGTATATCCAGATGCAGTATTAGTGGTTGGTTTTTCAACCTCTGAACCTTTTAACTCGTTTTCAATCATAAGTTTAAATCTTTCCCATCCAAGTTCGATTGTTCTATGAGGACAGTTTTTATTGCTAAAGTCTTGATGTTTTTTGACCTTTTCAACTCCCCAATCTCTTTCTTTAAGTAAATTAGCTATTAATGTTACTGCATTTTCTTCACACTTTTTAAACGTTTCTAAATCTCCGGTTGATCTACAAATTTCAACAGCAATACTTTTCCTATTTCCATCCCCGTTTGCTCCATCACCGGCATGCCAACCGTTCCTATCTAGTGGCAATCCTTGAACTGCTTCGGTTTCATCAACTGCATAATGGAATGATACTTGATTGTCATTTCTAATCATATATGCAACTTCATTTTGTGCAGAAGCATCATTTGCTGTATTATGAACAGCAATATATTCCGGATCCATCTTGTAAGGACATTTGATATCATACTTACTTTCACTTACTAAATTTTTTGAAATTTTCATTTTATTTCTCCTTTTCCATAAACAACACCCTCTAATTTAGATAAACGTTCTCCATGATTGTTTACTTTTTTAAATAGTTGATCGTGTGTTTCTTTTGTTGTTTTTTTAATTTCTTCTATGTCTTTTGTGTGTTCCTCTTGCATGTGATCTTGTTTTATTCTACGTTCTTCACTTTTCTTGTTATATTTGTGAAAACTCATTAAAACAGTAATGGTTGGTACAATAGCCGGAATAATCAAAGACCAAATTTCATAAATAGTCATTTTAACACCACCTATTCAGTATCTTCTGTTTTATCACTAATTCCTGATGTTGTCGGATCCACAATAACACCAACGATACCAAATACAGTGGCTACTATTAAAAGTAACTGCTCTTGCAATGGTATTAAATCAACCACTACTCCAAACATTGCTAATACTTGTGTTACTAACAATAACACTAATGGAATAACCCCCATCCAAAAATATTTATTTGTAAATCTTGTTTTCCAATCAATCATATTTTTTCTCCTTTTCTTAAATAATTTTAACATTTTTAATTGATAAATACAAATTACAATTTACTTTATTATCCATGATATAGTTTCTAGTATTCGCTCGCCTGCTGGCGTGTATTTGTTACATACAATATCCCCTGAACTAGAAGACTTATATATTTGTGCCCCTATGCACCATACAAGAGGGTTGTACTCATCGTTTAAAGTTGCTATTGACTGCCCTTGCGAAATATTTACTTTGGCAGTTATGTCAACGGTTAAAGCTGCCACTTTGTTACTGACTACAAGTGTTGCAGTTCCTGTACCTCTTGAACTTAATACACCACCTTGAACAGTTACAGGTGTATCTTTGTTAGATAACTCGACAATCGAACCAACTAAACTACTTTTATCTTCCGTTGACAATTCTTCTAAATTTCCAATAGAACTTGTAATATCATTAACATCTACACCCCTTAAAAAATCTCCTACAACTTCATACTCCGTTACATCTTCAAATGAGACTGTTCCATCTTCATTTGTTATCATGTTATACTTTCGGTTCAATCCACCATTAGCAATAACATCATCCTTATAATCTGTTTTTAATGCCATTAAAACATTCCTCGCTTTCCTAATTTTACTTCCAATCTTTTAGAATTTATTATTTGGCTTTCTAAATAGTTCTTTAATTGCAGTGTGTTGCCCTCTATGGTGTTTAAATCATCACTACCATATGGAGCATCCCCTTTTGCATAACCACGCATATTAACGTAATTTGGTGGTTTATACGATGCCAACATAATTCTTTCTATATTTTGTGGTTGAGCGTTAAAGAAATCCGCAGTTGGAATATCTGCATATGTGTAGTCTGGCATATCAATTATTCCTATGGGGTTATACAATCTTGAAACATAATCATTTATGTATAATATATTTCCCCTTATTCGCTCATAGTCAACCATTACATCGAACGCTTCATTGCTCCAGTCGGTTTTTGGTTCAATCCAAATCATAACACTAACACCTCCATTGTTCCTCTCATTCCTCCGGTAACAGTTATATTGTTTGACATAACCCTACATATTATCTTATCTCCAAACTTTGTTTGTATGTATATTATATCAAGTGGTTGTATTTCCGGATTTCCACGATAGCTAATAGATACCTTTTGTCCTTTTGCTACATAATCATACAACCATTTTGAAACTTCAATAGCTTGTTCTTTGTTTGTTATTAAAGGGTTTTTGTAGTCAATGCTTTCCCCTTTATTTGAATATATAATATCTTCATATTTTTCAGTAGTTTCTATTTTTTTACCACTCAATACATTTTGGTTAACGTAACTAGTGTTAAATTTTGTATATGTTGCGTATCTTTGCACCCCGTAATACTCTCCGGGTTCTAAATCCGGTATTACAACACTTGCTAGAGGTTCATGAAATACTTCATAATAATAATAATTATCTATTTTATCTATAAAGTCTATATCATAGCTTGTAAACTCCGCATCTATTTTTTCAGTGTAATAAAATGTACGCATTTTTGATATTGCATTAATTGTTTCCATTTTTGGGTATTCCAACATTTGGTCTAGTGTTAAATAAAAGTCATTAACTCTACCATTTGTGATTGAATCTATAACACATCTTCTATAAGGTTTATCCCATTTTTCAACAATTATTTCAAATTTATCAAGTTTTTCAACATTATTTAATACTGTGTAAGAAACATTTGTGTTATTTGTAACAATCGTTTCATCAACCAACTCATTATTATAATAATATAATACTCTAAAATCAGTCGCATATCCACTGTTAACGCTATCAAATGTAATTGGTATCTCATATATCGTTGTTGGCAATGAATAACTAACTGTTATCATTGGTTGTGTTTCAAAAACTCTATCTTCATTTGAAATTTTATCACTTACAAAACCCATTCTTACAATATCTTTTGTTTCTTTTGGTATTATCTTAAATTTGTCATTATTAACATTGTAATAATCTTTTAAGAACTGAACGTAGTTAAATGTAGGAAGTTCGGAATCATTGAATGTAGCATCTAAATCACTAAAACTCATATGCCCGTTATCACTTAATGTAACTTTTGGATCAGTTGCGTTTTTAAATATAATATTTGCATCCGTATCACTATAAACTGAACATTTATTTGCATTTGCCATTAATTGTAAAGCGGTTTTTATTTCTGTTTGTGGTATGCCATAAACGTATGTTTTTTGTTCTATTGCTTCATCATATACAATATTAACATTATGTTCAAAAACCTCATTAGTTGCTTGGCTTATCCAAGATTCAACAACTTCTTTTCCGGTGTGATTTTCAATATATGGGTTTGATTCTAAGTTTACACCCGGAAAATGAACATCCCCACTAATTGCATTTATTACATCTACTGCTTTGAAGTTCACTTTGTTTCCATCACTTGTTGCTTTACCATCGTAATACAATGTGTCAGTTTTAACCCATTCAATTTCTCCATTTATTAATCTACCAAATTCTAATTTTATTTCTTGGTTTTTTTGTAAAGATTTCCAAAAACCATTTGGATTTAATAAATTATATTCTTCATTTGTATTCAACATTGTGAAATTTAATTCACTATATGAAATTGTATTTGATAAAACATCTACGCTTCTGTTATAAGACAATCCATCCTCTGCTAAATTCTCTTTTAATATTTCTTTATATATACCAAATTCTATACCATTATATCTTGCTCTACAATATGAACCACTCCACTGGACTACTTCTATTTTTAAAGTTGATACATCTTCATAAGAAATTTCTTTTATTTCTTGAAAAATGCTATCGTTATTTATTTCTAAAACTTCATCATTGAAATGTAATTTTACAATTTTTGCATATTGCATACCTATTGTATCCCAAAACAGCCTTAAACCCGTTATTAATTGTGGTGTACTAAAATCTATTACTAATGCCGGATTGTATTCAAAAAATCCATTTTCATTACTTATACTATCACTATAAAGCCTATCCGTTCCAATAATATAATCATCATATAGTATTGTGTCGACAACATAATTTTGCTTTTGTGATACTTTGTATCTTTCTTTTTCAAAAGTGAAAACACTTTTTTCTGGTTGTTTATCACTTAAATACAAATCATATAGTCCGGTTCTTATAAATTCTATATTTTGTTGCTTTTCAAGGTTCATTGAACTATTTTCTCTAGCACTCAAATTTATAATACCAAAAGTTATTTTAACAAACCCCTCTGGTCTTAATGAACTAGACATTTGTTTTCTATATTCATCGCTCACATATAACATTATTGAACACCCCTATCAACTAAATTAAATTTACATTCGTGATATTCAATAGGGTTATCACTATCATCAATCCAATAAGGTTTTGCATCCCTATCCCCTATATACATTTCTCTTGTTACTCTTGTGTTATACAAAGGATCAAAATACTCTACTTGTACAAAAAAATCATTAATAAGACTTAACATATAATGCCATTCTTCGGAGGAAAGAACCGGAAAACTCAATTCTATTTTAGTTTGAGTTCTCCCTATAACTTCCCCAAATACAGTTCCCATTAAATTTCTTGCATTATCAACAAAATTTGTATGGGTTATTGCCAAACCTCTTGATGGATAATAAATTTCATGCCCATTTATTTTTATAAAATTTCCTTTTTTTGCCATATTATCCTCCTTTAGAAAGTATATCCGTAGTCATAACCTTGTTGGTTTTTGTATTGATCTACTTGTTCAAATATTTCTTTTCCATTTAGATATACTTTTGTTACTACTGTTTGTTCTCCTTGTTGCGTTCCTACATTATTTGGAACTACAACATCTAATAACATTGATTTTAAATCACTTAATGGGGCAATAACTTCCGGATTTATAGCCGAACCGCTATAATCTCCTACCCTTGCAAGTGTATCTCCATATGCTAAACCACCAGTAAATAATCGTGGTATTTGCGGAACTGAAAATCCATCTGGAATAATTGTAAATGGTTTTCCAATTAATGGAAGATCAATGTCATGAATTGTTTTTAACGCATTACTAATTGTATTTAATGGTGTATAAATGATTGTATTAATACCATCTATTAACCCATTTACTACTGACTTGAATATTTTACCAATACCACTTGTAACACCCGTTAAGAACTTTCCAGAACTATCAAAAATGCTTGTTATTTTATCCCACGCACTACTTGCTGCAGATGCTACACCACTCCATAAATTACTGAAAACTTTTGCTATTGGTTTTGTTACACTGTTAGTAAACCAACTAATAGCCGATTTAAACACTCCAGTAATGCCATTCCACGCTGTTTGAGCCAAATCCTTAATATTAGTCCACATTGTGTTAAACGCATTAAATAAAGGGTTTATAACGTTTTTAATAAACCATTCCGCTATTGTTTTATAAAACTCAACAATGGCATTAAATACATTTATTGCTACTTCTTTTATAACTTTCCAATTTTCAACAAGTAAATATATAACACCAACTAATGCTACGATTGCTGCAATAACTGCTGTTACCGGACTTGTTAAAACTGACATTACAGCAGCAAATGCAGTTGTAACCGTAGTTGCCACAGTTCCAATTACAATCCATACACCAACAACCGCTACAAAAATTCCTAATGCAACTGCTAATGCTTCAATAACACCAGATATAAATTGATTTTCTTCAATCCAATTACCAAATGTCTCAAACGCTTCTGTTATACCTTTGATTATAGCTTGAACTGTTTTGTTTTCATCAATAGCTTTTTTAAAATATAAAAACAAATCAGAAATGTATTGTAAAGTATCCCCAAATGATTTTAATGATATTTTTGCCAAAGGAATCAAAAACGTTTCAATTAGCCACATTCCAACATTCATTAAAGGTTCTATTGCAATATATAAGTATTGTAAAGAAATTGATACAAAATCTAAAAATCCCGGTAAAGCACTTTCTATAACAACTTTACCCAATGGTATTAAAACGCTCTCAATAATAAAGCTAAATATATCCCATGTCATTGAAAAATATGGTACTAAAGAATTAAATAAATTCACAATACTTGAAATTAGAGGGTTAAAGTCTATTGTTTTTAAACCATCAAATAACGATAATATTTCATTAACTAAACCTTTTATCGTATCAAAGGCAGTATCATCGATTGTATCAATAGTTGGTAAACCTATATCGTTCTCAATATACCCATTCGATAGTCCACTAGAACCACCAGAAACACCAGAAGTACTTGTAGTGTCAGCGTTTAATACATTTAATTCATCAATAGAACCGGTAAGGGATGCTAATTTGTCCGCAGTGCTATCTGCACTATTTCCAATATCACTTACACCACTGTCAATATCCTCTAAAGATTCCAATGCACTTGCATCGGATTCACTCATTATTGTTCCTATCGATCCAAACGATGCCAACATATCATCGATTCCATCAAATCCAAAGAATCCACCTATAAATGTTGCAAATGTTTTCCCTAAATCTATAATTATACTATTTAATGCTATTAGCCATGGTAATACAACGTTTACTATTGGTTGAAATGCTAGTCCCCAATATCTCGCCATATCTCCTAATTGGTCTTTCATTACACGCACCATGTTTGCGTTTCCGTATAATGTTTTTGACATATCCCCAATCGTTTTAGTAACTCCATTTATCGTTACTGTTCCACTCGCCCATGATGATTCAGTTTGTTCCCAAACCGCCCATACAGTAGCTAACGCTTTTTCTTGAGATGTCATTTCTCTATTTGTAGAAATGATACCATACTTTAATGCAGTTTGTTGTAATTGAGCAACATTTGTTACGATCCCCAATTCTTTCATAGGTCTTGAAATACCCAACGTTGCGGATTTGAATTTTTCTAAAGCATCATCAACTGAAATGTTATATAATGATGAAATATTGTAAGATAATTCAGTTATTGCAGTTGCCATTTCATAAGATGTATCCTCTGCAATACCCATAGACTTATACATGTTGTTTAATTGTGCAACATATTGTTTAACAACGGTGGTTGATACACCCCACGCATTGTTTAATCTTTCCGCAAATGCTTCCGCTTCTTCACTCATGTTACCTAATGAAACTGCAAATAAGTTTTCCGTTTCCGCCATATCGCTTGAAATTGTAAATATATATGCCAATCCATCAACAATTTGCCTACCCATGTAGCTAAATATAAGAAAATTAATTCCCCTACCTATTTTTGTAAACGCATTATTAAATGATTTTGATAATGAACTAGATGCACTATTACTTTCTTTTTCAACTGTATTCATTGCTTTTTTATAAGCAGTTTCTAAGTCTTTTGATTTCTTAGATGCACTATTTAATTCTGTTGTCAATTTTTTTATATCATCCGCACTATCTGTTTTTATATCAAACGAGTTTACCGATGATTTTAATTTTGAACTTAATTGCGTTACTTGTTGATTTGCTGCATCAAGTTCACTTTTTAATTGTTTAACACTTTTAGTTGTGTCAATTTTGCTTGTTTTTTCTAATGCTTTATTTGCATTATTTAATATTGTTTCAACTTTTTTTGCTTCCGACTGTGTATTTTTTAGACCTTTAGAAACATTATCAAGTTCGCTAAATTTCATGTTTTTTCCTAACGAGCTTAATTCTTTGTTAAGTTCCGATGTCATTTTCTTTATTTGAGAAAACCCACTTGTTACATTTGAAGTGTCGACTTTAAAACTCAACTTTATTTCTTTGTCCATTTAACCACCTCGCTTTTTTTTCTTGCGATTGTATCTTTCCTCTAGCAAATCTTGTTTTTTATTTTTATTGTCATTTCCGAATATTTCTTCAAACGTTGGTGTTCTACTTTTTTGGAATAATGTAGATAAAAAACGAGGAAGTGCCGATAATAACGTATATATCATAACTTGCATGTTTTTATTATGATACCTTTGTTCGTTATATTTCATTTCACTTTTTGAACTATTGTATAATAAAACTTCTTTTAATTCCATATTTTCTAGTGAAAAGGGGGATAACCCCCATTGATACGCTTGTATTTTTGTTTTTGTTATGAATTGTCCTCTGCAATATCCTCCGTTGGACTCTCCATACTGTTCATAACTTCTTTCATTTTGCTTGTAAAGACTTTCACTAAACTCTTTCCCATATCACGTTTAATAACACCGGAAATGTCAAACTCTGCAATAATTTTTTCATATAAATCATAAATGTCAGTTTTGCTATTTACTAGATACATTCCAATAAATTCAGCAATAGCATCTTTTGATAATTTTTGTTCTGTTCCAAATTGAAAATGACTGAAAAAATCAACAATAAATTTAGTATCTCCTTGCGTATATGAAGTAGATAACGCTTGGAAAATACCAACGCTTTCATCACTATTAATCATTTCTTCAAATTCTTGTACTTTGTTAAAAAGTACCATTGCTTTTAATTCATGAACCTCATTGATCATTTCTCCACTAATGTTATTTTGTAATGTGTAATTGATTTTTAGCATATATGTTCTCTCTCTTTCCTATTTATTAACCTAATGTAACTACTTTTCCACTGTTCATTTCAGTGTATACAAATGTTGGTGTTTGTGAACCCTCTTCATATGTTGGTACTGCTAAATAATAATCATCAGATACAAGTACACCCTCTTGTGTAATTTGTCTTAATGAGTTTGATGATTGTCCGGTAAATGTAATACCACCTAACTCAACTTTCATTAAAACACCTTTACCAAATTTTGTGCTATTCGCCGATGTATCTTCGATTTCCTCGTATACCCATACTTGTTTTTTGATTAATGCTGTTTGTGATGTTAGAACCGCATCAGATAAAGCAAATGTAAATGAAACTTCGGTAGCACCAGTTGTTCCTAATGCTTGCTTTTCCGCAGTATCTTTAATCGTTGTTGCATCAATCTTGTTTGTTGATGAACCTTTTTCAGATGTTTCCATTACACCCTCGATTTCACTATCAATAGAAATCGGTAATGTTGCTGAAATGAATAAACGTGAACCCTTAACCGCACTTGGTACATGTTCAGTTGCAAATAATTGTAAATTTAATTTCTTCATTTTATAAAGTCCTTTCGTATTTTTTAGTTTGGTTATTGAAAGAAATATTATATTGTTTTGTAACATAATACTCTCCCGTTGTTGCTTGTTGCAGTTGTGATGATGTATTTATCGTATAACCATATTTAATCATTATATCGTTTATTTTATTAACAATTTTTAATACATTTGTTCGATCTTTATCATAAATATCAATAAATACATTTATTCTTAATTTTAATATTGAATTATCAAACAAAAATTCTGTTGGTGTTTGTATTGAATCAACAATACACAATGGATATGTCATTTTAGAATTTGGAAAAGTTGCGTAAACATTACTACTTAATAAATCTTTTGTATTTTCTCTTATGTATTCAATTATTTTTGTATTATATTCTAACATGTCAATCATCATTTACACCCCCAATATTGAATTTAAGTTTTTATCAATTATACTATCTAAATTTTTCTTTGTGCTTTCAAATGCTATTTCCATAAACGGATTTGGCATTTGTGGATAAACTTTCACAAGTAAAGTTCCATCTTGTGCGGTAACAGTTTTAAAACCATAGTCCGCATAACTAGGGAAATTACTTGCTTTAGTATACCAATGTGTTAGCGTTCCACCATACAATGAATATTTTCCAGTACCATAGTAAACATATGGTAGATATGGAACATCAATCCTACTTACTGAAACAACACCAGTCAATCCATTGTTTGTAAAATTAACTTTTATCGCACTAGCTAATAAACCGGATTTCTTTTTTGCTAATAAAATAGCTTGCGTTTGTGTTGTTTTTGTATGTTCAAGTATTGTTGATTTCATTGCGTTGGTTATCTCTATTTCTAGTTTATCAATCATTTTATCAAAACTAGAAACATCTACATAAGCGGTTAAATTACTCATTTTTTGTTGCATCAAACAATGTTTTACGCTTTGTAAAAGTTATTGGATTTGTTATGTATTCTGGATTTTCGTATACTCCATCTTCGTTTGGTGTTGGCTCACTAAACCATAAGCCACTCCCTCCATCTGGATCAATATCCAAAATATAATCTGCTTTAAATTTAAAAATAGAATTTATTTTCTCTCCATACAAATTGATGTCATTAGTATTTGATGAACTTGCCGGAACATTATAAACTTCTGTAAACGATTTTAAATCAACATATCCATCAATTACAAGTGAACCATGTTTCTCAACAACGTTTTTCTTAGCAATATAAACTTTTTCTAAATCGGTGTATATCATTTAAAATACTCCGGTTATAGACTTAGGGTTCTTTTTGCCCTTTAATTTCGATTTTAGGCTCTTTTTAGTATCACTGAACGAATATGTACTAGACCCCGTTATATCGCTCTCGGAAGCTATTCCCTCGCTTTTTTTACGATGTATTGCTTCTACAACAACATCAACTATTGTTTCATCAAAAGAAATTGGTAATGATTCAGTATTATAGTTAGTAACTTCACACGCTTGTGCATATATCTTTGTTACGTATCGTTTTACTAAATCATCACTAACATTAACGTTATCCCCTATTTCAAGTTTAACGTTATCAAATATAACTATGATTCTTTCTTGTGATGTCATTATAAAATTGGATCAACAATCAAATCAAGTTCAATTTCTTTTTCTTTTTTTGGTTTTTTAATTTTTTCTGGAGTTTCTATTTTTTGTGTTTTATCGGGAACTTTTTCTTCTTTTTCATTTTTCTTTTTAAGTTGTTCCTCATTTATAATAAATGTTATCATTCCCATTTCAATATCCTCCTAAATTGTAACTTTATGTTTTAGTGTGATAAATGGAATCTTTTTATCCTCAAATACTTTATCCCAATTTGTTGCATCAGTAAGTAAATCATAATCAGCAAACGTTGCTTCTGCCGGGATAGTACCTTTCCATGATAAACCGATTGGGTGCATTACTAATGATCTTCTTGAAATAACAAAATCCGAAGCACCTAATGAATCACGGTCATATTCTAATGTTTTTAAGTCAGTTGGGTATCCCTCTCCTCGACCTAAAACACCGGCACCACAAATATATGTAGATGTTACTTTTGTTGTAGTATCATAAGGAATTGAATCAAATGAAACGATTCTATATCCTAAGTATCTTTCAAACATGATTTTTCCATCTGAATTTTCTACAACTTCAATTAAGTTTTGCTTTTGTAACTCTGTTCTTGTAATTGAGTTCATTAACATAATTGATAAATCCGCATCCGCATCCCCTAATTTTTGTTTTGCATTTAATACCGCAGTTGCAGAAATTACATCCGCTCCGGCAGTTGCAGAAGAAATATCTAAAACATGTGTTGCTGCTAATTTTGTTGACATCATTCCTAATAGTCCTAATGCAAATTTTTGTTCTTGTCTTGCCCAATATCTTGCTGCTCTTTCTAAGAAGTTCCCTAGTGGATCCGTACCAGATAAAACGCTTGATAAATCAGTTTTTTGCCATGCTTTTTCTAAAACAAATCTAGTACCATTCATTTTTTTAGTTGTTACTTTGCTTGTGTCTAGTCTACCACCATCTACCATTGTAGTAGCATCCCCATCTAAATCGTTAACAAATGGAATTGTAAATGTTAACCCCGATCCTCCGGCTAATGTATCTAATTCAGTGCTAGTGTAGAAAATTCCACTTTGTGCTAATGGTGTTAAAACCTTTGTTTTTTCATAAATGTAATTTTGAAATAAAGTTGGTGGAATTTGCATGTCAGCAACCATTGTTACTGCAAATAATTGTAAATTTAATTTTTTTCTCATAAAATATTTCCTTTCTTTTTTTACTCAAATAGGTATTTGTATTTGTCAAAAGTTTTTGCTTTTTTAGAAAGTTCCATTGCTAATGCTTTATCTTTTGAAATTAACAATAACATTTCTGTTAAATTTTCATCAACAAAAGGGTTATTTTTTTCAGTGTATTCCGATTGATTGCTTGCAGCACTTGGCAACTCTCCTTTTAGGTTTTCTGCTTTGATGTCTTTGATAACTTCTTTGATAAAAGTTTCAAATTTGTAAAGCGTGTTTGCTCTTTCTTCAACACTTTCTATTGAAGTGAACACACTTGCTATTTCTTTGAACTTGTCAACGCATGGTAATTTTGCTTCAATGTAAGATTCAATTACCTCTTGTCGATTAGATCTACTTTGTAACTCTACAACTTGTTTTCTTAAATCTTCGATAACTTGATTTTCTTTTTTTTCATTTACCAAAGTTTTCAAATCCTTGTTTTTGTTATCATCGTTTACATCATTTTCTCTTTCTTGCTTTTCACGTTCTCTTTTTAATCTTTCTTCTACAATAGCATCTAATTGCTTTTGAGTGAATCTTTTTTCTCCACCATCATTTCCACCATCGTTGCTACTTGTTTGTTCTCCAGTGTTTCCATCAGTGCTATCACTGTTCTCGTTTTGGGTATCATCCCCATCCGTAAACATTTGAAGATCGATTTTTAATTTTTTTTCCATTTTCTTTTCTCCTTTTTTTTAGTCTTTGTTGACATTTTGCCTTTCAGTTTTTAGTCTTAAAAGTTTAGGACATACCACTACACATAAATTATATTATGTCAATATAAAAAAGTCAATTTAATTAAAAATTGACTAATTATTTACTCTGTAATTGTTTTTATCGTTTTTATCTATTTCAAATACATATCCGTTTGATCTTTCAAACATTCTACCGGCTATTGCACTATCTATTTGGTTTAAGCTATTAAACAAATGTTCGCTGCTTACAATCGTTATCAATCTTTTATTGTATCGATAATTTATTACTTCATAACAAACTTCTAAATCGTAGTCGGTTATTTTACCTTTGAATAAATCATCAATGTATAACACTTGAACATCCATAACTTTGTATAAGAATGAAACATCCCCCTCTTTGATAACCTTTTGTTTATGCTCTCTCATGAACGAATCCCATTGGATATAGTTTACGCTCAATCCATCACTAAGCATCTTGTTTGCTAATGCACTGCATATCATTGTCTTACCGGATCCGGATTGTCCTAAAACAACAAACCATTCATCAGTATAAGTCTTTGCATACTTTATAGCTAAGTTTTTTAAATCGGATTGCCATTTTTGTTTTGTTTCAAAGTTAGATACTTTATTGTTTAGCAAATTGTTCATTCCACTTTTTTTCATGTTTTGCTCTATGTCATGCTTTAATTGACATTCACATCTAACTACCAAACCATTTTTGTTTAAGTAATGCAAATCGTTACATATACTGCAAGAGGCTTTATGTTTTAAAAGTTCTTCCCTTTGTTCTTCTGTCATTTTGTATTCTTCTGGTATCTCAAATGACATTTCTAATTTTTTCATTGTATACCCCCTTTAAAAATTTACATCTTCAATAACTTCATCAACAACTATTTTTTTATTATCCACAAAACTACTTTTTTGATTTTTAATATCTGGTTGCCATTGGTTTAAGTAAGATTCAAAGTTGCTTGCACAAAATAATGTCGATGGTTGTAAATATTTACTCCACTTAGGATCGTTTAACCATTCTTCACATTTTGTATCAATTACCTTTTTAAAATCTTCAAAAGTATATTTATCTCTTAATCTTGCATTTATTAAGCTAAAATTTTTTTTGGTGTTACTTCTAAAACTTTTACCGGTTTTTTCATTTAGATAATTGATTACTTCATCGATTTTAGATAGAGTGTCGTTTTTCAAAACGACTATATCTTTTATATCTTTATCTATAACTCTATCTCTATCTCTATCTTTGGTGTAGTTTTCTACAAGATTTCTACATTCGGTGTTTTCAATAGCTAATTTTTCTTCTTTTTTCTTCCTATCATATTCCCTTATTCTATCCGCTTCACTTGATGAAGTTCCAATAAAATTTTGAATATCGTTCATATAAATAGCACCATTGTTTAGTATCTCAATTAAGTTCATTTCTTGAAATATTTGTAGTGCTTTTTCTACTGTTCCTACTTGTTGTCTAGTTATAGTTGCAATCAT
This sequence comes from uncultured Lawsonia sp., assembly GCA_964369665.1. Lineage (GTDB taxonomy): Bacteria > Desulfobacterota > Desulfovibrionia > Desulfovibrionales > Desulfovibrionaceae > Bilophila. The sequence goes on along the minus strand of CAYJFS010000008.1, from coordinate 3,873 downwards.
TTGTGCATTGTATGGAATGCGATCATTAAACATCAATCTGCCATTGCTTTTTAAACTCTTTAAATATAATTTTAGTAATATATTTGAATACACATATCCATCTTGCATGCTCTCTAAAATCAAAATACCATCACTTTCAAAAAAGTTTTCTTTTATCCTCATGTAATAATATTTCTTGTTATCGCTCATTATTTGTACCTCTGTTCTTCTTTTTCCCATTCTAATAGAATAATACCCATTACATAACTAATGCGTGTCATACCCTTTTCTTTGGCTTTTTTTGATAGCTTATCTTTAAACCATCCCGGAAACCAAAATGTAGTTTGTTTTTTACCCTCTTTGTTCATGTTTTTCTCCATCTCTCATTATTGTCAAATACTCTATTACTTCATCAATATCTTCTTTTACAAATTTAAGAATAAGGCTTTCATCATTACCATTTATTGGTTTTACTTCTTTTCCTTTAGCAACTTCAATAGTCATTAAACTGTTTTCAAGTTCTACTATATGATTTTCTTTTTCTTTCAATTCATTCCTAATTTTTTGATTCGATAAATTTATATCTGCTATAATATTTTTTAATTTCTTTTTTCTTTTTTTATTACGTATTAGTTTTCTTTTTGCATCATTTAAAGCAAGATAACTAAGTGCTAAATGTCTGCTTCTTGTAATTAAGTCATCCTTATTTGTATAACCAAACTTACTTTCTAAAGATGCTATTGCTTCTTCTAATAAATTTTCTAGTTCAGTTCCATCACAATCATATCTATAATGATCTAATAATTTTTCCCAATATTTCATTTTATTTATCCTCGCTTTCTTCTATATACCCTAATTTGAACATTTTTAGTAAAGTGTTAGCTAATTCAATACTACCACCACTTCCGTCTGGTTCGGTTGCAAATACTTCAATACAATTCGATTTATTTACTATCAAATAGTAAAATTGACCTCGTCGTGAATGTCCTATCTCATAAATCATTTTATTTTCCATTGAATAATAATATTCATATTCGTTTTCTTGATATAGATAAAACCCTAATTCCTCTAATTGTTCTTTTGTTACACTATCTTTTAGTTTCATTTTTATTTCTCCCTTTTATTTTTTATCAAGCCAAACAATGATTACATAACCTATTATTGACCAATCAAATATTGTTAAATACATTATTTTGTCAAGCATATTATTCTCCTTTACTTTTGTATTCTTTATATGTGCATTTACCACTAGGACTTTTACAATGATATTCTAATTCATCCTTTTGGTATTGAAACACATATTTGCAAGTCAAACATTTTTGTAACCACGCTAGTATTTCTTCTTTGTCCATATTTTTCCTTTCTTTTTAATAATTTATGCTACCATAAATAGCAATTTCCATATTTTAGGGTGTTTTTGTATTTTTTCGTATAATCTTAGTGCTACTTCCGCATTTACATTTTCCCAATTTCCTGTATCTATTACCCACCCATTTTCTGATATAAGTAGGCTTTGCATCAATATAGAAAAATCCTGTCCACTTAAATAGTTCTGACCTTTAGTTTTTTCTAATATTTCTTTTGCTCTTTTGTTATCCATTAGATCCACCCAAGTTCTTCCATTTGTTTATTAATTGCTTTATGTTCTTTTACATTAAGATAACCATGTTTCACATCATTGTATTGTCTTTTTGTAAAAGTACAATCTAATTTATGAAAAAATATTTCCATTTCTACAAGACAATTTAATCTATAACTTCCTTGAGTTTTATTATATGACAATATAAGATTATTATCTTCTTTTTTAGTGTATCCTAATTCTTCAAACATTTCTTGTGCATTCATTTTATTTACCCCACAGTTCATTTGCATATTCTTCACTATCTTTTATTGTGTCTTTCAAGCTATCTTTAAATGTATCCCATGTATCATACTTTGTTAAATCTTCAAATATTGCTTTTGTTAGATCATCCTTGCTTTCAACACTGCGTACTAGAAAATCGGTATCATGACATTGTTCGCAGTATAAATCATCATAATCTAATTCTTCATCACTTAGATAATATCCACCTAAATGGTTTTCGTATAAATATTTTATCATTTTAATTCCCACCAATCATGTTATAAATGTTTTCTAAACCTACAAATTCTGGTGCTATAATTAATGGCAATACCATTGTTATGGTATATATAGTTAACGATAGTATAGCAGTTACTATAAATGATATAACAACTGTCTTTGCTGAAAGGTCAACATCAAACATATCATACAATGCAACAATAAGTAGGGATTGCAGAATAACCACTACAAAATAAATAAAAATGAATATAATAATCATTTTTGGAATGTCCTTTACAAAGCTATACCATGCGTAATCAATCAATAACTGTTGCCCGTTTGCTTGAAAATATTCTACGGTAACTCCTAAAAACTCCGATACTGCTTGTAACATATCACTACTTGTATTCATTAAATTCTCCATTATTCTTTTTCCTCCACAATTTCTAATTTTATAAATAAAACACCATATATAAAATTTGCAAAATGAAGTGCTTCAACAAAATCATCATATGTCCTAACCATTTTATTATTTTTATCCTCACATGTGTTTATTCCGTTTTTATTTATTCCAGAAAAATAACCATCTATATTTTTTAATCTGTATACCATTTTACTTTGCCCCCAACACAAATTTGCAATAATCTTCATAACCGCAAAAGTCAATAAATGCTTGTGCATCTTCTTTTGTTTTGAATGATAATGATGAATATTGATAATTAATATGGTAGGCAACACTTAATGATTCTTCTATATGACTAGTATCAATAATATATTTAAAAATATCTTCTTTCTTATAATCTTCTTTGGTAAACTTATGACTTAATTCCATTTCTTTTTGTTTTATTTTATCATATCGTTTACATTCTTCTTTAGTTTTCCAAAAGTTGTTAATGTTTTGATTGTGTTTATCATAATTATCATTTACATATGAGTACAATCTTATTTCACTACTCTTTGAGCATTGTGTCACAGCATAATAAGTATCGCCAATTTGTGGAAATGGCTTATCTTCTTTTACTTTGATTTCAAATGTAAAATCTTTAAATTTTAGGATTTTGTAGTTATTTATCTCATAATAATCAAAACCACCTGCCTTATTATTATTAAATTCGTAACAAATATCACTTTTATAAATTTTATGAATTTTATAAGGGTCACTTGTCAAATAGCTATCACCAGTAAACCAAGTCCTACCTGTGTTGGCTAAGTATTTATTAAACTCATTTACCTCTTTTTCAGTTTCGCAGTGCATGACATACTCACCTTTATAATTTTCAATATCAAATACTTCTTTAACACGAATACTATCGTTGTATGCTTTGATACATTCTTTAGCACGTTTGATAAAATCTTTGGCTTGTTTAGGTGTTTCAAACCTTTTTTCAATAACATTATCACTATATATGTTCATAATATTAATAACATCAAACGTTTTTTGCTTGCATTCTATCATAAACCTATTGTTTATAAATTCAAACGTATCTGTATTTGATTTTTCATCACGTTGTACCACTTTTGTTAATACTACATTACCTAATCTTTTAAATTTTACTTTTAGTTCTTTCATTTTTAATCTCCATTCCATTTTTCAATTTTAACGATGCTTCCCGGATACAAACTATCTAAGCTACCCATTTTTTTGATGTAAGGATCTAATGTAGTTTCATCAACTACAAACTCAATCGCACTACTATCTGTTAGATGCTCGCCATTTTCATTCACATGATTATCTGCTTTAACATCTGTTAGTATTGCAGTAAATACGATTCCACTAGATAATGTAACTTTTATAACATCCCCTGTTTTGCCTATTTTACTGCTCATAGCAACGC
>CAYJFS010000007.1:0-69265 GCA_964369665.1 uncultured Lawsonia sp. | reverse complement strand
TTTCTTCTGTTGGAACATCACAACCAACACAAACACCAACAAAACCCCAACACAATACTACTGAAGGTCATGAACAAATCCCCCCCCCCCCCCCCCAAATTCATGCAAGTAAACGAACAAACCGGACTAGATGATGTAGCAGAACCAAAACCACCTTCGACAAGAGTTGGAAAAGCTAAAGATAAAACACTATCAAGACAAGAGCCAGCAGTAAAAGGAAAAGTACCACTACTATCGCCTGGTGGACCACCTTCTATGCCTCCCATACCTCCAACACCTCCACCAATGGATGCCACACCACTCATCATAATAGCTTCCATCATAATAGCCCTCCTGATTTTAAATAGTTGACAAATACATGTTACTAAAAAACTGGACACCCATAGAGCATATTTTAAAAATCATTTATATACAAAAATAATAGAACTACTACAAAAAACCTTAATGATTACCATAAAGTAAAAGTATGTATAAAAAAATTGTAAAGATTAGAGATAGCTACATGCTGTTGTATATGGATATAAAGTATGATTTAAAAAACTAAGGAATGTTTACAGTATATAAAGTCAACCATACTTTAATAAAAGAAGTATATTGTAGCCTATGATCAAGTTACAATATAGGAGATGAATTTACCAATGAATATATTTACTATAGCAAGAATAGTGCCATTTTTTACAAATAATAAATGTACTACTATTATCTTAACGGATTTTTACTTTTTCTAAAACTAGTTATGTATAATTCTTTCTTTTATAAAACACCAAATTATACTTTATATAAAAATTAAAAATAAATTTTATTTACAAATTATGAGAACAATGTTTGCAATATATAGGAACTTTATTGCAGTTCTTTAGTTACTATCATACATATGATATAAATTTAATTCTTATAATACTAGAATTTTCTAAATTATATAACATTTACTATAAGTTAATACTGTATAGTTTGTATACTATATAGCAATAATTGTCCTACAAAGATTATTATACAAATACATAATAATAATTATTTCTACCTAAAGTAATATTGACTACTACTTTTTCTTCTAACTAGCCATATATTCTATGAAAAAATAACAATCATAAATAAGCTTTAAGGTATAAAAACCTCACCTTATTTGTATAAAACAACAACGAATAATCTAAATGTGCTACAGAATAGTCTGAACATATTTGTGCATACCATTAACATTATTAATATTAACCTAAATCTTCTTTCTAAACTCTTGACCAATAGCCTCAATAGTCAAAGGTTCATGTTCTAACGAAGAAACAAGTGCCTCAAAAAAATCTCTAACGCCAAACGCTTTTGTATTCATAAACCTAAAGCAATCTTTCTGGGTTACTTCATAAATAGGGCAAAGTTGACGTAAACGAGTATACTGTTCTGGACTACAACTATTAAGCACAATATGTACAGGATGAAAATTAAAAATATATACTCCTGGAACCATGTTATCAAAATTTGGTTTCAACCATTTTTGAGGATTAAGAATAGCAATATCGTCTTCCCATGTACATGTAAAATGAAGTAAAGATCGACCATTATGGGAAAACATTATTGGAACAGGCTGTAAACCTCTATGGCCTGGCAAAAAAGTAGACACATCATTTTTTAATGATAAAACATGCTCTTCAATATAAACATATAGTCTACTATCTCTATACAATGTATGTGCTCGCATAGAAGAAGCATCTGGAACAATTTGGAAACAATGCTCTAAAACTTCCTTGTATGATGGTAAGTATTTACTTTTTTTTTGATTATAACAATGTGATGACCCTAATAAAAAATTGGGATGGATACCAAGCTCAAACTTATTGTCTTTCAATATAGGTAAAATATGACTTGTATTTGTCATAAAAAAGGTGGCTGTTACATTGAGTTGCATACAAAGTTCAAAACATACTTGTATACACCAGTCTGGAGCCCAGTCTGTATCAAAAGTAATAGCAACTATATTTTGCGACTGCATGGTATTATCAAAACAGTCTGGCATCATTATAAAAACCCTTCCTTATAGATATAATCTATAGCCTACAAATATATATAAAGCTCACTAATATATATACTCATATTTGTACATCTTCATTTAACAATACTATATATTATTCAATACATAAAAAGTACCTCTAATATACTAAAGTAGTGTTTTTTTTCAGGAGAACTTTATGGCATCAAAAGGTAAAATTTTCATTGGGCTAGAAGATATTTCTTCTCTCATAGGAGATTTTACTGTAGGTTTTAATCTTCTTGGGTTTGATGTGTTCTCTGTAATACATAATAAACTTCCAATACACTCAGGCAACTATTCTATAGTATTAAGTTCATATTTACCTCCTATAACGAACAGTGAATCAAGCCAACAAAAACAAGAACAGGCACAATTATTAACAAAATTAAAAAAAAAGATATTTAAATATGCTATAGAAGAGTGCGATATCTTCATCTTTATTGTTTCCAGTTTTTTCTCTGACTACTCTGACTTACCAATATTAAAATCTTTAGGAAAAAAAATTATTTTTATTTTTCTTGGATCAGACTGTCGATGGAAAAGCTCTTTTAACCAAGAGGTGGCACTATACAACCTTTCTCCTCTAGCTCCAGGAGTTAATAGTGGTTATGATCACCTTATTAGAGTTACTAGAAGATTATGTGCTGCTGAATTGTTTGCTGATGCTATTTTTAATACACCAAGCCAAGCAGGTTTGGCCTTACGACCTTATTATGATGTACTAGCATATCCTATTGATACAACCAACTATCCTACTAAAACAAGACAGAAAGATATTCCTGTAGTACTACATGCACCTAGTGATAGACTTAAAAAAGGTTCAAATAGTATCGATAATATTTTCTTACAACTCAAACAAGATGGACTAGACTTCATACCACAAGTTCTTGAAGGCATTCCACATAAAAAAATTCTAAAAATGTATCAAAACACTGATGTGTTAGCTGGACAAATGGGTGCTGTTACTGGAGGAAAACAAGAAAGGGAACTTATGGCCTGTGGTAAAGTTGTCATTTCAGGAATAACATATAAAGGTTATCCTCAGAAACTCCCTCCTGAATACCCCAATGTACCAGGACACTCAACACAAGAAATGTATATGGCACTTAAAGCCCTCATTCCAAACACCAAATTACGACAAAAAATTGCAAATCTAGGCCCAAAGTATATTCATACATATCATGACCCAGCTACAACATGTGAAAAGTATCTTAATGTTCTATATAACCATATTGAGCCAGATTTTATACCATCTTTTTTTCGAGACACCTTCATTCCTGAAAAAGAATATTTAACTATCTATAATTTAAGAATCAAAATTGTACAAAACTGTCCTTGGTATAAACAGTATATTCATCCAGGAAATAGAGTAGGACTATCTTTTTAAAAAAGAGGTTATTATGGAAACAACATTAGAATGGGTACAACAAAATACTACACCTATTTTTTCCCATTATAAAAAAAGTGATGAAGGTGCATGGATTACACTACAACCACTTCCAAACAATGAAGATAATATTATATGGAATAATACTATATTAGCTAAAAGGGCTCATAAAAAATATTCCACTACTGAATGGGAAACAAATTTTTTAGAACAATTATTACCATCTTTAATTAAAAAACATCACTTATGTAAAAATACTCCCCTACTAGATATTGCCTGTGGGGACGGGAGAATAAGTTATATATGCCATCGTATAGGTTTTAAAAAAATTATTGGTATAGACTTAGATATGGCAAACGTAAACAATGCTGCTGTACAAGTACAATATCCTTATTCTAATGATTTCGTTTTTATGATGGGTGATGCCTTAAATCTCCCTTTTAATCATCAAAGTCTACATCAAGTCTTTGTAAGTGGACTACCTTCTTCTACAGACTTTTTTCTAAAAATACGGCCACTCATGTCAAAAAACTCTGTACTACTCTATCTTGTACCAACCAACTTAGAAGCAGCCCTTACCTATGCTCTTGTTAGAAATGATTGGAAAGAATTTTTATATATTATTAAGACACACACACGTGCTGCTACCTGGGAAAATAAAAAATATCGCTACCCTGTTTCATCATATAAAAATATTATAGCTGAAGCCAAACAAAATGGTTTTCATTTAGAAGCAACATACGGAGTTCCTATATTTGCTAGTCTTATTTTTGGAGGGATATGCCAAGATCAAAAACTTAACGAAACAGAAAAAGAAGCTATCTATGAAAACCTTCATCATCTTGCATCAGAACATCATGAATTTGTAAGACAACACTTTTTAATTTTTCGAACAGGGCTACCATTATGATTCCGCATTCAAAAACAGTTCTTTCAAAAAACGATATATCTAGTGTGTTATCAACACTTTACCTAGGTGAAATTAGCGATAACAATAAACGTAAACAATTTGAAAAATTTATGTGCAAGTATGTTGGAAGTAAATATTCTGTGGCCACAAGTAGTGGAACCCTAGCTATACAACTAGCATTATCCCTTCTAAAAATTGGTAGATTTTATGGTACATTAGATGATGAAGTACTTATTCCAACATATGTATGTGATGATGTACTTTCAGCAATACATCAAATCGGAGCTAAAGCTATCCCTGTAGATATTGATGCAACAACTTTCAACATAGACCCATTAGATGCACAGCGCCGTATAACAAAAAAAACAAAAGCTATCCTTCTTATTCATATTTTTGGATTACCAAACAATATGGACAACTTCAGTAACCTCCATATACCAATTATAGAAGATTGTGCACATAGTTTAGGTGCTACTTGGAACAATCAAAAAGTAGGTACATTTGGAACTATCTCAACTTTTTCTTTCCATGGATTAAAAATGTTAGCCTGTGGCAAAGGTGGTGTGCTTATGACTAATGATGATACTCTTATTCAAAGCCATAAAACTATGCTAAATCCAGATTTTTCTTCTGGTGGTTATAGATTAGGCTATCACCTTAGTGATATCTTAGCAACGCTTGGAATAAGTCAACTACGATCTTTTCCAAAAACACTGTCTCAAAGACAACAAATGGGGAAGCGCTACTCTGAACAGCTACAAAATATAAAAAGTATTTCACTACCCACTCTCCAAACAAAAAATCAAATTTCTAGTTGTTTTCGATATGTAATAAAACATCACACATTACAATTCTCTAAACTTGAAAACTTATTTGCAAACCAAGGTATTATTAGAAAACCTGTAAAAAATCTTATACATAGACTTCTAAAACTTAAAGATGGTGAATATCCTGTGGCATCCTCACTATTTGAACACCTTTTTTCTATTCCTTTCTACCCAGCGTTAACAGATAAAGAAGAAGAGACCATTTTACAAAAAGCAAAAACCATACTTAATTAGACACTACTATGAAAAAGATTTTACTCACTTCAGTTGGAAATGATGGTGCACAGGCTATCATATCTGCACTAAAAACTACTGATAATGTTATGCCTTCTAACATCCTTATTGGCGTGGATATGAACCCGCAAGCATATGGCCTTCATATGGCAGATTTTGGATACGTAGTTGCCCCAAGAAGTAAAGCAGAATCACTATTACATGATCTACAAACAATAATTACCAAACACAATATTGACCTTATAGTCCCATTATCTACTGAAGATCAGCTTTTTTATGCACAACATGCAAAAACTTTAGAATCATATGGATGTACAGTACAACATTCTCCACATGAATATATATGTATAGCTAACAATAAACACTTATTACTCCCTTTTTTAAAAGAGCGTAGTATAGCCGTTCCAAACTTTTGCTTAGCAAATAACCCTTCAGAACTGGAAAAACTCTTAAATGATTTTGGTATAAACAGGAACCCTATAGTCATAAAACAAGAATTCAGTACTGGAGCAAGTGGTGTAAAAATCGTCATGCCAGAAACCAACTATTTCAACCGTTTTTTTGAACGAGATAACATCTATATCTCAAAACAAGAGCTCTTCTTCTGGCTTGAACAATATAAAAATTCAATACCTCCATTACAAGTTTCTGAATTTTTGCCTGATGCTCGATATAGTGCTGATATTTTTTTAAATAAAGGAAAACCGCTTGTTGTGTGCCTTCGTACAGAAGAAAAACGTATTTATGGTACCTCTCTTTATGGTACAACATTTCATGATGAAGAACTATATAATCTTAGTATGCAAGCAGCTTCAGCCCTTTGCTTACATGGAGTAGCTAACATAGAAATGGGCAGAGATAGCTATAATAAAGCTAAAATTATAGAAGTTAATCCACGCTTTCCAGCCAGTATCGATCATACAATAGCTGCAGGCTGTAATATGCCCTATTGGGTTGTACAGGCAGCTTTAAAACAACCTTTTACAACACAAAAGCCTTTAACAGGCATAACATATTATCGCCACTGGACATCTTCATCTCATCCCAAAAACTCATTAACTGTAAATAGATAAGCCTTATTTTTTATATTATTAAAAGAATTACTGTAGATGTGCCACTTTACTTACTTCAAACAGCTTTATCATGATTTACTATACATAGTATATTCAATATACAATATCCAGTACACACAGTTATTCATTTTTATTTCCAGATCTCCTATTGTTTGGATCTTCTAAATAGATATTAGCTGCTGTAACTGGCATTGGTAGTAATAATAGGGCATATTTAGCTCCCCCTAATATTCTATGTTCTACCTCTACCTGATGTATCTATTTCTTCATAAATATGATCATTTGGATCAGGAGTTGGACCTGGGGCATGTTGGGTCTTTGAGCTACTATTACTACCACCACTAGAACCACCCTCTCCTCCATTCTCACCTGGAATTGGTGGTAATGGGGTATGTTGAACCCCCTGTGTCCTACCTCCACCTGATGTATCTATTGCTTCATAAATATGCTCACCTGGATCAGGGTTTGGGCCTGGGGCATGTTGGGTCTTTGAGCTACTATTACCACTACCAGTACCTGGAAAATCTAAATCTGCATAGACAAGCGCTGGTTTACTAGACCCCCCCCCATTCTCACCTGGAATTGGTGGTAATGGACGAGCTTGTATAGGATTACCTGAGTTTTGTGTAATAATAGATGAGTATACTGTTCCAGTATTAGATGTAAATACTGGCTCAACCATTCCACCAAATGTATGTGGACGAAGTTGACGTTCATGCAAAGGTCCATCTGGACCCGGAAGAATAGAGCCACTACTACCTGGACCAGAATTTTTATTAGGACTACTCATCTTAGCAGCAAATGCTTTTAACTGTTGCACACCAGACAAACACATTTGTAAAGCCAGCCTTACACTACCACCCTTACCAGGTGTATGTTTGATTTTACCTAAAGGAGATGAAGTATCATCATTGGGTCCTGGAGTTGTCGTCGAAGAACTATTTACAACTCCTTGCCTAAAACTAGTATGAATCTTCATTATCTTTACCTACCTACAATTTATCAAAAACAACCCTATTATTATATAGCTTCCTAATTATAAAATATCTATGTTTAAACTATGAATATACATAAATGTTAATTAAGCAAAAACTATACCTTATTAATATATACAGCTAGTTCAAGATCAAAAAACTATGATTAGAATCAATTCTCATGATATATAAAATTATCATAAATCTTATAATAAATTGTTTGGGAGCTATCGACATACATTAGAGCTTTAGGATTGTCTGCATATATGTGCATAAAGCCATAGGATTCAAAAAGACTTGTAGCATATATGGATCATAAAAGAGATTCAATGGATTGAGTTTGTATTAATGCTATTTGCTAATCTATGCTACAAAAATTGATCTGAATTATTGCTAAATAAAATTCAAAAATTATCTCTTTTCCATTAAGTACAAAAAACTAAATTCAGGATGGTTATGTATCCACACATTTCACTCTTATTTGTTGGATAGATATACTTACACCTTTTGGTAGAATTCTAAAACACAGTATATACAGATTACAAAATCTTTTAATGCATAAACTTTTGTGCTATAAATCTTTTTTGTAAAAAAGCTTCTTCAAGCACTGTCTCCACAAAAAAATGATTGAATTGCTGATGGCCAACCATTATTTTAATCCAGCCTAACAACATTGAAAATTACTCAGTTCATCTATTGAATTTTCAATGCCAAGACCCTTTAGAAGATAAAATTAAAACTAATGTTAAGAACTAAGGACTACTGTTAAATAATGAAGTCATTTATTTGTCGATACAATAAACTTACTATTAAGCTTAACAAAACCATGTAGAATCAGAATCTATGGAGCTTAATATTTAAGCAAAACATGAAACTATTTCTTGCATATATACAGTTCCAACGAGCAATATGCTCAACTCACTAAAAGCAAACACTGTAGTATGTATAGAAGAGCATTTATAAAACAAAAACTAATCTATTTATTCTATAATGTTCTATGTTCCATAACATTATTTGAAAACTAGTAAAGGTATATGCATTTTTACTTTTAGTAATTTACTATTATAAAAAATAAAAACATTATAAACAAAATCAGCCTCTATTATAAATATTTAAAAAAATGAAATCACATACATACCTCATTGCCATACCAACAGAAATACCTGGAGGATTAACAGCATTACAAAGTCCCCACTTTGCTTATTACCAAGTATACTCTCTTATCACACTAAAAAATAATACTGTTTGTAATATACAAATTATACCTAACAATTCACATTCAAAAAGCATCAATACACATGAAACAATAGATAGACTCATTTCATTAAAAATACATATATTAATTACTAGAGGTATAGGCCTATACCCTTTAGCTAGTCTTCAAAAAGCAGGTATTTGTGTCTTATTTTCAAAAAATCTTACTACAGTTACTGATATTATGAGTGCTTTTATAAAGAAGTCACTTAGTATATTTCCTACAAGCCCATATAGCTAACATGATAAAATATGACATAACTGTTAATAACTAACATAATCTAAAGATTAAAATCCCAACCCTATATATATCCTTTTAAACCCAACAGCAAAAACACTAATCTTTTTAAAATAAATTTATCATTAATATACTTAAGTAAAACAACTTTTATTCTTAATAGCCGTATGTTAAAATAGAGCTTACTGTCTTATTTAATATACTAACATTGTATGTTTTAGATGTTTTAGGACATAATACATGTACATTATTATAGGCTATATAGTTGTTACTGGATCTATTATTGGTGGATACCTTATGGCTAAAGGTAATCTTGCTATTCTTTTTCAACCTGCAGAGCTTGTTATTATTATTGGTGCTGCATTAGGAGCATTCTTTGCATCACAAACAAAATACTCTTTTAGTTTAGTTATTAAAAATCTATCACATATTTTTGGAGATCCTGGATCTAGTAAAGCAAACTATCTTGATACTCTTGCACTCCTTTATGGCTTATTTACAAAAATCAATAGAGAAGGAGTTATTAGTATTGAGGCTGATGTAGAAAAGCCTGAATCGAGTACAATTTTTACGAAATACCCTTCTATTGTTAAAAACAAAAAAGCTATTGCTTTTATAGCTGATACACTACGTGTCTATCTTACAACAGGTACTCCTGACGACATTGATAGTCTTATGGACTCGGATATGCATGTTATACACGAGGAGGAATCATTACCTGCACACTCTATTAGTCATATGGCAGAATCTTTACCAGGTATGGGTATTGTTGCAGCTGTTCTTGGTGTTGTTATTACTATGGGTAAAATAAATGAACCACCAGATGTTCTTGGGCACTATATTGCAGCAGCACTTGTAGGTACATTTGTAGGTATTTTGTTTTGCTATGGATATTTTGGGCCTATGGGAGCAAAACTTGAAGCAACGGCAGAAGAAACACACTTTTATTATGACTCAATAAAAAAAGCTGTTGCAGCAGCTATTCGTGGATCAACACCTATTATTGCTGTAGAATATGGAAGAAGAGCTATTCCTCATACTTTCAGACCTACCTTTGCTGAAATGGAAGAACGACTAAAATCTAGCTAATATACAAAATAACCTAAAGGAGATTTGCTTGTGGGTGGTTCATGGAAAGTAGCTTATGCTGATTTTGTTACAGCTATGATGGCTTTCTTTCTTCTTATGTGGATTCTTAACATGACTCCACCTGAAACAAAAGAAGGCCTTGCAGCATACTTTTCTGCTGAAGCTACATTTGAATCTAGTGATACATCTCCTATTTCAAATAATCCTTTTATACAACGAACAGATAAAATTGACACTAGGGATCTCAAAATTTCTGAAATAGAAAAATCTCACTATGCTATTGCTAATAAAGTAAAGCAAATGCTTATGTCAGATGCTATACCACAATCAGCCACAGGCATAAGCACAGACGATGTTGGAGTACTCCTTCGTGTAAACTCTAATACTACTTTTGAACCAGGAAAAGCAACCTTAACACCTGACGGTGAAAAAATTATGCAAAGTGTCCTTGAAATTCTTCGTGAATATAACCTCTATCTTGTTATCCGTGGCCATGCAGATAAAGATGAACTAAAACAAGGAAGTCCCTTTACTTCTAACTGGGAACTTTCAGGAGCTCGTGCTGCAGCTATAGCTGAATATCTTGTCAACCATGGTATCAAGGCTTCTCGTTTACGATCTGTAGGATATGCAGATACAAGACCCATAGAACCAAATATAGAGGGTAAAAAAAGTACAAAAAACCGTCGTGTTGAGTTCTATTTTCATAGACCTGAGGTTATGTCTTATGGTGTTATCTACTAATAACTAACTACAATGGATTCAAAACACATAATAAAAACAATTTAACTTAGTACTAATATGGACTATTATTGAGCTATGTATAATTTATATTATATCCAATAAGTTATCTTTTTATAAAGAGTACTTATGAACTATCATGATGTGTTTTATAAATTGAAACAAATGCATCATGAAGACTAACAAGTTTCCCATATGTCTTACGTATTTCATATCCACTAGCTGTTAAATTTTCTTTAGTAACATCAATATACTTACGGCGTAAATATTTATCATCAAGTATAGCTTCTATATGATGAATAACCGATCTTGTAAGCTGTTCAAAATAATTTACTATTTCAAAATTTAACTCACGAAGGATATTCACAGCTTCACTTAGCATTTTATTATAACCTATTTTTTTCCCCTTATATTTCCGTGACATAATATCTTCAAGATACTTAACCATTCTTGCCTGACGAATATAGGCATATTTATTCACTACATCTTGATATAGTTCACTATTTTGATCAAAAACATCTCTATTTAAAGGATCATGAAGATATGTATCTAAAACTTTTGTTGCTGAATTATAAAAGTCATCTCGATAGCTAATAATTCTTCGTTGATTTTTAGAAAGCCAAGCAAATAAAAATTTTAAACGTTTTTCATCTGTATCAGTACTCTCAATTAACTCATTACGTTTATACACTATACGACCAACATACTCACCACGAACAATATCATTTAAATTAAGAATCATTGTCCCTGTATCTTTAATAATATTTACATCTTCTAAAATAGAAGCTGTAAAAGGATGAATAACATCTTGGCGCTCTACAGAAAGTGCTCGCTCTTGTCGTACATTTTCAGCATTATATCTATGATGCTTATAGGTTATACGAATAATAACTATTCGTTTTTTCACATCAACAAAATAGCCACCCTCAGAAAGTCTTGTAATAAGCTCTGTTTGACCAGGAGCAATTTTAACAAGAGCAATTTTTTCTACATGCGGATAGTAACGATTTGTTCCAGTATTAGATATAGTCGTTATAACTCGATCAGACTGCCCTAAAACCCTAACCATAAATCGTTCACCCATTTTATGAAGACGTCTGGCAAATAATGCAGCTGACGTTCTACGCTCAGATGCAACAGGAAATCCATATAATTCCATTAAAAAATGGTATACAAATAAACGATTTTGCTCATACAGAATATTATCGCCTAAACGAAATTTTCGTATCTTAAGACCAAAACGTTTAATTTCTCCGTCCATATCAGAAGGAAAAGAGGCAAAAATACCTGCAAGGTAAAAACCTTGGACGACATTGAGTGCAAAAACATGTGCACGATCCATATTTGTTAAATAAGATAACAATTTTGGATAACTATTGAGTTGTGTTATATTGATAGAATCAAAATCTTGCCGAAAAGATTCTTGCATCTTCTTGGGCAACCTTGCAAGAAACGAATATATATTTTTTTCAATAGACTGTGCTGGTTGTTTACATAACTTTTGATCAAGAGAATCTTGATCACATATATGTAAAATATCATATTGAAAAATTTCATTAAAACTTTCTAATGGCCGATCAAATACAACCATAGAAAAACCTGGTAATTCTTTATATTCTAAAAGATCTATTTCAAAAGAAGGTAGAAGATCTCTATGTTCAACTATAGGATAATGTCCCTGCTCAAAATATGGGCGTAATAAACAATATTTTATATGAATAAGATCAAGGTAATCTTTAAATTCTTTAAATTTTTTAATTCCTATATATTCTGAAGAAGTATCAATATTTTTCCATGGGAATATGCTTTGGCTGAATGCTTTTTCCCATATAAATGACATACCTAATCATCCCCTTTAGTCAAAAACTATATCAACATAAAACCATAAATATATCTTACTCTTTATACTTAATCATATACTATTAATGTTACTTTACTATTTTATATCCTCTCGATTTTATACAAACATTATAGGCATTATTTGATACATTTGAATAGAATATTCCTTCTGTATTCTGAAATATTTCAGCATTCCACAATATTATTTGAAAGCTGCATAAATGTATAATGATCATTTTCAAATTGACTATATGTTTTTTTATTGTTCTTCAACTTTACTCCATATGATGAACATCCAAAAAAACATAACTACTACTAGCTGGCATACTATATATTTTTTTTATACACATTAACAATCTCCATTATAGGCCTATACAAATTAAGAACCTTTTTGTACACAACAGACAGCAACAATAACTACAAACAGTGCTACAAACATACCCATAACATATGGTCCAAACCACCCTAATATAGTCCAACTAACACCAAAAAGGATAGGTGCTACACTCTGACTCAATCTAAAAATACTTCCATTTACAGCCATTATAGCCGCCCTACTATCTGTAGGTGCAAGAATAGCTATACGTTCTGTTAAAATAGGCATAGTGATACCTTGAGCAAAACCTTCAAACAACAAAGGTATAGACATCCATAATATTCCTGGCATTAACATAAAACAACTTTGTGCAATAAAATAACCTATACCTGCTAAGATTATCAACCAACGAAAAGAAAGATGGTTATTTAAATAGCCAAGATTCATAGCACTTATACTTATACCTAATGCTAATATGATAAAAACATTCCCTATATCTGAAGATGAAACATAAAATCGTTCATGAACCATCATAGGAAAATATGTATTAACTGGACCATAATAAATACAATAACATAAGAAAGTTAGACAAAAAAGAACAAATGCTTGCTTGTGTGTGATAATCTTTTTAATTCTTTGAAAATATAAACTCCATGATATCTTTTTATTAACACCAACAAATGGTAATCGTAATGCTAGCCATACTACACACAAAGCTAATCCACTTATACTGAATGGTAGATGCCAAGCAATCTCACCTAATAAACCACCAACTGCAGGGAAAAGGGCTATACCAAAACTTGCAACTGCTGAAATTTGTCCCATAACACTAGGAAGTTCTGCATCTCCATACACATCAGCTGGTAATGTTGCATAAAGGACTCCTAGAACACCACCACCAATGCCTTGGACAGCACGATATATAACTAAAACAGTAAATGTTTTAGAAAAAGCACATGCAATGCCTCCAAAACAAAATAACAATAAACCTACTATTAAAACTATCTTCCTGCCAAATCTATCTGCTAAAACACCTGCAATAAGAGCTACAATGATCCCAGGCATAGTATATCCTACAGTAACCCACCCAACAGTTTCTGCAGATAATGAAAATCTTTTTGCAATCTCAGGTAATATAGGTAAAGGAATAGTTACACCCATTACAGCAAGAAGAGCTATACTAAAAAAAAATATTTTATACTGTAATCTTTTCATAATTGACTCTAGTTATTAATCTTTCTTAAAAAAATAACAAAAATTAAAAGATAACAACACCATAAAAAATACCAGAACTCAATAACAATAGATGCATAAGGAGCTATTTTATTATATAGTACAATGCATACAAAAACAGTAATAAGAAGCATTACTGTAAATAGCATACAAGCTATGCCTAGAGGATCTACATATAAAAATACAGACCATAGCCCACTAAGTATAATCTGAGTACACCAAAATAATACTGTAGTTAATTTATAAAACCAACTTATATCAACATAATCTCCCCATAAAAACCATTGAGCTATTGCTAAAAACAAATAAAAAAATGTCCATATAGGTGTAAGTGCCCATAAAGGTATTGACCATGAAGGTAAATATATCTGCCAATCTTCAAATAACAACTTTGTTTCATTTATAAAAAAGCCTGAAATTCCAGCCATAAAAAATGCAAACATCAAAAAAACAACTAAAGATATTTGACTGCTACTTGAATATATAAGTTTCATCATCACACCCTTTCTATATTACACTTTAGTAATATAGGTATTCAACATACCAGGAAGGTAATGAATAAACTATGATTAACTATTATAATTTATGTATGCTTAAAAGAATCATCTAACATATATACTATAGCAATATTTCATAATATTTACTGTAGTATAATAAGATATAGTGTTACATATGTAGTGTACTAGTAAATTGTATATATATTCATTTATAGTAAACAAAATATATTTATTACCATTAATATAATAAGGCTTGATGGTTGGAACATGGACATAGCAACCCTACTTGGTATTATTTTTGGTTTTTCACTTGTATTGGGCTCAATTTTTATAGGCCCAGTTCCTGGAAAATTTATTCATTTCCCAAGTATGTTTATTGTTTTTGGTGGGGTATCTGCATCTATTTTAATAGCTTTCCCATTTGAAGATGTACGTCAATCCCTCTCAGCAGGATTCAAAGCATTTTCTTCAAAAAAATCTAAACCATCTGAAGTTGTTACAACAATGGTTAAAATTGCAGAAATTAGTAGAAAAGAAGGCTTTCTTGCTCTTGAACGTATTCACACAGACAACCCCCTTCTAAAAAAAGCAACACAACTTATTGCTGACAATGCTGAACCTATGCTTATCCATGATACTGTTGCTATTGAAATCGCATCTCTTAAACGCAGACATAAAATTGGTATTAGCGTGTTTCAAAAGTTAGGTGCATTAGGACCAGCATTTGGTATGATTGGTACTCTTATTGGTCTGGTACAAATGCTAGCCACTATGGATGATCCAGCAAGTATTGGTGAAGGTATGGCAACAGCCATTTTAACAACATTCTATGGTTCTCTTATTGCAAACCTTATATTTATACCTATTTCAGACAAGCTCAAAGCACGCTCGTTACAAGAAGAACTTATTTTATTTATTATATTTGAAGGTGCAAAATCTATTTTAGAAAACAATAACCCAAAACTTGTCTATGAAAAACTCTCCTCATTCTTACCACCAAAGGAGAGAATACATGGCTAATAAAAACATCTTTGATATTGAAAACGATGATGACAATGAAAGTAATGATAGTTGGCTAACAACATTCTGTGATATCTCTCTCTTACTACTGACATTTTTTATATTGGTTCTTTCCATGTCTACTATCAACAAACAAAAATTTAGAGAGTCTTTTAGTGCTATTAGAGATACTTTTGGTGGTGATCAACAAATGCATACCAGTAGTGAGTTGGAACAACAACTACAAGAGCAAGCACTTGATCTCTTAAGACTCCAAGAAGAAATGATTGCTGCACAAAAAAACACATTTGATTCTGTTAGAACATTTATTACACAAAATGCTCTGGAAAAAGACATGCAAGCAACTTTTGATGATGGTATCATTACCCTTAGACTTCCATCTGAAGTTTTATTTGACCCTGGTTCAGATAAACTAAATCCTCGTGGAATAGAAGTATTAAAAACCATGCGTGATTTTTTCATTAAAAATCGTGAACAATCTATTAATATTAAAGGGTATACAGATGACTCTCCTATCCCTCCAGACTCACGCTATGAAAACAACTGGGAACTTTCAGCCTTAAGAGCTGTTAATGTTCTAAGACAACTCTTATCAGAAGGTATTGAAGCAACACGTATGACTGCGACAGGACTTGGAGATCTTGAGCCACTCGCGCCTAATGATACACCAGAAAATAAAGCACAAAATAGACGTGTTGAGTTTACTCTTGAAAGAAAAGTAGGGAAAGCAGAAAATATTCAACCTACTCCTATCAACCCTTAAGAATATATAGTAAAATTTTATAAAAGCCTTGTATCCATTAGACCAAATTTCTATAATTAAATAATTACCTAATTCACCTATAATAAAACGTATTTTATCTACCTTGATTCTAAATTCATTTTAAGTGATACTCTCTCCCTAAGTAAAAGCATTAACTTAACGAGTAAAGATAATCCTTTTCATAACCCCACATTAAAACAAACCAACCCTGTACATTAGGCATACCTTGCTATAAATGTATTGTGTATTATTTGTAATTTATGTGTAAGTAACTATGTCTAAAACAAACATCTTTACTTGATTTGTATGCTAGAAACAATGCCTGTTATTTATGTTTAATGAGGGACTACATTCGTGGAAAAAATTCGACATAAAATCTTAATTGCTAATAGAGGAGAAATAGCTGTACGTATCGTTCAAGCATGTCGCAATCTAGGTTTTGATTTTGTCTGTGTTTATACAAAAGAAGATATTGCTTCTGGACATGTTCAAATTGCACAAGAATTTGGAAATGCTGACTCACTCTATAAAATTTCATCGTACCATGATGCAAATGAAATATTATCTGTAGCAGACATTTCTGGAGCAACAGCTATCCATCCAGGTTATGGTTTTTTTGCTGAAGATTTTCGTTTTGCACGCCGTGTAACAACCCGAACAAAAAACCTTATTTTTATAGGACCATCATGGCGTGTCATCCGTGAGCTTGGAGATAAAATTAATACAAAACGTTTAGCACGAAGTCTTAACGTTCCGACAGTCCCAGGCTCAGATAAACCTATCTATGATGAACTTGAAGCAGAAAAAATTGCACGAAACCTTTACAACTTCCAGTTACAACAAGATATCAAACGCCCCCTTATCCTCATTAAAGCATCTGCAGGTGGTGGTGGTATGGGTATAGAAGAAATCTATGACATAGATAGATTTCGTTCAGCTTATCGTCGTATCCGTAACTATGCTCTAAGACAATTTAAAGATGAAGGTGTTCTCATTGAACAACGTATTTGTGGTTTTAATCATCTTGAAGTCCAAATTGTTTCTGATAGAAGCGGTAAAAATCCTGTACATTTTGGTACACGAAACTGTTCAATTCAATCTACAGGACTACAAAAACGTATTGAAGTTGCACCTGGATTTGATGCACACTCCATTACATACAATTTTGATGCAGAAAAACTTCTTGAAGATATTACAAACTATTCCCTCGCCATGGCACGAAAAGTAAAATATGATAATGTTGGAACATGGGAGTGGATTGTAACTAATAAAGGTCATCCTTTTCTTATGGAAGTTAATACTCGTATTCAGGTTGAAAATGGTGTTTCTGCAAGAATATCTAAAATTCGAGGAAAAGACTCTATTGACATTATTGCTGAACAAATTCGAATAGCATTAGGAGAACCTTTAGGCTATTCTCAAAAAGATATCTCTTTCCATGGTGTAAGCATTGAATATAGGATTATTGCTGAAGATACAGACAATCGCTTTACTCCTTGTGTAGGCTCTATTGATAACTTTTCATGGTGTATGCAGCCTTGGCTTACAGTTCATACACATGTTCCAACACATGAACCATATGAAATTCCTATAGAATTTGACCCTAACCTTGCACTAGCCATTGTTTGGGGTAAAGACTTACAAGAAGCAAAAAAAAATGGTATACAGTTTCTTAATGAACTTGTATTACAAGGCAAAAACCAACAAGGAGGATCTCTAAAATCCAATATTGACTTCTTAAAAAAGAATACTGAAAAAATTCTCCAATTTTAACCGAGCAACGTTTTATGGACATAGAAAAAAAGTTACAGAGCCTTGAGGATAGACTTACCTATATTAACGACATCTTTGCAGGAAAACATATAGAAATAATAGCTCTTCTACAAAAACGTTTAGAAGAGCTTACGACCATTATCCATAGCTATCCACATAAAGAACCTCATGCCGAAATTTCAACACTTGAAGAACTTTTTACATTCATAGAGCGTAAACTTGAAACAGTTCTTACACCTATGGACAAAGTAAGGATTGTCCGTCACCCCCAACGTATTTGTTTACGAGATATCCTAGAAAACGTCTATGATAACTTTACAGAAATTGCAGGACAAGAAGAGCATAGTATAGATCCTAGTATGCTCATTGCACGTGCAACTATCACCAGACGTAGAGGGAAAAAAACATATAACCAACTTATCATGGTCATTGGACAAGAAAAAGGCCATGGTGAAGAATTCCGTAATGGTGGATCAGTAAAACCCTGGGGCAACTCTAAAGCTCTTCACTACATGAAAGTAGCTGAAACAGAAGGTATCCCTATCCATACATATGTCTTCACACCTGGAGC
The DNA here is from genome assembly GCA_964369665.1 of uncultured Lawsonia sp. Classification (GTDB taxonomy): domain Bacteria; phylum Desulfobacterota; class Desulfovibrionia; order Desulfovibrionales; family Desulfovibrionaceae; genus Bilophila. The sequence goes on along the minus strand of CAYJFS010000007.1, from coordinate 50,506 downwards.
ATACCCGATAGAAGATACACCAGGAGCAGCACAACAAATTGCAAAAAACCTTTACGAAATGGCAGGTATCAGTGTACCAATCATCTCTGTCATATCTGAAGGTGGATCAGGTGGAGCAGAAGCCATTGCTCTTGCAGATAAAAGGCTTATGCTATCACATGGTTACTATTCTGTGATTTCTCCTGAAGGTGCAGCTGCTATTGAAGGTAGGCTTAAAGAAGGAGAAAGGGCTACAGAAAACCTTATAGAACTTTGTGCCAACCAATTGCACATAACAGCAAGAGATAACCTACAGTTTGGATTCATTGATCGCATTATACAAGAACCTGATCTTGGCGCACGACCTTACCACTATAATTTTTTCCGTAAACTTCGACAAGAGGTCGTTCGATCAACAGATGAAGCTGTTCTAGATATACGTGGTGTAGGATTTTTTAGAGGTTTTGCTTTAAAAAGACTTAAAAAAGATATTAGTTATACTGATGAGGTACATGTACTCTGGGATTTACATCAAAAATCCCGTACACAGCTTGTTCTTAAACGTCAAAAAAAATTTCTTAACCTTTCAAAAAACTCATGTCTTGACAGAAGACCATTTCTTAATAAGTTAGATAATACCTTACGTGAATCCATAATAACTCTAGCTAATAAAATATACTATTTTCTTTATACAAAACACAAACGCAAGATAAAATATCTATTGGAAGAGATTATAGCTGAAATACACCTTCTGAAAACTCGAATTACAGCTCCACTTTGTAGGATCCGTCCAGTGAGATCAAATATTGAAGTCCATCAACTTACTACACTCTCTGAATGGGATGACTCTGAAGAAATACGCAAAGGTAAATGGTCTTATACAACGCCACGAGCTAAAGAAGATCGTGCTGTTAGTTGTCCAAACACACAAACACATGGCTGTCTGGATATGTGGGCTCCAGACCTATTTGGTGAATTTGCAGGTGTATGTACAACATGTGGTCACCATTTTCCTATGGAATACCAATGGTTTGCTAGAAATATCTTTGATGAAAACTCTATACGAGAATTTAATGCAGAAGTAGAAGCCACGAATCCACTAAATTTTCCAAACTTTGATAAAAAACTTGAAGAAGCACGAAAAAAAACAACACTTAAAAGTGGTTGTATTACATTTGAAGCAAAAATACATGGTATAAAATTAATTGTAGCTATCTTTGTAGGTAGCTTTAGAGGTGGATCTGTTGGTGCTGCAGAAGGAACAAAATTTGTAGAAGCAATAGAGCGTGCAACCCAAAAAAGATATCCTTTTTTAGCGTATGTTCATGGTACGGCTGGCATCCGTATCCAAGAAGGTACACATGGTGTGACTCAGATGCCTCGATGTACTGTAGCTGTTCGTCGATACATAAACGCTGGAGGATTATATATAGTCCTCTATGATACCAACTCCTATGCAGGACCTGTTGCAAGCTTTCTTGGTTGCTCACCATATCAATATGCAATTCGCTCTTCAAATATTGGTTTTGCTGGTAGGGGTGTTATTAAAGAAACAACCAATATGGATATTCCTCCTGATTACCATAATGCTTATAAAGCACTAGCAAGAGGACATATTCAAGGTGTCTGGGATCGACGTGAAACTCAAGCCAATTTAAAACAATCCTTACTCACCATAGGCGGACGCAATCTTTATTATAGATAGATTTCTAAAACGAGTACTCTATGCTAGATATTACAAAACTCCTAGACTCCATTAAATCTTCACCATATGAAGAAGTTATTATATATGCACCCCATACTGGTGTTATAACATTTAATACAATTAATGTTGGTGATACTGTCAACATCAACTCTGGAACCTGGAAAGAAAAACCTGGTACAGCACTTGCAACTATTACTCGAGAGAATAACCCTAAATATATATACACACCAAGAAAAGGTTGTATTTCTAGTATAAATAAAGAGCTTGATAACCATTTTGTACAAGCTGGAACACCTCTACTCACTATTCAACACTTCCTTTCAAAAGAGGAAGTTCTACAAACAATTTTACAACAAGTGCTCCATATCTTCTCTGCACCAGAACATGCAAAATATTATTTTATCCCACAAATAGATACAAAAATTCGGACATCAGGCTGTCAATCCGTATCTGTATATGATGGGATGGAACTTTTTATTATCTCACGTATGAAAAGAGAAAAACCTCTTTACTATTCCGGTCCTGAAGGAAATATCTATACTATTTATTTCCAATATAATGAAAACATAAGTACTGGATGTCCTCTTATTGGTATCTGCCCCAAAGATCAACTTCAACAAGTTGAAGAGGTTGTCCTAAAAGTACAAACAGAATGGCAAGAACATGGATAAAAATTATGGGTAAAATACTTCAAATTATTGTTTCTGCTTGGACATATAGAGAAGAAGACCTTCCAAAAACTTGGCCTTATTTAGTTAACCTTGTTTGGCCAAATCCACCCTATCCTGGAGAAAAAAGAGGTGTGCTTGAACTTGTTACAGCCCTAGAAAATGGCCTAGCTTTTGGTGAGTGGCCTCAAGAAACAAAAACAGCATTACACAAAGGAATTTTTCATGCTGTTTCTATAAAAAAGTCATTAGAAGCAGCACTTTCAGATTGGAAACCAAAAGAAGCAAATACGCTTAGTGATTCACTAGAAGATACATTCACTGAGCTTGAACAATATGTACCAAAACCTTAATATACAATAAAAAAGGAACAAAAACTATGTTAAACAAAGTTATGATAATTGGACGCCTTGGAAGGGACCCTGAAATTCGTTATACACAAACTGGAAGCCCTGTCTGTAGTCTTAGCGTAGCCACAGATGAATCATATACAGATCGTGATGGTAATAAAGTTGAACGGACAGAATGGCACAGAATTTCTGTTTTCCAACGTGCAGCTGAAAATTGTGCACAATTTCTTACAAAAGGTAGTCTTGTCTTTGTTGAAGGTAATTTACTAACACGCAAATGGCAAGATCAACAAGGTCAAGATCGTTATACAACCGAAATTAAAGCTCAACGTGTACAATTCCTTGATAAAAAAGGTACTGAACCAGCACTGTCTGCACTTAGCTCCACTATGACTACTATGCCACAAGAAACTTTTGATGCTGCTACAACTTTTCCATCTGAAGCAAGTAGTATGGATGATGTTCCTTTCTAAACAAACTGAGTAATAACACGTATATGACCTATTCATTAAAAAATATTATTTTTATGTATACAAAACAACTAAAGCAAACCTGAGACTTTGCACTATTGATGAGCAAAAGTAATTATTGTCATTAATAATTTATTAATAAGATAGATTTATAGGTATGATCTAAAAATACACAATGTCTCTACTTAGGTCTTCTGTTCTATCTTTGCCCATGAATCTTTGAGTGTTACAACTCTATTAAAAACTATAGTATCTGTTGTTGTATCTGGATCAACACAAAAGTAACCTATTCTCTCAAACTGCACTTTTTCACCAACTTTACAAACATGAAGTGCAGGCTCAATAAACGCTGTAATAACTTTTTTAGAATCAGGATTTATTAATGCTCCAAGACTTGTTTCTTCTGAAGCTGCTGGATTAGGTAATAAAAATAAATGTTCATATAAACGTACTTCAGCTTTTTGAGCATGCTGACAAGAAACCCAATGCAATGTACCTTTTACTTTTCTTTTGTCTGCTGTTGCACCACCTTTAGATTCTGGATCATAAATACACCTAAGCTCTATAATATTTCCTGAGCTATCTTTAATAATTTCTTTACAGGTAATATAATATGCATATCTCAATCGTACTTCTGAACCTGGATATAAACGGTAATACTTCTTTGGTGGATTTTCACAAAAATCAGATCGTTCAATATACAGTTCTCGACTAAATGGTACTTGTCTTGAACCAGGAATAGTATTATCAGAACTGTAAGGCATATCAAACCATTCAACTGAACCCTCAGGATAATTTTCAATAACGACTTTTAATGGATCAATAACAGCCATCATTCTTGGCGCAATAGCATTTAAGTGCTCTCTAATACAAAATTCTAAAAAACTATACTCAACAAGATTATCTGCTCTAGAAACACCAATACGAGTACAAAATTCTTGTATAGACTCTGACGTATATCCTCTACGCCGAAGGCCGGAAATTGTTGGCATCCTTGGGTCATCCCAACCTGAAACATGCCCTTCCTGTACAAGTTGAATAAGCTTACGCTTTGATAAAACAGTATATGTTAACCCAAGCCTGGCAAACTCTATTTGCTGAGGATGGTGTATACCCAAAGCATCAATGATCCAATCATAAAGTTCTCGGTTATTAACAAACTCTAATGTACAAATAGAATGCGTTATACCCTCAATAGAGTCAGAAATACAGTGTGTAAAATCATAAAGTGGGTATATACACCAAGTGTTGCCTGTACGATAATGACTTATATGCCTGATACGATATAATGTAGGATCACGCATAACAAGGTTAGAAGCAGCCATATCAATCTTTGCACGAAGAACATGTGCTCCATCAGGAAACTCTCCTGCTCGCATCCTTTGAAATAAATCTAAATTCTCCTTAGTACTCCTATTACGATATGGACTTTCAATACCTGGAGTTGTAAGTGTTCCACGTGTTTCTCGAATTTCATCAGAATTCTGACTATCTACATAAGCTTTTCCTAAAGAGATAAGTTGTGTTGCAAAAGTATATAACTGTTCAAAATAATCAGAAGCATAAAATTCTCGATTCTCCCAATCTACACCAAACCATTTTGTATCTTCCCGAATAGCATTTACATATTCAGTATCTTCTTTAAGAGGATTTGTATCATCAAAACGTAAGTTACATACACCTCCAAACTCTTGAGCAAGACCAAAATTTAAACAGATCGACTTTGCATGACCAATATGTAAATAACCATTAGGTTCAGGAGGAAAACGTGTATGAACACGGCCATCAAATTTACCAAGTGCCTTATCCTGAATAATTAAAGAACGTAAAAAATCCTGACCAAATGTAGAATCACATGAAGCATCATCCTCAACCATAATTACTCCTATCAGATAACCCTAAAATATACTTACTTTTTTGATGGAGGCTTTACTAAAGGCTTTTCCATATACATGTGTGGATTCTTACCATCTAATTCTGGGCAGCACTGTTGCTTTGATTCTTTACTATTTGGGTGCATAGGCATTTTGCTAACATGAGCAGGATCAATTTTGTTTTCATCCCCTATACCCATGCTTCCTCCCATATGCATCATTCCACCATGAGAAGATTGAAAATTATTCCACTCTTCACGTGAAATCTTACCACTTTTGCTTGTATTGATAGCATCAAAAGCTACTTTTGTAAGCTTAGGCATTGCAACTTGAAATTCTTCCCAAGAAATATAACCATCTTTATTTGTATCAATTTCATCAAAACGATCTTGTGCAATTATGGATGAAGCAAATAATAATATAGTAAAAGTACATAGTAAAATTCTCATAGCTGCTCCTAATTTACTTTAGTTACATAAAAAAGTTGATGTACTATATATAAAAAACAGTCATCTTTCAATATATAAAGCCATACTTATCTAATCATTCCAGTTATACAATATACCCATATAATATATGAATAGTATATATCCTTACTCTATGATCACACTACTATTATATGCTAATATAGACTTATAATTATTATAACAATATTTTTATAATTCCTATATATCCATAGTAGATGAGTAAATAGAATCTAACATTTCTAATATAATAACTTCTTATGAATCATATACAACCTTCACAAAAATCTTCTCGTAGACGTGTCCTTCATGTAGTTCCATCTCTTAATTTAGGTGGAACTGAAAAAACAGCCCAGCTGTTTGCAATACATCTTAATAAAAATTTTTTCGATGTTGCTGTATGGAGCCCATCAAATGGGCCACGATTTCTATTTCTTCAACAAGCTGGTATCCCTACATGGATAAATATACCTCTTGAAAAAATACTCTATACCTTTAAACCACACATAGTACATATCCATAGAGCTGGTTGGCCAGAGCCAAAACTTATGCGTAATTTTCGTGGTACAGAGTGGTATTATAAAGATATAAAACTACCAAAAATTATTGAAACAAATGTTTTTGGAAGGTTTGATTCAAGTTACTCAGGAAGAATTATAGATAAAACACTTTTTGTATCAAAATTTTGTGCATGGAGATTTGCACAAATGCATAATGTAGTTATTCCAAGTAAACGCTATGACATTATTTATAATCCTGTAGATGTAGCTTTTATTACAAATAATACTATACCACCTGAAAAAAAAGTTTTTTCTAAACCAGTTATTGGGAGACTTTCACGTGCAGATAAAGGGAAATGGTCTCTTCATTTTGGATTAGAAATGTTTCCATATTTGCTTTCACAGTTACCTGATGTTCATTATTATATTGTTGGTGGTATCCAGGAAGCCTACGATTTTGTAAATAAAAATAACCTTTCTAATAATATTACATTTTTACCAGAAATTATAGATGAACAAAATCTTACAAACTATCTTAACATGCTCTCTGTTTTTGTACATGCTAATGATACAGGAGAAAGTTTTGGTTTATCCATTGCTGAAGCTATGGCTGCAGGCTTACCTGTAGTAACTCATCCAACATCTGGCCTAAAAGACAATGCACAGATAGAACTTGTTGAGCATGGAATTACTGGATTTGTTGCAAATACACCTGAAGAATATGCACATGCTATTCTTACAATTCTAAAAAATCCTACATTAGCAAAAAAAATGGGGATAGCTAGCCAAAAAAAAGCTTGGGAATTCTTTAATGCTTCTATAGTTACACAGCAGCTTGAGCACAATTATAATAAACTCTGTCCAACAAGTTTTGTCAAAACTAACCCATAAGTAATATTGTAATAGCTTCTATTTATGTACCATTAAGTGATTATAGCATGATATAGCTTGTATTTTTAAACATTATACTTTATTATACACATTCTTTTTTAAGTGTATAAAAAATTTTTTTATTAATACTAACAAAAATTATACTTAATGTATTCTTCAAATCAACATCTATAGATTACCATAGGGTTATACATATTATGAGTACACATTCCACAATAAAAACTATTATTATCTCTTTAGCTATAATAAGCTTTCCTATACTAGCATCAGCTTCTGATACTATAAAAATAGGTGTATATCTACCACTTACCGGACAAAACGCCTATGGAGGTCAGCTTGAACTTGATGGTATTAAACTTGCTCACTCAATAACACCTTCAGTTCTTGGGAAACCTGTTGAAATTATTGTTGTTGATAATAAATCCAATAAAATAGAAGCAGCCAATGCAGTAAAACGTCTCATAGAAAAAGATAATGTTTCCGTAATTATAGGAACATTTGGTTCTTCCCTTGCACTTGCAGGGGGTGAGGTTGCTGAAAGAGCTGCTGTTCCTGTTCTTGGAACTTCATGCACAAACCCTCTTATCACTCAAGGTAAAAAATATTATTTCCTTTCATCATTTATTGATCCTTATCAGGGCTCAGCAGCAGCAACATATGTTATAAAAAAACTTCATATCAAAAAAGTTGCTGTGCTCACGGATGTTGCAAGCGACTATGCAGTTGGACTTACAGCTTTTTTCAAAAAAGCTTTTATTCGCCAGGGAGGCAAAATTATAGCTGACCTAAAGTATAACTCTGGAGACCAAGATTTTACAGCTCAACTCACTGAGCTTATACATGTTAAACCTGATCTTGTATTCATGCCTTCCTATTTTGCAGAAGGTGCTATCATTCTTAAGCAAGCAAAAGAACTTGGAGCAAATTTTATCTTTATGGGTACTGATGCTATGGATAATCCTGATACATTAAAAATTGGTGGTTCTGCAGTAGAGGGCTTTTTACACACAACTTTTCCATATGACTTCAATATGCCTACAATGAATCCTGAAGCTCAAAAATTTACTGAAGCCTGGGAAAAAGCATTCCCTACTAAAACCCCTAATGTAAATTCTGCTCTTGGCTATAACTGCTATAATATTATTCTAGATGCCATTACACGGGCGAATGCCTCAACACCACAAGCTATTACTAAGGCACTTGGAGAAACAAAAAACCTCCCTACTGTCCTTGGTGTTATTACTATTAATAAAGACCACAATGCAGAAATGCCTATTGGTATTATACAATATAAAAATGGAAAACGTACTTATCTTGAAGATATCATTGTTGAATAATTTTTGTTCTCATGTATTTTCACTGATACATTTACAAAATAACTACAAGCTCACTATTTAAGGCATATACATGAACTTGGATATTTTCCTACAAAATTTTTTCAATGCATTGAGCCTTGGTTCACTTTATGGACTTATAGCTATTGGTTACACTATGGTTTACGGAATATTACGCTTTATTAATTTTGCTCATGGTGATCTTTTAATGCTTGGTGCCTATTTTCTTTATTATGGAGTAACCTACTTTAATTTTCCATGGAGTATAGCTATTATTGCTGCCATACTAATGACGAGTTTTATAGGTATCTTAATTGATAAATTAGCCTACCGTCCATTACGTAATGCTCCACGAACATCTATTTTAATTAGTGCCATTGCTGTATCATTTCTTATAGAAAGTCTAGCTGTTGTCTTTTTTTCAGGCTTACCTCGTCCTGTATATCAACCAGAATGGCTTATAACACATCTTTCTTTTGGAAAAATCAAACTACTTCCACTTACTATTATTGTTCCTATTATCAGCTTGGTTCTTGTACTTGGACTTTTATGGATACTCTATAAGACTAAACAGGGATTAGCTATGCGTGCAATATCTAAAGATATTGAAACAACACGACTTCTTGGTATTCATGTAAATAAAATTATAATGCTCACATTTGGACTAGGTTCAGCTCTTGCAGCAGCTTCAGGGATTATGTGGTCTCTAAGATATCCTCAAATAAATCCATATATGGGTGTTTTCCCAGGATTTAAAGCTTTTATTGCTGCTGTTTTTGGTGGTATTGGATCTATACAAGGTGCTCTTGTTGGTGGAGTTCTTCTCGGATTTATTGAAATTATGACAGTTGCATTTTTACCAGAACTTTCCGGTTATAAAGATGCTTTTGCTTTTATTATTCTCGTATTTGTACTTCTTGTTAAACCTACAGGTATCTTCGAAGAATATGTGGAAGAAAAAATATGACACCTCATATACGTAATTATATCTGTAGCTTTATTGCCCTTGGTTTTATTATTCTTTTTTTCTTTTGGGCAAATAACCATATGAATGGCTATCAAATTCAACTTCTCAATCTTATAGCTATAAATACTATTTTGTCTCTTTCTTTAAATCTTGTTTATGGATTTACGGGTATGTTTTCTCTTGGACATGCAGGTTTCATGGCTATAGGAGCTTATGTTTCTGCTTTACTAGTCCTTACTGCCAAACAAAAAGAACTTATGTGGATACTTGATCCCATTATTTGGCCATTTTCAGTTATAGAAATACCATTCTGGCTTTCTATTCTAATAGGAGGATTTTTTGCAGCATTTATTGGACTTATTATTGCATTACCCATATTAAAACTTGCTGGAGACTACTTAGCAATTGCAACATTAGGTTTTTCTGAAATTATCCGAGTTATTCTTGTTAACTTAACACCAATTACTAATGGCTCACTAGGTATTAGAGGTATACCACCATACGCAACGCTTTTTGTTAATTATGGTTGGTTACTCATTACTATATTCTGCATTGTAAAACTTCTTAATAGTAACTTTGGCATTATCTTTAAAGCCATTAGAGATGATGAGCTTGCTGCTAAAGTCATGGGTATCAATACGTTTCGCTATAAAGTTTTATCTTTTAGTATAGGTGCCTTTTTTGCAGGTGTTGGTGGTGCTTTATTAGGTAGTCTTCTTACAACTATAGATCCAAAAATGTTCACCTTCCTTCTTACTTTTAATATTTTAATGATTGTTGTTGCTGGAGGATTAGGATCACTTACAGGGAGTATTTTAGGTAGTATCATTATCACTATCCTTCTTGAATGGCTTCGTGCAGTAGAAGAACCTCTTTCTTTTGGAGACTATCAAATCCCAGGAATACCTGGAATGCGAATGGTTATTTTCTCTTTAGCTCTCCTTGCTATTATCCTCTATCGTCGTGAAGGATTAATGGGTATGAAAGAATTTACCTGGAACAGTTTTTTTAACTTGTTTCATAAGGAAAAATCTTTATGATAAGTCCACAAGCAGAACCATTTCTTGAATTAAAAAATATCCATATGCAATTTGGTGGTATAACTGCAATTAATGACCTAAGCCTTTGTGTTAATCAAGAAACAATTGTCGCAATAATTGGACCAAACGGTGCAGGAAAAACTACAGCTTTTAACATTATAAGTGGATTTTATACACCACAAAAAGGAAAAATACTTTTCCAAAAAAAAAATATAAAAGGCCTTCCACCCCATAAGATTTGTTATGAAGGTATAGCAAGGACCTTTCAAAATATACGCCTTTTTTCCAACGAAACCACACTTGAAAATATTATGTTGGGCTTTCATGTTCAAAGAGCATCACAATGGTGGATGCCTATTATAGGTTTACCTAAAGCTATTAAAGAAGAAAAAGAAATAAAGAAACAAGCCCTATCACTTATACAACGCCTTAACCTTGAGGAATACACAGATAAAAAAGCATCATCGCTACCTTATGGAGCACAAAGAAGACTTGAAATTGCAAGAGCCCTTGCTACACGACCTAAAATACTGCTCTTAGATGAACCTGCTGCAGGTATGAACCCACAAGAAAGCACTGTCCTTATGCGTCTTATAAAAGATATTAGAGATGAATTTAACTTAACAATATTACTTATCGAGCATGATATGAAAGTTGTTATGGGTATCTGCCAATACATCTGGGTTTTAGAATATGGTCAAATTATTGCTGAAGGACCTCCTAAAAAAATTTCTAATGATCCAAAAGTAATCGAAGCCTATCTTGGTGGAGAAATAACCCATCATGCTTAATATCAACAACCTTCATGTGCACTATGGCGGTATTCATGCTGTTCAAGGTATCAATATCCATATACCTAAGGGACAAATCGTTACACTCATAGGAGCAAATGGTGCTGGAAAAAGTAGTACTATACGTTCTATAGCTGGTTTACTTAAACAAGTATCTGGGAGCATACTTTATACGGAGAATGATACTTATACACCAAAAGAACTTTTAGGACTTACACCTGAAGAAATTGTTGCTCTAGGCATAGCTATGAGCCCTGAAGGAAGAAAAATTTTACCACACTTAACTGTTTTAGAAAACTTAGAGCTTGGTGCATATATTCAAAAAAATAAAAATGATATTAAAGATGATCTTGAATGGGTCTATACTCTTTTTCCAAAACTCAAAGAACGTTACTGGCAAAAAGGTGGAACTCTTTCTGGTGGTGAACAACAAATGTTAGCTTTAGGTAGAGCATTGATGAGTAGGCCAAAACTTCTTATGCTTGACGAACCATCTCTTGGCCTTGCACCACGTTTAGTAAAAGAAATCTTTGATATCATTCTTCAAATAAATTCAGAAGGAAAAACAATTTTGTTAGTAGAACAAAATGCTTTAACATCTCTTTCTATAGCACACTATGCATATGTATTAGAAGTAGGCTCTATTGCTATAGAAGCTCCTGGGAAAGATCTACTGAATGACCCAAAAGTAAAACAAGCATATCTTGGTGGATAATCACTAAAAACACTGATACTTTATAACTCTTGCTAAAAATATAATTTTTTATTACTTAGTCTAATATAAGTTTTATAATGCTATAAGTATACTTTGCTATTAAAGATAACATATCTATAATACTTTAAAATTTAGTGTCTATCATTAAAAATAATAGCTATTTTCTTTAATCCTAACTATTGGGTTATGCATACGTATTTTTACAGTATACATGTACAATATAAAGTAAATTTAAATCATGGTGGGGTTCCTAAATGTTTTTATCGCTTATTCTTGTTTTAGCCTGTGGACTCTATGCGCTTTATTATGCATACAATACATCCAAATATGTTTTCTCTGCAGAAACAGGTACTGAAAAAATGCAAGAAATTGCTTATGCTATCCAAGAAGGTGCAGAAGCATACTTGCACCGCCAATATAAAACCATTGCTATAGTTGGAATTGTGGTTGCTATTATTCTAAGCATATTCCTTTCTATACTTGTAGCACTAGGTTTTATTATTGGTGCTTCTCTTTCTGGACTTGCAGGATATATTGGTATGAATGTTTCTGTACGTGCTAATATTCGTACAGCAGAAGCAGCTCGTCATGGACTTACACCAGCATTAAACATTGCATTCCAATCTGGTGCTGTTACAGGCCTCTTAGTCGTTGGCCTTGGGCTCCTTGGTGTTGCAGCATATTATGGTATATTATCTCTATTCAACGTAGATATAAAAACTATACTTGAAGCTCTTGTTGCTCTAAGTTTTGGTGCATCCCTTATTTCTATATTTGCACGTCTTGGCGGTGGTATATTTACAAAAGGTGCTGATGTAGGTGCAGACCTAGTAGGAAAAGTTGAAGTAGGTATTCCTGAAGATGATCCACGTAACCCTGCAGTCATTGCAGACAATGTTGGTGACAATGTTGGTGACTGTGCAGGTATGGCTGCAGATCTTTTTGAAACTTATGCTGTAACTGTTGTAGCAACCATGCTCTTAGCTGCTACATATTTTACTGGAGAAGCACAACATATCATGATGATGTACCCCTTACTTATTGGTGCTGTGTGTATTGTTGGCTCTATATTCGGAACAAAATATGTCCGTTTATCAAGTGATAATGATATTATGAAAGCACTTTACCGTGGCTTATTTGCTACAGGCATTATATCTGCTATCTTGATTACTATTATGACCGTCTTTGTCTTTTGGGATATCCCTGACATGAATGTTCAAGGATACCAATTTGGAGTAATAAATCTACTTTGTTGTGCATTTGCTGGACTTATTATTACAGCACTCCTTGTGTGGGTTACTGAATACTATACATCCACACGTTTTAGACCTGTTCAAAGCATTGCACAAGCATCAACTACAGGACATGGGACAAATGTCATTCAAGGATTAGCTATTTCTATGGAATCCACAGCACTTCCTATTTTAATTATATGTGCTGGTATCATTTTCACATACATTAATGCTGGTTTATTTGGTATTTCCATTGCAGCAACAACAATGCTTGCTCTTGCTGGAATGATTGTGGCTTTAGACGCTTATGGTCCTGTTACAGATAATGCTGGAGGCATAGCTGAAATGTCCATGCTTCCTAGTGAAGTCAGGAACGTGACAGATGCTCTTGATGCTGTAGGAAATACAACAAAAGCTGTAACAAAAGGTTATGCTATTGGATCAGCAGGATTAGCAGCATTAGTCCTATTTGCTTGCTATACCGAAGACCTTTATAATTTCTTTCCTAATCTAGAAATTGATTTTAGCTTACAAGATCCATATGTCCTTGTAGGACTTTTTATTGGTGGTTTATTACCATATCTTTTTGGTTCCATGGGTATGATGGCTGTAGGTAGAGCAGGTTCTGCTGTTGTTATAGAAGTACGCCGACAGTTTGCTTCTATCCCTGGAATTATGGAAGGTACAGGAAAACCAAACTATAGTGCTGCTGTTGATATGTTAACAAAAACTGCCATTAAAGAAATGATCCTCCCATCTATTCTTCCAGTATTAACGCCTATCATTGTTTACTACATTATTTTTTTAATAGATGATCAATATGCTGCATTCTCTACACTTGGTGCAATGCTTATGGGTACTATTGTCACAGGTTTATTTGTAGCTATCTCTATGACATCTGGTGGAGGTGCTTGGGATAATGCTAAAAAATATATTGAAGATGGACATTATGGTGGAAAAGGTTCAGAAGCACATAAAGCTGCTGTAACAGGAGACACTGTTGGTGACCCATACAAAGATACTGCAGGTCCAGCTATCAACCCAATGATAAAAATTATAAATATTGTTGCCCTATTATTACTTCAAGCTTTAGCATAATAAAACTATAATAGAATACTTCAGTTATTTCTTAATAACTGAAGTATTCTATTATACATTACGCCAGTATTTCTAAATCAAACCTAATCATTCTTTATATCTTGAAAATTCTGTATATCTTCTTCTATAATGCACTTAGGCTCAGTCATACCACCATGTATAAGTGAAGAAGTATCACCCTTTCTTAAAGGACTTTGATACATTTTTCTCATTTTTTTATGCTCATTAAAGTTAGAACTAAAAACATGTGATCCATCCCCACGAGCTAAAAAATAATAATAACTATGTTTTGCAGGGTTCAATGCTGCTCTAATACTTGTCATACCAGGAGATGCGATTGGACTTGGAGGTAATCCTGCATATCTATAGGTATTATATTTATTTGATTTATCATTTATATGGCTATAGCGTAATTTACCAGAAAAATTTTCACCTAAACCATAAATAACTGTTGGACATGCCTGTAACGGCATATTTACGCTTAGTCTATTAACATATACACCAGAAACTAGAGCACGTTCGCTTTCTAATTTTGCTTCCTTCTCAATAATTGATGCTAAAATAATAGGTTGCTTAATTAAAGCTGTATTATTAAATCTTGGGTTAATATCATTTGGCCATAACTCTGATGTTCTCCTCCAAAAATTCTCAATGAGGGTACCCACAATAACTTTAGCAGACTCAACATCTTGTCTAAATGGACGTGTCATTAAATACGTATCTGGAAATAGAAATCCTTCAGCATTATGAAAAGGTATTCCCCAGTGCTTTAAAAATTCAGGATCATGAACGACATTTTTGAAGTCCTCAAAACTGACAAAACCAGCTTTTTCAAGACGTTTACCCACCTCCCACCAAGTTAGGCCTTCTGGTATAGTAACTCTATCAAGTATAGATTTTCCATTTACAAGTTGATCTAAAACTTCTAATGGATTCCAACCTGTATTTATAAGAAATCTTCCACTTTTTACTTTATTTGTAAAACCTTTCCATTTAGCAACAGCCTCAAATTTCTGCACATCTGTAATAACATGCATATCTTTTAAATACTCAGCCACTATATGAAAAGAAACACCTGGTGGAATAGCTACTTCTATATCTACACCTTTTTTTGATCCTGGGGTCGTTAAAAATGTGATAATAGGATAAACTTTAAAACCAATAAAACACACAGTTATAAAAACTAAAACAAAAAACACTTTCTTCCAAATGTTTGTTTTCTGAGGAGTTGGTGATAATTCTATTTTCTGTTTTTGAAAACTCATGCAACAAAAACACTCCTATCTTTTTCAGGCTGATCTAAAAATGACTGTAAAATACATACAGCTGCTTGTTGATCAATAATATTTTCCATATCATAAGAAGTATAACCTACCTCCCTCAGACTCTTTTCAGCAGCATATGTACTTAACACTTCTTCCATTAAAAACACTGGTAATGTCACCCTATATAATAAACGTTTTATGAAATTATATACTTTTCGTGTAGTGAGCGTTTCTGAACCATCAAATAATAATGGCAACCCAACCACTAAAGCATCTGGTGCCTCTAAAGTAATAATATCAACAAGCTCTGTATAAAAAATCTGTTTTGTAGTCATTACAAGCGTTTTCCTTGGAAAGGCTAAAACACCTCTAGGATCACTTACAGCAATCCCTGTATATTTACTCCCATAGTCAATAGCAAGATATTTCATGTTAAATATTTATATACTCCATATATCTGGAGCAATAATACAATCGAAAAATAAAAATTCAAATACTTTATAGTAGTATAATTACTAATAATTGTCTTATTAAAATCATAAACAAAGCATATAATTGGTGAATAGTTTCATTATAACTACCTTTAAAAACAAAATATATATTGTTTGTCCTTCTTCATAAGACACATAGTGATCTTACAAAGCTAATTAACAATTTACAATTTATATACTCCAAGTTAATATCTCTCTAAGACAATATTCATTGAAATAACATTTGCTTTACAATTTGTAAAAAATCCATATTAATGAATACACATCTAATAACTTCAACTAGATAAACAAACTAAGTTGAACATACTCTTTATAAAAGGTTCATGTATGAATATTATTATAAACGGTAATCCCATTAATTGTACAGATGAATGTACAATCACAGATGTCCTTCAACAGCTTCAATTAAATCCTGAAAACGTTGTTATAGAAAAAAATAAAAAAATAGTTCCATCTACCATATTTTCCACAACAACACTTAATGAACAAGATACCCTTGAACTTCTTCACTTTGTTGGTGGTGGCTAAGACGATCTTATATTTTAATGACGTTATGTTATGAATAAAGGGAATCTCTGTGCATAATGATATTTTCCAAATTGGGAATTATACACTAAAAAGTCGTCTACTTATTGGTACAGGTAAATATGGATCAGATGTTATCATTCCAAAAATTGTAAAAGCATCACAATCAGATGTTATCACTGTAGCTTTACGGCGTGTAGACATAGAAAATACTCAAGACACAATACTTACACACATCCCAAAAACAATACAGCTACTTCCTAATACATCTGGTGCACGCAATGCTGAAGAAGCTATACGTATTGCTCGTTTAGCTAAAGCTATGGGTTATGGTAATTGGGTTAAAATAGAAGTTATAGCAGATGCTCATTATCTTCTTCCAGACGGCTATGCTACAGCAAAAGCAACAGAAACATTGGCAAAAGAAAACTTTATTGTTTTACCATATATGAATCCAGATTTATATGTAGCACGAGATCTTGTGAATGCTGGAGCTGCTGCTATAATGCCCTTAGGAGCGCCTATAGGTACAAACAAAGGTCTTAAAACAAAAGAAATGGTTCAAATTCTTATAGAGGAAATATCTCTTCCTATTATTGTTGATGCTGGTTTAGGCAAACCTTCTCATGCATGTGAAGCCATGGAGATGGGGGCAGCTGCTTGCTTAGTAAATACAGCCATTGCTACTGCAGAAAATCCTATACTTATGGCTACAGCATTCAAAAATGCTATTCTTGCTGGTCGAGCAGCATGGTTAGCAAAAGCAGCACCAATGCAAACAAGAGCTTCAGCATCTTCTCCACTTACTGGTTTTCTGGATACAAAACATGGATAGCTCTTTTTATAATGAACTAACTAATTGGCCTACTAAATATGTAGAAAAAATTTTTTTTTGTATAACTACAAAACATGCAGAAACTGCTTTCCATACTGCTACTATGGGTGAACAACTTTCTCCAAAAAAATTTATAGCACTTCTTTCTCCTCATGCTTTACCTTTCTTAGAGAGCCTTGCCCATATTGCTCAAAAAAATACACTACAACACTTTGGTAAAACAATTCAGCTTTTTGCTCCACTTTATCTTTCAAATTTCTGTATCAATACTTGCAGTTATTGCAGCTTTAATGCAAAAAATCCTATCACAAGAAAACAACTTACGCTAGATGAACTAAAAAAAGAAGCTTCTATATTGAGTAAAACAGGCCTCAAAAATATTATACTCTTAACAGGTGATGCTCCTAATAAAGCAACTATAGACTATATAAAAAATGCTACAATAACTTTAAAACCTATATTTTCTAGTCTTGGTATCGAGATTTATGCAGAAACTGAAGAAAACTACAAAAAACTTATCGATGCTGGTATAGACTCCATGACACTTTTCCAAGAAACATATAATGAACATACCTATAAAACATTTCATACATCAGGTCCTAAAAAAAATTTTCGTTTTCGCCTTGATGCACAAAGTAGAGCTGCAGCTGCAGGTATACGATCTGTAACAATTGGAGCACTTTTAGGTCTTGATTATTGGTGGAGAGATATTTTTTATGTTGGTATGCATGCTGCTTGGTTACAAAAATATCATCCAGAAATAGAAGTGGCTATAGCAATACCTAGAATGCGTCCACATGAAGGTGCTCATGCCCAAATACAACCTGTTCATGATCAAGATTTAGTACAAGCTATCATAGCCATTCGAAATTTTTTACCTACTGTTGGTATTGTTCTTTCCACTAGAGAACAGGCAGACTTTCGTGACAATTTAATCCAACTTGGGATTACAAAAATTTCTGCAGGTGTATCTACTGCTGTTGGTGGTTATACAAAAAATACTCATCCAAGCACTACACAATTTGAAATTGCTGACCATCGAACAGTAAAAGAAGTCGTTACTGTTATTAAAAATAAAGGATATCAACCAGTTTTCAAAGATTGGTTCTCTTTTAACCAAATCTTTGATCAAAGCTATATTTAAGGACAACATATGTCATCTTTTAGTTGGAATGATGTTATGGATGAACATTTACCTAAACATATGCAGCAAAAGCTTCTGAAGGCTACTATTGGGATAGCTGGAGCAGGAGGTTTAGGCTCTAATTGTGCAACATTACTTACACGAACAGGTATTGGAAACCTTATTATTGTTGACCATGACATAGTTGCATTATCTAACCTCAATAGACAACAATATCTAAAACATCATATTGGAATACCAAAAGTTCAGGCTTTAAGACAAATTTTAGTTGATATTAATCCAAATATACAAATAAAAACACATCAATGCTATATGCAAAAAGAAAATATTCTAACATTTTTTTCTAACTGTTCAATTGTTGTAGAAGCTGTAGATAATGCTCTAACTAAAAAACTTCTTGTGGAAACACTTGCTTCATCTGGACATATAGTTATATCTGCTTCAGGAATCGCAGGCTGGGGAAAACCTATGCAAAAACAACACATTGGAAATAAAATAGTTGTAGTTGGAGATCAAACATATCCTGTCTCTTCCACTAATCCACCACTAGCTCCACGTGTAAATATTGCAGCAAGCATGCAGGCTGATGCTGTTCTATGTGCTCTACTCAAAGAGTAGTAGTATGATAAATTAATTAAGCTATTCTCTTGTTTGAATGAAGCATAGCTATAGCCATATCCTTTTCACTATTCATCCTATTATGTATAGCAAGCCTTACTTCATCTGTTGATGAACCAAAACGAGTTTTTCGAACATCATAAATATTTTGTATAAGTTCCTGCTCCATGCCAACATCAACATTACTATCTGCAGAGACTTCTGCTTTATCCGCAGCTTGAGTAAATATCTGCACAGCAGCTGATGGTCCATGTTGTACAGCTGTGCTCCAGACAACTTCCTTCATAGCTAAAGAAAATGTTTCTGTATTAAAACCTGCATCTTGAATGCCATGCATAGCTGGCTTATAATGACTTTCTGCAATAAATTGCTCTTGAAGTTCTTCAAAACGTTTAGGCTGACTTTTTGCTATATCTTGCCAAACCTCAGGCATTTTTCCACTACGACTACCTGTATCTGCTGGACCAGCTCCTTTCAACTTCTCTGCTATGTCAGGTGCATTCTTTTCCAAAAAAGTAATAAACTGTTGCATACTCCCTGGTTTTGATGCTATCTGATATTTCCCATATGATGTACCACCTATTGCATCATAACCTATAGCTGTAATACCATGGCTACCTGACTCAAATTGAGCTGCTAATTGACCTACACGTTCTCCTACAGTAAGTTGCTGTGTATCTTTATGGACCTTTCTATTAAGAGCTATATTGTGAGAAGAAAATATAATATCTCTTTTTGCATCTATAGGAATCCCTTTACCTAAAGGTTGAATAGGTAATCCAGAAGGATTTTTTTCTAATGGGATACCTTTATTATTAGATTGAAAAAAATTTTGCATAATCATTTCATTTTGCTGATGTTGTGATTCACCCATGGCTAAACCATTAGCAAATAAACGAGATATAACATGTGGAGATTGTTCATTTTGTGAAGTAACTTCAGGACTTTGATGTACCATATCCATAAACACTGTATCGTCAGATTTTTGTCCTGAGGCATTTTTTGCTGTTTTTGTAAAATCTTGATGCATAGTACCAAGAATAAATGGAGATTTTGTTACAGACATTTATGATTACCCCCATAAAAACTTCCTATAACTTTAATCTGCTAGCTTTATTAAGCAAAAAATATACCTTATATGTACTAACTATTAGACATTGCCTTTGTTTTAAGACTATTATAAAAATTATGCTCTAACTGCTTTACTCGTAATAGCCCCAAAGTAGCTGCTAGAATAAGGCCAATAACAAATGCCCACCAAAAACCTTCTACTCCCATAGGCTTACCAAGCCAATCTGTTCTTCCTAAAATATACCCTACAGGCAATATAAGCCCATATGAAAAAAATATTATATAAAATAAAGCAGTAGTGTCATTATAGCCTCTTAAAATGCCTGTAGCAATAACCTGTATTGCATCAGCAGCTTGATATGCAGCTACAAAAATTAATAAAAATGTGGCTAATCTTAATACCTCTGGATCACTATTATATATGAAAGCTATTTCATAACGGAATAAAAAAGTTAATAATCCTGCTATCAATGCAATACTTATACCCAACATAACACTTATTGTGCTTACTCTTTTTATCATAGTATACGATGAACAACCAAGAGCATAGCCTGTACGTATTGTTGCTGTAATACTTATAGAAGATGGGAACATATACAAAAGTGTTCCAAAATTTATTGCAATCTGATGCCCTGCAACAATAATTATACCCAATGGTGCAACTAATAGTGCAACAACTGCAAAGGAGGTAACACCAATAAACATGGCAATACCTCCAGGAAATCCAATCTTTATAAGTTGAAGCATTAGCAATATATCAATTCTCTTCTTTACCTTAGGTAAACCAAAAATATTCTTCCTTTTCACTTTAAAAAAATAATACAAAAGAATAAAAAACATAACCCAATAAACAATAGCTGTTGCTATTCCAGCACCAACACCACCAAGGGCAGGAACAAACAAAAAACCAAATATAAAAACATAGTTACAGAGTATATTAGTTAGTAAACCCAAAATACAGGTAACCATAGATGGTCGTGTAAGTCCCATACCCTCAAGGAAACAACGTATAACTATAAAAAACAAAAATACTGGTGCACCCCAACTTATAGCAAGTAAGTAGCCTTTGGAAAGCATTGCAAGCTCAGGTTCAATACCCATATTACATAACTGAAAAGCAATGAGTCGTATAATCAAAACAACAGGAAACGAAAGGAAGAATGCTAACCATAATCCTTGGTATAATACATGCTCGATGTTTTCAAATTTGCTTGATCCTCGTAGTTGAGCAACGATTGGTGAAATAGCATATAACATACCTTGACAAAAAAAACTAACTGGAAACCAAAAAGAACCACCTAGTGCAACAGCAGCCATATCAATGGCACTTACAGCACCTGTCATGGAAACATCTACAAACCCCATGAGCATCATAGAAATCTGGGAAAAAAATATAGGAATAGCAAGAGCTAGTTGAACATACAATTCAAGAAAAAACTCGCTATACTTTATATAAAAATTATATAAACTTTTCACTACCTATGAACTATCCTTTAGATTATATATCCATATGTATTAATAGTCATTAATTACATGCACATAATAACTGCTTACCTATTTTTACAAATTGTATGAATGAATCTAGCCTTAATTTTAAGATAAACTTTTATAAAGATTTTGCTCAAGAAAATTCTTCCGAAATAAACCTAAGATAGCTGCTAATAATAAACCAAATATAAAGGCAAGCCAAAAACCTTCTACCCCCATAGGTACTACAAAATAATCTGTCATACCTAATACATAACCTACAGGTAATGAAACTATCCAATATGCTATAAATGCTATCAAAAAAACAGCCTTTGTATCATTATATCCTCTTAAAATACCCATAGTAACAATTTGTATAGCATCTATACACTGATACATTGCAGCAAACAACATAAGATCTTTGGCAATTTTTACTACTGCTGGATCATTATTATATATGCTTATTATTTCCTGACGAAATACTAATGTTACAAATGCAGTAATTAAAGACAATAAAAAACCTAAAAACAAAGAAACCCTACCTACAACACAAACCATGTCATAAGAACCTTTACCTATACTATAACCTACACGTATAGTTGTTATCATACTTAAAGAATATGGAAAAATAAAAGCTAGTGAACTAAAATTTAAAGCTACCTGATGTCCTGCAACAATGACAACCCCCAATGGAGCAACAAATAATCCAATGACAAGAAACATTGTAACTTCAAAAAACAAAGCAAGACCTCCAGGAAAACCAACACGAATAAGACTTCTTATAATACTCCAATTAAATACCTTTTTTATATCTTTTGGAATAACTGAAGGGATACCTTTACCAATAAAAAGATAAAAAAGTATAATACAAAACATACCCCAATAAGAAATTGCTGTTGCAATACCAGCACCTACACCACCTAAAGCAGGCATACCAAAGGAACCAAAAATAAAAATATAGTTACATATAACATTAAGAAATAACCCTAAAAAACCTGCAAACATAGAAGGTCTAGTATAACCCAAACCTTCTATATAACACTGGATAGCAATAAAGCATAAATATCCTGGACCTCCCCACACTATTGCATGTAAATATTGTATAACTAATTCTCTAAGCTGAGGCTCTATGGCTGTATATTCTAAAAAAATGAAGCACTCAATACAGTAGGAATAAGTAAACAAGAGAGAACAATAGCTAATAAGATACCCTGATGTAATACATGCATTGTATCATCTATTCTTCCTTCTCCTCTTAATTGAGCAATAGCTGGATGAAGAGCACGAAGTACTCCTTGACAAAAAAATACTAAAGGAAGCCAAATAGATCCACCTAAAGCCACAGCAGCCATATCCGTAGCACTTACAGCACCAGTCATAACCATATCAACAAAACCCATTGCCACCATGGAAATTTGACCAAACAACAAAGGTACTGTTAACCTTACCTGTATATAAAGTTCATCACTGTATGTTTTCCAAAACATTGATAGTCTAACTTATAAACTTATTATATTTTATAGTGTAAAAGAGGAGCATTGTAAAAACATGCTCCCCTTCATATTCTTGATGTAAAACTAAAAACACTTTTAACTATTTACAGGCTCATCTAATTGTTTCTTACGTCCAACAGTAAGAAATGCAACTAAACAAAGTAATGTAAATACAACAGCTACGATATTTGAAATATCGTATGACATACCAAATCCCATACTCTTTTCAAAACATATATATGAAACACAAACAGCTGTTATAAACATTGCTGGAATTGTTGCTATCCAGTGACAACGATCACGATGTAAAAGATAGGCTCCAGCAGCCCATAAAACAACAGCTGCCAATGTTTGGTTAGCCCAACCAAAGTATCTCCAAAGAACACCAAATGGAATAAAGTTTAATGCAACACCTATAGCAAATATAGGGATAGCAAGCATCATTCGGTTCTTATTAGGACCTTGATCAAAACCTAAAGCATCAGCAACAGTTAACCGTGCTGAGCGAAAAGCAGTATCACCTGAAGTTATAGGCAAAATAACAACACCTAAAACAGCTAATGTACCACCAAAAGTACCTAGTAATACTTTTGAAATTTCATCAACAACAAGTGCAGCATTACCACTTGGACCTAATGCTTCAGCTAATGCTGCTGAATTTTCATAAAACGACATACCTAAAGTAACCCAAATAAGTGCAATAACACCTTCAGCAATCATTGCACCAAAAAAAACAGGACGACCATATTTTTCATTTGGAAGACATCGTGCCATCATAGGTGACTGAGTAGCATGGAAACCACTTAAAGCTCCACAGGCTATTGTAATAAATACCATTGGCCAAATTGGTAAATCTTTTGGATGTTGATTAACAAACTCTATACTAGGATAAAATGGATAACCTTTTACAATTAACATTGTTAAAAGACCAACAGCCATAAAGACTAAAAGTACTGCAAAAAATGGATATATTCGTCCAATAATTTTGTCTATGGGCAAAACCATTGCTAAAAAATAATAAGCAAAAATAAGAGCAACAAAAATCATTGAACTTATACCTGTAATCTTCTCAAGCAATCCTGCAGGACCTGCTACAAAAACAACCCCAACAAGTACAAGCAATATTACAGAAAAAATACGCATAAAGATACGAATGGCTGCACCTAAATTATACCCTACAACATCAGGAATGGACTTACCACCATAACGAACAGATAACATACCTGAAAAGTAGTCATGGACAGCACCACCAAAAATACAACCTACAACGACCCAAACAAGTGCTGTTGGTCCATATAGTGCCCCAAGAATAGGACCAAACACTGGACCTAAACCTGCAATGTTGAGTAATTGTATAAGGAACACTTTGACTGGTCCCATTGTTACATAATCTATGCCATCAGACATACGGCATGCAGGTGTTACTCTAGAAGGATCAACTTTAAATATAGATTCAACTATTTTACCATAGACAAAGTATCCAACCAATAACGCTGCTAATGCAATGAAAAAATACAAAAATGAGGGCATATAACCTCCATCAAAACTTCTCATTTACATTGTTATCAAAAATTCTAATCATAACAAATTAATACAACAGACTACAAAGTAAACTTTCTTATTCCTAAGAATACTTAAAAGGCTATCCCCAAACAATAACCAAACTAAGACTATGGCTAAGAAATATCTATAGTGAATTTTTTAATGTATATATTTAAAAAATAAATTTACTCTAGCTTAATAATAAATTTTATACCTCATAAGGTCAACATTACATTGATAATATTCAAACTAAACACCTATAAATGTAAATACTATTTATGTGATGTATCAGTAAATAAAATTACTATGTACTAATATACAAAGCTTTATATATAATACAAGTATTAATCTATAGTAAAATATAAACATAAAAACACACATATTTATAATAATATATTATATACCATATTACAATTTTTACTTATTATGAGATATTGTACTAACAAAGGGAGAAGAGCATGATAGAAGAATATTCAGCTACAGAAGTTATCATTTTTATAATTATGGTAGCTGGTTGTTTATGGGCTGATCTTCATGCGCATAAATCTGATGAAGCTATTTCTTTTAAAAATGCTACCTTTTGGTCAATAATCTGGATCCTTTTATCACTCATCTTTGCTGGCTATATTGCATATAGTTTCAATGTTGAAAAAGCTGAAATTTTTCTTACAGGTTATTTATTAGAAAAAACACTTTCTATTGATAACCTCTTTGTTATCATGGCCATATTCAACTCATTTTCTATAAAAGATACAATGCAACATAGAGTTCTTTATTATGGTATATTAGGCGCACTTGTTATGAGGCTTATTTTTATTGCTATTGGAACAAGTCTTGTCAAAGCCTTTGGAGCTTATGCATTAAGTGTCTTTGGTATTTTCATATTGTGGACTGCATGGAAAATGTGGAAAAATCTTGGTGTAAAGACTACTGAAATACAAGATTATTCACAGCACTGGTCTATTAAGTTTACAAGTCGTTTTATACCTATCCATCCTAAAATTCATGGTCATGACTTCTTTGTAAAAATTTCTGAAAACAACAGATCATACTGGAAAATGACACCTCTTTTTCTCTGCCTTATAGTTATTGAACTTTCAGACATTATGTTTGCTTTTGACTCTATTCCAGCCATCCTTGCAGTTACTCAAGAACCATTCCTTATATATACAAGTAATATCTTTGCTATACTAGGTTTACGTTCTCTATACTTCCTACTTTCAGCAGCAAAAAAATCACTACACCACCTAGAAAAAATGGTTATTATAATACTCGCCTACATTGGTATTAAAATGCTTCTTGATGTTATGGGTATTATACATATAAATCCAGTTATTAGTTTGGTCTTTATTCTTGTTTGCCTTAGTGTTGGCATTCTAGCATCACTTTTTACAACAAAAACAGAGCTACACTAAATATTGGTCTTTAAAATATCATACAACATGCTATTAGATATCATTTAGATGATGTATGTTCTTATATAATAGAAACACAACCATAAAGCCTTATTAACCAAAAGTTTTTCATTAATAAAATTGATTACGCTATTAGGTGCATATGTGTTCTTTAAATAAAATCAATAATGAATACGCTCATAATGGAGCAGATATTGCCAAACTACACACCTATCATCATAACAGCCACTATTTTGATTATTATTGCTTTTATTGGCTATAGTATCCCTATAAAAGAAGACTCTTTTCCTCAAAGAATTCTTTTTGAAAATATAGGTGGACAAGTTGTCTTTGATCATGTGCTTCACTCTGAAAAATATGATGTAGCCTGTGAAAAATGTCATCATGAAAGTACACAACCCCGTGAACAAGTTCAAAAATGTGGATCATGCCATGGTACTGATTTTGAAAATATTTCCTTCAAAACAACCCATATTGTAACCTTTAATAATGACCAAGGTGCATGCGTAACGTGTCACCATTTAGAACTTACGCCTTCTCATTGGAATCATAATGAACATAACAAGCAATATGACATTACTTGTCAAGAATGCCACCATAAAAACCTCAAAATTGAGCCAGAACCTCAAAATTGCTCAAACTGTCACCAAGGAACTGGTGATGAAATAGTCCCAGGCATAAAAAAAGCTGTACATGTAAGATGTATGAATTGTCATGAAGAAAAATTCCAACATGAACAAGGCTGTCTATATTGTCATACTCCAATCCATACAGAAGAAATTCTAAAACAAACTGGAGCTATAACAGTATCAAAAAATTTTTCTTATTGTAATGTATGTCACATAGAAGAAAAGCCACAAAATCTTATTACTGATCGCATGCAAGCATTTCATAACCAATGTTTAGGTTGCCATGAAGAAGTCCAAAAAGGCCCCTTTAAAAAAGAACAATGTAATCAATGTCATATAAAGTGAGTAGTGTATGAGAAACTCTTTTCAATATACTATGCATCAACATCTTAAGCTTAGGCATAATACTCTACAAAACCTGAAGAGCTATCCATGCCCAAAAGCTGTTCAGCTCGACTGCACTGGATTTACAATACTAGAGCATGTTAAAAAAAAGACTTCTGTTTATCCAGGAATGCTACTTGCTGAACACCCATTGCCTCATATAGGCGATCTCTTTGCACCTATTCATGGAACTATTGATACTATCAATAAAAACATCTTATATATTACAGCTACTGAACCTAACGACTCTTTATTAAATGAACATATTAAACCTCTTCCATACAATATTCTTGAAGATGCTGAACTTACATCTTTGCTAAAAAAATTTGGCATTAGCTTGCATACATTAATAAACCCATGTGAAACGCTTATTATTAACTGTCTTAACCCAGAACCAGGTATGACTTGGGCAGAAGCACTTTTACAAAAAGACATAGAAACTTTGGTTAAGGGTTTTGAAGTATGTAAACATATAACACAAGCAAAAAACATTATTTTAGCTCTGCCTAAGGGCATGACTCAACCTATAGCACTCAAAAACATAGCTACAGTCTATATTAAGCCAATATATCCTAATAATCTGGATCCTTTAGTTCTTAAAAAAATTACAAAAGAAACACTCTCTAAAAATATGTCCATTATTAGCATAAAAACTGTTTGGAGTATTGGAAGAGTTATCGATACTGGAAAACCACTCACAGAAACAATACTTACCATTGGTAATACAACATACTCTGAAAACTATATTGTTCAAGATGGAACAACTATACAAGAGCTCATGACCTTTAATAACCTTAAGACACATAGTGGAGACACTGTTATCATTGGAGGGTTATTCCAAGGGAAAAGTGTTGATCAATTAGAATATGGTATAACAAAAGAGACTACAGGTATCTTTATTACTACCCCAACAACGACTCCATCTATGGAAAGACAATATCCTTGTATTAATTGTAGTGCATGTGTATCTATTTGTCCTGCTCGTCTTAATCCAGACCTACTAAGCCGTTATACAGAATTTCGTCTTTATGAAAAATGTCGTAAAGAATTTATTGATGCTTGTTTTGAATGTGGATTGTGTAGTTATGTTTGTATAGCAAGAAGACCCATATTAGAACATATCCGTCTTGCTAAACATACGCTTACTATCTCTAATAATGCGACAACATACTCATGAGAAAAACTATGTCTAAAATAAACATTACATCAGAACCTATTTTTACCGTAAGTGCTCCACCCTTTTGGCATTGTGGACGTACCATACAAAAAAATAATTTTACTATTCTTATTGCATTATTACCTATTATTTTTATGGCTATATGGAACTGGGGACTTCCTGCTGCAAGGGTTATAGCTTTAGCTGGAGCAACTGGCATACTTACTGAAGCAGCTTGGAAAAAATTATTACACCAACAACTTGATATTGATAATTTTTCTAGTCTCATTGCTTGTATCTTATTCTCTTTTCTCTTACCTGCAGCAGCACCAGGATGGATAGTTATACTTGGTGCTATCATAACTGTTATTCTTGGAAAAATGATTTTTGGTGGTATTGGTTCTAATCCAATTAATAGCTCCTTAGTTGGTTGGGCAGTTTTATATGTTTCTTGGAGTACTTTTATGGATCCAAACTCTATGCAACTTTATACAAACCTCACAGACCCATTATTTAGAGTAAAATATTTTGGCATTCAAGAGCTTAACACTATATCAACGATGGATCTTCTATTAGGTAAACAAATTGGTGGCCTTGGTTCCACACAAAACTTAGCAATTATAGTAGGAGGTCTCTACCTTCTTATAAAAGGTATTATTAGATATGAAATTCCACTAAGCTTTCTTATTGGAATTACCTGTACTGCTTCAGTGTTTTATATGATAAACCCAGAATATTATGCACCACCTATATTCCACATACTTACAGGCTCAACATTACTTGGTGCATTTTTCTTAGCTACAGATACTGCATCCTCTCCTAATAGAGCAATCCCTATGACACTTTATGGTTTATTAGGTGGAATTATTGTCATGATTATTCGTATATATGGAATATACCTTGATGGTGTACCTTTTGCTATTCTTCTTATTAATTTCCTTACACCACAACTAAATATGATTCGACCTAAGCCCTTTGGAGTAAAATAGTTTATGCATGACATCATTAAAATGATTACAACTCTTGCTATAATTTGTGGTATCTCTGGGCTGAGCCTGTCATATCTCAAGCTTAAGACAATGCCCCTTATTAAAGAACAAGAGCTGAAATATATACAACAACCTGCTCTCATGCGTATTTTCCCTAATATTGATAACTCACCTGTAGCTGAACGTAAAAAATTTCAACTTGCCAATGGAACATCAGTAACTGTGTTCCCAGCAAAAAAAGAAGGTAAACTTGTTGGAATAGCTTTAGAAGATTTTGGTAAAGGCTATGGTGGAAAAATTGGAGTCATGGTTGGTTTTGAACTTACAAAAGATCGACTTGTTGGTGTAGATATTACAACCATGAAAGAAACTCCAGGCCTTGGAACACTCATTGCTACACCATCATTCACAAAACAGTTTATAGATATAGAACCACCTGTAGCACTTAAATCTCAAGGTGGAACCATAGATGCTATTTCTGGTGCAACAGTTTCATCGGTAGGTGCTGTTGCAGCTGTTGCAAATGCAATAAGGATATATTTAGAACTTAAACCTGAATTTACCAACTGGAAATAAAACAAGGTGTACTATGTCTAGAATTATACAAGAATTTACAAAAGGACTATGGAAAGAATTACCACCATTTCGGATTATTCTTGGTTTATGCCCAGTCTTGGCTGTTACTAAAAGTGCAAGTAATGGTCTTGGTATGGGTTTAGCTGTTATCTTTGTATTAACTCTTTCCAATTGCATTATATCATTAATGCGTAAATTTATTCCTAAAAAAGTCCGTATTGCTTGTTTTATCGCTATATCTGCATCTCTTGTTGTAGCTGTTGAACTTCTTATGCAAGCTTTTGCTTATCCTCTTTATCAAAGACTTGGTATCTTTGTTCCTCTTATTGTCGTGAACTGTATCATTCTTGCTCGAGCTGAAGCTTTTGCCAATAAAAATCCAGTAGCTCTTTCCATTGCAGATGGGCTTGGCTTAGGTATAGGGTTTACACTTTCTCTAACTTTTTTAGGAAGTTTAAGAGAGCTTTTAGGTGCAGGTACACTTTTTAATACACCAATTATGGGAACAAATTTTATTCCTTTTAAGATCATGATCGAAGCTCCTGGTGCATTTATATGTCTTGGGCTTATTCTTGCTATGATGAATGCTTTTACCCACTGGCAAAAAAAACAAAAAGGGTTGCAACTCACAGAAGAACCTACATCTGGCTGTGGAACATGTACTATGTGTAACACGAATAAATAGGTATCATTATGAACATTTTTGAAATTTTCATATCAGCAATTTTTGTTAATAATATTGTTCTTGCTCAATATCTTGGACAATGTCCATATCTTGGCTGCTCTAAAGAAAGAAGTGTTGCACTTGGCATGGGTGGAGCTGTTGTTTTTGTTACTATTATGGCAACACTAGGCACATGGATTATACAAGAATATGTTCTTACACCATTTGGGCTTTCATACCTCCAAACTATTGTATTTATCCTTGTGATAGCCTCACTTGTTCAATTTGTTGAAATGGTTTTAAAAAAAATGATTCCACCTCTATATACAGCTTTAGGTATTTTTCTCCCATTAATTACAACAAACTGTGCAGTTATGGGTGTAACACTTCTTGTCCAACGTGAAGAATATGACCTTATAACTGCACTTTTATTTGCATTTGCTACGAGTTTAGGTTTTGTTTTAGCACTTATTCTTATGTCTGGTATACGTGAACAATTAGAAATATGCCGTGTACCTAAAGCTTTAATAGGTCCACCTATAGCACTTATTATAGCAGGTATTATGTCGCTTAGTTTTATGGCTTTTAAAGGAATGATTGCATAGTAACAAAAAAGAGGTAGCTATGATCACTGCTTCAATGCTCACGCTATTTGGAATAGGCATTGTTTCAGCAACAATACTATCTATAGCATCCAAAATTTTTTACGTTGAAGAAGATCCTCGTATAGAGGCAGTGCTTGAAGCTCTTCCTGGAGCAAACTGTGGCGGCTGTGGTTATGCAGGATGTGAAGGTTATGCTATTGCTGTTATAAAAGATCCATCTGTACCAGCAAACTTATGTGTGGTTGGAACAGAAAAAACATGTGTTGACGTTGCTACATTAGCTAATAAAACAATAGCTGTTGCTGATCCACAAGTATCATTTCGGCGCTGCGATAAAGTAAACGGACATGTAACAAAAAAATATCTTTATCAAGGCATCAGTTCATGCACAGCTGTATCAATGCTTATGTCTGGATCAGATACATGCTCATGGTCTTGCCTTGGACTTGGTGATTGTGTACAAGCATGCCCATTTGACGCCATGGAAATTCAAAATGGTTTAGTTTCTATCAGTCAAACTAAATGCACTGGCTGTGGAATTTGTATCAAGCTCTGCCCACGGAACTCATTAGAGCTTATACCTCAACAGGCACGTGTTTCGATTTTTTGTGCAACAAAAGAAAAACTAAAGGCTGTTACAGATATTTGTCATGTAGGCTGTATTAACTGTGGAAAGTGTATTAAGTCATGCCCAGCAAAAGCTATAACAAATCCAAAAGGAAGAATAGAAATAGACCAAAAAACTTGCCTTGCTTATGGACCAGGGTGCGATGAAATTTGTGTTACAAACTGTCCAAGAAACATTTTAAGAAGCTTATAAGCTTCTTATTACAAAATAAATAACTAAGCTTTCATCTTTCTTCTAAAATATAGCTATATGCCAGAGAGGGATATATGAATACTACATCAAGACGTAACTTTCTTAAAATCCTTGGAACAACAAGTATTACAACATTACTTGACTCTAGTATGCCTATACCTGTTTTAGCACAAATCTCTCCCCATAGTATAACAGAAACACGTATTCTTATGGGCACATTTGTTACAATTACAGCAAGTCACCCTTCTATGGCTGTTTTAGAAAATGCTTTTGAACATGCTTTTGAAACTATTGTGAAAAAAGAGGCTATTTATAGTCAATATAATACTAATTCTCCAATTTCCATACTTAACAAACAAGGAAAACTTCTTGACGCACCTGAAGAACTTCTAAATATCATACAACAATCTTTACATATTGAAAGGCTCACAGCTGGAGCCTTTGATATTACAGTAAAACCTATTGTTGACCTTCTAAAATCTCGAAAAAACCCTATGAAAAGAACAACGATTCAACCTAATGAACTTCGTGAAGTTATTGCCTTAACAGGTTCATCGCATATTAGTATTCATAATCAAGATATCCAATTTCATAAACAAGGTATGTCTATTACTTTAGAGGGAATAGCAAAAGGGTATATTTGTGACTGTGCTTCAGAAGCAATGTCATCTTTGGGTGTAAATAATCATCTTATTAATGCTGGTGGCGATATTATTTCAAAAGGATATAAACATACAAATCAACCCTGGGTAGTAGCTATAGAAGATCCTGCCAAGGGGTGGAACTATCCAAATATTGTAAATCTTACAAATTGTGCACTAGCTACATCTGGGAGCTATGAAGACTATTTTGACATTGAACATAAGTATCATCACCTTGTTAATCCTGTTTCTGGTGAAAGCCCAAAAAATCTTAGTGTTTCTGTCGTTGCTCCAACAACACTAGAAGCTGATGCATTAGCAACAGCTCTTTCTGTGATGACTCCAAAGGCTGGTATAAACCTTATTAAACAATACCCTGGAAGGGCATGCATTATTATAGAATCATCAGGC
Organism: uncultured Lawsonia sp.; assembly: GCA_964369665.1. Lineage (GTDB taxonomy): Bacteria > Desulfobacterota > Desulfovibrionia > Desulfovibrionales > Desulfovibrionaceae > Bilophila. Next base: position 17,687 of record CAYJFS010000007.1, on the reverse strand, counting down.
ATGAAGCACACATCTCCTAGTTGGAATAAAATAAGAGTCTAATATACTTGGACACTATTTATTCAAAATATGTTTATGAATATATCTTACTAAAAATAAAATTTAGACCCAATATAAAAAATAGTGATCCTATGCACTAAATAATACTCTATAACTAAAGTTGAAATAATTCATTGCGACAATACTCAGACAAACAAACCTATCTATTGACTATATTTTTGACTGAGCAAGCTGTGTTATTAGTGTAAAGTGTTCTTTTGAAACTGGTTGGACAGATAACCTACTACCAACTTTTAAAAGCTCCATACCTGATAACCCACTTTGCAAAAATAAAGCTTTCCGTGGGATAGGAGTAGAAAACTTTTCTACAAGCTGTACATCAACCATATACCATCTTGGATTATCTTGAGTAGCCATTGGATCATAATGATCACCTTTCTGATCTTGTGCTGTGAGGTCAGGGTAGCTCTCTTGAACAACCTCAACAATACCTGCAATTTCAGGGTTTTTACCACTATGATAAAAAAAACCTAAATCACCAAGCTTCATATCATCACGCATAAAGTTTCGTGCTTGGTAATTACGAACTCCATCCCAACTTGTTATCTGATTTGGAGCATGCTCTAAATCATCTATTGAGTAACAATCTATTTCGCTTTTAAATAACCAATATCGCACTATTCAACACCTATAATTTTATTGTTATGATATCCTCTAATAAGCACCTTTACGAGTAAAAATAACAGGAATAGTTTTTGCCAAAATCAGTATATCCAGTACAATGGACCAGTTAGAAATATAATACCAATCTATTTGCACTCGTTCATTGTATGTTAGATCATTTCTGCCAGAAACTTGCCATAAACCAGTAATACCAGGTCTAACATGAAGGTATAGTGGAAATGTTTCACCATAACGTACACCCTCTTCTTGTACTATAGGTCTTGGACCAACCATACTCATGTCACCACATAACACATTCCACACCTGAGGCAATTCATCTAAACTTGTTTTCCGTAAAAATTTACCTATTTTAGTAATACGAGGGTCATACCGTAATTTTTGATCAGCATTCCACTCTTTTCTTAATGCTTCATCTTCTGATAATGTTTTCTGAAGCACATACTCTGCGTTATGCACCATTGTACGAAATTTAATAATTTTTATAATTTTTCCGTTTCGACCAATACGTTTCTGCCTAAAAAATACTGGTCCTGGAGATTCCATATAAATCATACTTGCTATACCTATAAAAATAGGTAGCATACTTATACTTATGACTGAAGAAAGAATAAGATCTATACATCTCTTCATAAATAATCTACGTGGATCTAAAAGATTCTGTCTGACCCTTAACCATAACATAGAACCTACTTCTAAGGGTCGAACCCATAATGGAATCTTACAATTTAAAAAGTCTTCAGGGACAAGTATTACTGAGGAAAACAACATTTTTGTTGTATGATCTATTTCTGCATAGCAAAACCTATTTCTTGAAAGAATTACAAGTGCACAAGTTTCTGGCCTTTCTTTCAAAAATACTTCTAACTCAGCTTCTGTAAAAAATGTGTGGTATTTAGAATCATCTATACTCTTTGGATAAACATCCTGAAAATCTTTATTATGAGATAAAGCAACACTTCCAACAGGCATTAAGCCAAACTCAGGATGCTCTAAAAGGTATGCTTCTATTTGTGTAACTATACTTCCATATCCAAAAAATATTGTTGGAATACCCCACCATGGTTTCTTAGAAAAATATCCTCTCACATGATAACGTATAATTGGCACTATACCAAGGCTTACTATCCAAGATCCCAAATAAACTAACCGAGATGGCAAGTCAGCTCTAAAAAAATATATATAAATAGCAATACAAAAATATGCCAATGACGTAGAGAAAATCAATGATTTTACTTCTTCAGGAAGTGTTGGTGGTATTGGATCATACAGTCCTTCTATATAATTAACAAATATCCCTACCACTAAAAATGGGAGTAATACATAATACTGTGAAAAATCTAAAGGATCAAAAAGTCCTCGCACTAATCCTACAAATATTGCTGTTCCAAAAAACGCTATACAATCAGAAAACATCAGTATCAAAGTTCTTCTAGTTATAAGAAATGGAAAAATTCTTTGTATTGACATATTGTTATGACTTTTTACTATCAAAACTTTTAACTACCTTAGAAAATGCTTTATGAAAACGTTGCTCACTAAACTGAGCTGCATGTTTAATAAGGATTTCTGGATGAAATGTTTCTTCTTTTTCCTCAAATTTTTTTATAGTAGCCAAAAGAGACTGTACCTCCTGTGAATGAAAGAAAAAGCCTGTTTTTCCTTCTACAACTGTTTCTAGTGCACCACCTTTGCTGTAAGCAATGACAGGTCTACCTGAAGCCATTGCTTCAATAGGTACAATCCCAAAATCTTCTTCTCCTGGAAAAAGTAATGCACGACACTCTGCAAGTAATGTATTTTTCTCATCCATTGAAACTCTTCCAACAAATGTTACTGTTGGACCAGCTTGCCTCTTAAGTTTTGCATAAGCTTCTCCCTCACCTGCAATAATGAGTTTTCTTCCTGTCTCTGTTGCTACTTTAATGGCTAAATCAAACCTTTTATAATCAACAAGTTGACCAAAACATAAATAATAGTCACCAATGCTTTCTTTAGGTTTAAAATATTCTACTTCTACAGGTGGATGGACAACTTGAGCACTTCTACCCCAACACCTCTGTATTCTATGAGCTACAGTTTGTGAGTTTGCAATAATACCATTTGGATGTATTGCAGAAGAAGTATCCCATATTCTCATATAATGAAAAACAGCTCGCATTACTGTACGTGTAAAAAAACTTTTGCTTTCAAGATAATCATGATAAAAATCCCATAAATAACGCATAGGTGTGTGACAATAACATATATGTTTTGCCTCTGAATGCACAATAACACCTTTAGCTGGACCAGACTCACTAGAAATAACTAAATCATAACCTCTTAGATCTAATTGTTCTAAAGCCAAAGGCATAAGTGGAAGATATTGTTTATAATATTTTATAGCAAAAGGAAGACTGTTAATAAACGTTGTCTTAATAACTTTTTCTTTTAATAATTCAGAAAGTTGTTCTTTATCTACACAGTGCGTAAATATATCTGCCTGAGGATATAAACGACAAAGAGATTCAAGAACTTTCTCTCCACCTCTCATACCTACAAGCCAGTAATGAATAATTGCAACCCTCATAAAGCCTTCTTAAAAAACCATTTTTATATATCTATAAAATATAGTATCATGAATACTTCATAGAAAAATACATACTGTTTTGAAAAAAAATACTATAAATAGTACTGTTGTAAAACGACCATACTCTATTTTTTGTATTAGGTACTTATGCTTGAGCAAAACCTTCAAACTTTTCTTGGCCCTTGTCCATCAAAAAAAATGCTTCTTTATTGGAGTAGTTGTATTGGTATATGTATAATAAGTTGGAACTGCTACCTTTTTCACCCTCTTGCAGGTGTTCTTTTTATAAGCTTAGCGCCGTTTGTAAATCTTTTCCTTTTCTTTAAAAGCATCCACTATACAGTTCGTACATTTTTATATCTCAAAACCTATCAAAAAGCTAAAAAAAATATGTTAAAACCCAACTGGGGACATGCTCAAGGAGGATTTATCCTTGTAGATAACAAAAAACAATTATGGATAGCAAATGGTATCTTAGGTAAATTTGCTGAACTTACAAGTATAACAGTAGCAATAAAACAACAAGCATACTACATTCAGTTAAACAGGCATACAATAAAACCACTTACTATAGGCATGAATAGCATAAAAGAAGCTCAGCAAGCAGCCAAAGACTTCCAAAAATTCCTTACAAATTAAGAACTTCTAAAAATATTTTTGAATTATTACTAAGCACTATATATACATTATTATCTAAGTATCTATAGATATAATTGGTAAATATAGGTATAGACAAAACACCTTACATAAAGATATTATAAATCCATATACTTTATATAACATTACTTTTTATAGTATAGGGGAGAAATAAAATAATGAAACTAATTACATCTTTATTAACTTTTAGTATAATTAGTCTGCTATTTTTTCTTCCAATCCATGCAGAAGCAGCAGCAAGTCCTTATGACCTTAATGGGGCAGAACTTTCTATAATATGGGTTATTCCCTTTATATGTATGCTGCTTTCCATTGCTCTTGGTCCCCTTTTCTTTCATGAATTTTGGCATCACCACTTTGGTAAAATATCCATATTTTGGGGTCTTGCATTTCTCATACCTTGTGTGTTCATTTTTAGTATGCATGTTGCTGCTTACCAACTTATCCATGTACTTCTTCTTGAATATATTCCATTTATTACCCTTCTTTTTGCCCTATTCACTATTGCAGGCGGAGTTAGACTTAAAGGCAAACTTGTAGGGACACCAAATACTAATATGTGGATACTTGCTACCGGAACAGCACTTGCAAGTTGGATGGGAACAACAGGAGCTGCAATGCTTCTTATTCGTCCTTTACTGCGTGCAAATGCACACCGTAAATACACTGTACATTCTGTGGTATTCTTCATTTTTCTTGTAGCCAACATTGGTGGCTCACTATCACCCTTAGGTGATCCACCTCTTTTTCTAGGTTTTCTTAAAGGTGTAGATTTCTTTTGGACCACCACCCATCTTTTTCTTCCAACACTCCTTCTTTCATTAATATTATTAATCACATATAGAATTATTGACACTATCCTCTATAAAAAAGAAGGTTCTCCTCTACCTCCAAACACATCGAAATCTTCAGAAAAAATTTCTATTGATGGGGGCATTAATCTTATTTTACTTCTTGGAGTACTTGCATCTGTACTTATTTCAGGAATATGGTCACCACAAATTTCATTCAATATCTATGGCACTCATGTTAAACTACAAAACATTGTTAGAGAAGTTACTTTAATAATCTTTGCCTTGCTTTCATTAAAATTAACAACACAAAAATGTCGTGAGTTGAATGGTTTTTCATGGGCACCAATTGAAGAAGTCGCAAAACTCTTTATAGGTATCTTTATTAGCATGATTCCAGCAATCGCCATACTTAAGGCTGGTGAACAAGGTGTTCTTGCACCTATTATTAATCTTGTTTTTAAAAATGGAGAACCTGTAAACAGCATGTTCTTCTGGCTTACAGGTATTCTGTCTTCATTTTTAGATAATGCTCCAACATACCTTGTATTTTTTAATACAGCAGGAGGTGATCCAATACATCTCATGGGAGAGTGGAGCAATACTCTTTTTGCAATATCTGCAGGTGCTGTATTTATGGGTGCAGTTACCTACATTGGTAATGCTCCTAATTTTATGATACGAGCTATTGCTGAAAACCAAGGTATAAAAATGCCTAGTTTTTTTGGATATATGCTTTGGTCTGTAGTTATTCTTTTTCCTTGCTTTGCAATTCTTACATACCTATTCTTTTAACGAAAGGTATAAAACTTTATACTTAAAAAACAACTTACTATATAAAAAACTTAATATTTGCTCTTAACATTTTGAAAATCTATGACAAACTATGCTACCTATGCTAAACAAGAGTTACCCTATATAAATACAGCTATTGCAGAAAGCATAGCAGACCTACCACCACTTATTCATCCTATAGCTAAATACACACTCCTTGCAAACGGCAAAAAACTACGCCCCATGCTTGTTGTTCTATTTGCAAAACTTTTTGGCTATACACAACAAGATTTATATCCTTTTGCTATATCTGTTGAATTTCTTCATGTAGCAACGTTACTCCATGATGATGTCATTGATAATGCAACATTAAGAAGAGGAAAATCTACTGCACATAACCTATATGGAACAGTTTCAACTATCCTTGCTGGTGATGTTTTCCTTGCTAAAGGTAACCATCTTGTAGCTTCATATGGAAATCAACAAGCTACTTTAGCTATATCAAAAGCACTAAGCCAAACAGCATATGGAGAAACACTTGAAATAATGCACCAAGGGAACATTATAGATGAAACTACATACCTTGATATTATTACAGGAAAAACAGCTTGGATAATTAGTGTAGCCTGTGAACTTGGTGCACTTAAAGCAAATGCTTCACCACAACAGGTACATGCAGCAGCTATCTTTGGCCTTAATCTTGGCATTGCTTTCCAAATTATTGATGATGCTTTAGATTTTTCAAACTCTGATAATACGGGTAAAACAGCAGGTGGTGACATTCGTGAAGGTAAATTCACGCTACCCTTATCATATTATATGCAATCACTTCCAAACCATGAACAAACTATTTTCTTAAACAAATTTAAAAATTCTAACTTTACAGATGAAGAAATTCTTACTATTAGTCAAACTGTTCAAAAAAAAGGCTTTGATACAAAAACACGTTATCTTGCTGATAGCTATCTTAAAAAAGCAGTTACCAGTTTAGAACTTCTTGCAAATATTCCAAATCCTGAATATAAAAATATTCTTGCAGAGTGTCTTGACTATATTTACACAAGAAAAACATAATATCTATACTAAGTCTTTACATACTTTGAGGAGACATGAATGCTTTACTGCATTGAGGTAAAACTTTTCCCCTATATCAATGACGCTATTGGCCATAGAGTAACAAAAACTATTCAACAAGCGCTATCTTTTCCTGTAATATCTACCCAAATAGTAAAAGTATATACTCTTGAAGGTTTTAATGAAAAAGATGTTAAAACACTTATAAAAAAATGTGCTTTTCATGATACAATTCTTCAAGAAGCTTCCATAACACCTTTTACAACAACAGCTAACTGGATTATAGAAGTCAGCTTTCGCCCTGGTGTTACTGATAATGAAGGTAGAACAGCTAAAGATACTGCTGCAATTGTTCTAGGAATCAATAACTCTAATAATTTAGCTGTCTATACAGCTACCCAATATCATCTTTATGGAAACCTCACACAAGCACAAATAACAACTATAGCTCATACTGTCTTAGCAAACGAGCTTATCCAACGTTTTGAAATTAAGTACCAAGAAGACTGGCAACAAAAACCTGGATTTACACCTAAAGCAGCAAGGGTTACAGGCAGCTCTACTGATGTCATATCAACAATTAAACTTGCTACTATGTCTGATCAAGAAATGCTTGCATTAAGTCAACGGAATACTTTGGCGCTTAGCCTAGAAGAAATGCATGCTATACAAAACTGGTTTTTAAAACCAGAAGTAAAGATACATCGTACACAAATTGGCTTAACAACAGATCCTACTGACGTTGAGATAGAAATGCTTGCACAAACATGGTCTGAACACTGCAAACATAAAATCTTTTCCGCTAAAATTCTTTATAAAGATACTGAAGAGAAACACCAAGAAACTATTCAGAGTCTTTATCAAACCTATATCAAAGATATAACAGCCACTATTCGTAAACGCCTAGGAAAAAATGATTTCTGTCGCTCAGTGTTTAATGATAATGCAGGAGTCGTTGCCTTTAATAAAGATTACGATGTTTGTATTAAAGTTGAAACACATAACAGCCCTTCAGCTCTTGATCCATACGGTGGTGCTCTTACTGGAATTGTAGGTGTTAATCGTGATCCCATGGGTACAGGACTTGGAGCTGAACTTGTTTGTAATACTGACGTATTCTGCTTTGCATCACCTTTCTATAACCAACAACTCCCACCACGTATTCTTCATCCACGGAGAATTTTTGAAGGTGTTAGAGAAGGTGTAGAACATGGAGGAAACAAATCAGGTATTCCTACAATAAATGGTTCTATTGTCTTTGATGAACGTTTTCTTGGAAAACCTCTTGTATATTGTGGAACAGTTGGAATAATTCCACATACAATTAATGGTAAAAAAGGCTATGAAAAAAAAGCTTGTATTGGTGATTATGTAGTTATGATAGGTGGACGTATAGGGAAAGATGGTATTCATGGAGCAACATTTTCATCAGAAGAACTTCATGAAGATTCTCCTGCTACAGCTGTCCAAATTGGAGCACCAATTATACAAAGAAAAATGTATGATTTTATCATACAAGCACGAAATCAAGGTCTTTACACTTCTATTACAGATAATGGTGCTGGTGGTCTTTCATCTTCTGTAGGTGAAATGGCACAAGACACAAATGGCTGCATCATTGATCTTGCTCAAGCACCACTTAAATATGATGGATTACGCCCATGGGAAATTCTTTTATCTGAAGCACAAGAACGTATGACACTTTCTGTACCTAAAAAGCATATACAAGTATTTACTGAACTTGCAAAACATATGGATGTTGAAGCCACCATCCTTGGTGAATTCACCAATTCTGGATACTTTCATGCTACTTACAAAGAAAAAACTGTAGCATATCTTGATATGGAATTTTTACATCATGGCCTTCCACAACTAGAATTAAAAGCTGAGTGGATCAAACCTATACACAATGATACTCGAATAGAAATAGCTGGTGTTGATCATGAAGGACTCCTTAAAACAATGCTTGGACGATTGAATATTTGCAGTAAAGAATATCTCATTCGACAATATGACCATGAAGTTCTTGGAGGAAGTGTCATTAAACCTATGATGGGTATAAAAGCTGATGCTCCTATGGATGCAGGTGTACTTAGACCCATTCTTGATTCTGAAGAAGGACTGGTTCTAAGTCATGGCATTTGTCCAAAATTCAGTGACTATGATACATATTGGATGGCAGCCAATGCCATTGATGAAGGTATCCGTAATGCTGTTGCTGTTGGAGCCAATCCAGACCAACTTGCTGGAGTAGATAATTTTTGTTGGTGTGATCCTATTCAGTCTGAAAAAACTCCAGATGGTCTATATAAACTTGCACAGCTTGTAAGAACTTGCCAAGCACTTGCAACTTTTTGTCTTCAATATGAAATACCTTGTATCTCAGGTAAAGACTCCATGAAAAACGATTATATTGGAGGTGGAACTAAAATATCCATTCCTCCTACACTCCTTTTTTCTGTTATTGGTGTTATAAATGATGTAAAAAAAACGATTACCTCTGACTTTAAAAATCCAGGTGATCGTATTTATATTATAGGTACCACTTTTCGAGAGCTGGCGGGTAGTGAGCTTGCTCAAGAACTTTCTATAACATGCAATACTGTACCAATTGTTCATGCTATACAAGCCCGATCTAACTATAAAAAAATATATACAGCCATTCAACAAAGATTGTTAACATCTTGTCATGATCTCTCTGATGGAGGCTTTGCAGTAGCTCTTGCAGAAATGTGTATTGGTGGACGAACAGGCTGCTCTATTAATTTTGACAAACTTCCAACTACCGGAACACTATCACCCTTAGAACTTCTTTATAGCGAATCTGCAAGTAGATTGCTCTTAACAGTCCACCCGTCTCATATTGAATCTTTTGAACAACTCATGGGAAATACCGCTGTATATATTGGCGATGTAAGTGTAGATAAAAATCTATCTATAACAAGTAGTAAAATGAATTTTGTTATTAACTCAGCTGTAGAAGAACTGGCCAAAGCTTTTAAAGCTACTTTAGATTGGTAATTATTAAATTTAACAACACTAAGAATTACTAAAAAATTTCATAGAAAAAAATAAATGTTCGCTTGGTGGAGCATAAAAAATAGCCTTAATATTCAAATATTAAAGCTATAAAAACAATTAATTTTTTTCTTTTAACTATCGTAAAACGATCGTAATACTTGGCTTCGTATTGGATGTCTTAATTTACGTAAAGCTTTTGCTTCAATTTGCCTAATTCTCTCACGGGTAACATTAAACAACTTACCAACTTCTTCTAAGGTATGATCAGATTTTTCTCCAATACCAAATCTTTTACGTAGAACCTGTTCCTCGCGTGGTGTTAACTCAGAAAGGACAGAAGCAATTTGTTCAGAAAGTTTTGTATTCACAACTTCTTCAGCAGGAGCGACAGCTTTTTTATCTTCAATAAAATCTCCCAAATTCGAATCTTCTTCATCACCAATAGGTGTCTCTAAAGAAATAGGCTCTTTAGCAATTTTTAGAACTTTCTTAACCTTATCTACAGGATATTCCATACGAACAGCAATTTCTTCTGGTGTAGGATCTCTACCCAGTTCTTGCACAAGGTAGCGAGAGGTACGTATAAGTTTATTAATAGTCTCAATCATATGAACAGGTATACGAATTGTCCGTGCTTGATCAGCAATAGCTCTAGTAATAGCTTGACGAATCCACCATGTTGCATATGTTGAAAATTTATATCCACGTTGGTACTCAAACTTGTCTACAGCTTTCATAAGGCCAATATTCCCTTCTTGAATAAGATCAAGAAACTGTAAACCTCTATTTGTGTATTTTTTAGCTATACTGACAACCAAACGAAGATTTGAACGAATAAGTTCTTGCTTAGCACGCATAGCAGCATTGTTACCACGCTTGATACGCCATAAAACTTCTTCAAGATCAATAACATTATGACAGCATTTTTCTTGAAGTCGTTGTAAAATTTCTATTTTACCTAATATCATCTCTTTATAAGAAAAAAGTTCATCAACACCCATATTTAAAGAAAGAGCAGCATCTCTAGGGCTAACAGTTCGAGAATCTAATTGAAAAAATAATCCTTTAACTTCATCTTGAGTTTTACCTGTAGATAAAAGATATGCAGATAAATCACGCTGACAATTATGCATTTGTCTGACATAATCTTCTACTGTTTCAATGATTCTATCAATAAGTGTTTTTTCAAGTTTAATATCACGCAAGCGTGTAACAATCTCTTCTTTAAACTGCAAAATTTCCTTTTGAATGTTTGTAACACGACGTTCTAGTGTACAACATTCATCAAGCTTCTGGTATACTTTACGTTTTTTCTTGAAAATCTGACGTACCTCTTCCAACAACATGATAACCCTACTGCGCTGATTCATTTCATCTTCACTAGGATCATCTTCTTCTATCGTTTTTACAACATCTTTAAGTTTAATTCTGTTAAGCTTAAGATCTTCTCCTACGCTTATAAGTTCTTCAACAGCAACAGGTACTTCAACTAAGGCATAAAGGACATCTTGCTCACCTGTTTCAACTTTTTTAGCAATGACAACCTCACCATCACGATCAAGTAGAGGAACAGCTCCCATTTCTCTTAAATACATCCGAACAGGATCTGTATTCCGAGAAGAAAAATCTACTGTTTCTTCAGCATCAACTAAATCAAAACAATTATCTGAAATGATTGCTCCTTCTCCATCTGTATCCGGAGATGCAACCGCCAATTTTTTCCCTTCTTTCTCTGAATCAACAATAACAATTTCAAGTTGATCAAAAATTCCAATAATTTCTTCAAACTGTTCCGGTGAATTCATTTCTAATGGAACAGCTTTGTTAACCTCTTCAAAAGTAAGAAAGCCAGCAGCTTTACCTTTTGTAATAAGATTTTGTATCTGCTGAATATCTTTAATATTATTTCCCATATGTCCTCTCCAATGTTTCCTGAAGGGCTCGTAAATATTCTAAGTCTGCCTCAAAATCATCAACACCAATCTTTCCATGCAATGCTGCAGAAACTGATGCTGATTGTGTTGTTAGCTGAAAAGCTTCAAGCATACTACAGATAGCTGAAAACTCTCCATCTTCATTATTTTGAGGTGGAACATCGCCTGAACTACATTGTATCCAAAAATTTTTTTCTTCTGGTGTAAGATAATGTATAATCTCGTCCACAGAGTATGAAACCAATTTTTTCCATAAATTCTTAGCCCAAGAAGTCTTAAGGACAGCATATGCACCTATAGCCTCTAACCGCTTTAAGGCATTTGGATAACGTGCTAAAAATATCATAATCTGTTTATCTATTACTATCTTTGGCTGAGGAGTATACTTATTCTTTACATGAACATTCTTTTGCTTTGTCTGATTTTGTATAACATACTCTCTAAGCTCACCTTCAGAAAACCCAAGTCCTGTAGAAATTACTGAAATAAAACGACTTACAAGCTCTGGAAACTCTACTTGCTTCAAAAAATTTTTCACCCAATCAATAGCATCACGAGGAGCAACACTTCTTAATGATTGTATACAAAATTGTATTCCAGTATATGCTTTTGCATACAGTTGATCAAAAGCTTCTTTCCCTTGGCTTCTAATAAAACTATCAATATCTTCTCCCTTAGGAAGCACAATTACTTTACAATTCAAACCTTTTGCCAAAAACATCTCGCAGGCACGTAGTGCAGCCTTATTACCAGCCTGATCACCATCAAATAATATATCTATATTTGAAGTAAAACATGATATTCGCTTAACCTGTTCTAAAGTCAACGATGTTCCAAGTATACCAACAGCATTTGTATATCCATATTGATGAAGTGTAATGACATCCATATAACCTTCTGTTATTAATGCTGACTTACCTGTGCTTATACTTTTTCTTGCCTGTTGCAACCCATAAAGATGTTGTCCTTTTTTATACAATGGTGACTCACTGCTATTAATATATTTTGCTTCTTCTTTTTCTTCTTTAACAATCCGACCACCAAAAGCAATAATATCCCCTGATAAACTCTTTATAGGGAACATTAACCTATTACGAAATCTATCATAAACTCGACCACTAGAAGATTGTGTAATCACACCTGCATCAAGACAAGCTTTTTCATTAAAACCTGCCCGCCTTAATGAAGATAGTAATACATCCCACCTACTACTACTCCATCCAAGGCTAAATATATCTATAACTCCTTCTGAAATCCCTCTTTGTAAAAGATATTCTTGACACTCTTTAGCTGTTGTACATCTTAAATTTTTTATAAAATGCGTTGAAGTAAATGCATATATTTTTAATAACTGACGCTTGTCTATTACTTCAGCTTTAATCTTTGTATCTATATTTTCAAATCTTTCAAGCTTTACGCCAGCTATTTCAGCTAACTGTTCTAAAGATTCCCGAAAACTAAGTCCATTAATTTGACTATAGAATGTAAATATATCCCCTGAAGCTTGGCAACCAAAACAATAATAAAAACCTTCTTCCGTTACAGAAAATGAAGGTTTTGTTTCCTGATGAAAAGGACATGGTGCAACCCAACGTGAACCATTTCTACGAAGTTTTACATACTGGCTTATTATATCAACAATATTCAAGCATGACTTTACTTCTTGAATGGCGTGTGTCTGTCGCTGGTTCATGAGCCATAACACCCTTAAAAATCAATATTTTCTATTATATTCCACTTATCCAAAGGTTTCAATAGGCTATATGAACAAAAAGTTTTTACCTTAAAAATCCATATATATAAATATGCTTTTTTATATATTTTGTATTATCTATAACTATGAGTCCAATAATAAAAAGACAAAACATCATTAATAATTATTCTATAGTTAATGATAAAAAATCAAACTAAATCATATTTACTTTAAAAATTAAAAAAATTCTTATAAAGTTTCTATCAAAAAATAGTCAACAATATACACTAAACCATATACTATAATATATGTATTATTTATATAGTAGGTAACTAAAACGAATATATTTTAAAATTTACTTATTGAAGATAACTCTTAATAAGATCACTAACAACTTTACCGTCAACACATCCTTTGTGTTCTGCCATTACAGTATTGATAACTCTACCCATATCAGTCATACTTGTAGCATTAAGTTCCTTTATAATTTTTAATACAAGTTTCTGAGTTTCCTCATATGTTAATTGCTCAGGAAGGTAATTTTTAAGAATATCGAGTTCTGCTGATTCTTTTTCTACAAGGTCAAAACGAGATGCTGCACTAAACTGTCTTATAGAATCTTGACGTTGCTTTGCCTGCTTTTGGATAATACTTAATAGTTCCTGATCTGTTAAAGGCCTCATATATTCCACTTGTGCATTCTTTGCTGCTGTTTTTAGCAGACGTAATACATCTAACAGTATTTGATTTTTAGCTTTATAAGCAGCAACATAATCTTGTTCTATACGTGCTATAAGAGACATATACATTCCTAAAAAATACGGGAAGTTAAAATTTTAACCTCCCGTGTAAATTAACTCATAATATTCCAAAGTCCATTGCTCAAAGCAATAATTTTTAGATAGTCGTTTATAACTTATTAATACTATTATAAGAAAAGATATTCTTTTCATTAATAAAAAATATGCTACAAAACAAACTATGTATTCATTTTACGCATTTTTTTCAATAAACGTTTTCTTGCAGCAGCTTTTTTCTTTTTACGCATTACACTAGGTTTTTCAAAATGCTGACGTTTCTTCATTTCTGAAAGAATTCCAGCTTTCTCAACTTGTTTTTTAAAACGCCGTAATGCAATATCGAAGTTATAATCATCTTCTGTAAGATAAACACCAGGCAAAAGGCATCACCCCCCCTATTTCCAGAATGTTGCCTAAACTCAATGTCTTTGACAGAAAAGGCTAAACATACTTTGCAATGAAGAATAAATACTACATAATTATCTATTAGTGCTTAGTTTATTCTGAACTTGTTTCTTTTAAAGAGCGAATAATTACATAGCCCAAACCACTACCAATAACAAGAAGTACAAGGTAAAGAATACCAAAAAACACTATAAAATCAGGCATCCACCAAGGAATATCCTGTGGGAGTGGACTTTGTATTGTTTCACCTGGCAACATTGTAGACCCCTTTTTATTTTTTTACAGAGTCTTTTAGTGTCTTTCCTGGACGAAATTTTACCACTTTAGATGCTGGTATAGTAATAACTTCACCAGTACGTGGATTACGTCCCTTACGAGCTTTACGAGCCTCTACTGCAAATGTACCAAACCCAGTTAAAGTTAACTTGTTTTCTTTAGCCAATACTGTCTGAATAGACGCAAGGGTGGCATTAAGCATTCGTTCTGCTGCAGCCTTTGTTAAGCTGGATTTAGATGCAATTTTTGCAACAAGATCTGCTTTAGTCATAATCCTTCTCCTTATTCCATATTAATCTAGTTGTTTTTATATATAGCCAATCAACTATATTTTTTCAACTAAAAAAGCAGAGACACACTCTACCAAAAAAGTATATTTTATAATTTTTTCACAATCTAAGTAAAAAAACTAGTAACAAATATAGCTCAACCATTTTTTTTATAGAAAGTCAATAATTTGTAAATAAAACTCACAAGATAATTTTTGAAAAAACACATTGGAAAGACTCTCAGGCCTTGATGCTGGTTCAATACCCACACATTCTAAAACCTCATGTACATGATCAAGCCCTGCATTACGTAAAATTAACTGTAGCTGTTTCCTACGTTGCTGAAAAGAATTCTTTATAATCCATGCTAGACTCTCAGGAAATCTTGGCCTTTTAGAATATTCTTTAGGTTGTACTAAAACAACGACTGAATCCACTTTAGGCTTAGGTTTAAAAGCATTTGGCTTCACAACAAACATCCTCTTTACATCTACAAAGCTTTGTACCCAAACAGACAAAGCACCATACTCTTTTGTTCCTGGAACAGCACATAAACGTTCTCCAACCTCTTTTTGTACCATAAAGACAGCTTGTTTCAAACAACATACTTGGCTTACTATATCCCATATAAGAGGTGAACCCACATTATAAGGAAGATTACTAATAATTTTCCAAGCCCCTTGGAGAGTACTCCAAGAAAAACGTAATGCATCCTTGTGAATCACTTTAACATTTTTTAGTGAAGAACTTTTAACTAGCTCCATATGATAACTAGCCCAATAATGATCTTTTTCTATAAGATAAACAAGTTTTGGATTATACGTATAGATATATTTTGTAAGTGCACCTTGGCCAGGACCAATTTCAAAAATACTTTCATTTTTTTGTATATCTAACAATGAAACAATTTCAGAGGCTATCTCTTGATCTTGCAGAAAATGTTGTCCAAGTTGCTTTTTAGCTTGAACATGTATCATAGTTATTCCTTATGATAAATTTACAAAAAACAATTCATATAAAAAAGCTAAGAGCTCATGTTTACCTATTTAACATATATTTTTATATAAAAACTTCATGACATGAAAAATTTCTTAAACTCATGGACTATATTTATCTTAAAAATGACTACCACAAAAACAAACCTATCCTAATATATAGCTAAAATATTATCATAATTATTACATCTTTCTTGTTTTATACAAGTGAACATCATACCATATAGTATAATACTATTATCCTACCATACAAAAAAGGAATATCCATGCATATTGTCTTTATTAATTATGCTAATTATATTGGATGTTCTGGAGTTCATATACATTTTCTTGCTCAGGCACTTACAACGATGGGTATCACTTGTAGTGTATACATTGCTCCACCTAAAAACTCTGAAGAATACTTTGGTACTATAAACTATAATCTTTTTACATACCCAGAAGCTATTGAACAAGAAAAGCTGGGTTATTTTAAAGACTGTATTGTTCATGCATGGACACCTAGAGAAGCAAGTAGACAAGTAACAAAATTTATAACTAATACAAATCATGTCCCTTACTTTGTGCACTTAGAAGATAATGAAATAGCTATTCTTGAACAAAACTTCAATATGCCTTTTCAAACAATTATACAAAAGGCATCTGAAAATCCTATAGAATTCATTAAAACACCTTTTTGTAGCCCCTTGTATTTCCAAAACTTCCTTAGCGAAGCTACAGGTATCACTTGCCTTATCAAAAAGCTTGAAGAACATGCCCCTGACAATGTTCCAAGAATGACCTTTTGGCCTGCTTGTGAAGAAGCATTTTTCCACCTTCCGCCAAAAGCTCCAGAAACACTTTATGCAGAGCTTGGAATAAAGCCACAAACAAAAATTATTGTATACCCTGGTAATATACACATTTATAATAAAGATAGCATTTGTACACTTTTTACAGCTTTAGATATCGTAAATAAAAAAGGCTATCCTATAAAACTTATTAAATGTGGCCTAAACTCAGTACCACTTGAAGATGTTGCACCACCACATGTATTAGAACATATTATTGATGTAGGACATCCTCCAGCGTATAAACTACCTATTTACGTTAGTTTTTCAGATATCCTTGTCCAGCCAGGACATCCTGGTAATTATGATGATTATCGTTTCCCTTCAAAAATACCTCTTTTTCTTGCTAGTGGAAGACCTGTTATTTTGCCTAAAACTAATATTGGCTTAGAAATGAAACATGGGAAAAATTGTTTTTTACTTACAACTGGAACAGCAGAAGAGATAGCAAAATATATATGTATACTTATAGAAAATCCTGACCTTTCCATATCCATTGGTCAAGAAGGAGCATTATTTGCACGCAAGTCTTTTAGTTGGGAAAAATCTGCAAAACGTCTTTTACAATTTTATGATAACTGCTTATTGCAACAAAAAACTCTTTATACGACTTTAAAATAGTGTAAATTAAAAAATTCAATAATTACAATTATATATTACCACTATTTCTAGAACAAATTACAATTCTTATGTATTATCTTTTTTTACAATATCTATAGATATAAAAAATAACTAACATGATTAATAAATCAAAACTTTTAATACTTAATAAAATATGTATATGCTACATAACTATACTATCTATAATCATAATATATACGCTTTCTTTATATACTTTTTTTTTCTACAATAGCGGGGGGGGGCCGCCGGGGGGGGGGGGGGGGGGGGGGGGGGGGGGGGGGGGGGGGGGGGGGGGGG
>CAYJFS010000006.1:0-80949 GCA_964369665.1 uncultured Lawsonia sp. | reverse complement strand
AAACCCCCCAGCCCCCCAAATTCAACATCGCATTTTTTTAACATTTCCCCCCGCTTAGCGCCTATACCATTTTTGTTTGTTTAGGAAGGGGGGTACTTGCGCCAACCCCCCCCCCCCCATATAAATAAAAAGTAGGTCTATGTATGTTATGTTCTGCAAAGAATTGTAAAACTTGGGGAAGATGATCATCGTCTATAAAATCAATATCACAGGATACAGCAATGGATAGAGAAGGTCGCTCTATGCTACATTCAATTTGTAATAGGTTAGTCAGGTAAAGAGCTAAGTTGTCAAAAAATGGCGTCATTAATGTCTGTGAGCCAAAACGTTTACTACGACGTCCTTCGACTAGACCATAAACATCTCTGTGAAGGTCAATGATTTCTTCTTGTAACAAGAGTAGATTAGATACTGGTGTGATAATATCACAATTCAAGTTAATGTGATATTCATCAATATGTGTTGCTATTATTTTTTCTGAGGTTGCCCAGAGTTTTAAGCCTGTTTCGGAAAAAGACAGGTTAGCCTGTTCAGCAGAGTTTATTTGGAAGGGTATAGAAACTGTTTTTTTACCATAGTTCAGGATAAAAATATTGTTATCGTTGGTAGGTAGTAAAAATTTTTTTTGGCAACAGGCATAATCAGCTAATGTATTTAATGTATACCTAAGAGCAGAGTACTGTTTGCAGTAAGGGATATAGATATTTAGAGTTGATGTATTATTAATCTTCTGTATAAAACCCATATTCTCCTGCCTGTATCCTTCGTTCACATTCCTGTATAATATCTATTGGCATAGTACCTTTAAAGAGACGACCTTCCCATGTTTGTTGTGGTTTTAGTGGGATACCGTATAGACTTTTATCCATAATTTTTAAGGCTACTTCTGCAGCAACATCAATAGCTCTATTATTAATATCTGCTAAAGTATCTTTTAAATACACAGGGATACTTTGCTGCATGAGGATAGGCCCTGTGTCAACTCCATGATTCACAAGGTGTGCTGTTAAAAATAGTGGCTCATTATGGTATAATGTCCAATATGTAGTAAAATTTCCTCGGTATTCAGGTAAGGGGGCTGAATGAAAATTAACAATACCACCTGGCAAAGCATTGAGAATTTGACCTTGAATAATCGGAGCTTCTAATAGTAAGGCTGCATCAGCTATAGTGTATTTTATTAATTTAGCTGTTTCATCATCAAATGATGGCACATAAATAAAGGGAATAGAATATTTGTTATAAAGTTTATCAACATAGAATACATCTGTATAAAAGTTTTTAAAAGCTTTTTTAAGACATTGTTTTAATTTAGGTGAACTCCACCAATTATCTTTTCCCCAAAAAGAGCAGCATGTATTTAAACGTGCATCATCGTCAGTAATGATTATACCATATTCTATTTTTTTACCTTGTTTCAAAACGTGGTTTAGAATTACATATCCATGTTGAGTATTAATGATACCCAAGCCAATATAGTTTTGAGCTAAAAAGATTTGTTGCTTCATGTATATTGTTTTTTTTTGTGAAATTATATCAAAGAATAATCTGCAAGTTTAGGCTAGCCATATTTGAGTATTTTTATTTAAAGAAAGATATTTTGTTTCAAAGTAGGTTGTCAAGTTAATATAAATAGATGGATGGATTGTTAACTTTAAGTTTTAGATAGGTTTATGATCTGTAAATATTTATGGAGTTTTTTAATATAATACATATATACTAGTATACATACTTCCAAAAAAAAAAAATATCTATATTGTAAATAGCATTATGGTTAATTCTATGAATGAGATATTAAATATATATAAAAAATATGAACTATTTGCTAATGAAGTAAATATACTTTTTAAGAGCATTAAAAATAAATATGATAGTTGTATTACATGTTCTATAGGTTGTAATGACTGTTGTTATGCTTTTTTTGATATCTCATTTATAGAGGCAATATATATAAATACAAAATTTAATAGTATATATAGTTATGGTCCTGTGCGTTCTTATATTCTTGAGAATGCAGCATGTATAGATCGGAAGGTTGTAAAGATAAAAAAAAAGTTTTTTACACAAGTAAAAGAGAGCTCTCAGAGTGAAGAAGCTATTCATAATGTGATGGAGCATTCTGCACGTATGAGAATTAAGTGCCCATTATTAGGCCAAAATGGGGAATGCATAATGTATGAGTACAGGCCGATTACCTGTCGTTTATATGGAGTTCCAACGGCTATAGGTGATAAAACATATGTTTGTGGTAAAACAAGTTTTAAGAAAGGAGCTTTGTATGAAACCATTTATATTAATAAAGTACAGGATGTTTTAGAAAAACTTAGTTTAGATGCTCAACTTGTTTTACAGTCTCGATTTACAGAACTACATAAAATATATGTTCCTATCTCTATGGCTTTATTAACAACGTATGATGCAAAATATCTTGGTGTTTCACCTATAAAGGAAAGATAATCACTATGGACTTATCATATGCTCTCAAGAAGACTAGGCAGTCTTTAACACTGGAACAAGAAGAGCGGAAACGTGGAATTTATGAGAGCATGAATGTTCGTCAAAAGAAGTATGTTGACCGTTTAGGCTATGATACTTGGGATCCATTCCAAAAACCTAATGATCCATTAGATATGAAAGTAGATATTTCTAATAGGACAACACAGCAATTATTTAGAGAGTTTCTGTATTCTATAGGAGACGTTGTTGTAAGTAATGAATATAGAAAAGGTGTTTTAGATTGTGCTTTAGGTATTATTAGTCAAGATGATCGATATGTTGGTATTTTTGAGTTTTGTATATGGTACCATCAACTTATTACAAGAGGTGGAGCAGAAAATGAAAGTACAATATAATAATATAGATGAATATATAGAAGATTTACAAGCAGCAGCTGAGGGTAGTGAAAACTGTGCAAGCTATTACTATAATTTAGGTGTTGCTTTTTTAAGTAAGAACGACTTTGTTGCTGCAGAAGAAGCTTTTTTATTAGCTGTTGAACGTTCTCCACACTTTGCTGAAGCATATATTCAGCTTGGAGGTGTGTGTTTGCAGCGTAATGATTTGGATGGTTGTTTGCAGTATAATCAAGAGGCTGCTAATTGTCGCTCAAGATTTCCTATTCCTCATGCAAACATTGGTTTTGTCCATATTCAAAGAGGTGACCCAGATGAAGCTATTAAGAGTTTAAAAAAAGCTTTGAAGTGGGACCCAGCTTTTATCCAGGCTATGGCAACATTAGGTTCTGCTTATTATATGAAGGGTGAATATGATGCAAGCATAGAAATAAGTTCTAACGCGATTAAAAGAGAGCCTGCTTTTGCTCCAGCTTGGAATAATTTATCTTTAGCTTATTTTGAGAAGGGTGTGTACGATAAGGCCTATGAATATGCACAAAAAGCTTTAACTTTAGGTTTTGACGTTCATCCAGATTATTTAGCTACCCTTGAAAGCTATTACTCAGATGAAGCAAAAGCTTTTTAATGTCATTTGAGAGGATGGTTTTGAGTTTTACTAGACTTCTTTTGTTAACCATGAAAGATGGTGTGGCGTTCCATAGCCAGCTCCATGAGCATGAGAAAACTTTAGACAATGATTTAGGTATTGCTGAGCTTTAATAATAGCTTCTTTTTTCGATAAGCCAAAACCAAGAAAGGTAGCAATTGCTGCTGAAAGTGTACAGCCAGTTCCATGTGTATGCTTTGTCTTAATAAAAGGTTGTTTTAGTGGTATTAATGGCTTATTGGCTTCTAAAAACCAGTCTATGCAGTTTGTTGATGTGGGTATAAAATGTCCACCTTTTATTAAGACAGACTTTGCACCCATGTTAAGAAACTGTTGACCAACAGCCTTAATATCTTCAGTTGTAGAGAGTGATCTGTTTGTGAGATATTCAGCTTCTGGTTTATTGGGTGTTAATATTGTAGCTAGTGGTATAATTTCCCTACAAAGGGCAGCTAGAGCTTCTGCTTGAAGGAGTATCTGCCCTGTTTGACTTGTACATACAGGGTCAACAACAATAGGTATATCTTTTTCTAGTAAGATAGTTTTAACAGCAGAGATAATGTCCTTAGAATAAAGCATACCTAACTTTACAGCTTTTATAGGGAAATCTTTAAATAGTGTTTCAAGCTGAAGCATTATGAAAGATGGTTTAGGAGCATAGACCCCAGTAACTTCAAGGCTATTTTGGGCTGTGAGTACAGTGATAGCTGTTAACCCGAAACCTCCAAGCATACAGATAGTTTTAATATCTGCTTGTATACCAGCACCTCCTCCAGAGTCAGAACCAGCAATAGTAAGGATACAAGGACTTTTCATGCAACAGCCTTTTTAATGATAGTATGGTTAGAGATGATCAAACCTATTATATTAGGTTATTTTCAGAAGTTTTTTCAGATAGAAGTGGAGCTATAAGGGTAGAGCTTTTTTTAGTAATAATTCTTCGACGAGGCAATATGGTTGTTATTGTTGTTTCAGGAGGTGTTTCTGGTGGCTGAGGTTTGTTTTGCATAAAAGGTAGTGTATTGTATATTTTCCAGTATTGTGGGAAATAGGTTTCGACACTTTCTGGGTTGCTTAATTTGAGATCAGAACATAAAAAAGCTGCTAATGAAAAAGCAAGACTCCAGCTTATGGAAGGGCTTATCCAAGGTAGTGTATTTTTTTCTCCTACAACAATTTTTTTGTCAAACAGTCGTAGCCCAAGGCGTTCAAGATAGCTTTCTAAGACGGCTCTTTTTATGGTTTGTGGAAGTTTAGGGAGTTGGTTGTTCTGGTTTTTTATAATAGGAATAAGAGCAACTGTAAAAGCCAATGGAAAAAGTTCATCATGGATATTTGAAAGATCTGTGATATTGAATGGTTTGCTTTGTTCTTGTTTACTTGTAATGTGAGAGTCTGATTCTGTAATGGTAAGGCCAGTTTGCTTAAGAATATGGAGCATAGGTTGTAAATTGTGTGTTGTTTGATGAGGCTTTTTTTTTAGGGTGATAGTACCACCTGTAAATAAAGGGAGTGCTAAGAGTGCAGCAGCAGGAGGAGCATATGTATCAGTAGAAATGTTCTGGATGGATGCTGTTGCTGGTGTTACTTGAAGACTCATAGACATGTTGTCTTGAGATGTTATTTGGATAGGAATAGTACATGCTGTTAAGATAGGTACTACTGTCTGCATGATTTTTTCTGCCTCAGGGTGTTTGTTTATATAAACAGTAACTTTTTTATCCCAACCAGCTAAGGTCACAAATAAAGCAATAGCTGCATCTACTGGGAAGTCTTTAGGAAGATGGATTACTTCAGGGAGGATAGCAGAAGCTTCTATACGTAAAGGTAAACCATCTTGACCATGAATTGTGTTTGTAAGACGTGCACCTAGTTGAGGTAGAAAGTTACGAAGTAATGAGAAGTCTGTAAGCTTAAGAGAAATATTCCCTATGAACTTGATACGAGCTGGGCGTAGAACAGCAAGAAAAATAAGGAGATATAGTAGCAAGTTATCGTCTCCTACATGAATAACTTTATCTATAGGTTGTTTATACTGTGTTTTTGGTGGTAGTGGCTTTTTACAAAGAATTGTACCAGTCTTTTCCCAAATAAGTTCAGCACCCATTTGTTTTAAGGTTTTAATACATTCTATAATTGGAGTGTTTATTACTATGTTGTGAAAAGTTCCTTCTGAGCCTGAACATACAGCAAGGGCTAGGTATAGTTTTGTTGTATACAAACATGAAGGTAATTCTAAGTCTATATTTATAGGCAGCTGTTTAGGCTTTAGGGAAAAGGCAAGCATGTTTTGTAAAGAGTCATGAGATATTTCAAGATGTTGTAGTAATATAAAGAGTTGATGAACAAATTTATGATCTTTACTAAAACCTTGAACAAAGTCTTCCCAAGATTTCCTAAGAATTTTTTCATGGTTTTTGGGGTTAACACCTTGAAGGTTGTTATAGATTTGAATACGTTTTGCTAGAAGTAAAGCAATTTTTTTGTCCATAGCACAAAGCTCAGTAATGAGTGCTTGTTGCTGGTCTGTCTGTATAGATTGGTTGTTGAAGCTATCCTTTTTTAGATATTCCTTAGAGGGAATTTCTATGCCTTTTAACTTATTGTTAAAAGGCTTTTGATGGATATATGCTTGTTGTTGCTCTAAGTTTTTTTTATCTATAGAATTATGCTTGGGAGTAGATATGTGTTTTTTATATGTTTTTTCCATTGGTATTCTTTTCATTAGAAATAAGTATAGTTTTGGGGTTTGGGTAAATTTTTATGGGCATTCATATTCTTGATCATCCTTTAGTAAAACATAAAATAGGTCTGTTAAGGGACAGCCAGCTTTCAATTATGCAGTTTCGTGCAGTAACTAAAGAGCTTTGTCAAATTTTAACATATGAATCAACACAAAGTCTTCCACTGGAAAACCATACAGTACAGGGTTGGTCTGGCCCTATTTCTGTTGATTATGTCTCTGGGAAAATGTTGACAGTGGTACCTATTTTACGTGCAGGGTTTTGTATGCTTGAGGGGTTCTTTCAAGTTATCCCTGGGGCAAAGATAAGCACTGTTGGTATGTTCCGTGATGAAAAAAGCTTAACTCCTTTTAATTATTATATAAATTTTGTTCATGCACTTGAGCAAAGGTTAGCAATAATACTTGATCCTATGTTAGCTACAGGTGGTACTATTTGTGCTGTTGCAAACCTTCTTAAAGAAAAAGGTTGTAAACAGATTTGTGGTCTTTTTTTGTTTTCTGCTCCTGAGGGTATTGATAAAGTCCAAAAAGAGCATCCGGATATAGATATTTATACATGTGTTGTTGATAAAAATCTTGATAAAAATGGTTATATTATCCCTGGTGTTGGAGATGCTGGGGATAGGCTTTTTGGAACAAATTCTTAAATTAATAGTATATTAAGTATTTACTAGTGAAAAATAATACATAATAAGTAACTAGGCAATATATAAGTATTTAAGTTTTACAAGCAATCTTTTTAATTATGTATATTAAGTTAAAGCTTTTAAAGAGAAAGTTAGTGCTCCCAATGGATAGGGCTAGGGCTATTAAAGGTTTTTTCATATCGTTCTGCAAAACTTGTGTATGTAAAAGTATGTTCTTGTGTTCCAAACTGTTCTACACAAAAGCTTGCAGAGATAGTACCTATTTTACTTGATGTAACTAAATTAAGGCCATGGGTGAGTCCTTTAAGCAGTCCTCCACGAAAAGCATCACCAGCACCTGTTGGATCAAGAACAGCTTGGGGTATGGCTATAGGTAGGTGCTCTTCTTTTTCGCTATAGATAATACATCCATTATTACCTAGTGTTGTAATAATGCCTCCTGTAAGTTCTTGGAGTTCTAAGCGTGTTTTGTTTGTTTTTTTACAAACCATAGAGAGTTCATAATCATTGGTTACAAGTAATGCAGAGCCAGAAATAGCTTTGATAAGATCTTCTGAAGAAAGTACTGGTATTTGTTGGCCTGGATCAAAAATATAGTTAATATTTTTTTCTTTAAAGATTTGTGGTATGGTTTGCATATCTTCAACATTTGTTGGTGCTATAATGCCCCAATCTGTGTATGCGTTTGCGTTTGGGAAGTTATACTTGCAAGGGAAATTCATGGCTGCAGGATAGAATCCTGTTATTTGGTTATTATTTTTATCTGTAGTAATGTATGCTCCAGCAGTGAGTTTATCCGAAACTTCTTGAATGCCATCAAGGGGCAAATCTAGAGATAAAAGAAATGTTTTGTATTGAGCAAAATCTTTGCCTGCTGTAGAAATAATATACGGTTTTTCTTTCATTAAGGCTAAAGTATAGGCAATATTCCCAGCTGTTCCTCCACGTCTTTCAATAAGATCCTTGATAAGGAAACAGACATTTAGAACATGGAGTTTTTCAGGCAGAATATGATCTGAAAATTTTTCTGGGAAATTCATGATTTTATCATAGGCAAGGGAGCCTACTATATAAATAGACAACTAATCCTCCAATGTTTTTTCTACCCATGTAAGAAAGTTAGGGTTGCTGTTGGTAATAGGTATAGCAATGATGCATGGGGTTTCATAACTATGAAATTCCTGAACCTTTTTTTGTAAACGTTCAAAAGTATTTTCTGTTGTTTTTGCAAAAAGGATAACTTCTTCTGTTTTTTGAACTTTGTTGTCCCAAAAGTATATAGATGTTGTTTCTGGCAAAATATTCACACAAGCAGCAAGCTTTTGCTCTATAAGAAGTGTTGCAATGGCTGATGCTTCTTGCTTTGAAGCACTCGTTATATAAACTAAAAGCATTATAATTCTCCATATATTTTAGTATGGTACAGAGAGAACCTAGAGGTGTTATGACAAAAAGACAGCAAGCTAAAAATGTTCTAGGAGCTCTATATAAGCGGTATCCAACATTTGAAACCCATTTGGTTGCTCATAGTCCATGGGAGCTTCTTATAGCTACAATTCTTTCTGCACAATGTACAGATGCTCGGGTTAATCAGGTTACTCCAGTACTTTTTAGGCGTTGGCCTGATGCTTTTACTTTAGCTCATGCTTGTTTTGAAGATGTTATGTCTGTAGTAAAACCAACAGGTTTTTATAAGAATAAAGCTAAACATATTATAGAAGCAGCAAAACGTATTGTAAACACATACCAAGGTGTTTTGCCTCAAACTATGGAAGATCTTATTACTTTACCAGGTGTTGCACGTAAAACAGCAAATATTGTGTTATGGGGTGCTTTTAATATAAATGTTGGTATTGCTGTGGATACTCACGTGAAGAGGATTGCCTATCGTTTAGGTTTAACAAAACATAAGGATCCAATAAAGATAGAGCAAGATCTTATGGCATTATTCCCACAAAGTGAGTGGGGAGCAATTAATCATAAGCTTGTTTGGTTTGGTCGTCATGTTTGTAGTGCCAAAAATCCTTTGTGCCATCAATGTGAGATGGTTAGCTTTTGTTCTGCAATTGGAGTTAAGAGAAAATAGTTCTTAGTCTTTTATATAAATATTAAATAAGATCAACCTTTCCTACAGGGTGGCGAAAAGGTTTTTTAGGTAATATAATATAAGTGTATATAGGTCCAGAAATTAAGTACAGTATAGATAGGAGAAAGCCTATAAAAGCAGGTTCAGATAAAATAAGAACAAAAATAAGTAAGGCTGTAACCATAGAGCTAAAGGGATGAGTTTTAATAACTCCATATTCTTTGAAGGAGAAATATCGGATTCTACTAACCATAAGTAAGGATAGAGTAAATGTAAGAAAGAGAAAGAGGTGTGAGGTTTTATTTATAAGGATTTGTGGTAAGTATGGAATAAATAAAATAAATAAGGCTAGTGAGCAGCCAGCAATAGGGCATGGAAGTCCAATAAAAAATTTTTTGCTGGTTATTGCTGTAGTAATATTAAAACGAGCAAGTCTTAATGCTGTACAAGCAATAAATAAAAAGGCTATGCAGATACCAAGTTTTCCAAAATGTTCAAGGCCAGCTTTCCATGCTAGAAAGGCAGGTGTTACACCAAAAGCTACAAGGTCAGCTAAAGAGTCTAGTTGAACACCAAAGTCACTTGTTGTATTTGTTAGTCTAGCAATTTTCCCATCAAGTCCATCTAATATAGCACTACCAAGGATAATAAAAGCACAGAGTTGATAGTTTTCTTGTGCTGTTTGGATAAGTCCAACAAAAGCAAAGAAGAGGCTTGCTAATGTGAAGATGTTGGGTAAGATATATACCCCTTTGGGGACAGGTTTTTTACTCATAAAATATAAAATTAGTTATTTAGATACTGTTGCTAAAATTGTTTCTCCAGCAGTGACCTTTTCTCCCAAAAGGATTTTTACAGAGTATTCATCTGGGAGGTATATATCAACCCTTGATCCAAAACGGATCATCCCAAAACGTTCTCCTCGTTCAAGAGTATCACCTTCTTTTACTCTACATACAATCCGTCTGGCAATAAGTCCTGCAATTTGGACAACAGTCCAATGTTTACCTTCTTGATCTTGAATAAGATAGGCACAACGTTCATTTTCTTGAGATGCTTTGTCAAAAGCTGCATTTAAGAAAAGGCCTGGAGTATAGGTAATAGTTTTGATTTGTCCTTTAAGAGGGAAACGATTTACATGTACATTAAAGACATTCATAAAGATACTTATACAAGTATTTTTTTCATTTGTAATAGGGTTTATTGTTGGTTCTATGCGGATGATTTTTCCATCAGCAGGGCTTACAGCAATATTAGGTATATTGGGTATAATCCTTTCTGGATCACGGAAGAAAAACCAACAGAACCAGGTTGTAAATAGAGCAATAAGTGTTAATGCCCACCATCCAAGTAAAGCAAAGATGAATGTAGAAAAAGCAAGAATAATTACAAAAGGATAACCTTCTGGGTCAATACTCTTTATATAGATTTTAGACATGAAATAAACCTTAAATATAGTATATAAAAATTTTTGTAGATGAAGTTTGACTGAAAAAAGTTTTCTATGCAAGCTTAAAGCTAAAAAAGTATTTTTAATTTAATATTTCCAGAATGCAGGGATAAGTAATATCAGTAGGGCATATATTTCTAGTCTACCAAGCAGCATATATGTTGTAAGAATCCATTTTACTGATGGATACAGTTGACTAAAGTTTTCTGTTGGTCCAACAATACTCCCAATCCCTGGACCAACATTAGAAAGACATGTCAAAGTTGCAGTAAAAGCTGTCACAAGATTATAATTAAAAGCCAGAAGAATCATAGTACCTATAATAAGTACTATAAGGTACAGAAGAAAAAATCCAACAATTCCAGAAAGAACTTCTTTTGGAATAGTTTTACCATCTATCTTAGGGAAGCGGACGGAGTGTGGATGTAAAAGCCGAAAGATTTCTTTATAAGCAATACGTGAAAGTACAAGTATACGCATAGTTTTTAGGCCACCTGAAGTAGAGCCTGCACACCCGCCTATAAACATAAAGAGTAGCAAGACTCCTTGTGCAATTTGTGGCCAGAGATTATAGTCTGCAGTTACAAAACCTGTTGTTGTACAGATAGAAACTGCTTGGAATGTTGCAGAACGTATAGCTGATTCTATTTGAGAGAAATTTTTTAAATTGTATGTATGGTATACGATAAAAGATGCAAAAATAATAAGTATTCCAATAAAAAGGAAGCTACAATAGCTTTTAAATTCTGTATCTTTTATATATGCTTTGGGATGTTTTAAAAGCAGCTTATAATGCAATGTAAAATTTACACCAGCAGCAAACATAAAGAAAATAATAATCCATTGAATGGCTGGGGTTGGGAATGCTGCAATAGAATTATTTTTTGTTGAAAAACCACCTGTTGCAACAGTTGCAAAAGTTTGATTTATAGCATCAAAAAGATCCATCCCTGCAATATAAAGAAGCCCTATTTCAAAAATAGTCATAAGGAGATAAACTTTCCATAAAAGCATAGCTGTATCTTGTATATGAGGTGTGAGCTTATCAGGATTTGGTCCAGGAACTTCTGCTTTGTACAGCTGCATGCCACCTACGCCAAGAAGAGGTAAAACAGCTAGTGAAAGTAAAATGATCCCCATACCTCCAAGCCAGTGTGTAAGGCTTCTCCACATAAGTATACTTTGTGGTATAGCATCAATATTTGGAAGAATTGTTGCACCTGTAGTCGTAAATCCAGATACCGTTTCAAAAACAGCATCTGTAAATGGAAGGTTGATAGTAAAAATATAAGGTAAGGATCCAGCAATACTTGCAGCAATCCAACAAAGTCCAACGACAGCAAAGCCTTCTCTATTCGAAAGAAAGCGTGGTTTATCACTCTGAGAGATAAAAGCTAAAGAAAATCCAGAAACAAGAACAATGCTACATGATATAAGTAGGGGTTGGGTTGTTCCATCTTTATAGTAAAGAGAAGTAAGTATAGGGAATATCATGCTAGTTCCAATACAAACTAAAAGAACGCCCATGATGAAAAAAATTGTACGTAGCTGCATATTGTTCCCTAGATCTAAATTATATATCTTTTTTGCTTACCTTTGAGTTTGTGTTATAAAAAGCATAAATAAAGATTTGTTATATTGAATTGCCTATTTTTATTAAGGTTCTGGTGTAGAAGATTCATTAGATGTATTTTTTGTTTCTGTAAGAATGTTTTCAACTGTTGTCATCACCTCACGTAGACATAAAAGAATGATTTGATCTCCTTGCTTAAGGACTGTTTCTCCTTTAGGTATTATATGTTCTTTTTCATGAATAATACTTAAGAGTAATACAGCTTTGGGTAGATCAAGTTCTTTAATGGAAAGACCTGTAAGAGCAGAGTTTTTGGGAAGCAGTATTTCAAGTATATCTGCACTTTCTCCTCCAACAGTAATAGTAGAAAGAATGCCTCCTTGTCGAATATTGTGTAATATGTTGTTAACAGCAGAAAGTCGTGGGCTAACGCTATGATTAATACCTATGGCTTCTACAAGAGGGATGTATGCCATTTTATTCACACGAGCAACAATTTCTTTAGCCCCAAGAGATTTTGCTAATAGAGAAGAAAGAATGTTAACTTCATCATTTTCTGTAACAGCTATAAAGGCATCAAGGTGTCCAATATTTTCTTCTTCTAAAAGAACCTTGTCTGTTCCATCTCCATGGAGTACAAGTGTTTCTTTTAAAATGTCAGCAAGTTCTTTACAGCGATCCTCATTAATATCAATAAGTTTTGTGTGAATTTTTTTAGATTCAAAGAGTTTAGCTAACCGAACACCAATATTGCCTCCACCAAGGATACAGGCTGACTCTAAAAGCTCTTTTGTTTTCCCAAGGGCATGCAGGAGTGCATTTTGGCTAGAAGGTTTATAAATAAAATAGACAAGATCATTATAGTGGATTTGTTCAGAACCTGTAGGTATAATAAGTTTTTTATTACGGAAGATAGCTGCAATCATTACACTATCGTCCTTGATAACTTCTTTAAAACTATGAATGTTTTGGTTAAGCAGTAAGCCTTGTTCAACACGCATAGCAACTAGCCGTGTGTGTCCATGAGCAAACTCTCCATATTCTACTGATCCAGGGAGGGTTAAAAGCCTTTCAATAGTGCGAACAATTTCTTCTTCTGGATTGATAAGAATGGTTGTATTGAGTGCACCCCTTTCAATAAATTCAGGACAATGAGTAAACTCTTCATTTCGAATGCGTGTAAGTTTGATAATGTTGGGTGATAATGCCTTTGCAAGGAGGGTGGCAGTAATATTTGTATCATCACTGTTGGTAAGAGCTAAGAAGATATGACTATTTTCAATCCCAGCGGTTTTAAGTATATCAGGGCTTGAACCAGAGCCAAAAATTGTTTGGACATCTAAGTATTCTTGTATTTTACGTATAGTATCTATATTATTATCGATAACAACAACTTGTTTATATTCTTCAGCTAGTCGCTTGGCAATATGAAAACCAACACCACCAGCACCAACAATAATAACTTTTTGCTGCTCTGATTTTGGTTTAGTTGTTGATGAAAAAAGCATAGTAAACCTCAATAATTTGCTATTGAGCTATAAATAGCAAAATTTTTAAGGTAAGACACTTGTATTTTATAAGCTTTCTCCCTTATATCTTATATAAATACTGCTATAAGTTACTATCATTAGTATAAATCTTAGCAGATATATGTTTTATGTCTTGGCTGATAGCTCAACCATTTATACATAATTTAATATATATTTTGTCTGGTCATAGAGGTCTATATGGAAATCCCATTACTTAGAGATTTAGTTGCTATTTCTTGTCTTTCAATAGGTGTATTACTTTTTTGTCATAGATTGAAGATCCCTGCGATTGTTGGCTTTTTGCTTACAGGGGTTATCTGTGGACCTTCAGCTATGGCACTTGTTGAAAATATTCATGCAGTAGAACTTCTTGCAGAGATAGGTGTTGTTTTTCTTTTGTTTACTATAGGCATGGAGCTCTCAGGAGAAGAACTTTCTCGTTTAAAGCGTCCTGTATTTTTAGGTGGCTTTTTACAGGTTGCATTAACAATAGCTGTAGTTTTTGGTATTTGTAGATTTTTAGGGTCAACGATTCCTGAGAGCATTCTTGCAGGCTATTTAGCAACGCTTTCTTCCACAGCAATTGTTTTAAGTTTATTGCAGCAGAGAGGGGAGTCAGAAGGGCCTCATGGGAGAATAGCTTTAGCTGTCCTTATTTTTCAAGATATTTCAATTGTCCCAATGATGCTTTCTATCCCTTTATTAGCTGGTCAAGGTGGTGGAGACTTTTTTGCTTTGGCTCTTTCTGCAGGGCGTATGGTTTTAATCTTAGGTGGAGGGTGGCTTTTAGCTTATTATATTGTGCCTGTTTTAATGCGCCAAGTTATGTACACAAGAAGCCGAGAGCTTCTTTTAATGACAAGTCTTGGCTTTTGCTTAGCTATTGCTATGGGTACAGCATATTTAGGCTTGTCTCTTGCTTTAGGTGCTTTTTTAGCTGGACTACTTTTAGCAGAATCAGAATATAGTATGAGTGTTGTTGAAGCTATATTACCTTTTAAAGATGTTTTCACAAGTTTATTTTTTATTTCTGTTGGGATGTTATTAGATGTACATTTTTTTATTGAAAATATTTCTTCTGTGATACTGCTTGCAGTAGCTTTAGTTTTTATTAAAGTATTTAGTGCATTGCCAGCAATGATGGCCCTTGGTTATCCTTTACGTGTTGCTCTTATGGCAGCAATGAGCCTTGGACAAATAGGAGAGTTTTCTTTTGTTTTAGCAAGGTCTGGAATAGAGTATGGCTTTATTAATAATGTTGTTTATCAACAGTTTTTAGCAGCAAGTATTTTAACAATGGTAGTTACTCCTGGTTTAATGGGAGTTTCACCTAAGTTGGCTAATTTTGTAGGGCGTCTTTTTTCTCCTTGTACAAATAGCGTAAGTGTTAAAAAAACAGGTAGTAATGATCTTCAAGATCATTTAATTATTGTTGGTTTTGGTATAGGGGGTAGATATCTTGCACAGACAGCAAAGGAATCAGGTATACCATATGTTATTCTTGAAATGAATCCTGATACTGTGAGACGCTTTAGAAGTAAAGAGCCTATTTATCATGGAGATGCTTCACATCCATCAGTACTTAAGCATTTTGGTGTAGATAAAGCACGTGTTCTTGCTGTTGTTATTTCTGATACTGTTGCTGCAAGGAGTGTGGCTACAAATGCAAGAAAGCTGAATAGTTCTTTACATCTTGTTGTGCGAACAAGGTTTTTAGGGGAAGTACAAGCATTAAAAGCTTTGGGAGCAGATGATGTTATTCCTGAAGATTTTGAAACAGCCATAGAAATTTTTACAAGAGTTCTTGGTTATTATCTTATTCCAAGGCAGGCAATAGAGCGTTTTGTGCAAAGGATCCGTACTGAAAATTATGAAATGACAAGAGGGCTTAGTTTATATAGTACAAATTTACCTTTAGTTACAGAAGAGGTTCTTGGTGGTTTAGAGGTCACGGCATGCACATTAGAACCTTTTTCTATGATAGCAGGGAAAAGACTATTGGATACAGAGTTGCGTTCTAAATATGGTGTAACTGTTGTAGGGATAAAAAGAAAAGATCAGATGATTGCTTCACCTT
The DNA here is from genome assembly GCA_964369665.1 of uncultured Lawsonia sp. Lineage (GTDB taxonomy): Bacteria > Desulfobacterota > Desulfovibrionia > Desulfovibrionales > Desulfovibrionaceae > Bilophila. The sequence continues at coordinate 65,340 of CAYJFS010000006.1, read as the reverse complement.
CAGGAGAAGAAGAGCTTATCCCTGGAGACATTTTATTTTTGTTTGGAAATACAACAGGTGTTTCTAACTCTCTAGAGTTATTAAGAGCTAAGGTATGAGAAACTTTTTTAAGAAGAAAGCGTTTTTAATTTTTTTTGAAAACGTTCAGATTCACTAAAAATACAACCACAATAGTTTTGTCGAAAAAGATTCCATTCTTTTGATGTACGCATGCCTTCTTCCCATTTATCACGAAAATCTTGATAAAAGAATGTTAAGGATGGTTGCTCTATGGATTTTCCTACTGTTATAATGAGTTCATGTTGTTGACGTTTTGAATAAAGTAAGCTTGTGGTGAAAAATTCAAAACCATGCTGAAGAGCTGCTTTTTGGGTAAGCATAAGTCTTTGTTCATAACAATAAAGACAACGAAGGTGATTTTGGTTATTTGCAATATTTTTTGTATGGACTGTATCTAACCATTTTTGAACATTGTAAGTTTGATCATCCCATATAACAGGAATATTCATTTTTTTTGTAGCTTGTTGAGTTGCTTCTCGACGACGTAAATATTCTGATAGAGGATGAATGTTTGGATTAGCAAAATAGCCTACTATAGAATACCCAGCATTTTGGAGTGATTGTATAGGGATAATACTGCAGGTTCCACAACAAAGGTGAATAAGTATTTTTTTCATAGCATCCTGTAAAAGTTTTATTCTTTAGCTAGAGAAATACGTAGTTCAAGGTGGAGACCAAATTCTTGTTCAAGAGCAAGAAGACGTTCACGTTTGTAATTAAGTATATATAAGCCAAGTTCTTGATCTAGAGTATGGATGTATTCATGTTTATTGTTTGAAGCAGCATGTTGCATTTTTTTATGGAGTTCCCGTAACACTTGAACTGCTTGCCATTCTATATTTCTACGCTGTCCAGTTCCTTGGCAATGAGGGCAAGTTTCTTGGGTTATTGAAATAGCAGAAGAGCCTGTTCTTTGGCGAACAATCTGTAAAAGGCCAAAGGAGCTCATTTTACCTACATCATGTCGAGCACGATCTGCTTTCATAGCAAGTACTAGTTCTTTTTCTACATCTCGGCAGTGATTGAGTTCTTTCATTTCAATAAAATCAATAACAATTTGTCCACCAACATCACGAAGTCTTAGCTGTTGAGCAATGGTTATAGCTGCTTCCATATTTGTTTTATAGGCCATAGATTCAAAGCTAGTTTTACCAGCAATTCGACCAGAGTTAATGTCAATAGCCATCAGTGCTTCTGTTTGGTCAAAAACAAGCCTTCCTCCAGAAGGCATACTTACTTCTCTTGAGTGAACTTGGGCAATATGTTTATTGAGTTTAAAGTGTTCCCAAAGTGTTTCTTTATTGTTTTGATATGTATGAACTAGACGTGTTTTTCTAGGGAAGAGGAGCATGGTCACTTCTTGGATTTCATTTGCTGTTTCCGTGTCATCAACCCAAATTTCTGTAATATCATCTGCAAGATAGTCTCGAACCGCACGTGTAGCTAAACCTGGTTCTTGGTAAATAAGACATGGAGATTTTTCTGTAGTAGCTTTCTTACGAATTTCTTTCCAAACACGTTTTAAAAAGCTAAGATCTTTTTGGAGTGTCGTTTTATTAGTACCAATACTGACTGTGCGGACAATAGCACCAAGGCCACTTCCTGGTTCTAAACCTTTAAGGAGCTCTCTTAATCTGTTGCGTTCATCTTCATCCTCAACCTTGCGTGAGATGCCTATTTGTTCTTGACCAGGGGTTAGAACAAGGAATCGTCCAGCAAGAGAAAGCCATGTTGTAAGAAAAGCACCTTTGCTACCAGTTGGTTCTTTAACAACTTGTACTAAAATTTCTTGCCCAGCCTTGAGGACTTTTTGGATAGGCGGATATTTTCGAATTTTTGTTGATTCATATGGGTGTAAGTAATATTCAGGATGTACTTCATCTATTTGTAAGAAGCCATTTTTGGTGTTTCCATAATTTACAAAGGCTGCTTGAAGGTTTGCATCAATATTGTTAATAACCCCTTTATAAATATTACCTCTAATTTTTTCATGGTGTGTCATTTCAATAAAGTATTCAAGTAGTTGTTCTTTGTCCGAGATAGAAACCTCTACTTGTTCACCAGGAATAACACTAATTAACATTTTTTTATTATTAGATAAGTGCTCTTGGTTAAACACATTGAAAGAGAGCTGTGTAGAAGTTCCTTCTGTTTCATGTGTAGAAGGTTCTTTGAGCTCTTTTATCTTTATATGTGGAGATTTTTTGGCTTTCTGGGGTGTGTTTTTTAAGGCATTTTTTTCTAGCTTCACAGATGTCTTTTGTTTAAGAGATTGTTTTTTTTGTGTTTTTTGAACAGTTTGTTCCTGCTTATTTTTGGAGCCTTCTTGTGTTGTAGGCTGTGGTTGTGATTTTTTTTTATTGTTATTTTTAATCATTTGTTTGTATGCTTTATGTTGATTTTCTGAGGATTTTTTTTGAAGAGTTTTAGAAGCTGTTTTAGTTGGAGTTAGGTCAGATATAAAGTGGTTATCAGAAGGAGCACTAATAGTTTGGTGTTGTTTTGTATGGATCTCTAAAAGCTTTTCAGGTGCTGTTATTACTTGTGGACTATTAAAATCATTAACGAAGTTTTTAATGTTTTTAGATGGTCCTGCTGGAAGTGTTTTTTTAGAATTGTACTGATTCAAGTCAGCCATGTGTTCCCTCAAATAAAATTTGTTTGTCTTATACTATACTCATACTAAGAGAATATAAGGATATTTTATAGTTAGATGCATTTAAGTTTATATTCTTTAAAGAAGAGTAGAAATGCATGTAACAGGTATATATAAGAAAATATAGTCTTTAATTTGGGTATTTTAAAAAAATTTTTTCTAGTAATAAACACTATATAATTTAGTGTAGCAGTATTTTTAAATATTTCATGGAGTAGGATATTAACTTTTTGTAGTACTTGCATAACCAATGTTTTTATATAAATAGCATCATATTTTCAAGGATAAAGTCTTAATGAAGAGTTGAGCCCATATATATATTGGTATATACTAATATTCAGAGCAAGTATTTTACTATTTTTAGTATGACATATTTTAGGTTGTTTGGCTTTAGTTTTTATTTTTTATAAATAGTGCTTTTTGTTTAGGAGGTTTTTTACTTAGTAGTTTTATGTAAAAAATATATTTAAAAATAGGAATAGTATATAAATTTTGTATGAGTGACTTACTAGATATTCAAGATAGAGAAATTTTACGCGAAAAATGTATAGCTCGTCGTCAAGCGCTTTTAGTAGAAGATGTGAACAGATTTTCACATAGTATTGCTACTAAGATTTTTTGTAGTAATATTTGGCGTAGAGCTAAAACTATAGGCCTATATTCTTCCATAAAAAATGAAGTTTCCACAGATGCATTATTACGGCAAGCTTGGCAAGAAGGGAAAAAAGTTTTTTTGCCACGCTGTATTATATATGGAGAGAAACCTTTGTTAGAGTTTGTGTGTTGCCGTGATTGGAGCGAACTTGTTCCAGGACCTTTTGGTATATTAGAGCCAGATCAAAGCAGAGTTTCTATAGATTTTAATAGGGATATTCCTGATATTGTTCTTGTCCCAGCAGTAGCATTAACAAAAAATGGATATCGTTTGGGGTATGGAAAAGGCTTTTATGATTATTTGTTTGCACAGCCATTATGGAAGCATGTTGTTCGCATTGCTTTAGTGTATTCTTTTCAGTTTGTAAACTTTGCTCCACATTCTTTTGATGTACCAGTACATGGATATGTAACGGAGTCGGAGTTTGTATGGATGTCTTAGGTATTCCTTTTGCTTTTCCAGATGTTTCTAAGGTAAAAGTCTTATTTCAAACACCACGAGCTTATCAAGATTTTTTTGGTCAGTACCTGGATGACTTAGGAGTGCAAAATAATTCTAGAGTAAAGAGCTATAAAGCACGCCAGAGATTGTTAGAGTATTTAGGTATATCTGCTTTTGTTGAGGTTACACAGATTCATGGATGTAGATTAATTTTTAATCCAAAAGAAACATTTACTAGACATACATCAGCAGTAGATGAGGGGTTATTAGAAGAAGCTGATGGTGTATGTACAAACCAAAAAGGTATAGCCTTACTTATAAAAACAGCAGATTGTCAGCCTGTTTTTTTGGTAGACAAGCAAGGTGCATGTATTGCAGCACTACATATTGGTTGGCGTGGGAATCAAAAATGTTTTCCTACAATAGCAGTAAAGTCTTTTTGTTCTCGGTATAAAATCGCAGCAAAAGATGTTTTGGCTGTACGAGGTCCAAGCTTATGTCGTGAACATGCCCAGTTTCGCAATTTTAATGAAGAGTGGGGTAATACCTTTGAAAAATGGTTTTGTAAGCAAGATCAAACTATGGATTTATGGAGACTTACAGTTGATCAGCTTGTAGATGGAGGTATCCTTAAAGAGCATATTTTTAGTATTGATCTCTGTACTTATGAACGACCAGAGCTCTTTTTTTCTTATAGGAAAGATCCTTTATGTGGTCGTCAAGGAAGTCTTATTTGGATAGAACCATAGATGAGACTCCTGAGGTCTTCAGATGGAGTAGGTATATGATTTGTAAAGAACCGTTGTAGTGCTTCTGCAAAATGTTCCCATGATGTACAACGAATAATATCAAGCCTTAGTTGTTTGACTCCATTAAAGTTTCGAGTATACCTAGGAATAATCGTACGCATTTTTAAAAGTGCTTGATGTGAAGATGTGTATTTACGTGCAAGACAAGCATGAAGAAGAATTTGCATAAGAAGTTTTTGTGCATTAGGGCTAGAAGCAGGCTTGCCTTTAATAAGCCTTTTATGCTGTTGGAAAATAGATGGATCTCTTAAAGCTCCACGAGCATACATAACAGTATTTACTTTTGTTTCTTGAATACAACGAAGAGCATCTGTTGCAGTAAACAAGTCTCCACTAGCAATAATAGGAATGTGGAGGGATTCTTTTAGAAATGTAAGTTTTTTCCAGTTTGCAGTTCCAGTAAATCCTTGCTTTGCTGTTCGAGGGTGGAGTGTTATCCAGCCTGCACCAAGTTGTTTAAGGTTTTTTGCAAGTATAGTGAAAACTTCTGTAGTGCTATCCCAGCCAAGACGAAGTTTAAAACCAACAGAATTTTTTTCTGCTTTATTAATCATTACTTCTGCAATAGCTAAAGCATTATCAATATGTTTTAACATAGATGCTCCACTGCCAGTACGTGTTACTTTTGGTACAGAACAACCCATATTACAGTCAAATAATGAAAAGCCTTTTTCTATAAGTATTTGAATCGCTTCTCCCATATATAAAGCTTCTGATCCACAAAGCTGTACAATAAGTGGAGAGTCTTTTTCTGTAGTTTCTAAAAGAGCTTGTGTTCCTTTGTTGTTATATATAACTCCTTTAGCACTAATCATCTCTGTATAGCAGACTTCTGCACCATACCCACGACAAAGAAGGCGGAATGGGAGATCAGACCAACCTGCAAGTGGTGCAAGCCATGGTGATTCTTTTGTAAAAGAAATAGATGCTTGTTTCTTCATTACTTTAGTTCACTGACTATGTATTAATATCAGAGGTATTTTTTAGGGATAGAGAAATAAAGAATATAGTGTAGCAATAGATTATAAAATATACAATAGAGCTTCTTTTCAGAGTGTTTACAAATGGTTATAGTATAATGTATATTTTTGTTTTTACTTAATATTGTGGAGAAGATATGTCATTAGAGATACTGCAGTATCCAAATATTACCTTAGCTAAGCCAAGTCTTGAGATTCAGAAGATTACACCAGAGTTGTGCCGTTTTGCAAAAGAAATGGTGGAAACAATGTATTTGGCTGAAGGTGTAGGTTTAGCTGCACCTCAGGTTGGGAAAAATATACGTTTAATTGTTGTTGATGTAAGTGGACCTGAACGTAGAGATGACCTAAAAATACTATTTAACCCCAAGATTATACCTGTCCAGGATGCTGGGTTTATAGAAAGAGAAGAAGGTTGTCTTTCAGTTGCTGATTATCGTGCAAAAGTAAAGCGGTATGCTCAAGTTTTTCTAGAGGCCTTTGATAGCAACGGTGATAGTATATCTTTTGAGGCAGAAGGATTACTGGCTGTTTGTTTACAACATGAAATAGATCATTTAGATGGAAAGCTCTTTATTGATAGAATAAGCCGTTTGAAGCATAAATTTTATGATAATCGACGAGAGAAACAAGGTAAATCTAACAATTGATTATGAGTATACAAATATCACAACCATTGAAAATTGTTTTTATGGGAACGCCTAATTTTGCTGCAGCTATTTTAACAATGCTCAATTCTTGGGATAAAGGTATAATTGTTGCAACTTATTGTCAGCCAGATCAGCCTGTAGGTCGAGGGCATAGAGTACAGTTCCCACCTGTCAAAGAAGTATCACTAAAGTTAGGCATTCCTATAGAGCAACCAGTAAGCCTTAAAGGAGAAGAACAGCAAAAGATTTTACAAAAATATAGTCCAGATTTTTTGATTGTTGTGGCTTATGGACGTATTTTACCACAAGAAGTTTTAGCTATACCTACTATTGCACCACTGAATGTACATGCATCATTATTACCATTGTATAGAGGTGCTGCACCTATACAACGTGCAATCATGGCTGGTGAGATTGTTACAGGAGTTACAATTATGCATATGGATCAAGGTTTAGATACTGGAGCTATTTATGGACAGAAAGCCTTAGCTATTGGTACTACAGATACTTCTGAGATTATTCATGACCAACTAGCAATCCTTGGTGGTCAATTGTTACTAAATACTTTAGAACAGGCTGTAACAGAAGGTTTGCCAGTTCCAATATCTCAAGATGATACATATGCAACATATGCTGAAAAACTTTTTAAGCCAGATGGGTATATTCAATGGAGTGAACCTGCTCAGGTTGTGCATAACCTTATCCGTGGAGTTACTCCACACCCTGGAGCACGTACAGAAATATGTTTTAATAAAAGAGCAACTGTGCCTAGTATTATTGCTCATGGGAGGATAGGTGATATAACATGTTTTGATGATATATCTATGTCTCCAGGAAAAATTTTAGGATTTGTGGATAATGCTATTGCAGTAGCCTGTTTAGATAGACCATACTTCATAGAAAGGCTATGCCCTGCTGGGGGAAAGTTTATGACAGCAAAAGAGTTTTGGAATGGCTATATTCAAGAAGATACTTCAGCGTTTTTCTGTTCTTTAAAAAGGTAGAGCTTGTTATGGATAAAAAAACAGATAGCTTTTTGAAAAATAATCAAAGCTATATAAAACAAAATACTTTTATATTTTTGATCATTATAACATCTTTTTTGTTTTGTGGTTTTTTGTTTTGTCTTTGGTTTATTCCAACAATAGGTTTTTCATCTATTCATAGATATCTTCCTTTTGTTGTTGCAAGCATAATTGGTACAAGTATTATTTTTATTTTATGGGGTATGGTTGGACTGGTAATCCAAATTTATACAGGAAAAGTATTATTTGGGACATTGTTTTTTCGACGTTTTATGCTTAAAGGGTTATTCCCTTTTATAGAAATAGTTTTTCGTTTACTGAATATTTCTTTAAAAAATATTCGACGTTCATTTATTGAAACAAATAATAGGCTTATAGATATAAAGTGCTTATATAATGCTAAGGATGTATTGGTCCTTGTTCCACATTGTATACAAGCAAATCGTTGTAAGCTTCGCCTTACATATAATAGTGATAATTGTGTTCGTTGTGGTAAGTGTACCATAGGAGATCTATTAGGTCTTCGAGATAAGTGGGGTGTACAGCTGGCAACAGCTACAGGCGGAACAATGGCTCGTAATATTATTAAAAAGATACAACCTAAATTTATAGTTGGTGCTGCTTGCGAGCGTGATTTGGTCTCAGGACTCCAAGATGCTCATGCATTACCTGTTGTTGGTGTTCTAAATGATTGTTCTAATGGTGCATGTATGGATACATCTGTTGATGTACATAAGATAGAAGCTATATTAGAACAGGTTGTTGATAGATCCTCTACAGAAATATCTTCTCAAGGGAGTATGCCACACAAAGAGTTTTTTCAGAGTGGTATTCCCAAATATAAAGACATTGTATGACTATGTTTTTTGTTAAGAAGGTCATAGTTGTTCTTCTATAAACTGAAGAAGGCGTATAAGTTGGTTTGTAAATCCAGCCTCATTGTCATACCAGGTAAGTGTTTTTATAAGGTTAGAGCCCATGACCATTGTTGAAAGACTGTCAACAACACCACTATAGGTACTCCCTGTGTAATCAATGGATACAAGTGGTTCATCAGAATATCCAAGAATAGTTTTCAATGTAGTTTCAGAGGCTGTTTTGAGCACGGTGTTGACGGCTTCTTTTGTTGTTGTTGATTTCACTTTACAAGTGAAATCAACAAGAGAAACATTTGGTGTAGGTACACGAATAGCTATACCATCAAGTTTTTGTTCAAGATCAGGGATAATAAGGCCAATGGATTTTGCTGCACCTGTTGTTGTAGGAATAAGAGAAAGTGCAGCTGCTCTTGCTCTGCGAAGATCTTTTTGTGACCCATCAAGAATACGTTGGCTCATTGTGTAAGAGTGAATAGTTGTCATACATCCATAATCAATGGTGAAGGTATCATGTAAAGTTTTTGCTACAGGTGCTAAGCAGTTTGTTGTACATGATGCTGCAGATATAATTGCATGTTGTTTTGAGTTGTACTTTGTTGTATTTACACCTAATACAAGCATGATATCTGCAACTGAGCTTGCAGCTGTAATAAGAACTTTTGTTGCACCCTTTTTAATGTGTTCTTCGAAATCTGATTTCGTTTTCAGTGTCCCAGTAGATTCAACAACAACGTTTACATTATGTTCTTTCCATAGCCACTCACCTGTTTTTTTTTGGGTAACTTTGATGGGATATCCATCAATGATAAGTCCTTGTTCATCATGAGCTACAGAGCCTTGAAATATACCATGCACTGAGTCGTATTTAAAAAGGTGAGCAAGGGAAGCATTGTCTGCACGAGCATTAATAACAGCAACAGAAGGGAGTTTTTTTTGATATGCCATAAGTCGTATAAGGTAACGCCCAATACGACCAAAACCATTGAGACCAATACAGATAGACATAGATGAAGATCCTTTTGTAGAAATAGTCAGTACTTGTTATGTATTTTAAGTATGTATGTAAGCAGTGGGTATTGTGTAAACTATGCTTTACCTGAACTACCAAGAACATTTTTAATTTTGTGTTGTACCATTTTTTTTACAGCCTCTCGGGCAGGTTTAAGATAGCTCCTGGGATCAAATTCTTCTGGTTTTTCAATAAAAATTTTGCGTATAGATGCGGTTATTGCAAGCCGTATATCCGTATCAATATTAATTTTACATATGGAGAGGGCAGCAGCCTTACGCAGTAAATCTTCTGGAACACCAGCAGAACCACTAATGTGTCCACCATACTGGTTGCACATAGAAACAAATTCATGTGGAACACTTGAAGCACCATGGAGTACTAAAGGAACATTGGGTAAAAGCATTGAGATTTTTTCTAAGCGGTTAAAGTCCAGTTTTGCTTCACCTTTAAATTTGTAAGCGCCATGACTTGTTCCAATAGCAATGGCAAGAGAATCACAGCCAGATCGTTGAACAAATTCTACAGCTTGATCTGGATCTGTATAAACACTGTGTTCTGATGAAACATGCTCTTCTACTCCAGCTAAACGTCCAAGTTCTGCTTCAACCCAAACATCATGGTCATGGGCATAGTGAACAACTTTTTGTGTTAGGGCTATGTTCTCTTCAAAAGAAAGGTGTGATCCATCAATCATTACAGAGGTAAAACCATTATCAATACAAGCTTTACAAAGTTCAAAATCTGAACCATGATCAAGATGCAAAACTATTGGTATGTCTGTTTCAGAAAGGGCTGCTTCAACAAGTTTAGTAATATAGGTTTGTCCAGCATACTTTCTTGCTCCAGAAGAAACTTGTAGAATAACAGGTGAACGTTCTTCAAAGGCTGCTTGCACAATGCCTTGGATAATTTCCATATTATTTACATTGAATGCTCCAATAGCATAATCATTAGTGTAAGCCTTTTTGAATAGATTTTTTGGACCAATAAGTGGCATGGTAGACTCCTTTCATGAAGAAAGAAATAATTTTGTTTTTTTACAATATTGCTGAATATAATAGTTTTTTTCTTTAAAAAAGGAAGTTCTTTTTTAAAATTAGCAATATGGTTATAGCAAGTTTTTTGTATGATTAGCATAGAGAGGGATAGAAGAGAGTTGTTTTTCAAGTATAGTAAAACTTTCTTTTGCTGTTAGATCAAACTGTAAAGGGGTAATCGTTATCCAGTTTTTTTGTAAAAAGTACACATCTGTATTTTCCATGGGGTTTATATATGGTGTGTAAGCAGAAAGCCACCAATATACTTCTCCATTTTTTTCTTTTTTAATAAAAGAGTCCTTCCATTCTTGCATAGAAAGGGGGCAAACTTTAATCCCTTGGGTATTATCAGGTGCTGTAGAAGGATAGTTTATATTGATAACTTGATTTTTATAGTGACTTTTAAAGTCAAAATAGGGAATAAGTGAAGCAATGTGTGTTGCATATACTTCTACAGGCTCTACTTCTTCTCGTTGCCTGGAAACAGCTATTGCAGGAATACCTGCAAGGCAGGCTTCAGCAGCAGCAGCAATTGTTCCAGAGTACAATGAATCTAAACCAATATTTTCTCCTGCATTTATTCCAGAGATAACAAGATCAGGATAATCATTTTTTAATAAATTAAGTCCTATTTTGATACAGTCCGTAGGTGTACCTTCAACAGCAGTGCCTTGAAAGTTTTCTTCATGTATAGCATGTGTTTTAACAGGCACTCTTATAGATAAAGAGTTACTGGCACCAGATTTTTCTTTTATAGGTGCAATAGCAGAAACAGTGTGTCCTTGTTGAGTTAAAATAGTATATAAAGCACGTAGGCCTGATGCATGGATACCATCATCATTTGTAAGCAAAATATGCAAATGTTTCTCCAGTATGATAAAAATAAATGTTTATTGATGATGTTTGGTTGACATCATCATGAAAACAGCACAGTGTGTAGCTTAATATATATCTTTTTATGTTTTAGGTAAAGTAAAGAAAAACTAAGTATTAGGACGGTTATAGGCAGAATGCACTCTGTCAAGGATTTTTATGATAAACAGTGGGTAAAAGATCTTACCTTTTGTAGTGATGTTTGTTCTATTTTTTTAGTTGCAGGGGTTTCACAGCAGCAAGCAAGAAATGGACCTTTTTGGAGGATGGAGCTTAAAGATAACACTGGATGTATAGAAGGTCGTATATGGAGTCCAAGTAGTCAACAATATTCAGTTATTCCAAACGGAAAAATTATTGAAGTTATAGGAAAGGTAGAAAATTTTCGAGAACAGCTTCAACTCAATATTAGTCAAATAAAAATTCTTGAAGATGATGAAATTGCCCATATAGATATAGGTATGTTTTTACCTTCGAGCAGCCGATCTTCTCAAGAGATGTTTCAAGAGCTTGAAGCTCTTTGCAATAAAGAATTTACGCATAAACCTTGGAATAGATTTACCCTTGGTGTTCTTCATGATAGTGAAGTCAAAGCTCGTCTTATGGTTGCCCCTGCAGCAAAAGGTGTTCACCATGCTTGGGTGGGTGGTTTATTAGAACATATCCTTTCGGTTGCTAAACTTGCCCTTTTAGTGAGTGATCAATATCCATCTTTAGATCGACAAACACTCCTTGCTGGTGCTTTATTTCATGATCTTGGTAAGTTATGGGAGCTTTCTGGTGGTCTTGATAATGACTACACAGATGAAGGGAGGCTTATTGGCCATATTAATATTAGTTTAGAAAAGTTTCAAAAATATATAGACATGGCAGAGTTAGAAGAAGGTCTTGCTATGCATTTTAAGCATTTAGTTTTAAGTCATCATGGGTTTTATGAATATGCTTCTCCACGCTTGCCCCAAACAGCAGAAGCTTTTGCATTGCACTATATTGATAATTTAGATGCAAAAATAACTCAAGTTACTACAGCACTTAAAGATATACCGCTAGGTGACACAACTTGGTCTCCATATCAGAAAACACTTGAACGTAGTCTTTATCAAGCTGCACGTACTCCCAATGGAGACAGTAGTGATAATGAACAAAGGAAGTTACAAGAGCAGGTTAAACAGTGTTCATTACTTTAGAAGGTATTGAGGGTTGTGGTAAAACGACTCTTGCAGAACGTCTGGGTGAGTATTTTATGCTTCAAGGCAAATCTGTTTGCATAACACGTGAACCTGGTGGGTGTAGTTTAGGTAAAGGATTAAGGGAGTTATTGCTTAATCCTTCAACAAAAATAATACCAGAAAGTGAACTTTTTTTGTTTCTTGCAGATCGTGCTCAACATGTTGTTGAATGTATTCAACCAGAACTTTCTGAGGGAAAAATCGTGATTTGTGATCGTTATATTGATTCAACAATAGTATATCAAGGTTATGGGCGTGGTTTTGAAATAGAAAAGCTTTGGTCTATGAATATGTTAGCCGTAAGAGGTGTTTTGCCTGAAAAAACATTTGTGTTAGATATGGATCCAGAAAAAGCACTTCATCGGGCTTTACAGAGAGATACCCTTATGAAAGAAAGGGCTGCAGAGGGTAGGTTTGAGTTAGAAAATGTGGTTTTTCACCATCGTATTCGTGAAGGGTTTTTACAATGGAGTGCATGTAATACCAAAAGAATGTTTGTTTTAAATGCAGATACGAACACAGAAGCTCTTTTCCAACAAGTATGTTCGATACTTTCTAGTGTATAAGGTTACAGTTATTCTTTGAAGGATATTTACTCAACAGCTGAATTATAAAAGTAGGGAGAGTAGTATGGTATATAAGTGGATAGTTGCAATGCGTCCATGGTCTTTTACTGCATCCTTTATTCCTATTGCTCTGGGAGCAGCATTAGCCTGGGTTGAACCTACATATATAATGCATCAACATTTTCATCTAGGACTTTTTATATTAACTCTTATTGGTGGAATATTTTTACAGGCAGGAACAAATTTATTGAACACATATGGAGATTATGTGTCAAACGTTGACACTATTGCTTCTGCCAAGACATGTCCTCAAATTGTGACAGGTATTTTCCCTGCAGATGATGTGAAAAAAATGGGTATTTTGATGCTTTTTTTTTCAAGTATCATAGGTTTTTTGCTTTTTATGATATCTGGTTGGATTATTGCTTTTTTTGGTTGTATTGGAATTGTTGGGGCATACACATATACAACAGGTTTTGCTCCATATAAATATAAAGGCTTAGGACCTTTTTTTGTTTTTTTTCTTATGGGTGCGGGTATGGTTCTTCCTTCATATTATATCCAAGCTAAAGGGCTTAATTGGAATCCATTTTTTGTTTCATTACCAGTAGCTTTTTTAGTAACAGCTATTATGCATGCAAATGACTTACGTGATATTATCCATGATAAAAATGCTAGGATCCAAACATGTGCTATGTGGCTTGGACTAAAGAAGAGTATTTATGTGTATCAAGTATTATGTATAGTTCCATTTGTTTTATTAATTTTTTTAGTATTAGGTAAAGTCATTCCTATAACTGGTCTATTACCTTTTATTCTTTTACCAAAGTTGTATAGCAAGATTAAAAAATTACAAGTTAATGGAACAGATGAAGAAATAGAAACACTGGAAGGTTGGACAGCACAGTTTCATTTTTTATTTGGTATGACTTTTATTATTGGTATTATACTGTTTAGAATTTTTTAGTAGGTCTAGAGTTTATGATAAGAGTACCCTCTACAGTACAAGTTGTTTTTACTATCATTCTAGCAAATATTTTTTGGGCTGGTATTTTTGGTGGTAAATATATCAATTTTTGGCTTGGGATGACTCTAGCTGCAATAATACTTGCTTGCATTTCAATATATTTGGGGGGAGCTCCCTTTTTTTTATATGAGATTTCTTGGCGTTCTGTTTTTTTGGGTATTATTTCTGCAGGAGTACTTTATAGTATATTTTATTTAGGAAATATTGTTGCAAAGCACATGTTTGGTTTTGTTCAAAAACAAGTCCAGGATATTTATGCTATTCAGCATGAAGGAACACCTTTGAGTATTTTTTGTGTATTGTTTTTTATAACAAGTCCAGCAGAAGAAATTTTTTGGCGAGGTTTTTTACAGAAATGGTTGATGCTTCGTTGTGGGGAGTGGCAAGGTTGGATTTTTGCTAGTGGTATTTATGGTATTATACATGTATGGTCAGGAAATATAATGCTAACATTAGCAGCACTGACTGCAGGGCTTTTTTGGGGAGCTCTTTATTGGAAATCAAAAAACTTAATTCTTTGTATGGTTTCTCATGCATTTTGGACAGTTGTTATTTTTGTATTTTTTCCTATTGGGCTCTTTGTATAAATATATAATGTAAAGAGTTTTTGTATACTAAGTTATACTTAACTAAAGGGGCTTTTATGCATGCTCATTTTATATATAAATGGATTATTGCTAGTAGGCCATGGACATTTACTGCTTCAATTATGCCCATTATTTTAGGTTCAATTTTGCCATATACGAGACCTCAATACATAGCTTTTGATTTTTTTAAAGTAAGCTTATTCTTGTTAACAGTATTTGCTGGAGTATCTTTACAAGCTGCTGCCAATTTTTTTAATACATATGGAGATTATGTTTCAGGGGTAGACTCAAAAGCATCTGCCTTTAGTTGTCCAGAACTTGTTACACAAACAATGAAACCAGAAAGTATACAGTTGGCTGGTACTATTATGGTGTTATTAGCTTTTTTTATAGGTACTATCCTTTCATTATTATGTGGTTGGTATATTTTCCTTTTTGGTATTATTGGTCTTGCTGGTGCTTTTTTTTACACTATGGGTTGGTACCCATACAAATATATTGGCCTTGGGCTCCCTTTTGTTTTTTTTCTAATGGGTCCACTTATGGTTATGCCTTCATATTATATTCAGTCAGGAAAGATAGATATATATTCTTTGTGGGTTTCTATACCAATAGCTTTTTTAGTAACAGCTATTATGCATGCTAATGATTTGCGAGATATTAATTATGATAGAGATGCAGGAATTTATACAGTAGCTCTATCATTAGGATTAAAATATAGTATTATTTTGTATTTTATATTTTGTTTAAGTGCATTTTTAAGTACTTTTTTATTGGTTTTTACAGGCTTATTACCAGTAACAGTATTGATAGTAATATTTTTGCTGCCATTATTGTGGATAAAATTTAAAAAACTTACTTCTTCATCTGCCCCAAAAGAAATACAAAATTTAGTTGTTTGGTCTGCCTTTTTTCACTTATGGTTTAGTATATTTTTTATAGTAGGCATAGTTGTTCATCAAATAGTATAATAGGTTTTTTTATACAAAAAGTTTATCCTTCTCTAAAAGGTATTCAGTTATTAAATATATGTTTACACAATAGCTAATGGAGATACTTTTATGCTTAGAGGTTTCCGTGGACCATTTATTTATGCAGAGAAGCATGTCCTGTTGCGTCATATGCTTATGGTTATTCTTTTTGCTGTTGTATGTTCTGCTTTTTGGTATAGTTTTGAGGATACCTTTAAAGCCATCAGAGCTGATAGAACATATTTTGATGAGACTAAAACTACAACTAAGGAAGATATGGAAAAATATAAACAGCTATCAGAATGTTTAAACCAAACTTGGGATATTAACACTGTTATCCATATCAGAAATGGAGGTGTGCATATTCCCTCTATACAAAGGAATACATTATTTATAGGTGTTTCTTCAACGCCAGGGCAAACAGTTGTGATATTCCCACCACTTGTTCGGAGGATGTTTTCTAAAAAAGTTATTCAGTCTGTAGAGACTGAAATAGATCATTGTGTGCAAACAAGCAGTAGTCTTCCTCTATGTGCAATAAATGCTCTTGATAAAGTACATGAACTTCTTAGTGATCCAGAAGTAGATTATTATAAATAGAGAGCTTTATGAAAGAAGTTATAGCTTTTACAGATGGTTCTTGTCTTGGTAATCCAGGCCCAGGGGGTTGGGGCATTATTTTGCGGTATGCCAATCAAGATAAAGAGTTTTCTGGTGGGTTTAGATATACAACAAATAATAGAATGGAACTTATAGCTGCGATTTTTGCTCTTGAGCAACTTAAAGAGCCTTGTGTTGTCCGAATATATACTGATTCAAAATACTTATGTGATGCAGTAGAAAAGCACTGGTTATCTGCATGGCAAAAAAATAATTGGAGAACAGCAGGAAAGAAGTGCGTGAAAAATCAAGATTTATGGAAAAGATTGCAGTTGCAATTAGTAAGACATAAAGTAACGTTTAGTTGGATACAAGGGCATAGTGGTCATATAGAAAATGAACGCTGTGATGTTCTTGCACGTATAGAAGCATCAAAAAATACTTTACCAGAGGACATTGGCTTTATTCATGATAATGAGAAATCTTTTTGATAGATATAGCTTTACGTGAAGATGAGTGAATATTTTTTATTTAAATGAAAATATATATTATGTTTATATTTTTTATAAGGATTATTTTTATAATTTTTAGATATAGCTAAAAAAAGATTTATTTTTATATATTTTTTGTGAATTTTGTATTAAAATGAGCAAAAAATTTTTTATTCATGCCTTTTTTTGATAAAAATAAAAACACAAAGACTTTTTCTACCCTTGCTATAATTTATAGCAGTTGTTATTGAAGACGACCTACCTAAGAAAATGATAGGAAAATGTATGTTGGCTTGTGGAGGCTATATGGAATCTAAGGAAACTATTGAAAACCCTAATACAGAGGTGGATTTTAACTTTGAAAGCGCACTAGAGGATTATCTTAGTACAGATTTTGGTGACTTAGAAGAGGGAACAATTGTAAAGGGAGAAATTGTTCGGATAGATAATGAGAATGTTCTTGTAGATGTAAACTTTAAGTCTGAAGGTCAAATTCCCACATCTGAATTTCTTGATGCTGAAGGAAATTTTATTGCTAAGGTTGGAGACAAGATAGATGTATATGTTGTTGGTAAAAATGAGCAAGAAGGTACAATAACACTTTCTTTTGAGCGTGCAAAACGCATGCAACTTTTTGACCAGCTAGAGGATTTTCAAGAAAAGAACCATATAGTTACAGGAAAAGTCTTGAAACGTATTAAAGGTGGCTATACAGTTGATCTTTTTGGTGTAGAAGCATTTTTACCAGGATCTCATGTAGATCTTCGACCTGTTCCAGATATGGATGCACTTATTAACCAGGAATATGAGTTCCGTGTTTTAAAAATTAACCGAAGACGAAGTAATGTTATTGTTTCACGTCGGGTGTTATTAGAAGAAGACCGTGACACTAAACGTCAAGATCTTCTTCAAACTATTGAGGAAGGGCAAATAGTTCTTGGTAAAGTAAAGAACATTACAGAATATGGTGTTTTTATTGATCTTGGTGGCCTTGATGGTTTGTTGCATATTACAGATATTTCTTGGAAGCGTATTCGTCATCCTCGTGAAGTTGTGAGTTTAGGTCAAGAGTTAGAATTAAAAGTATTAGCGTTTGATAAAGAACACCAAAAAGTTTCTTTAGGTTTAAAACAGCTTATAGAAGATCCTTGGAAAGATATAACAGAACGTTTTCCTGAAGGTATGCATTATCAAGGTAAAGTAACAAATGTAGTAGACTATGGTGTTTTTATTGAGCTTGATTCAGGTGTAGAGGGTTTGGTCCATATTTCTGAAATGTCTTGGACAAGAAAATTACGTCATCCTTCACAAATGGTACATCAGGGCGATGAAATAGAAGTTGTTATCCTTTCTGTAGATCAAGATAAAAGAAGAATTTCTCTTGGTATGAAACAAGTAAAACCTAATCCTTGGGAGCTTGTTGGTGAAAGGTATCCAGAAGGAACTGTTCTTGAAGGTGCTATAAAGAATGTTACAGAATTTGGAGTTTTTATTGGGATAGAAGATGGTATTGATGGTCTAATACATGTATCTGATATTAGTTGGACAAAGAAAATCCGTCATCCTAAAGAATTGTTTAAAGTAGGAGATACTGTTCAAGCAAAAGTTTTGATGGTTGACCAAGAAAATGAAAAATTTACATTGGGTATTAAACAATTATCAGAAGACCCTTGGTCTAGTGCACCAGCAGCATATCCTGTTGGTGGAATTGTAAAAGGTATTATCACAAATATTACAGAATTTGGTGTTTTTGTTGAAGTTGAAGAAGGTATTGAAGGACTTATACATGTTTCTGAATTAAGTACAAAAAAGATAAAATCACCATCTGAAGTATTTAAAGAAGGCGAGGAAATTCAGGCAAAAATTATTCATGTTAGTGCAGAAGAGCGTCGTTTAGGACTTTCTATAAAACAGTTACAAGAAGACGAAAGCCGTAATAAAGCTCGAGACTATAGTAGAACAGGGCCTGATGCAGGGCAAAATCTTGGTGATTTATTAAAAATAAAATTAGAAGAAACAGCTGAAAATTAATAGTGTTTAAAGAGTATTTAAATAGCCCCTTAAGGGGCTATTTAAATTAGGGCAGTTATGCATTGATTATAGTTATCAAGACAGTTTTTTATTAAAAGGTGTTAAATGGGACTTTCAGATAAGAATTTTTTGAAAGTTTGTACTGAGTCCATAGCAGGACTTGGTGTTTCTCAAATGTATCATCCAGCTGTACAAGAACTTTTGGAAGGTGTTTTTACAGAGGACCTGCCTTTTATTTTTTGGGTAGAAGGTCAGGGTTGTACAGGTTGTACTATAACATTACTTAATAGTTTGCACCCAAGTATTGCAGAGGTATTATTAAAAATTATTTCTATGCAATATCATCCATTTTTAACAGCTTCAGAGGGTGGTTTGGCTATTAAGCATATGTTAGATAAAGCAAAGGCATATGCAGGGGAATATATTTACATAATAGAAGGTTCTATACCTATTGCAGAGGATGGTAAGTATTGTATTATAGGTGAAATTGATCACCATGAATACACTATGGTAGAAATAACAGATATAATGGCTCGTAATGCAGCTGTTATTTTAGCTGTAGGAACATGTTCAGCATATGGTGGTGTGCCTGCTGCACAAGGTCAACAAACAGGTGCTGTTAGCGTTACTCAGTTTTTTAAAGATTTCAATATAGATAAACCTATTATTAATATAGGAGGATGTCCACCACATCCAGATTGGATTATAGGAACACTCTTAATGCTCTTAGATATAATAAAAAGAAAGGGTACTTCTGAAGGTATCATAGAGTTTCAGAAGGAGTTAGATTCAAAAGGGCGTCCTAAACTATTTTTTCCTAATGTACATCGTACATGCCCATATTTACCAGAGTTTAAGTCAAAGCTTTTATCTAAATCGATAACAGATAAAGATGGCTGTAGGATTAATGTAGGCTGTAAGGGGCCTACAAGCGCTTGTGATTCATATAAGAGAAAATGGAATGGTGGGGTAAATTGGTGTATTGATAATGCAACATGCATTGGTTGCACTCAGCCAGACTTTCCGGACGGGAAATCTCCATTTTATGAAAATATTTCTAATAAGAAATAATAGGTGGTTAGAGGTTTAGATGTTTAAGATAAGCAACATAGATTTTTCTAGTTTTTAGGAAAATTGTATGAAAGATATAAAAAATCGTATAACTATAGCCATAGATCCAATTACTAGAATAGAGGGTCATTTAAAAGTAGAAGTAGTTGTAGAAGATGGGTATATTGTTGAAGCTAAGGCTTCAGGGGGGATGTACCGAGGTTTTGATGCTATTCTAAAAGGCCGTACTCCAAGAGATGCAACTCAAATAGTTCAAAGGATTTGTGGTGTTTGTCCTGTATCACATACTGTAGCATCTTCTTTGGCTATAGAAAAAGTTTGTCAGGTAAAAGTTCCTACAAATGGAAGGTTGGCAAGAAATTTAATGTTGGGTGGTAACTATCTTCAATCAAATATTCTTCATTTTTATCATCTTGCTGGACAAGACTACTTTACTGGTCCAGCTGTTGCTCCATTTTTACCAGGTTATGCTAATCCAGATATGCGTTTACCTACATCTATTAATACACAAATGGTACATCAATATATAGAGGCGTTGAGGATACGCCAAATATGTCATGAACTTGTTGCATTATTTGGTGGTAGAATGCCCCATCAACAAGGAATTCTTGCTGGTGGGGTAACCGAGATGTCTACAGAAGTAACTATTAAGGCATACCTTCATCGCTTAAAGCAGGTAACAGCTTTTATTAAAGAACAATATTTACCTATGGTATATAGTATAGCAAAGTATTATGGAGATCTTTTTGATGTTGCACATGGGCATCAAAATGCTTTGTGTGTAGGTGGTTTCCCTCTTAATGATGAGGGTAGTGAATTTTTATATAAACCTGGTGTTTATATTGATGGGCAAGATACAGTATTTGATAGTACGGCAATTCATGAAGATGTTCGATATGCATGGTTTAATCCAGCAGAAGAGAGTACTCTTATAGGAGCAATTAGCACAGAACCTAATCTGAAAAAGCCTGAAGCTTATAGTTTTGTTAAGGCGCCTACCTATAAGGGGAAACGTTTAGAAGTTGGTCCAGCTGCTAGAATGTGGATTAATAATATGCCAATATCTGATATTGGCCGTAAGTATATAAAAGAGTTTTTTGGTTTGAATATAGTAACAACACGTGACTTTGGTAAAGATAAAGTTTTTTCTGTAATGGGTAGAAATATTCTTAGAGCAGAAGAGGTTTATCATTTACTCTTTGCTATTGAGCATTGGCTAAAAATGCTCACTCCAAAGGAAGAAATTTTTGTAATGCCAGAGATTCCTTCAGAAGGAGAAGGTATTGGGTTTGTTGAGGCTCCAAGGGGAGCACTTTTACATTATATTGACATTCGAAACTATGTTATTGCTCAATATGAAGTTGTTTCTGCATCTATGTGGAACTGTTCTCCAAAAGATGACTTAGGACAACGTAGTGCTGTGGAAGAAGCATTGATTGGAGTAGCTGTAGAACATGAGCATAGCCCAGTGAATATTGGTCGTGTTATTCGTTCTTTTGATCCATGACTTGGGTGTGCTGTGCATGTGTTACATGCAGATAAGCAATATATAGATATTATGGAAATACAGTAATCTTTTTATTTTCCAAAGGCATGATTCTTTTGTAAAGACTAAGTTGTACGTGGTTATCTTAATAAATAATAGCTTGATTTCGTTAAAAAATATAAGCATACTTGTATACTAAACAAAAGTATATGTATAAAATTTTTATAGACATTAGGTAATTAATTGGGGAGGGGTCTATGAAGTTTCGTTTATTTATAGTTGCTATGTTATTCTTTTTTTTAGGATTGTCACCAATAGAAGGTTTCTCAAAAATTTTTGTTGTTGCTCATGATACAAACTTCATGCCTTTTGAATTTAAAGATAAAGATGGCCAGTATGTAGGTTTTGATATAGATCTTTGGAAAGCTATTGCAGATAAAGCAGATATACCTTATGTGTTTCAACCAATGGACTTTAATGGTATAATCCCTGGATTACAAACAGGCAATATTGAGATTGCAATTGCTGGTATGTCTATTACTCCAGAAAGAGTTCGTGTAGTAGATTTTTCTCATCCATATTATAACTCTGGACTTGTTATACTTGTTCGTCAAGATGAAAAAAGTGTTCATACAATAGATGATTTAGCAGAAAAGGTTGTTGCAGTTAAAACAGGCACTTCATCTGTTGATTTTATGAAAGCTTTTGGTAAAGCAGGTTCTTTGAAGTTATTTCCAAATAATGAAGGTATGTTTTTTGAGCTTATTAATGGTGGAGCAGACGCTATTGTTTTTGATAAGCCTGTTTTAGAAGCTTTTATAGGGACAGTTGGTAAGGGTAAGGGTAAGATAGTTGGTCCAGTATATGAAGGACACCCTTATGGAATAGCTTTTTCTAAAGGGAACAGCACTTTAATATCAAAGGTAAATAATGCTCTTGCTGAACTTAAAAAAAATGGGACTTATGCAGAGATTTATAAGAAGTGGTTTGGTGTAATGCCACAAGAAAATGATTCTCAGTAAAGGTATATTTTAGAGGATAGTACATTACAGTATTTTATTGGTGAAACATGGGTTTTGATTTTCAACCACAGGTTATATTAGAAACAGCTCCATTATTATTATCTGGTGTTAAGTTAACATTACTTATTACTGTTGGAGGTCTGCTTTTTGGTTTACTATTGGGTATAGTAATTGGGCTTATTAATACACCACGCTATCGTATTTTACGTATTTTTGCAGTAATTTATGTAGAAACTATTAGAGGTACACCATTAATTGTTCAAGTAATGTTTCTTTATTTTGCATTGCCTTTAGCTTTTAATATGCGTATCCCTGCAAATTGGGCAGGAGTTATTGCTATTGGAGTAAATTCTGGTGCTTATATTGCCGAAATTGTTCGTGGAGCTATTGCATCTGTTGACCATGGACAGATGGAGGCTGCTCGTTCCACAGGGTTAACACATTTTCAAGCAATGTTATATGTTGTTTGGCCACAAGCATTTCGTCGTATGATACCACCTTTAACGAATCAGTGTATAATATCTTTAAAAGATACATCACTACTTGTTGTTGTTGGGGTTGGTGAATTAACTCGTCAAGGTCAGGAAATTATAGCTGTTAATTTTCGTGCATTTGAAGTTTGGATTACTGTTGCATTATTTTACTTAGCAATGACGTTGAGTATTTCAGCTATCTTAAGATATGTTGAGAGGAAGCTATTATTAAAGGGGAATGGAGTAAGGGTAAATAAATAAAAGCATTATAAAAAATTTTTATACTATGTCTCATACAAAATTTTGTATGAGACATAGTTTTTAGTTATAGAATGTAAACACTATGAAAAGGTTATACAGTTGTTTGTAGGATAGAAAGTGATTATACATGAATCATACTTTAGATAAATAGAGATAATGTAACTTTAGAGTTTATGGAGGTATAGATGTCTGCATATGGGAAAAGCTTTTTATTAGGGACACGATCGCTTGTTCCTAGTTTAATAAAAACTTTAGACCATGGGTATACAAAAAAAATGATGCTAAAAGATTGTCTTTCAGGGGTGACTGTAGCTGTTGTTGCTTTACCACTAGGTCTAGCCTTTGCCATTGCATCTGGATTAACACCTGAAAAAGGCCTTTATGCAGCTATTATAGGTGGTTTTCTTATGGCTGTGTTTAGTGGGAGCAATTTTCAGGTTTGTGGACCTACTGGAGCACTTGTTGTTATTATTTTTTCTATTATTTCTCGTTATGGCTATGAAGGTTTAGTTGTGGCAACTATCCTTGCAGGTATAATTCTTATTTTTTTTGGTGTAATGCAGCTTGGTTTTTTAATCAAATATATCCCATACCCTGTAACCGTAGGTTTTACTATGGGGATAGCACTACTTATTTTTTCCTCTCAGGTAAAAGATTTTTTGGGCTTACCTATGGCAAATACTCCACCAGAATTTTTTGATAAATGGCAATTGTATTTATCTAATGTGCTTTATTTTAGCCCATCGACAATATTTATTTCATTTCTTACATTAATAAGTATTATTTTAGTTCGGAGATATATTCCTCATATTCCTGCTCCAGTTGTGGGTGTTCTAGTAGCTACAATAGTTGTGTATTTATTAGATATTAATGTAGAAACAATCGGTAGTCGTTTTACTACCATTAAGCCAGGATTTCCAGAGTTTTTTCTACCAAAAGATATAACAATAGAGCATCTTCGTTTATTGTTGCCAGAAGCCTTTACGATGGCTTTGCTTATAGCTATAGAGTCACTTCTTTCTTGTGTTGTTGCAGATAGCATGACAGGTCAACGTCATAATTCAAATATGGAGCTTGTTGCTCAGGGTATAGGTAATATTTCAGCCGTGCTTTTTAATGGCCTTGCTGTAACAGGTACTATTGGAAGAACAATGACAAATATTCGTGCAGGTGCATGTTCACCAATTTCTTCAGTTTTTCATACATTAATTCTTCTTGCCTGTATGCTTTGGGCAGTGCCTTTCATAAAAGCAATACCACTATCTGCATTAGCTGGAGTCCTTGTTGTTGTTGCATATGACATGAGTGATTTCCCTACAGTGAGACATATGTTTAGAGGTCCAATATCAGATTGGGCTATTATGTTATTTACATTTATTTTAACTACTGTTTTAGATTTAACTATAGCTGTGTATATGGGGGTGATGCTATCATCACTTTTTTTTATGAAAAGAATGGGAGAACTAACAGATTTAGATATGGTTAATACAGATAATTTTGAAGGAGCATTATCTGGAGGTGTCCTTTTAGAGAAAGATAAATATCCAAAAGGTATTCAAGTTTTTTCTGTGAATGGCCCTTTATTTTTTGGTGTAGCTGCACGTTTACAGAACTCTTTAGAGGCTATGGAAAAAATTCCAAAAGTATTTATTTTATATTTACATAATATGTCCACAATAGATATGACAGGCATTCATACATTAGAAACATTTCTTAATAAGCGTACTTCTGGCTATAAAGTTCTTTTTGCTGATATTCAGCCTAAAGTAAAGACAATATTAGATCAGGTAGGGATTATCCATGCAGTAGGAAAAGAACATATTTTCCCTACACTTCAGGATGCACTTGATTTTGCAACAAAAATTGTTGAAAGTGATAAATGACAGTAAGGCTTGCTTGTGGTGCAATACAAGGTGTTGATGCCTTTCGTGTTGATCTTGAGGTAGATGTTTTACGTCAAGGTTTTCCAGCCTTTGTTATGGTAGGTTTAGCAGAAGGTGCTGTTCGTGAGGCAAAAGAACGTGTTTTTGCTGCATTACGTTCTTGTGGATGTAAATTCCCTCCAGCACGTATCACTATAAATCTTGCACCAGCAGATCGTCGTAAAGTTGGTAGTGGATATGATTTACCTTTAGCCATAGGTTTGCTTGCTGCTATAAAAAATATTCCTGCTGAAAGTACATTTGGCTGGTTCATGAGTGCAGAATTATCTCTTACAGGTGAGCTTAAACCTGTTACAGAGATATTAGCAATAGCTCTACTTGCAAAGAAAGAAGGTGCAAAAGGTATTATTGTTGCCTTAGAAAATGTGGCTGAGGCAAGTATGGTTGATAATATAGTTGTTATAGGTGTTAAAACACTAAGTGAAACAATTGCATTTTTGAGGGGTGAATATGTCCTTAAAAAGATAACAAGTAGAGTTACACACAAAGATTCTTTAGTTAAAAAAGCTTCATTAGATTTTGCTGATGTAAAAGGTCAGGAGTATGTAAAGCGTGCTATAGAAATTTCTGCAGCAGGAGCACATAATTTATTACTTATTGGTCCTCCCGGAAGTGGTAAAACAATGCTTGCTCAAAGAGTACCTTCTATTTTACCTCCATTAAATCATGATGAATCTTTAGAAGTTACTAAAATTTATAGTGTTGCAGGACAGTTTAATGGACAAAAGATTATAAGTGAAAGACCTTTTAGAGCCCCACATCACTCTATAACAGAAGCTGCACTTATAGGTGGTGGTTCTATTCCACGTCCTGGAGAAATTTCTTTGGCCCATAGGGGTGTACTGTTTTTAGATGAATTCCCAGAATATGTAAGGGGTACATTAGAAGTTTTGCGTCAGCCATTGGAAGAAGGTTATGTAACAATTTCAAGGTCTTTTGCTTCTGTTGTTTTCCCTGCAGGCTGTATGCTTATAGCTGCAATGAATCCTTGTCCTTGTGGGTACTCTACAGATCGTCATCAAGTATGTGTGTGTACAGCAGTACAGATTCAGAAATATCGGAGTAAACTATCAGGCCCACTTATTGATAGAATTGATTTACACATAGATGTTCCTGCTGTCCCTTATGATGACTTATCTTCAGATAAGAAAGCCTTTATCTTCACAAGAAATGCGGATGCATGTGCTTCAAGCTCGAGCTGTTCAGCAAAAAAGGTATGCTACTATACCTGGTTGCCAAACAAATGCAGATATTTCAGGCCGTTTGCTAGATGACTATTGTCAGCTTGATAAGGCTGGACAGGTATTTTTAAAAGAAGCAATGCAAGGTCTTTCATTATCTGCAAGGGCATATACACGTATATTGAGAATTAGTAGAACAATTGCAGATCTTGATTCATCAAAAGATATAGCTATGAAGCATATAGCAGAAGCCATTAGCTTTAGGGTTTTAGATAGGAAGCTTTTTTAAATTTGTCGATATGTTAATTGTTTAGAAGTAAGTAGGTGTTTTTCCTTTTTCAATAAGTTTTGTATAAGCTTTTGGGATGTTTTGTATAATATCTGAGGCTAAGTTACCTCTAAAAGGATATTGTTCTAAAAGTAGAATCCCTGCTTCAATATGTATTTGTACAGCAAGACATGCAGCAATATAAGTATGAATTTTTTGAGTAAGAAGAGCTGCAATACATCCACTTAAGACATCTCCAGATCCTGCAACAGCAAGGTTAGGGATAGCATGTGGGGCAATAGCCGTGGGGTTTCCAGGGGCACTAATAAGTGTCCCTGCGCCTTTAAGAATCCATGTTGTTGGAGCTAGAGAAGAAAGGTTTTTTGAAGTATTCAATCGGTCTTTTTTGATATCTTGTGTTGTTGTATTTAGTAGTAACGATGCTTCACCAGGGTGAGGTGTAAGAACATCTATAGGCTTTAATTGTTGTAAAAGACATGGGTTTTGAGCTAAAATATATAGAGCATCAGCATCAATAACCATAGGAATAGAAGTTGATACTGAGAGAAATTCCTTGATAAATGAAGCAACGTGATCTTCTCTACCCATACCTGGACCAAGTATAATGGTTGTAAATTTAGCAATTTTTGAAAGTAGTGGTTGTACAAGTTCTTTTGACCATGCAGTGGTTCCTGATGATCCAAGAGGAAGGGCCATAATATCAGGACAACCTCCTTTTATTTCAAAGCAAAGATCATGTGGTGCAGCAATTGTAACAAGACCTGCTCCAGTTCTTAGTGCTGCAAGAGCTGAAAGATATGGTGCACCTGTAAGTATGCCATCACTACCTGCGCTACCTCCAATAATGAGTATATGGCCTGTACTATTTTTGTAGGAAAGAGGTCCTGGTATGGGAAGAGGAAGTGGTGTTCTAGAGGCAATCATTTGATAAGAAGGTTGGTTTTTTTTACGTGCCAATAAGGGGATACCAATGGAGCAGATATGAAGAGAACCAATATAGGGCATAGCTTCTGGTAAAACTAATCCTGGTTTTGCAGCTTCAAAAGTAACCGTAACATCTGCTATTACAGCCGTAGGATATGTTTTTCCTGTTAATCCAGAGAGTCCTGATGGTATGTCAAGGGATAAGATAAAGCTTTTTTTTGAAAGAAGATTAATGTGATTAATGAGTTCTATTTCAAGTTCTTTTAGGTTATCAGTGAGACCTATACCAATAAGACCATCTATAATAACATCTGGTGTTGACCATGTACTTTTGTTATGTTTTGTAAGCCAACTTGTTGCAAGCATAAATGAAACACCACAATGCTTTGCAAGTCTAAGAAATTGTCCAGATGTTCCTCTATAATTTATAAATGGTCGTGTATGAAGGACTAGAACGTTTCCTCCAGCATCATGAAGATGACGTGCAAGGCAAACAGCATCGCCACCATTATTCCCACTACCCATCATAACAAGAATATATTTATCTTTTATAGGGCCAAAAGTTTTAAGGAGAATATGGAATGCTTCTCTACTAGCATTTTCCATAAGGATTGACTCAGGAACACCAATATGGCTAGCAGATTGATCCCATATAGTCATTTCTTTTGGAGTTGGTAAGGGTAGGAACATAGCTTTTTTCTCCTAAGATATGGAGTTCTTTTTTATAGTAGTGATTAGTAAATATATTTTATTTTAACAATATGTTAAAAAAGGAGTAAATTAGATTATTGGTTTTATAAAGCAGTTTTTTATTTACTAAAATTAAAATTAAAATATAAGCTAGCTGATAGCGTTAACTATAATTAGTTGTTTAAAAAACTGTTTTTTTATGATTTTTGAGAATTTTTTATAGTGTTTTGAGGATAAAGATATAGTTGATGAGGAGTATTTGAGTCTGTTTGAGGTACTTGTAATCCTACTTTTGTTTCAGCATTTATTACAATAGGCCCTGTGAGGTTTAGTGTTGAATTTTCTGGTTTTCCAGGTGGAATACTTACTGTTACTAGAACAGCTAGTTGTTTAGGGTTTGTTAAACAAAGAATTTGTTCTTCTATATCATTAAGTTTTATATTATACGTCTTAATAAAGCTATATGGATCTGCAACTAAAAGTCCAAGAGTAGGATCATCTATGCATTGTAAAATAAGGAAAGGTGATTCAGGTTCTACTTGTATAAGAGTGTATGAGTGTTTATTTTCAAAACCCATAAGCCCTTGAGGAAAGTAAATAATCTTTTCAAGATCTAGTGCTTGCTGACCAAATTTAGTTTCTATAGTTATTTTTTTACTGTTTGCCATAACTGTGTTGCCATAATAAGATCATTATTAGTAATTGTTGTTGCTTGTTGGTTTTCTTCTTTAATTTTTTGATAGACTTCCTCTCTGTATACGTTTATTTCAGATGGGACATCAAGGCCAATTTTTACTTGTTTTCCTTGGATACTAATAATCGTTATTTGTATATTATTATCTAAAAAAATACTTTCACCTGGTTTACGTGTAAGTATTAGCATAAAAACTCCACACACAACTGTACACTTGGTGTATAGGTTTTTTTATATATTTTAAAAAATACCATGTTATCTAGATATTTCATAATTATTTATATTTACTAAATAAATTTAGTTAAGTTTAGTTGCATTATCATAGATGAAGATTTAAGAATAGTAGAATAAGCCATCTCTTGCTGTGCTAAGCGTGTCATAAGCTCTGTAAGGTTTACATCTTCAACACCACTTAGACGTTGTGTTTGATCAAACTTGTTTGATTCAAGAGAGTCTTTTGTTATTTCCAGGCGGTTTTCTTTTCCACCAATACGTGCAGCATGAGTTAAAACGTTTTTTGATGCAAGTTCAAGTTTTTCAAGAGATTCTTGAATGCCTTCTTGGTTATTTGTTTCACAGTAACCAATGAGCTCACCAACTGTTTCAAAGAGATTACGTCCATCACCTTGGCCAAACATAGGCTCATTATTTGAAGAGCCATTGGTAGAGAATATACCACCAAAAATATCTTTTCCTACATTGTTTACAGATATTGTTTGTCCACTCATTATTTCAAAATCAAGCTCAGTACGCTGAGGGCGAAGAATAAGCTGTCCATCAGCAGGAATATTGTTGTCTGGGTTTGTAGTATCTTCTGATCCAATATCCATATATCCACCAGGTAAAACAAGGCGAGCAGTGCTTGTAGGAGGGGTTACAACAACATCGGCTGTTCCAGTTGACCATGTTTTCCCTCCATCTGTTGTATAGGAGTACTCAAATGGTCCAGCTGTAGATAAATCAACCCCATCAGGGAATTTGATAATAACATTATCATTAAAGACACCTGCAGTATTTGTTGTAATGGGTGGCATTTGTACAGTGCCATACTTATCTACAAGAGGTTTTGAGTTGTTATCACTCCCTTGATAAATTGCTGTTGGTCTTACATATAGTAATGACCCATTATTTTCACCAGCAGGTTGATCTGGGTCAAAGGCTGTAACATTGATTGTTGCAGGTTCAGGTACTGTAACAATAGCTCCATCTATGACCATTTCTCTACTGCCTGCAGGAATAGTAGCAGTATTCCATGTTTTACCACCATCTGATGACCATTGATAGTTAAGGTCTGCAGCAGGAGGGATTTGAGCATCTTGTTCAAAGCGGATAAGTCCAGTTTTTTCTAATTTCCCAGTTACTTGCATTGGAGGAGTAGGGTTAATATTTGGATCTCCACTTGTAACTGTAAGGCCTTCTACAAAGGCAGAATTTTTATAATCTTGACCAGAAAAAATATGTTTTCCTTCATATTCTACATTAGAGAGATTAACTAAAGTGCTCATTAATTCTCGTACTTGAGCACCAATAGCTTCACGCTGTTCAGGGGTATAGGTACCAGTAGCAGCTTGTTCCGCAAGTTCTTTAATTTTAATAATAACATTAGATACCTGACCTAATGTTTCATCTGCAAGAGAAAGCCAACCAAGAGCAGTGTCTGCATTTGTTGAAAACTGATCAAGCTCACCAATAGAACCACGGTAGGCTAATACACGTGCTGTACCTGCAGGGTCATCAGAAGGTCGGTTAATCCTTTTCATTGTAGAACCTTGGATATTAGACTCCATATAGTCAGAAAGATTCTTGTTCATTTGGTTAACCATGCCTGTGTACATAGCTTTTTGAGTAACACGCATATTGTTCTCCTACTGCTTTAATGAAAGAATTGTTTGTAACATTTGATCAGCTGTTGTAATCAGTTTTGCTGCTGCAGTATAGGAATGTTGAAATTTTATGAGTGAAGTCATTTCTTCATCAAGGCTTACTCCTGATATAGCATCACGCTGTGCTTCAGCTTCCATGCTTAAAGTTTTATGGTAGTCTGCATTAAATTTTGCTGAGCGAGTTTCAGCACCAACAAGCCCAACTAGCCCACCATAATAACCTCCAAGACTTTGTTTTGAATTTTCCCATCCTGTTGATATATTTACTTCTTTTGTTGCTAGATCTGCTAATTCTTTAGCAATACTATTATCTCCTGTAGATATTTCTCCATTAGCATTGACTTTCCCAGCATTAATATAGTTGATATCTTGAATAATATCTGTTTTTATAGATATATCTGAAGCATTTGAACCTTGGAAGAAGGTGTTAACACCTAATGCTGCAAATAATCCAGTTGTATCTGTTTTTGCAGCAAAAGACATTCCAGCATTACTTGTAAGTTGAAGTTTACCATCCACAATACTTGCATTCATAAATTGTCCATAGTTTTGAGGGTGATTGATAGCTTCAACAAGGTCTTCTAAACTATGTACTGCAGGATCAAAGTTTTGAGTTCCAGGTGTTGCAGGATCAAAATCTAAAGCTTCTGGTATTCCATCAGGTGGAGTTCCAATAGGCAATGGTTTACCATTAGCATCATAAATTTGAAATGAAAGGTTTCCAGCTTGTAGTTTATTATAATACACTAAACCAGAGCTTGACATGCCTAAAGGAATATCGGTTTGATCAACTTTATTGCTACCAATAGTGTGTGTAAGTGTTTTTGTTCCTGCACCTTGGCTATGGATACTATTTACTTCCCAAACAATAGCATTTGCTAAGGCATCAAGTTTATCAATATATCTACCAGCACTATGATCACGTGCTGTAAAGTATGCAGTAAGTGTACCTCCAGTGATTCGACCAGGGTTTTCTGTACCATCATTCATGGCTTGAGGTGTTATGTTTAGTGGTGGTCTGGTGGGTGATTCCCAGTAAAGCCCTGATTTTGGTATAACCTCAAAACGGTCTCCAGCAACAAGGTTTGTAGGATCTTGGTCAAAGGATATTTCAAGATCTTTTACTTTAACAGTTTCTCCTGCTGTTGTAGGAACAGGCACTTGCATTTCTGAACCATCTTCATTGCGTAGCCATGTTTTCCCTCCATCAAGGGATACACGCATTGTCCCAGCTGTTCCACCTTGAGGAGGTGTTAGTATTTCAAAAGTATATTCATGTGAATCTGTACCAGAGAAGTTTACTGTTCCTGTGTAGGCAGAGTCTGGGCGTAAGTTGTTTTCAACTCTTGGTCCTTTAAAATCAAGAGAAAATGTTTCATTTCCATCAAGGAGTGTGTGGCCTGACTTTGTTTGTATTGTTAGGTTACCACCTCCCCTATCAATAACATCTATATCAATAATTTTTGTCAGTTCTCGAATAAGCTGATCTCTTTGATCAAGGAGCTGGTTTGGATTTTTTTCTCCAGGGACATAGTTTTCAGAAATTTGTTTATTAATAGCAGCAATGCTTTTTATTATTTCATTTGCTTCACGTACATTCTGTTGAATATACATATCCATTTCATTTTGGATTTGTGTAAGATTACCTTTTGCATCATTAATAAGACGTGTAAGGGTGGTAGCATTGGCAAGAAGTGCTTCACGTGTAGCCTGATCGTCTGGGCGTAATGATAAGTCTTGCCAGTCATTAAAGAATTCTCCTAATAGAGAACTTATACCTTCACGGTTTGCTTCATTAAATAGGCTTTCTATGCTTTGCATAACAGCACTTTGCTCGCCCCAACGGCTATTTTGAGCAAAACGATCTAGAAAAGCATCTTCAACAAATCTATTAAAACTACGATATACTTCAGCAGCCTCTACACCTTGTCCTAACATTCCAGGTTTATGATCAATGGCATAGCGTGATTCAAAACGGACATTTTGTTTAGAGTAGCCTTCAGTATTAACATTACCTATGTTGTTACCAGTAACATTAATAGCAGTTTGGTTAGCTGATAAGGCACTAGAGCCTATTCCAAAGAGGGTGTTTATACCCATTACATCCTCCCAGAGAGTAGAGCACCACTGGTTTGAGCTTGCTTATTATAGGCTCCAGATCGTCCATAGGTTGAGTTTGGAGCATTTGCTGGCTGTACCTTTTGATGTAAAAAAGTAAGGAAACTTTTACTTTGATCAAGAAGTGCAAGAGAAAGTTCTGCATTTAGTGAGGCTTGGCGTGAACAGTTCTGTTCAAGTCCATCAATCTCTTTCCATAGAGTATTAATAGTTGTTTTTTGCTCTGGTTCTGTTAGCAGTTCAGCATAGTCAAGAAGTTTTCCTCCACTAAGGCTTTGTTGTACAGTAAGTTTTTCTGAAGCAAGTTGTCTTAATAATGCATGGATAGAGAACTCTAAATTCATAATTTCTTCAGTTTTTCTCTCCATTAAGAGAGAAAACTCTTCATTTAAGAGCTCTTGAAGTAAAGCAAGTCCTTTTGCTTGTCGACTAAGGCTGCCTATTATGATCTCATACATATATTACCCCTCTAAGTCAGAAAAACATGTATGTGTTATATTTAAATTTTATTACTAGAGTTGGAAAAATTTGTTTATTTTACTTAGATTATTTAGCAAAATTGATGCCAGTATAATATGTAAGATGAGTTAGAATAAAAGTAGGTAATTTTTGCAGTAATGATTTTTTAAAACCTATTGTTTTTAATGAGAAAAGAGATATCTATGTATGTTTTTGATATAAAAGCATAGCCTTTGTTTTATAAAAATATGATATATATTTGTTTGTAAAAAACTTATTCATTGTTGATTTGGTTATTTGGACTTGTTATTGCATGAGAATTTTCTTTATCTTGTGTTATTTGCTCTGATGGTTGAGGGTTTGAGGTGCCTCTTTGTTGCTCAGTGAATTCCTGTAAGGCCTGTTCAACAGGAGAAGGGATGGTAATAGCTGTAGGCTGTGTAACATTCTGTACTTGTTGATTTTCTTTGTTTTGTTGAAGTTGAGTTTTTTCAGGTATAAGTTCTTTAATAGGCTCATATGGAAGTTCTTCTTGAGTTTTTTGTTGAATAAGGGGTACTGGTTCAATATCAAGAGGTGTACGTATAGATTGTGTTGTTTCTGCAGTAACTTCACTTGCATTTTGAAGATTTTTAGATAGTTGTTTCATCATCATATCTGCTAGACCAATACCTCCAGCAGAGGCCATGCTTTTACTAAGTTCTTGATCATACATACCTTGCCAGAATTTTTCTTCTTTACTATGCATAAGTCCATCTTGTGGAAGACTTGCACGCATACTTTTCCACATTTGTTGAATGAAGATAGATTCAAAGCCTTCAGAGGCTTCACGAAGTTTTTTTTCTTTATTTTTATCAGGTGCTCCATTCAAATTTTGTGTTTCCATTTCTGCTTTACGTTTAATGTCATCCAAAGTTTGTTTACTAGCAGCACCTTGAGCTAATGATGGGTCAAGAGGTTTTATCATAATTAAATAACCTCCAGTTGAGCATGGAGTGAACCAGCAGATTTTAATGCTCTTAAAATAGATATAAGATCTTGTGGTGTTGCACCAATAGCATTAAGTCCATCAACAAGTTCTTGGAGAGAGACACCTTCAAGAAAATGTAGCCGACGTGTTTCTTCTTCTACACCTATTGCTGTTTCTGGAGTTGTTACTGTTTCACCTAAACTAAATGGACCAGGTTGTGAAACCTGTGCATTCTCTGCAATAACAATTTGAAGGTTCCCATGGGCTACAGCAACTTGTGAGAGTCGAACTTCACGGCCTAAAACAATAGTACCTGTTTTTTCATCCACTACAACCTTTGCTGCAGATTCTGGTGTTACTTCAAGGTTTTCTATAGATGCAATAAGGGGAACAAGGTTTCCATTATACCCTGGGGGGATTTGTATAGTTATTGTCTGTATATCTTTGGCATTAGCAAAGGAACCACCCAAGGCTTCATTAAGTTTTTCAACAACTTGCATTGTGGTTGAAAAATCTCCAGAGTTCATATTTAAAGTAAGGTTTTGCTGGTTGTTAAAATTGAAAGGTACAGAGCGTTCAACAATAGCTCCTCCAGGAATAGATCCAACAGTTGTTGTGTTTTTTTTTGCAGCAGCAGCAGCACCTTCTACAGAAAAACCTCCAACAATAATAGGTCCTTGAGCCAAAGCATAGGTTTTTCCATCTATTCCTTTGAGTGGTGTTTGTAATAACACACCACCTAGTAAGCTTTTTGCATCACCAACACTTGAGACAGTAATATCAAGAGATGATCCAGGGCTTGATGATACAGGCATATTTGCAGTAACCATAACTGCTGCAACGTTTTTAGGTTTTATTTTATTAGGGTCAACAGCAACCCCCATACGTTCAAGGAGGTTTTTCATAGATGTTGCTGTAAATGGTGAGTCTCTTTTATCTCCAGTTCCAGCAAGCCCAATAACAAGTCCATATCCAATAAGTTGGTTGTTTCGTACACCAGAAAATGTTGAAATATCTTTAATGCGTACAGCATTAACTATAGAAGAGCATAGGGATAGGAATATAAGAGTTAAGCAGAAGGTGATCAGAAGCTTTTGGATATATTTTGTATAACAGAGGATACTAGTGATTTTTAACATACCTCATACTCCAATGAGAATTTTAGTAAGATAAAGGGTGTTAAAATGGCCAAATAGCATCCACAAAACGTGTAAACCATCCAGGTTTTTCTTTTCCAGATAAAGCACCTTCTCCATAATATTCAATCTTTGCATCAGAAATTCTATTGGAAGTAATAGAATTATCTGGAGCAATATCTATAGGTCGAATAAGGCCAGTAACTACAATATATTGTGTTTCACTATTTATACGTGTTTGACGCACTCCTTCGATTTGTAATAATCCCCCTGGTAGAATTTTAAGAACACGAGCTGCAATAGTTCCTGAAATACTACCTTCACGGTTTGTTTCTCCTGTAGTAGCAATATTACTTGCAGAACTTGTACCAAAGCTTGGGTTACCTACAGGGATATGTGCTTTACCTGAAGGACCTATAGATGTTTTTCCAAAAAATGCATCTAGTCCATATTCATTATTACGACTACTTGTAGAGGTTGTATCTGCTTTATTTTTAGCAGTATTATTTTCTACTATTTTTACCATAACAATATCACCAACACGTCGTGCACGAGTATCAGCAAAAAGTCCATCAGACTCTGCATTCATATATATAGAACCAGGATTGTTGTACTGCTCTTCTGGTTCTATATATGTTGGTGGTGGTATAATAGGAGGAGAAGGGGAAGGTGTTTGTTTTGTAGGGGTACCACAACTTATAAGCATAAGACTCCAACTCGTTAGAAAGAGAAGCTTTTTCATGGTAGTTCCCTATTTATGTGTTATTGTATTTCTACTGTATTGGAATCAATAATTTTTGCATAAATAATTTTTTTGCTTTGCAAGTTACGTACCGAGATTGTTTGCCCAATAGTTCCATCTTCCTGTGCTTCTGCTTTTGTTGTTAGGAGGATACCTCCTTTATTATAGACAAGTTTGATAATAGCACCTTTACGAACAATATCTAGTGGCTCTAAGTCAGATTTATAAATAGGTTGTTCACCACCTATAGATCTTTTTACTTGCCATGGACCACCTTTTCCATCCCAAAGATCATCCCTTAAGAAGGCAATATTTTTTTTTAACCAAACAATCTCTTCTGGATTTACATAGTCTCCTCTATTGAGAGGTTTAGAGGTTGAAGCAACAGGTTTCCATAAGCTTAAAAGAACTGTGCCAGTATATTGACGGGTTATAGTACCAGCAAGATCTTTAACTACAAACTGTAAAGAGAGTCTTTTAGCTGAAATATTAGGAAGGATAACATCAACTGAGTAGCCTTTTTGAGGAAGAAAGATATATGATGGGATTCTAAAGTCCGAGAGTTCGCCTTGTGTTTTTATTGGTGGATAAGCTTCTTCAATAGCTTTTTGTGTAAGTTTTCTAAGGTCGTCTTCATTTAAAACACGACCACCTTTTTGGATAACAAGGTTTGTAGGTAGTATGCAAAGGGCAGCAGCTTCACCTAAAGCTTCTTTAAGAGCAGTCTCTAGCCTAGGTCGAGTTATTCTTACTGGAACCCCTTCTTGCTCTGGCGATTTCCATAGTGATATAGAAGAGAGTTTTTCCCATATACCAAGTGGAGGCTTTCCATGTACTTCTCCTATATCTTTCAGTGTAACCATATCTTTATGGACAACAGCAGCATCTTTTATTTGTATTTGCCAATTAGTTCCAAAAGGGGAAGTAAACCCTTTTGGAACTATAATAGTATATAGAAATATGAATAAAATAGTAAATGATATACGTCGAAATGTCATATAAGACTTTAAGTTAGAGCTAACAAATATAATATAAAATAATAAAAGTTTATAAACAGTATATTGTATACTGTTTTAACTACGTTTAAGCTGTACAGCTGTTTGTAACATATTATCTGATGTTTGAATAGCCTTAGAGTTCATTTCATAAGCACGTTGACCTACAATCATTTGTACCATTTCATCTACTACTTCTACATTTGACATTTCAAGAAATCCTTGGGCCATGGTTCCTACATTGCCTTCACCAGGAACACCTTCTATTTCTTCACCAGAGGCCTCTGTAGGCATATAAAGGTTACGTCCTCTAGCATCTAGCCCTGCAGGGTTAAGGAAGGTAAATAAAGGTATATCAGCAGCAGCAATTTCTTGTCCATTAGCATCTAAAGCACTTATTCTTCCAGTTTCAGAAATAGCTATAGATTTTGTTTCTATTGGTACATTAAACTCAGGTTGGAGAGGATAACCATTTGATGTAACAATTGTTCCATCTTGATTAAGTTTAAATGCACCTGCACGTGTGTACATAAGCTGATCTCCAACAAGAACTTGAAAAAATCCTTCACCCTCTATAGCAATATCCAGAGGGTTCCCTGTATTTTGGAAATCTCCTTGAGTAAAAAATTTATGTGCAGCAGTTGGACGCACACCCATACCTACTTGTATACCTACAGGGAGCATGTTATCACCTTCTGTTGCTGAACCTGCAATTTTCATAGTATTATACATAAGATCTTCAAACTCAGCACGACTTTTTTTAAAGCCAGAGGTATTTGTATTTGCAAGATTGTTTGATATAATATCAATATTCAGTTGCTGGGCTACCATACCTGTAGCTGCTGTCCAAAGAGATCGCATCATAATAAGTTTCCTTTATCGGCTGGTGCGGCCTAGTTTTGAGTTTGCATCACGGTCCAAAGAGTCAGCTGTTTGCATAACTTTCTGACAAGCTTCAAAATGTCGGTTAACTTCTATCATTTTTACCATTTCATCAACAACATTAACATTAGAGGCTTCTAGGAAGCCTTGATTTATAATGGCTCCAGCTTCAACAGCATTACCTTCTATTATTTCTGAACCTGGTCTTGGCCTGTAAAGGTTACTACCTAGTTTCTCAAGTTTTTTAACATCGTCTACAGATACAAATTGTAAAGTATCTATTTCTTGGTTATCTGCTAAAACTCTTCCGTCAGGGGCTATAATAACATTCTTAGTTCCTTCAGGGATAACTATTGGTCCACCTGTACCTAATACTGGCCAACCTTGTTTTGTGACAAGTTGACCTGTAGCATCCATTGCAAAAGCTCCATTTCGGGTAAAATATTCCCCATGTGGAGATTGAACACGGAAAAAACCATTATTTCCAGTAATAGAAACATCAAGTGGATTCCCTGTAAATTGAAGACCACCTTGAGAAAAATCTGTTTCAGAGACAGCTATGCGTACTCGTGCAGCATTTTGTGGCTCAGGGAACAATGGCTTTGAACGAATAGTTGCAATTGGCTCTCTAATTTGGTCATGGGCAAATTGGATCATGGTGTCCTTGAAAGCTAGCTTATCTTGTTTATAACCAGAGGTATTTGCATTCGCCAAATTATTGGCAATGAAGTTCATTCTATGTTCTGTAGTTAATGCAGCAAATAAGCCACTAAACATACTTTCTTGCATAATAGCCTCCTCTAAGACACACGTTCTTAAGCTTTATTTATGCAAAGTATATACCAAAGATATATGAGTTTATATTAGCAACAGGGCTTTAATCGTTTTTTAATAGGAGGGTTTTTATTATAGGAATATACAAGAAATATACCAAATTATTCTTTGAGTGATTCTTCAGTAATTGACATTTGCTCTTCTTGTGTTTGAGGGGATTTTTCTTTATCTACAATAGAAAAGAATCCTGGGTCTACTTCAATAAAAGAAAGACAAGATACATTTTCTTTATCATAAGAAGTCTGTATAAAGTCAGTGGTTATGGTACATGTTTTACTTGCACTGTCACGTATAGCAATAAGTTCTGGTTGGAGTAAGTCTTTATTTGATAGTGGTGGGGTTACAATTAGATAATAATCTACAAAAGAAGGTTTATTTAGGGTTTTAATACGGCAAAGGAGTAACCAGTCTTTATTACCTTGATTGTACCAGTCAAGCTGTGCCAGTAATTTTACTGTTGTAATAAATTGATCTTGTTGTAGTGTAAAACCAAATTGGTTTATGGATACTTGACTATGATGAGTACTTTTTTTAGCAAAAGTTATATGTGGTTCTGTTTTGTTGTTTTGGACATTAGAAGAGAGTGAATAAAAGAGATATTCGCCAGTATTTTCAGGGAGTGGGTGTGTTAAGTCTGGGAATAGTGGTTCAGCATAATTATTTTTACAAGTGATGATGTCCCTATCTTGTAGTATTGGTCCAATGCAAGAAACCATATCAGTAAAACCTTGTTTGTCTACTACATGAGTAGTTTTAACTAGACACCCACTAAGTATAAAAAGAGTAATGCTGATTAGGTAGAATGATTGTAGTAAGAATTTTTTATTAGTTTTTTTAGGATACATAAAAGTATAGGTGTTTTTTATTTTATATATGCACAATGTTTATTTAGTTAAATTCCTGAAGCTTGAAACTATTTGCTAGATGTAATGCTGCCTGTATTTCTTTTTTTATAAAAAGTTCAATAACCTCAATGGATGTTGGTAAAACTTTATAAAGAATTTGTAGTTCTTTTTGTAAAAATTTTCCTAGAACCCATTGCTCTACTTTTTCTGTAGGATAAGGTGAGCGTCCAATCCCAATCCTAAGACGATAAAAATTAGGTGTGCTTAATCGTTGAGTAATGGATTTTAGCCCATTATGACCAGCATTGCCACCACCAAATTTAAATTTTATTGTACCTAATGGAAGATCTATATCATCATGGATAATCAAGAGTTGGCTTGGAGGTATTTTATACCAAGCTATAAGAGGTTGAAGTGCTTCTCCAGAAAGGTTCATATATGTCTTTGGCTTGGCAATAATACATTCTTCATTATGGTCAGGTAGTAAAGTTTTCCAAAGTTCACATGGAAGTTTTTCTACAGAAATTTTTTGTGCCATATATTTTTGTATAAGTTCATCAATAAAAATAAAGCCAATGTTATGGCGGGTTTTTTCATAGCACTTCCCTGGGTTACCCAGGCCAGCAATAATAACTTTGCTTTGCATAGTGTGTATAGCCATTGTTAGTTATGGTATTTCTCCTTAATGATCAATAGAGTTTATATAAACTATGCAATTATGTATTTGTTTGTTTTTGCTCTGTTTCAGCCTCGGCTTCAGTTGAAGCATTTTTGTTTGATAAAAGAACTGAAACTATAGTATAATTTGTTTCATATACTGCTTGTACTCCTTTAGGGAGTGTTAGGTCTGCTATATGGATATTGTCACCTATATCAAGAGAAGAAATGTCTATAGAGACTTTTGATGGCATTTCAAGAGGCTTTGCTACAAGTATAACTTGTTCATGATAGGTCTCTACTTTTCCACCAACCTTTGTTCCTTTAGCTATTCCTGTAAAATCTAGAGGTACTGTAACTTTTATAGGTGTATCTAAATCTACACCATAGAAATCTATATGGATAAATTTATTTTTTACAGGATGTTGTTGGGTTTGCCAAATAAGTACAGGATAAGCTGTTTTTTTATTTTTTTCTGAAGTTATTTCAAGGGTGAAAACAGTTGTACGTCCTACTTCATGGAAAATTTTTGTAAGTGCTGGTGTAGGTATTTGTACAGAAATGTTTTCACCTTTTGGTGAATAAAATACTCCAGGTGTTAACTCTTTTTGACGAAGGCGACGATTTGGGCCTTTACCAAGACAAGTTCTTTCCTGAGCAGTAAGTATTTTTAAGTCAGACATGTAAAAGTCTCCTATAACAGTTTACTAAAACTTCCTTTAAAAAAGAACACTAACAGAAGAATCAGTATGGATGTTGTGGATGGCTGTTGCTAACAATTTAGCTACCGATACCACTTGGATCTTTGAGCATATTTTTTGTTTGTTGTCTATAGGTATTGTGTCTGTAATAAATACCTTAGAAAATACCGATTTGTTAATGTTGTCAATGGCATTACCTGAAAGAACAGCATGTGTTGCTGTTGCTATTACTTCACGAGCTCCTGCAGAGAGTAATAATTCTGCAGCAGCTGTTATTGTTCCTGCAGTATCAATAATGTCATCTACAAGTACAGCAATACGATTTTTGACATCACCAATAACACTTGTTGCAATAGCTTGGTTTGGTGTGTCACGCCTTTTATCAATAATTGCAAGAGGAGCTTCAATACGTTTTGCAAAAGCTCTTGCACGCTCTACACCTCCAGCATCAGGAGAGACAATAACAACTTCATTTTTTATGGCTAAAAAAGGTTCAAGGAGTGCTTTGGATGCAAAGAGGTTATCTACAGGACAATTAAAAAAACCTTGAATTTGTCCAGCATGGAGATCAACAGTAACAACACGATTTGCTCCTGCAGAAGTGATAAAGTCAGCAACAACTTTTGCACTTATTGGAGCTCTAGGGTTTACTTTTCTATCTTGCCTAGAATATCCATAGTAGGGAATTACTGCAGTAATTCTTGTAGCACTAGCACGTTTAAGAGCATCAATCATAAGACATAACTGTATTAAGTTATAGTTTACAGGTGCACAGGTAGGTTGGATAACAAAAACATCCCCACCACGAACACTACTATTAATTTCAATACGACTTTCACCATCACTAAATGTTTCACATAAAGATGGGGTAAGGGGACAACTTAAATGATCACAAATAGCCTGTGCAAGAGGTTGATTGGCTGTACCAGAAAGAATTTTTAATTTACCATGCATAATAAATATTTAACTAAATGATCTAAGAAGTGGCTGGGGCGGAAGGATTTGAACCCTCGAATGACGGGACCAAAACCCGTTGCCTTACCAGCTTGGCGACACCCCAGTTTTATCTTAATTGATTGAAATATAGTCTATACATACAATGTTTTTATAATATATGATAAGATGTTTGTATATTTTTTTCCTGAAAGTCTTTTAGTGCATTTAAAGCTGTTGTTTTTTCTGTAAAAAGAGCCCATAGAGAAGATCCACTCCCACTTAAAGCTGCAGCTCGTGCACCAGAAAATATAAGTTGTTCTTTATATTGCCTAAGGATTGGATATTCATTGAATATAGATGGTTCAAAGTCATTTTCTAACAAAAAAGTATTTTTATAAAAGCTAATTGTTGAGCTTCTATCTTGTGACTGATTTTTTGTCAATATTGATTGTGTGTAAAGAGGGGGTTTTTTATTAAAAAACCATGTATCCCAGTTTTTATATGACCAGGATGTATTTATATGGATATTAGGTAGGATCAGGACTAAAGTATTCCCTACTATAGGGAGATCACTTAAAGGAACAGGGGTTATTTTTTCTCCAATGCCTGTAACCCTACAAGGGATATTTCTTAAAAAGAAAGGTGTGTCTGCACCAACTTTACAGGCAAGTTTTGATAGCTGCTCTTTACTTAAAGGTTGTGGAGCATGCTTTTGTAGCCATAATAAAAATATTGCAGCATCAGAGCTACCCCCACCAAGCCCAGATCCATGAGGAATACCTTTTTTTAAAAATAACGAGATGTCAGGAGAAAAACCAGTAGTTTCAGCATAGTATTTATAAGCTTTTGTCAAAGTGTTATTTTGAGGATCAATGCCCAAAGTATCACAAAATATAATAAGCCCTTGTTTTTTAGGCTCTACTATAAGTGTAAGTTCATCATATGGTTCACCAATAGGAATGAAAAGAGAATCTAATTCATGCAAACCATTTTTAAGGATATTGGTTATTTTTAGGGATAGGTTAACTTTACAGCCTGCTTTTAATAGATACTTATTAGTTGAAAGTGTTGTGTTATTGTACATTATATATATTTTTTTTATTTAAGGAGATATTTTAATTTTAGATATAATTGTGCTGCATGTATTTTTTTCTAAAAGTTCAGCAATAACTTGAGTGGGTTTGTTTATTTGATATATAATAAATATTGTTAATACAAATATAAAAAATATAGTTTCATTGATACTTCCTGTTGTTACTATTGGAAAAGCCATCCGCTGTTTTCCACCTAAGGGCCAAAGAGGAACACCTTTTGGTGTTAAGGCATCAAGAAATATGTGTGTTATACCACCAAAACCTAGCCAGCATATGGACTCTATAAAAATGGTTTGATAGCTTGTAGGTGATCTGATTGAAGAAAGGTATATTGAGCCTAAAAGGATGAGTAGAAAATACCAACCAAACCAGTGAGCAGCTTGGCGATGGATTTTTCCCCATACTTGCATATTACCCATAGATACTATTTTTTCTGTTAAATCCGGAAGAATACTTCCTATAAAGGTTGCAATAATACCTGTAACTGGTGCATCAAGAGCTAAGGCACTTGCTACAGCAAGACTTTTATGTGTAAACCATGTCATAGTGTGTCCTTTATAGCATTGGTTTTGTTTTCCTTAATGGTAGAGAATGGTATTCTAGATACTTTCCAGCTTGTGAGCATGTAAAACCTAACAAAAGGTATAAGCAGGCAGTTGAGAACCATGTTTCAAAAGTCATTTGGCTGATCGACATAGTTTCTAGTGATTGAAATGTAAGCTCAGGTAATGAAATAAAAGAGGCTAATGCAGAGTCTTTGAATGTAGAAATGCTTTGTCCAGCTAAAGATGGCAACATATATGTAATTGCTTGAGGTAATATAAAATAGCGTAGCTGTGTATACTTAGAAAAACCTAAAGCAGATGAAGCTTCCCACTGTTCAATGGGTACAGATTCTATACCTGATCGAACTATTTCAGCTATATAGGCTCCTTCATAAATTCCAAGCATGACAATAGCTGTTATCATACGATCAATTTGATCAATTGGAGCAAAGCAAATAGCA
Source organism: uncultured Lawsonia sp. (assembly GCA_964369665.1). GTDB lineage: Bacteria > Desulfobacterota > Desulfovibrionia > Desulfovibrionales > Desulfovibrionaceae > Bilophila. Next base: position 21,470 of record CAYJFS010000006.1, on the reverse strand, counting down.
ATGATTTTTTGTATATAAACAGGGTATGTTCGAAGCATTACTTCAAAGTTAGCAATAGGTATGATTGCACCTATAAAGAAATACAGAAAAAATAGTAAAACTAAGGGTGGGATGTTTCTTACTATACTTATATAAATACAGGAAGGTAAGGCAGAAAGCCCTTTTTTATGTGCTGCTGGAATTCCAATGCATGCACCAATAATAAAAGCAAGCAATGTTGACCATATGCCAAGTTTTGTAGTGACTATTAGCCCAGAGACTAAAAGTCCAGGTATCCATTGTCCTTGAATATTTTTTTTTATAATGAAGTCAGTAAAGAATTTCCAATTCCATGTATAAGCAAGCTGTGCATGAATTTTTTCTACAAGCAATATTCCAATTATAAGAAGAAATAGTATAAAAATACTATCAATAAAACCTAGAGATGGTGAAGTGTGTACATAAGGTTTCCAGTCTTCATGACATTTTTTTTTGAAAAGATTTTTCATTTAAGTAGAGATTCCCACTCTTTAGATTGAAACCAATATTTTTTACGCTCATCAAGCCAATTATTATTTTTTATAGCATCTATCCAATTATTTAAAACATTAATAGAATCATAATCTCCTTTTTGGATAGCAAAACCTACAGGTTGAGGAGCAAGAGGTTTTACATCAAGAGTAACAAGAGTACCCTTTGATGCAATTGCTGTAAACTTAGGTAGAGGTGTTGAGGCAAATAAAAGGTGGGCATTTCCAGAGAGTAGATCTTGAGTTGCAATAGTTTCATCATCAAAAAATCTAAACGTTGCTTTTGGAAGAAGTTTTTTTGCTGGAATTGCTGCAATACTACCACTTCGGATAGCAATAATCGTTTTAGGGTTATTAAAGTCTTCAGGAAAAGACATGTTTTTGATTTTTTTTGCATGTGCAAGAATTTCTATATACGCATAGTCATAAGGTGTTGTGAAGTTAACACGGAGGTTTCTTTCTGTAGTTATGTTAAGACCTCCAATGATAATATCAAATTTATTTGTAAGAAGTGCTGGAATAATTCCAGACCATGGCGTTGGAATAAGTTGAATATCTACACCTAGATCTTTTGCAAGTTTTTTAGCAATATCAACTTCAAAACCAATAAATGTACCATCTTTATTTTGCATAGCCCAAGGTACAAAAGATGAAAAGCCCACACGAAGAACACCACGTTGTATCACAGAGTCAATCATTGAAGCAGCTTTTGTTTTTTCATGATGAGTTAGTAATAGAATAGTACTTGCTATAAGAATAGCCAAAAATTGTTTCATTGTTCTTCTTCAGGCATAGAGTTTTTGTTTGTATTTTTTTTCAATGTAGTAGGCTGGTATTGAAATAGTCAAGGCAAGGATTAAGTATATTATTCCAACAAGGCTCCAGACCTCAAAAGGTAAGAAGGTTGTTGTAATTATTTGTTGTGCATTCATGGTAAGCTCTGTTACAGCAATGGCACTAACAAGAGATGTATCTTTAATAAGCGATACAATTTGTCCTGTTAATGTAGGTATAATATGTGGTAATGCTTGTGGTAATATGATAACTCTTACTGTTGTGAATGAATTAAGACCCATACTATAAGCTGCCTCCCATTGGCTTGAGGGGACAGCAAGTAGTCCAGAACGAAAAATTTCTGCTATATATGCTCCTTCAAAAAGGCTTAGGCTAAGTACTGCTGAATAAAAAGGTTGTATGTTTAGTATTGGAGCAAAAAGAAAGTACATAATAAATAGTTGAATAAGTAAAGGTGTACTTCTGATACTTTCAATATACATAAAGGCCATAAGCCTTCCTATAGGCCACACAGAAAGTTTAAGTATAGCTGTAATAAGCCCAATAAATATTGCAAGGAAGAATGACAATAGTGCAATATGTATCGTGGTAGCAACTCCTTGAAGAAGGATGCCAGGCTTAAAACCAGTACTTGTCCATGTTCCAATATAATGCCAGACTCTGTACCATTGCCATAAATATACATTTTCTGAAGATAAAGCATTGTAAATAGAAAAAATGAGTCCTAAAAGAAATATAAGAAGTATTGGATGTGCATAGATCCATGTATATATATGAATGGTATATTTAAGGTAGAGTGGCTTTTTATTATACATTAGGTCCTAAATTATCCTAGTTAGTTAGAAAGTTTCTTTCATAATAAACAACAGGTATTTTTAATCCCTATTTTGTAAGTATAGAAATTAATGAAAAGAGCACTAGTAATGTTTTAGGTTAATGTTTCAATTGTAAGATTTCTATTTGTAAAAACACAAATTTCTGCTGTAATACACATACTTTCTTCAGCAATTTCTGTTGCATTAAGTGTGCTATGTTTGACTAAAGCTCTTGCTGCAGCTACAGCATATGAACCTCCACTGCCAATAGCTGCAATACCATCATCTGGTTCAATAACATCACCTGTGCCACTAAGGACAAAAGTATTTTTTTTATCAGCAACAAGTAGCATAGCCTCAAGACGTCGAAGGTATTTATCTTTTCTCCAGTCTTTAGCAAGTTCTACAGCAGCACGGATAAGGTTACCATTCATTTCTTCAAGATAGTTATCAAAGCATTCAAATAGTGTAAACGCATCTGCTGTAGCTCCAGCAAACCCAGCTAAGATTTGGTTTTTATACATACGACGAACTTTTTTAGCTGTATGTTTCATTACAACACTTTGTCCTAAAGTAACTTGGCCATCTCCAGCTACAGCTACAGTTCCTTTATGTCGTATAGCAAGAATTGTTGTTCCTTGAAGTTTCATAATATACCTTTAAAATAAAATCGTTACGTTTCAAAGATAACCACTGCTCCAGCATTGTCACGTGTGTGTGTTAAAGTCACTAGTGTTTTATGTATACCTAACATTAGAGCTTTTTTTTGTGCCTTTCTATAAAGATATAATTCTGGTTTTCCATTAGAGAGTTTAAAAATTTCTATGTCTTTAAAGGAGATACCTTCACTGAAACCTGTACCTAAAGCTTTAACAGCAGCTTCTTTTGCTGCAAAACGTGCAGCTAACATAGGTGCTTTTATTTGTTTTGGGAAAGAATTTTGTTCATTTGGTGTAAAAATTTTATGAAGAAAAAGATTTCCAAAACGAAGAAAAGCTTTTTCAATTCTTGAAATTTCAATTAGATCTATACCTATACCAACTATAGCCATTGCTCATCTCCTATGTCTTAGAGTGCATGCAGAGATGGTTTGTGTCAAGTTGACTCTTGATTTTCATATGATTACAAGCATAATAGGTACTGATTTGTTGAGGAGTATTTATGCATCTTTGTATTGTGGGTAGTGGTTATGTTGGCTTAGTTAGTGCTGCTTGTTTTGCTGAAATGGGTAACCAAGTATATTGTGTAGATGTTAGCACTGAAGTTGTTTCAAAGCTAAGGAATGGAGAGATACATATTTTTGAACCAGGGTTACATGAGCTTGTCGTAAGAAATCATAGTGAAGGCCGGCTTTTTTTTACAACAAAGATAGAAGAAGCATTGAAAGAAGTAGATGTAGTTTTCATTGCTGTAGGGACACCTACAAAGACAGATGGAAGTTGTGATCTTTCTTTTATAGAAAGTGTTGCTATGGATATAGGTACATATATGCAACATCCGGTTACTGTTGTGAATAAATCTACTGTTCCAGTAGGAACAGCATTTCGAGTAAAAAAAATTATTAAGGATGAACTTGCTCGAAGAGATTTAGACTTTTCTTTTGAAGTTGTTTCTAATCCAGAGTTTTTAAAAGAAGGTAGTGCTGTTACAGACTTTATGAAACCAGATAGGGTTATTATAGGTATAGAGTCAGAACAGACTGAAAGGTTACTTAGAGTTTTGTATGCACCTTTTGCTCGTAGTCGTGAGAAGATTATTGTAATGAGTATACAAAGTGCAGAACTTACAAAGTATGCAGCAAACTGTATGTTAGCAACAAAAATTTCATTCATTAATGAAATAGCTTTATTATGTGAAAAATTTGGAGCAGATGTCCGTGATGTGCGTGTTGGAATTGGTTCAGATCATCGTATAGGTTATCATTTTATTTATCCTGGTTTAGGCTATGGTGGTTCATGCTTTCCAAAGGATATTAAGGCATTAATTCATACAGCAGAAAGTATTGGTGTAGAGCCTAAGATTCTTAAGGCTGTAGAGGCTGTAAATGAAAGACAAAAAGGCTTTATGACATTAAAGATCCAGGCATATTTTAATAAAAATGGTGGAGTATCTGGAAAGAGGTTAGCAATATGGGGGTTGGCTTTTAAAGCAAATACAGGTGACATACGAGAGTCACCTGTGTTAAAAATTATCCATGATTTAACTGCTCAAGGTATGTATATTCAGGCTTTTGATCCAGTGGCTGGAGATGCTGCAAGAGATTTTTTGAATAAAAATGATAAAGTTTGCATCGAAAATGATCTTTATCAAGTTTGTCAAGGTGCGGATGCATTATTTGTTGTAACAGAATGGAATCAGTTTCGAACACCAGACTTTGTAAAGATAAAAACATTATTAAAAAAGCCCATACTTTTTGATGGTCGTAATTTATATTCGTATAGTTTAATGAAGCAGTATGGTTTTACTTATTTTTGTGTGGGTAGTAAAACACTGTAGTATAGCTTTGTGGATATAATGCATCTTTAATAGAAGAAAAATACAATAATGGTTTTTATTGAAAATAAGTTGAGTTTATTAAATATTGTTAAGGAAAGATTCTACTTCATCAATATTTTTTTTTGGAGTTGATGCTCCTGCAGTAAGTCCAATATTATTAAATTGTTTTAGCTCATCAGTTTGTAAAGATTCTACTGTTTCTATATGCCATGTTTTAACACCCTTATTTTTTGATATTTCTGCAAGTCTTCGAGTATTTCCACTTGTAAATCCACCAACAACAACCATAGCTTCAACATGCTTTGTAAGAGAGAGTGCTTCTTCTTGTCTTTTATGTGTAGCATCACAGATAGTGTTCAGTGTTGTTAATTGTGACGTTTTTTTTTGAAGGATTTTTTGTATTTCTTCAAAGAGTAAAGAGTCCTGTGTTGTCTGGCTTGCAAGTGTAATAGGTATGTTTTTAGGAAGGTTGAGTTGTTCAATATATTCTTTTGTATCAAAAATAGTGTAAGGTCCTTTAGCATATGAGACAAGCCCACGAACTTCAGGGTGCTCTTCTTCACCAAATAGTAGCAAATGTGTTTCTGGGGTTGTTGTATCTGCAATAGCAAGCTGAGCTTTTTTTACTTTTGGACATGTTGCATCTATAAATGAAACATGGATACTTTGGAGGTAGGTTTCTTCATGTATTGGGATACCATGTGCACGAATGATAACGATGTCCCCAGGCTGAATTTCTTCAAGCGTATTGACACAAAGGACACCTTGATCTCTATATTCTTTTAATGCTTGTGGGTTATGGATAATAGGGCCAAACATGATAAGTCTACATGAGGTAGTGTTTTGTTTAAGAGATTTTTCAAGTTTACGTAATGCAAGATCAACTCCCCAACAAAAGCCAGCTGTTTTTGCTCTATGTATTTCCATGGTGTCTTCTCAACATGTATTTTTATATTTAGTTACGCTTATGTTTTTGGTATTATACTAAAAAAATGGTATATAGTATTTTTAAGCAGTTAAATTTCTAATAAAAAAATCATAAATAGCTTCATTAAAATAGGCAAGTTTTTTGATAAAAATTTAATGGATGTTCCTTAAGAGAAGTTATAGGTTAAAACTATAGCACTATATTTGTATAAAAAATGCTAATCCATGGATGCTAAAAATTACTTTAAGCAGCAATCTATTTACAAGTATTTTTCTTTATTTTTATGTGGACTAGTGTTAGCTTTAAAATAAGCTGGTCTTATTTTATCTGGCGAGTAGTGTGTTAGTTGTATAGACTTTTTATAGGAGTTATTTATGCTTTTTGAAAGAGGTAAATATTACTTTACTTCAGAGTCAGTAACAGAAGGCCATCCTGATAAAGTAGCTGATCAGATTTCTGATGCAGTTCTTGATACATTATTAGCCCAAGACATTCATGCACGTGTTGCTTGTGAAGCATTGGTTACTACAGGTATGGCTATTATTGCAGGTGAAATTACTACTAGTGGTTATGCAGATTTGTTAAGTGTTGTAAGGGAGACTATTAAAAATATTGGGTACAATAGTTCTTCCATGGGTTTTGATTGGCAAACATGTGCTGTATTGTCTTCTATAGGTAAGCAATCTTCAGACATTGCTCAAGGTGTTAATCATGCAAATCCTGAAGAACAAGGTGCTGGAGATCAAGGTATGATGTTTGGGTTTGCATGCTCAGAAACCAAAACATATATGCCTGCACCTATTTACTGGGCACATCAACTTTCTCAACAGCTTACAGCTGTACGTAAGAGTGGTGAGGTAAAATTTTTTCGTCCAGATGGTAAAACACAGCTTTCTTTTGAGTATTATAATGGGAAGCCTGTTCGAATTAATAATGTTGTTGTATCAACACAGCATGATGAGACAGTTTCACAAGAAGAACTTATGGAAACAGTGAAAAGAAAAGTTGTTTTTCCTATTCTTGAACCTTCAGGATTTTTTGATGAAAAGTCTTGTGAGATTTATATTAATACTACAGGCCGTTTTGTTATTGGTGGTCCTATGGGAGACTGTGGTTTAACTGGTAGAAAAATTATTCAAGATACCTATGGTGGTTCAGGTCATCATGGTGGTGGAGCTTTTTCTGGGAAAGATCCATCAAAAGTGGATCGCTCAGGAGCATATATGGCTCGCTACATTGCTAAAAATGTTGTTGCTACAGGGTTAGCAGAACGTTGTGAAGTGCAGATAGCTTATTGTATTGGAATTGCTAAACCAGTATCTGTACGTGTAACTTCTTTAGGTACTTCAGAATTTTCTGATGATGTTTTAACAAGAGCTGTATTAGAAGTTTTTGATTTACGGCCATATTATATTATACAACACCTTGATTTATTAAGGCCTATTTATAGTAAAACCTCATGTTATGGACATTTTGGTAGAGAGCTTCCAGAATTTAATTGGGAGAAAGTCGATGTTGTTCCAGATTTATTAACAGCATTAAAGGTATAGGCATTAGTTTTGATAATTTTTTGTATACCTTAATTTATGGTTTTTATGACTTTATAGTAGGATGCTTTTGTTGATTAGGTTCTTGGGTGAGAATATTTACAAACCAGCTTGGAAATTTTTGAGGTCTGCCTTCTTTTGTGACACAGGCATGTTTTGTTGAGCCTTTTGCCAAAATTGTATGGCGTGATGCATCCATTGTAGTATAGTTGAATGATAGTGATGCTTTCTTCATTTCATAAAGCGAAAGATGGATATGAATAAGGTCATCATAATATGCTGGTTTGTAGTAACGGCATGTTGCTTCATAAACAGGTAGCATAACGCCTTTATGTTCTACTTCAGCATAACTCATACCTAAGTGACGCATATATTCACCACGAGCCCTTTCAAAGATATGAAAGTATTCTGCATGATAAACATAGCCCATAGTATCTGTTTCACCATATGATACTCTGTGATAGAACCACAGTTCAGGAGAAAGATTTTTGTGCATAATAAAAACTCTTTAAAAAAATATGGAGAGAAAGGTTTGTGTAGTATGTATAGTAATGATAATTTCCCTGTATAGTAGATATTCATACTTATAAAATGACATTTCATCTAAAAAAGTACCTGTAGTATTTTATATAATATATAGGTAGCATCCAAGTAGTTTATTGAGAAGGAAGTAAAAACGTTTATTCCTCAAAAAACAGTATGTTATAACATAAAAAATTTGAGCCATCATTAAAAGTAAGTCAAGATTATTATATTAAAAAACTAGAATAAGTCGTTGTTGTACATGGAATGACAGCTATTATTTAGGGAAAATTATTGTTAATACCTTTTTTATAAGAAGTTTGTCCAAAGAATAAAAACAAGTTATAACCTTATAAAAGAGTTACATATCCTTTAAACTTTTACCAAACTAAGAAAAAATTGTATCTTGATATTTTTAAAAAAGTCTTCATAGGTCAAAACACTTTATTGATAGAGAAATAGAGAAACAGAAGGTGTATTAAAAATTTATTATAGTAAGCAAGAAATAAATAAAAAAAATTGTAGAGAAAAAGTTTAGAGATAGTTTGGTTAAAATCTAGGCTAGATGAGTATTTTTTGCATGTTCAGTGTATGTATTAGATTATTAGGATTTATTTATGATATATGTATGTTTTGTTATTAGTAATGGGCTTTAGTATCATTTAGCCAACTATTTAGATGAGCATAGTATCTTTTTTAGTAAAGGTAAAAATAAAGAACCTGCAAAAATTGGGGTATGTCAACAGCCTATGGGTGTAGAAAAAATTTATTAGGTATACTTTTCTTTTTTCCATGAATGGGTTAGTTGGCGATATCATTATTGCTTAATAGCCTAAAAGTGCTTTAGTTAATTCAGTAGTTTTTTTCTAGACAGTTATTTGGCTTTTGATTTTTTTAGGATAAAATGTCAAAAGTTCAAAGTAGTGTGTTACACAAGATAGTGGTGCATGACTGGCCATAAGTATAGATATATTTTGTGGGGGTTGGAAAAATGCAGAAAATAAGCATTTCTTAATATAGACAAGGTAGTTTTTAGTTGTTGTTAGTAAGGTAATGTAAGGTGATTTAAGGTAAAAATAGATAGGCTTGGTTTTTTTAAAGTAATAAAGTACTGTTAACAGATAAAGTGAGTTTGCCAAAGTTTTGTTTATATACCTTTAAAGATAATTTTTACATGTATGTAAGCTGAGGTGATATGGAAGAAAAAGAGCATAATACATCAGATGATATTATTGAGCTTATAGATATCGTCCAGGATATGGAAAAAGATAAAAAAATACCACCTGTTGTTGATTTTGATGATCAGCTCTCTGGTTTATTCAAAAACAGTAATAAAACTATTTCGTTAGATGATGCCCCAGAATTAGATGAAATACTTGGTTCAGATAAAGATACAACATTAGAAAACGAAGTTAAAATCGATTTAGATAAGGCTGATTCTAGCCCAGAAGACTTGGATACATTATTAGATAATCTTTTTGAAGAAGATAGCAATGCTTCTTTAGAAGATAAAGAAAAATCTACACAAAAAGAGATTTTTCTAGAAAAAGCTCTTGAAGGTATTGATGATATTGATGCATTAATTGCAGAAGCAGAATCTCCCACTTCTTCAAAAGAGGGTATGAAAGAAGAAACACATAGTTTTTCAGAAGTGCTGAGCGAAGAGGCGAATAACATTTCTGATTTAGAGGAGATAGAAGCTATTCTTGATTCTGCTATGCCTATAGCAGGGCAGGTAACTAGTGATCAAGATAAAAAACAAGTTGCTGATACTTTAATACAACAATCACTAAATGTTCCTCAACTTGAAGATAGTAAAAATTTACAAAAGTTAGAAGAAGAAGTTCAAAATTTAAAACAGCAGATAGCTACATTAGAGTTAATTATCATGGACCATGAGGCTGAAGTGGAAGATTTACAGGAGAAAAACTGTAAACGGCTTGAATCATTAGAAGTTCATGTTTCAGAAAGCCTTTCTATAGAGAAATTAACAGAGAAAGTTTTTTCTCACTTACAAAAAGATATTGATAAAGCAGCCGCTGAAGCAGCAGTTAGAGTTATTCATGAAGAGATTGCTTCTTTAAAAAGTCATTCATAGTTTTTGAAGTAATAGTTAAGTTACTTAAAGAGGATTTTTGTGGATGTATTAAAAACACTTTTACCAATTTTTGGGATTGTGTTTCTTGGAATGTTGGCTTTTCGCACAGAATTTGTTGCTATAAGCTCTGAAACACTAAATCAGTTTACATATAGAGTTGCCTTACCTGCTTTATTATTTAGTCGTCTTGTTCAAATAGATATACATCAAATTACACTTCCAATCGTTTATGGAACATGTCTAGCAATTTCAGTAATGTATTTTTTTTCATATCTTTTTTTTGTTTTTGTTTTGAAAAAAAGCCGTCAGCAATCTGTTATACTTACCTTACTTTCTAATTTTTATAATGCTGGTTTTATGGGGCTTCCTATATTAATTTTGTTATTTCCTGGTGATATGCTTGTTACAGCTGTATCAGTTTTAATTACTATTTTTTCTGTTTTTATTTTGCTTTTTGCAGATGCCCATTTGCAGTATGTAGAGGGTGTTCATTGTAGTGTATTAAGTTTTGTGCAAAAAATAATCACTACTTTAGTTCAAAATCCAATAGTTTTAGTATCAATAGTTGGAGTATTGTGGAATATTTTAGGTTTGCCTTTGCCTAAACCTTTTTTAAATATGACGGTAATGCTTGGTGCAGCAGCAGCACCATGTGCTTTATTTTGTATAGGTATAATCTTGATGTCACAGCTATCTATTTCTGAAGGTTTTGTATCAGGTTGGTTTGTGGATCATCTATCTGTACATATTATTAAACTTGTTGTTCAACCTTTGGTTATGTATTTTTGTTTAATTTTTTTAGGTGAATCAGGTAAAATTATAGGTGTTATTGTTTTTTTAACATGTATGCCTGCAGGCATAGCTGCATATGTTATTGCTGAGAAACATCATGCACATATTCGAGATACATCTTTAGATATTTTTGTTAATACTATCTTGTCTGTTATAACTATACCAATAGTTGTATACTTATTACGTCAGGCTGGTGATCTTTAATTAGTCATCACCTATTTAGATATTTTTGTTAATACTATCTTGTCTGTTATAACTATACCAATAGTTGTATACTTATTACGTCAGGCTGGTGATCTTTAATTAGTCATCACCTATTTGTAGTGCAGCCAAGAAAGCTTCTTGTGGTAATTCAACATTCCCCATACGTTTCATACGTTTTTTCCCTTCTTTTTGTTTTTCAAGAAGTTTACGTTTGCGTGTAATGTCACCACCATAACATTTAGCTGTTACATTTTTACGCAGTGCAGAAATGGTTTCTCGAGCAATAACTTTTTGTCCAATAGCTGCTTGAATGGCAACTTCAAACATTTGTCTTGGAATAGTTTTTTTAAGTTTTAGGGCTAAAGAGCGCCCATAATGGTAGGCTTTATCCTTGTGTACAATAACAGCAAGCGCGTCAACAGGTTCACCATTAAGTAAAATGTCAAGGCGTACTAAGTTAGATGTGCGGTAGTCAACAACTTCATAGTCCATAGAAGCATAGCCTTTTGTTGTAGATTTTAAGCGATCAAAGAAGTCAAAAACGATTTCAGCAAAAGGAATTTCATAAGTAATAACAACACGTTGTTGAGCAATATAATGCATGTTTTGTTGGATACCTCTTTTTTCTTCACAGAGCTTTAAAATATTGCCAACAAATTCACTAGGCACATGAATATCAATACGGACATAAGGTTCATAGAGGTGCTCTATTTTAGCTGTATCAGGAAGTTTTGAAGGATTATCAATATCAAAAGTCTTTCCATCTGTTGTTTCAACTTTGTATATGACGGATGGTGCTGTAGCAATAAGTTCTACATTGAACTCACGCTCAAGACGTTCTTGAATAATTTCCATGTGGAGTAGACCTAAGAATCCACAGCGAAAGCCAAAACCTAGAGCTTGAGATGTTTCTGGTTCCCAAGAGAATGCAGCATCATTAAGCTGTAGCTTTTCCAGAGCAGTTTTAAGAGGTTCATAGTCATTTGCATCAGAAGGGTATAACCCACAAAACACTACAGGTTGGACTTCTTTAAATCCAGGTATAGCTTCAGAACAAGGTTTTTCTAAGAGCGTAATGGTATCTCCAACTTTGGCATCACCGAGTTCTTTAATGTTTCCACATAAAAAGCCAACTTCACCAGCAGAGAGTGATGGAATATCTTTAGGTTCTGGAGAAAAAACACCAATTCGAGTTGCTTCATAACTTTTCCCTGTAGAAAAAAGTTTGATAAAATCATGTTTTTTTATTGTACCATCAATAACACGGAAAAGGATAACAACACCTTGATAAGGATCATACCATGAGTCAAAGATAAGAGCTTTAAGAGGTGCTTCAGGATTACCTTGTGGTCCAGGTAGTTGTTCCACAATTGCTTCAAGAACGTTGTTTATACCTAGGCCTGTTTTAGCACTTATAGAAATAGCTTTTGAACAATCAAGACCAATAGCTTCTTCAATTTCAGTTTTTACTCGTTCTATATCTGCACTAGGTAGGTCAATTTTATTAAGAATAGGAATAATTTCATGGTTGTGATCAAGCGCAAGATATACATTAGCTAATGTTTGTGCTTCTACACCTTGTGTGGCATCAACAACTAAAAGGGCACCTTCACAAGCAGCTAAAGAGCGTGAAACTTCATAATTAAAGTCTACGTGTCCAGGTGTATCAATAAGATTTAGGATATATGTTTTTTTATTTTTTGCTGTATAAGGAATACGAACTGTTTGGGCTTTAATAGTGATACCACGTTCTCGTTCAAGATCCATTTTATCTAAGTATTGGTCACGCTTTTCTCTATCAGAAACAAGTTTGGTTTGTTCAAGAATACGGTCAGCAAGCGTAGATTTCCCATGATCTATATGGGCAATAATACTAAAATTTCTAATATGTTCTTGAGTAGCCATAATAGGTATTCCCTTTTTTCATATGGTCCATAGTCATTTTTATATTTAGGCTAGGTATGCTGCATGCTATGAGTATGTTTTTCATGGAAGGCTAAGTCTTTTTTCAAGTTTTTTTAATAACCAAGTGGCAATAGAGACAAGGCAGAGATAATAGAGGCTAGTAATAACATAAACTTCAGTCGGGCGAAATGTTCGAGCAACAAGAATTTTTGCTTCTCCTGTGAGCTCTATGCAGGTAATAAGATATGCAAGTGAAGAGTATTTGATGAGGTAAATAATTTCATTACTACAACCAGGAAGAGCTTGACGCATTGCTTGTGGTATAACAATATATAAAAAAGCATTCAGTGGAGAAAAGCCTAAAGCATAGGCTGCTTGTAGTTGTTTTTTTTGTGTAAAAAGAAGTGCTGCACAAACATACTCAGATTGGTATGCAGCTGTACATAAAGTAAAACCAAGTACTGCAGCAGGGAATGGTTCAAGGTAGATACCAATATTAGGAAGTCCAAAATAAAGTATCATAAGTTGAACAGTAAGGGGCGTGCCTCTAAAGAGTAATGTAAAAATATCTGTGCAACGTTTAATCCATGGCTTACAAAATGCTCTTATAGTACCAAGTAAAAATCCAAATATTGAGCCTAAAAAAACAGATGGAAGAATAAGGGTAAGAGATACAAGAAGACCTCTATTAAGTGTAGGTAGTATGGTCTTTATAAAAATAAACATAGGCTCATTAAGCATTATTTTTATTATCCTGAGCGGTTCTTGGTAGCAATGTTGACTCTGTTCCACTACCAGTAATGTCATGTGATAAATCCCCAGCAAGCATATTTGTGAAAGTCATGGATGTGCTATTTTCATGAATAGTACTTAAGTAAGCATTTAAACTATTATGAAAGAATTTAGTACGGCTTTTGGAATTTTTTTCTAAAAGAAGAGAAGGTTTTCCTTGTTCAATAATTTGTCCGGATTCCATAAAAAGGATTTCTGAAGCAAGAGCACGTGCAAATTCTATTTGATGTGTAGCCATAATCATAGTTATGCCTGATTTTGCAAGTTGTTGAATAACCGTCAATACTTCACCTGTTCGTTCAGGATCAAGGGCTGATGTTGGTTCATCAAGAAGAAGAACTTTAGGTTCCATGGCTAAAGCTCGGGCAATAGCAACTCTTTGTTTTTGTCCACCAGAGAGTTGAGAAGGGTAACAACAGAGTTTATCTTCTAATCCTACACGATGCAGTTCACTATAAGCACGTTGTTGAGCATCCTTAGTTGAATAACCAGCTACTTTTTTGAGGGCAATGGAAACATTTTCTTCAACAGAAAGATGTTCAAAAAGATTAAAATCCTGAAAAACCATACCAATATTTTTTCTTAGATAGCAGAGGTTTTGAGCTGTAGTGATATCCAACTTTTTCCCAGCTAGAAAAAGTTCTCCAGAGTCTGGAGTTATGATGCAGTTCATGCATTGGAGGAAAGTACTTTTACCTGAGCCTGAAGGTCCGATTAATGCTTTAAGTTCTCCAGTATGAACTTCAATAGAAACATTTTTAAGGATGGTTGTTCCCTGTATAGTTTTTGAGATGTTTCTTGCTTTAAAGAGAGGGCTAATCATAATTATTTTTTATTTTATGGAGTATGTTAAAGGACAAAAATGGTGTTCTAAATATTTAAGAAAGAAAACACCTATAAGAGTAAGGCAAAAGTATAAACTCCCTGCAATAAGGTATAACATAAGATGTTCATATGTTCTTGAGGCTATAAATTGTGTCTTTGCCATAAGCTCTGGCGTTCCAAGAACAAAACATAAAGCAGAATCTTTAAGCAGAATAGAGTATTCGTTTATCCATCCTGGAAAAGATAAACGAAAGGCTTGAGGAAAGATAATTGTATAAATAGTTTGTTGAGTAGTCATACCAAGCGATTGAGCTGCAGCAAATTGTCCATGTGGTATTGCTTGCAGGGCTCCTTTTATAATTTGTGTCTGATAAGCAGCACTGACCATGCCTAGAACAATACAAGATGTAGCAATTGCAGAAAAATTTATGCCAAGAACTTCAAAAATTCCAAAATAAAATAAAAAAAGTAGTAGTAAGATAGGAATACCTCTAAAAAACCAAAGATATAAAGCTATAACAGATTGTATATAGTATGGTCCATATGAGTAGAGGAGTGCCATAGGTATACCTAGAGCACAACCAATAAAGAGTGAGCCAATAACAGTAATAAGCGTTATAACACTGCCTTCGAGCATAGTTGGTAAAGCTGTTATAATAGTTTGTATTGTAGGGTTACTATAAATGTCTTCTAACATATTTATTTTAGTATTGTTATAGAATGAATAGGTACTATTGGCTTTGTAGGAAGTACTTTTTTTGAAGCTCTTTCCAGAATGGATCTTCTTGTAAAAGTTCATAGCCTTTTTCTATACGTTTTGCTAATGCTTGATCATTTTTTCTGAGTGCTACAGCAAAAACATCATGTTCTTCTAAGAATCCAATTTTTTTAATAGGTTTTCCATGACAAAGAGCATCATCAGCAAGAGTGTTATCAAGAACAATAGCATGGATTCTACCATTTAGAAGATCCTCAATAGCTAATGCTGCAGAGTCATAGAAGCGAAGCTCATAAGGATATTTTTTTTGTTGAGCATCGTTTTGGAGTTTTTCAGCTTCGTTTGTACCACGTTGAACACCAATACGTAATTTTTTGCTATAGAGATCACTTGTTATAAGAGGACTATTTTTACAAGAAATAAGTACTTTTTTTGTTGACCAATAAGGTTTAGTAAAAAGAACAACTTGTGCTCGCTCTGGACTTATACTCATCCCAGAGCAAATCATATCAATTTTTTTGGAGAGAAGAGCAGGAAGAATACCATCCCAGTCTATAGGCCGATGTTCTATGGTGAAATTCATGCTTTTAGCAATCCAGTTCATAGATTCTATATCAAAACCAGAAGGATGCCCATGCTCATCAATAAAACTGAATGGTGGATAATTGGCGTCTATACCATTGATATAGTGATCATGAGCTAGAACTGGAAGTATACTCGATACAGTAAAAATAAGGAATGATAGTATAAGGAGTATATATTTTTTGTGAGAAGTCATATTTGCCTCTAAAGTTAAATCTGTGGAGAGTGTTCTTTATAGTTTTAGTGTATAGAATTCATATAGGTCATGCAATATATAGGGGTTTTACGTGATTTAAGTAAATCTATAGGCGTTTAATTTGTATAAAAAGATTCTTTTGAAATATTATTTTGGTCAATAGCCCAGAAGCCTTTCCATGGAGGTATGCTTTCGTATGTTGTGTTATCAATAATCATCCTAAACGCATGGAGTTTCATATTTTTTGTTATGATGGTATCACCATATCTTTTGTCACCAACAATAGGATAGTTACGAGCAGACAGTTGAGTTCGAATTTGATGTGTTCTCCCTGTGTGAAGTTTTATATGTAAGAGACTATGGTTAGCTCTATGTTCAACACAATATGCAGTAAGAGATGCTTGTTTAGATTTTTTGGATAAGACTGAAGTATTAGACAGATGACATGTACTATATTTTTTATTGTTTAAGGATGTGTTTATAAGTGTGTCTTCAAGATAGATAGGTTTGTCCCAAGGGCATAGACCTATAACCCAAGCAAGATATTCTTTTTGTATAGTATGTTGAGCAAAAGATGAAGCAAGGGTTTTGAGTGTAGTATAATTTTTAGCAATAAGTAAAAGGCCTGTGGTTTCTTTATCAAGTCTATGAACAGGTGTTGGTATAAAAGGTTCATTAGCATAATGGATAGAAAGACGGTGTGCTATACTATCAAGGTGTCCTGTGCCTCCATGTGTAGGTAACCCTGCAGGTTTAGATATTATAAGTAAATCATGAGTTTCTTTAATAATTGTTGGAAGGGGATAGGTGTGGTTACTCTTTGCAATAAAGTTTGGGTTATTTTTATAGAAAGGTTTATGATGTTTAGTGTCGTTTTCTGCAAATGGTGGAATACGGACAAGATCATTACAAGAAAGACGTGTGAATGCTTGTGTTCGTTTACCATTAACTCTAATCTGTCCAGTTCGGATCCATCGATGTAATATTGATTTTGGTGTATGAAGTCTCCGACATAGAAATTGGTGAAGCTTTTGTCCTGCTTCAGGTAGTGTTACAATAAATGGTTTTGTCATTTTTATAAAAGAATTGTTAGGGAATATGCTGCTTCAAGTGATGTGGTTAACATAGCTGATACAGGTAAAAGTTTATCTGGAAGAAAAAGAAGAAAGCGTGTTTTTGTTAAAATATGGAATAATGCAATACTTATAAAAAAATTACTCATAACAAAAAACAGAAAACGTATATGTGTATTTATATCCATATACAGTTGCTCAGGGAGCATAGATGCCATATTAATTAAGTTAAGAAAAAGTATTCTTCCAGCTATTAATACAAAACATATAGAGCTACCATAGAAGAGTAGTGCTACAATTGATTGGTATTGGAAAAAAAATTTAATAATGAAAATTGTTGTTATGAATAGCATAATATAGGCACTTGTTGCCTGGATAATCCATGTTGTGTTTTGAGGTGTATTTTGGAAAAGAATTTTTGTTTGTGTTGTAACATATAGAAGTATGGCAATACATATGAAGCTCCCTGAAAGGATACTGCCTTTTTTATATTTTGTAAGAGATATCCATGTGTCTTTGTGGGCAAAAAAGATAGAGGTTACAACAAAGAGTATACCAGAAGTATAACAAATCAAAGAGATATAATAAGTGCTATCCATAAATATATTAACTTCTATAACTTGAGTTACAAGAGATATAGTTATGACCTAAGTCAGATGTAAGTATTGTATAAACGCCAATACCATCACCAAGTTTAATATCTATAGGGATATCTCTTTGGCTTAAAGGTTCTTTAAGAAGATTATCAAAATCAATAGAGGTTGGTTGACCTTTATGAAAAATTTTGAAGCCGCAGATGGAAACAGATACTTCTTGTGGGTTGAAATCTGCACCACTTCTACCTATGGCAGCAACAATTCTTCCCCAATTTGCATCTTCTCCAAAAAGTGCAGTTTTAACAAGTTGTGAATGCCCAACTGTACGTGCAACCTGTTCAGCCTCAAAGTTATTTTTTGCACCATATACTTTTATATGAGCAACTTTTGTTGTTCCTTCACCATCTTGTACAAGCATGTACGCAAGTTCACTGAGTACAGTATTTAATGCTGTACTAAATAGAGCAAGAGAGTCTGGATCTTTTTCTGTAATAGATATGCCAGAGCAACCATTTGTTAACCCATAGACAGTATCATTTGTAGATGTATCTCCATCAACTGTAATTCTGTTAAAGCTAGTATTTACTGCATTGGAAAGAAGCTTATGCCAAAGAGGATGTTCAATGTCTGCGTCACATAGGATAAATGCAAGCATTGTTGCCATGTTAGGGCAAACCATACCTGCACCTTTAGCAATGCCTGTTAAACAGATAGTTTTATTGGCAATAGATATTTCTTTTGAAGTTACTTTTGGAAAAGCATCTGTTGTTATGATTGCTTTAGCAATATCGTTAGCTGATGCTTTACCAAGTCTTTCTACAAGGATAGGGATAATTTTTTCCCAAAGTTCCATATTAAACTGTGATCCAATAACACCTGTAGATGCTGGTAGGATGGTATTTTTGTTTATACCTGTTTCATGAGCAAGCATTTGAAGTGTTTTAAGGCAGTTTTGTAAACCTTCTTCTCCAGTACAGGCATTTGCTTGTCCAGAATTTATAAGTATAGCTTGGGCTATGGTAGAGTTTGTAAGAATTTGCTTACCTATAATAACAGGTGCTGCAGGAAATTTGTTAAGTGTAAATGTACCTGCTGCTGTAGCAGGACATTCGCTTACAATAAGGGCAACATCATTTTTAGGGGACTTACGAAATCCTGCTTTAGCTATAGAGAAACGAAAACCTTTGGGACCCTTCATTCAAAAAGTTACCTATTTTTAGCGTTGTTAAAAGTTTATTATATATTATAATTCAGTATACACTATCTATAAAGTATAGAAAAGAATGTTTACTGGAAGATATAATATTTAAAGATAACTTTTGATTATATAGAAGAAAATGATTTTAATAGCAAAATATTTCTGTTTAAAAAAGTATAAATATACTCTTGACCTTGTTTCTATCCACAACTACTTTTTAGCTAATATATAACTTTTTATTTTAGGAATATAGGATTATTATGGCACAAGAAGATTTTTATGATCTTGCTGTTGTTGAGAATGTTCCCTTTGGTATTTCTGGTATGCAAGGAGATTTTTTTGCATTACGTATAGAAAAGCCTGGCTGGAAAGGATGGGCCCCAGGACAATTTGTCATGATACGTCCACAGAGTTGGACTTTAGAAATACCCTGGGCTAGGCCTTTTTCTATTTCTCGTGTTACACAAAGTGAAGTTGTTGTTTTTTTTCAGGTTACTGGTAAGGGAACAAAAAGAATGGCTCATCTAGGGCGTGGTGATAGAGTTCACTTATGGGGACCTTTAGGTAACCGTTTTAGTGTAGTTGAAAAACCAACTCTTCTTTTGGCAGGAGGCGTTGGAATAGCTCCATTCTTGGGCTATGTTGATATACACCCCAAAGTAGAATGTATTTCTATGTTGTTTGGTCATAAACATCCAGATAATTGTTACCCTATAGAAAAACTTTCAGAAAGAATACATATTATTTCTTTTCAAGAGCAGTCATGTAAAGATAGAGATGCTTTTCTTCTTTTAGTTCAAAAGCAAATGAAAAGTTATGCAGATCAAGCAGGTATTATTTTAGCTTGTGGACCAATGCCGTTTTTAAAATTTATTCAGAAGTTTTCTTTAGAATATTCTGTAAAAACACAACTTTCTCTTGAATCCAGAATGGCATGTGGTATAGGTGCTTGTCTTGGTTGTGTTACTCAAACGACAGAGCGATGGCCAGTAAAAAGTTCTGCTGGAATGCCTGTGCCAACATGTACAAATGGTCCTGTTTTTTGGGCTGATCAAATTTCTTTAGAGGATGTTCATGAATAATTGTTCTGTTGTTTTACCTGCAAAAAATGAATCTTCATTAGTTTTAAAAAATCCTATTTTAACAGCTTCAGGAACATTTGGATATGGAATGGAGTTTGTGCGATATGGTGATCTCACAAAGCTTGGTGGTATTGTAGTTAAAGGGCTTTCATTAAAACCCCGTAAGGGTAATCCTTTACCACGAATTGCTGAAACGGCATGTGGAATGTTGAACTCTATAGGTTTACAGAATGATGGTGTTGAAGAATTTATTAAGCGTAAATTACCAAGATTGCCATGTAAAGAAACACCAGTTATTGCCAACTTATATGCAACATCACCAGAAGAGTTTGCAGAGCTAGCAGCTATTTTATCTAATGAGGACGGTATTGCAGCATTAGAAGTAAATGTGTCTTGTCCTAATGTAAAAGAGGGAGGTTCATTATTTGGCCAAAGTCCGATATTAGTGGCTAAAGTTACAGAAGCTGTATGTGCTCATTCAAAGAAGCCTGTAATTGTTAAACTTTCACCTAATGTTACAGACCTTGTAAGTATAGCTAAAGCTGTAGAAGCCTCTGGTGCTGATATTCTTTCTTGCATTAATACATTAACTGGTATGGCTGTAGATATTCATAAACAAGAGTCTCTTCTTTCTACTATAATAGGAGGCCTTTCTGGACCAGCAATCAAGCCAATAGCGTTACGGTGTGTTTGGGAGGTATGTAATGCTGTAAAAATACCAGTTATTGGTATTGGTGGTGTTACTTCTGCTCGAGATGTTTTAGAGTTTATACTTGTTGGTGCTTTTGCAGTACAGGTAGGAACAATGAATTTTATTCAGCCAGATATTGCTTTTCGTATTGTAGATGCTTTCCCTAAACTTTGTCAGGAACTAGGTGTTGAGGATTTAGCTGTATATAGAGGTTCTTTAAAACATAATAAATAGTGTTTAAAGTAAGTGTAGGATATTCTCTATGACTAAGAATATCCTACACTTTTTAATTGTTAACACCTATTAAGTATGTATTGTTATTGTGCTTAGTAGGACAGTCAAATTAAGTATGCACTATTATTGTGTTCAGTAAGACAGTCAAATACTTGACCAAATGTTCTATTGTTCTTTGCAGTGTTTGTACATTTTGGACAAATACCTGTGAAAACAGCATCAAGGCTTTCTATTTGATTTACCCAAGGTTGTGTAGGATATTTAAGAAGATCAAGTTCAGGCCAGTATATGTCAATAAGAACATAACAGTTTTTGCAGAATAAATGGTGATGGTGCTCTGATGCAAGTTCAAATCTTGCTTGGCTTTCTATGGTAGCAACTTTACGGATAAGTTTATACTTACAAAACATAGAAAGTGTCCTATAGACAGTGTCTAAAGATAATGTTGGAAGACGGAGATAAAGTTTTTGATAGAGCATTTCTGCAGAAGGATGATCTATAGACTTTGTAAGTTCTATATAGATTTCAAGTCGTTGGTGTGTAAGACGCAAGCCAACTTGTTGACAAAAAGTTTCTAGATGTTCTTTATCACCCTTAGTAGAATTCTCTTTATTCATAATATAGACCTTTTAATAAAAGTATTTTGTTTAGAGTATTATTACACAGGCATGTATTATTTTTATAGTAAGACACTAAAAAACTATTAAGAGAATATTTATGTTTTAAGTGATAGTTATTACAAATAGTTATCTCTTAGCAGAATAAATAATATATATAAGTTTTAGAGTCAATGGTATAGAAGTGGGGGGGGGGGGGTAGATAGTAGATAAACGTAAAATTTTCTATTAGCAAAGCTTTTAGATAAAACTGTA
>CAYJFS010000005.1:71922-100745 GCA_964369665.1 uncultured Lawsonia sp. | reverse complement strand
CCATAACTTGCTTGATGAAAACAGTAGTCTGCAGTAAGAGCACAAGCTCTTTGTATTTCTGGTGGAGCATGTGTTATAGTATGCATAGCACAAAGACCTGCTACACCACAAAGACCACAACAACCAACACACATGCCAGGTACAGCAGCTGGAGAGGCACCACAACCCATAGCAGCAGCACCCAAGATTCCACCACTACCACAGCCACAAGCCATGGCTATAAAAGGCCAAAGACAAGGCTTTTGGATAACACAATCATCAATTTCAGTACCATTATGCCTCATATATATATGAGGATGTGCTGTAAATTGAGGTTGTTGTTGATTATCTCTATGGTGATGGTGGTGGTGATGGTGTCCTCTAACATCCTCCAGAAAAGGATTTTGTCCAGAATAGGGAGGAGGGGCATGACCTATAGGAGGTTCTTCAGAATAGGGAGGAGGAGGAGGAGATCCTCCCATGAGAGGATGAGGAATTGGTTGTGGCCCTCCTACTGGGGGGGGGGTAGGTACAGGAGAAGGCGTTGTATTTTCCATGAGAGGATGGGATTGACCCTCTCCTTCATCACCACTACTTGAGGAATAAGACATACTTCGTTGCATAGCAAAAGTTGTTATGGAAGTAGTGAATATAAAAAGGAATGTAAAAAAGATATGGAGTATATACATAAACATTAATTAAAAATTTTTATTAAAACTATATTTTCAGTAAATAGTATTTCTTGATACAAAGAATAATTCTTAATTTGTAGGTAAAAAAATATTTTTTAAATGAATACGTTTATTATTGTAATGTTTTGGTTACAATATTCAAATTAGCAGTAGATTATGAAGAAAGAGTATTTTTAAATATCAGTAAAAGAGACTTAGAATTTTAGATTATAATTTTTTGTTTCAAAAAACAAGAAAAAAAATAATATTATTTTCAAAAAACAAAAAATTAAGTTGAGTAAGTATAGAAATTGTACCTTTAGAAATAGCCACTGTTGAGAATATCAAATAGGTTATTATTTTTTATAATTATTATAGGGTACCATAGGTCAGTAATAGTTGGGTAAGGTCAGTAAAAGTATATTTTTAGTATAGTTTTTAATCCTTTAAAATGCTTTACATACATAGATACAGGACACAAATTTACCTATGTCTAGATGAATATCGTTTTATGAATTTTACCTTTCATAATTATCTACACAACAAACAAGCATTCTAACACATGTACAGAAAAAATTTTGATTCAACAGATACATCTGTTGAACTATGATTAGTATCTAAGGTTCTATTATAGATCCTGAGTTATTCAGCTGAGTTTAATTTTTTAAATAGAAAATTATTGTTGGAGCACAAAAATAGCCGTTGTGCTTAGTAAATAAACGGATTTAATAAATACATTGTACTACAGAGAACATATGATTAGTACATACTGTACCATATGCAGTCAAAAGTGTTTTTGTAGTCAATAGCAATGTTTTTTGGGAACATAGGATAGCGAAAATTAACTTACATGGCGTAATATAAAAGTAGATATAGAAAAACAGTAAGCAATGTATCACTAGAAGGATTATTGGTGTGGGATAAGACCTTGGTCTTCTATTTGAAAATATGCATTATGACAAACGGTACAATGGAGATCTGTTGGTAACTTTTCTCCACATTGGCAAATCCAGCCATTTTGTTTAGCAGGATTACCATACACAAGAGCATGGTCTGGTACATCTCGTGTGACAACAGCACCAGCTCCAACAAAAGCAAATCGTCCAATAGTAACTCCACAAACAATAGTGCAGTTTGCTCCTAATGTTGCTCCATATCTAACAATGGTAGACATAGCCTCTTTCATCTTGTTTATTTGGGCACGAGGGTTGTATACGTTTGTAAAAACCATACTTGGACCACAAAATACATGATCTTCAAGTGTTACACCTTGGTATACACTAACATTATTCTGTATTTTGCAACCATTACCAATAGCTACATGTGGACCAATAACAACGTTTTGTCCAATTTTACAGTCTTTTCCAATTGTTGTATGTGGGAGAATGTGTGAAAAGTGCCAAATAGTTGTTCCTTCACCAATAGTGACATCAGTATCTACAAAGCTTGAAGGGTGGATAGTAATTTCTGTCATATAAAAACCTCTGCAATAGCTTTACATACAGTTTGTACATCTTCTTGGCTCATATAAGGATGAAATGGCAGTGATAAAATGCTTTTAGAACATTGAGTAGAAATAGGCATATCATTTTCATTGTATTTTTGGTCTACAAAAGCTTTTTGGATATGCAATGGCCTTGGATAATAGATATTTGTAGGAATATTTTTTGAAGCTAAATGCTTGGCAAGAGGATCACGTTTTTCCTCCATTGTTTGGATAGAAAATTGTGCAAACACGCTGAAATTTGTTTGACTTATGTGTGGACAAGTAATTGCTGAAATGGGTGAAAGGGCTTCCATATACCACTTTGCAATAGTTTGACGTAAGTATATTTCTTGAGGAAAGATGTCAAGCTTTGCTAGGAGAATAGCTGCTTGTAGAGTATCAAGCCTTCCATTAATACCAATACGGGTATTCTCGTATTTATGTGAGCCTTTTCCATGAACTCTAATGGATATTAAAGCTTCTGCAAGGGCGTCATTATTTGTAAAAATAGCTCCACCATCACCATAACATCCAAGAGGCTTAGCAGGGAAAAAACTAGTAGCAGCACAGTCGCAACCAAGGTTACAGGTAGATTGATTTTTATAGGTCCCGCCAAGACTTTGAGCTGCATCTTCAAGAGTATATAAACCAAATTGTTCTGCTATAGAAAGAATTGGTTCATAGTGAGCAGCCTGTCCAAAAAGATCTACAGGTATAACAACCTTAGGTGTGAGTTTTTTATTAAGAGCATCTTTGGGTAAAGGATATATACTGGGATCTTGTTGTTCAACGGCTAGAATGGCCTTATTTAATGCTTTAGGGCAAAGTGTAAATGTTTGAGGATCAATATCTACAAAAATAACAGTAGCACCAAGAAGTGCAGGCATTTCTGCTGTGGCAAAAAAGGTAAAAGCTGGCACAAATACAGCATCACCAAAGGCAATATTCCAAGCCATAAGAGGCATGAGTAGAGCATCGGTTCCAGAAGCACAACTGATACAGTATTTTGCACCTGTAAAGGCTGCAAGTTTTTGCTCAAGTTCTTGTATCTCAGGACCCATGATATATTGACCATGATCAAGAAGTTTTTGAATACGTGCTTCAATAATAGGTCGAATTTTATTTTGTTGTGCAGCTAAATCTATAAAATCCATGTAGCTCCAGGCTCCTTTTTTTGCTACATTATATCATGTACATATGTTTATGCTAAAAGATTTTTTATCATATACTTAATACTAACTGATAGTATATATTTGTTTTATTTTGAATCAAGGTTTTTGTTTTTCATATGCCTTTGAAGATTATTTGTATGAGTCTGAAAATATATTTGGGCCATGAATTTTAATCTTAATACCAATACATTGGTACTCCTTCATATCGTATATATCTAATAAATAAAAGAGATATACCTATAAAAAAACAATATGCCATGAAAAAGTTTTTTCATGGCATATTGTTTTTAAGGGAGATACTTTTTTAAAGCAGTATCTTTATACAGTTAAAGCATTTGTATTTTTTATATCTTTTTTTTTGTATTGTTGAGAAATATAGGTAATATGACATGTAATTATATTTTTAAGTTTTTCTAACGTTTCAAGGGTGATATTTTTGTTTTTTAAATGAAGTACATCATCAAGATGTTGAAGTATTTTTTTCACTTGTTGAGCATAATTACTATATGTATTTTTTTCTATAAAGATATTTTGTGATGTTATATATATTTGTTCTATTTGTATAACATGGGCAAAAGATGATTGTATAACTAAAAGCATTTCTTTTAAGGTAGGTATATCTTTTTGCTGTGCAATTAGAGTATAGAATGTATGGAGTATACCCCATAAGTTTTGATAGAAATTATCAATAATAGATATGCCTATAGCAAGTGTAGGTTGGTTATGAGTCGTTGTTTGTTTTTGCAATGCCTTGTTTATGTTTTTATTTGGTGTATTTTGTATGGTTATACCAATTTTTTCTATAAGTTTTGTTGCTGTAACAAGTTTTTTAGTAAGAGCTTCTAAGTTAAAACTTGCTTTTACATTATACATGGTAATATCATTAATAATTTGTTGTACATTTTTATACTTTTGTAGATGCTCTATTGTTGTATTCTGCATGGAATAGGTATTTGTTTTTATTGTGTTAATTTTTTTACTAAGTGTATGAATAGATATACCTGCATTTGTTATAGAGTTTGAACCATAAGCAATAGCCGTTGTTATATTTTCAAGAGGGTTCACTGTTTTATGTGACTGTGTATGAATTTCTTTTATAGTCATGGTTAGTTCTTTTACAGTACTATGCATTTTTTCAGTTATTGCTTTTATTTTATGAGCCAATATAGGAGAGCTATTTTGTGCTGTTTCTGAACGTGCAGCATCAACGACTGCATGGAAAGTTATTGTGTTGGTTTGCTCAGTAAATTTGTTGAGATCCTCAGCCATAGATATCAGGTTTTTTGTTTTTTCATACAAAGGCTGTATGTATTTTTTTGTATGAAGAAAATTTGTTTTGATAGTGTCATTATATTTCATAGTTTCTAGGACAGCTTGTGCACTCTTTGTAGAAAAAGTATTTATGGCTTCAGTTTCTTTGCAAACAGTGTATAGGTTTTTTGTAAATGCTGTAAGTACAGGTATAGATAATTTTATATCTTCTGAATTATGTAATTTAAGGTATTGTTTTTTGATAGGTATGCCTATTTTGGAAATTCCATTGAAAATTTCTATGATAGTTATATACAATTGTTGATATAATATATATGTATCTTGTATAATATTTTCATATTGTTCAATATTCTTCTTTGTTTCTTCTTCTATTTCTTTTATCCTTTTTATAAAATTATTAAACTTTTTTTCTTTTTTATTTTGTATATTTTTATACTTGTTAAAAGAATTATTACAATCCTTATACTGTGTAATAAGCTCTATAATAGCACTATCTAATTCATAGAGTTCATTTCTTTTTTTGTTTTTATAGAGAAAAATATTCTTAGGTAATATAGTATCAATTTTTAATTTAAATTCTTTAATAGGTAGTATTATTATACTATAGATGATTAAAAATGTTATAGAAAATAATAAAAGCACTAGTAAACCAAAAAATGTAACAATAGGTATCTCTGGATGGAGAACCATTAATAGAATGTTTGGTAAATAAATGATAAAAAATAGAAATAGAAATTGTACATGAAGAGGCATTGTTATCCTTTTCTTAACAAAGAAGACTTTAAAATTAGTGTATTAATAAATAAATTTTGAAGGTATGCTTAGTGTAATAAAATATATTGTTTCTTAATAAGAAGTATTATATAGTATAGTAGAATTATATACTATAATATAGCATTATATGTATGCATATATATAGTACATATATAAAAAATGTCAATCTATCTAAAAAAATGTATTTTTGTATGTATAAATAAGTATTTATACATTATATATACATTAGTGTATATAAAAGATATAGATTATGTATACATAATCTATTGATACCAATGGAGTAATATGTAAATTTTATGGAAGAGTAGCATTTAATGTTTCTATAATAGTTAATTTTATTGATCACTACTTCAATCTCTTATAGAAATAAGAGTAGTTTTTACAGATGGTATTCAGTTTTTTAAAAATAAATCCTTTGGAATAAGCATATATTAGGATATACAAACACATAGTTACTTATGAAGACATTATCTATAAACACATCTATTTTTGAACTTTTTAAAGTAGGCCCTGGACCATCAAGTTCTCACACACTAGCACCCATGTTAGCTGGTAATAATTTTATACATTATGTACAACAGGCTTTTTCATCTATAGAGCTTCGTAAGGCAACACACATAATTGTAAGGCTTTTTGGAAGTCTTAGTGCTACAGGAAAAGGTCATGGAACAGATGCAGCAGTTTTGGCAGGTTTGTTAGGGGAAAACCCTGCTACATGTGAACCAAATTTTTTGGATAATCTTGATTATGAAAAAGCATATTCAATTAAACTGAAAGATGTTATAATACCATTTACGTTTAAAAACATTCATTTTGATGCTATAGAGCATCAGTATCCTTACAGTAACACAATGATTATTATGTTGTTTGCTGAAAAAGAGTGTATATTTGAAAGAGAATATTATTCTGTAGGTGGTGGGTTTTTACAATGGAAAGGTTGGGAGCCTCCATTAAAAGGTAAACCCATCCATGTATTTAGCACAATGAGTGAGCTTGTTGAATATTCTCAAAAAACAAATATTCCATTGCCTTTAATAATATTACAGAATGAGCAGGCAATCACAGGTAGTTCAGAAGAAAACATAAAAAATCAGCTTGTAGATATTATCCATGTTATGTGTGATAGTGTGCAGTTAGGTTTGACCACAAAAGGTCTACTAAAAGGACCATATGGTCTTGAGCGTAGAGCACCAGTTATGTTGTCTAATGCTATGAAGCTTACCTATCCTGAAGAACGGTTCATTGCATGCTTAAGTGCTTATGGCCAAGCAGCAGAAGAAGAAAATGCACAAGGACATAAAATAGTTACTGCACCTACAGCAGGTTCATCAGGTGTTTTGCCTGCGCTTGTGTACATGCTTATTCATCATAGAAAATATACATTTTTTGATATTATAGACCCATTACTTGTTGCAGCAGTCATAGGCATTTTGGCTAAAACAAATGCAAGTATTTCTGGTTCAGAAGTTGGTTGTCAGGGTGAGATAGGTGTTGCTTCGGCTATGGCTGCTGCATTTGCTGCACAAGCAGCAAAAAAGAGTATAGCTATTATTGAAAATGCAGCAGAAATTGCTTTGGAGCATCACTTAGGTTTAACATGTGATCCCATTGGTGGATATGTTCAAGTCCCTTGTATTTCTCGTTGTGCCATGGCTACTGTTCATGCTTGGAACGCCTATCTTATGGCATCTACAGGTATAGGTACAAAGCATCCTCTTAAATTAGATGTTACTATTCAAGCTATGGTAACAACTGGTAAAGATATGAATTCTAAATATAGAGAAACAGCTAAAGGAGGACTTGCTACAGCATTTATCCATTGCTAATACATGTCTGAGATAATTTTATTTGTTAGAGATGGTTTAGATTTTTATGCTTGTTCTATGAGGGGTTATATTCCCTTATTGCTGAGTATAGTGGACACACTTGTGACTGTTTAGATATAAAAAAGATATTGTCATTATGAAAAAATAAGCCCAAAAAATAATTTTTTGGGCTTATTTTGATATATGGTTACTTAGTTTTGTTATAGTTAAATAAACAAATACTAAGGCTCATGCCGATACGGTGTGCTACTGCCTTACAGTGTTATACGTCATCTAACATGAAAATAGTTATTTTCATAACCAATTGTTTTAAACATAAAGATATTTTTATGCTTAAAAAAGAAAAATATTTTCTTTTAAGAAAAAAGTAAAGTTTTTTATATTTTTTATTAGAAATAAAGTGAAAATTTTTACTTTTACGAATAAAACACTAAATAAAATGCTATTTTTACTGAGGGAATGTACACAGATACATCTTAAAAAGACAAAGGATTAATTATAATAAAAAACACTGATTTCAGAAGATTGTGATTCTAAGTTTTTGGTTATTTCTGCTTCTAAAGGTTCTACTACCTTAATGCTTAAGGGGTTTTGAATAAGGTGATAGCTGTCTTGATCAAGTGTTAAGATAGAAACAATGCTTGTTTGTTTGTACATCTGTTTTGCTAGAAAAACTACAATATCATATTCACCAGGTATAAGATCTGTATTAATAGGGGTAATGATTGTATGTGTTGCTATTAGAGGGTTAAAACGTAGGTTTTGTGTAAAAATGATGTGTTCTTTAGTGGTTTGTTTATTCCTTAGAACAATAAAAATCTGGGTATTTTCAAAAAGGCTTTTATTAGTAGCTGTATACTCTATCTCTATAGATATGGAGTCTTCGGTTGAGACTGTAGAAAGCATTTCTCCTTCATTATTTATACAACAGACTTTATTTATTACAATATCTTCATAACTAGTATGTTGTCCTGTATGAGCATGTTGTTCTGTATGAGATTGTGGAGTAGATGTAGGAATAAGGCGTGTATTTTGCCAGTGGTAAGGTTTTGTTACTTGAATTTGGCCAAAATAATTTTCCTTTAAAGCAGCTAGTAAAAAAACATTAACAGCAACATTTTTTGGAGACCGGTATGTAAGTGCAAGAGAAAGACTTTTTAGAGAAACTGCTGTTGGAATATCAAAAATGATGTAGCCATTAAAAAATACAGCACCATGCTTACGAATATCAATAGAAGATGGTGTTTGAAATGGAGCATGTTGTGCATAAAAATGGATAGGGCTTTCATACATATTAGGTAGTGTATATTCACATAGGTTTTTATTATTATGATATAATGTAATTTGTGAGATTTGAAGAGGAGCTTCAAGGGGCATACCTGATTCTGAACGTAATTCAAAAATAATTCTTTGTGGACCTATAGGTTCTTCTAAACATGGAGGTACAGGTAGATGCTTTGTTATATCCTGTTCAAATTTGGGGATACCAATAGTTTTTTTGTAAAAATAAATATACATAAAATTAAGTCCATAAATATGTTAAGGAATATATCCTAACAGTTCAGGAAAACAACGCTTAATAATATTTAAAGTATATATAGCATATTTTTTATAGATCTACAACTTTTTATAGAAAGGTTTAGATTTTGATAATAGCATAATTTACTATAAGATATTTGAAGTATGTATCAGGTATAACAATAATTAAAAAATGTCAGTTTTTTACTATTGTTATAGTAATTTTTGTCATAAATAGTATATAAAAGTGTATAACTTACTATATATAAAATATGAATAAGCATAGTTTATTAATGTCTAACTACTCATTATATTTCAATAATTGCTTAATAAAAGAGTTATAAAAATAATTATTATAAAATTTTATAATAATTATTTTTATATAGATAAATATATTTTCTAACTATACATTAATAAATAATTCTTTTATCCTAGATGTAAAGTAAAACTCTATTACAAATCTCCATAACAACAATTATTTCATGAACGTATAGAGGCATATAGATATTATTTTTAAATTTTAGAAAAGATATGTTCAAAAAATAGTACTTTATATATTGTTCTAGATATAGGTACTGTATCCATAGATAACATATATGGTTTATATATGTGGATTTTATAGAGTATAAAGCAAATCAACTTTTGTAAGATAGTATATTGGGTTTTGAGATGGGTATAGGTGAAAAACCTTTAAAGAGCAAAAGTATATATAAATATAGCTGGAATATTTAGGTAGGCAAGTATGCAAATTTTTAAAGGTACTATATATGGTGTATTAGATGCCTGCTGTTTTAGTATTATTGCCATCACACAAACCATTGCTCCATCTGGAACATCTATACTTCCTATTGTTGCATTAACACTATTAGGTGGTGCATTTGTTTTATGGGTTTGGTGTTTATCAACAGGTAGCAGACTATCCAAGGATAATTGGTTTATTATTCCTACAATTATTTCTTCTCTTGGTTTACTTGGTTTTCAAATAGCTTTCGCATATGGAATAGACTCTGTTGGTCTTGTTCAAGGAAGTGTAGTATCTATGGGGCTTGTACCTGTGTATACATATCTTCTCACATGGATAATCTATAAAAGGAAACATACTCCAATAGAGGTAGGCATACTTTGTATAGCATGTGGTGCACTTATTTTTACATCTAAAACAGATAACGCTGTAATAAACGCCTCTATGTATGTTTTTTCTTGTATAGCAGGGTTTTCATATATACTGTTTTTATTTGGGTGTCATAGACTATTAAGATATCATAAGCCTGAAGCTGTTATTACAATAATTTTTACAGTTAGTGGCATTGCTCTTATTCCTATTTTATTTATAGAATCATTACAATGGAATGCTTTTACATTTTTTATTTTGATTGATTTTTTTATTATAACAAATGTGGTTGCAATGTTTATTACTGTTTTAGGGTTGAGTTTAAGCTCATTAGAAGTAAGTGCTACTGCATCATTAGCTATTCCTTTTTTAGCTATTTTGTTAGGTATTTTTTTTATAGATACATCTGTTTCTTTATCAAAGATAATAGGCTTGTTAGTTTTAAGCACAAGCATTGCTATATTATTGAAGTCACAAAACCATATCCATTAATAGCTATCTTTAGATTTCTGGTTTTTAAAAATATAATTTTTAGAATTATATATAATGTATTGATATTTTTACAAATATTTTTTATCATGAAGATATATTTGAATCTTTTTTCACAACTATTTATGTCTAAACATAATTGCTCTTTGTGTTTCCAGTAATTTTTTGTCAGTTTGCTTACTTGTGAAGGAGTGTATTTATGATGTTTATATTCAGAGTATATATGTTCTATTGTATAATAGCTTGTTTTTTTACGATGAACATAGAAGCTTATGCTGCCTCTCATATAAAGAAACAAATACCAGAAGCACTTCAAAAAAAAGTTATAGAAACAGTACAAAATAAATGTGCTCTTTGTCATTCATCAAATCCTATGATTTCTCAATATGCCTCTAAATCTGCACTAAAGGAAACAGTTGAAACTAAGTTTAAACAAGCAAGACGCCTTGATTTAGAAAAACTTTTTATACAACCATTACAAAATGGTCAGCCTGTAACAGTTGCTCTACTGGCTAACATCAAACGGGTTTTAGAAAGTGATAGAATGCCTCCAGGAGCTTTTATATCTATATATAAGGAGGTTGCACTTACTGCAGAAGAGAAAAAAGTTCTTTTAGAGTGGATAGATATGTATAAATCTATAAAATATAGCAATGAGTCTTAGTTAGTTAAAAAATATAATTATTTATATTTGTTATGCCTCTATTCAGAGTTAACAAGAAAGAGAGTTTTTAATGAACCATTTTATTTTAATTAAATTATGCCTAGGGATTTTGACAATACTTATTATGCCTGACACTCTGTATAGTGCTCAAAAACAAAAAACTGCTGTTTCAGCAGAACTTCAAGCAAAGATTATTAAAATCATTGAAGATAAATGTTTAGCTTGCCATGAGCGAGATCCTAAGTTGCCTGCTTATGCTTCTATTCCAGGCATTAAGCAAATGATTGAGCAGGATGCTAAAGATGGGCTGCGTGCAGAAGATTTAGATAGAGATGTTATTGTCGTTCTTAAACAAGGTAAAAAAGTCGATGAGTCTTCTTTAGCAAAGCTTGAATGGGTAGTATTACAAAACACAATGCCGCCTGCTAAATTTACAGCAATACGTTGGAGTAGTAAACTTACAGAAGAAGATAAAAAGAATATTTTAGCTTGGGTAAAAGCCTATAGAGCAGCATATTATGCTACTGGCCTAGCTTCTTCTAAGCGAGCAAATGAGCCTATCCAACCTATTCCAGGTTCTATCCCTTATAATCCTAAAAAGGCAGCTCTTGGTAAAAAGCTTTTTAACGATAAGCGACTTTCTTTTGACAATACTACAAGTTGTGCTTCATGTCATAAACTGCAGCAAGGTGGAGCTGACGATGTACCTACTTCAAGTGGGGTAGGTGGAGCTAAAGGTGCTATTAAAGCACCTAGTGTTTTTAATGCTGTATACAACATTCGCCAATTTTGGGATGGTCGAGCCTCTGATTTACAAGATCAAGCTTCTGGACCTATGTTAAACCCTGTAGAAATGGCAAATGCAAGTATTGATGACGTTCTTGCTAAGCTTTCTAAAGATAAAGAACTTACAGCAGAATTTGTAGCCGTGTATCCTAATGGGTGGACAAAAGAAAACCTTACAGATGCTATAGCTGAATTTGAAAAAACACTCCTTACACCAAATAGTCGTTTTGACCGTTGGCTTAAAGGTGATGATAAAGCATTAACAGTAGAAGAAATACAAGGATATGAACTATTTAAGAAATATAGTTGTGCTACATGTCATGTTGGTCCATCTATGGGTGGTCAATCTTTTGAATACTTTGATGTTCCAAATTATTATAAAGATCTTGGTATAAAAAGAATTACATCAGGTGATACTGGTCGAGTAAGCTTTACACATGACATGTATGATAAGCATTTCTTTAAAGTACCAAACCTAAGGACAGTTGTTCTTACACAACCATATCTCCATGATGGTTCACAAGATACACTTGATGGTGCTATCCAAGTAATGGCAAAATATGTTGTGCATACGGATATCCCACAAGCAGATCGTGATAAGATAGCTATGTTTTTACGGTCAGTTCTTGGTGAACATGACGGGAAACCTCTTCCTGGAAAGCAAATAGAAAAGTAGAGAAAAAAATATAGTACAATTGAACTATATTTTTATAAAAGTAAAAGAAAAAAGAGGCCAACTGGCCTCTTTTTTCTTAAGCATATTCTATACATATTCATTGTTAGTGATTAATAAAGTGGCATAAACAAATTTTTAAACTTAAACTTTTTGCTAAGGAATTTTTAGTTTATCTATATTAAAATAGGCTGCTTTCTCTATTATAGATAAAAAGATCCATTACTTTTCTATTGTAGATCAGCATATAATATTTTTTAGTACTATCAATATTAATGAATAAAATATATACGTTAAAGCTTCACTATTTACCAATAGTTACAAATATAAGCGTTTTAAACTCTATCTAAATAAATAGATCAAAGTTAATAAGCATAACATCATTACTAGTATGGTACTTATTATTTTCAATTTTTTGAATAAACATAATAAAACCTAAACATAGACCAATAGTGTGGTAGGATGTTATTTATTTATTTTTCCAGGTAAGGTTTTGCAAACAGAATCTTTATCTTTTCCAA
The DNA here is from genome assembly GCA_964369665.1 of uncultured Lawsonia sp. GTDB lineage: Bacteria > Desulfobacterota > Desulfovibrionia > Desulfovibrionales > Desulfovibrionaceae > Bilophila. Next base: position 87,803 of record CAYJFS010000005.1, on the reverse strand, counting down.
AAGGAGGTGCCTGTTCAGGGTATTGGTTAGGTGTAATATATACAGGTGTTGTGACAACAAAACCATCATCAAAAGTAGCTTCAATAAAGGCAGCCTGCCAGCCTTTTTTAGGGTATGTTAATGGTATCCTTAGTTGTTTTCTATAGTTAACCTTTTTGGAGTGGAAGCGTATACCACAAGCATAGCGGAAATCTCTTGCTCGTGGATTTTTTGCAGTCCATAGTTTAAGTATTTTAGGCTTTTCTGAAAACGTAAGAAGTAAATTTTCACCAGTATGTTCTGTCTTTATTTGAGGTAATTCTTTGTTTTTTTGGACTCTATGTATAAAAGGTATTAATGATGATTCTATATATCCATTTATACCATAATGGCTGGAATTAGGTACTATACGTAATGTTTTAATTTCTGGAAGTTCTTCATAGTAATAGCTTATATTATCTGGAGTAAAAAAGTCGTCACCACTGGCATTAACAATATATTTAGGTATATTTAAAGGGTAACCCTTATTATTTTTTAAATATTGTATAGGATCAACAATCTGCATAAGCTTGTTAAAAGGTTTTGTTCCTAAAAAACCTTGAATGTTTTGTTGGTAATAAGGATGAAAGGCAATAGGCCAGTTACCTCCATAGGTATGATACATGTGGTCAAGGTTTTTTTGTGTGTTTAACATATCATAAACAAATGGAACAATAGCATCTACACGAGCATCAGTTAAGGCAACAAGCCAACTTGTTAAGCCTCTTTTTGAAGTTCCAGTGACAATAAAACGCTCGATGTTCCAAGTACGTAATTCCTGCTGTGCAAGAGTGAGTGCTTGAGAAACAGCTGTTGTCATTGGTATTTGCAGTGGCAACATATATTGTTCTTTTGGATTATTAAGGAATAAGGACCAGCTACAAGCAACAGCACCATCTTCTTTGTAAGGCTTCCCATCAGGTTTAAACATAAGGTATTGATTAGGAATATCACTTACGGAAATGATAATGGTATTTGTAGCCTGAGCAAGTGTTTTTAATCTGGTAGAATCTTTTGGTTCTACAGGAGGTTTATTGTCTATATTATTATTAATACCATTGCTAATAATAACAACAGCACGGTTCAAGTATGGTTTTTGAGGAATAACTATTTCTACAATATGTTTCCATTGAGCAGGTGAAACAAGATTTTGAGGCGACCAATTTTGAGAAATAAGCTGATATTTACGTATTTCTACAAAACCATCGTTCTTTTTAGAAAGCAGTGTATATTGAGTTGGATGTTCTAACATGTGCTCTTGATAATCCAGTAATAATTCAGAATACAGGCTCTTTATAGCACTAGAACATTCTGCATAAGCCATTGTTTTAATTATTAATAATAAAAGTACTGCTATACAATAAAAAATACGACAAAAATACATCTATATTTCAGCTCCTATTTTTATACATATAAAATAATAATACAATGTTAACAATAGCTATACATGTATAGACAGATAATTAAAGGATTGTGATTTTTTTATGAAGCAGGTGCTGTTTAAAACAATAGCTATAGCAACCAAACACTCTAATGTATTCAGAGCTTGGTATATTATAGTTTGTTATGTGTTTAGATGTAAAAAAGGCACCTATAGCGTTAATGTTATTTATTCTAAACTCATTAACCAGTTTGTTTAAATGCTTGTGCATGAGCTAAAATTTGAGCTGCATATTGATTAAGACTAAGTCCTACCTCTTGTGCACCTATGGAAATAGCTGCATGAAGTTCTGGGTCAATGCGCAACATAATATTTCCAGAATAAGGTTTATTAGGTTTTCTTTTTGTTTTTTTACAAAAGAGCAAGTAGTCATCAACAGCTTCTTGGAAAGCTTTTTTGAGCTCAATAACAGATGTTGCTTCATAACTAATAATGTCGTTAATACCAACAATTTTTCCAAAAAGGCATTCATCTGCTTCGCTATATTCAACAGTGCCTTTATAGCTTTTGTATGTCATAACAGAGTTTCCCTTATGTTTATAAGTAGATGATGATTTAAGGCTATTTTCTTTTGCTCTAGTTTGTTTAGTATGTTTTATATAGCCCATAGTATGCTCCAACTCTTGAGAGTAATTCTTATATATTCAATATTTATACTATATCAGTATAATTTTTCCCTATTTTTTCTAAAAATATCTTAATATCATGGATTTGATAAAGTTTTAAGTTTAAAGGTTTATGTGGTTTATGCAGTGCTAGGATACAATCATTATATACAAATTTCACTCGGCTTCCCTCACCTTCTATTTTTTCAACACCTAAAGCTTTGAACAATGTTTCAATATCCTTCCATAATATGTTCTTTGCAGCTTTTGGATCAAACAAAGCTTGTAAGATCTTTTTTTGTTTATTGTTCATACAGAATATATGATATCACTTTTTGATATCATGTCAAGATGTATTGCCTAAGATGTAGCATGGTGTGTTTTTAGATTTCAATCTTAGGAAGACTAATTTTGTTTGTATAACTATGTTGTATCCATAGCTATACTATTTTGTAGATATAAAGTTGAGATAAAACTGTGTGTTTGCTTTATATATAAAATAGAGCATATATATGCTCTATTTATTCTTTATATGCATTGAATAATGACAAAAACATACAAAATATTGCAATGTATATCCTAATTCATAAATAAGAGAAGCAAGATATACATTATATTTCTTCTCCTGCTTTTTATGAGGTTTCTTTCATATCAGTGATAACGTTTGTGAGTACTTGAGTTTGTCGAGCAAGCTCAGAAACAGCTTTGTTTGCTTCGTCCATAGCTTGTGAGGTTTCTCGAGCAATATTATTAATTTCAGAGATAGAAATATTAATTTCTTCTGTAGATGCAGACTGTTCTTCTGAAGCTGTTGCTATAGCTCTAATCTGATCAGCTGTAGATTCTGCCATAGAAACAATTTCATCTAAAGCATGTCCAGATTCAGTAGCAAGTCCTGTGGCAATTTCAATGTCATGTACTGCAGAATCAACTTGGTTCATGCTTTGTTTTGCACTTTCTTGGATAGCTTGTATAGCATTACCTACATCTGTAGTAGAAACCATAGTTTTTTCAGCAAGTTTTCGTACTTCATCGGCAACAACAGCAAAACCACGTCCTGCTTCTCCAGCACGGGCAGCCTCAATAGCAGCATTCAATGCTAACAAGTTTGTTTGATCTGCAATATCAGAAATAACACCCATAATTTGATTAATAGATTGTGCATGTTCACCCAAAATAGACATATCCGACTTTAAATCACGTGAGCGTGTATGGACTTTTTCAATACTTTCAACCATTTTTCTTACAACTTCAGCACCTTCAATAGCTTTTTGACGTGTTTGTGCTGAAATATCTGAAGTTTCGCTTGCATTTTTGGCTACTTCTATCACAGTAGAACTCATTTCTTCCATAGCAGTGGCTGTTTCCGATACTCTATTGGCTTGATTAGTTGCACCACGCTCTGATTCCTCAACTTGTGCAGAAAGCTGAGTTGATGCAGAGGAGATGATGTTAACAATATCTTCAAGCTGATTAGCAGCCGTTACCATACCATCACGTTTAGCAGTTTCTGCTTTTCTAAGAGCATCTTCTGCTTTTGCTGTGGCAACTTTTGCCTCTTCTTCTTTACGTGTAGCTGTTTCTGTTTGTTTTTGTGCTTCAGAAACTTTTGCTTTGAGTGAATCCACCATGGTATTAAGAGACGTTGTAAGCTCACCAATTTCGTCTTTTGAACGAATATTTAAATGTTGATCAAGGTTTCCATTGGCTACACTTTGAGCAAAACGGTTTGTACGATTAATAGGCACTGTGATTGCTCTTGTAATAAAGAAGGAAGCAATAATAGTAATAAGCAATATAACAGCTGTAAGTATATATGTTACTGTTATAATTTGATTAAGATTTGTATTAACAGCCATAACCTCTAAATTAATTAGTTCAAAATTGTCTTTAGTAAATTGGGTTAAGGCATTACTTAAATCATCGGCTACTTTACGTCTATAGGCAAGCTCAGTAATATTTTCTTCTGTTAGAGCACTTACATTAGTGGTAACATCATAATATGATTGTAACATTACAGTAATTTCTTTTAGAACATTTTGTATACTTGGGAAGCGTATAGTTTCTGAAAATGTATTAAATTGTGTTATAAGCTCTCTAATACCATTGGCACTTTGTTTAATTTGTTCAACATCATTTTTCCATAAGGCATTTACAAAATTACCTCTTAGGTAATAAATATCCATAAGCCTAGAGCTTATACTTACCAATAAATTTGCAGCATATTTATTGCCTGTTTCATTAGCAGCCTGTTGCAATATTGGTATGATATTTTTGTATTGATTAAGCAAGCTACCCATACCACCACTACCACTATTTGAAACATTTTCTAATGAAGAGTTAATCTCATAAAGTTTTTTTACTGCTTTTTCATATACAACAAAAAATTTTGTAACTTTATCAACGCTTTCTTTCATATGAACCAAGTGGCTCTTATCAGCTATATGTTCCTGGGTTAGTTGTAGATTTTTTTTAGCATCTTCAAAATATTTTAAAAAATTGTCATAATCTGACTGTGCTCTTGAAGTAAGGAAGCCACGAATATAATAAATAGCATCTTGGTAATTACTAAGCGTTTTAGAGGAAAGTTCTAATAATATAGTAGTATCATCTTTTATAATCCTTACAGCTTCTTTGGCAGGTTGTAATTGCTTTATAGTATACAAACCCATTACAAGTACCATGAACATACCTACAGCAAATCCAGATGTTATTTTATATCCTATTTTCATAACTACCCTCAATGCAATTTTATCGTTAGCAATATATACAACTATCTATAAATGTATTAATTCTATTTTAAAATATAATACAATAAATATTAATTGTATTTAATAATGTATATCTTAAAAATATATATAATATTACTTATTTAAATGATCTTTAATAATTGTAAAACTTAATTAATATATACTTAATAATAATATACTATAGTAATTAATAAACCTTGATTACTATAATTAGTATTTTATTAACATAAATAATATATATTATATAAGTAAAAAATAAAAATAATTATATTAATATTAGTAAAATATATGTTCTTCATTAAAAATTATATACTAGTTGTATTTTGATATAAAAAATATATTTCCCATTTCAAAAGAAGAGGAAATCTTTATACAATATTCTTTAAAAACATAACTATACATAATTTAAATAAGAGTAGTATAATCAGTCAGGCTTTTATGCTTGAACTCTTTTACTAAAGATTAGGTAAAAATCTACAATGCAACTTTAAAATTTATATTTAAGATAAAATACTCTGTAAATATTGTTTAGATTAAACTATGTTTGAATGTATTTACACATTAAAAAATATAGGATTATGCTTAATATTTGAGTAATACTATCTAATTAACCATAATGATTTTTACTTGTTAGGTTCAGATAAAAGCTTTTATTTGTTTCAAATAAATAAGGATAGATTTAAATGATCGCTGGTACATAATGAGCAAAGAATATTATCTAATTTAGAGATAGCTTTTAAAAAACTTTTTTACTATACTCATTTTTAAAAAGATTTATAACTTATAGTTATAGGCGTTTTCTCTTATGACTATAACCTCCTAATGAAAGCTCTACTAAATACTTAGTAGGGCTCTTGATCTTCTATTAAAAAGTATTATTAGAATGTGTGAAAAATTTTAATGTATCATAAAAATTTTAAAAATAGATATCTTGCATCTATTAACTGTTATTCTAAATAGAATAACGTTTTTGTGTGTACCTAGGTAAATGAATTGCCTAAACTAATATAGGCTAAAAAACACTTATTGGCGAAAACTTTTTAAGTTTTTGGAAACCCTAGTTAACATACTACAAGTAGTTAAAATAAAAAATTTTGGACAGCACCATCAAGTGTATCTTGTGAACCATCATCGAAATAAGGTTGTGCTTGTATAAAGCCTGTTCATAAAAAAATAAAATATGTATAGTAAATAGTTATCCTCTTAATAGCTTATCTATTTATTTATAAATAAGAAAAATTTGTTTGTACAAAATATACTTAAAACATACATACACAAAACCATAATCGGAAATAAAGCGAAAACTATACACATATACCCAATATAATTTTTTACATATTTTCATCGCGAGAATTTTTTATTTAATAACCCTTATGAAGCAATGTATCCTTCTTTTTGTGCAATAGAGTCTTTATGTTTTGTATAAAAAAAAATAAATATTCTTTACTAAGAAAAAGTCTGTTTATTTTTTTTGTTTACATTAACTTTAGTATACAAAGTCTTTTTGCTGCAGATAAGGATTCTAGTAACAAACCAGAAAAACTCCATAAATCAACGGCACCATTAAATTCAAGTTCAGAAAGCTCAGGGGCTCCAAAACCAAAACGTCAACGTTTTCATGACAACGCAGAACCTGAAAAACCAAAAAAAAGTCAGCGTAAAAAAAAGCATACAATAAAAAACTGGCGTCAGGAAACTCGTCAGCGTGCTCTCCTACGCCGACAACAACAAAAACAAAAATCATCCTCAACTGTACAGAAAAAAAAGTCTTCCCAAACAAAATCCTCTAGCAGAAAACAAGCTATAAGACATCGTGCCAAATTGCGTCTTTATAAAAAAATAGGGTATTCTTATCAAACAGAGCAAGAACAAAATGGACACACTTCTGCAGAAGGAACCCAAAGTCAAGAAATACAACCGCAACCTTCCACATCAGCTCCATCACCTGACCCAGAACTTCTCCTTGGTCGAGCACAATATCTACAACATCAAGCAGAACAAGCCGCTCAAACAAAACAACGCCTTGAAGAAGAAAAAGCTCGTAAAAAAAGAGCAAAACAAGCATATGAAATGCAACGCCTCCAATTAAAAATTAAAACTTTCTGCATAAAGGACATAGAAGAAAGTGGTGGCATTCAAGGAATGCAAGAACAAATTTTCCAAAACCAAAGAGATTTTGATAAAAGTGTAAATGGACGATTACAAAGAATTTATGAAAGGCTCTTAGCTAGAAGAGCAGCATTGCAAAGGGCACAAGAAGAAGCACTTCAAGATCAAGCAAGCACCTCAACAAGTACCTCAAATAGAGAACCTGAACCACCACAACCTAGTTCAGGTTCTCTATCGTTACTTAGAAGATTACAACAAATAGCCCAAGATCGTAAAACTGCTGAACAACAAAGCTCGGTAGGAACAATTCCAGAAAAACAACCTCAAACAGAGGAAGAAAGACGTTTATACCGAGAAAATCAACAAAAAAAAGCAGAAGTACTTCGTAAAAAAGAAGAAGAACGAAAAGAAAAAGAACGACTTGAAGATGAAGAAGAAGCTCGAATATCAGCTTTAGAAAAAGCTCAAGAAAAGCTGTTAGAAGAACAAACAAGATTACTTCAACAAAAAATACTTCTTGCAAAAAAAACGTTACTAAAGATTAAACAAGAAACATCAGCACATCGACGTTTCCATTTACAAAGAACAGGTCGTGACCTATTTGATATTCCTTCTACTGAAGAAGAAAGTTCAGCAGCATCAGTAGCATCTTCTGAAGAAGAAGCTTCAACAGTAGCAGTAGAACCTTCATCTAGTCAGGGAATTTCTGCTCCTGTTCCTGTATTAAGAAGCCCAAGCCCTGAATTCTTTTCGTTAGAAATTGAAACGGATACATCAGAACATGAACCAACAACATCAGCTGCTGTAGCTATGGAAGAAGGTACAAGTGTACCAATAGAAGAACAATCCCAAAAAAATGAAATCCCTAGAAGGGATACGTCTGATAGTGATAACAGTAGCAGTGGCGTAGAATCTTTTGATTTATGCTATGAAGGTGATCCAGAACCTCCAGGCAATGAAGCACCACCACCTTTTAGTTCAGACTCTTCAAGTTCTGATGAAGAACCACTCCAAAAACGCCCACGTGTATCAGAAGGCTTAAGTGAAGATAGTTCTAGTTCTTTTTGTTCTATAAATTTTGAAACTGATACAGAAGGATCAGAAAAAGAAGATGTACCTCAACAACAAAATATTCAACAAGCTCAAGAAAGTAAGGATCAAAGACAAGCAGAAGATAGTGGAGATGAAGGTCCATCAAGTTTACTTGAACAAAGAGCAGTAACTGCAGCTTTAATTGAAAGCATACTACAAAGACAACAAGCTGAAGAAGAAGAACGAAGAAAGCAAGTTCAAAGACAAGAACAACTTGAAGAGGAAACATTAGAGCAAGAAGAACAAAGAAGGCTTAGAGAACAAGAAGAACAACAACAAGCTACTGAAGAACACTTACCGTTTCCTGATCCAGTTCAACAACAACGTGGAAAAATTCTATGTTCACAGTCAGCTCTTCTACTTAAACAATATCAAAAATTAATATCTACTCGAAAAATGGTACGTACATTAGGCATGCAACTGCAAGAAGCTATACTAAAGCGGACACGTCTTGAAACTAACGGCTTATTGCCTCCCATAGTTCTTCATATCAAAAAAAAGGCTCAAAGCCTTAGAGGTAGCCAAAGTCAACTATCATCTACAGAGCCAAGCACCTCTGAAACAGCAACTACATCTGAATCAAGCACACAGCCCTCTACAGAACCACCTGCTACAGAAACAACAACTACATCAAGCACTGCTGAAACAGCAACCATACCTCCAAGTACACTTCCTACAGATCCACATCTCCGATCTTTTGCTTTAGAAACTAATCCTCAAAGAATGCTGGCAGGGATGGAAGATATAGAACTAGCGTCTGCAAGCACAGATACTTTAGAACTGATACCTTTATCACCTCTGCAGGATACAGATTTAGAACAGGCAGAATCAATGGATCTAGAAAAAAATCAGAGATTAAAAAACAGAAAAAAGGAGCTAGAGGCTCAATCAAAAGAAACAACTCAAAAAAAATTGGAAGACTTACGAAAACTAAGAATGCATTTAATCCAATCATCACTCACTGATGCTCAAAAAGAACAACAATTAAAAATGTTACAGAATATGGAAAAAATGCTGAATCTAAGAAAAAGTCAAACGTTACTATTAAAAGTCAACTTACAACAGCAGCTCATAAAACTACATGAGAGAATCCTTACACGCCATATAGAAAGAACAAGAAATGCTCTTTTAGATACATCAGACTATACAATATATCATCCATATGATCATGAAAACAATTCAGACGCTGAAAACCAAAATGAAGAACCTGGTTCTCCTGGAGATAGAGGCAATTCAGACCCTGAAAACCAAAATGCAGGACCTGATTCTCCTCAATCTCCTGATTCAACAAATGAAGGCAATGAACAAAATAGTACCTCAGAAAATAACCAATCTGAGGAAGACCAAAATACTTCTTCAGAAGAAAGTACAGATACAGCCTCTGAACCTGAAGCTAATGTAAGTCTTCCAGAATGGGTCTATCCACATCATAGTGGCCGATTAAGAAGTCATACACTTAAAAGAACACATCAACTTTTTTTAAAAGGTTACAGCAGAAGTGATACAAGCAACTTGCCGCCAGAAGAAGATAAAGAAAACACTAGAACAGATACATCTGGTTCAGATGAAGAGCCGCCTAGTAAACGCCAAAAGCTTGTTCTAACAGCACAAAAAGATAACACACAATCTTCTCAGAAAGAATCAACGTCTGCCAGTACAGAACAACAACAAAACAATGAAAACCCAAGTACAAGTACAGGATCAAACGAAAAATCAGATAAACCTTCTCAAGATAGAGAAGAAAACTCTAGACAACAACAAAATACTCAAGATGAAACAAGTTCTGAAGATGATAGTGACAGTGATACAGGTAGCATACATAGATTTTCTTTAGATTATCATGGTGAACCAGAGCCACCAGGTAATGAAGCTGTTCCACCTATGGAAGAACATAACCCCTTTTTAGAAAATACTGATGATGAGGATGATGAAGACCTGCTCAGTACCCTTGGAGAAGATGAAGACTTAGGACTTTCAACACTTTTTAATGAAGAAGAACTTCCCCAAAAAAGCGATCAAGAAAAAAAACTAGAAGGCAAACAGAAAAAACAAAAAATTCTTAAAAAAATTCAGCGCACCTTTCAAAACTATCAAAAGCCTGTAATACCAATTTTTCTGCTGAACTATAATAAAGTATCACAAGCACAATCTTTAAGTGCTTTACAACAAGGTATTGCTACTCAGACTGCTCATGTAACTCATTCAACAACAGGTTTAATGAACCAAATAACTGCTCACCTATACCAAACATATGAAAAGTCAGAAATAGACCAAAACCATCAACTAGAGAATAAACTTAATCGGAATAAAAACGCCTTACAAAAATTTCAGTTACGGCAGTCTAAAAAACCAAAAATATGTGCTCAACATCCATATAGAGTCTTTGCTTCCATGCATACTCCAAATTCGTCCCTCCAACACCGACCTTTTTCTACTCAAGTTGGATGTATTATAAATCCTTTTTCAAAAATACGTTTTGGCATAGCCTATAACTATGAACAGAATACACTCAAAAAATACTCTGGGGTAAATACATGTAACAATGTTAGTTATGCTAAGATTGGCAATAAAAACAATCTACTCTCTGGGAGCTTTGCTTGGAATACTCAAGGCTCTGGCATACAAAGTATTTTTATTGCCTCTAGTGGTTGGGGAAAAAATAAAAACCAACGATATTATACTCAAAAATATGAAATTCTACAGGGCATAGGTAGACCAACAACAAAAACAAGAGCTCTTTTAGTACAGTTAGGGTATGCTCTATCTCTAACTGACTTTTGTAAGCCAAACAATGTATTACAATTTCATTTACTTACACCATACATTAAAATAACTGCTATGCGTACCAAAGTGCATACCTATACAGAAAAAAATACAGAATTTTCTTCTGTCATTAAACCTACTCAAGTTAAGATGTTCGAAAAAACTATAGGCATACAAATGCAGTGCTCTTTATATTCAAAATATGAATTCCAAATATGGACAGCTGCTGTTCACGGCCAAAAAAAGTTATCCTCTTTATCCTCATATATTGTAGGATTTAAACAGCTTGAATATGCAGCTTATACACCCCAATCAAAAGAAACATATACACAAGGTGAATTAGGTGTATCTATGAATACCTGTATAACAAAAAGATTAGGCATAGGTGTAACAACTACATTTCGCACACAGTCTTCAAAAAATCCGAATCAGGGGTGTATCCATACACGGTTATGGTATGACTTTTAATAAATCAATAAAACTGTTCTATTCAAATGCTCCATAAAAATGACTTATTACAATCATAACGTATACTAAAGTTTATATTCAAAACCAATACTTAGTATTGGTGTTTTTTCAATATGATGTCCAGGGACAAAACCACTTGTTTTATAACCAAGTCTAGCAAGAACAGCAAAACTATCGGCTAGCTGATAACTGCCGTTCAAGACAAACATTCCACCAATTTTAGGCTTTTCAAAATATGGTTTAGGTGTAAACAACTCTGGCTGACTCCAAAGGACAGCATCAAAACCTATAACAAAATCTCCTAAGGTTAAGAGCTTAAACACAGAAAGATCTATACTATAAGTAAAATGCTTCCTCATATCTTCTTTAGGGCCAAGTCCATTAAATAACCCTATCTTTGTTAAATTAACACCATCAGATGCTAAATATTTATGTTCTTGTTTTTCTGAATTTGTATATGTTACTCCACTTGTAGTTTTAGATTGCTTACCTAAACTAAAACCTATTCTAATTGGAGAATATTTAGTAAAAATATACATACCTAATTTTGGTTCAATAGCACCATATGGTGTTAATATTGCTCGAGCAAAGGGTGTAAAACTTACATCATAAATTTCTATCATTGGAATTTCAGTAGATCTTCCAGTTACAGCTGAATATAGTGACGTCCAAAAGACTGGATCTAAAGCATCAAGCCATACAAACTTTCGTATTTTTGTTAGGCTCATAGATTTATCACCATACATTGTTTCCATATCCCGGGAATATTTTTTGAGGTCGTGACCATCCATACTAGGACTTGCTATATACGCATAAAACCCTTGGTTTCCAGAGCTGAAGATATAACCCATGGCTGTAACCGGATCTAACTGTTGATTATGTACTACAACGTTACTCAATAACTTTTGTGATAAAAGATAGTTTACTTCATTACCACCTAGACTAATTAAGGCTTCTTTTTGCATATGGTAAGGATCTGGTCGTGATACACGTGCTTCACCACTAAAAGGTCGAATTTTTATGTCTTTTATCTTTCCACCAAACTCTATCCCTCTGAGCCCATGACCTGATATCTCATGATTCAGTAAAGTTATAAGAAATGTTGCATAACCAAAACCTATTCGAGCAAAAATATTATCGCTAAGTTCAAAATGATTATTGGCATACCCAAGCAAAGATATTGCTGAGAAAGCTACATCTGTAGCACTTTCTTGGGAAGATTTAATATTATTATCTATTGATAACTTAATAAAAAAATCTGGTGGATTTGTTAAGAAATCATCTTCTTGTAAATTTTGTGCTCTTACCGGTAAACTTAATAATCCTACGACTAAACTAATAACTAAAAATTGTTTATACATCTAATAGCACCTACTATGAATATTTATTAATATACTCTTTTTTTGAAAAATTTAATAATCAAAATATGCCTTAAAAAGGTTACGTTAGTTCATTTAAAGTGTCTATGAAGTATATCTATACATACTTAGACATACATCAATTTAAAAAAATCATTAACTCGTTAAAAATGTTCTTTTGTATTCTTCATGTTGAAAGATTTTAAGAGCTATAAAAATTGCATCTCTTAATTAAAAGAGTAGCAGTTACAAAAAAGCTGACTATACTTATTATTTTTATGTAAACTTAGACAAGTATTTTTAAATTACTATATGCAGATAAAGTAGGGGATACATGTCGGTATATTCTTTTCAAATATTCAAAATATAAAAATAACTTTTGTAGTAAAAAGTTATACTTTATTATTAATAACATTTTGTAATATATATTCAATCTTTTGTACATTCATAAAAATGTTAAAATGTTCTTTTGCGAAAAGAAATGCATTATAGCCCATTTTTTCAAAAATTTTTGGGTATTTTACAATAGATGCTATGATTTTTCCAAGGACTTCTGCATTTTCTGTAGGGAAAAGGTACCCGGTTTCTCCATTTTTAATAAAAACATCCTCTTCTCCAGATGCAATAACTGACCTCCCAAGTGACATAGCTTCTATAATATCTCTACCCCATGGTGAACCTGTGCGATCAGGTCTAATAATACAATGCATATTTATCATGGCTTCCTCTACATTATTAACCCACCCTTCAATATGAATGTGATCTTCAAGTCCATTAGAATGGATAAAAGATTTTATAAGTTCCATGCTTTTTAATTCAGAATGAAAATCAATACCAAAAAGATGAATATGCACGTTATACTGCTTTAATAATTCTACTTGTTCTGCACAAGCATATAAAAGAATATCCATACCTTTTGATCTGGTAAACTGAGCAAACATTCCAAAACGAATAGGTGGATATGCAGGATGAGTGTAAAAATGTGGTTGGTGTGTAGCTGTATTAAAAACTATTTCATGTGGAATACCTATAGTCTCTAATTGACGTGCTTCTTGTGGTCCAATAGCAATAGCCATGGAAATATACCTTCTAAGCATAGAAATACTTGCTTGATATTGAGGAGAGTTTTCATCAATAACTTCACGAGCAATAAGCACACGAGGTTTTTCAGGGAAATAAGGAGCCAAACTTGATGGTGCATAGCTGTTAAAACAAATAATGTCAGCATTTTTTGCAAACTGTTCTAGTTCTGGAAGATATTTTCTATTTTTTTCATTTGTTTCGAGGTACTGTGGACACCCTACAAATGATACTGGCAACCAACCCCATTGAAAAAGATATAAAGGAACACCAAGCTGGCGATAGAGCAGTTCTAACTGTTTCCCTGGCTCTGGAGGAAGAAATGTAATAATTTGTACTGTATGTCTTTTTACAAGTTCTTGTACTAAAATAGATAAACTTCTAGCAGATCCACCACTATCGATATCATGAGTAACAAAAATAATATGCATATAAAACAGTTCCTAGAAAATTTCTATATATACAAGAATCATTTGTGCTAGAAAGATATTTAAAAAAAATACTCCTTGATTAAGCTATGTTAACATCTACAACCATATAAATCTAATATGCTATTATATGGTTGTAGATATTGTTAAATTTATACATTATTTATCTTGAATAAGCTGTTTAGCTTTATTTTGTATAGGAGCATATGAGACATGTGTCATATAGTAAATATAATTCCAACCATCAAAAACATCTGAAGTAATTTTTTTGACACCTTTTAACCCTTTAAAAACTTTTTGAACATACTTCATAATAACCTCCATTTATGTATATATATTAGAAACTATACCAAATACTTGTACCTGCACTTTGTGTCTGTAATCCAGTATTGGAATGTTTGGTCTGAACACTTCCATAAAACCGTATCCCTACATTATCAGTAATTTTAAGGCTCAAACTAGCTCCAAGTTCTCCTGAAACCTCTTTTTTACTATGTTTTGGAAGAGTAACCTTTTGATTATTCTGAGGTATTTTTGCATGTATTTTAGAAGAAGAATTCTTCTTGCTTTCCACAGCAGCAGCCCAAAACTGAAGTTCTGTAGATTTAGTTATTTTGTATGTATTATCCAAACCTAGACGTTTTTCCAACACCTGTTCTTTTATACCAGATATCCTTGCAAGAAATTGTCCATGGTGTTCTGTATAGTTGTTACATCCAGCTTGAACAAGAGCAACTTCTGCATATGGTGTTGTACTAAAGACTTCCGAACTCTGTAGAGTATATCCTATACGTGCTGTAAGACCATTTGTATTTGTATGTGTTTTACCCTTATTTTTGTTTGTCTTTTTATCAACAATAAAACTACGACTAAGAAGTGCATTGCCTCTACCTAAACTGTATTCTATAAAACTTGTAAAGCCTGGTTTATTTAGGTTCCATAATACAATCCCTGAAATATGATGGCTATGAAATCTTCCTTTTGCTGATCCCTTTGTCTCAGGTCCAGCAGTTGTTACAGTATATTCTTTTGTAGATTGATATCCATAACTATAGGCAATACCAGCATAAAGATCTGCAATAATATGTGCTGCACCACCTATATGAAACCCATATGGTATTGACTTAGCAAGTTCTGGATTACTGCCTGAAAAAGTACCAAATAAAGTAAACCGTTTATCTGCTGATAAAGACTTTGTATTGGTGTTCATAATAATAGTTTGCATGGCCTGCTGTGTACCTTGAGCAACTATATGATTTACTTGGCTTAAGGCATAAAGTGAATTTTTATAGCTCTTAACATTCAATACAGGACCTGTTACTTTTACTATTTTATTTGCTAATGAAGCGTTTGCAGGCTGTTGAGCTTGAGCATAATCTTCAGGATCTCCATCTGGATCACCTTCTTCATCATCACTATCTTCTTCTTCACTATCTTCTCTTTCATCATCACTATCATCATCTTCTTCTTCTGAACTACTATCTTCATCTTTGTTTTTTGGATCTGGCTTTTTCTTGCCATCTCCACCACCATCATCACCTCCGCTTCCTGATCCTGTTCCTTGGCTTGTATTACCACCTTCTTCTTGATGACCATCATTTCCTGATTCATGAGGTCCACCAGCTTCTTCTTTAATTACTTCAAAATCTGAGCTACCACCATCGTCATCATCATCTTTCCCAACTAATACAAAGCCATCTTCATCTTCGTCATCATCATCATCTTCTTCTTCTGAACTACTATCTTCATCTTTGTTTTTTGGATCTGGC
>CAYJFS010000005.1:0-71822 GCA_964369665.1 uncultured Lawsonia sp. | reverse complement strand
TTTTTCTTGCCATCTCCACCACCATCATCACCTTGATCTGATCCATTCCTACTGGGCATCATGCTGAAAGGATTATAACTTCCATTCTCATGATATGGTTGATAACCACCCCTATGATGATGCCCATGATTATGACCATGGCCGTGTCTGTGTCTATGACCACGCCCGTGGTTATGACCATGGCCATGTCTGTGTCCATGACCACCTACAGCACCGCCTTGCTCTTCTTTAGGACCATTTCCACCACCATTATGGCCATGACCACCATTTCCACCACCATGGTTTCCACCACCAGAAGCACCACCCCCAGAACTACCTCCATGCATAGATGCAACATATCCTATAGGCAGTATTGATGCTGTATTTAAAGCAAAATCATATATTTCTTCTCTTTGCTTTTTCTTTTTACCAAAATTTTTTGTGTATTTTTTAGGAACAAAAAGTACTGTATCTTGAGAGGATGTTTCTTGAGGAGAAATGTTTTCTGAATTATGAGAGAGTGGGGTTTTTAAAACTGTTTGTTGTGCTTTTTTATTCTGTTTAGCAGATTCTTTTGTCTTGAAGGATATTTGTGTTGTTTTACTACTATCATTTATTAAAAATTTATGCTTTTCATATAGTACAAGACCTGCCAAAGGATATAGGACACTTTGATCACCTAATATTTGTTGTTGATGAAAAACATTCACAGGAGCAATAATGTTATATATAGTATTACTACAAACTACAGCATGTGATAATTCAGACACAAGGATAGGTAAATGCTTATCATACGGAGCACTATTCTTTGGTAAATGAACCACTTTTATTGGCATACATGTTTGTAATGATGTATGTTGCTGGTATATAGGCTCTATGCATTCTTTTGGTACAGAGAATACTATTTCTGCAGAATAACTATAAGGATGCATAGACTGATGTACATGTGTATCTGTATCTACAAGCATATCTATAAATCTTCTATGTGCACTTATACATAGTTTATTATACATATGTTCTATAGACATGAAGAATTTTTCCATAATTACTTCATTACTATGAAGATCATGTGTATCTTTATCTGTACAATTAAGAGACTCACAAATTTCTTTATAATATGAACTGTTACTTCTATGCATATTATAGATTATTGTTATTAATACTAAAGTAATACATACAGATATAAATATAATAACATTTATACGTTTCATAACTTTATATCCTTTCTTAAATAATTTTTTTTTTAAAAATTATACTATAATAAAATAATAACGTATAAATACAGCATATTTATATACTGTATTTTTATTAAAAATATAAAAGAACAAAATTATTAAATAATAATTATTAATTAATATATATTTTATATATTAATTATATATGTATATGTTATTACTATAAATATACCTTTTACTATTGAATTTATCCCTATATAATAGAACAAGTATAGTGTATCATTATGATAAATACTTACTTCATGAGTATAAAAACATTAACCTATAGTAGTAAAAATACTATTTATGCATATGTTCTCATATGTCAGAAGGTAATATTGCAACAGGCATTCCAAGCTGATAGTTTAGACAAATAATCACTTGAAATAATTGAATATTTTTTTAGAGCCTGATAGATAAGATTTTTATGGTTATTTTGAAAAATATATAAAGTGGTTTTGTCGTCAATAAATCGACAACTACCTTGAAATATTAGATATATTACATAAACCACTTATACTTAATAAAATGCATTCAGGCTGACATAGCTTGGTACACAAGGATATAGATATACCTAGGGGTATTCTCTCAAACTTCTGGGATAAATATTGGTAGTTTTCCCTACCCCCAATCAATAGGTTGAACTATCTTAGCTGACAACCTTCAATCTTTTTCTTCTAAAACTTTTTTGTATTTTGAGGGCAGAGGTACTGTGCTATGTTCAAAACTGCCATAACCTGCCTTTTCACTTTGGTTTTTCTAACAACTGCTTTTGCTCAAATTCCAAATACAGCCATACAGCATAGACATACCTTAATCCGTGTTGCCCGTAGTGTTTGAGGACTAGACGCCCCTGTAGCCTTATTTGCAGCTCAAGTGCATGCAGAGTCATCTTGGAGAACAAATGTTGTAAGTCCTGTGGGAGCCCAAGGGCTTGCTCAATTTATGCCTAAAACTGCTCATTGGCTTCCAACAATTGCACCTGATACAGGAAAACCTTTACCTTTCAATCCTACTTGGAGCTTACGAGCTCTTGTTGTCTATGATTTATGGTTATGGGAGCATGTAACCGCTCTTTTCCCTTGTGGCAGGGTAGCTTTTATGTTGTCTGCTTATAATGGTGGGCTTAGTTGGGTACAACGAGATAAACATGCTGCACAAAAAAAAGGGTTTAACCCAAACATATATTGGGAACATGTAGAACATATAAATGCTGGACGTAATGCATCTGCTTTTAAAGAGAATAGACAATACCCCAAAACTATTTTGCACAATTTACAAAATTTGTATGAGCAAGCAGGGTGGGGACAAGGAGTAGCGTGTGATCGGTAGTAAATCTATCTTCATAGGCATAGGTATGATAGGACTTTTTATCTCTGGATATGGATATGGAAAGTCAACTACTGCCAATAAATATAAAGCTACCATAGCTGAATTAGAAACTCAGTATGCAAAGCAAGAACAGGCTCGCTACCAAGCTTTAGCAGAATCAGAAAGGGCAAGTCGATTACGTCTTAGGCAAGAAACAGAGCGTGGCAATAGTCTTGCTAAAAAACTCAAAGAAACCCAAGAAAAACTTATACAAAATGTAATACAGTCAAAAAGGATTATAAATCATGTGTCTGAAAATGCTCGTGAGTATTGTTCTGGGATGCCTCCTGATTGGGTGCAAAGCTACAACCAAGCACTTGGTCTTACCACCTCCGATAGTTCAAACACATACTCAAACACCAATACCACCAAAACTTCTGCATATACCAAAACCTCCAACCCCTTTATACCCTGGATACAGCAACCTGAAATAATTCCATCCCAAACAGCAACAGTATATCCTGAAGTGCGTGGAACCATAAACAAACTTCAAAAAAACAATACACCTCTACAAAAACAAAATACTACAAAAAAACCTTCACAACCCTTACCAGTAAAAAAACTTACTTCACCTAAAGATATTTTGTTGCATATTCAACATTATGGTGCTTACTGTCAAAGTATTGCTGCACAATTACAAGCACTTATTCAATTTTTGGAGAAAGAAGAATGACACTTTTAACCATAGAAAGCATTATTATTGGACTTCTTGGTATTGTGTGTGCACTCCTTTCTTATTGGGCCATACGACTAGAAAACCGTATTGCTACATTAGAGTCGGCATTAATTGAGTTAAGAGAAGGTATTCCCAAGGAATATCTAACCAAAAACGACTGTAGAGAAAGAACAAGAGATATTTTTGATGCTCTGCGTGCTATGAATACAAAAACTGATAACATTGTACTCCCTCAAAATAACACTAAAGAATAGCAGGGTGATTTTTTTTAGAGGAAGCCTATGGCAAACTATGATGCCAAAACAAAAGAAGCTATACGTAATGCCTACATAACTTCTCGTACAGCAATAACAGAAATAGCAAAAACATTTAATGTAGCACCAGCTACAGCTATTCGCTGGAGAACAGAAGCTAAAAAAGAAGCTGATGATTGGGATATATTACGAGAACACTTCTTTCTTATAGGTAATGGAATGGAGGGTATCACTCGTCAAATGCTTACAGAATATATCCTTCAACATAAACAAGCTCTAGAAGAATTAAAAATTGATGAAACACTTTCTACACATACTAAAGTAGAGCTGCTTTCAAAACTTAGTCAAAGTCTTGCTAAAACTGTTGATGCTAGTAGACATATCCTCCCTAAAACAGATCGTTTAGCCACAGCTTTTGATGTGATGAAACAATTTGTGCATTTTATTCAACAAGATTACCCACAACACACACCTGAACTTTTAGAGATACTAGAACCTTTTGGAAAGAGGCTCATTAAAGAGTATAGCCAGTGAGACTTTCTGAAAAAACATTCACACAAAAGATAGCCTTGCTTGCTTCTACCCTTACACAGCAGGTAGAACTTGATGACGGCTCTTTTATTCTTACTCAAGAAGCTCAAAATAGCAGAACTCTTCAAGTAGAACATGATTTTTCTTTCTTTAGGAAAACATACTTCCATCACTATATAAAAGGTATATACCCTCGAATTAAAGCTACCAAAGGTACACATATCCAAGGATCTAGCATAAAAAATACAGTTTCTCATAAACATACATGCTCAAAAAATCAGACACCAAATACTGCTGATCTACATTTATGGTTAGACATCCATCTACCTAAAGCTATTGATAAACCAAAAGGTCAACGACTTGCCATTGCTGCTCCTCGTGGTGAAGCAAAATCAACAATAGTTGCATTATGTTTTGTTTTATGGACTATTTTTACAAAAAGAAAAAAGTATATTTTGCTTATAGCAGACACAACTGAACAAGCACAAATTCTTTTAGAAGCAATAAAGCATGAACTTACAACAAATCCATGGCTCCATTATGATTTTCCTGATTATACAGGAGAAGGCATTCTTTGGAATGCACACACAATTCTCACAAACTCACATGTAAAAATTCAAGCTCTTGGAGCAGGCAAACGTATGCGAGGATTAAGACATGGTCCATATAGGCCTGATCTTATTATTCTAGATGACCTTGAGAATGATCAACAAGTAAGGAAGCCTGAACAACGAGATAAACTACAAAATTGGCTCCAGAAAACAGTTATGAACCTTGGTTCTGCAGATGGATCTATGGATATCATTTATATAGGAACGGTTCTTCATTATGATGCTGTTTTAGCAAGAACATTAACAAAGCCTTTATGGAAAACATGTATATTCAAAGCTATTAAACAATGGCCAGAACGTATGGATCTTTGGGATCAATGGGAAACGCTACTTCTAGAGCAGGGCATAGAAAAGGCTCAAGATTTTTTGAATACACATCATATAGAAATGCATAAAGGCACGGCTATAAGTTGGCCAGGAATGCGTACATTACAGCAATTAATGCTTGTTAGGTCAGAAAACCATGCTGCCTTTGATGCAGAATATCAAAATGACCCATTACAAGGTGAAAATGCACCTTTTGCACAATGTATCCATTATTGGTCAATACCTTCAGAAGACTGGCTCTATTTTGGTGTATGTGATCCATCACTTGGTAAGCATGGGGCAGGTAGAGATCCATCAGCTATTCTTATTGGAGGTTTTTGTAAAGCAACAGTAACCTTACATGTTATAGAAGCATCTATTAAAAAAAGGCACCCTGATACAATTATTGAAGATATCATAGCTTTTCATCAACAATATACACCCATACTCTGGGGTGTTGAAGCTATCCAATTTCAAGAATTTTTTGCTCATGTCCTTGTTCAACGAGCAGAACAAAAAGGCATTGCCCTTCCAGTTAAACCACTTATAAACACTACAGATAAGCTCTTAAGAATTGAGTCTCTCCAACCCCATATGGTACAAAAACATATCTTATTACATCCATCACAACATGAACTCATACAGCAGTTATTGCACTTCCCAAAAGCTGATCATGACGATGGGCCTGACGCTCTTGAAATGCTTTGGAAAATTACTACATCTGGCTATATAAGCCTTCAAGAAGCTATTACACCTTTATCAAAAGAACAGTTATCAGAAAATGAACAATGTTCTTGGAGATAAACTGTATATTATACAGGTATAAACATACAATGCTTACATGTACAAGATGTTTCTATTAAAATTGGAGCAGAGCAATAGTTTAATATATGCAGCCTATCTAAAGTATATAATGCCAGCCAATATGCTTATGATCATAAATATCAAAACTCAACAATTCATGTGTAAATAATATATAACATTTTTAAATGAAAACTATTATTATCTATGCTTACTCTCAAAATTTAATGCTCAGAATCCCATAGAGTTTTTACTTTTACATACACAAAAAACTATAAAAATATACACGCTATAAAACAAAACATATACTGCACTCTTTTTATTCTCAAAAACAACATACACATTAATAAAAGTTCTAGCTCAAACAAAAGGCACTGTATTAAAGTCATGAAAATTTATAACATCATAAAAATCTCATAAGCTATACAATTATAGATAACCCATCACTCTAGCGGAGTAAAAACTATATTGTTCCATGTATCAGAACATAAGGTATGTCAAAATATAATACTCTACTATGTGATCAAGCATTATTTCATGTGCTTTTTCTTACAGAAATTCATACAGAAGAGTTTGTGCATTTAAAATGGTCTCATTTTGTTTCATGGCAAGATACGTGGTGTTTAGATGTGTTTGGTAAATGTAGAAATAGAGCCTATTACTTTTTACTAAAGACATCTATAAAAATAGCTTTTTATCTAAATAGCCAATTTTTAGATTGAACATACACAACTCTTTATCAACAAAAAAGGGATATACCACCTATGCTTCTACTGTATTTAAAAGGCTTCCCATTCTGCTTGAGTATATAAACTTCCAAAGATTATTTTACATATGAATCATATATAACGCTTTGACTATTTTATCTTTGTAGTTATCCAAAAAGACTAAACAACCTAGACAAGCTCAAAAAGTCTTAACCTAAAAGAGTTCTATGCTTTTCTTATTATGTTGCTGACATGTTTCTATCTTACAAAACATCACACTCTTGTTATACCTGTTTCATTGATATGTATAAAACGTATGGCTGGGTTACGATATTTACTGAGGATTTGTCTGTGAAGATTGTACAGAAGACCCAGATATCCCCAGTCCATACGTTTTTATATAGAGAATATTATTCTTATTAGGGGGTAAGCATGTTTCGTATTGATACACCAGATGCCACACCAGACAATCGCTTTACAGAAGGTGATCCCACCATCCCTATAGAAGCAACAACAGTCTCTGCAGATTGGCTTAATAGTGTACAAGAAGAGCTCATAACATCCTTGAAAATGTAAATATTACTCCTGATAAAACGTCAACACCCCAAGTTTGTACAGCAATAATAGAAATGATTGAGCAAAGAATACCTATTGCAACACCTGATAGAGCAGGGTTAGTACAACCAGACGGTCAAACCGTCTATATAGATGCAAATGGTGTCCTGTCTGTAGTTCCCTTAACGGCTGAATTTAAAGATTTTTTTGAACAAGTACCACCACAAGGCTGGTCTGTTCGAGATGGATCCATTCTTACACAAGCAGATACAAAATATCCTAAGCTTTGGGAACACCTCACAACTGAAAAGAATCTTTGGAAATGTAAGTCTCAAGCAGAATGGGAAGCCTTATCAAATACAGCAGGGGGTATAGGTGGTGTACCCTTTTTTGTTGTTGATAGTGCTGCAAAAACTATTAAGTTACCAGACACTCGCACAGATCACTCTTTTGGCCTTGCTACAGAACATATTGGTACATGGGAAGGTGATGCCATGCGAAACATTACAGGAAGTGTCGGAGGCTTTTTTAATTTTGGTGCCACTAGTGGTCCATTTGGTGTAGCCAATCGTACAGATTATATGCAAGCAATCCAATCACCCCCTGGTTTTCATGATTTTACTTTTGATGCCTCAAAAGTTGTACCTACAGCTTCTCAATTTCGTCCACGACGTTTTGCCTTACTTCCCTGTGTATATGTAGGAGGAAAGAGTTAATGGAAACAGTATACCAATATGATTACAATGGATATTATGTTTGTGAAACACAAGCATACCATGGAATGCCCCATAACTGCACTAAGGTAAAACCTAAACACCAAAAAAACCATATCCCTCAATGGGTAGGTTCTTCTTGGCAACAAATAGAAGATCATCGTCAACAAAAAGATGATAAAGATCGCATCATTGAAAATACAGGAACGCCTTTTTGGCTTCCTGATGATACCTGGGAAACACCTCCACGGTATATGACTGAACCTGGGCCACTACCCCAAAATGCTCTTTTTACAAGACCTGAACAAGACCCTGTAGAAGCACTTATGGAAGCCAAAAACATAAGCTTGTAGAAATACATAGCACCTATGATGCTGTACTTATGGACATGCTTCTTATTGAAAACAGTAAGGATAGTGCAGAAGTTCGGGCAATTTTGGAACAACAAAGAGCAACTTTTGAACAACAACTGCAAAAGGCAACCACAGTTGAAGATGTAAAAGCCATTCATGTAACTTATACTCTCTAGTCATAAAGATATAATGATGCATCAAGAACCCAATAAAAATTATTGGGTTCTTTTTATTCCTATCTAGAATTAGTAACCCTAAGATATCTGTTTTTCCCATCTCATATTGATATTGAAAAAATACAATCAGGCTATTAGGGGCAATTATAGAAAAATTTTTATAGTATAGGCCAATGGTAGATAGTCTATTTTTCTATACAAGGTTTGTTGGATTATAATAATGTTATGTGTTACTGTATAATTAACTGCTAGTGTTAAACAGCTATTCTAGCTTAAAACTTTTTCTCTTTTTGTAGATCTTTTCTCTCTATCTTTTTAAATATTTGATCCACTTCTTGTCCTAGCTATATCATAGCTATTGCTTTATCAATACCTATTTTATTTTGTCCTACGCTACTTTTTATACCTATCTAACACTTAGTTTTCAATTATATCAACATTATTAAAAATTTTTTTGACACATCAATTATTTTTTACTAAATATAGTTTCTATGATCTCTTACTATAAAAAAAGAAACTATATCTATACATTTATCTTTATTTTATTGTTTGTTATAGCTTTACTACCTTATAACGCCTTTGCTATTAACCATTTTTTCGATGGAAAACCGACAACATTAAATAATATTTCTACACCAAATGATTCATATTTTGGTGGCTCTAACTCTGCAGTAACTCAAGGTATTACAGATAGTACAGACCTTACAATTACAGGATCAGATGGAAAACTGTCTCTTTTTAGAAGTGCTTATGGTGGTGGTGCATCACCAGGTATTCCAAACGTCATAAAAGGTCAGTCATCACTAATTATTGGAAACTCAAACACTTCACTAATCGTTGGAGGTAGCTTAGCCAAAGCCATGCATCTATAGGAGGACCTATTAGTGTATCTGTTTTTAATACAAGTCCTCTAACGGTTTCAGGAAAGCTCATGCCCCTGACAATCTATGGTGGTTGTCAAGCAGGCACGCCTGACGCTACTCAGTATGTAGATGGATCTATCATTTTAGATGTAGCTCAAACAAATGCAGCAAAAATTTGTGGTCTTGGTGATGCTATAGGCCTTGCTCCTAATTATATTGCTGTAAAAGATAGTATCATAATTCAATTAAGGGGTGGATCTACTGGAGAACTCATTATTGCTGGAGAAAAGAAAAATGTAAACCTTGGAGGTAAAGCATTTCTTACTGCTCAAAATACTTCTATTGGAACATTATGGGCTACAAAGGCTGGTAATATTGGTGATGCATTAAGTATAAGTCTTACTACTGTAAGCATTGGTGACTTCAATTTAACAGAAAGTGGTACTATTGGAGGACCAACAACTATTATAGTCGACAACTTCTCCGTTATAAACAATCTTAACCTTGGACCTCTTGGTCCAATTGGAATAGACTTTCCTGTAACTCTTAGCGTATTTGGTTCTTCTCTAATAAAGACCCTTACTGTGGGTCCTACCCAAAATGGTGCTTATTTAGATACAGCCAATGTAAACCTTTTTAGTGGTAACATAAACAAATTACAACTTGGATCAGACGTTGGGATAACAAATCGCGTTAATTTTGTTATGCGTGGTGGTGTTGTTAAAAATCTTCTCTTTGGTTCTAGCTTACCTCCTCCTCCTCCAGGACAAGATAATCTTGTTGATTATCTTGATGTGAATATATCAGGAGGTACTGTTGAGATGCTTAGTACTGGTAGAAGTCTTGTTTCTATCTTAAACTTTGTTGGAGGTGGTACGTCACATATATTAGAAGCCCAAAACGCCCTTTTGACCCAAACCAAATACCATCTATAACCTCTATAAATTTTAAAAAAGGTTGTGATACAGTCTGGGGTAAAGCTGATACACTTTTTGTACTTGAAGCTCGTAGTGCTGACTTTGAGATTGGTTCAAAAATTTCTTTTGCTCCTAATTCTACTGTAGTTCTACTTGTAGGTGATAGCATAGCTATAGATAGTGGAATACTTGCTCCTCTAGGAGCAAAACCTGGTTCTGGACGACCAATTTTGACAATTCTTGGTAGTGGTAACGCACCACCATCCATTACTGTAGGAGACACTTTTCGTGTTGACCTTTCATGTTCACCAGAACTTATGGGCTATAAAAACATCCCTTTAGTTAGTGTAGATCCGGCATTAGCACAAACACCCCTCTTAAGTACAAAAAGCTGCCAAGGTTTATTGTGGGCTACATGTACTTTTGAAGATGACAATATCTGGTATATTAATAAAATAGAGTATTCTGAAGATTTTTATGGGATCTCTTCTACACGTAAAGCTTCTAGTTGGTTAAGAAAACAACAAACATGGAACATACTTAATCGTTCTCGTCAAATATTTACTGATACTACACCACCTGGATTATGGACAAATATACAAGGTGGTTATGAAAGACTTGATTCTCCAAATAGTAAGTCTGACATGCCTTGGTGGATCGCATCTATAGGTTATGATGACCTTCAACCATTAACTATACTTCCAGTGCAAGCACAATATGGTGCTTCTCTTGCTTTTAGTGAAGGACGTAACCGCTGGTCTACTGTTAACAAAACAAAGTCAACAATATATACAGGGATTGCTAATGGATATCTTGGTATTATGCATACTTCAGGTATATATGGCATAGTCACCTTACAACTTGCTGTAAATAAAAATATAGCAAAAACGCCAGGCTTTGATGATATCAATCATGCATGGACAGATATTGTACCTACAGAAGCCCTTGAATTTGGATGGAAATACACTTTCTCTAATGGTTTCACAATTAATCCCCGTGGCCAAACTATCTTTGAGCAACTATTCAAAAACCACATAGATCTGGTGTGTGGAGATGATACAGAAACACTTGATAGCACTTTAATAACAACAACATCTTTAGGTATTACTGGTGACTACAAACTACCACTGTCTGTACCAACAAATATTCAAGCAAGTGTTGAATGGATGCAAGGTCTGTCTGGTGACTTTAGACTTACATCAAAAATTCTTAAAAAGAAATTCAAAGACAAGAACACTGCAAGTACTTTTAGAGCAACACTAGGTCTTACAAGTAACATTAGTAACCACTTTTCTCTTCTCTTCAATATCTTTAGTGATATAGGAGACAATAAAGGTTTTGGTGGTCAAGCTGGCCTTACATACCAATTCTAACGGCCACAAACAAAAAATGCTGTAATCTCTTTTATACATAATAATGAATAAAAAATTTTTTATACTATTAGTCTTTTCATACCTTGGTTTATCAAAAATTAATCTTTTTAGGACCATATCCGGCATAAGAACGCCATGATCTAAATTATTGACAATCAATGTTTAAAATTTTTTAGTGATTTTTATAAAACAGTTAATAACAATGTCTATTCATTCCAATGAATAACATTTTCCTAATCAATGTATTATATAGAATTTAACTAGAAAGCTCTTCACTCTTTTGAAGATAAGCTTTCCAAGATTGAGCAGCTTGATCTTTTTGAGAAAGTTCTGGTAATTGTATAGGCCATTCAATCCCTATATCTGGGTCATCCCAACGAATAACATCTTCATCTTCTGGATGATAATATTCTGTACACTTATACTGTACATGGGCCTTTTCAGAAAGAACACAAAAACCATGAGCAAAACCTGGTGGAACCCAAAATTGATGCTGATTCTTCTCTGAAAGAATGACACCATGCCAACCACCAAAAGTGGAGGATTTAGGTCGAATATCAACAGCTACATCAAAAATCTCACCTAAAGTTACATATACAAGTTTACCTTGAGGATGTTGTTTCTGAAAATGTAGGCCTCGTAAAATATTCTTTTTTGATGATGAATGATTATCTTGTACAAACGGTAAATAAATACCAAAAATACTATATTCTCTCTGTTGCCATGTTTCTACAAAATATCCACGAGGATCACCATGTATTTTAGGTTTTATTACAATAAGATCATGAAGTGGTGTTCTTTCAAATTCCATATATAATCCTATTGTTTTATGGATACATCTTACCATAACTACACAATACAAGAGTATTGTTAGTTCTATTATATTCTTAACATGATTTTTGTATAACGTTTATTATATTTAGTATGTAGGACGTATATACTTATTACAATATACATATAACGTATGGATATTGTAGTATAACTATTTTCATTTAATCAATAAAATATATACAAACATATTTTAGGTATATATAGCAGCAGTATAAAGAGCAGATTTCTATGCCATAAGATAAGGAAACCCAAAACTATACAGATTTTATTATATGTAAAGCTCTATAAATATTTTAAAAAATTTACTTATAAAGGGTTTCTTGCTCTATTAAAAAACTATAAGGCTTTATTATTTAGTGGAAAAAATTGCTAAAAACTATATGTCTATATATAAATCCTTATCAAAAATGTATCATACTCATAACCAACATGTGCTATAATATAGGCAATCATAGACTCATTAAGCACACATAATTATACCTAAACTAAATATCAGCCTCTCTAGAAAACTGTTGTGGTAAAGCATTTTCAAATAACATCCCTGCAGGACGCATTAACTGTGCAGCTTCATTGTAGCGCATTGTTGTTTCTACTGATTCATGACCAGCTAATGCCTTAATGCTTTCAAGGCTAGCACCTTTATGTGCAAGTTGTGTAAAGCAGCTATGACGAAACCAGTGTGGTGAAACATCTGTACGTCCTAACAACCTTTTACACCATTTTTTTACAAGCACATACAAACCATGTCGTGTAATATGTTTATTCGGTTTATATAAATGTGCAAATAATGGTTGTGCATCTATTATACCCTTACGTATGATCATGTCAGATTTATATATCTGTATCTTCTCTACTGCTTGTTTAGGTAAATACACCCTACGTGTTTTACTGCCTTTACCAAATACATCTAAATACCACTTATCTTGCCATGAAACAAAATGAGACCATTTTAAACGCACAGCTTCTTCTGCCCGAATACCTGTAAGAAAAAGCACATGAAATAATGCTTGGTCACGTAGTGGGGCATTATTTTTTGACATACCTTTAAATAATTGTATTAACTCTTGCTCACTTAAACTATGTGCTAAATGACCTGGTAAAACTCTCGTCTGTCCATTTTTTTTCTTCTTTAAAAAAGCTGTAGGATTCAATGTAATAATACCTGCATCTACAAGATGTCTAAAAAAACTCTTTAATGCTCCAAGGCTTGTATTTATTGTTGCTGGCTTAGATCCATTTTTTTGTTGATGACGAATAAATGCATCTATATCTGCAGCTGTTATCTGATGAAAATCTTTCTGAGCATAGTTTATAAGCATAGTTGTATATCGAGCATACAACTGAATTGTTGCTAAAGAATCATCATACACTGTGTGTAGAAAGAAAAGAATTATACGTTCATTTGCTACCATTGTATCTTGTAATGCAATATAGTCACCAATACGTTCGTATTGTCGACTTGCCATAAAGTGCTCTAAAATTTCCTTAAGCACTATGGGTTCCCATATATTTTTAGGATAATTTTTTTTTGCATGCCTGGCTGGATGCAACTTCTTTTGTGGATGTTTTTTTTGTTTAGATACAAATTTCATAATAACAAACTTCTGTATTATCTTGTTGTATTACAATAAAATGTTCTTCATTAAAATTTCTTTATCAGAATCATTTATAATAATATATAAAACAAAATAGAATTATTATTTATATTATATACTATTAAAATACAGTGGAATATGTATACTTAAAAAAACTCTCATAATGAATAGATTCATCAATCTAATTATATTATTCATAACGTAAATAACATGCCTGTACTATACCATTTTTTAATGAATATAAAGACAATAAATTGCTCTGATTCAAAGTACAGTTATTACATATGTTTATAAGCCCAGCAATGTTCCATGCCCTAATCTGCTGTAATTTTTTACTATGCCAAGCAGTTACTACATCCATATTATCAATATGCCCAATTTCTAAAAATTTATGTTTTCGTTTATTAGAATCAGTCCGTGATCTACGAATAGCACAACAAGGAAGATAGTAACCTTTATAATCAATAACAAGTGTTGTCATAGTGCTCATACATGGTAAAGCCTTTTCTGGTTTAACAGTCTGCTCTAAAAACATATCAGGATATATATTCTTAAATTCTGCTAATCTATTAGGATCATTTATAGGAGGAGAAATATTACGAAAAGAAACAGCATCAGCAATATTTGCCCAACGCTCTCGGAGAAACGCTTTTCGTTTAAATATTTGCTCATAATAAAGGTTGGGGATGGGAGGTTGGGGGGGGGGGGGGGGATCATTTAAATACTGTACAATCACTTTAGGATAAAGACTGTTTTTCTCTTTCTTTATACGGCACAATGTTTCTATGTTTGCAACAACCTTATCAAAATAATCAAAACCTACAAACTGACGATAACTAAAGGCATCTGGCATATTAAGTGAAATAATAATCTCCTTTAAACCAATATCTACAAACAAACGGCTTACCTTTTCTGTAAGCAGTACACCATTGGTATTAAACAATACATGTATGTCTGATCGTGTTTTTGCTATATACTCTAAATATGAAAAGAAAATTTTTTTAGATAAAGGTTCTAAAAAAGGCGTTAAATTTATATTAGTAGGTATATTTTTAGGGATACAATCAATTGCTTGACAAAATATGTCAAAAGACATTTCCTGGTATGGAATTTTTGTATACGCTTGCTCACAAAAACGGCATGCTATATTATAGGGTCCAGTCAGGGGAGAAATAGCAATTTCTGTTGGATATTCAAGAAGTTTATGAACATACTTTTTATCATTTGCATCAATAATAAAAGCATTAGGTGTATAGCCTAAAAGCGTATATTTTTTATTATATATGTTACAAATCTCTACTAATAATGAAACAACTTTAGGAAATTCTTTGCTAATCTCATTATCGATAATAAGCTCTTTGTATAAAGACTCTTTGAGTAAATAACAAAGGAGAAAAAAAGTATATTGCTCACTTTTATCAAAAAAGACCTCTTGTGTTGTAAAAGGAAACACAAGCAATCCTTGACTATGTGAAAATACTGTATCCTTTTTTAAAAAAATTTTTTCTAAATCTATACTATCTTGTTGTTTTTTAGATCGACTCTTTATCTCATTTATACGAGACCATTGTGCTAAGTTATGCTGTTGTTTATATACTAAACTTAAAATATCAATATCTTCATAGTTCCATCCACCCAAAAAAAGTCGTTCCTCTAAAGCACCAATTTGGTTTTTTGTTAGCTTCAACACTTTGGCTTTCCTCTTTTACTACTACTAAAAAAATAAACTCTTTAAGTACTTAAAGAGTTTATTATAAAACCAAAAAGCATAATACTATATATTAGTCCATATTTTACTGTTTAATATATTAAAATAAAGGTGTTCATAAAATAACAATATATTTTTTAGTTGAAAAAATTTTTTGTTTAACTGGTTTACTCATAATGAATAACATATGCAGTGGAAAAAAAAATCAATTAAAATAGTATACAGTAATTTTAGAATAACAACTTTTTTATTTATATCTTTTTCATTCCATTAATCCTAAAATATTAATCCTATTTTATTACTATTGCTATTTTCTATTATTTTCAGATTAATGACCTAAATTAAATATTAAACCCTCTAAAGATGAACTTTAGAGGGGAAGCAGCTGTTTCTTCAAATTAAATGTATTACATTTAATTTGAATGTATGTCATTTAATCTAGATAGTCAAATATTGTTTTTCTGTGTAGCCATCATAGTATGGCACAAAGAAAACATATATATCCTGTTGGTTTAGTCATACGTAAATATAGAAAAAATGCTAAGCTAACACAAGGAAGGCTTGCTTCTAGGCTTGGAGTGAGTACTAATTACATTAGTAGGATTGAATTAGGTAAAGAACATCTATCTATAGATAACTTCATTAAATTTGCTAAAAGCTTAAAAGCTAATCCAGGTGAACTATTAAATACTGTAATTGAAGAAAAAGAAAACTATTCTGACATAATAGATGAATAATTTATAAATAGCTTACTAACTATTTTTACAAGTTATTTTCTTTGGATATTCAAAAGCATTTCCCTGCTTCAGGAGAAAAATAAGAATGCCAACAAGCTTCTTTATACATAGACATATTACTTTATTTATACATCTACTACTTTACTAGTATATATAGCTAAAATATATGTTCAAAAACTGTTTATCCTGTTTTTTACTTGATCCAAACTGTATAGAACTATTTAGTCCAACATGAAGTTGACTTGTTAAAAGCATTTCATAAGCTATATCAAGTTTTGTATGTATATACTTATTGTGATATCCATCACTCCATGACGATACTTCAAATCCAGGTTCTAGTATTGTTTTTGATATTAATTTTCTTATTTTCTGTTTACCAGAAACACTATATAAAGCTGTTTGAAGCTGAATATGCTCTGTTGGTTGATATGCTAACCTTACACCTATACTATTTTCTAAAACATCATTGCTGTTTTTACTCATACTACAAGCATAAAGAGCTTTTTGCTCTTTATAGGAACTACTCTGAATATTGGACATAATAGTCTCAATATATGGTGTTATTGTTAAATTCTTTACTAAAGACACATTATATCCTATCTGCAATAATCGACCAATAAACACAACATTTGAGTCACCTCTTGTTACTGTTCGACTTTGTCCATGTCGAACATGTCTAATGTTCTTTGCTTTACCAAGACTATAGTAGCATCCAACATTACAGGTTAAACCTTGTTCATCTGGATTATGTGCAAGCATTGCAATAAGACCATTTGTTGCCAATTTTGCTTTTACAATACTATTATCTTCAGTTAATAGTTGGCCTCTACTAAACTCGTTATACATATTTGTATTAAAGTCATAGGCAAGACTCAGCAAAAGCTTATGAAAAAAACCTGTT
Organism: uncultured Lawsonia sp.; assembly: GCA_964369665.1. Classification (GTDB taxonomy): domain Bacteria; phylum Desulfobacterota; class Desulfovibrionia; order Desulfovibrionales; family Desulfovibrionaceae; genus Bilophila. The sequence continues at coordinate 54,650 of CAYJFS010000005.1, read as the reverse complement.
TTACCTGAGAAAAGCTGAATGTCTATACCTGCTTGACCAGATTGTGTTTTTTCCTCCAAGTTTTTTCTATGTTTATTTGTAGAAGCAAAAAGTTTATAAGGCATCAACTCTCCCAAATTTTCTAACAAGGGGAAATCTTGCATATCTGTTACATTAAGTGCAGATGTAGTAGCATAAGGTTTTTTCTTTTTTAATACCAAATGCTTTAATGTACTTAGTACATGCTCAGAAGAACCCAAAAATATATGCTGCATTTTTTGCAATGAGTCATGCTGACCTTGGTGGTTAAAACCTCCAAGAAGATCTGTCTTATAAGGTCTAACACCACCAGCAGCACCTAAGCATGCCCCTGATGATCCTGGTTCAGGTTCTTCTTCAGGTTTTTCTTCTTTGTTCCCTTCACCATTACCTTCTTCTTGAACACTATATTTCTCACCAGGTCCAAGCACTAAAGGGACTGGTGGAGTTAGGGGGGCTTGTTCTTCTTCTTCTCCTTCAGGAGCACCTTGCCCTTCAAAAGGATCTGTATACAGATCTAAATCATCTATAGAAAAGCCTACTTCTTGTATGCTTAATTGTACCTCTGTATCTTCACCTGGTCCAGCTCCTTGAGCACCATGATGCTGTTGTTGCTGCTGTTGTTCATGATGTTGGTGTTCATGGTGGTGTTGGTGTTTTTTCTTTTTTTTTTTCTTTTTTGTTGCCTGATCTTGAAGTGGGGGGGGGGGGTTGAACAGACTTTTCTTTTGGTCGAGCACCAGGATCTAATTTAACTGCGGCTGCTGGTTTACCATCACCTTTACCTTCATCATTATCACTATCTTCATTGGAATCTTTATCTTTCTTTTCTCTTCCTTTTTGCTCATCACCAGGTTTATCTTTTTTATTTTTCTTTTTTTTCTTCTTTTTCTTACCTGCTTTTTCCTTTTCTTCTTCTTCTTCAAAATCTGACCATGTAAATGGTGCTGTTTGAGTAACACCTCCAACTGCCCCTTGCTCTTCTTCTTTGGGTTGATGCTTAGTCTGTGCTTGTTTTTGTCTTTGTTGAAGCTTCTTTCTTAGTCGTGCCTGTGTAGCATTACTTGGAGCAGGTTCTTCTTCTTCCTCTTGATGTTGATGACCTAGTGCAAGAGGATCCTGAGTAAAAGCTTTTTTTCTATCAAGACTTGGATTATCTCCTCTTAAAAAGAGTCTTGTTTTTCCCTTAGTGGGATTATAACAATCGTCATCTTCATCACTTTCTCCATAAAGAAAACGAGGATCTTCTCCATACATATAACAAGAGCAAATGAAGGTATCAAACTTTTTTAATAATTGTTTTTTTTCTTCCTCACTTGGATTATCTCCAAGTGGTCTTTTTTCTTTAACTATAAACGACAAATCACGATGAAGTTTTAAATAAAAAGCTTGTTGAAGCTGTGCAGCATTTCCTTGATGCTTTTTAAAAAAAGGATCTTCTAAAAAATACATCTGAACATTAGGAGGAGGAGGAGTAGCCAAATTCTCTGCATACCACTCTACTGTATCCTCTCTTAGTAAAAGAAAAAATTCACTGTGTAGTAAGCCTCTTTTGAATCCTTCATCGCCATCATCATCACTTGCAAAGACTTTAGAAGTACCAAATAAGAAAAAAGAAGAAACTGCTAAAAAAAATATAAATTTATTAAACATACCAAGATATTATAATCAAATAGTATACAATATTTTTATGTATACTATTGTACTAATTTTTATTAATTATATAGTATTAAGAGAATTTTGTTATAATATATTGTATATATTGTTATTTTTATATCTATTAAGCTACTTAATAGTAATAGGAGTATGATATAAAAATAGTTAAATAGAAGAAAACTATTACTCAAAATAAAAATGTTACATTTATTTTAAATGTATGTCATAAAAATAGAACTCAAATACTATTTTTGTATAGTTATCATAGTATGAAATAAAAATTCTATACTATTAGCTTAGTATTATATAAATTACAAAGTATAGAAAATACTGAAGAAAGGATTCATTCCAAAATTAAAATAACTATTGAACTGTTGCATAAAGTAAAAAACTAGATAACAAGCTAGATTTAACTAAACTTGCTCAAAACTTAAGCCAAACATGTAACTATTAAATAACAACATAACGAGAAATAATTCTGAAAAAAACAATCTATTATTAACGTCAAATAGTATTAATCATTTTAAACACAATATTTTCATACTATATCAATACAAACCTTTCTATCTTTGCTTCTTTTTTAAGAATACAGATAACCCCTAAGCTTTATAAAGTAGTTAACTTAATTCCGATTAAGTTTATTATTTTTAAAAATTTCTTTCTACAAATACTATCCAATCCACTAAATACCTTTATTTTCCAATATATTTATCTTGATAAAATATACTAATATTTTAATACTTTCATTTTTGCTTATATATACTACATGTTTATATAAGATGTTTATTTTTACTTACAATCAAGTTCTTATATAGGATGGACATATTTGGCATTTATGTGTTTTCTTAAAAACCCACACTAAAAAAGTCTATTTTTTCCAGTGTAAAAAGAAATACAAAGGCTTAACCATGGCTACATAGCATAAATTATAAAAATGTATTTGTTAGTTATACATAAAAATTATGTACTTTCTTTTTAAGAAATATATAATATATCTGTTATAGTAAATATTATTAAATAACAAGATATATTTATATATCTAAAAAATTTTTATATGTACTTTCTTTTTAAGAAATATATAATATATCTGTTATAGTAAATATTATTAAATAACAAGATATATTTATATATCTAAAAAATTTTTATAAAAAAACTAACTATAGCTAACTAATGTATGTATTATAGATAAGATATTAATGCAGCCATATTTTAGACTTCATATAAAGCCATGCAACTTTAATGATTTATAAAGTAAAAGCTGTATTAGAGCTTTTTTCTTTCCTTTTAACATAGAAGATATGTCTAAATAATGCTTGTATGTATCATGTAAATTAAAAGTATACATTTCAAGCCCTTTAAAGACGATAAAACATATGTTTAAATTGCTGTTCAAAAAATTTATCCAACAGCTGAATAAAAAATATATCTATTAGTTACATAGAGTTACGTAGTAACCATCTAGATCTACTTTTTACTCAAATATGCTCATTATTCAAAATTATGAGGTAAGCCTGTTAGCAGATACTAAAAATAAAAAGTACATGTTCTGTATACATATACACCCATGAGGTCATAAGATTACAATTGTCTAAAAACTCTGTTTTCTATTTTAGAAATCATACCACATACTTAGAGAAACATCTTCTCTACTAAGACTTTTAAAACTCTTTGTACGAATACTTCCATTAACGCCTACACCAAGATTCTTATCAAAATAGATACTTAGCAATAAGCCTATTTCAGCTTCTGAAATATTCTGCTTACACTCACTAATTGAATAGTGACGAGTATTTGTTACATTACCTAATATTTTTGATGTAAATGAACTACATGTCTTCTGACTTGCAACATAAGCTCCCCATGATTGAAGCTCAAACATTTCACTAAGTCTCCAACTATGACGTAAACCTAGTGTCTCTTCATATATTTTTTGATTCAAATCACCAATGTCTGCTGTTATGAAACCTTCATATTCCTTAAATGACTTCCAGCTAGTATGTATCATTTGTACATCAAAGTATGGTGTAAGGACCATACCATCTAAAGGTCCTATAAGTATGCTCTCATCTGCTAAGGGTATATTATACCCTAACTGAATTGCTACACCATATACCTTTATTTTTGGATTTCCTTTAGCTGTTAATACTTTGTCTTCCTGACTAAAGGAACGCGCTGTTCTTACATTACCCCATCCATATGATCCAACAATATGACCCATGATACCTGGATGATTCACATTCCAAGCAACAACAGCTGATGTATTATTTGTTGTCGTCTTTGCTTTCATTGCACCAAAACTTGTTTTTATATCTGTACATGTATACTCTTTATTATCATTATGAAGATATGAATAAGATACACCTATTCTTAGCTCTTCTAAGATAGGGTTCATGATAAAACCTACTTGTCCACCTACCCCTGTATTTTTATGTTCATTTTTTCGAGTACCCATAAATGAAGCAAAGATTCTATATGGCATTGCTGGGTAAAAAGGTATATCCAAAGCCTGTAGGCTTACAGCTTTTTCTATCAATGGATGATATTGCTTACCTGGTGTCAAACGAGCAAGAAAACCACTTGAACCTTTCTTTTTTAAATTTTTTATAGATCCAACAGTAAAACTACTATCACCACTACTATCTTCACCCATACTACCTGCACTTGCATGCTGAGTAAGGCCAGACATAGAAGCGCTTGCATGAGTAGATGCACCTTCTAATGCTTGCTGAACAGCTTGCATTGAAGCTTCTTGTGCTTGACTATTTAAAGTAACAGGTGGGGGGTGGGGGCCCTCCTCCTGGGGGTGGTCCTTGTTGTTGTTGCTGCTGAAGTTGTTGCTGTTGCTGCTGAATCAGTTGCTGTAATTGCTGTTGTTGCTGTTGCTGCAGCAATTGTTGTTGCTGAGGTTGAAGCAGCTGCAATTGTTGCTGTTGCTGCTGAACCAGTTGCTGTAATTCTTCCAACGAATCTGCACCATAGACAAAAGAACTCTGTGTAAACAACACAAAGTAAAAAACTATGTGTCTGACAATATAATATTTTATTTTATTGTGGTGGGGGGGGGGGGTATTGGGGTGTGTGAAGGCCATAAACCTTTCTATTACTTTATTAAAAAATATCCCCAAAAAAAATAAAAAATTCTTGAACAATGTGCTCCACATAATCATAATGTATAAGATATCCCTACTACAACAATACTAAATGTTTTATAAATTTTTGAAAGCACATTGTCTTCTTTCTTTAAGAAAGATTTTTTTAGTTTGTATATAAAAAATAATTCCTTTTACCAAAATGGATTAATCGGAATTAATTTATTTTTCTTTAAAACTACCTTTCCTCTCTTACCATAATAAAAGAGTGTGCAAAGATTTAATCATGAATATACAATCTAATGTATAATAAAAGGTACATACTTTCTTTTCAATAAAAGTATTGTATCCTTGTTATAATAATCATGATTAAATCACAAGGCATATCTAAAAAATTTTTATAAAAAATTTTTTAGATTATAGTTAAGTAAATCTAATAGTTAACTCATCTATATATGTAGCTAGATTAATGTGGCATATATCTATAAAGTTCTATTATTTAGATATACAGTAAAAAATGTATATTAAAACTTTTTTCTTTTATTCTTTCTTTATGTATTCTGTCAAATATAAAAATATACATTTCAAGCCTTTTAAAAAAGATAAAACATATGTTTGAACTGCTGTTCGAAAAATGTATCCAACAGCTGAATAGAAAATATATATATTATTTACATAGAGTTATGTAGTAACCATCTGGATCTACTTCTTACTCAAATATGCTCATTATTCAAAATTATGAGGTAAGCCTATTATGCTATGCATGCAGGAGTGTCTCACTAAAATTCATAGCAGACCAAATAAATAAACCTTTTCAAGGGATTATCTTTTCCCTTGTTCCTCTCCAATATGGCTAAAAGCCTTAAAGCCTACCATTTTACAAGTAGCATCTCGTAGAGCAAGATCAATATCTTCTTTCAACATTTCTTGTATCATGGCTTTAAATGAAATAGAGGGTTTCCATCCAAGTTTTTGATAAGCTTTTGATGGATCACCTAAAAGAGCATCTACCTCTGTAGGTCTAAAATAGGTGCTATCTACCTTCACCAAGGTTTGCCCAGGTGTAAACTGTCCTGCCAAGCCTGGCTTTTGTGTAAACTGAGCAAATATTTCTGGATTAAATGATGCAATGATACCCTGCTCATCTGGACCACTACCCACCCACTGAACCTGTATTCCTAAATAGTATGCAGCCTGAGTAACAAACTCCCGCACTGTAAAAAATGTACCTGTAGCTATAATAAAATCTTCTGGTTGATCTTGCTGTAACATGAGCCATTGCATTTCAACATAATCTTTAGCATGTCCCCAATCTCTTTTTGCATTCAGATTGCCAAGATAGAGTGTTGTACTCAGACCTAAGGCTATTTGGGCAAGAGTCCTTGTTATTTTTCGTGTAACAAATGTCTCTCCACGTAGTGGAGACTCATGATTAAACAAAATACCATTACAAGCATACATGTTATAGGCTTCTCTGTAATTAACCGTAATCCAATATGCATAAAGCTTTGCACATGCATAGGGTGACCGTGGATAAAATGGTGTTTTCTCTGTCTGAGGGACCTCTTGTGCTAAACCATATAACTCTGATGTTGATGCCTGATAAAAACGAACTTTATGTTCTAAATGCAAAACTCGAATAGCCTCTAGAAGCCTTAGAGCCCCTAATCCATCAACATTAGCTGTATACTCTGGGAGTTCAAAAGAAACTTTGACATGACTTTGTGCACCTAAATTATAGATTTCGTCTGGCTCTACCTCTTGTACAATACGAAGAAGGTTTATTCCATCTGTAAGATCGCCGTAATGCAAAACAAAATGACGATGTTCTATATGTGGATCTTGATACAAATGATCAATTCTTTCTGTGTTAAAAAGAGAAGAACGCCGTTTAATTCCATGCACTTCATAGCCTTTATTGAGAAGAAACTCAGCAAGGTATGCTCCATCCTGCCCTGTAATACCTGTAATTAGTGCTCGCTTCATACTCATATAGCCTTGTATCTATAGATAATTTTATTCCTTAAACAACACCTCTAACACATATACTCCATGAACATACATACATCTAAACAAGCATCTTAGTTAGATTAAGGACAGAGCTAGACAGTATAGTATAAAGGATATTTCTTGATAAATCTAGGAAATGCCACAAAAATATCAGGCTTGGACGTTGAACTATTCTATGCTAAAAATACAAAGACCTTATTTATGGCCTCTAAACATTGTTATTTTAGAATAATCATTCAAAAACAGATGCTCATGTTAGGATTCGTATGTCAACAACCACAATCAAAAAAATCCAAAAGGCCACACAAGATGTCACACTTCGAGTGCCACCACATAGTGTTGAAGCAGAGCAAGCTGTTTTAGCTGGTCTATTGTTACGCTCAAGTATCATCCCTGACCTTACACTCAATTTACAAGCAGAAGACTTTTACTTACCACAACACCAACGTATCTTCCATAGAGCACAAACACTGTATAGTAAGGGACAGGCACTTGATCTCATTACCCTTGCTCAATCACTGAAGGACAATAACCAGCTTGAAGAAATAGGTGGAACAGCCTATCTAGCTGAACTTACACACTTAGGTGTAAGTGCTGCAAATGCTGAATTTTATGCAAAAATCATCCAAGAAAAAGCACTACAACGAGCCCTTATTGAAGCTGGATCAACAATTGTAACATCAAGCTTTGATACTACTCAAGAAATTACTACACTCATAGATACAGCAGAACAATCGATTCTTAACATCTCAACACGAGTGCATACAGGTGCTTTCAAACCTATTGGAACACTGGTGAATGGTGTTCTTGATATTGCCATGCAACCCACTGAAAATGGTGTTACAGGTCTACCTACAGGCTACAAATCTTTAGATGCTCTTACACGAGGCTTACAACCATCTGATCTCATTATTCTTGCAGCACGGCCTGCCATGGGGAAAACTGCTTTAGCACTCAATATTGCCATGCGAACAGCAATTACCCATAAAGCAACTGTTGGTATCTTTTCTCTTGAAATGTCTGATAGGCAGCTTGTTCAAAGGATGATCAGCTCTTGGGGCAAAATTCCTTATAGTAACATTTGTGATGGACAATTGACTTCAGAGCAAGGCAGCCGTTTATTTACTACTGCTGAACTTATTCGCCAAGCCCCTCTCTACATTAATGAATCACCTGCCATTAGTACACTTGAATTGCGTTCACAGGCTAGAAGATTGAAGGTGGAACATGGCCTTGATCTTATTATTGTTGACTATCTACAGCTTATGCGCTCAACAAGAAAAACAGACTCTAGAGAATTAGAAATTTCAGATATCTCACGTTCACTTAAAGCCTTAGCTAAAGAACTTTCCATACCTGTCATTGCTCTTTCCCAACTTAACAGAAAACTTGAAGAACGTGCAGATAAACGACCACTACTTTCTGATCTTAGGGAATCTGGCGCTATTGAACAGGATGCTGACCTTGTTGTTTTTATCTACCGTGATGAGATCTATAATAAAAAAGATGATAACCCTAAAAAAGGTATTGCTGAACTTATCATTGGGAAACACCGTAATGGACGAACTGGGAGTATTGAACTTTCTTTTCTTCCAACATACACAGCCTTTGAAGAGCTTGCATCTGAAGAATAGTTAAAATCACCCCCACACACATAATAGACAAAACTATACACTACTTTATTAACTATTTTATTTTAAAGATGTTTGATAGCCCAAGCTCTAAACTCTGAAAAATCTTGAAAAACATGGGCTAAATTAGGATTTATTTTTTCTTGCCTTTTTAACCATTCTTTAGCACCTTTTTTTGCTGCTGGTGCATCTAAAACAATTATTGTCTTATAGGGATATTGTGTTCTAATATTTTCATTCAAATAAGGATATTTTTCATCTATACTACCAGCAGACGTTTGTGATTTGCATTCTATTATAAAAATATTGCCTAAAGGCTTATAGTAAAGAAAATCAGCATTTATTTCATGCTTGTTTTCAGATGTGGAATAAATACTTTCTCCTATTACCATTTGCCTAGTATACAATTTCTGTTTTAATCCATTCGTTGCAAGTAAAAACTTATTCCTTTCAACAAACTGATACTCTTTATTTTCTAAAATATGTTGAACCAAACCTTCTAATTCTGTTCCATTCTTATTTGCAGTCTTTCCACCTTGTTTAAACATACAGGCTCTAATAGTTTGTTATTAATGTTTCAAAAACAGTGTGTCTTTTATCTGCCTTACAATTCACAAATCGAGGGGCTTGTATTTTTTCTATTGTAAAATCCTTTTTGTAGATATCATGTATAAATGCTGAATCAGAGTTTGAAATCATAACATTGATGTTATTCTTTGAAAGTTCTAAAGCAAAATCTCTAAGCCTTGTTTGATCTTTTTCTGTAAAGCCACCCTTCACATATTTTGTAAATGAATCATCTTTTGTAGGATGGTATGGTGGATCAAAATACACAAAATCACCTGTTCTAGGCGTTATTTTCGAAAAATCTTTATACTCAATAGTTGCCATTTTTAAAGCTTTTGATACTGTTAATAAATTTTCTTTATCACAAATAGTAGGCTGAACATACCTCCCTATAGGCGTGTTGAACTCATTTTTCTGATTCACACGGTAAAGCCCATTATAACAAGTTTTCATTAAATAAATAAATCTTGCTGACTGCTCTATAGGGTTGCTTAAGTCATGCAAACTTCTCATCTGATAATAATAATCTTTTTTATGGTTGACCTGGTGAACGTTTAAAGCCTTAATAAGTTCATGTGGTCTTGTTCTAAGAATATTGTATGCAACAAGTAGGTCTATATTAAGATCAGAAAGATAAGCATGCTTTACTGTTTTATATATTGAAAAATATAAAGCACCACCACCAAGAAAAGGTTCATAATAATTATGAATCTTCTTTGGTATTCTTTGTAACAGCTCATGCATTATACTTCTTTTTCCACCAACCCATTTAACAAATGGTTTAGGCTGTGCTGTATGCTTTATCTTAAAAGTATCAGGCTCTACAACTGAAGCAATGGATCCATTATCATACATATGCGATTACTATTTAGGTATTTATTGTTTATACAACAAGTTAATATGATCCTTATTTTTTTAAGTCAAACCAAATTGGAACCACTTTTTACCTTGATGTAAAAAACTTTTTACAGTAACCACCATACTGCATTTTATATCTTACAAACTACTTTTATTTAATGCTACAAACTATTGAAAAGAACTTGTTTTGCTCTTGCCTATCTTAATCAATCATGATTTCAATGATCTTGTTCCATATACTACAAAAAACTCTATTATCTCTTTTTGAAAAAGACAAAAACCAGACTTCCCAGAACAAAAAATACTGAACTTTTACAAAAAATTCTATCAAGTAGTACAACAAAACTTTTTTTACAATGAAAAAAACACTATGTTATACATAAATTTTTTAGAAATTACTGTTTATTTCTTAGATAGTTGTAGTTGGATATAAAGAATATCAAAAAATCCTAATGGATTATAGACATTACAATAAACACTGACTTGTTATAAACATCCACTTTGAATAAATTTTATTTAACTGGGGCTGATGTTTGACCACTACCTGTTTCTACACCACCATGTTTATGGTTTTCTTGAGAAACACCAGAGGCTATCTGATCACCTTCTGACGTTATTGTCCCTGAGTTTGTAAAATTCCCTTCCAGATGTACTTCTGTTGTGCCCTCTTCTTCTGGAGTAATCGTAAGTTTAGGCGTTTTTATTATCAGCTCTTTTGAAGCATTCAATATAAGCTGCTCACAACTTATTTCTATCTGTTTTTCTTTTTTTAAAAGAATTTTTGCACCCCACTGATTATATAGAGCTGTTTCCCCATCTTCTACTTGTATCCGAAAAGTACTATGCTCTGTTGCTACAACAACAGAATTAACGGTTTTTCCACCTAAAGGAATCACAACCAGTTGAGCTCCTGTAGGCACACCTGAGGTAAAGCCAAACTGTTGTATAAGCTCAACAGCTTGTAATTGTTCTTGAGCAAGCCCTTCTCCTTGAACAAGCTGTATTGGTGCTTTAGTAGTAAGACGTGTAAGCTTTCCACGAAAGGGTAACCTTACAGACATTAAGGCTCTATCAATGTATTTTATAATAACTTCATGAAGCTGCATAGGTAACCTTTTTATATTGCTTTATTATATTGCTATAAATGTTCTGTAGCCCTATCAAAAAAACTCCATTGAACAGACCTTTTCATGCCAAAAATACTAGGCTGTTTCCAACAACACTTGTGTCAAAAATCACTCCATATTCATGGATCTATCAAGCAACTTTTTGGCCCTTTATCTCTCAAAAATTATATATAGCCTCAAATTTGTTCCCGAATGTCCATGGAAATACTGTCAAAAAATTTCTTACTACTTAGTATATGCCTTTTAGGCATGACTCTTTTTTCAAAAAACAAAATACATAAAGACCTTTCAAAAAAAATCTTTAAATAGCCTGTTATTTCAAGCATTATGTAGGGTTCTTTATGAAATCTTTTATCAAAGATTTATCTACATATACATAATTTGTAGAGTTTTAAGCTTTTTCTAAAGCTCTATTCCATAACTTTGAACCCTGTACTTATGCCAACCATAAGCCATCTTTTTGTAAAGTAAGGTTTGTGGTTGTACCAAGCCTTCCACCACTAAAACTACAGCTTGTAATAAAAAAAATATCATCAATATTATGAGGCTCGCTTATAATATGTATTCTTTGTCCTGGTGCCCAAAGTACACCACTATCTGTAAAATGTCCTTGCACTTTAGCATATATAATAAACCCTTGAAGTTTACCCTCGCTTAAATAGTCTTCTGCTATATTTTTTGTAAAAAGAAGATTATCCAAATGACCTTTGCGAACAAGTTTTGGACGAAATGGTACATCATTATCCACAGCAATAGCTTGTAAGCTATTGATAGCCTGTAACAATACATTACCTTGATTTTGTGAAAGCACTGTTACTGTAGAATATTGTCTTGTAATATTCTGCTCAATACTAAGCTCAAGGATAGTATTTCCAATGCCTGAATGCCTCAAGATAAGTTGTGTAGTTGGTGACTTTGTATAATCAGGACGTCCAATAACTAAAGTACCTTTATGATCAAACCATACCCATAGACCATTTGCTGTTGCAGCTTCCTTTATGGCTTCCCAGGCTGTCATGCCTGGTTCAACAGTGATTTTACGAAATAATGTTGTCCCTTTAAGGTCTACCTTAATATCTTTAATACCTAATGGCCTTACTATAGTGGCAATAAGCTCTGGAAGTGTCACAGTCTGATTAACAAAAATAGGTGCAGAGCAATCTAAAAGCATACCTGCATTATCACGACCTGAAAGCTCAAGCTGATGCACATCTTTTGAAATACTCTGACGAATACGATCTATTCGGCCTGTCAAAGCAACAACATTGTCAAAAAACAATTCTACCTCTGCCCAAGGTTTGACCCATGGAGGTAGTTGTTCTTTCTGTGAAAGGCCAAGACTTACACTCCAACTATCCGCTGGTACAAAAAATCCAGCATTAATCGTATAACGAAGCCAGTCCCTATGGGCATGTCCATCTATATACAGTGTAGGCCGAATATCTTTTGCAATGGTGTGTACCTTCATAGTGTAAGCTTTCTTCACAATGAACTGTATACAATGACACTGAATATTGAGTATTATGCATATGTTTACCCATCACCTGTAGTTGTTCAGCAAGGGTACGTAACGGCTCTGATACACTATATATGCACTTTTGTGGAAATGTTGTTCGAACAGCCGTAAGACAATCTTGTATACGCATTCGCAAATTGCCTACAAGAGCATCTATATCCATAGGCGTATATGTTTGTGCTTGAGAAAGATTTTCTTTACGCAAAAACTGACATACTTCATGAACACAAGCATAGGTTTGACTGAGCATAACATATGTTACAAGCATAGCTTCTATGCCATAATTTTCTTTATACAAAACTTCTTCTATTGAAGACTGATTTTCCTTGAGTACTGGTATAGATGGCGTTTGAGCATACAAACCTGGTCTACCGCCAGAAATCCAAGCCTTTGACCAATATCTTGGATGGGCAGGATATGTTATATGATCATCAAAACTACTCAATCCCTTATAAGGATCCAGTCGAGGGAACTTTTCAGACCACAACAAGTATTTTCCCATGCCTGTGTTACTTGAAGTCTCATTAATGACAGCCTGTTGTATAGCTAATAATTCTGTAATAAACACCTGTGGCTGAAGAACCATGTTTGTTGTAGACCTAGGGACCTGACCATCTGCATCATAGGCATACAAAATAGTCGTCAATTTTTGAGAAAGATTGCCTTGAGCAAGCGGTGTTGTTGCATACTCTTCTATAGCTTGTATACAGACAGGTGCTGCCTGTTCCATACACTTTTTTAATGATTGTTGAGCAGTAGTTATTGCTTGATCAACTTGTGCTTTTGGAGCAATAGTTTGAAAAAAAGGCTCATCTAATGAACTTACTACAGCTTCAAATAACACTTCAGCATAATTAGGATATTCAGCTGTATGTTCAACCTTCCATGACTTAATTATTACCTGAACACTTCCAAAGACTGGATGGATAAGCTCCCCTGCTCCTGGCTGTTCTAGTGCTTGAATAAGCCTTTGCACCTCAAAAGCATAATTATGACCCCAAAAAACAGCTTGTACAGGAATAGTTCTAACTGTACAGCCCATATCTTCAATAGCACCACCTGATCGATAAGGATATTCATGCACAACAAGTGCTTTGCCACCCTGATCAGTAAGAGCCTTAACTTGAAATGATATCTGTCTAAATCGAGCACCAAGTAGGTCTGTTTCCCAACCCATAACCATTACTCCTTATGCTCGTAATGCTTGTGTGGTTAAATACCGTTCAAACATTTCACACAAGACTTGACCGTCTAAATCAATAGTGGTCACAAGGTTGACAACTTGTTCTCCTTCTTGTGCAGAAGAACTGTCTCTTTTTGACAATGATGTTTCTAAACCTGTCAAAGTTTGTGCACTGTCATTATTGTTCAGTAAACTATCAAAACCTTGACTGCCATTTTTATCTCTAAACAGATCACTTCCTAATATCCTTGGCTCTAATTTTTCTAAACTTGTTTGAGTAAAATGATCTGTAACATTGAGTTGTGGATAATCTATAACAAAAGGCTTATCCATAGGTTCAGAAGGTTGTAAACCATTACTTATTTCTCTATTTTGAGTACCTATGTATACAAGAGCTTCCTTGTTAGACCAACTACCTTCATCATCTAACCATGCCCCTGTATAAGAAGGCACATCTATATCTGTAGACTTTTGAGCATGTCCATAGTCACTATTTTGATAGACTATATCTTTTGATTTTTCTGTAGAAACAGTGTCTATATTTTGTAGGTTCCCCTGAAAAGCTATAGCATCAAAAGTATCTTTTTGTAGATTGTGTGTTGCCTGAGTCTGGTGTATTTCTATGCCATCATCAAATAATGGCTGCTTGGTTGACTGTTGTGTATATATTATTGTCTGTGGGATACTCTCATGATCTTCAGTATTGAAAGTATCTTCAATATGCATGGTTTCTTCCATAGGTTCTGCTGTTAAAAAAACTCCTGCTCTGATGAATATACATCAACAGCATCCATAGCTATACCATGGTTATTGTTTGTTTCTATGGATACAACTGACTCTTGATCAGTCATACTTTGCCTTATCCTTTTTTATTTTGTATCATTGTATACACAAAACATCATACATACTTAATAGGTTTCTGACGTAGACTTACATAAGTCTTTGAAGCTTTGTGCTTTTGTTCTAAACACTCCAAAAATGACTCTGCCTCTTGTACAGACATTGCACGAATTTCTTTCAGATGAAATCCCATTTGCCGTAAGCATACCATTAATTTTCTATAGGGTTTGAGTTGTTGCTCACGGCTCTGAGCTTTCCCCGCAGTTCTTCCTGTGCTTTCTCAAGAATACCAAACTCTGTTGAAGCAAGTGTTGCCAAAACATCTGGAGTAATGGCATCTTGTTGAAGATGCCCAAGCTGTACAAGTATACGGGACCATTCATAACGACGGATCTTCACTTTAGAGGCACCTGGGCCTGCTGCTTCTATGGCATGCTCAATATCTTCAAGTGTTGCAAGACGCATGGTAAAGGTTTTATGGAAAACACCTTGTGCATCTTGATAACCAATGTCTAAAGAACCTTGTATTTTCATATTATTCCTCGATCATGTCTGCAGCAAACATAGCTATTGTACGCCTGGCTTCGCCTTCTACTTTATATGTTTCACCAACAGAAGTAACAACACAACCTGTATAAGCAATGCGCCCTTGACCTGGATTTGTATTCTCAACTGTTACAGGATAAATGACCAACTTTGCATCTGTGATGTCTTCCCACTTAATACCTTGAGCAGAAAGCACAGGTACTTCTATATTCAATGCATACTCTGTAACTCCAGGGATATACCCAGCAATTTTTCCACTACGGTTCATTGTTTTCACAGGTGTACGCCCTGTTGTGATTGTTGGAGAGAAGGATGTGCATTCAATTTCTTTACCATCCACTTCAAGCATAATTGCACCTACATACTGCTGTAATGCCATTTTTTTCTCCTTATCTCTTATATGCTTACAATAAATCTATACATAAAACAGTCTATCTAGGGACTATAAATAACTAAAACAAGACTTCTAAAGAATGAACTCTAAGGCTTACATACATATCTAAAAAACTATTTAAACATGTACTTATGACCATCATCCAAAACTAGTATCTATAACAACAAATCAATTCTACCTGCAATAATATGCAATCCATTAACAACATCTGCAGGGATACAAGCATTAAGTCTATTAGAATCTTGTGCATCTCTTTCTACCAGAACGTTTTGTGCATTATGCTCGACAAACTCCAGTATTTCCAAGTCTTCCATTCTTCTTAAGACATCAAGAATTTCACTTCGAACCTTTGGGGTGTTCTTGTAGAGAGTTTTTCACGAGGAAAGCGTAGAACCATTCTTTCTCGTATTGCATAGCGCACGTAATCTAAGGTACGTATTGTTGTAATATCTAAAAATGATGGATCTAACGTACCCTCTAAATTCCGAGTATATGTACTGATTGCACGAACAATCATAACAACATCCCCAGCTCCAACTTCAAGAGGTGTAACACCTTTTTTTAAAACAACTTCTTGTTGTGTCCTTGAAAGACGTTGTTCTATTGGTGCTGGTGCAATACCTTTCAATACAAGTGTATTTAGTGGACGTGCAGGATCTTCTTCTGAAGCAATTACAGCAGCATATGCTGCAGCAACTTCAGATGGTAAGGAGGTTGTTCCTGGAAGGAATGCTCCTGTTATTCTAGGGCTATTGACTGCTTCTGCTAAACCTATAGCTTCTTCTAAATCACCTGTATATGCATAGACACCAAGAGCACCTCTTTGCTCTAATGGATGTCCAAGAGCATCCAGATGTGCTCTTAATGCTATTAAGTGCTCCTATTGGCAAGAACCAAAACAATAGATAGTGTAGTCACCAGAAAAAATCTGAGATAAAGCCTCTGTAACATTAGGTTCACCCTGACCACCCTGTAGAACTGTATATGTATAATTTATACCTGGAACCTGCCCATGCAAAGCTATTGATATTTGATTACCACAAGTACCTTTATTTTTTGCTGTCAATGTAACAACACTACTTTCTGTCACAGAAGCAACAACTGGTACAGCCAGAATAGTGTTTATAGCTTGAGCAAGTTGTACAGCACATTCAACAGATGTATCGTCTTTTTTGACAGGGATAGCAATGTATTGACCAGCAATCATTGCTGAAATGACGCCATTTTCTTGAGCTGTTCCTGCTAAAGTAATCGTAGCTGTAGCTGCTACACCAGCCTCAGGATCATTTAAGGGTACAACTGTAAGATCTAAATAAGCATTAGCTGTAATAGCTGAAAGGACCATAAGATATGCCTGTGATCCATAGCCAAATAAAAGACCTGCTGTATCTATGTCAAAAATACGTGTAGGTTCACTAGCAGCTGTTGCTGTTTGCTGAGCAAAAATAACTAAAGACTGAGGATTCCCAGGTAATGTTTTTAATGCTAAGCGAGCATTAAACTCAAAATACTTCCCTGGTTTACGAAGACTTGCAGGAATAGTATCAAACTGAATATTTGAACTTGCCATGATTTTTCCTTTTATACTTAAATGACTATTTAAAAATACAAGCAGTGCTATACAGCACGACCTTCTTTAAGTTTGACTTCATCACAACCAGCACTTTCTGTATCCATATAATAACAAAGCTTTAAGCCTTGTAGGGGTGGTAAATGTGGAACACAGACATTACCAAACGTTGAACCTTCTGGCATAAGATAGCCTGTATAAGGTTCATCCATTTGACGCTTACCTGGCTCACGTACTTGAAATGTATATTGAGCTATCCATTCTTGAGAAAAAACAGACAACCCTTGTTGTTTTGCTTTACCATTGAATAAGCTTGTTGTTGATCCAGGAATAAGACAATCCACACCTTCAACACCAAGATCTCTAAAAGCAAAGATTGCCCGCATATCTGCAAGCATTTGATATGTGCCTACATGTATTAAACCACTATGCCTACTGTCAGCCTCATTCCGTATACCTTTTGCTGCAACAATAAGCACAAGTGTTGCTTCGACTTTATACCGTTCTCGAGTTACATCCATAACAACAGGTGCACTTTCACCTTTACAAGCAATCCATACACCAGGTAACGAACGTACAACCTGTGGGATTTCACCATCAAATTCCCCACCATATGAACCAACAAAACGTAAATATGGTAAACGAACCTGTGTTATCCACTGGATCATGGCATCTTCTATTTGTGCCAACATGATGACTCCAAAGTACATGCTGTTGATGTTTTTGTATCTAAAGACCACACTCGTTCACCAGCATCAATCATAACCATGCTTTCATCTTCATTAACTGTTGGTATAGGTAACACAATTGCACCTTGAGCAACACTTGCTAACCAGTTTACAGCCTGTTGATAACGTTTCACTATAAGTTCTGTTTCTAGAGCACCAGCACTTGTTAATCTATAGCGAACAATATCTCCAAGAACACAGCGCAAAATTGCAGGTACTTGTGTAATTGGAAGTACATATCGTCTCCCTAAGTAAGCATCTGCTTCTGAACAGGCTTGAACAATAGCTTCCTCAAGCCTTTTTGTGTCAATCTGGCCAGAACCATCATCACATAAGGCATGCATCTCTGCTTCTCCAAATTGAAGCCATAGATCTTCAGGCTGTATATACATCATTAACCAAGCCATGGACAATCTATAATTGTTGCAGCATCATACCAAATATTTGATGCCCCATTATCAAGCTTATCAGCAACAATGACTCTGCGTGCATTGGCTAAATGCCCTGAAGGAACAACTAACAATAAACCCTCTTTACCACCACGGCCAAGACCAAGAGGACGTCCACCATCTGCATGAAAACCTCTTAGTGCCATAAGTGCTTGTTCAAAACCTATAGCATCAAGTGCTTGTGTTGAACGTACAGCCATCTGCCAAAAACCATAACCTGCATTACAACGATAACGAATACCAAAAGGCACACTATCTGTAGTAAAAACATGGTCATTCTCTGGATTTGTGATAATCTGCAATTCTGGAGTACTCCGCTCCTGAAATAAAAGTGGACGTAATGGACGAGACACATCAAGTAAAAACCAAGGTTCAACAGCTTCAACACCATCTGCAGGCGTTAATAAGTTTGAAACATCTTTAGCAGTTCCTGTACCATCAACTTTTGTAAAGACTTTATGTCTTGCATCAAAAAAGTTTTTCCCATCAGAACATTGTGTCATATGCCCTTGGGCTAAAAGTCCAAAAACAAGTTCATCTGGATGAATAGCTGCTGCATACCCCATTTCTAAATATAATGGTTTATACACACCTAATGCATCATCTTCTATTGCTGTAAGTGGTACACTTACCGTTGCTTCATAAAGCTTATTGGTAACTGTATATCCATGTTCAGCAATATCTTGAAAAACACGATTCCCTATCCATTCCTGGAGTTTTGGAAACTGGCCAAGCCAACCATAGGTATTTGATCCACTAGCGCTTGGAACAAGTGTAGCTGATTTTTGCCATTGTGGATCAGCTTGTGCCTTTCCTTCTGCAAAGTCAGCACGAAAACCTATTCGAAGAGCTTCCAGCATTGCGTTTGTTACTACAGCCATCTATTGGCACTCCTTCTTATGTTTAATAAAGGTTTCTACACTCATACCCAGTTGTGACCGGACATGATTTTCTTCTTTTGAAAGTACTGTTCTATTCTCTATATGTGTATTGGCTATTCTATTTTGTGTTTGCATAGAGACTAAAGCTACGATTGGACTTGATGCATCAAGGAATCCTTGTAGAACTTCTGGATAACTAATAGCACAAGCTCGTGCCCATGTTTCACAACTTTGATGCAAACGACCATCTTGAAGTGCTTGTTGTATACTTTTTTCTAGCTTTAGAGCTTCTTCTTTTTTTTCAAACTCTTGAACTTGTTTGGTTAAAGAAACTATTGTCTCTTGAGCCTCATGAAGAAGCTGTATAAATTCTGGTTGTACTTTTGTCTGATTTTTATGTTTTGTTACTGCTACAAAAGAATCCTGTTTCTTTTTATTTGTAACACTATGTGTATGTTGCTGCTGTTGCCATTTTTTAGAAGGATTTCTTTCTATGGAAACACTTTGTTGGTATATATCTTTGCTTTTTGTTTTTGCTTGAACAGGCTCCAGTCCATCAAGAGCAGGATTATTTGTAAGAGCAATGCTGCAAAGCTCAAGAATAACACCTGTGTTCACATCAAAAAGAAATGTGGGTGAAATATACCGATACTCACCTGAACGAATGTATTCTTTGGCCCGTGATGTCCACTCAACAACAGCAAATAAACCATTTTCATGAAATATGAGTTCTTTAACCCAACCTGCAGCTGGTGCTGGTTGACCATTTTCATGTGTTTCGTATGTTTGATGCTCGTAATCCACAACAAGAGGTGTCTGACGTTCTTCCCAACAATGAATAACTTCTTGAGCACTTTCTTCTGTAAGTATCCATGTTTTTGCTGGTACATATAGTGTCCCTGGACGACCATCTCGTGCAGGAAATTCCCCCAAAGGAAAGATATGTATCCAGCCTTGTTCATTTTCTGTAACATTTACAGGGACTTCTGCCATTAGCGAAACCATGTTTTTACCCATAGTACCCTCTGTGTTTTAGGTATAGTCTGTTGATCATCAAAAATGTATAGTAAACCTACTAAACGTATCTTTGTATATGAACTTTATAGAAATTCTTTACTAAAAAAAGATTGATGAATGTCAGCTTTTACTTAAATATAAAAAGTGCTTGTCTTTGTAAAAAACATATTTTAAAAGATGTCTTTTTTTATTTTTGATCATGATTCTTTAAAGATCCTTAGAGGAACCTTTTTTTCTTAGAGCAGAAATGTTTTTTTGTTTTATATAGTGGTTATTTTGACGAAAATTAGTGGTTATTTTGACGAAAGTTAGTGGTTATTCTAACGTATATATGTGGGTATTTTACCGTAAGGTGGTTATTTTGACGAAAATTATGGTCTAAACAAAGTATAGATACCACAGACAAGAAACATATATGGGAAAATATAAGGCTCTTTGTATGAGGAAGTATTAGTATAGATCAGGGGTAGTAGTTTGTTCTATATAGCCAGTAGGACAAGGATATTGTCCTTTTTGTTGCATGATTTGAAGCCATTGTTGGAGTAAGTTTGTAGCTTTAATAGGGTCATTAAAGGATTCTGTTTCTATTTTCCAATTGAGGTACCTAAGGTATTTTGCAAGATGTGTAGCATCAAAACCTTGAATGAGGTATGCTCTTTTTAAGAGATCAAAGTGTGCAGGACAAAGACCTGCAGCTGTAGCATGAGGCCAAAGTATTGTCATAGTTTCTATATCTGTATCCCAAATATTGGTTTTATATGGAGAGCGTTTTTGATGTTGTGTTACAGTTGTTGACTGTAATGAAGGTGTCATTTCAGAAAATTCAATATGCACACCATGGACGTCACCTGTCCTTATTTGTGTAGTATAAATAACACCTTCTCTTACAAGTCGGCTAATGGTATTCCTCACTGTACCATACGAAAGACCTAAAACAGTAGCAAGTCTTTTAAGGTTAATGGTCACCTGAGAAGATTCATTATGGAGTTGTAACAAAGCATCAAGAATGAGTTGTCTTGCTCCACCAAGAGCTGTTGTAGAAAGGCGGACACTACTTAAAGCATGGGGGTTATAGTGTCCCCAAGGTATGTTGGTTTGTTCTTTATTTTCACTAGGTGTAATTTGCTGTAATTGATAGTCAGAAACAGTCTGTGATAGTTTATTGATTGTTGATGATGCCTGTTGTGCTTGGATATTATGTGTATGGGTGTGGATAAGGTCTTTTAGTCGAGAGAATTGAAGTTCAGTATATTCTTTATATAAAATAGCTTTTTGTTCAGGGGGTATATCAACAGAAGAAGGTTTTTCTTCAGGAATTTGGACAAGTTTTTTTAAGTTAGCATTTCTTTCAGAGACTGATGTATCAAGTGTAGAAGTATTTTTTTGCATGGGTGTATGGATCATACTTAAGGGGGGATCTATAGGTGTATGCATATTTTCTTGACTGTCTTGAGCTGTCATTGACAATAAGTGACAGTCTTCAGAATGAGTGTCTGGATTCACTGATACATCTAAATCTGATGAGCAAGGTATTTCTGTTAATTTTGTTGGAGGATCTGTTTGATTTTTTTCTTCCAGAGTGCTGATGTGTTCTTTTTTTATTGTTTTTTTGGATGATTTTGTGCTCTTCTTCTTTGAGGTTTTAGGAGAAGTGGTATGTTCATGGTTTTTTTTATCATCATGTTTTGGTGGTTTGCGCATAGTACGCATTTGTTGAGCAGCATCTTGTAGTTGTGCTGTAAGGGTTGCAGCAAAATCATTTAGTTGATTTTTTGTCATGCTTGTTATCCTTATATCCTTAATAATGAAGTAGAGGGATTAGTCTACAAGGAGTGTTTCAGGGCATTGTAAGCGGACCTCAATTTCTTGTGTGAGCTCACGATAACTTCGACAAGAAGAACAAGTATCATCATAATCACAAACAGAACGATTACTCATGACAGCTTTATTAAGAGTTGTATTTCGAGGAATTGTTGTTTGGAAAACCATGTCTTCTCCAAAGGTGCCAATAGCAACACTACGGATAGTTTTAGCTGCATTGTTTCTGCCATCAAACATGGTGAGTAATACACCTAAAATTGCTAAGCGTGATTCTGTATCAGCTCTAAGGGTTTCTACAACTTTAATAAGATGGCTTACTCCAGAAAGGGCATAGGTATCTTCTACACCAACAGGGATAACAACATAATCTGTGATAACAAGAGCATTTGTCAGGAGAGTACCTTCAATTGTAGGGGGGCAGTCAAGAAGGATGTAGTCATATCCTTTGAGTGTCGCAGCATCAAGAGCTTGTCTGAATCCAAAAAAGCGTTTGATAGAGTTTGAAAGTGTACCCACTGTTGCATAAACATTTAGGTTTGCAGGAATGATATCAAGGTTTTCATATTTTGAAGGAATAGCTGCTGTAGAAAAAGTATGACCAGTAAAGAGGTTTGCAACAGTACGTTGTTGTTCATAAGGCGAGACTGTTCCAAGAGTTAAAGAAGCATTACCTTGTGGGTCACAGTCTACAACAAGGACACGATATTTGCGTTTAGTGAGGCAAAAAGCTACATTTACAGCACTAGCAGTTTTACCAACACCACCTTTATGGTTTGCAAAAGCAATCACTTTTGCTGACATTCATACCTCCATTTTTTGAAAAATATAGAAAAATTTTTACATAATAGAATAAAAAAGTCAAGAATTCCCAAGAGAAAACCCTGTTAAATAGCTTGAATAAAAAAAAATAAAAGTATAGTCTTCTTTTATAATAAATGGGATACATTGGTTTTTTCTCTTTTAGAAAAGATGTATTATAGGGATAAAAGAAGAAAGATACTATCCATTTTATATAAAGATAGCCTGCTGTACTGATAGTGTTCTAATCAGATATACTGTACTATATAGATATATATAGTTAGCAGTTTTTGTTGGATAGTACATAAGCAGAAGCATATACATGGTTTTAGCATGTGGTCTATGTTTAGTAAGGAGATAAAGGTGCTTGTAGTTGAGAAAAAGACTATAAAGAAAGCTTCTAAGAAGAAAAGATCAGCAAAAGATTCTATGTTAGAAACACAAACTTTAGTGCTCTCCCATCAAGAAGTGGATGCATTACGTACTTATAATGCAACATTAGCTGCTCAATATGAAGCAGCCTGCTTACATGGAGTACAATTACCAGCATTACTTGAGACAGTTATCTTAAACTGGAAAGCTGTAGGTTGTCCTTCCTTTTTAGAGGTAGAAAGAAAGCCTGTCTATGCCTCTCAAGCATTAGTAGCTATAGCTGAAGAACAAGGGAAAGAAACACAGGAAACAGTAGCAAAAATAACAAAAAAAGCACCTCTTGAACAAGGAAGTTTATTGATTTGGTGTGGTTATCCTACAAGCATTTCACGTGTTTCACCATTTTTCCCTATGAATAACAGAGAGAAAGGTCGTAGAGACAGTATTGTAAAAAACTTTAAAGTTTCAGTTCAATATAAATCAAAGATAGTAGCATCTTCCTGTTATCTTATTAATGAGGTTGTTTCTTCTGGTCCATGGGGAGAGATTGTGTATACTGGACCTAAGCTGAGTATAGAAGAAGAAGATGCTTTAATGGCATTACTAGCAATTATTGAGACAGGTAAAATTGATCGTTCAGGAGAAAAACAGACTCATGAATTGTTGGATGACATGGAGTTGCTTGTTACAGATACAACATCTGCCTCCATTACTCAAGAGCAAGCAGCAGCATGTGCAGGCACATCAGATATAAGAAGGCCACTTTCTTTTACCTATAGAGGACCAGTCTTACCAATACTTCGGCTCATGGGTCATAAAAGACCTGGTGCTAATCATTATGACAAACTTATTACAAGTTTAAAAAGTTTGGCATTAGGCTCTATGCAGCTCTTTGTGCGAGAAAAAGGTGAAGATTTGCAATATGATCTTTCTCAGATTCTTTCTAACTTGCGTTTACGCCCTAAAAATAGGGAGATCTCTGTTACGGTAAATCCATTTTTTTATCAGATGTATTTAGCAAATAGTCTTACATGGATTGATCTCACAAAACGGTTTCAGATTAGAGGTAGTATTGCAAAAGCACTCTATCGTTTTTGTCAGTCACATCGGGAAAATCCTGTTTTTCGTGGGAATATTATGACATTAGCTTTAGCTTTAAATATGGAACCATCTATACCTTTAAAAGAGACACGTCGTCAGATTCGTGAAGCAATAGCAGAACTTGTAACAAAGAAAATTCTGGAGCCAAGCAGTGTTCTCTTGCGTTCAAATATTGTTATACTTAATCGTACAGCAGAAGCATTGCCTTCACGGAAAAAAATCCAAATATAGACAAACATAAATGTATTAAAAAATTTTTTGTACAGAATAGTTTTGTTAATAGCCCTTATAAAAATTTATGGCTATTAATGTAGTATTTGTTTTTGGATGTTATCAATGAACAGAATTAAGGAATATGGCTCTATAAAAGATATAACTGTTTATTGTAGTTAATGACTGCTAATGACTGTTAAAATTTGTTGCTGACAGTGTTCAGTCGGCAAAATACCCACCTATATACAATAACCTATTATTATAATTAAATTTTTTATAAAAATTTATACATAAAAGTACTTGATATACTGATAGTTAAAGAATTCTATAAAAAGAATGTTTAACCTAAGTAAAAAATTGTTACTAATAATAAATAGTTATGGATCAATAGTGCTGACATTGTTCGGCAAAATAACCACTTATTATATATACATCATTAAAATTGTTATTAAATTTTAGATGTATTCATATATAGTCTTTGTGCATAGCATTGATATACCTTTAGGTTTTAGATGTTCTTATGAGTTCCATTTATCAGGACATAGTATAGAGGATATTTCATTTTGTATAAACTATCACTGACTGTCATTTAGTATAGTTAGCAATAGTTAAAAGTAATTAACTGTCATTATCTATCATTATAGAGAATATTTTATAGAATAAATTTATATAAATACTTTAATTTATTCATTTATTTATAGTAATAGATTGATAAAAGGTGTTGACATGATTCGTCAAAATGTCCACTTTTAAGAGGTTTTTTAATAGTGTATTCTTTTTTATTTTTTCCTCTAAATTAGGTTCATTGTGCTTGAGGGGAACCCTATAAAAAGTATAAAGAATTTTTTGTTTTTTATCCAAAAGCTATAGTCATAGCTACAGTTAGTTGTATTACTTTTGTTAAAAAAGTAATATTATTGTAGACTATATTATTATATTAAAAAATTCTTGAATTTTTAAAAATATCTTTATATATTATTGATATAAATAACATATATAAAAATATTTATCTTGATTTTTATCTATAAATTTATATTTTTAGTGTTACTTTTTTTATAAAAAGACATAATCCTTTATGTTAAGCAAACCTCTAAAGGACTATTTTTATAAATGGATTGTATAGAGTTTTGTGTTCTTAGGGTTGCTGGATTCATATAGGGTAGAAAGAATTAAAAAGCTTTTGTAATTGGTTTCTTTTTACTGTTTTTAGTCATTTTTCTAGCACTTCTATAAAACTAAGTATAATAAAGAGCATGTATATTTCATGAAGTGTTTTAAGTTTTGGATATGTCTATGGATGTGTTTAAGTATCGTTGGTTTAGATAATCCAGTATTGGGTATGGGGCCAGGGGATGATCAGATTGTTTCATGTCCGGAAAATTCTTCACCACCAGTAACAAGTCAGCCTTTAGGACAAGGCAGCCATCAAGAAAATAGTGGGCTTGTAACTCAACAGCCAGGTCCTTGTAATGCACCTCAATCAAGCATATGGGATGGCACTGATTTGAATGTTAAAGATCCTTGTGCCAAGTGTGGTCAAGGTGCAGCATGTGGAGCTATGGTTTGTGGATGTATTGGCCTTGGTTTAGGATGTGCTTTTGGTTTACCAGATCCTAGTACATTAGGAAATTGGCTTATGGCTGCAGGAACATGTGTAGGAGGTGCTTTGGGTTGTTCAAAATATGGCCAACAGGTTGGAAATGCACAGGAAGCAGCTTGTTGTAAAATGTGTGAAGACGCAGTATGTGCTGGAATGAAGTGTGGGGTAGGTGTTGGGGCAGGAGTTACAGCATGTATGGGAGGAGGACCACCACAAATATGCATGGGTGCTGTTGTGGGTGGATGTGTAGGAGGTGCTTGTGGTGCATGTGCAAGTTGTCTTCATTGTACTATAAAGGAACCAGAGCTTTGTAGAGAATGTTTAAAAACAGTTCAAGCAGTTCAAACATGCATGGGGAAAGAATTTTGTTCTAGAGAGCAATGTACAGCATGTTGTGGAACAGTGCCTAAAGCTGTTAGTGACACAGCTAAAACAGCAAAAGCATGTTGTTGTGGTTGTTGCCCTAAAAAGAAAAAAAGGGTGCTAGTAAGACAAGCAAGCCCATTACCAAGTGAAGTAAACGAATTTTTAGCTAGTGCAGGAACAGCAGAAACAGCAGTTTTTATCCCAGGCTATAATCATAAAGCACAGAGCAGCTCACTTATTGCCTTACAAGGGATGTTGTTAGGAGCATCTGACCAGGTTGTAAGTAATTTAAAATCTTTGGTGTTTAGAGCATATCAAGGTTCTTCAGAAGAGCATCTTTCTTCTCAATTTATGGATATTCAGCCTAAAAGGCGATTATATGCCCTGCAAGGTTTATCAAGGAATTCTCGAGGTACACTCCAAGGATTAAAAGCTATAAAACCTAAGGCATCGTATAAAATATTTGGCTTTATGGATAACTATGAGGCAAACCTTGAACGTAAAGTACGCTCAGGCAGAGTAGGTGTAAGCATGTCACTTATACCTGGAGTTAAAGGCACTTTTGCTTATGATACTTCAAAACAAGGTATGAGAAAGCATAATGGTTTTTCTTTACAAGAGAGTAAAGGCTCAGCAGCAATCAAAAGTGCAACAGAAGGTTTTTCTACAGCATTTGTTATGAATCCAGATAAAACAGGATTTATAAGTCATGTAGCTAGTTCATATGGTTGGGGAAAAGTCAAAACACATAGGTATGTTCGTCATGGACAAGCAACTATCCATACAAAGGGTAATCCTGCAAGTACATTGAGTGGTGGCCTTATACAGGTTGGCTATAATGTACCTATTTTTGAAGAGCATCAAATAACCCCCTACATAGAGCATATTATATCAACAGTGCAATGGAAAGCTTATGAAGAAAAAGCACAGATGATTCCTTGTGCAGTAAGTAGAAATAAGGAACAAGTCATAGAACAAAGCATAGGTTTGCGCCATCAATGGACAGTCCAGCAAAGACAACATCTTCAAACATGGGTAGCACATGTTGCAGGTAAAAGAACAGTATCAGGACTTACTTCAAAACCAATAATGAGCAACAATCCTTGGTATGAAATAACAGTACCTCATTATAAGCAGAAATATTCAGGTACAGAAGTAGGTTTTACATACCAAATTGCTTATTCGGAATTATGTACAGTAGGGTTGAATGGAAGCATGCGATTTCAGACCATTAAAAAAACAGATAAACAAAACTACTCTTTGTATATGCAATATGTGTTTTAAGAATAAATTTTTATTCAAGAAACAATAAGTATGAAAATATGTATTTATAGTGTTTTTATATATTTTTATTAAAGAAAAAATAATGGAAAGAATCAATATATGTTATAATATATTGATTCTTTTCATAAAAGGAGTTTTTTATTATATATTAAATTATACAATAAAAAAAGTTTTGTAGAAGCTTATAAAACTATAGTAGGAGTAATTACTATGTATTATAAAATACTTTTAAAATATATTATAATTGCATGTACTTTTATCCTTAGTGAAAAGGAACAAGCTTTTAGTATGTATGGTAGTATGAAAGAGAGTGGAGGAGGAGGCGGCGGCGGGCCTGTGGTAACACAGCAACCAGGACCTGTAGGTAGCGGTAGTAGTAGCAGTAGCAGTAGCAGTAGTAGTAGTGGTTGTTGTGGTTGTTGCCCTCCTTTAGGAGGAGGTCCGCCTCCACCTAGACAATTACTTCAAGAATCAAATATAGATTCTTTTGGAAAGGAGGTAGGATGTTGTAAATGTTTACCTTACTCTTGTCGTAAACATTGTCCAAAATGTTGTAAGTGTTGCCATCCTGGTATTCCAGGCCATGGAGATAAGGCATTTTTTGAGGAATCGCTTAGAGCAAGTTCAACATTTATCCCAGGCTATAATCATAAAGCACAGAGCAGCTCACTTATTGCCTTACAAGGGATGTTGTTAGGAGCATCTGACCAGGTTGTAAGTAATTTAAAATCTTTGGTGTTTAGAGCATATCAAGGTTCTTCAGAAGAGCATCTTTCTTCTCAATTTATGGATATTCAGCCTAAAAGGCGATTATATGCCCTGCAAGGTTTATCAAGGAATTCTCGAGGTACACTCCAAGGATTAAAAGCTATAAAACCTAAGGCATCGTATAAAATATTTGGCTTTATGGATAACTATGAGGCAAACCTTGAACGTAAAGTACGCTCAGGCAGAGTAGGTGTAAGCATGTCACTTATACCTGGAGTTAAAGGCACTTTTGCTTATGATACTTCAAAACAAGGTATGAGAAAGCATAATGGTTTTTCTTTACAAGAGAGTAAAGGCTCAGCAGCAATCAAAAGTGCAACAGAAGGTTTTTCTACAGCATTTGTTATGAATCCAGATAAAACAGGATTTATAAGTCATGTAGCTAGTTCATATGGTTGGGGAAAAGTCAAAACACATAGGTATGTTCGTCATGGACAAGCAACTATCCATACAAAGGGTAATCCTGCAAGTACATTGAGTGGTGGCCTTATACAGGTTGGCTATAATGTACCTATTTTTGAAGAGCATCAAATAACCCCCTACATAGAGCATATTATATCAACAGTGCAATGGAAAGCTTATGAAGAAAAAGCACAGATGATTCCTTGTGCAGTAAGTAGAAATAAGGAACAAGTCATAGAACAAAGCATAGGTTTGCGCCATCAATGGACAGTCCAGCAAAGACAACATCTTCAAACATGGGTAGCACATGTTGCAGGTAAAAGAACAGTATCAGGACTTACTTCAAAACCAATAATGAGCAACAATCCTTGGTATGAAATAACAGTACCTCATTATAAGCAGAAATATTCAGGTACAGAAGTAGGTTTTACATACCAAATTGCTTATTCGGAATTATGTACAGTAGGGTTGAATGGAAGCATGCGATTTCAGACCATTAAAAAAACAGATAAACAAAACTACTCTTTGTATATGCAATATGTGTTTTAAGAGGTAAAGC
This sequence comes from uncultured Lawsonia sp., assembly GCA_964369665.1. Classification (GTDB taxonomy): domain Bacteria; phylum Desulfobacterota; class Desulfovibrionia; order Desulfovibrionales; family Desulfovibrionaceae; genus Bilophila. The sequence continues at coordinate 25,286 of CAYJFS010000005.1, read as the reverse complement.
TTTTTGGCTAGAACATAGAAGGTGTAATGGATAAATCTCATAAGGTTTCTTTACTGGAAGAAGTCAAAAAATGTTTTAAATGGTGCTTTATTTAGGATAATAATTTATGTCTATGCACCTTTTTGAATAAAAAACAAGTATATTCCATATAAAGGAAAGAAGAGTAGCTTATTATTTTAAATAAGCAGTAGTATATAAAAGATACAAGAAAATATGTGGGTAATAGATACATCTAAAAGGGTGATTAAACAGCTAGATAGAAAAGAGGTTTTTTAGATTAAAAAAAGAGGTTAGATAATAGTTCACTATTGTAGTTTTTAGAGGATTTAACAATTTTGTTTAGCTATTTTTATATTATTTATAAAGTCTTTTAGGAATACCAAGAGTTTTTATAGTATTTTATATAAATAATTTACACTTTTATATAAGTGCATAAATAGTAATCAATAAGTTTAATAAATGTAGTATATGCTAAAATTAAGTATGCTTAATAAAATTTTTTCTTTATAAAAGCTTGTCCTTAAATATATTGCATATACTAAGAATAGTTTTGTTTATCTGTTTTTTAATGGTCTGAAAGCATATGCCCAGTAAGTCCTATTCTATATAATTCTGAATTACACTATATATTTATGTGCATATAATAAAAATATAGTATTTTATTATATACTATTTTTTAATTTTTATTTTGTTTATTTCTGTAATTAAATTGTTTATGGATAATCGACATAATTCTGTTGTAGTTGTATTTGCTGGTGTTTCCTGTGCTGGCCATGTTGCTAATGTGGCATCTCCAACTATAAATACATTAAAGTCTTTTTTTAATTTTTCATAATTAAATACAGAGGCTTTACAACAGATATCTATTGCATAACCAAGAAAGAGTATGTTGGTTATGCCTTTATTTTTGAGATAGTCTTTTACTTTTTCGTATCCATCACCATCATAAATGACTATGTCATGGTTTTGATCATAGTCTAAATAGCTTGATAGTAATTTTGGAGTTTTAGTGCGAGAATCTCCATTATAGTATGGACTTGAATCTAGACCATGAAACTGCTCAAAATAACTATAGAGTATATGGCTATCATCAAGAATGAGTTCTTTTTTTAGACTATTTCCTTTGAGGTTGAGAGAGCTAAGAAGTTGTTTATACTCTTGCATACCCCCATCCCCCCCATTTGAAGGTAAGGAAGGGTTGTCAATAGATTTATAGAGTTTTTTTCTGATATCATCTTCTGGACCTACTAATGAATAAATTACACCAGCTACATGACTACGGATTTTATGAAGAAAAGGATTAACTACTTTTTGCATATGTTTATGCCATAAAGCATTTTTTTTGGGTGTACAAAAATAAGTTACACCATTTGGTTTTACAGTATGTAATCCATTTTTATCATCAATGCCTGAAGGATGGAGAACTAAGACAACAGTCTTGTTGCCATTGAGATTATTATCCATTTCAATAACACCTCTAGCATTATAAGAATATCTCCATGCCCGTATAGCTATGTGAGCATCTGGATCATTTATAAGCATCTGGCATTCAAATCTATTTTGAGGGTTGATGCTGGATATAAATCTTTTATCACCAACAAGGAGTGGTGTTGCAGGTATTTTTTTTAGTGTATTATCATAGACATATGTTTTTGCTAAAACATTTGTTGTAGAGCATATACAACAGAGAAATAAAAAGATTTTTGTAACTATTATTTTTTTCATAATTTTTAGTGTAGTAATTATTTTGGATTTTTTAGTAGTTGTAAAGATTTTTTCAATAGGCATAAGGAATGTATCAACTTAAATAAATTGATTTAAGGCAAGTCTTTGAAAAAAAATCAGTTACAATATAGATTATTTTAAAATAAAAAAATATAATAATTATCTATATATGTCAATTAATTGTGATAATGAGTATAGGTTAGTTTAAAGATCAATGTCTTTTATACATTAAGTATAAGAATACCATTTTATGATAGTTATTTATGTTTACTCTTAATATGTATTTTTTTCGTTTCTGTAATTAAATGATTTACAGACGCTTTACATAATTCTACTGTAGTTGCATTGGCTGGCGTTTCCTATGCTGGCCATGTTGCTAATGTAGCATCTCCAACTATAAATAGATTAAAGTCTTTACTTAACCTTTCATAATTAAAAGTAGAGTTTTTACAGCAACCATCTAAGGAATAACCAAGAAAGAGTATATTGGTGATACCTTTATTTTTTAGGTAGTTTTTTACTTTTTCATATCCATCACCATCATAAACAACTATGTCACGATTTTGATCATATTTTAAATAATCTGATAATAGATAAAAGCAAAAGAAGGCATCATTTTTTGCAAAATTTGAAAGTTTATGCATACAATTGTCAAAATCATCAACAAGGATGACCTCGTTTTTTCGATAGTCTTCTTTAATAAGAGGTTCTACAAGTTTTTCAAATTCTTGTATGCCTTTTTCTTTAGGCTCTATGGGTTTATTATCAATGGATCTATATATTTTTTTCTAGCTTGATCTTCTGGACCTGGTAATGAATAGAGTATCAGCGATACGCTATTACGGATTTTATTCAGAAAAGGGTTGATTATTTGTTTTAAATGTTGATGCCATAAAGAGTCTATTTCTGGCATACAAAGTTGTTCTAATGTGTGGACTCCACTGCCATCATCAGATGGATTAGGATGGATAACGAATACAGCAGTATTGCTACCGTTTAAAGCATTATCCATTTCAATAGGGCATCTGGTAGCATAAGAGTATCTCCATGCTCGTACAGTTATATGAGCATTTGGATCATTTACAATAGGCAGTGATTCAAGTCTATAAGGATAATTAATGCTTGTAATAAATTTTTTATTACCAACAAAGAATGGTGTTGGTTTTATTTTTTTTAGATCAGGTCTGACATCATAGATGGATGGGTCTGCTGAGACATTTGTTGCATGGAGTAGTAAACAAATACATAAAAGAAGTTTTTTCAGCATGATTTTTCCTGATAGGGTTTTTTTATATAGAAATAGATATAATCTTTTAGCGTTCAAGAGTCTATGTGCCTGGATATAAAAAATTGATTTCTCTTTAGCTTAAGAAAGATGCTTGGTAAGGATTATTTGTAAATAGAATTTTTGTGGAGATTCTGCAGTTTTAGGAGAGTGTTAGTGACAATATTCAATCTTTTTTATGTGATGCTATGTGTACTATTATATGTATCCCCATAAAACAAGGAAGGAATGTATGTTGAACCAAAGCTTTATAAGAAAGATATACTCAGCCAGACGTTGGTTCAGTATGTGTGTTTTACTTACAACGATACTTTTTTTAGCATTAGTATTGATTTCTCCAAGGCAGTTACCAGTAGTACACTATAAATTTGTGCTTTCTTTATTAGCAGGTTTGGCAGGCTATTGGCTTGATAGAGTATTATTTCCTTTTTCTATGCCTAGTAGCTATTTGCAGGGTAACTGGAAAGAAAATCCTGATAACCATACTATTAATGATGCAGACTATCCTATAGTTCTTGATTACCAGAAAAGCTTTTGTACAGCTATGTTACGACAAGCTTTCATTGTAATAGGTACAATGATATCTGTAAGTCTTGGTTTATAATACTCTAAGTATTAAAAATATTCTGTATGGTAGCCTGTATAACTTACTTATAGTATAAGAATCATTGGCCTAGTTTCCCTTAATAGGCTTTTAAAATACCTCCAGTAGGTCAATTTTATAGCAGATTTAGTTGAGCAGAAAGACAGAAGAACAGTTGTGGTTTATAGCTACTATTGTAAGATTTACAAAATTTCTGGAGTTTGTGTTGGTATAGTAACGTTTTTTTGTGGGAGAAAAAATAAAAGAAGTCTTTTTAACGGTAAAAAGTATAAGTTAAGATTAAAAGGATCAAGTTTAACTGCTTTAAGATACCAAGAAAAAGCTGTCTGGAAGTCTTTAGTATTAGATACAGCAAGGACAGCAAGTTTAAAAGCAAGGTTTGAATACCCTTTTTTTCTAATTTGGCTAGGAATATTCGGATGCTCAAGATGCTTTTTCATAAAATTCCATTCATCATGGAGTGTAAATACTTTTTGTTTTATAGCAGTATTTTTACGAATACGATAGAATGTAAGTGCTTCAGATATATGGATAGCTGGTGCAGTGGCATGATGTGCTTCAGTGTATGCAAGAAGACGTAAGATAAAATCACTATCTTCTCTAAAGATAAGGTTAGTATCAAAGAGACCAATTTTTTTAATAGCGTCTATTTTAGTAAGAAAAGCACCAATAGTAAAACTCATATGTTGAAGGTTGTCCCACCAAAGGTTACCCGTTCTATGAATATTACCCAAAGTTAAATATTTTTTTGTGTTTGTTTGATCAATGAACATGGTAGTATCACACCAAGCAAGGCTAGAGTTAGGTGATACTTCAAAGGCAGCAAGCATGTGCTCAAGGAATTTTGGTGCCCATAGGTCATCACTATCAAGAAAGGCAATATACTGACCTTTTGCATGTTCAAGGCCTGTATTTCGTGCTGCAGAAACACCTTTATGACTTTGTTGTATAAGTTGAAGCCTTGGATCATTGTAGGTTTGTATAATCCCAACAGAGGCATCTGTTGAACCATCGTCAACAAGTATACATTGAAAGTCTTTAAATGTCTGCTCAAGAACACTCTCTATTGTTTCTGGGATCCATGGAGCCATATTATGAAAAGGAATAATAATAGATACAATAGGATTACTCATAGGTATTGGTCCTTTTTTGAATAAAGTATGTCATGATGTATGGGTAGGTATACTATATATCAATATTTTTGGCTATAGGTATCAGAGTGGTGAGCAAAAGTTTTTTTTTAAGATGTATAGTTGGGGTTTTCATATATTGCAAAGGATTTTTTCATAAAAATTTATTATTTTTTTCATTTTTATACATCAAGATAATATGTTCCAAGTTTTTTATAACAAGTAAGCTATTGATGAATTAAAAAACTATAGTGTTTTTATAATTTATTTTGTACTTCAGGGATGCAATCAAGGGATTTAGTTTCTTCAGTAAATGTACTTCAAGGCTATGTATGTTTAAACAGGCTTGTAAGTTTCATTTTAGTATCTTTATAGAGATAAGGTTTTAGTTTGTAGATTTATTTATAACAAGTAGAATTTATACTGTTTAGCATACTAAAAAATCTACACTATATACTATATAGTGTATGTAATATTTTAACATATGTTCAAAAAATATATTTAAATGTGAATATAGTATAGTTAATACTATTTTATAATATATATATTTTGATATATCTTTATTTTTATGTGATATATTTCTTGTTTATACATTTTTACATAGTTTTTTAATAAAATATATAATATAATATAATATAATATAATATACAAATACATAAACCTGATTTTTGTAAAACATTATACAGGGGGAAAGAAGATGTTGAGTACACATAGTGACATAACTCAATCTTTTTTCTCTTTTTTTTTATGTAAGAGTTTCTTTATGGATGCTGAAATTGATATTCAGACTGGTGATTATACCACACGTCGCATAAATGGTCTTGCAAATGCAGTGTATATTCGATTAATGACACCACGTGGTTCATGGTGGCAAGACACAAGCTTAGGTTCTCGTCTTCATGAACTTGAAAGAGAAAAAGATATAGAACATGTATATATTCTCATGGAACACTATGCGAAAGAAGCATTAGAACCACTTTTGCAAGATGGAAGAGCAAAAAATATTGTTGTAACAGTACAAAAGTTGAAAGAAGGACAGTGTTTATTATTGGTAGAAGTTGAAGATGCCACAGGACAACCATATACATTTAACTATATTATGAGAGTTTCATAATGTCATATTTTACACCAAGTTTTGAAGAGATTCGATCACAAATGTTAAGAGACGTTTGTAATCTTGACTCAGGAGCACATACAACTTTAGATAGCGACCATTATATTAGAGCTTCTGCTACAGCATCTGTAGTTGAAGGGTTATATGATCATCAAAATTGGATTATTCGTCAGTTAGTCCCAGATACAGCAGACTCAGAATTTTTAGAAATACATGCTCGTCTTAGAGGTTTAGTAAGAAAGTCAGCAGTAAGAGCTACTGGCCATATAATAGTTTCTGGACTTTCAGGCTCAATTATTCCATTAGGTACACATATTCAGGATGCATCAGGCATAGTATATACAACAACAAAAGAGGTAACACTTGGGCATTCTGAGAAAAATGGACAAGTACAAGTTATGGAAATTGTGCCCTGTCAGGCAGATAAACCTGGATTTTTAGAGCATTGTCAGGATGCATTAGCCATGTTTGTTGCACCACCTTTAGGTGTTGATACAAAGGTATTACTGACCATTTCAGGTGGTAGTAACGCTGAGACAGACAATGCTTTATTGAAACGACTTCTTGACTATATGCGTAATCCTCCAGGTCCAGGCACAGCACTTGACTATAAACGATGGGCAATGGCTGTACCTGGCGTAAGTAAAGCCTATGTTTACCCTTTAAGGCAGGGCATGGGTACAGTAGATATTGTTATTGCTGGAGAACAATCAGTCCTTCCAACAGAGGTTGTTGCTGCAACACAAGAATATATTGATAGTGTTCGTCCTGTTACAGTACGTTCAGTGCATGTATTGGCTGCTGTCCCTAAAAATATAGATGTATCTCTAGCTTTAAATCTGAGCCATACTGAAACACTACAAACTATTCTGCCTTCAATAAGAGAAGCATTACAAACAGTTTTTGTTCAGTATGAACCAGGAAATAGTGTTGTGGTTTCTCGTTTGTTAGCAGCAGTAACAAGTGTTCCTAATGTTTTTGATGCAGCTATTGTTGTCCCAGAAGAGAATGTAAGCATGAAGGTAGTAGAAGTGCCTACATTAGGTCATGTTACCTTGAGGAGCTTGTAGTGCCTTATACAAAGCTACTTAAGCAGCTTTTACCGCCTAAAAGTTATAATCCTTTAGCAAAGAATTTACATACATCTTTAGCAATGGAAGGAATGACTTTAGATAGGGTTTTTGAACATTGTAGAACTGTTGCTGGTGCTTTGGATCCTTTTCGTCATCAAGAGTGGAGGCCTTTGTGGGAACAAGTATATGGTGTTCCAGGTACTTGTTTTACAAATGATATGCCCTATCAAGAAAGACTTCACTTGTTAGCATTAGCCTTTCAAGAACGTTTAGGTGGTTCAAAAGAATGGTTTAGTAGAATTGCTGCATTGTTGGGTTATACTATAGATATTAAAGAGCATAAAAGTTTTAAGGTTGGTTCTTTTGTAGGAGAACAACTTACAAATAATTTTTGGTTATATGTTTTTGTCATAAAAACAAAAGGGAATAGTGCTAAACGATTTAGAGCATCTTGTTCTAAATCAGGAGAGTCTATAGCTCAATGGGGTAATACTTTATTAGAGTGTATTATAAATAAGTATAAACCAGCACATACATGTGTGTATTTTGCTTATGTTGTTTAAATAATGCATTTTTTGAAGAAAGCTTGTCCAAGGGGAACTTTTGTGTTTGTGAAAAACCTTTTTCATAGGGTTGCCTCCTCCAGCTATGATAAAGGACTCTTCTATACAGGGAGGAGAGAAGAGCTTTTTTCACAGAGGGCTCACAAAAGGGTGTATATCCCCTTGGAAAATTTTTTGTTTTCAACTAGCAGTTAAGAATGATTGTTTTTTGGGTATGTGTTAAAAAGAGTATATTTTTAGCACCTAATACCAAGTAGCATATATATATTGAAAATATCCACATCAGTCATTTTTTGGGTTTGCAGTACTACAAATGATCTTTTTGAGCATTGATAAGCATTATGGGATATTCTTTATTTCAGCAGTTTTGTATGTTTTTTTGCAAGTTCAGTAATGGTTTGTGGAATGCCAATATCTTGAGCAAGTTTTTTAATAACTATGATGGCTTTTTTGGCAACTATTGTTGAGAGCTATGTTTATATTATTCAACGTATCAATGAGGCAATTTTGTAAAGCATTCAACATAAGTTACAATGTTGTGTTGTTCTACTTTAGGGAGTAAAAAAGCATTACATTTACCATGTAGTAAGTCATAAAACCACTAAGTTGATAGCTATAGCATGAACATAGCTTAGACCAGCACTGTTACACTATACCTTCAAGATATTAAGCATATATAGAGATTCTCTAGCTAGAACATTTTGGCCATTTGCTAAAATAATTCATAAATTTTCAAAGATCAGAGAGATAGTTTTTTCAGCACATATGTCTAAGGGGTGTTGTATTTGTTGACACATGAGCTTGTTAGAGCATGTGATACATCCATTCCTGTAGCAGTAGTGAGTGCTTGTAGGTATCTCAATCATGAGAGTGGTGTTGATAACAGATGGCGTTAATAGCCAATCCACAATAGCCATTTATTTTTCTGGCTGTATCAGTGATAATACAAAAGTAAAAAGTTTAGAAGCAGTCCTTGCATTAGCATTTATATATAAATAGTGGTAATGCTTGTACAGATTTGCCTACACCTTTGTATTGATGAATTGTTACATCATGCTATATAGCCCAATATTTTTACAGCAGTCATTGAAGATCCACCATCTAAAAAAATTTAAGCCATCACAATGATGTAATTGATAGGTTTCTGATCTAAAAGTAACATTTTTATCTGTTAGAATTTTTAGGATCAGCTTTTTATATACTATATGAGATATATGAGACTTGTCAAGTAAATATAAAAGTTTTTTATGATGCTACAATTCACTATATTTTTATCTTTGAAATAAGAAGGGTTTGTATATGTAACATATGGATTTTACGGGTGTATGCTCCAGTGCAAACACCTATGAAGTTTATTGCAGAGATAAAAATCCTTCAACTATCTTATGTATGATTACTACATCTTCAAAAGAATATATAATGAAACTATTGTATTATTAATGCTTTATATTAATAAATGCTCAATAAATATACTATATATTTTACTAATATAATTGTTATTTATCTATAATATACATATATAAAAGATATTTTATAAATCTATATAAAATACCACAATTAATGTTAAATTATATTTATATACTACAAATATAATTTAATTACTTATATAATATTTATTTTTTTTTTATATAAACACATTATAATAAGATAATCAAACAAGTATTATATCTAGTAGATTTATATTTACTAGTAATAAAGTATTGTTTGATTTGTCTTAAGGATAGTAATTGGTAAAATAATATTTTTATACATAGCTAAAACTGGCTTATATTATGAAAAAATTATTTATAAAGTATCTACTTATAAATATACAAAATACATTATACATAATAAGTCTTTCTTTTTTAGGTTGGTTTTTAATAGAGAAATTTTCTTTTTTTGCTTTAGCTGCAGATGAAGATCCACAGAAAAAAAAAATAGAAAAAAAACAAGAGAAAAAAGTTGAAGGGGCTGCAGCAATGACTGTTAGTAGTGCAAGTGGAGATGAAGAGGAAGAGCTAACAATAGACATTCAGCCTAGAGTAGAAAGAAGAGGTTCTAGTAATCAACCGGAACAATTAAGAGAAGATACAAGTTTTTTTTAGGTGGGGGGAGGGGGGGGTAGTGTAATGGATTCTGGTGATCCATCACACACTGCAAGTAAGGAAGGAGAAAAAAGATCTAAAGTAAGAAGAGGAAGAACAAAATCTTTAAGTGATGTAGAATTATCCAGGCGAGAAGGAAAAAAGGATAATGCAGAAGGTAGTGATGAAGAAGGAAAGTCAAAAGAATCTGAAACAGGTAGAAGAAGAACATCATCTGTAAGTGGTGCAGAATTATCTAGGCAAAGAGAAAAAAAAGATGCAAGACAAAGAGCTCCTAGTAAATTAATGATGTCATCTGCATCCTTTTTGGCAGCACAAAAGCTAGCAAGTGAAGATGAAAGTGAAGAAGGTTCGAAAAAATCTTCTAGTAGCAGGGGAAAGAGGTCTTCTAGTAGTAGGGGAAAGAAGTCTCCTGTGTTTTTTATAGAAGCTTTAGGGGGTGTAAAGGATAGTGAAAAAAGTACAGCATCTTCTACTGGATTAAGTAGATCACCAGAAAGAAGAAGAAGCCTTTCACCAACGTTTTTGGAAGCAATGAGATATGCAGAAGAAGAAGTTCGATCCTTAACAGAAAGCGCAAAAGAGGAAGAGGAAAAGGATCTAAAGAGAGTAGCTGAAAAGAGGCGATTAAGATTAGAGCAACAGAAAAAACTCTTAAAGGAAAAGGAAGAAGAATTTGCTTATGATAAACTAGGTTATGAGAGATGCTTTGTAGAACAAGAAAAAAGGGCTAACAAAGAGTTGAATGCTTTAATTAAGGTAAAAGCATGTATGGAAAGTTATTTGGGAGGTGCTAGACCTTTACGTTTTTCAGCACGTGTATACTTTGAAACGCCTACTCCAAGCATGGAAGAAGTGCAAGAACAATTACAGAAAATAAATCAAGATATAGTAAGAAGAAGAGTTCTTGTTGAACATGAAATGTACATTTTAAGAAGGTCTTATAGAGCTACTTTAGAAGATTTATTTTTACAACAAAGGTTATTTAAGGAAGGACAAATAACAAGTGAAAGTGAAATGCAATCAGATGAAAATAGAGAATTAAGAAGAAGGAGATTTCGAAGGGAGAAAAATATATCTGGTGCTCAGAGAAATTTAGCAATGTTACGTGAAAGGGAGAAAATATTAACGGAAGGTTCAGATACTGAAGAAAAAGAAGAACAAGCTAATGCAGAAGATATACAACCTGTTAATACAGCTGAGACTCAAGAAGAGGAAAATTTAAGAAAACAACGTATGGCAAAGGAAAGAGAGCTTCTTCTTTTAGAAATGAAACGTAAAAAAGAAGAGGAAAGGTTAAATATACAACGTTTATCAAGCTACAAAGGGCTTTCTCTTTTAGAAATGAAACAAAAAGAGGAACGGTTTTTATTAGGGAAGCTACATCAAACAAGATGGGAAGGATATTTTCAAGAGCAGGAAAGTGCATCAGCTACAAGTGATCGTACGTCTAAAGGGAGGAAACGTCGAGGCAGGAAAAGAGTTAAAACAAGAAGTTTTACAGAGATTAAAGCCTTACATCAGCAAGAAATAGAAAGACTGGAAACAAATCATCAGAGAGAAAGAGAAGAAGAAGAAAGAAAGCGTACTCGTCAATCAAGAGATGCAGGTACTCAACAACCTTCGGGTGCTCAAACAGAAGGCCCTGATCCAGCTAGAAGTGTAGATTCTTTAGCACCAACACCAGTATTAACACCTTTAGAAGCTCGTCAAAGAGTGGAATTAGAAGAGCTTGAACGCAGTCATCACAGGCAGCATGCAGCACTTATTCAGGCACGTAGCTCTCACTGGTCATTAGAGGCAAGTTGTGTAGAAAGATTAATGGAAGAGGGTGGTAGTATTAGTGGATCTGAAGAAGATTTTTTTAGGCGTAGAACTCGTTATGAACGTAGACAAATGCAAGCAAGGCATCAACGTGAAAGAGAGGAAGAAAACAAAGGGCAGAAGTCTCAAGAAGATGAACAAGGTGCAGGAGCTTGTCAAGATCGTTCTTTTGAAAGAGGTCAAGATGACGATGATGAAGGAGCAGCAGGTGCAGCAGGAGGATTAGGTATAATAGGACCAGGAGCAGCAGGTGCAACAGGTGCAACAGGAGACACAGGTACAACAGGTACAACAGGAGCAGCAGGAGGCACAGGTGCAGCAGCAGGTGCAGGAGGAGCAGGAGGATTACGTATAACAGGATTAGGTGCAGCAAGAAGAGCAAGCACGGCAACAGAAGAATCTTCAGATGCCAGTAAAAGTTCAAAAAGGAGATCTTCTCAGAGTAGTGCTGCTTCTTCAGGTAGATTAAGCTTACGGTCACTTATGCAAAGATTTTTTAATATTTCAAAAGGATCAAGTAGAACATCTTCTGGTAGTAGATGGAGTAGAAGAGCTTCAGCAGCTTTTAGTGATGAAATGAGTTCAGTCGCCAGTACGGTTAGCTCTATAGGTCGACCTGATACTTGTGTAGAAGGACGTAGACCTAGTATATCAAGTGTTAGTAGTTCTGATGCGGTTCCCTTAGGTGATACAGCTAGATCCGCTAGTTCAACCTCCCTTGATCAAGTAAGTGAACAGGAAGAAAGTTTATTAGGCAGGCAGAGTCGCTCAAGTAGCATTTCAAGTTGTGAAGAATTATTATGTTTACTTGTTGATCAGGAAATGAGTGAAGGGTCTGAAGGTTACCAAGAAGAAGCAGCTGCTAGAGGAGAAAATGCATCACAGGCAGCAGAAAGTGTTTCTAGTGATATTTCAAAAAGTGAAGAAGGCCGGCGTTCATCAGCAAGTGGAGAATGTAGCTTGGATGAGCATAGACGTAGTCATAAGGCTAAAAAAAAACGAAAAAAAGATACAATGTATTGTGCTTATGAAATCATAAGTAGTAGTGATTATAATTCATTATGCCGAAAAACAAGAAGAAAGAAGGCTAAGGAAGTTATTAAAAGAGAGCGTATGCAAGCTCAAAGTCGTTTAAGCACTTCTAGCAGTACAGGATATGTTGAAACATCTACATCTATGGAGTTAAGCTCATCGTTAAGTTTGCCTAGTGAAGATTCAGATCATGAAAAATCCACTGGTGGTAGACAAGCTAGGGTTTCAACTAGCTATAGTGGTGTAGGGTATCTAGATTTTCACTTTAGTAGTGATGGTGAACCTCCAGAAAATAATGAAGCTGTTCCTGATTTTTTATTCTATGAACATAATCAAGATGGAGATACATCTAGTGAAGAGCTATCCGTGCAGATGGATGAAGGCAATCAGAATATAACAGAATCTGATGAATATAGTATCGAAAGTATAAGTGCTGCAGAAGATGAAAGTTCATCCGAAGAAGAGTCTGATGAAGCATTGGTAAGTGAGGTTATGCCTCATGCAGAACTATTAAATACAACTTCTGATGCTAAGAATTTTTTGCTTATAGACTATAATAGAGCAGGTCAAGAAGAATCTCTTAGAGAGCTGCAACAGATGTTTTCTTTGTCCATGCAAGATATGCAGGATGCTCTAACAAGTTTATTCTTACAAACAAAAATAAAGAAACAAAAGCAAGAGCGTATTGTTTCTTTATATGCAAGTATGAAACGTGGCTTAGATTCTCTTCATGAATCTAGAAATTCTTATGGATCACAGGTTGGGTGCATTGTAGAGGCATCTACAAACAGTAAAGTAGGTTTTGCTTATAATTATGCTATGAACCGCACAAAAGATTCTTTAAAAAAGGAGAAAGGAACTGCTGTTCAAGGTTATGCTAAATCTTTAGTGCATACACATATCTTTTCTTCTATTGTTGCTTTGAACTCTAATACTCTTGGTTTTACAGGCTATTTAGAGGGTAGTTATGGTATAGGGAAAATCCGTAATAATCGTTATGTTCGGCATAAGGCTATGTTTGTTGGTACAAAGGGGCATACAGATATACAGCTTATAGGCCTTTCCACACGTATGGGGTATGCATTAGCATGTGCATCATGGATGGTTTTAACACCATATGTGGAGGCTAATTATCTTACATCTAAGGGAAAACCATATAAAGAACAAAGAGGGTTTTTACCTGCAAAAATAGTTATGAATAAAGAGCGAAAATCTGAGATACTTATGGGTATAGATGCACAGGTGTTTGTATATGAAAAAATACAGGTGCATGCTTGGTTAGAAGGTGTCTTAGGAAAACAAAAACATCAAGGTATGTCTCTTGATATAGACAATATTTATGCACCAACCATATCAACACTAGCTGAAAATAAGCACTATAAAAACATAGTCCTTGGATTTTCTATAGATACTTATCTTACACAAAGTTTTGGTTTTGGCTTGTATAGTTCAATAAAGGGTAAACATAGAAGAGTTGAGCAAGGTTCTATAGGCCTTCGAACATGGTATGATTTTTAAACATTTTCAAAGAAATAGAGTAAGTATAGATCAAGCATGTATATACAATGAAGAATAGTTTATTAAGATGTTATAGTTTTAGTGCATACTATTTTTATTAAGTGCCATGCAATAAGACGTGTTTGGGTTGTTTGTATAGATAGAAAGACATAGAAGTAAGAAAGCCAATTTAAGAAATCAATAATAGTCGTTATCCATGGAAGAATAATTATCAGTATTAATCAATACCAAGAAGATCATAATACAGTTTTTCAAGCTTAAGAATTTGTTTATTCATATCAATAAGGGTTAGGTCAAGGTTATTGCTAAGTGGTGGTGCATGTTTAACAACGTCTATAAATTCATGCATATTCTTTACAACATAGCCAATATTATGCTTTTTTACAAAGTTTCCAACTTCTTGAGCATTAATAACGATAGGCGTTACGCCAGCAATAAGGTAATCAAAGACTTTGTTAGGCATAGCATTATCAAGATAGATAGCTTTTGATGTGTGTTCGTTTTCTTCTCTATAAAATCCTGTAAGACCCCATGATACAGCAGACATAGTGTGTAGGAGTGTTTCATAAGCTTGAGTTTTATAGATATGAAGATAGGTATTTTTAAGATCAACTAAAGTATATTGGAAAAGTGTATTAGGCTCTGTCCTTTGTGCAGGGAAAATATGTATATTAATTTCAGCTTTGGCTAAAGCAGAAAAGTAGTCAATATAATATCTATAGTTCATAAGAGCATCTTTATCACTAACAAGCCCTCCTTCGTAGACAACATGGTAGCCTTTGAGTTTTTTCTTTTTTTGAAAATGGATATCTTTGATTGGAGGAAAACTATAAAGAACAATAGAACGTTTTTGATGATATTTTTTGTTTGCTGCAGCTTGAAGTGCTTCACTGACATGTACTACAGCATCACTTTTTTCAAAACAGATCTTTTCATAGTTTAAATCTATTTCATCAATATCAGTGCGCATAGAGCTAAAATCATGACAGTCATAGATAACAGGACATGTAAGCGTGTATGCTATAGCATAAGCAACATGACAATTAGGCTCATTGTGTCCATGTACAATATCATATGTAGGTGTAATTTTTTTGATGATAAGTGCAAGCTCATCAAGTGATTCATAAGTAATAATAGTATCCGTAATCGAAAGCCAAAGACCTTTTGTTTTTTCTTCTGAAATACAGAGTAGTGATATATGATGGCCTCTATTTTTTAATGCTTGAGCTTCTTTAAAAGCACGAATACAGGGGAAACTTGTAACCATCAGTATACGCAACGGTTTTTTCATAAAGGCATCTATGCTTGTTTTTAGTATGTAAAAATCCAAAATAACAATAAAAAATATTGTATAATAAGGAGTTCTATATATCTATAGTATATTATTTATAGATAAGTAGATTATATACTAAGGGTAGTAGGGATCCATATGCTGCTAATGGCAGAAAATATATACCTATTTATTTGAGGATGGCTCACAGTAGAAAAGTCGTCAATAATGTATTCATAGTTTATGAAATGCTTTTTAAGCCATTGAATAGAAGGATTTTTGAATACACTATTTATAGTGTAGTTAATATACATACTGGAGTGATACAGAAATATGTTGGCTTTCTGGCTTTTGTTTTTTTGAGAACTGAGCTTTACCTTGTAAGGCTATTCGAAGAGCATCCATATGTGTTAATTCGTATGTAAGACCTAATTCAATCCTGGAGTAGGACAATTTTCTGTCTGGTACAGCAATAGTATAGTGTGATATAGAAGTATGTAAGGGTTGTAAATGCACGCTCTCCAAATTACGATGACCAAAAATATTTGAAATCCATGCTTGTAGTTGAGAGGTTTCTGTTACTTTCCAGTGATTACGTAAGCCTATACTATGTTCCAATAATACTTCTTTATTTTTACTTATTTTACAAGGTAACGCACCTGACTTTTCTGTATAACTATTCCAGCATACTTTAGAAAACACACTTTCAACAAAGGGTGTAATGGATGTTCTGTTTGAAAGTGGAACATTGTAGCCTAATTGCAGTAAACCACCTGCTAAAGTAATATCTGGAGATCCTTTTGTTCCTAATGCAGTGTTACCATGAAAGACTTTTCGAATGTTTTTTACTTTTCCCCAACCATATGATGTTGCTAAATGTGCAGTTATACCTGAATTATATGGATTCAAGGAAAGTATTGTTGCAAAATTTTCTGATGTTGTCTTTGCTTTAACTAAACTTGTAGCAGAGCCTAAATTTATTCCAGAATGTTCTTTAAAGGGATCTTTATAGCAACTATACCCTAAACCAATATGCAAGCCTTGAATAACCTCTGCAAGCATACCCATGCTACCTGAAGAATGTTTACGCCCTAAACTTGAGGATGCATTGTGCATAGATGAGAACATTCGTATAGTGGAAGATGGTGGCATTGTTAATGGATTAGGACTTACCATAGGACCTGCTAAACGTATTTTTTTTATGGGATACAAGGTCTTTTTTTCAGTTTTGTCTTCAGAAGCCTTTATAGCTAATAGTTTTAAACTGGTTACAACTTGTTCAGATGCTCCTAACAGTATGCCTTGCATACATAATAAAGAGCTGAATTGTCCTTCAGGATTATATTTTTGAATAAGACAAGTTGTTTCTCGGTGTACATGAACTTGTACTTGTGTAGTTGGAGGTCCTCCTGGTTGTTCAGTAGGTTGTTCTGTATCTTGACTAGGCTGTTCTTCTGGATCTGTCTCTTCTCCACCAGAATCTGGACCAGGAGCACTTGTTGTTAGAGGAGCTCCCTCCTCCTCATCACTATCTTCTCCTGTATAAACAATAGGAACATGACGTCCTAAACCTCTATTAGATTCTGGTAGCAGTTCTTCCTCTTCTTCTTCTTTTTGTTGTAAAGAACATTGTGGTGGTTGATAGAAATAGCCTATTCCTGCACCAAGGCCAGCCCCAATACCATATCCAATAGAAGCCCCAACAGCAGCTCCAAGGCTTGAATTACAGTTACTACTACTTGTTGTATTTGAAGAGGTTGTACAAGAGACTGCCTGCTCAAGATAATATCCAAAAAAACCACCAAGAAGACTAAAGAGAACACCACCTATTGCAGCACCATAAAGAACTACATGTAATTGTGGACATTTTTCTTGGTTTCTTCTTGTATCAGCATCAGCAGGAGCTTGTTCTTCTGTTAGGCTGACTCTTCTTGTATCACCACTACCAGAACTTTCTCCCATAGTGGATAGTTCTATAAATTCTACTGCTGAAGCTTGGCCAAACAGACAGAATATACAAAAAAAGTGTAGTAATATAACTGCTATAGTTTTTTTAAAAGTCTTCAATGAGAAGGTGTGTAAAAAATAAAAGATATCCATATAAAGCAATACTTAAAAGAATTTTTTAATATCAAGATAGGTTATTTTACTATTCTTAATATTGGCATATTCGGAATTAAGGTTATAGAAGTCATGCCTTTTTATAAAAGATATAGTAATAATTTTTCATTATCAAGATAGATTATTATAAACAAAGAATTTTTTTATAAGAAAAGTTCTTTTAAATGGTGGTATGGACATATATAGGTTTTTATTATGCTTATTCTCATAAGCATGTATAGACATGTGCTTTAGAGTAGTTGGGTAGCACTGACATGTGTTTTCTTGAAGTATGTGAATATTTCGTTATTGTATATATTGTAAAAGTAGAAAATAGGTAGGTGTATGTGGAAAGTATATACAAAAAATACTGTGAAGGGCATATAGGTTCATTACAAATAGAATTGTATATTGGTGATCCATATTTGAAAGAAGGTCTTATCCTTTGTATTCCAGTACTGCATAAACTACAGTATGAGGCTACATCTGATGTTTTATTACAAAAGAAATAAGAAGTTGTTGAGGAATATTTAGAGGAAGAGCTGTTTAGGTTTTATAATAGTTAGCTATAGCTATATTAAGATTTATGCATGCTTCAAACACGCTATACTTGGTTAAAATCTATGAATAATTAAGTTAAAGCTATTCCTAAGGTAAGTATGGTTATCTTATGAATGCATTGTGTATTAAGGGTTATTTTTACTAAAGAGCATTATATTTATTTTGAGTAGTTCTTTGAAGTAAGTATATATTGATCAAGGGTTGGTATGTTAGAGTCTCCAGAAGCATTGACTAGAGAAATCTTTTGGATGAAGACAACTTTTGAGATCCATGATAACTGCTGAAGAAGGTTCTTTGAAGTAAGAAAGGAAGTCTGACGACGGTATTTCTGTATATGCAGTATGGGGAACAGCAAGGATAAGAGCATCAAGATTGGTGAAAGAAGAAAGATCTTTAAGGACAATATTATATTCTTTTAAAGCTTGTTCAGGGTCAGCAAGAGGGTCATGGACGAGTGTCTGCAGGCCACATTCTTTAAATTCATTAAGTATAGAGATAATCTTTGAGTTTCTAAGATCTGGAACATTTTCTTTAAAGGTTATACCTAAAACACCAATACGGGCTTCATTTACAAGAATTTTTTGTTTTATTAAAAGTTTAATACAATTGTCTACAATATATGTACTCATGCCATCGTTAATACGACGGCCTGCTAAAATGACTTCAGGGTGATACCCAACCTCTTGTGCTTTAAGTGTGAGATAATATGGGTCAACACCAATACAGTGTCCACCAACAAGACCTGGTCTAAATGGTAAGAAGTTCCATTTTGTTCCAGCAGCCTCCAAAACCTCAAGAGTATCAATGCCAAGTTTATGAAAAATAATGGCTAGTTCATTCATAAGAGCAATGTTGAGATCACGTTGAGTATTTTCAATAACTTTTGCAGCTTCTGCAACTTTAATAGATGAAGCCACATGAATGCCGGCATGAACAACTTTACCATAAATGGCTTTTAGTAATGCTGTTGTTTCTGGTGTGCTACCTGAAACTATTTTTACAATAGAAGCAAGTGTATGGACTTGATCTCCAGGATTAATTCTTTCAGGTGAATAGCCTACAGTAAAGTCTTCACCATAGAAATATCCAGATGTTTCTGTAAGAAGAGGTACACAAATATCTTCAGTGAGCCCTGGATATACTGTGGATTCATATACAACAACACAACCTTGAGGCATATGTTGGGCAACAAGTTTGGTAGCAGAACATAAAGGTGTAATATCTGGCGTATTATAAATATCTACAGGCGTTGGGACAGCAATAATGACAACATCTGCTTGTTTAAGTATTGTTTTATCTGATGAGAATTTGATGGATGTAGCTTTGAGGTCTCCAGAAGAGACTTCATGGGTACTGTCATGTCCGTTACAGAGATCTAAAATTCTTTGTTGTTGGATATCAAAACCAAGCACTGAAAAATGCTTAGCAAGCTGAATAGCAAGTGGTAATCCTACATATCCAAGGCCAACAACGGCAATACATGCCTTTTTATTTTCTAGCTGTTCCAGTGTTACCATATGGTCTCCTTAATAAGGACTGGATTCAATAGTTAGCATTATCTGCATAATCAGTCTATGTTTTTATAGGTATTTTTAGCTTTAATTTATCTATTTTTAGCTTTAATTAAGGACAGAAGATTTTTAGGCATAGGAGCAGGGATATTTGGAAGACACTTATGACTAGATAGTTTAAAAGGGTTTGAAATACTCTTGAACATACGTTTATTGTGTATAGTTGCTTTTTTGGAAAGCAAGATAGTAGATATAGACAATAGATTATATGTTTAGATCATGTTCATGAGTATTATTTTATTGAAGATAACTATCATTAAATAGTTGGATAATATGATTATCCATATGTTATAGCAACTGCTTCTATTTCAATGTGTGCTCCTAAGGGCAGGGCAACAACAGCTATGCAACTTCGAGCAGGGTAGGGCTCTGTAAAAAATGAAGAATAGATTTCATTGACAGCAGAAAAGTCATCTAGAACATTTTTTAGAGAACTACCCCCAGCATGTAGTATAGCTTCAATATTTTTTAATGCTTGCCGTGCTTGATCACGAATATTATCTGGCATGCTCTTTGTGGCAGGATCAAGGGGTAGTTGGCCAGATGTATAGAGGAGTGCACTTGCTGTTTCTTGAGTATATAGTGTTCCTTGAGAGTATGCACCAACAGCTGTTGGTGCTGAAACTGTGGACAAAGGTTTTATCATAAACCACCTTTATGTTTTTATGTATGATGCCTTTACTAGTAGGGATATAGTGTTTTTAGAAAAATAACCATTGTGTTAGTACAAGGCAAAGTGTTATCTTTTTGGTCAGTTAACAGATGTTATAGTATGTTAAGATATACAGTATATTTTAGATAAAAAGTTGCTAGATATATACCATGCTTGTATAGTTTTTACAATATACACCATAACAAGTATGTGGCTGAGTATAATACATGTCTTATTCAAAAATTAAAGAATATAAAAAGTTCTATAGAGGTTACTATACTGATGGTTGTAACCCATAGTTCTAATGTTTTTATAGAGCTAAATGTGTTTTAAACATGGTATTTTTGTTCATGAGGATGAGACTATTTTACTTGGTAAAAAAAGTTTTGAATATGGAATGTTTGTTAGTGAGCTTTTTAGGTATAAATTCATTATGAATATAAATGCAAAAATATATATTGCTGGCCATAATGGCCTTGTAGGTAGTGCTATTGTAAGGAATTTAAAGATACAGGGGTACACGAATCTTTTTACAAGAAGTCATGAAGCCCTTGATTTATGTGACCAAGCAGCAGTACAGTCCTTTTTTTCAAAAGAGCAACCAGAATATGTCTTTTTAGCAGCAGCAAAAGTTGGTGGTATTTTAGCAAATCAAACATATGCTGCACAGTTTTTATATACGAATATTTGTATACAGACAAATGTTATTGAAGCTGCCTATCAACATCGTGTAAAAAAATTGTTGTTTTTAGGGTCATCATGTATTTATCCAAAAGAGTGTCCACAACCAATCAAGGAAACAGCCCTTCTCACAGGTCCCCTTGAACCAACAAATGAATGGTATGCTATTGCAAAAATTGCTGGCATAAAGATGTGCCAGGCTTACCAAAAGCAATATGGATTTAATGCCATTAGTGTTATGCCTACCAATATTTATGGTCCAGGAGATACGTTTGATTTAGAAAAGAGCCATGTCGTGCCTGCGTTAATACGACGTTTTCATGAAGCAATTGCAAAGAATTCAGAAATTGTAACACTTTGGGGTACAGGTACACCACGTCGAGAGTTTCTTTATGTAGATGATCTTGCGCAAGCATGTATTTTTCTTATGGAACAATATACAGATATAGAACCCATAAATATAGGCTGTGGAACAGATATAACAATTTTTGATCTTGCTCAAAAAATAGCAGAGATTGTAGGATTTAATGGTACAATTGTTTTTGATACATCAAAGCCAGATGGTGTTATGCAGAAGTGTTTAGATGTTTCAAAGATTTCAGAATTAGGCTGGTTCCCTAATGTAGGTTTAGAAGTAGGCCTCAAAAGGACCTACACATGGTATTTAGACTATATTCGACAAAATCAAGAGTAGATCAAACACGGTTGGTTTATTTTTTATATGGTTTACTGTTTTACTTTTACGTATGAATATATGGTGTATGGAACATGATGTTTAGAAAGAGTAATCAAACAATATATTTTGTTATTCCTAAAAAACATCAAGATACATGGTCAGATGCTGTTAAAAAGGTTGTCATAGACAAAGGGCCTGTAAAGGACATAGCTCATGAACTCACTGGAGGTATAGATGTATGGATTTTACAAACTTGGCTTATGCTTACTGCAGCTTCAAAAGAACATGACTGGAAGTTTGAGCTTGTAGATCATGGTGTTCCAGATGCAGTGTGTGTTTTTCATTTTGATAGTGCAAAACCATGTCATGGTCTTTTTAAGGGTTACCCTATTGTTGTTCAGGCAGATAGGCCAAAAGTTCCTTTTGCAGAAATTCAGATTATACAAAACCCTTCTCATTTACAAACCGAACGTATACGATACATCCCTTTATGGCCACAGCCAGGGATTATGCCTAGAGATCCAAAGCGTAAAACAACAATACAGCAGATGGCTATTCCAGGCAGTACACAATATATACCATCTTGCATTCATGAAAAATGGTTTCAGAAGGCACTTGAAGAACTTGATGTACAAATAAAAATTATGGATGAAGGTCATTGGTTTGATTATTCGGATGTTGATCTTGTTTTAGCTTGGAGACCATCTACATCAACAAGAGTTTTATATACAAAGCCACCTTCAAAACTTATTAATGCCTGGCATGCACAGACACCAGCACTGCTTGGTCCTGAACCTGCATATCAGACACTAAGAACACATCAAGATGATTATATAGAGGTCCATGATCCTCAAGGAATTATTAAACATATACGGTATCTTAAAGAGAATCCTGCTGCATATACAGCTATGTTAGAGCACTATAAGCACCAGGCAAAAAAATATACGTCTGCACATCTTGTACAGGAGTGGTGTGCTCTTTTTATTCATATCCAATATCTTCAAGAGCAGCAACCAAAGTTACACTATAGGCATTTTCGGTATTATTATCAAAAAATATGTAATCAAATGGTAAAACATATAGGCCTTTGGAACGATTGAACTAGAGTTTTCAGTTAGAAAAATTTTTAACTAATGAATTTTGTTTGGCTTTTAGCATAACAGGGAGATTTTTTTAATAAAAGAATTTCTACATTTGTTTTAGTAAAATCAAGGACTATACTTAGTTTAACAGATGCATATTAAAGGAAAAAAGAACAGTATTTTTTTTGTTTGTTAGTCTTTGTGTAAAGGTATTACTTACATTCAGAGTTAATCTTTCTGTACACTGTATATTCCCACTTATTCCAAACTCTAGGGATGTATAGGATTTTTTATTCTCTGGGATAAAATATTCATGCATATGGCTATTTAATGGCTTGGTATATAATTTTTTTGAGGTTCTTTTTATAAAAGATACTGCTGACCATCCCTTTAAGCTTAATTTTTCTTGTATTTGAAATGAGCTAAAGATACCAAAACTCTTTTCTTTTATATTTTCTTTATTTTGACTTATTTTATAAGGTAAAAGACCGTATTTTTCTCTATATTTTTTTAAACTCACTGAAGACATAGCATATGTTACATAGGGAATTATTACAGATTGATGAGTAATAAAAAAGTTATAGCCTAAACGAATGAAATTTCCATAGACCATAACATCCGAAGAGCCTTTGTATTTTGAAGAAGTATTCATATAGTTAAGTTCTCTTTGAGCTTTTATTTTTCCTAAACCATTACATGTAGACATGTATAGAGACAAACCAGGGCTACTTGTATTGAAACCTAGGCCTGTTAGGATAGTATTTACTTGAGTACTTGCTGTAGCAGACCCTTTACTATTTAGGATATGCATTCCAGAAAAATTTTGAGAATTTTTTACATATGCATCATGCACAATAAGAAAATTAGTATGTTGTAAAAAGTGAATATTTATACCTGTTTGTGTTGAGTAAGCTTTTTTTTTAAATGGATTATTATATTGTTTATCTAAACTTGTTAAAGACAATTTTTTTTCATACTCAGAAAAATTTTGTATGAGTTCAACTGTATACAATTTTTTCATAGTATCTCTAGCTATACTCTTTAAGTAACCATTAAAATTTAGAGAAGTTTCTTTTTTAGAGTTTTTATACTCTATGTTTATAGGTAAAGATTTTACTAAACTTAAAATTTGATCTGATAATGGACTAACAATAGATTGAACTGCATATAAAGAGCTTAGTTGTGCTTGTGGATTCATTTCTGGTGAAAGTAAAACTGTTTCCATTAAGCTAACAACAAGCCGTTCTGGTTGTGTAACTACAACCCCCCCCTCTTTTTCTTCAGAAGAAGTAGATGCCTGATTATTTTTATTGTGTGATTTACATTTGTAACAACAATATAAACAAGCCCCAGTTGCACAGCCACAGGCAGCACCAATAGCTCCGCCTAATAAAGCAGAGTATGTAACTAACTTTGCTGGTAAAAAAGTAGATGTAGCAGCAGCACCAGTTGTGCTCCATAAACAAGAACAAACATTTGCTCCTACTACACTAGCTTGAAAACATTTTTGTGTATTTTCAGAACAACAAGGGGAAGTTTGAGCAGCTATAGAAGAAGATGTTGTACATGTTGTTACAGCAGCAGCAGCTCCCGCAAGTCCATAATCACCAAGCATACAACCTGCAAGAGTAGCTGCTGCACCCATCAAACATGAACAGCTTACACAAGAACCTACACAACAATCTTTAGGGGAAATAGGGCTAGATAAACTTTGGTTATAATTGGTAGTGATAATAAAAAGGGTTATAATAGTTTTGACTACCACTACAATCAAATTTTTTTTGGCATATTTTGTTAAAGTTCTAAGGAAGCCTAGACTAAGAATAATCATATAAAAAATTAATAAGTTTATTTTATTTATAATTAAATATTCTTTTAAAGAATATTTATTACTTACTATATAAAATTTTTTGAGTAAAGTTTTATATGTAGTTTTTTAAAAAAAATTCAAAAAGTATAATAAATTATGATGTAAGAAGCAGAGTATTTGTCTTACAATTTTTAATTTTATATATAATTATTTTCTACAATAACATTGGTGAAATATGGTTCTATTAAGATAGATTAGATTTTTTTAGAGTATTGTTGTATAGGCACTTAAATTTCTTATTGGCGTAATGGTCAAAGCAATAAGCTAAAATTTGTGCCATAAGCAAAGTATAGTCCTATATAATATAGCTAACCTGTGAGGCTATATGTTTTTTTATTTTTTGAGGTAAAGATATGAAATAGTATATTTGTAATGTGAACAGAGAGTTTTTTTAATCTTTATAAGACAGTAAAGGTATCTTCTAAAAAATTTTTTGTTGTAAGGCAAAAAGTGTGTTATGCTTTATTTCTAAACATAAGTGCATATGTTGTATGTACAGGCTCTGAAATATTAGCATTATTTATAATTTTGTATTCTATATCTTCAGTGGATGATGCTAGAAGTGCTTCAGTATGTTAAAGAGATAGGTAGAGTAGTGTTATTATTAGGTGATCGCATTCTACACTAGAGTGAAAGGTAAAATTTTTTCATAGTATATTTATACATTAAAGCTTTTTCTAAAGTATAAAAGCATTTTTTAGAGTTTATTGTTTGTAGGTAAAGAGTTTACTCAACCTGAAAATTTGTTCAGATAATGAACAAGAATAGAGAGTAGATGTTTTGTGTACTGTTTAGATACTATGCTATGAAGTTAACCTTAAAAGAGGTAGTTTATATGTGTAGTCAGGTTTTGTTTTTTTGATGATTTCAA
>CAYJFS010000004.1:0-109679 GCA_964369665.1 uncultured Lawsonia sp. | reverse complement strand
GATGATGATGATGATAGGAAAATTGATGAACAAATAGATCATGTAAGTTTTATTATTCAATCTGACATTTCTGACAACACCAACCTTGAACAACAAGTTTTGCAAGAAGTCATGAAAAATACTTTAGGATAAACTCATTCATTATTTAAAAAATATTAATATATACAATCTCTACTTCTTATTATGAAAAACATCACTTATGTATTAGACAAACAATCTCTTATATTTATATATTATTTATTGTTACATATATCTTTCTCTTAGACTATACTTATACTACATCTAACTTCTTCATGTTTCTTCTAAAATTCTAATATAAAAAAAGTATGGAAGTATATATTTCCATACTTTACTATTCTATATATCTATTATCTTTCTTGAGAAGCTAGTCTTAAAAAATCCTTTTATATCCAAAAATCAATAAGTTATACTTTATTTTAAAAAACTCTATATTTTCTTTAGATAATTCTATAGGTGATATTATTAAGTAGTATACATCTTTAGTATATTGTTCATTATACAAATTTTATAAAACAAAAAACAGTCTATTACAGAAAATATAGAATATATATTCTACTTAATATACTAATGGATCATTATAGCAAACATAATCTAATAATATATTAAATTAAAAGAGTATACACTTTCCAATATGTTTTTTCAGAAAGTATAGTACTTATCAATCAAACAAAACATATAGTAATCAAAATATATTTTAATTTAATAATACAAGCCTATCTTAAACACTAGATTCTGCTCTTTGTGATGGACCTTCACCACCATCACCTATTGATAAAGAATCTAAACTACCACCACCATTAAGTGCCACAGAAACCTGGTTTGCAAGTTGCTGAATGCCTGAGGTCATATCATTTCTCATTCTGTCTATATCTTCTTTACTTGCTGTGGATTCATCAACAACAGTACCAACATCTGCTAAAAGTGCTCTTGGCATTCCATCTTCACCTGGTCCAGGCATAGTAATTTGTAACTCAGCCCCAAGCATGGCAATAGGTAAAATTTCTACTGTAGACATTAAAGCACCAAGCTGTCCATGTAGGTGTACAAGTTGTTCACGGTTAAGGTTAGTTAACCCATCTGCAAATAAAATAAGAGGGCTTGTTCCAGTGCCACCAGCTATCATTAGCCTATTCCCTTGTCCACCACCTACACTATGTATAAAATTAACACCTCCACCTCCTCCACCGCCAGTAATAATTGTAGAGTTACCACCAACACTACTTAAATCATCTGTATAGATAGTACCTCCACCTCCACGGACTACAGTGGTATTTCCACCACCACCTGTACCAACACCTGCAACACCTCCATTATTACCCATAGGCAATGCAAAACGAGATAACCATTTACGCACGCCTTTATTAGGATTTACACCACCACCACCTTCACCTCCTTGCCCATCATCTTTAGAACCTCTAGGACCAAAGTCTTTATTAATTTCTGTATTACCAAAAACAACTCTAAACGGAATTTTTGTTGTTCTTGGACCTGGGTTAGGATTCTCTATAATAACAGCATCACCTCTTTGTCCAAGAGGGATAGGTAAAACACTTGCTGTTGCAGCTCTATTACCTAAAATACCTCTTAATACAGTTGGATCACCACCTCTTAAAGGTTCAGGAGCATTATCTTCTGAAGCACTAGGATCACTCATCCATGTACCCATATCATTAAGCATTGTATACAAACCTGTAGTAGGCTCATCAAGTCCTGTTTGCACAGCTAAATTTGTACCATCTACAGTCCCAGTGTTGCTTGAATGGCCACCAGCCTGATCTTCAAAACGAAGTCCATCAACTTGATCACCACTTTCCATGGCACCTAATACATCATCAGCAAGCATTCTAAGTCCTTCCCTACTAAGACCTGATGGATCTTCTGTACCTGGACCATATGGGCCATCAGCATAAGGATCTGTATTTACACCACTTGAAGATGATGAAGATTGAGTACCATCAACAGCATCAAAGCCAGCAGCTGAACTTGATGAAGTAGCTGTAGAACCATCTACACTATCAGAACCAATACCTGATGAACTTGCATCTGTTCCTGAAGCAGCATCTACACCACCAGCCATAGTAGAACTATCATTAAAAAAAGGACCATCAACAAAGTTAGCAGAACTTAAAATAGGTCCATCATCTGTTGATGAAGAAGAGTTAACACCACTAGATGTTGTAGCACTAGTGTCTACAGATGAAGTCTGTGGTTCAGCAAGAGGACTACTTGCTGCAGCTTCATGTGCTCTGGCTTTCTCTATAAGAGCAGAAACAGCAACTGGTCCAGATGTACCTGTAGATCCATCTGTTGTATCAGACTCAAACATGCCACGGAGTCCAGCAACATTAACACCTTGTGTTGCTTCTTGAGCATCTCTTCTACCTGGTGAGTCAACAGCTTGATTTGCTAATGCACCACCTTCAAAAAGTCCTGTAGTACCTAGAACATCAACATGTTGTGTAGCTAAACGAGCAGCCCTAGCTCCAGGGCTTGCTGAAGTTCCACCTCCAGCTCCAGGACCACGTATATCATCTACATTATCAGCAGAACTAGAAGAACTTGAGCTTGAACTATCAGTATTACTAGCAGCATCAACACCATCTCCAGAACCACTAATGCCTCCAAAAGCACCTGCACGCTGTTGAACTATGCCTTCAGGTGTATGTCTTGCAGCTTCTCTTGGACTATTGGAAACACCACCACCTGTTTCACTACTGGGACTAATTCTTCCTCCTTGAACTCCACCTGAATCAGAAGATCTATCAAATATCCCACCTATAGTACCTCGAGCACCTTCAACAGTTCCACCTCTAATTACACCTGCAGCATCATCAGCACCACCACCTGAAGGTGCTCCAGTAGCATTATTTGCTGCTCCACTCTCAAACATTCCCCTAAGGTTTCTTACATTGCTTCCATATTCATGGCCAGAGACACCACCAGAACCACCAGAACTACCAGATTGACCACTTACACTGCTGCTACTTGAACTTCCACTAGAAATGCTAGAACTACTACTTGAACCACCAGATACAGCACTAGAACTAGACGTTGATGTTCCTGGTGCAAACTGACTAAGACGACCAGTAAGATTTAAGCCAGTAATGCCTCCACCACCAGATCCACCTCCTCCTCCACCAAGAGGTAAATCTGTACGATTACCAGCAAAGCTTGTTGAACTGCTGCTTGAAGAAGCACGTGCAGCAGAAGAACTTGTAGCACTATTTGATGATGTATGTGACTGGGCCAAAAGCCCCTTAACTTTATTTCCTATTGCTTGAGATATTGGTACGGTTCCAGAAGTTCTATATGCTGTAGGTATACGTTTAGTTTGATCTACACCAGTAGAAGGTTTTCTTGATGCAACACCACCAGCCTTTAAACCATCAGCTAAAGCCTCTGAGGCTTTACTTGCACCTAATTTAGCAGAAGATTTACCACCACCAAACATAGACATAAGGTTTTGTACCATTGAACTGCCACCAGCTACTTTAACCATAACACATCACCCCATAGTAGAAGATATATAAAAAAATACATATAAATCTATTCAATACATAGATAATAAAAATAATTATACTCTAAGAAAGCTATCTGGACCTGAAGCTTCTACTCCAGAAGCCATATCCATCCCACCAAGACCAAAGTCTGGTAACTGAAGGCGCTCTTTCCAATCAATAGCATCTGTAATAAGTTGTAAAATAGAGGTCATACATTCTTCAGGTCCCCAAGTTCTTAATACATAAAGCTTTACAAGCATAAGTCCTTGACCATTATAATCAAGAACAAGAGCACCCTTATTGAGTGCTGCAAGAACACCATTAGCTTGTGCAAAAAGAAGTGCTACTGCTGCAGCTGCATTGTCATCATCAGGCATTGTACCTAAATGTGCACAAACATATAATTGTTCATGATTTTCATCTGTCTCAATAGTTACATCAAGATTTCCACCATTAGCTGAAAGAAAACAAAGCAAGTCTTCATTGAATGAAAGACCTTGGATATCAAGTGCATGTCCTAACTCTTCAATAAAATCTGTTGATAACATATGTATACCCTCTGTAGTTAATATAAAATATAAATAAAATAATAGATGTAGGTTCAATTGAACTCTTAACAAACAACTATATATGCAATAATTAAGCCTGTAGGTATAATTCTATATAGATATTGTTATATATTTATAGTTTATATTAAGTGTATATTTAATACATTAAATATCTATTTATATATTATACATTGATTTTATTATGTTAATAAAGAATATTTACTATGTATTATATCATAATAGTAGATAATTTTGACACTTATAAAGATTAAAATATTATTTTATATTTTTAGTAAATATATATGACTATTTTTTCCCTAATACATTTATAAATGCACGCATTCCACTATTAAATCCATCTTTGTACTTAAAAAATTTTTCCTGAGAAACTGGACTATCTCCACCAACATTGCTTTTAAGCACAGTATGGTTAAGGCCAACCAGCATAACTTTAGGCATGGTTTGTGTATCACCTGGTTCTGGAAGAGCTATGCGAACACTTGAACCAATAGGTGACATAGGCATTACCTGCATAACATCTCCAAGGTTATAAACCTGTTGATCCAAAGAAAGCATTTGATCACGTGTAAGATGGCTTACTGCTGCACCAAGACCACTAACAAAAGGATTTCTTACATGCTGAATCCTATTTAAATCACCATTTCTTGGTACAACTTCAAAGCCACGAATACTTCTTCCTCTCATACCTGAAAGGAATCGAGAAGCTATGCTTGACCGTACATTTGCTAATGAATGAGGTCTATCTGGGTAGTTAAGCTCTAACTCTCCTCGAGCAGTTACTATAGAACCAATTTTTATATCAACTACACCATTTTGAGAAACATTTCTAAAACCTCCATGGCCATCTGGTGCTTTATTAACATCATGAAAAGCAACAGCGGTATTACCACTAAAATTACTTTCCATTGCTAATGGTATTGGTAATAAATTAAGAATTGTATCTTTATTATTAGCTAAAAATTTCATTTCTGCATGAGAACATTGCTTTTGTATGTCTTCTGGAGCATTTTCAGGTGATGGATCAGGTTTATTAAGCCACACACCAAATTGGCCTAATAAATTAAATACTTCTCTTTCTGAACCCTCTAAATGTTCCTTCACAACAAGCCCAAAAGGCTCAACAAAACCTGTATTTGATTTACCACCTACTTGCTCTGGAAATTTTGGTTTAAGAATACTAGTTACTTCTTTCTCTCCAAGGACACCATATAGAACATCCTTGGCTACTGCTTGCATATCTATTTTAACTTCTTCATAGATATTTTCTTCACCTCCAGCTGCCCCTCCAATGGAAGATATATCTACCTCTTCATATATAGATTCTATACTGCTATCAGAACTACTGCTAGCATTTCTTGATATACTTTCTAAACTTCTATTATCTGAATCTGTATCTTCTAAAAAGACATTATCACTACCTATACTTACGTCACTAAGCCCTTCAAGACTTACATTACTATCTGAACGGCCTAATTCAGAATGGCTTTCTGGCTGGGGCATAGGTGCTACATCTGTAACAACAACACCATTTGGACCAAACTCTAAGTAATTTGAAAAATCAGGTCCTAACCCTGTAAAATCATCTGAACTTGATGAGCTTGAAACTGAACTCTCTGATTCACTACTTGATGTATTTCTTGATGAAAGCCTTCCAGGACCTTGAATTTCACTTGGATCAATATAGTCAGGCTCACTAGATGTAGAGATTGAAGCATTTGATCTTGTACTTGAAACAGATGTACTTCTAGGCTCAGACTGATCACCACCTCCAGACATCCAAACTGGTCGAGGTGGTAAAGGTGGTGGAGTTGCAGAACGGTTGCTTAAACTGGAACTACTTGAAGAAGAATAATTACTACTTGAAGAACTTGAGCTAGAGCTATCACTATAGTCATCATCTGTACTACTTTCACCAAAATCTCCATCACGCAAACGAAGTGTAAGGTGCAGTCTACTAGAATCAACATTTGAAGAAGATTTGCTTCCACTAAACATTGCCATAAACCTACCCATCATACTTTTTGATGGTGATGAAGATGATGAACTTAGAGGACTTCTAACACCTGAAGCACCAAGACGACTACTATCTATAGTATTATTTGAAGATCTAGATGTTATACTCCTAGAGCTTCCAGAACTTGTAGAACTATTTGTCGTTCCCTGGCTACTAGTACTTTGAATATCATTATGATTACTTGCTCCAGAAATTCCACGTAATGGCATGGTAAACCTCGATCTTCTTTATTACATGATAAATATATTAGAATTAAATTTTCTAAAAAACTTTTCTAAAAGACAACAATTTTGGCATTTAATAAGCATTTAATAGCAAAAACACATCATTGAAATCATGGCTAACTGTATATACATTCAAACAATTTTGTTTTAGCTACTTATTATCATTTTGCAGTATTTGTACCAAAGATTTCTCTATTTTTATTATTTTATCCTTTTATTTTTACAAACCTTGTATATCTCTTACTATTTTCTCATAATATCACTAATTTATCTTTGATAAATTTTCTAAAACACTCTGTAGCCCTTCCATCACATTACTTCTAGCACTAGCATAAGCTCCTCTACTTATCTCACCATCTAAAGATATATCTGTTTCTGATGCAAAAACTGTATGATCAAAACTTGATAAGGTAACTCGTGGAGTTGTTGATGTATCTCCATGGTCAGGAAAAACAAAACGCAATCTCATCCCCCAACCAGCAAAAGGTAATAAAGCTACTGCTGTTTGAATGCTAGAAACTTGTTGTTGTATTGAAGTTTGTTGATTTTTTGATAATGCTGTTAAAAATTTTTCTAGTAGCCTAGACAGACGTTGTCTTCTCCTTGATGTAAAAATACTTCCTACACCTACTCTTTGTGTTGAATTTGGCTGAACAACCCTATGTAAAGAAGGAGTAGAATTCCTTCCTAGAAAAGAATGTATCCTTAACTGTAAAGAGCTATACAGTCCACCACTATGATGATGTGCATGTAGTTCTTCTAAGTTATACTCTTCTGGACCAAGTTCTACATCAAAAACACCACTGCTATTAGTAGCTTGAGCATGCACACCATTTGCTTGTGTTTGTGCTCTAACGTTTTCTGTTACTACTAATATAGTACCATCACCTCTCTGCCTTACACCATAAACTTGTGGCAATGCCTGCAGTAAAAGAGCTCTATGATCTCTCATAGTTCTACAGTCTGCCTCTGTACAGTGCTCAAGACTACGTGGTCTATTTTGATATGTTGCCTGTAGGTCACATAACCAAGTTAAGACATCTTTAAAAAAGATACATGTCATTGCTGCTTGATGGCTAATACCTTCTTGTAATAAAAGGTTTGTTCCTGCTACTGAAAAAACACCTTCACCTAAATCTGCTTCTGGGTTTAATACCATTGTATTATTACCATTACACTGTTCATCTAATAATCTTCTAGCTGTAGCTACTAACCCATTACGTTGCTCAATAAAGCCTTCTAGTCCAGAACCATCACTGCCAACAATATTTACAGCTGTATTTGAACTATTTTGTTCATCTAAGCTTGATGTTTCTGTGTCAGACATATAATCAGAAGTTTGAATACTTGAATCATCTATACTAGATTCTGAAGTTAGTGAAGAAACTGAAGAATCATTACTATCCAAACTTGTTATACTTGTTGTATCTGTATGAATTGGTTCATCAGGATCGTATATAAAAGTACTAGTAAGCTCTCCTGGAAAATGAATGTTTCTGCTATGACCATGGCTACCATTATCAGAAGGTCGTTCAGGTCTTAAAGAGCTATTTTGTGAAGAGTCTGTCGAAGATTTTGTATTTGATTGATGTTGTGATGGTGTATGATGTGTTTTATTACCTCTAGAAGATAAAAAACTTACTATTCTTAAAGCTATAAGCCCTGGTACAAGAAAAAGCCCTATTCTGAGCCTTGTTCTCAATCCTGGAACTATCCGACGCATGTCAAAAAAACCATTTCTATCTCTTCTTTGTGCAGAAACAGGTATATTTTGACCTCTTAATCGAGCACGAATACGTGATCCTAAACCTCTTATAGAATTTGTCTGTCTATGAGTATCATTACCTTGAATAGTATTTTGAGCTTGATTAGTATTTTGTTGACTCTGGGTATAAGGTACACCTCTTCTATTACCATAGAATAACATATACTTACCCTAGCCTTTTGTATTTATTAATAATTAAATTAGGAAGATAAGCCTCTATACACTTTTTCAATATATAAGCTCTATAAAAAACTAAATACTATTCTTATTACTAAATAAAATGCTCTTTTTTATATGTATTATCAGATTTTTTATGTATTCATTACTATAAAAAATAGTTCATTTTATTGGTATGATCTAATAGATCATACCAATAAAACTTAAACAACTGCGTTTACTAAAACTCTTTTTAATAAACATTAAAGCTATCTAAACTGTATAACTGCTTTTACTGTCTAGGATAAAAATTTTGTACTAGACTTTTTAATACATTTGCTCCATGCAATAATCCGTCTCTCATTTGGTTATAAGCATGTTGAGTCATAGGACCATGGCCAACTTCAGACTCAAAAGTTATATGATCAAACCCACCTAACACAACTCTAGGCATAGCTGCTGGTGGATCATCTGGTGTTGGAATATATATTTCTGCCCTTATACCACTTCCTGCAAGAGGTAACATACGTACTGCTTGAAAAAGGTGTTCCATCTGTTGACCCAGTTGATCTCTCTGCTGTTGATTTAAGTGTTCCATATGTCCTTGAACAATTTGGAGAGGGTCATTGCCACCTAAAGGACCTCTTCTTGGTCCACCTGAAAGTACATGGATAGGATCTGAAGAACCTGCATTAGGTAGCTGTGTACTTTGCATTAACCTTCTTAAAGGTGAACTATTTCCATAATGTGCTGCAAGTTCTTCCCTATGTGGTACTGTTGAACCTAAAGCAACTATAAGAGGCTCACCTGTTGTAACTGCAGCAAATCCTCCATTGCTGTCAAAAGATAACCTAGGATCAAAATTCACAGATACACCAGATCCATATGGTCCACCTACAGCTGCAGGAATAGGTAAAACACTTCTCATATTGCCCCTAGAGTGCTCTAATTCTCTTAAATCACTAGGGGTTAATACTTTTAACTCATCTGGAAGATCTCTTTTATCACCTGATTCAAACCATGCACCAAGGTTATGAAGGAAACGATGCATATCTTCAGCAGGACCAGTCATATTAGAGTGTACTATAAGATTTGAACCAGTTACTGTTTGTGTTTGCTCATGATTACCATGGTTATTTTCTGGTAAAAGTAAGTATGGGGATGGGCTACCTGAACCTATTGCACCTGCTACGTCTTGAGCAACTCTAGTCATCTCTTGATGGTTTATCTGGCTAGCAGTAACAACTCTTGGATGCTTGCTGAGTATCTTATTTGTGCTATCTGAACCACTTGGTCCATCAGCACCTCCAGCTGCACCACCAGGATTACTAGCTACTCCTGGACTTCCAGGACTATCTGCTCCTTCTAAGCCATGAGGACCAGGTTGATGATTACGATCATATTCAAATGAACGAGGAGGCTTAGGGGGTGGTGATTCATCTCCACTATTATCACCATTAGCTGGATCAGTTCCACCTGAAGAACCTGAAGCAAGATGTTGTAGAGGCCCTTGTGGTCCAGAAATATCTTCTCTTGATAGACCTGATCTAGAGCCAGTATTTTCATTATTATTACCTATTTTTGATAACCAACTTCCAACCTTCATTAAAACAAGACCTGGAACTAAAACAGCACCTGTCTTTACAGCACCCCAAGCCTGCCTACCTGCCTCCTTAAGTCTATTTCCAATATCACCGCCACCAGGACCATGACCCAAACGAGCATGAGCTTGTTGAGCTAAGTCTCTAACTTCATTTCGTATACGATTACCAAGTCCAGATAAAGGATTACGCCTTCCTCCTGTACCTTCCTTTTCACTTTTTTTCTCTGGATCACCATCATCATTATCCTGATGACGATTCACTTTATCATTATTGACTTTGCCCTTTTTTTTGTCATCATCTTCATCATTACCTTTTCTACCAAAACCACCTGCTCCACCTAATCCATTACCTACTTTCATATGCCAACACCATCCTTTAGTCAGCTTTATGAGACCTTAACACAATAATAAAGACTCATGCCTCATCCTCATTTTTTATCTTGTGGTCTAGGAGACATATATGGATTTTCTTTTCCTCCATCCCTAGGCCCCATTGTCATATATACATCTTCATTACCACCAGGTCCTTCTCCTCTTTGTGGTTGAGGAATAGCAGGTCTCATCTCCATATAAGGATTTTCCTCTCCTCCATTACCTGTTAAGCTTCCTCTTCTATTTGGTGGATCTGGTATAAAATCTGGAGGACCATCACCTCCACCATCATCATTACCCTTAGCACTAAGATCATACTCCATATTTCCTGTTTTCAATGGTCTAAAATCTTTTGGTCCAGAGATATCTTTTTTTGATATAGCACCTTCACTACTACCTACTTTTGATAACCAACTTCCAATCTTTGTCAAAATAAGTCCTGGAACTAAAATACCACCTATCTTCATAGCACCCCAAAGCTGTTTACCAGCTTCCTTGAGTCTATTTCCAATATCACCAGCACTAGGACCATGACCTAAAAGAGCATGAGCTCGATGTGCTAAATCTCTAGCTTCATCTCGCATACGATTACCAAGACCAGATAAAGGATTCTTCCTTCCTCCTGTACCTTCATTTTCAGTTTTTTTCTCTTTATTGCCACCATCATCCTGATGACTTTTTACTCTATTATTATTATTGACATTACCTTTCTTTTTATCGTCATCATCATTATCTTTTCTACCAAAACCACCTGCCCCACCTAATCCACCACCTATTTTCATTACCATATGCCAACACCACCTCTTAGACCACTTTTGGTTCTATTAACTATAGTTAGGTTTACTAGTCTTACATTGTCTCATATAAGGCTCTCTATATCTTTCTTATTTTCCACTTCGTGGTTTAGGAATAGGTTTATCTATAGAGGGATTATTATCGCCATCTCCTCCTCTTATGCCTCCATTATAAGGAGTACTAGCACCATAACCAAAATCATCAATCTTATCATCGTCTGGCTCACTTCCTACTGGAGTATAATCATCATCATCCAGCCATTGATCTTTAAACTCTGGATATTCATGTGTTGAATTTTTACCTTCATCAAATCGAACATGTTTTTGTTCACCACCAGTGTTCCTTTTTGGTGGATCTGGTTTAAAGTTTGGAAGAGCATAACTATCCTCCTCCATTGGAATTTTCTTCCCATTATCTAAAACTTTTACAGGATTTGATGGTCCAGAAATATCCTGTTTTGATATACCGCTTCTAAGATTAGGATCTATACCACCACTACCTACTTTTGATAACCAACTTCCAACCTTCATTAAAGTAAGCGCTGGAACTAAAACAGCACCTACCTTCACAGCACCCCAAGCCTGACTACCTGCTTCCCTAAGTCTATTTCCAATATCACCACCACTAGGACCATGACCCAAACGAGCATGAGCTTGATTTGCTAGTTCTCTCATTTCATTTCGCATACGACTACCAAAGCCAGATAAAGGATTCTTCCTTCCTTTACCTTCACCTTCAGTTTTTTTCTCTGGCTCACCATCCTGCTGACCTTTTACTTTATTATTATTATTAACATTACCTTTCTTTTTGTCATTATCATCATTATCTTTTCTACCAAAACCACCTACCCCACCTGATCCACTACCTACTCTCATAACCATATTTCATCTCCCTATCTAAAATTTATTTCAAAATATATTATATTAGATTTATATTTTTATGAAATTCAACAGTACTTATATTTGATACAAAATTTTCTATACCAAAATCAGGCATAGCTAACCTAGAGTACCACTCTATAGCACTATCTAGATACTGCATAATAGATGCTACACACTCACTAACATTCCAATAATGAAGCTCATAAAACTTTACTAAAAGAAGGCCTTCACTATCATAATCAACAATGAGAACACCTTTATCTTTAACACTCAAATCCATATTAGCTTGAGCAAAAAGCAAGGCTATAGCTGCTGCACCATTATCATCATCAGGCATGACACCTAATTTGGCACATGCAAACAAAACATCTTCATCTTCATTACTTTCAAAAGTAATGTTCAATCCACTTTTTGAATCATTAAGTCTACATAACCAATTATTATCAAATACAAGTTTAGAAATATGTAAAGAATGAGAGAGTTCTTTAAGAATTTGTGATGCATACATTGTTATCTCTCCCCTTTTACTTTAATGGGAACTGGATAACCTTAACTAAATAGTATCAAACTATTGTATCTTAAAATTTTTATTAAAACACTCTATTTTTTTTGCAAAAATTAGACCTTCCTAACTATTTTTAATAAAATAGAATAAAATATCTGCATAACTTTTTACTATAAAACTAATATATCAATTTATTTGACAATTGAATAAAAACAGTACTGTTTTTATGCTTTCTATTCTAAATATAATAAGAAAAAAATAAGCAAGAAAACAATTTAGCTTTCTTGCTTACCTATCCTAGGTTATTGAGCATCTATGGTGCTCTTATACAACTATAAATATTTATATTTATTACTTATTATATACAACCTACTCAAAAGATTATATTTTTCTTTATATTATTCTGGATGACTGTGTTTCTTTATTCAATTATTTTTTTTAACCCCAGTAAACTAACCACTTTAAAAAATTAATAATATACCTAAAATATACTTACCCCTAAAAATTTATAATCTATGACAATAATATTTAATTTAATAAATCCTATAAAAAACCAATTTTATATACTCTTCTATTTTACCCCAAAATGTATACAAATATAACCCTCAATAATCTTTAATATACATTTTGTAATCATATTAAACCATACAACTCATCCTCTTAGGTTTACTTTGAAAAAACAACTATACTGTCCATTATGAACTTATATATAGAGTATCAGAATCAAATCAACTTATTATAACAATATAATATTTTTTACTGATGTATATAAACTTTTTTACATATAAAGTTTCAAAATTCTTGTGCTAAATTAATAAAAATATTGCATCTAGAAAAAACCTTGAACCCCTATTAAATACTTTTATAAAGTACACCTTTAATAAGATAGTAGACCTGGCTATACCAATATTAAGTTTGTTCACCAGTGTTTGTAATATATACTTTTAAAAAAGGATAAGACAAAGAAAGAGCATACTTATGACCAGATTTTAGCAGAATTTTATAAAATGTAGAATATAAATGGACCACCAAAATCAAATTTTAAAAGCCATAAAAGCTTGGCAATAATGTGGAGCAGTAGTTATTTAAGAATGACTTATAAGCCGTTAAACTGGCGGAGAGAGTGGGATTCGAACCCACGTATCAGATTACTACTGATAACTCGATTTCGAGTCGAGCGCGTTATAACCACTTCGCTACCTCTCCAACCTAAAGCTCTATATCTATCTTATATATAAAAAAAATCAATGTGTTATACAGTTCATGCATATATTGAAACTTAACTCTTTTCTTTTTTATAAAGTCTTGCTAAAGATGTGCATGTCTGACATACAAGATTATAATCACAGTCTATCTCTACTACCAAAAAATTGGGTTATCTTTCGATTAAGCTCATTAGGAGATATTGTCCTTACTACAGGTGTTATCCAATATTGGCATAACCAATTCCAATGGAACATTACTGTTATTACCTCAGAAAATGCAGCACCTATCTTTAAAAATAACCCAAATGTTCAAGAAACTATTACTCTAAAAAAAGAACAACTCACAGCAAAAAATCTTTTTCTCTGCCTATATGGAATTACACAAAAATTTACTAACTATGGTTTTATTGATCTACACAAAAATAATAAAACATGGTTATTGAAGCTTCTATGGAAAGGACCTGTATATACTTATCCAAAAATGGACTTTGAACGCAGGATTTTTCTTATCTCTAAAGGGAAATTTTTTAAGAAAGCACTTAACAACTATTCTGTTACACAGCGGTATGCTAAAGCTGTAGAAAAAAATCCACCTAATAAACTATGTCTTAAACCAAACATTACATTGCTAGAGGAAGAGTTAGCCTCAGCTAGAACATCCCTAAAACACTTACTAACTATAGATAAAAAAATTGTTGCCATTCATCCATACTCACTACATAAAAATAAGGCCTGGCATAATAAAGGATGGATAGCTGTCATAACCCAGCTTACACAAAAAGGTATCCCATGGTTTATAATAGGCCAAGGTTCACCAATAATAAATGCTATCCCTACACGTAATGACTTTACAAACAAAACAAGTTTAAGGGAGACATGTGCTCTTCTTTACTACTCATCTGTTCTTATTACTGGAGACTCTGGACCAATGCACCTAGCTACAGCTGTAGGAACACCTGTTATTGCTCTATTTGGTCCAACAACAAAGGAATGGGGATTTTTCCCTATGGGCAAAGAGCATACTATCTTAGAATCAAAAAATCTTTTATGTAGACCTTGCTCGCTACATGGATCAAAACCATGTTCTATTAATCATCTATGTATGAAAGATATTACATCTGAACAAGTTATGCAGGCTGTTGAAAACACTCTTCAAAAGGCCAAGGACTTATCTCTAACCGAATAACTTCATCAATAGCATTTAGAGCCTGTTGAACTTCTCCATCCTGGTCAGGAGAAAAAAAAACTTTTACTAAACCCTCATACTTATCAAGCACAGTAAAACATGCAAGATTATCATAGCTTTCTAACAAAAAACGAAATATCCCTATATTGTGAGGGGTTATTTTCACAAGAACCTTATGTGAACAAGAATATTTTTCTTTTACATAAGATATATTTTCTTCCATACTGTTCCTTTTATCAAATATAAATTATTGAACATATCTATAATAATCAGTAGGTTACCTTTTAAAGTTATTATCTTTTTTAACATCTATTCCTGATAATAACTTGAGGTTGCTAATGAACACCATGATCATCTTATTTGTGATATTTGTGGAATTAAACTAGAGTTTATTGAGCATTCCATTGAAAATTTACAAAAAAAACTTATACAAAAATATGGATTTATCCTGACACATCATCGACTTTATTTTTATGGTATATATCCTGAATGTCAAAAATCTTATTTACAATAGCTTCTATTTTGACCACCTAGAGAACAGAAAACTTCATATGATGATGTCCCACACCACTCTGCAAGCTCTTCTACTTTAATGGCAAGTGCAGAATCTCCCCCTAACAAGTAAACTTGATCACCTTTGGATACA
The DNA here is from genome assembly GCA_964369665.1 of uncultured Lawsonia sp. Classification (GTDB taxonomy): domain Bacteria; phylum Desulfobacterota; class Desulfovibrionia; order Desulfovibrionales; family Desulfovibrionaceae; genus Bilophila. The sequence continues at coordinate 94,237 of CAYJFS010000004.1, read as the reverse complement.
GAATGATGATGTGTCACATCCACCATACACATTTGCATACAAATGCGACCAATAATTTTAGCTCTTTTCCCATGTATAAAAACCCACCCTCTATTTGAAAGCATTCTTGAGTATCCATCTGCATATCCAGAACCTACAATGGCTACCTGCATATCATGTGGAGCAACATACGTACAGCCATAACTAACAGGTGCACCTTTTTTAAGCTTTCTTACAGATAAAATAGGTGCCATTACTTCCATTACAGGTAACAATCCATCACCAAGATTTGCTTGATTTGTACCATAAAATGGATTGCTACCATAAAGAGCTACACCAGGTCTTGCTATATCATCCTTATAATCCAAACAAGATAACAAGCCAGGAGAATTCATTAAGGATGATTTTATATTAGGGAAAAAAGATTCCATAGCTTTATGTATTTCTTTAAAATGCTCTATCTGCCCATGAGTAAAAGCAGTAAATTCTGGATACTCTGAAGAAGCCAAATGAGAAACTACCATTACAGGTATTACCTCTGGTATATTTTTCAATTGTTCTATTATTAATGGATACTCTGCATAACAAAAACCAAGCCTATTCATACCTGTATCAAATTTAATAGCAATGGATACAGGCTTTTTACTCAAAGAGCGACTTTGGGTTGCTATTGTTTGTAGACCTTCCATATCATAAACCAAAGGTGTTATTTGGTGAGTCACAGAAATAATAGCATCTTCTTTACAAAGTACACCCATCAAGGCAAGGAGAAAAGACGTATATCCTTCTTCTCGTACAAGCAAAGCCTCATTAACTGTACCTACAGCAATATGTTGAATATCCTCTGTCATTAAAGTTTTTGTAATAGGTAATAAACCATGTCCATAGGCATTCGCCTTAATGACAGGCATAATTGTAGGATGCCTTAACTGTAATGTATGTATATTATGTTGTAGCCTTTCTAAATGTGTTATTACCTTAGTAGTATTTAAAAACATTGTTACTCCAAGAGGATACTTCTGACTTTTTTTTATACTAAAAATATAGTAATATATAAACTTAACTTTAACTATTAATAATAATAGCACGTGTATGTATCCAGTTATGTTGGATATTATTAGGATTAAAAAGTGTCTAAACCATTCTTTTTTTCTGTTACAAAACTGTATACATTCTTAACTAGCTTTATTCTAATCTTACTTATAACACCACAACAACTACTGTCCATCACAAATGATATCCAAAATACAACAAAAAAAATACACCAACAAAATTCTTGGAATTTAGAAGCAGACATTCTACGTTCACAAGGTAATAATACCATTATTGAAGCTGAAGGGAACGTTGTTCTTACTAAAGATTCTGATGTCTTTAAGGCTGACTTTGCACGTTATTATCAAGAAACAAACTGGATTTTTCTTAAAGGCAATGTCTTTATTCGTATTGATCAAGATAGTATGAATGCTGATGAAGCTGAATTTAACTTGATTAATAAAACAGGTTGGATATTAGATGGAAAAGTCTTTATGCCTGTACCACATATATACTTTTCTAGTTCATGTATAATAAAAGATGTTAATAATCAATATTCCATAACAAATGCCAAAATGACAACCTGTGATGGCCCAAAACCTGCTTGGAGTATTTCAGCAGAAAAAGCTATTGTTAAACTTGACGGCTATACACAACTCTACCACTCCACCTTTAATGTTAAAGACATAAGCCTTCTGTATACTCCTATTGCAACATTCCCTACAAAACAAACTCGGCAATCTGGTTTTTTAGTCCCAAATTATGGAATAAGTAAAAGACGTGGATTATATTACACTCAGCCCTATTTTTGGAATATTAACGAAAGCAGTGATGTAACTATCTATGGTGGATTCATGACTAAAATAGGTCCATTAGCAAGCGTACGTTACCGATCACACCCTATAACTCAACAAAAAACATGGCTTGCAGCCACAGGGATTCATAGTAAAAATGTCATTACAAAACCTGGATCTAATCCTGTATACCCTTCTAGTAAACTTCTTCGTACTAATAAAGAGCGTTATTGGATTCGTGGTATGTCTGATGGTATCATTGGATCATCAACATGGCGCTATGTTTCTAACTTTGACTATGTTTCTGACCAAGATTACTTACGAGAATTTGATCAAGGTTTAGTAAGCTTTTCACGCTCTAGATCCGAAATGTTCCAGATGTTTGGAAGAGATATTAATGAAGATGACCGAAATCGCCTAAGTGCTATCTTAATTCGAAATGACTGGGAACGTATAGGTTTTGCAGCAAGCTCTTACTACCAACAAAATACACGATTAGGACATGGTAATATGCTACATAGTCAAAATGAACTTACACAAAGAACTCCACAAGCAGATCTATTCTTCTACCAATCTAAAATACTTCCCTATATGCCTTTCGAAGGCAAAGTACATCTACAGTCTACATATATGTATCGTACCAAAGGCACACAAGGTTGGAGAAATGAAATTTATCCAAAAGTCACACTACCAATAGATCTTATATATGGATCTGCCCAAGCAAGCATAGGCGTTCGTGGAACATACTACTTGACAAGTGTTACCTCAGATACAACACCTTTTTCCTCAAATTACATGCCAAAACAAAATAGAACACAACGTACAAACAATAAAAAGTCACCAAAACAAAATAGAACACACCATACAGATAATAAAAAGTCACCAAAACAAAGTGGAACACACCGTACATTAGCAGATTTACATTTAGAATTTTATTCTCAAGCAAATAAAGTTTGGTATTTACAAAACAACAAACCAATATTGCCTATTCCAGAAAATGTAGGGAAAAATTTCTGTACGGCATTACGACACAACATACAACCCCGTGTTAAATACCAATACATTCCAAAAGTTAATCAAGAAAAAAATCCTTTTTATATTCTAGATGACCGGATTCCCCCAAAAAATGAAATTGTATTTTCTATTAGCAATATTTTTACAAAAAAAAATGTTAAAGTTAGCATGTCTGGGAATCAAGAAGATGCTGTTCCAATACTTGCAACATCATATAAAAATATAGCCAGATGGGAAATTTCATCAGGCTATAATTTTGAAGAGGCTTCTCGTAAAGAATATCTTCAGAATTTTCCTAAACGTCCTTTTATGGATATAATGTCAGAGTTTGAATTTCGTGTACTCTCTTGGCTAAAATATAATGGAAAAACATATGTTTCTCCATATAATGGAAACATTACCAGACATGATCATACTATCAAATATTCTTATAAGCATATGTTCTTTTGGCAAACAGGATTAAGCTTTCGCACAAAAGATTATGAATATCAAAAAAAACTATGGTACCAAAAAAAAAATTTTTTGCCACAAAAGCTAAAACTTCTTAAAAATGCTTTTTCTATCCAACCAACACCTAACTGGCTTTTTACTTTAGAAGAATTTCGTAACCTAAAACAAGGTGGAAAATTTGGAACAATAAACTCTCAAGCCATTGAAATAACTTATCTTGGCCAATGTTATAATATTATTGGAAAATATCGTTATGATGGCTATGATAAAAGCTTTACAATTATGTTTGAATTACCAGGTATTTTTGACTAAAAACTTTTTTACTATAACTATGTATAGTTATTCCATAATAATTTATTAAAATACAAAATATGGGCTAACTGCCAACTAAAAATACAAAAAACTATCAACTTTTTTGTAACAATGCTTCTTTATCTTTATTAAAAATAAGCAACTATGAGCTATATCCTTTCAAAAAAATAATAATATATAAGATTCTTAGAACAAAAATACTATCTATGATATTTTTGTACATTTCTTGCATAACATATCTATACTTATCTAACTCTCCTCAACATGCAGGAAACATCCATGATTATTACAAATAAACAAGCACTATTGACAGCTTTAGAAGTTAGAAAAACCATTACATTTGGTGAAAATGGAACATTAAAAACTCAAAGCTGGCTTGGTCAAATATTTCAATGGTTCTATGATAGAATTTTACCAAGAGCTGCATCTGAACTCTATAAAAACCAACTTCATATTGCTATGGCAAGGCTTATCAATGATGAGGCTGTTGCAACTCAAGGTCCACATAACTTAGAAAATCCTCTGCCAATAAGAGTTAATGACCTCAGTAATGTATATCATATTCTTGAAAGTAGTATTATTGAACATGCCGTTAACAAAACATTACCTGGCATGCCTAAAGAAATACAACTAGGTGCTGCAAAATATCTTCAAGGTAAAAGAGAAAGAGATTTTCCTTATGGACCTCATAACCCACCACCAGAGCCACCAAACTATCCTCTTCTTGAACGTTATGTACAAGAAGAAATTGAAGATCTCCAGTCAAAAGATGGTGAACTACTTAGTATTCTTGCTTGTGGATACACCTGTACTGCAGAAGAGCTTAGACCACAAATAGCATTTTTAGAAGACTCTATACAAACTGCTGTTCAAGAAACATGGGAACCTGGTCATCAAGATAAATTTTCACCACAAGGGCTTTATGAATCATTTGTTCTTGACGCAAGAAGAGATCGTCCTATTGTACAAGGGCAACGAATTGATCCTAGTAATACTGATGCTGATTTTGCTGCAAGACGTTATGGTGAAATACTTCTTAGTGAAATAAAAGAACCATCTATGGCTGCTGTTGTAGGCATCTGTATGTCTCAAACAGCACAGGCTGGACTTGCTCGACTTGTAATGGGTGAAGGCTGCCCAGTACCATTAAACCCATTTGTATCACCAGAAGTTAAACTTGGTGAAATCATAACTACAGTTTCAAGTACCGATACTTCTCGTACACAACCTAGAGTAACCATGACACATACAAAAGATGAAGTAACATTAGACTTCCATATAGATATTGCCCTTTCTGATATAACACAAGCACCTCTTCTTACACAAAATGTAGGAACACTTTTATACAGTCTTGTCATTCCTAAATATCAATTTCCATTACTTTTAGGTATGAGGCCAGATATTAAAATTACTAATATGGCTTTAGTTCGGGAAAAAGGATTTACAGGAAAAAATAATTAAAATATTTATATATAACTATACTTGTAGAGTTAATAATGTTTCTGAACTTAAAAATACTATACTAGTTTAATATCAAAAATTATAGATAAATAATTTTATCATATTAATTGTATATTTAGTATATAACAGTAAATAAAAACTATGAAATATATACTATTATTAAGTATTAAAATTGATATATAGAATAATACATTATATATTATAATAATAGATATCTCTATAATATCTATACTATATAATAAAATTTTATTATATATACACTTAAAGTAATTTATTATTCATAACTATATGCTAAACTTAAAACAAATACATATGGAATAACAATGCTCCAACAGTTTAAGGTAATGATCAACTCCTTTGCTAAAAAGTATGGTTTTGAAGAAGTTATTCCTGCAGACCAAAATTCTGGAATATTTAACTTAGCAGGCTTTAAGGTTCATATTGGACTTTGTGAAACAAGAAAACTCATACTTATCCAATCAGCTGTGGGCGTTATACCAGAAGAAAATCAACTAGAGCTCTTCTCTATGCTTTTATCGGCTAACAACCTTTTCTCGAAAACATTAGGAGCAACGCTTGGTATAGACACAAAAGAAAACTTAATAACGCTTCAGGTTGCATGGCCTGTTGAAAATCTAACATATTCAAAGCTTGAAGTGCTTATTGAAAATGTCCTTCTTCTTATAGGTGAATGGGTTGAAACTATTCATCAGTTTATACAAACAAAAAATACACCTATAAGCATAGAAAAAATAGATCCCATGGGGATGCTTGAAGTATAATAAAAATATTTATTACTTATCAAATTTTAAGCTATAATTAAAGTACTATAAACTATTTTCTAGTTCTATTGATTAGAAAATACTATCATAAAACTTGTATATATAACAACTATACCAATGAATTGCTACATATATGATACAAATCATCGAGAGATATGCACAAGGTTTTAGGAAACAAAATAGTACTTTTGTATTTTGGAAAGCTTGCCCAAAAATTATCAATGTATAATCACTATTCCTAAACTTGGCAGTGCTTTTAATAGGGAAATAGGCAATCAGCTTGCCAAAGGTTCGAACAAAACATATGGTGAACTTAAGCTATTGTGTTGTATTCACCCACACCATGCCCCTGCCTTTAGCAATTTTAATGAAAAACACACAAAAGATAACAGTACATTCCCCAAAGTAAAACTTCTTGAAAGCAACAAACAAAAGTGCTTTAGGACGCTTGGCATATCACAACGATTTTTGGTGGAGCTTGAAAAAGTCCATAAAGCCAAAAGAGAGCAGGAACACAAAACCCAAGAAATACATACAAATTAGATTGTCTTAAGCCTTTCCCTAAGCTCCAATATTTTCTTATGAATGGTTCTATTGTGATAATGATTTCATCATTGGAGCTGTTTGGATCATCAAGTCTCCAATCTTCATGGTGTTTGCAAGGTAAGAATGAACATTATATATTGCAGCCCATTGTAACGACGATATCTACAGCAGGAGGAATATCTTTTAGTAGTTTACTGTGTTGAATTTTTTCCATGTCTATATGGTACATATCTTTTATAAGTCTTACAGCATCTTGATTAATTTCTGCTTTGACTTCTGTTCTGGAAGAGTAACCTTCAAATATATCAGAAGCTAAATATTTTCTACTTCTGCGATTTAGCTTCGGCATGAATTATGTATACATATAAAGGCTACTTCTGGTTTATGCATATACGAACCATTCTTTTGTTTTATTGGCATACTTTACTAACATAAGCATAATAGGCACTTCCACAAGAACTCCTACTATAGTTGCAAGAGCCACAGGGCTTGTTGCACCAAAGAGGGTTATAGCAACAGCAACAGATAATTCAAAAAAATTTGAAGCACCTATCATACCTGCAGGAGCAGCAATCTCGTAGGGTAACTTCATTTTTTGTGCCCCAAGATAGGCAATAAAGAAGATAAGAACCGTTTGAATAATCAAGGGTATGGCTATGAGCACGATATGAAGAGGATTTTCAAGGATAACATTGCCTTGTGTGGAGAAAATAATAGTCAGTGTCAACAAAAGTCCTGCAATGGTGATATTACCAAATTTTGGAATAAATATTTTTTCAAAATATTCTTTGCCTTTATTTTTTGTGACAACACTTCTTGTGATAATACCACCTGCAAGAGGAATAACCACAAAAAGTACAACAGACAATATAAGCGTATCCCAAGGCACACTAATACCGCTTACTCCAAGCAAAAAAGCCACAATAGGAGTAAAACCAATCAAAATAATAAGATCATTAGTTGCTACTTGCACAACAGTATAGGCAGGATTACCTTTTGTCAGATGACTCCATACAAAAACCATCGCCGTACAAGGAGCTGTACCTAAAAGTACTGCTCCTGCAAGGTAATCCCTTGCTAGTTCTGGTGTAATTAAGCCTTTGAATATTACAAAAAAGAATACCCATGCAATACCAAACATGGTAAATGGTTTTATAAGCCAATTCGTCGCCCATGTCAGAAAAAGCCCTTTAGGATTTTTGCCAACATCTTTAATACTCTGAAAATCAACTTTCAGCATCATTGGATATATCATAAGCCAAATTAATATGGCGATGGGAACAGAAACATTGGCAAATTCAAGCTTGCCCAAAAAACTTGGAATACTTGGCATAAATTTACCAATAAGCACACCTACAACCATACAGAGGATAACCCAAACAGTTAAATATCTCTCAAAAAAACTAATACCTGTGATTTTTTCTTTATTCATTATTTTTTCCTATTAGTGTCCTCTATGGTTTTTATCCACAAACGTTGTTGATAATTGTTACAATTTCATCTGATTTTAAAACTTTGCCTATAGTAACAAATTTACTGTCAACAACACAGTGCTGGGGTACTCATGACTCCATAACCTGCTATTTTTGTAAAGTCAGTGACATATTCAACTTCTATGCTTATCCCCATTTTTGCGAGTACTTCTTTAATATTAACATTGTTTTTCAAATTGCGTGTATTTTTGATAACCAGGGTCTAAAACTTTTATGGAAAAACTTGTGTCAAAGGATATTCTTTCTATGCTAACCCCTAAAAATAACTTTCTCATTATATATAAATATGCTGAAAACAATATCATAAACAAAAAATATCTCTCTAACCAATAGAAAGAACTAATTCAATATAGTATATTCAAAATATAAATATAGCATACTTATTTTATTAGCTTTATTATATTTATATTTAAATAATATAATGTAGTAAGTTATACTTTATTTTATTTGTACAAATAACTAAATAATTTTTTCATCCAGTTGTTTGTATGCAGGTAAAAACTATCTGTGGAGTACCTAAATGCGTATTACAAATACCCAAGAAATATATACAGCTCTTATGAACGGCGAACATATCGATTTTGATAAACAAGGAAACCTTGAATCACATCCTACTGGTGGCGGAGTTATATCTTGGCTCTTAGGAGGAGCTGGTCCACCACCATCGGTAGATGATAAAAGTGTTCTTTTTGCTCTAACAGCAATGATTGAAAAAGAAAATATTCTTAAACAAGGGCCACAAGACCTTACACAATCATTACATATACGAGAATCTGGTTCTGATTATATGGTTTCTAGAGCTCAAACAGTTCTTGCTCAAGCTATGATCAAAGCTCATGTGCAAGCATGTTTAGCAAAAGAAGCTGAACCTATAAGAATCGGTGTTACTGCATACCTACAGTCAAAATGGTCTCATTTAACATCTGAAAACTCTTTTGATATGGTAAAATCTTTTGTAGATGAACAAATAAGTGAATTTAGGGAGAAAAATCTACTTGGTGTTCTTGCTTGTGGGTATACTTTAGGACCAGGAAATTTAAAAGAGGCAACACAATATCTACAAGATGATCTTATAAGTACTGTACAAGAAACATGGTGTGAAGCTCGACAACAGCAATTTGATAAAGATGGTGTTTATGCTATTTTTAAAAAAGATGCTGAAAGAGAACGACCTTATGTATTTGGCCAATGTCTTAGTCGTCAGGAGTTTGATAATGAAACTGCAAAAACTCGTTATTGTGCACTTCTCAAAGATGGCTTAAAGGAACGTTCTATGATAGCCCTTACTAGCATACTTATGTCTCAAACAATTATGCCTAAACAAGCAGAAATGGTCTCAGGTGTAGATACGCCATTTCCTTTAAATCCTTATTCTAATCAGCTTTATAGTTTAGACGTTCCAGAAATAATGACTGGTATTGTAGCAGAAGCTCCAAAAGAACCTCGTTCATTCCTCACACAAACAGAAAAAGACATAATTATACAACAAAAACTAATTATTAAACTTACGAATATGAATAATGGTCATGAGGCTCCTGTAGGTAGTCTTAGCTACTTATTAACAGTACCTAAGGATCAATTCCCTTTACCATTAGGTGCAGAACCCAAAATATATATTTCAGAGATGACTGTCGATAGAGAAAAACCATATCTATATGCAGATACAAATTGATATCTACATAACCTATGTTTAAATAAGAGGTTAATTTATAATATAAACAGCCTATTATTACATAAATATGTTATTATCAATATAAAAAATACTTATGCTATTATATTCAAGTATTTTTATTGAAAAAATGGTTACAATCTTATATATTAAAGATATTGATGATATGAACAACTACTGATTACTATATGTTAACTTTGCTATTACACTGAAAACCATATATCCCCTATACAACCCTCACTTATCAAAAAACTTCATACCAAAGTACTTGTATTGATAACTGTATAAACAATCAAAGGATTATACCATGATTATAGGTGTTCCAAAAGAAATTAAAATACATGAAAACCGTGTGGCCATTACACCTGCAAATGTTCAAACACTTGTAAAACAAGGTCATAAAATCCTGATTGAAACCAAAGCAGGCTTAGGGAGTATGATTACTGATGAAAACTACACAAATTCTGGTGCTGTTATATTGAATGAAACACAATCTATCTGGGAACGAGCCGAGCTTATTGTAAAAGTAAAAGAACCTCAACCTGAAGAATACCATTTTTTTCGTCCAAATCTTATCCTTTTCACATATCTTCACCTTGCACCAGAACCATTACTCACAAAAGCCTTACTTGATAAAAAAGTTATTGGTATTGCTTATGAAACTGTTCAACTTAATAACAACTTACCTTTATTAGCACCTATGTCTGAAGTTGCTGGACGCATGGCTGTCCAAATTGGTGCACAAATTCTTACAAAATATAGCGGAGGTAAAGGCATTTTACTAAGCGGCGTAACAGGGGTAAGTGCTGCTAATGTTGTAATTATTGGTGGAGGTATTGTTGGAACAAATGCCGCTAAAATTGCTATTGGTATGGGAGCTAATGTATCCATTCTTGATACAAATATTGATAGACTTCGTTATCTTGATGACATCTTTGGTACACAAATACAAACACTTACCTCTAATGCTACAAATATTTCTATGGCAGTAAAAAATACAGATCTCCTCATTAGTTCTGTTCTAATTCCTGGAGCAAAAGCACCCAAGCTTGTAACAGAAGAAATGGTAAAATCTATGCAACCTAAAAGTGCTATTGTTGATGTTGCTATAGACCAAGGTGGATCTGTAGAAACAATAGATACAATAACAACACATGAAAAACCAACATTTATAAAACATGAAATTATTCATTATGCTGTAACAAATATGCCTGGAGCAGTTCCTATAACCTCTACATTTGCCCTTACTAATGCAACAATACCTTATATACAGCAAATTGCTCATAAAGGATGGAAAAAAGCTTGTCTAGAAAACACGGCTCTTGCACATGGACTTAATACAATTGATGGTCATTGTTGTTATCCTGGAGTTGCCACTGCTCTTAACCTTCCTTATACACCATATAGTGAGTTGTTATAGTCAAATATACTGCTCTATACATATATATATCTGTATGATATAGAAAATAAAATTCTTATAAATAAAAAAATTTGTACATATATAGTATATTATGTATAAATAGATAAAAATAAAAAATATCTATATTAGTAATATCTATGATTTAAATATTCTTAAGTAATACATAACAATTTCTACATCCTATGAATTATATTTACAAATTATATGAAAAAATACTTCTTATTATATAATATACAATAAACATATGTTATGTATGCTCTATGAATAAAGTTCTTGAACAAAATGAAGTAGATGCTCTCCTTAGAGGCTTGTCAGGTGGAGATATTGAAAGTGAGACAGATATCCCTGAAGATAATTCAGGTATTGCCTCTTTTGATCTAGCCAATCAAGATCGTATTATTCGTGGGCGTATGCCTGTCTTAGAAATTGTTAATGATCGCTTTGCCCGTCTTTGTACAAATGCCTTATCAAATGCTATGCGCAAGAGGGTTGAACTTAACCCAATATCTATTGATATGACTAAATTTGGCGACTTTATGCGCTCATTACCAGTACCTACCAGTATCAATATATTTAAAATGGACCCTTTGCGAGGTACAGCACTTATTATTATAGACTCTCGTCTTGTTTTTGCTTTAGTTGAAAATGTTTTTGGTGGTATAGGCTCTCAACCAAAGATAGAAGGTAGAGAGTTTACACGAATTGAACAAGTTATTGTTGACCGTATTATTAAGATTGCTCTTGACAACATGGAAGAATCTTGGAGACCAGTGCATGATGTAAAACTAGAGCTTGTACGTTCAGAAATCAATCCTCAATTTGCTGCTATTGTTCCACCTAGTGATGTAGTTATTGTCATTAGTTTTGAAGTAGAATTGGACTCATCTATTGGCTCTATGATAATCTGTCTTCCATATGCTACAATTGAACCTATTCGCTCAAAACTCCATGCCAGCTTCCAAACAGAACGCCTTGAAGTTGACCATATCTGGGTGAGCAGACTAAAAGAACGCTTGCTAGAAACACCTGTTGATCTCAAAGTTCGTGTAGGTGGGACACAAATTACTGGTAATCAACTTTTAAGGCTTAAAACTGGAGATGTCCTTGTTCTTGATACAGATATTGAAGATCTTCTAGAGTGTACAGTATCTGGTGTTACAAAATACTGGGGCATAGCAGGTACTGTTAAATCTAATAAAGCATTTCAAATTATTAAAGAAGAAGATCCAAAAACATAAGTTAACGTAGTCTATAAATAACCTTAATTTTCTCCTATTTTACAATAAACCATATATACTTATCCACAATAAAACACATACCCCCAACACTATCTACCCAGTACTATCTATATGATATTCATAAACTTAACCAAATAATACTTATCTATGCAATCTACTATAAACCTTTCTTCAAATAACATAAGAATTATACATCCTTTTTCTCTTAACCCATACTCCATAGATTATAAAAATTATTTTAACCAAATTTCATCAAGGATTCTAAATAATACTCAATTTATATCACAAATATCAGAAAGTTCTGTAAAAAATACTCCTAACAGTCAGATATGTTATTCAGAAGTCAGTATTGATTCTTTAGATAAATGTATAACTCAAACACCTGAACCTATTTATATATGTGGTCCATGTAGTTCCAGTATGGATATTGCATTATCTCTTGTAAAAAAAAATATTTTCCCTACATGGAGTAGTGTTATTGTTACAAGTCAGAATACTGGAAGAGGACAACTTGGAAAACAGTGGGCCTCACCACCTGGTAATCTTTATGCAACAATTAGAATTCCTCTATCCCCTCTTTTTATTGAAACTACAGCTTCTTCTGCTCTTGGTGCATTCATTGCCCATATCTTAAATACTATGGGCATACCTATTTTTCTTAAATGGCCAAATGACCTGCTTATCCATACAAGTACAACACAACAAAGCACATGGGCAAAAGTTGGAGGTATTCTCTTAGAAGAATATAATGATGTTTTACTTGTTGGAATTGGTATAAATTTAATATCTACACCAAAATATACACAGCAAAAACCTATAATAAAACCTACAATATTACCAAAACCTCTACATATCCAATATTCAAAAAATCAAATTCTTGATATTTGGATCATACTTGTGAGAGAACTTTTTTTATGGTATAATATATCAAAACAACTTGAAGAAGACACCACTTTATGGCATACTTTTGCTGAACGTTATCTTGCTTTTAAACAAGAGCAGGTTATAATAAAAGATGGTGCACATGAAAAAAAACATCATAAAGGTACTCTTGTAGGTATTAACAAAACAAATGGTGGAGCATGTTTATCTATTTCTAGTAAAAATAGAACATTCCTCTCTGGAAGCTTATATCCTTTATAAAATATACTAAAATAAACAACACACCTACTATGTCTTCCAAATCATTTCAACAAGCCTTAAATGCAACTCAAAATAAAACTATATTAGTTACACACCATAGTTTCTCTACACAATACAAATCAATTCTAACAAACTGTATTTCTATAACAAATCTATCTACAACAAACGTCCAAAACACCTTGTCTCTAAATACTTTTGTACATTACAAAAAAGTATCTCTTCTATTAATGCTAAAAACATGTTTAAAAACTACATTCATTACTAGAATACAAAACTTTATACATTCTTATGCAATACTATACATAAAAACAAACTACTTAAAAATACAGTCTCATAAAGTAAAAATGTTTACTACAGACCTCATATTCGAACAAAAATACTCTGTCTATGCATAATAAATATTACAGACCACATATCCAAGGTAAAAATTATACTATATTTATTATAAAGTATCTATTATGTGGCTTTATTATTATAAAAAAGGCCATGTATATCTCAACCTTCATTACTTCTACAAATTTTTACATTCCTTACAAAACTATATATCATCCTTTATTTATTATAAAACAAGGTGTAATACAGTATTTATACATAAAAAATGAAAAATATGTATAATAAACACATAACAATAAGTGATTTTGTACATAAAATTTTTAATGATTTAAAACATAATGCCTAAAAAAATAAAGGAGTTACTATAATTGCTTGCAATAATAAGATCTGTTCATAATTTTGAAAATATCTATGAATTTATGTGCAATAAAACCTATTTTAAAAAGCACTATACATTAAATTATATAAAAACGAATGTTCTCTTTAAATAATATAATAGAAATAGAAACAACGATAGTGAGATCCATTCCATGCATAAAAACCTTTTAAATAATAATTCAAAAAAAATACCTCCTATAGAACACCTTATAGACAAGCTTATATTAACAGGCTCAGATATTGTTACTATAGGGCAAGAAGCAGAACTGCTTGTAGGAGGTAAAAACTATAACACAGCCATACTAAGTCAAATACATGACATAAAAATACCACAATTTAGGGCTATATCTTCTAAAGCTTTCCACCAAATACTTGATGAATCTAAAGTCTGTGCAGCTGTTATCCGTGAAACAGTTGAAACAGAGTATGCCTCTATTGACTGGTCTGAACCAAGTGTTACAGAAGACTATGAATTTCTTCAAAAATTTGTCCGCCGTGTTGCAATAACTATTCATGAAACATTACAAAAAAAATCTCAACCACCTCTTATTCGTCTTCGTACTTTTATTGAGCATGTTGTAGAAGGATTTTCTTCATCCCAAGAAGATATTGATCGCCTTCGAAAACGCTCAATTCTTGTACAAGTAGCCATTCTTTCTGTTTCACTTCCTCTCAAAGTTAAAGAAGCTATACAGCAAGCATACCACGATATCTGTAAAGAAGCAGAAGAAGAAAATATTCCTGTAGCAGTACGCTCTTCAGCTGCAGGTGAAGATTCTCACAAAAAAGCTTTTGCAGGCCTACAAGATACATACTTAAATATGGTAGGTGAAGATGCTGTTATCCAAGCTTATCATTGGAACTGTGCTTCTGCATATAATTTACGTTCAATGATTTATCGCCGTGAATCTATCATTGATGCTTTATTAAAATCTGAACAAACAGGTAATGAAAGTTACTCTCTCCAAGCAAAAAAAGAATGGGGTATTGAAAACACATCTCTCTCTGTTTGTATCATGCGTATGGTAAACCCAGTTGTTTCTGGAACAGCATTTAGTGCTGATACAGCAACAGGTTTTAGGGGTACAGATCATAATGACCTTGTAAGTATTGATGTAAGTTATGGTCTTGGTGAGGCTGTAGTTGGTGGTATGGTGACTCCAGATAAACTCTATGTTTATCAAAAAAATGATGGTAACGAAATTGTTTTACGCTTTATGGGTAATAAAGCCGTTAAAATTATCTATAATGAACATGGTGGGACAAAAAAAATACTTGTACCTGAACAAGATGCTATTACATGGGCAATTTCTATAACTCAAGCTGAACAAGTAGCTAAAGGTGTACGTGTTATTAGTAAAACATATGATAACATCATTATGGATACAGAGTTTTGTATTGATGCAAAGGGTAATATTTGGTTTGTTCAAGCACGACCTGAAACACGTTGGAATGAAGAACTTGCTCATGCTCCTCATACCATATTCATGCGCCGCTCTGAAGTAGAACCAAATGCAGCAGCAGCAGCAGAAATTATCCTTGAAGGCAATGGAGCTTCATGTGGTGCAGGAAAAGGAAAAGTATGTTTTCTTCGTTCTGCGCTTGAACTAAATAAAATACAAAAAGGCGATATTCTTGCAGCAGATCGTACAGATCCAGATATGGTTCCAGGTATGCGTGTTGCTTCTGCTATTCTTGCTAATGTTGGAGGTGACACAAGTCATGCAGCAATTACTTCTAGAGAATTAGGTATACCAGCAGTCATAGGTATCCAAAACTCTTCTGCAATAAAAGCTCTTGATGGACTTAACATAACAGTTGATGGCACTCGTGGACGTATCTATAAAGGTCTTCTTCCACTATATGAAGCTGGTGGAGAAATTAATGTAGCTAATATACCAAAAACAAAAACTAAAGTGGGGCTTGTCTTAGCAGATATCAACCAGGCATTATTTCTTTCTCGACTCAGGAATATTCCAGACTTTGAAGTAGGCTTATTACGAGCGGAATTTATGTTAGGTAATATTGGTGCCCACCCTGCTGCACTTGAAGCATTTGATGATGGAACTCTTGAGACAATCATTCAAGAAAAAATTCAAGAAGTTGAACAACGTTTTCGCATAACCATGCAAGAACAAATACAGTCTGGACTTATAGATATAGATTTAGAACTTTATGAGCATGTAGGATATATTTCTGGCTATCTTGAAGAGATAGGGCATCTGAACAAAAAAAATATACATTGCAGCTCAAAAGAGCAAAAGGAAAATAATACTCAAATAAAAGAATTAGAAAAAAAACTTTCTTTGCTTGTTGAACAATGCTCACATGCACTACCAACATTAAAAGTATCTACAAACCTTACTGAACATGTCAAAATCATCATGGGGTATGAAAAACAACTATGTCATCTTCAAGACAGCACACCACAATCAAAAAAACAACGTGAAAAATTTGAAAAAGAAATAACTATCTTTGCAGCAGATGCAGCACAAAACCCAGTTATACAAAAAACACTGCATCAAATAGAAGAAACAAGGAAAAGTATAGGGAAAAAATTTGGCTTTACACAGGAGATAAAAAATCTTCAGTCCATTTCTACTAACATTGGAGCATTAATTCGTAATTGCGGTCATAAAACAGGTCGTGAACATTATATACAAACACTTTCACAAGGACTAGCACTATTTTCCATAGCTTTTTATGGAAAACCAATTATCTATAGGACAACAGACTTTAAAACAAATGAATATAGAAACCTTCTAGGTGGTGTATTATTTGAAAATTTTGAAGATAACCCTATGCTTGGTTACCGTGGTGTAGCCCGAGATATTCATGATTGGGAAATAGAAGCATTTAAAATTGCCCGATCAACACTTGGAGCTACCAACCTCCAACTTATGCTTCCATTTGTACGTACTATTGAACAAGCACGATCAATGCGACTATATCTTGAAAATGTTCATAAGATTGAATCAGGTAAAGACAATCTCAAAATTATCCTTATGTCAGAACTTCCTTCAAATGCTATTCTTGCTCGACAGTTTATTCAAGAATTCGATGGCTTCTCTATAGGATCAAATGATATGACACAGATGGTCTTAGCTACAGATAGAGATAACTATGCCCTTTCACATATCTATGACGAGGAAGATCCTGCTGTTATTTGGGCTATCTTAGTCACGATTTTTACTGGACAAAAATATAGGAAAAAAGTAGGATTTTGTGGTCAAGGTGTTGCAAATAGTCCTATTCTACGTGGCATTGTTGCTATTAGTGGCATCACATCTGCTTCTGTTGTTCCAGATACATATCAACAAACTAAAGAAGATATAGCTTCTATTGAAGCACTTAATATCCCTATTACTCAACTTGGTTGTTGGATATCACAACAACATAAAAAAAATCTTTATACTTTACTTGAACAAAACAACTATAAAAACTTAAAAACCTCTGCTACAAATGAAGAAATTAAAACATGGTATGATACAGAAATTAAAAATATATATACCCAGTTACAAAAAAAATTACCAGTAAATCAGAAGGAAACTCTTATAGCTGAGTTAAAAAAATTCCGTTCATGCTTCCATAAAACAGTTATTTATGCTACATGGCCATGGGATGAAACTATTCAAGACGCCCTGCACCAATCAGGATTTTCAAACTTTGAAGAACAACAAGAACACGTGTTAAAAAATAATAACTGAAAGAACTATTTCATTTTCCTTAACAACAAAATATGAAGGATTCTACAGTATGATTAAAAGAAAAAAAACCCGTCAAGTTCGTGTAGGGAATGTTCTTATTGGTGGTGATGCTCCCATTGTTGTACAAAGTATGACAAATACAGACACAAGAGATCCAGAAACTACACTAGCCCAAATAGATAAACTTCATGCTGCAGGTTGTGAAATAGTTCGGTTAGCAGTGCCTGATGAAATAGCTGCAAAAGCAATTCGTACTATCCATGATCAATCACCTGTGCCACTTATTGCTGATATTCATTTTGATTACCGTTTAGCTCTTATATCCTTAGAGTCTGGTATTGATGGCTTACGTATTAATCCTGGAAATATTGGTGACCATAAAAAAGTAGATGTTGTTGTTGATGCTGCAAAAGCACATAATGTTTCCATTCGTATTGGTGTAAATAGTGGATCTGTAGAAAAAAAACTTATTGATAAATATGGTGGACCTACACCTGATGCTATGGTTGAAAGTGCATTAAACCATGTTCGACTTCTTGAAGAACGTAACTTTTATGATATAAAAATCTCTATTAAATCCTCTTCTCCACTAAACACAATCGATGCATATAGAATGATTTCAGAACGCTGTGACTACCCTCTACATCTAGGTGTTACAGAAGTTGGAACCCTTATGCGTGGTGCAGTAAAATCTTCTATTGGTATGGGTATCCTTCTATGGGAAGGCATTGGTGATACAATTCGAGTATCTCTTGCTGAAGATCCTATAGAAGAAATCCCTGTTGCATGGGAAATGCTTCGTGCTCTTGACTTACGAAGATATGGTCCAGAAATTATTGCTTGTCCTAGCTGTGGTCGAACGGAAATAGACCACCTTGGTCTTACAAAAGAAGTAGAAGCACGACTGGCAAATGAAAAAGCCCCTATTAAGGTTGCTGTCATGGGTTGTGTTGTAAATGGTCCAGGTGAAGCAAAAGAAGCAGATATTGGTATTGCAGGTGGAAGAAATAAAGGTATTATTTTCCGTAAAGGCAAAATTATCCGATCCATTCAAGGGCAATCAGAACTTATGAAAGCTTTTATGGAAGAATTAGATAAAATTTTAGAAAAACCTGAAGAAGTATTATAGACTTGTGTTAAAAACATATACACCTGTTATCCAAGAGTATGTCTCTGGAGTATTCATAACACTCATACTCCATTGGAAAAATAACAGTATTATCTATATAAACCTTCAATGGACCACTACAAACACTCCAAATAAAGCTTCTTCAGCTCTTGGCAAAGAGCTCAAAGAATATATAGTATCTTATGAAAAAAAAGCTCCTCTACCATGTATATCATTACCATTAGCTTGGGATATCATTCCACAAGATTCATTCCAAAAAAAAGTTCTTTGTGATCTAAGCAAACTCCCTTATGGAACAATAATAACATATAGTTCATTAGCAAAGCAGGCAGGAAGACCATGTGCTGCACGTGCTGTAGGTTCTATTATGTCAAAAAACCCTTGGCCATTTATTATTCCATGTCATAGGGTTATTGCTAGAGATGGAAACCTTACAGGATTTTCTGGAGATGGTGGACTACCTATGAAAAAATGGCTCCTATGCCATGAAGGATACACTGTATCTGAAAAAAAACATACCTATATAATACAAAAACCAATATAATAAAATGTATATACAAGCTTTTCATTTGTAAATTAAGCATTTACTATCTATACACAACAAAAATACCATAAGGATACTATATATGCCAAACATTGATGACCAAATACAATACATCAAACGTGGTTGTGTTGAACTTATCAATGAAGAAGAATTAACTAAAAAATTATGTACAGGTAATCCTCTTGTTGTAAAGGCAGGTTTTGACCCAACGGCTCCAGACCTACATCTTGGTCACACCGTGCTTATTCACAAACTTCGACATTTTCAAGAACTTGGTCATAAAGTTGTTTTTCTTATAGGAGACTTTACAGGGCTCATAGGTGACCCATCAGGTAGATCTACAACTCGACCAGCACTCACACATGAACAAATTCAAACAAATGCAGAAACCTATAAAAAACAAATTTTTAAAATCCTTGATCCTAAAAAAACATGTATAGAATTTAATTCTTCCTGGCTTAATGCACTATCAGCAGTTGACTTCATTCGCTTAACATCTCACTATACACTTGCACGTATGCTTGAAAGAGATGACTTCTCAAAACGGTATAAAGAACATATACCAATATCTCTTCATGAGTTTATTTATCCACTTATGCAAGGTTATGATTCTGTTGCGCTTAATTGCGATATAGAGTTAGGTGGAACAGATCAAAAGTTTAACTTACTTGTTGGTCGAACATTAATGGAGCACTATGGTCTTAAGCCTCAATGCATCCTTACAATGCCTATATTGGAAGGTCTTGATGGTATTCAAAAGATGTCTAAATCTTATGGAAACTATATTGGTATTAATGAACCACCAAATACACAATTTGGAAAAATAATGTCTATTTCTGATGAACTTATGTGGAGGTTTTATGAACTTATTTCTACTAAATCTTTATCAGAAATTACAACACTAAAGCAGCAGGTTCAAGACAATATACTCCACCCTAAAACAGTTAAAGAAAATCTTGCTTTTGAAGTTGTAGCTCACTATCATACAAAAGAACAAGCTCAACAAGCTCAACAAGAATTTAACTCTGTTTTTGTCCATCGGAACACACCAGAAAACATAACAGAGTTTACATGTGTATATGGAGAAACAAGTAAACCACCTATTATTCTTAATGATTCTGGACTTTGTACATCTCGAAGTGAAGCTAAAAGGCTCATAAAACAAGGTTCTCTTTCAATAGATGGTCAACGTTATATAAATAGTGACGATCCTATAGAACCTGGATCATATATTATAAAACTTGGGAAAAAACGTTTTTTACGTTTAATGGTAATTTAATAGATGTTTGATTTTGATATTGCAAATGCTATAAGACGACTGGCTGTAGCCCTTGTTCCTCTTACATTAGGTATAATTCTACATGAAGTAGCCCATGGTTGGATGGCACAACGCCGTGGAGATCCAACAGCTGCAATGCTTGGAAGAATAACACTTAATCCCATACCACACATTGATCCACTTGGCTTATTTGTTTTTGTTATAACAAGTTTAACAAGTCCATTCATTTTTGGTTGGGCTAAGCCTGTACCTATTAACGCTAGAAATTTCCATAATATACGTAAAGATACTATTCTTGTATCTTTTGCTGGGCCTGCAGCAAATTTTCTATTAGCACTTATTTCTGGATTATTATTACGTATTTTTTTAGAAATATTTCCTCCTAACCTTTGGCAACATTCTTCTATTTGGACATACTTCTTTCTAATGCTTTCTGGAAGTATTGCTATTAACTTTACTCTTGCATGGCTTAACTTACTACCTATTCCACCTTTAGATGGAAGTAAAATTCTTTGGGGCATCCTTCCTAATAACATAGGCTATACATATATGCTTTCTGAACGCTATGGTTTTATTATTTTTATACTTCTTATTATAACAGGTGTATTAAGTTATATACTCTACCCTCTAGTAACTATCTCCATACAAATGTGTACTTTTTTATTTGGACTTCCATAATAAACAAAAAAGAGCTCTACATGCCTAAAGATACAATACAACGTGCTGTTTCAGGAATGCGTCCTACAGGCCCTTTACATATAGGACACTATTTTGGAGCATTAAAAAAATGGCTTTCTTTACAAGAAACAACAGAAACTTTCTTTTTTATTGCAGATTGGCATGCCCTTACAAGTAATTATACACACACTGAACACCTTCATGAATATATTTATGACCTTATTATTGACTGGCTTGCTATTGGTATTGATCCCCAAAAAACCACTATTTTTCAACAGTCTAAAGTAAAGCAACATGCAGAACTTAACCTTTTATTTGGTATGATTACCCCTTTAAGTTGGTTAGAACGTAACCCTACCTATAAAGAGCAACAACAAGAGCTTACAACAGCAGATTTAAGTAATTTTGGCTTTCTTGGCTATCCAGTCCTTATGGCTGCAGATATTTTGATCTATCGTCCGGATCTAGTGCCTGTTGGTCAAGATCAACTGCCTCACCTTGAACTTACTCGTGAAATAGCTAGGCGTTTTAACCATATCTATAGACCAATATTCCTAGAACCAAAAGAAAGCTTAACACCAGCAGCCAAATGTCCAGGTCTTGATGGTCGAAAAATGTCTAAAAGCTATGATAATGCTATTTACTTAAAAGATTCAATAGCTGAAATACAAGCTAAGATACAAAAAATGTTTACAGACCCTGCTAGGCTCAAAAAAAATGATCCTGGAAATCCTGATGTTTGTAATCTTTTTCCTTATCATATTTTACTTTCTAAGCCTGAAACTCAAAAAGAAATCCGTATAGGTTGTACGACAGCTTCACTTGGATGTGTAGATTGTAAAAAAATCTTTCTTACCAACCTTACACTATTTCTTGAACCTATTCATGAACAACGTATGTACTTTTCTAAAAAAAAAGATCTTCTTAAAACTATACTCCATGATGGAATGAAAAAAGCATCTGTAGAAGCAGAAAAAACTATGGAACAAGTTCGCAATGCTATTCATATTTAGCCTGAAATTACAGTAAATAATTATGACTACGAAAACCTATCCTCTAAAACATAAAAAAATCGTCAACTTAGAAGAACTCACTTCTATACTTAAAACAATAAAAAACACAGGGAAAAAAATTATTTTTACAAATGGCTGTTATGACATACTCCATCCTGGCCATGTTACACTTCTCACTCAAGCAAAAGCCTATGGAGATATCCTTATTGTTGCTCTTAATAGTGATGTTTCTGTAAAGAAACAATCCAAAGGTGATGACAGACCTCTTAACCCTCTTCATTGTCGTGCATATGTTCTTGCTCATCTTGAATCCGTAGACTTTGTCATTTCTTTTGATGAAGAAACACCAATAAAACTTATCGAAGCTATTTGTCCTGATATCCTTATTAAAGGTGGAGACTGGCCTGTTGATCAAATAGTAGGCAAAGAATGTGTAGAAAAAAACAATGGAAAAGTACTTAGTTTGCCCCTAGTACCTGGACACTCTACAACAAACATTTTAAAAAAAATAAATAAAAACAAATAAATTTTTAAATAAAATTTATAGTTACTTTAAGCTATTACAAAATCGACTATAAAAATTATAAAAAAACAATAGGTTATAACATATTATATAACCAAAGTTTATTAAAACAATAGTAATAAAAGTACATAGTCATAAAAACTATTTAACTACACATACTACTTACTTCTTAACAAATGAAACAATTATGACACTTGACCTTCATTAAATGAACATATACATATCTTGCGAAAATGAATTTATCTTCATCACACAAAAGACTTCAAATAAGTTTAGTGGCCTAATAATTTAAGGAGACTATATGGCAAATGCCAAACCTAAAATAAGTTTACCTGTCCAAATGATTATAGGATTTATACTTGGAATCATAGCAGGCACCTTTTTTTCTGAAAATATAACATCAACATATTTACGTCCCCTTGGCCAACTATTCATCACACTTATTCGTATGGTTGTTGTTCCACTTGTTCTTGCTACTATTGTAGCTGGAGCAGCTAGTATTCATGATATAAAAAAATTAGGCCGTGTGGCTATAAAAACACTTATTTATTATTTCTCAACAACAGCTCTTGCTATTATTATTGGGCTTATTTGTGCAAATATTCTTCAACCAGGTTTTGGTGTCCATTTCATCACAGAAAATATTCAGGTAAAGGAAGTTGCGCCACCTAGTATTATCCAAACACTTATTAGTATTGTCCCTTTAAACCCTATAGAAGCACTAGCTAATGGTAATATGCTTCAAGTTATTTTCTTTGCTGTCATGTTTGGTTTTGCATTAAGCTCTCTTGGTGAACTAGGAACACCCCTACTAAAAAGCTTTGAGTTGATTGGTGACACAATGGTCAGGATGACTAACATTGTAATGATGTATGCTCCTATTGGAGTCTTTGGCCTTATAGCTTACACTATCAGTGCACATGGCTTAAACATACTTTTACCACTAAGTAAATTTATACTTGTCGTATATTTAGCTTCTATCATACATATTATTATATGTTATCTACCACTCATTAAAATAGTCAATCTTCCTATAATAAAAGTTCTTAAAAATCTTGCAGAACCTATTTTTATTGGTTTTACAACATGTTCTAGTGCAGCAGTGTTACCTACAAATCTCCAGGCAGTAAGACGTCTTGGAGCTTCTAAAGGTGTTGCTAGTTTCTCTATTCCCCTTGGAAACACTATTAATATGGATGGAACAGCTATCTATATGGGTGTTGCTGCAGTATTTGCTTCAGAAATATATGGTATTACATTAGGTCTTGAAAAACAGATTATCATCATAATTATGGGATTATTAGCCTCCATTGGTACAGCAGGAGTACCAGGAGCTGGTGTAATTATGATTAGCCTTGTTTTTACACAAGTAGGTATCCCACTTGAAGCAATAACACTTATTGCTGGTATTGATCGTATCTTAGATATGGTAAGAACTAGTTTAAACACCTTTGGTGATGCTATTGGTGCACTACTCATATCTAGACTTGAAAATGATTTTGGAAAAGATCCTTTTGATGAAGAATGTGAATCAAGTACACTCTGTACTGGTACAGAAACTTATGAATAAACATTATTCAATAAATTTTTAATAAAAACTCAAACTGTACAAATTTTAACCCAACTTATACTCCTGTATAAAGTTTGCATAAGATTGTAAATAACATTATAAGTATAAATAATAGCTAGTAAAACTAGTCACATTCCTTACATATTTATTCTCATAAAAAAATCAATAAATACATGTGGTATACTCTATATAATGACAAATATGCATGACCAAAAAATTTCTTCTATGTTTGGACATATTACAAAATGGTATGATCCAATGAATAGAATTCTTAGTGGAGGTTTAGACATCTATTGGCGCAAATGCCTTGTTGAAACTATCATCCCTAAAACTACAAACACTGTACTTGATATTGCTGCTGGAACATTAGATGTATCTATAGCTCTTAATAAACTACATCCTGACCTAAATATTCTGGCAATGGATATTTGTTTTGATATGCTCTCATATGGTAAACAAAAAATTAAACAACTAGAAACTACAAAAATTTTTCCTATTACAGCAAATGCAAAAAAGCTCCCTTTACAAAATGCCTGTGTAGATGGAATTACAATAGCTTTTGGTATCCGAAATACAGTACCACGTTTGGAAACACTTGCTGAACTTGCTAGAGTACTTATTCCTGGAGGAAAACTTTCTATACTAGAATTTGGGACAGGGAAAAAACGTGTTTGGTTTGGATTCTATAACTTTTACCTCACAAAAATTTTACCTTTAATTGGAAAAATAACAAAAAATTCATCAGCATACACCTATCTTGCAGAAAGTATTATGGAATTTCCTACACCATGTGAATTTATAAACGAACTCTATATTTCTGGATTTTATCCAGTATACTATCAACCTATTACATCAGGTATTGTTCATCTTTATGTTGCTGAAAAAATGAAGTAATCCTTTTAATCAATAAAACTATTTCCCCACCAATGTAAACCTAAACAAAGCATTGCAGCTGTTTCCCAGCGTAAGACTCTATCACCCAAAGTAAGTGGTAAAAAACCTGTATCTTTTAATTTCTCTACCTCTTGCATAGAAAAACCACCTTCAGGTCCAATAACACAAACTGTAACTCCATTTTGATTTAACATTGTAGGCTTAAGCTTTATTGCAGGTCCACATGTATTCTCTACAAACATTTGCCGATGTACACAGTTGATTTGTTCAGAATAAGAAATAATGTCAGGTATCCCCCCTGGCAAAATTTTGATTTGAGGAAACCAAGGATTTCTGCATTGTTTACCCCCTGAAATTATCTGGTTAAACCATGTTTGTTGATGATTTTTGTTTACTGTTACTTGGCTATGCTCTGCTTTCCATAGCCATAATGCCCATGCTCCAAGTTCAACGATTTTTTCAAAAATCCAACTACGCCGTATAGCTTTTGTCCAAGCAATAGCCAAAATAACCTTATTTATAGGTTCAGAAAAAACTTTTTCTTCTATTAAAGATAATAAAACCCTATTCTTAGAAAATTTTTCTACAAAAAAATGTCCTACACGACCCTTACCATCTAAAACACAAACTTTTTCACCTTTCTGAACACGCAAAACACGAGAAAGATGATGTGATTCTTCTTCACTAAGTATATAAGGATCATTCCATTGATCCGAACTAAGAAAAAACATCCTTGGATAATTCCAAGTATGTTCTTTATTAGAACCTTTTTTATTATCTTTCATAATTCTTATACTCTTTATCTAAATTTTATCAGCTTAATTGAATCTATACATATAAAAATTTACTATAATATTAGCATAAATAAATAGAACTACACATAAATTTAGTACTATCTTATTAAGTTTAATAATAGAAGTATCCTTTCCATTCAATAAAGAATCCTTTATACTAACAAGCAACTATATGTACATAATACTCCATCAATAAACAATCTTTACAAGATACTTATATTACATATATTGCATTCAAAATTAATGATTATAAATAAAGCTAACTATGAATCATATACCTTTATCGGAACAACTACGGCCAAAGACTTTTGATACTTTTGTTGGGCAAAAACATCTTACTGAACGTTTACAAAACTTTTTAATAAGTAAACGTTTACCAAGTATCCTATTTTTTGGACCCCCAGGCTGTGGGAAATCAACTCTAGCTTTACTCTTATCTTATACACGAAGCCAAAACGTCCTTAGAGTAAGTGCTTCAGAAACAAGCTTACAAAATTTACGACGCCAAATTTCAAATATAGAAATTCTTATTTTAGATGAAATACATCGATTTTCTAAAACACAGCAAGACTTTTTTTTACCACTTCTTGAATCTGGTGAACTTATAGTTATTGCTACAACGACTGAAAATCCTTCATTTAGTATTACAAAGCAACTCCTCTCAAGACTACATCTTTTTCAACTAAAACAATTAAGCCATGCAGATCTTAAATTGATTGCTCAACAAGGATTAAAAAATCTTAGTATGCCTATGCCAGAAGAAAGTATAGATATTCTTACAAAAATCGTTCATGGTGATGCAAGAATGCTTATTAATCTTATTGAATATCTTTCAACAGTCCCAGAAAAGAAAAGAGATCCTAATGATATAAAAACTAATCTGCCCAATATACTTAATAAATATGATAAAAATGGAGACAGCCACTATGAGTATATTTCTGCTATCATTAAATCTATCCGTGGTAGTGATCCAGATGCTGCTTTATACTATCTTGCATGTCTCCTAGAAGCTGGTGAAGATCCATTATTTATTTGTAGAAGACTTATTGTTTCTGCAGCAGAAGATATAGGTCTTGGTGACCCACAAGCACTCACTTTAGCTGTAGCATGCCAACATGCTGTAGAATCTATTGGTATGCCTGAAGGTCGTATACCACTTTCTCAAACTGTTGTTTACTTATCTCTTGCCTGTAAAAGTAATTCAACATATCTAGCATATAATAATGCTATTAAAGAAGTACGAAGGCATGGTGCTCAACCAGTTCCTTTACATCTTCGTAATGCTTCAACAAGCTTACAAAAAGAATATGGATATGGTGATGGATATAAATATCCACACAACTATCCATACTCTTGGGTTGACCAAAATTATATTCCAGAGTCTATATCTAACCAAATGTTTTATTTTGCTAAAAACCAAGGAAAAGAAGTAGAACTTAATACTTGGAAAAAAAATATAAAGAAAAAACATGCATTACAGAATAATAAAAAGTATGAATATGAATAATAAATCATATATATTTAGTATGTCTTCTTATAAAACACATCCACAAAAAATCTCTCTATTTGCAAGACTGTTACCAAGCATATATTTTTATATTAAAACTATTTGGCTTATTATGAAGTCTGGATATAAAGCACACCATAATAAATATACTGCTGAAGACTGGATTCATAGCAGCGAGTGTACTGTTCATATCTTAGAAAAAACAGGCTGTCATATAGAAGTACAAGGTATCAAATACATACATACGACTAAAGAACCTTGTGTTATTATAGCTAATCATATGAGTACTCTAGAAACCTTTGTTCTTCCATCAATCATTCAACCTTGGAAACCAACGACATTTGTTATAAAAAACAGCCTCCTTTCATATCCATTTTTTGGAGATGTTCTGCGCTCCAGAGATCCAATTACTATAGAAAGAATAAATCCTAGAAAAGACTTTTCTGTTATCCTAGAAGAAGGTCTCAAGAGGCTTAAATCAGGTATCTCTATCATTATTTTTCCACAAAGCACACGTTCAACAAACTTCATTCCTGAAAAATTTAATAGCATTGGTATTAAACTTGCTAAATATGCCCATGTACCAGTCATTCCATTAGCACTTAAATCAGATGCATGGGGCAATGGTTATTTAATAAAAGACTTTGGTCGTATTCAGACAAAAAAAACTATTCATTTTACTTTCTCCAACCCTATACATATCATAGGAAATGGAAAACAAGAACACGAGGACATCTGTAATTTTATTAAAACATCTATTGCAGATTGGACCCATCAAGAATTCAAAAACTATACTAAAAACAAATAGCTTATTAAAGTTATCATAGAAAAATAAATTTAAATACATAAAAACCCTAGTTTCCTAGGGTTTTTATTCAATTTTTATACTATTAAAAAATCAATAATATCAATATCGAGGTGCACGTGGTGCACGTGGTTTGGCCTCATTCACACGTAATGTACGACCACCAAAATTTGCATTATCTAGTGCCTCAATAGCAGCAGTAGCTCCAGGTTCCTCCATTTCAACAAACCCAAAGCCACGTGCACGACCTGTTTCACGGTCATTCACAAGCTTTACAGCCATTACTTGACCATATTCAGCAAAAAGACTTTGAAC
Organism: uncultured Lawsonia sp.; assembly: GCA_964369665.1. Classification (GTDB taxonomy): domain Bacteria; phylum Desulfobacterota; class Desulfovibrionia; order Desulfovibrionales; family Desulfovibrionaceae; genus Bilophila. Next base: position 65,435 of record CAYJFS010000004.1, on the reverse strand, counting down.
CTGATCTTCTGTTGCAGACCAAGGAAGATTACCAACATATATAGACTTCGCCATGAAAAAAAACCTCTCAAAAAAAAACCTCATTCCTGCACCTTGAAAGTTCAAAACATTTGAACATAATGCAGCTCCTCAAAAGTCAGTATGCAATACTAATGCTGTAATGTCAATGTTGGAGAAAAAATAGAATAAAAATTCTATTACTGAATATTATACTATAAAAATATTTTATTATATATACCTAAAAAGAACATATACAATAAAATATTATACTATAATATCACTATTTTTATAAAAATCTAAAAAAAGAATGCATATAAAGAAAGATATACCCATAAGATAGATATCACATAAATTTATGTGTATAACTATATAGTATATATTTTAAATTTTATTTAAAATATATACTATATCTCCAGTGCACTTTATGATTTTCTCATAAAACTTACGTATTATTGACATAACTACTAAACGGTGTAAAATTGTTATCTTTTAAAAATAACAAAAACTGAGTATAAATAAGATGCTCTCTTCGATATTTTTTGATCGGCAAGATCGCGAAATTCTTCGTATGATTAACCAGATACTTAATAGTGAAATTTCTGGTAATGCTCAAAAATCTATTCTCGATAACAACTTACACCCACATGGCATAGTTGAACTCACTACAACACGAGAGTTCAGAGTAGCATATGCTGTTATTAATCTTTTGAGTAACCTTGAATCAGGCTCTGCAGAAAATAGGCTACATGCTTTGCATGCACTACATGACGAAGTTTTACATAGTGCTAAGACAACGTTTCGGTATAATACTGGTCGTGTTCTTATCCAAATCATGAAAGAAATCGTTCGCTCACAACACGACAGGAATAAACAACTTAAACTTGTACACGATTTTCGTAGAGCATCTAAAGGAAATCCACGAATTATACGTAAGCTACTAACTCATCATCTTCTTTTAGAAATGCCTGAAAACTGGACGCAACTTACCATGGACCATCATGTCCATGATGCTAATACAAAAGGACGTAAAAATGCTACGCATCTCATTATGGATGCATGGATCAAAGGTATAAAAAATCTCACAATTATATATTATAATTATGTAGAACCAGAAACAGCAAGAGAAATTCTAAAAGCAGCAAGTATTGTCGGTATAACTGTTCGTATTGGCTTAGAGTTTCGCTCACCTTTTTATGGACGATTTATAAATTTTACCTGGGCCCCAAGAGGTTTTTCTGATGCTGAAGATTTTTTATCTTTTCTTGCTGAAAAGCCTGTCTGTAAACTCATTTCTGAAGGTAAAAAAGCTTCACTTTGGGCTCAAAAAAACGTATTAACAGCACTAAACTATTGGAATAGTATATATAAACAAACTTTATCTAGAGAATTAGATATAGACCTACCAGAAATCAGTCAACAAGAATTTCTTGCTTATGTTGGGCGTGGGCAAACATCTTTCTTACATCTTACAGAATACGTTTACAAAACAATAAAACCTATTATTAATGAACAAATAGTATCACTCAAGCAAACATTAAAAGGTATTCAAGAAGATAATCAACATATCAAAAATAAGATTCAAAAACTAGAATTACTCACAGTTGAAGCCATTGCTGAACGCTGGTTAAAGCCAGAAAAAAATCCAGATATTGCAAACCTTATTAAGCCTAGTAACGACAAAGATATACCAGAAATCATCAAACTTTCTCCTGCCGACTTATTAAAAACATTAGTTCATCTACGGAGTGGTTACCGTATTACTTTACAACTTGCAGGACTTACTCCAGAAGATGTTCTTGAACTTCTTTGGGATTGCCAGGGTATGATTACTCACTTGGAACTTTTTAATCTTAAAGAATGGCAAGAGGGTCATCTTAGCCATCTTGCTCGAATAAATGAACTCCAAAGGGCTATCAATACTGGTAGTGCATTAAGAATTAAACAAATGATGCATACTATGATCCAAAATTTAGAACGTATTACAAATAAAGATTCTTTAGAGCGTTGTGATAAGTTTAAGTCTATTTTACGCAACATTCCTAAATTGCAAGAACCATATAAAATGACCTTGCTTGGAAGTTACATTGGTACAGACTCTACAAGTAATACAAATTTACGTTATGGTATGGGTTTTGTTGCCCCAGAAACACTCCCAGGAAGTCCTAGAAAACTTATAAAAAAAAGACAAACCTTTAGACCTATTAACCTTCCTATACAAGTACCACTGTATCTTCAAAAAACATGGATACTATCAAAACCTCGATCAAAATATGCCTTAAAAATACTTTCAACTGTTCGCAGTATTCCTGGACTTCGTTTCTTTGGCATGCAAAAAAAAGAAGAATGGAAGACTATATCAACCGATATAATTATTAATAATCCTGGAAACATCATAACTATGGGTGGTATTAGTACGTCTTTAGAAAAAAACTTTTCCCCTGATCTACCAAAAACAAAAATATCATTATTCAACATAACAAACTTTTCCTATCTAAACACTAATATATCCAATATACTTAAAATTCTTATTGGCTTTGTTCCTGCAACACTGGCCTTCATATACACTCAAAACTCATGGATTATGGCAGTTTTTGGTTCAACCATCTGGTTTATTATTACAGGTGTTCGTAATATTATTCAGGCTGTTCTTGAAGGTGGTAGCTTTTACCAATCATCATTATTACGTCTAAAGAACTATATAAACTGGACACGTATATGTGATTCTCTGATGTATACAGGACTCTCAGTTGTCTTACTTGAACTTATCATTCGTAGCTTATTACTAGAAAAAGTTTTTGGATATACCATAAGTAACCACTATTTTATAGTTTTCAGTGTAATATCTATAGCTAATGGCTTCTATATTTCCTGCCATAATATTTTTCGTGGATTTCCTAAGGAAGCGATTATAGGTAATTTTTTTCGAAGTATTCTCTCTATCCCTATTTCTATTTTATATAATGATATATTATTAGAAATTTTTATACTTTTTAATGTCGCTAATCCATTATTACTTCTTGAATCAGGAGCAGCTATTATTTCTAAAACATCATCAGACACTGTAGCTTGTCTTATTGAAGGATTTGCAGAAAGAAGAAACAATTATAGACTTCGATTTTGGGACTATAAAACTAAACTAGAACAATTTTTTAACTGGTATGCTCAATTAGATCTTTACTTCCCTGAACAAGATATGCTGCTTTTACTAGAACATCCAAAAAAGTTCTTAAAACTTACTTCCAAAGAATCACCTAACTTACTAAACGCAGGTATTATTAATGCACTTGATCTTATGTACTTTTGGATGTACCAGCCTTATGCTCAACAAACCCTCTTATCAATACTTAAAACAATGACAAAAGAAGAACAATATATTCTTACTAAAGGGCAAAATACACTACTTCTTGTCCAAGAAGTAAGTCAGCTATTTGTAAATGGTGTTATGGGGAATAAGTTTACACATGCTTTATCTTTTTATCTTAATACACATGAAAAATATCTTCGATCCATTCATACAATAACACAATACACTCATAACACAGTTAACTAAGGAATTACTTGTTGAAAACACACACAAAAGACCATGATACATCACTACCAACTTTACATGAAGCTCTACAGTCTTACACCCTTGCTCTGTCTCCAAAACAAACATATGCTAAAAAAATTTTAAAACAACTTTCTGAACACCAACCACAAGTTATTATCTTTGAAGGAGGCACTGCTGATGAACGTCTTTCAACTGCGCTTTGGTATACAGCAAAGCTAAACTGTAAAGAAAAAAAACCATGCTTGAACTGCTCATCTTGTTTACAAATTGGCGCAAAAATTTTCTCTGACCTATACATTCTTAATGGTGCTCAAGAGAGTATCAAAATTGATGATATTCGTGGACTCCATCATATCATGAGTAAACCACCATGTGGAAATGGAAAAAAAGTATTTATTTTTTCTGAAGCACAATATTTAAGGGTTGAAGCTGCAAATGCACTACTTAAAATTTTCGAAGAGCCTCATATAGAAAACTGCTTTCTTTTACTTATTCCTCAAAGAGAACAATTACTACCAACAATTATTTCACGGGCATTAACAGTAAGGCTTGCCTATACTCAAAAAAAAATATCTTTAGAACCTATAATCGCCCAGTGGGAAGAAACTTTAGCTATATTTTTATCTACAGGAAAAGAATGGTTTAACTTACCTATAGATAAAAACACCAATGTGGAAGTTGTTCGACAATTTATCCTTTCTCTTAGAAAGTCTCTTATTTCGACAATCACAAAACAAATAAAAACAAATATTGAACAATGTTTTTCCATCATTCCGGAAGCAGGAATTCTATATATACAGGATGTTCTTAATCAAGCTGAGGAATCACTCACACTTATGGTTAACCCTTCACTTGTACTCAACTGGATTGCAACCAAAGTTTATCTTGCACACTATAAAGCAAAAAAACTTTCTTCTATGTAAAAATACACATATAATATTAAAAACAAAAAATTTAAGGAATTATTAATGAATTTTTTTAATTAAAACTAAAAAAACACAAATCTTCCTTAAATTATAAATGCTCTACCTTAAAAATAAATATTCTATCTTTTTTCTAAAAAAAGGTTGACCTTATGCCTTTACCAAGGTAGAAGCCTTTTCTAGTGCGGCTGTAGCTCAGCTGGATAGAGCAACAGGCTACGAACCTGTAGGTCAGGAGTTCGAATCTCTTCAGCCGCGCCACATTCATAGTTACCCTCTTTACCATATGTATTCTATATCCATTTTTCTTGGACTCTAAGAGCACTCTCTACTTCTTCATTAGAATCCTATTTATTTTTCAATTTACAAATTTCACTCTAAACTCCTCTTTGAGACCATACAAGATTTACATAGTAATTCAGGGCGATACTCAAAATGCATGAAATCAAACTCATGCCATTTACCACCCCAAATAAATCCATTGTCTTCAAATACTTTCACTAACTCTTTTGGATATGCCTTCAATGCTTTCAGATATTCTTCTCTATCTTTAGTCCAAAGCCAATATAAACCTTTTTTTGGATTAAGATCTATAGCAATTCCATAACTATGTGGGCTTAACCTATTTGTGTCTTGTATCTTACGCCAATTAAACGTCCCTCCAAGAGGAAAAACATATTGAGATAAATAACAATCACAATCATTTTTTAATAACATATTTATACTATGAAAGGCACACTCTAAAGCCTTAGATGCATTCCCAATTGTAGTAAATAAAAATTCTTTTTCTTGAAATTTTAATTTAACAAGATGGCTCCTTACAACACTTTCACTATTACCATAAATAGCTTGTAAAAAATCATCTGAACGAATACGGCCAGGAGCAAAATCAACATTAGGTACTGAAAAGTCAGATCCTATAGGATACAATTGTGACATAGAATCTCTTACTGTTCCACTATTTAATGCTTCTTTATATGTTCGCTTTTTACCATCATCATAAAGCACTTTTTTTTGGTTGTTGATAATTAACCAAAGTATTTTATTTTTATCTGCAACCATTCCAGTTACAATTTTAGGATATGAACTCACTAAGCATTCAAAGTCTACCATACACTCACTATCACATAATGCTTGTGCATCCTTTGGGAAAAGTACAGCCTCTCCACCTAACGTGACAAAATCTTGGCTTTTAGCTTTATTATATAAAAAAAAATAAAGCAAAGACATAGCATAGATAATGCACCTAATTTACTCTTCATCAAAAACCAACCTCTCTCTAAATATGCTTTATAAATACTAATAAAAATCAAATAGTTTTTCATCAAACGATTTTTTATTTAATAGAAAAAATAAAAGTATTTCCGCTAACTTAATACTAAGAAAAATAAACCCATAACAATTTTCATCTAACACTAAAGTACATATGGCACAAGAAATAATCACATACCCATATACTGTATTCTATAAAAATTGCGAATATCTTTATCATCTTTACTATAAAAATAGTCTGCTATAAAAACAATATAGACAGCTATTTTTTACTTATTTAAAAGTACACATGCTATTCATCTTATACATAGATTTTTTATCAAGATATCTAGTATAATTTTATAGTATTGTTTTATATAGATGTAATCATAGAAACATGTAAAGATGTACTTCAACCTATGTATTGAGAACTTCTTAGTATTTAGATTTTTCTAAAACATATATGAAAATCTTGCCTGTGCACCAATACCTTTATTATCAAGCATATCACCAAAAATATTTGCACTAATATTCATATGTTCATTAATAGGTATTGTACAACCTAATGAAACACGAACAACGTCATTATCATTTTTCTCATTAAAATTTTTATCAAAAAATTTTGAATGAACACCATAATCACCAGATATACCTTTTATCCAATCAACACTACCAGATACATTAAACAGCTTTGTATTACATGCAACAACAACACCTGAAACTGTTGTTACAGCTGTAGAACCAGTCAGCGTAATTTTTTCATGATCTGATAAATAATAGAATGAAAATGTACGTTTAGAAATTTGCTCTAGAATAACTTGTGCTCTTGGGGTAATACTGAATATATCATTGAGCTTACAACGCCAACCAAGCTCTATAGATTCTGTAGGAACAATTTCTGTCCATGAGTTTGTTGTAAGAAATCCTGTATTTTCTGATCGGACTTTACCTACAGATAACTGTACTGTCCCAACACTATAAAGCCCTAACTCAGATCCAAGACCAACATAACCTTCTATAGCCCCTGTTGTTATAGTATTTTTAACTTTATTAAAAAGAGTCCATTTATTATGACCAAAATCAAAACCTAATGAACCTCCAAATAGTACTGACCAATTTTTATTACACTGATACCTTTCGTCATAACCTATGTTAAAAATAAACCATGGCATCTTTGAATCGCCAGCAGTAACATCTATCTTTTCATACCCACCATGTACATCTGTCCAAAAACCATCGCAACTATCTAAAAGTGCTTGGACTGAACGGTTTTGAATAATACTTATATGCTTTTGACGTAACCAGCTTGAAGCACTACGTGCCGAGGAATAACCATAATAACTTTTAGACATTTGAAAATTAGTAAGATACCATGAGTTTATCCCTGCATCAAATACTACATCACTCCATATTAATCCTACATGGTTCTGAGCTTTAAATATATTAGGATTAGCAATATTTGGTGTAGCTTGTGCTAAAAGAATTCTATCTAAACTCAAAGACCTAGGAGAAGCATCTAAGTCTATACCTAATGGGTCTATAATTTTTACAAAACTTCCTGGAGCTCCAGTAAATACTATAAATGGATCTACTCTATTATCTTCTTCTGTTTTAATTTTAAACCTACCACCATTAATGACTAAATGGTCACCTACACGTATTTCAACAGTCGAATTTTCAGCAACACCAATGCTACCAGACAAATTAACAACATCTCCACTAATAGAAAATCTCTGATGTCCTAAACCCCAAGTAGTTCTTGCACCTCTTTGAACAATAATACTTCCAAAATTACCTGGTGTTATCTCGTAAATAGATGAATTCCCTCCAGGTAAAAACATAATTGTTGACGATTGTATTCCTGGAAGATGTTGAATCCTATGAATAGTTCCAGCTGAAACTTCTAAGTGTACATTATTTACAATACCCCTAGTCCAGTATTTGTACCTAGTTGAACATTATTAATGTTCCCACTACTCATAATAAGTTTAGTTTGATGAAAAACACCCTGATTAGGACAAAGCTGTAGATTTCCTATACTACCACCTTCTACAAAAAGATCTATAGACTGCATCGTTAATATAGGTACTCCTGAAATCATATTCAAATGATCAATTGTACCACTTCTGAGTGTAACTGTAGCTGTATTGAGATTACGCCTACTAGGTCCAAGGTTAAAATTTGTAACTTGTGCACCATCAACAATAAATTTAGCAGTTCCTAATAGATTACTTTCTGTGGACAAAAATACATCCCTAATGGTAGCTCCCTGAGCTAACTCTACTAAAAGATTTCCAGCTAACATAGCATGATCTATACAAGACAAACGATCTACTTGGGCTTCTTTTACATAAATAGAAAGGTTACCTCTAATATGTGCAGAAGATTCTGATGTACCAATAAGATTTTGTATAACTGATCCATCAGTAACTTGGATATTAACATCACCCTCAACAGCAAAACGCTGAGGCTCAAGACCAAGAGAAGAAGCAGATCCAGTTAAATTTGTTATTCTAGAATTTTTTACAACTATATTAACACCACCAACACTAGTACTACCTCTAACACCTGCAATTAACATTTCATTTCCACCACCATAAACATCTACAAAATCTGAGTTATCTAGTGTTATACGAACTAAACCAGTGACTACTGCAGGATTTCGAGTAGTTACAGCAACACCACCACCATATAATGCTATACCTTGAGTATTAGCCACATTAAGAATAACATCACCTTGAATAGTACTGCTACGTATTGCTGTACTTAAACTACCACCTATAATCGAATTTACAATATTTTGAGGAACATTCTGCACATTAAACGTCATCTCTGTTGGGCCTGAAACTGCAGGATTTCCAGGAATGCCTAAGTTATAACCACCATAAAATGTATCACCATTAACTTCATCTGTGTATATCCTGGGTTCGCCATTACTGAATATGTTTATAGCATAGATAGAAGAATTAAATAATAAAACTATACATATAAAAAAAATAGTAGTTATACTGTAAAAATAAAACCTTCTTTTAAACATGCTATTCCCCTTTACTATATGCAACTTAATAAAATCAGTATAATTAAGTATATACATATAATAAAATGTATATCTATATTTTAACTTATTACACTTACAGTACAATAATAAAAATGTATATCTTAATAATAAAAGAACCTATTAAAAAATCAAAAGGCTATATAAATATAGCCTTTTGATACTCAAATACATCAAACAAAATATCAAAACAGTATAATAAAAATCACTAATCCCAACTTAAACCACCACCTGTCTGATATTCAGTAACACGAGTTTCTAAAAAGTTTTTCTCCTTACACAAATTAGCTTGTTCATCTAACCAAGGTAATACATTTTCAGCACCTGGGAATGGTTCTTTTAAACCAAGTTGTCTAGCCCTACGGTTAGCAATAAAACGAAACTGTCCTATATGAAGCTCTGCATTATACCCTAATATAGGTTCAGGAATAATATATTTTGCATAAGCTAATTCTGCTGCTTCAACTTCATCCCATAATTTTCTTATAGCCTTAGGATCAAGAACTACTTGTTCTTCCTTTATTATAGTTTTTATTACGCTAATACCAAAAGCACAATGAAGAACTTCATCACGAAGGATGTATTGGAATTGCTCTGCTGTTCCTTTCATTAAACCTCTTCTTTGCAGAGCAAATATAGGTGAAAACCCATTATAAAACCAGCAACCCTCAAAAATAGCAGCAAAAAAGATATACGACAAAACAAAATCATGGATATTATCTTTATTAGATAAATCTAGATTTGAAGTTAATACTCGTTCTAAATATTTATTTGATAATAAAATTTTACTATGGATTTCTGGAACAACCCTATACCGATTATATACTTCAGACTGTTCTAAACCTAAACTCTCGATACAATGTTGATATGTCCATGTATGGAGAGCCTCTTCATATACTTGGCGTGCTTGGTATATTTGTATTTCTGGAGCAGTCATTTTTTCCATAACAGCTAAACCTATATTACGCATGGCTAAAATGTCTGATGTGGTAAGATATGCTAAAACATTATCAAAAATATGACGCTCAGTAGATGTTAATTTATGATTATAATCATGAATGTCCTGGGACATATTAATTTCAAGTGGCGTCCAATGGTTATGGTTTGCTTTAAGAAAAAAATCCCAAGCCCATGGATATTGAAAAGGAAGAAGTTGATTAATATCTGCTTTACCATTTACAATACGTTTATCAGAAGCCTTAACAGGTTTAAGAGTTTTACTTTCTTTAGTTAATTTACCTGAATTATCCATACTTTTTACTTCTGTCTGATTTGTATTTATCATTGGCAAGACTCACATTCTGGATTATCAATAGCACATGCTCTTGAAAGATTCTCTGTTTTTAACATAGGTTGTACACCTACACCTACTTTTTCAACCTGACTTGCTGCTAGTGATCGTAAATAATAGGTTGTTTTTAAACCACGTATCCATGCAAGCCTATAAAGTTCGTCCATTTTTTTCCCTGAAGGTTCTGGTAAATAAATATTTAATGATTGTGCCTGATCAATCCACTTCTGTCTACGTGCAGCAGCTTCTATTAACCATGCAGAATCTATTTCAAACGCTGTAGCATATAATTTTTTAATATTTTCTGGTATACGCTTAATATTTGCAATAGAACCATCAAAATACTTTAAATCTGCCACCATAACATCATCCCAAAGATTCAGTGCTTTTAAATCCCTTACTAAGTATTCATTTACAGTAGTAAATTCTCCAGACATGTTTGATTTAACATAAAGATTTTGGTAATCTGGCTCGATACCCTGAGAAACACCAACAACATTTGATATAGTGGCTGTTGGAGCAAAAGCAATACAAGTAGAGTTACGTATACCATACTGTTTTATACGTGACTTAATAATATTCCAATCTAACCTTGAAGAAGTATCAATTTCAAGGTATGCCCCTCGACCATCTTTAAGAATATTAATTGAATCTAAAGGGAGAATTCCACGATCCCATAAACTTCCAGTAAAAGTACTATAATGTCCTCGCTCTCTTGCTAGATCTGTAGAAGCTAAGTATGCATGATAACATACTATTTCTGCAGAATAGTCAGCAAACTCTACAGCCTCTTTAGAAGCATATGGTATACCTAATGCATGTAAACAATCTGAAAAACCCATAATACCTAAGCCAACAGGGCGATGTTTAAAATTTGAATGTTGTGCTTTAGATGAATTATAAAAATTTATATCAATAACATTATCTAACATTCGTATGGCTGTTGATATTGTTTGTGCTAACTTTTCTTGATTTAGTGATCCATCGTCTAAATTAAGGTGTGAAGGTAAATTTACTGAACCTAAATTACAAACAGCAGTTTCACTTTCTGACGTATTTAAAACAATTTCTGTACATAAATTAGAACTATGTACAACACCTACATGTTGTTGTGGTGAACGATAGTTACAAGGATCTTTAAAAGTAATCCATGGATGACCTGTTTCAAAAAGCATGTTTAGCATTTTACGCCAAAGCTGCACAGCAGAAATTTTTTTAAATAGAGTAATCTCACCTGTTTCAACTTTAGCTTCATAATCTGTATATGCTTTATCAAATTCTTTCCCAAACTTATCATGTAAATCAGATACATCAGAAGGAGAAAAAAGTGTCCAATCCTTATTTTCTATTACACGCTTCATAAATAAATCTGGTATCCAATTGGCAGTATTCATATCATGTGTACGACGACGATCATCTCCTGTATTCTTACGTAACTCAAGAAAATCTTCGATATCTAAATGCCAAGTCTCCAAGTAAGCACAAACCGCGCCTTTACGTTTACCTCCCTGGTTAACTGCTAAAGCTGTATCATTAGCTACCTTCATAAAAGGAATTACACCCTGACTTTTTCCATTTGTTCCTTTTATATGACTACCCAAAGCACGAACAGACGTCCAATCATTCCCTATTCCACCAGCATATTTTTGTAATAATGCATTTTCTTTAATAGACTGAAAAATATTATCAAGTTCATCACCTATTGTTGTTACATAACATGAAGACAATTGTGGATGTACAGTTCCACTATTAAAAAGCGTTGGTGTCGATGACATAAAATAAAAATTTGATAAGACAGTATAGAACTCTATTGCACGTGCTTCTTTATCTTTTTCATTTAAAGCAAGACCCATTGCTACTCGCATAAAAAACAGCTGGGGTAACTCTATACGTCGTCCGTTTATATGTAAAAAATAACGATCATATAATGTCTGTATACCTATATAGCCAAATAAATCATCACGTTCTGGTTTTAACGCTAATGCTAATCTTGAAAGATCAAAATCTGCAAGCCTTGAATCTAAAAGTCCTGAACGAATACCAAGCTCAATAAACTCAGGGAAATATTCAATATTTGAAATAGCTAAATCATCTAAATCTACATTCTGTCCAAGAACTTCACGTGCTAAGCTTATTCTTAAAAATCTTGCTGTTACTTGATTGTAAGCTGGTTCATGCTCAATCATAGTACGTGATGAAAGAATAAGTGTACTATATACATCTGATAATGACATCCCATCATAAAGCCCTTTAAGTGTCTCATCAAAAATAATTTTTATAGAAACCTCATCCTCTAAGCCTTTACAAGCAAGCTGACAAATTTTCATAAGCCATGCATGGTCTAAGACCATTCTCTCACCATTATCAATAACATGTAAAATTGCTTTTTTTATTGATGAACTATTAGAGGCACGTTCTTCTGCACGCTTTTCTCTATATAATACATATGCACGTGCAACCTCATGTTCTCCAGATCTCATTAATGCAAGTTCTACCTGATCTTGTATATCTTCAATATGAATAGTACCACCATCAGGTAAACGTCTTGTTAAAGATTTTTTAACTATTTCGGTAAGGTGCATTACTTTATCATGAATACTTGAAGAAAAAACTCTCTGGCCTCCTTTAACTGCCATAAATGCCTTTGTTAAAGCAGAAGCTATTTTATCTGCATTAAAAGACACCACATCTCCATTACGGCGAATAACTTGCATTGCTGCAAGTGAGAATTCTATTTCTGGATGTCCCATGTGTACTACCCCTTTAAGTCTATGTTAAATAAAAATATAAACACACAAAATTGTTCTAAAAAATTACAATAAACAGTACGAACTTAAACTAAAAAAATATAAATCTTCTTTTATTTAAAGTTCTATACTATCTTTAAAAAACTCTATGCTTTAATAAAAAAAAGAACCATATTTTTTGCTAAAAAAACTCAAAAAGCATGCTATCTTTCACTAAAAATGTAAAAATACAAACTAGTGCTTACCTTAATCAATATCCTTGTAATTAGAGATATTGTCAAGAAGGTTGCTTTAATTACAAACCTTAAAAAACCTTGATAAACAACGTGTTACTGAAAAAAAAATCTCAAAATAAGCACAAATAAAAACAAAACTCTAATAATTATCTAAAAATAGTTATACATTATAACAAAAAAAATTTAATTATATACAAAATTCTATAATTTATCTTTAAATTACAAAACATCAACTAAATTTTAATTTATACGTTTAAGATAGAACTATATAAATTATCAATCTAAAAAACTCACACCAAAAGGCTATAATAAATATAAAATAAAAAATACATACTAAAAAACTACTTATAAAAATAACGTATTATAATATTAATAATTTACAACAACCTATGTCCATTGACAAAAATTACTCTTCTATCTATTATTAAAATTATAAATGTACTTAATTTCATATCAACAAAGTTATATAATTCACACTTAATCCTAACTATGTATATTAATTTTTAAAATTCCAACACTATAACCATACAAAATATAACTTACTTTTATGAATATACTGCACTAGATATAACCAATGAGGTATAAAAATGAAAAAAATATGTCTTGCATCATTAATGCTTTTTTTACCAATAACCTTGAGTATAACAAATGCTCTAGCATGCTCTGCTGTTTCAGAAGTTTTCTTAGTTAATGAAAATGGTTCTGGAATGTCTGTTGGAACTGTTGAATTTATAGACACACCTAGAGGACTAGAAATTAGGACAAACCTTAAAGGCCTTCCTCCAGGTAACCATGGCTTCCATATCCATGAACATCCATCATGTGCTCCATGTGCTCCAGGAGAACACAATGATAAGCGTGTACCAGCTATTGCAGCAGGAGGACATTATGACCCAGACAAAACAGGTAAGCATGAAGGCCCACTAGGGAATGGACATAAAGGTGATCTTCCAGTCCTTGTTGTAAAAAAAGATGGTACAGCTAAAGAAACACTTTATGCACCACGTCTTACTGCAAAAGAAATTAAAGGACGCTCTCTTATGATACATGCTGGTGGAGATAACTATTCAGATAAACCACTCCCACTTGGTGGTGGTGGTGCACGTATAGCTTGTGGTATCATTAAATAAAAAGTTAATTTATAATAAATAATCTAAAAGAGGTAATACCTCTTTTAGATTATTTAACTAAATATATATTTTTTTCATATAAACAAGATACTCTTGGTTACCCTTCTGACCTTTTATATTTGAAGGAACAACTCCCACAAATAAAAGATTAAGTTCTTTTTGGCAAAAATTGACGACTTTCTCTACAGCTTGTTTTTGCAATATAATATCTTTTACTACACCTTTATCAGTACTTCCAGGAAAAAGCTCAAACTGAGGCTTAACAAGTGCAACCAAAGTGCCATGTACTTTCAACCACTGAATACATACAGGAAGAATTTGAGTAAGTGAGATGAAGGAAACATCGGCTACAACAATATCTAAACGTTCAGATATCAAGTTTCTATGAGCAGTACGTAAATTAATACCTTCTAAGCAAACAACCTGTTTATTCTTACGTAAACGTTCATGAAGTTGCATTTTCCCTACATCAATAGCATATACTTTTGCTGCACCATATTGCAATAGACAATCAGTAAAACCACCTGTAGATGCTCCAGCATCAAGACATACAAAACCCTGAACATTAATCTGAAAATGTTCTAAAGCAGTTAACAATTTATATGCTCCACGACCTACAAAACGCTCTATACCTATTAATGTAAATAACGTTTGTACATGATATTTATGACCAGGCTTTTCTACTTGGATAAAAATGTCACCTTGTTTTTTAGCAAAAGCTACTTTACCAGCCATTATAAGTCGTTTTGCTTGTTCACGACTTTCTGCTAATCCCTGTAAAAACACTAATTCATCAGCTCGCTCTTTTTTTTGTAACATACAACCTACATGTACCCTAAATATGTTTATAATTAAAAATAATTATAAACTGCAAACTTTGATGCATATAATCCAATATAACCTGAAGGGTACTTCATTAACATGATTTTTATATAAAACTATTGCCAATCTATAAAGAAAATATTAATATATTATGTATTATTCCTTATTAAGGAGAAGCACAATATGAAAAAAAATATCCACCCTAAAGTATTTAAAGCAAAAATTACTTGTGCTTGTGGCTTTAGTATAGAAGCTCTTTCTACAAAAGGTGAAGAAGTTCATGTAGAAATATGCTCTTCTTGCCACCCATTCTTTACTGGAAAACAACGGTTTTTGGATACTGCTGGCCGTATTGATCGCTTTAGGAAAAAATACGCTCAACATAATAAATAATACCTATTTATTTCTATACTTTTCTGCCTCCTGAAAGGATTTTCCTCAAGGAGGCTTATTTATAAATAATATAACTGCTATTACTAAAAAAACATACTACTCTTCATATACTAAAATAGTATACTTATTTCTCTGATTCAATAATAACCTGAATAATAAATTAAGGTTTTTTCAAAAAAATGTAGAGGTATTGGTAAACAAACATAGACGTTAAAATAAAATTCTTATACCTACTATTGCTTCAAATTTAGTACACTGATTTTATCAAAAAAATAATAATAAACTACATATCTACTTTATATTAAATAACACACATACATACCCTGGAAAAAACTATGTTTGCTAAACTAGAAAACTTAGAACAAAAATTTATAGAGCTTGAAAATGAACTTGCTCAACCAGAAATATTTAATGATCAAGAGCACTATCGTAAGCTTACAAAAGCACATGCAGACCTTAAAACTGTAGTAATAGTGTTCCAAACATTTAAAAAACTCAAACAACAACTTGATGAAAATAAAGAACTTACGAATGATCCTGATCCAGAAATTCAAAAAATGGCTATTGAGGAAATAAAAAATCTTGAACTAGAAATTCCCACTATTGAACATAACCTTAAATTACTTTTACTGCCCACAGACCCTCTTGATGAAAAAAATATTTTCTTAGAAATACGTGCAGGTACAGGTGGAGAAGAAGCTGCTCTTTTTGTAGCAGATCTCTTTCGAATGTATTGTCGATACGCTGAAAAAATGCACTGGAATGTAGAAATTATGAGCCAAAGTGACTCTGATACAGGTGGATTTAAAGAAATAATTGTACAAATTCGTGGTGAAAAAGTGTATAGCAGGTTAAAATTTGAGTCAGGTACCCATAGAGTACAACGTGTACCTACTACAGAATCACAAGGACGTATCCATACTTCTGCAGCTACAGTAGCAGTCATGCCTGAAGCTGAAGAAGTTGATATAGAAATAAAACCTGATGAACTACGCTTTGATGTTTTTCGATCTTCTGGACCAGGAGGACAAAGTGTTAATACCACGGATTCTGCTGTACGTATAACCCATATTCCAACTGGTATTGTTGTCACATGTCAAGATGAAAAATCACAACATAAAAATAAAGCAAAAGCTTTAAAAGTTCTTCGTGCTAGACTTTTACAAGCAAAACAAGATCAACAAGAAAGTGAACTTGCTGATACAAGACGTGCTCTTGTAGGATCAGGTGATCGATCAGAACGAATCCGCACATATAATTTTCCTCAAGGCCGTGTTACAGATCACCGTGTTAACCTTACATTATATAATTTAACAAAAGTTATGGAGGGTGAAATACAAGAATTTGTAGATGCTCTTGCAACACATGCACAAACAGAAGCACTTAAAGCACAAGCTACAACATAATAAGAATAAAAAGGCTACAGTTAACTGTAGCCTTTTTATTCGATTGCCATACCAAACGAACTAGGGGTAACCTTAATAGTTTCTTTTAGTTTCCCCTAGGGCTATTCTTCTCCAATAATGTAAGAGTATTAGCAATTTGACGGCCTGTAGTTGTTTTTCTTTGTATCTCTCTCTCAACAGTAGCAATGCCTTTAAGTACTGTGGAATGTCTTCGGTTAAACCGATCACCAATATCCTGTAAAGACATATCTGTATGTACTCTTAAAAGGTAAAACACTGTATTTCTAGCAATGACATAATCCTTCTTACGGCTTCGAGAACAAAGCTTTTCAGGAGGCAACCCAAAACACCTACAAACAGCTTTTTCAATGGAATCAACACTCATAAAAGGATCATTTTGATCATATTGAGTCAGTGTTTCCATTGCCATATCCAAAGAAATTGAACACCCCATTACTTTTGATTTTAACACTAAGTTATGGATACAACTCTCCAACTGGCGAACATCTCCAACAAGTTTACTTGCAAGAAGGTCAGCTATAGATTCTTCTAAATGAGCACTGTGTATTTTAGCTTTTTCTACTAAAATTTTCTGACGTAAATCTTTGTCAGGTCTTCCAATTCCAGCTAAAAACCCTGAACAAAACATAGAAACTAAACGAGAATCAACATTCCGTAATTCTTTTGGAGCAAATGAGCTTGTTAAGATCACTTTGCTGCCCTTTTTTTGTAATGATTGAATAGTTGCTAACACTTCATCTTGCATTTTCTCTTTATCTTGCAAAAAGTGAATATCTTCTAACAGCAACAAATCAATATCCCTAAATCTACCCTTAAATTGATCAACATTTTTTGAACGTATTGCTTGTACAAAACAAGAACAGAATTCTTCTGCTGTCAAATATTCAATCTTTGGTAAATCTTTATTACAAATAGAATAAAGCTCTAAACCCACAGCTTGTGTCAGATGTGTCTTACCAAGCCCTGGACCAGAACTTAAAAATAATGTAGCTACAGAAGAAACATCTGCTGTCATACTTTTTGCTGCAGCATGGGCCAAATGATTACATGATCCAACAATAAAAGACTCAAAATTATATTGCCATGTATGTTTATTTTTTCTTCCTTTTGTATACATGGGTAAAAATAGTTGCTCTATTGAAACAGCTTCTTTTTGAGTGCTTGTCTTTTCATTAACTGCACAAGAATTGGATGTTGTTGCTATAGACTCATCATATTCAGGTACCTGCTTAAACTGAATATGGATAGCAATATTTTTTCCAAGAACTTCAAATACAGAGTCAGAAATAGTCTTTAAAAGACGTTCTTGAACCCAATTTGCTACAAACTCACTTGGTGCTGTTAGTAAAAATTTTCCATCTTTTTCAGAAGGTATAAGTGGCATAATCCAGACCTTAAACGTTCCTGGACTAAGCTTTTTTTGGATATTATTACAGATTTTATGCCACTTTGTAATCATATGAAGATGTTCTATATTAATCTCTAACAAAGGACAAAGTCTATCTATACTATTTGTACCAAGCATACCTATAATGTTTCCCCCAAGCTAAATATATTATAAAATACTGTTTTTATTATATTTTTATAAAAAATGCTCTCTAACAATGATATTTCAAACACCTTGAAATACCACAGTTTCAACAAAAAATATTAATTTTATTAACAGATATATATATTTTATTAACATATAAATTTAAAAAAAATCTCATTTTTCTTAAATTTTATCTTTATATCAATAAATTTTAAGATATATTTCAAATAAGCCTATGAGCTCTATATTCTTAACATAGAAAATATTTCTATAATCAACAAAAATAAGTTACATACTATGGAACTAACCATTAACTATGTGATTGAAGTTAGATATTTTGCTATAAAAACAGTATTTATTATGTGAACAAAACATTTATAAAAAATAAAAATCCCTTACAGTACAAAGGTTCTGTAAGGGATAACAAACATATAATCCTTTATTCTATAGTACAGGATAAAGCCCACATGTATATTTTTCACCTTCAGGACAGTACTTTAATCGTTCACATTTTGCCCCAACAGGATCAAAAATAGCAGGAAGAACTTTCCTACAAGTATTAAGCATCATATGAGCAACCTCACGGATTTCCCATTGTGCTCTAAAACAACATCTATGCTCAAAAAAATTAAGAAGCACGCGACAATTCATTGTTACAACAATCCTTGTTGCAGCAGCTTGAGGTAAAATAAATCGTGCGTCTTCAATAGAAGATGCAGCTCTACCTCCTAATGCTAACATTGAATTAAGTTCTTTATAATTTTCTGCTATATGTTCCATAAGTTTAGTAAATTTTTCAAGGGCAGGAGGATCATTAGCTATTGATGGGGGAATAACATAGTCAAAAGAAGAACCATCCACATAACGCTGGCTCTGCTGAGAATATGAAGCTAACCTGTGTCGAACAAGCTGATGTGTCAGTGCTCTAGAAACACCACTAATAGCAAATGTAAAGCTTACATGTTCAATAGGACTTGTATGTCCTGACTCTATCAAAGAGCTTATAAAGGCTGCCTGCTTCTCTTTAGGAATCTCACCAGAAAGAAGTTTTTCCCACATGTCACCAACAAAACCAGCATGATAACACTGTCTGAAGGAAGCATAAATAGTAGCTATTGGTTCTGGCGTATGTGTAAGTAGCACTACTTTAGGAGTAACACTAGGCATATTTTCTCCATATTAATTTACTTTGCTTAAATGTTTATATGCTTTATCCGTAGCCACACGACCTCGAGAAGTACGCTTCATAAAACCACACTGTATAAGATATGGCTCATAAATATCCTCTATTGTCCTAACTTCTTCAGAGCATGCTACAGCAAGTGTTTTTACACCAACAGGACCTCCACCAAAAAAATCAATAAGGACTGTTAGTAATTTTCTATCCATTTGATCTAAACCACTTTCATCAACATCCATTCTTTGAAGTGCGTGTTTTGCTTGCTCCTCATTTACAGTACGACAGTCTGCTACAGCAGCAAAATCACGGACACGACGTAATAAGCGGTTGGCTATTCTTGGTGTTCCTCTAGACCTTCTACCAATCTCCATAGCGCCATCTTGTGTAATAGCTATATTAAGAATTTTAGCTGTACGTAAAACTATCTTAGATAAATCTTCTGGAGTATAAAATTCAAGCCGACTAATAATGCCAAAACGGTCACGAAGAGGTGAAGAAATAAGCCCTATACGTGTAGTTGCACCAATAAGAGTAAAAGGTTCCAACTCAATCTTAACAGTTCGTGCTGCAGGCCCTTGGCCAATGATCAAATCAAGCTTATAATCCTCTAAAGCAGGATAAAGAATCTCTTCAACAGTAATAGGCATTCTGTGAATTTCGTCAACGAAAAGTATGTCATGTCGAGTAAGACTTGTCAAAATAGCAGCAAGGTCACCACTGCGCTCAAGCACAGGTCCAGATGTGCAAACAAGATTTACACCAAGTTCTGAAGAAATAATTTGAGCAAGCGTTGTTTTTCCAAGACCAGGATTTCCATAGAACAAAGTATGATCCATTGCTTGATTTCTTTCACGTGTAGCACTAAGAAAAATCTTAAGATTTGCACAAAGCTCTTCTTGACCAATAAAGTCCTCTAGTCGAGAAGGACGAACAGTATCATCTTTAGCTACATAGCTATTGTCTTCCATTTACTTTATGCTCCAGGATACAATCATCAGCAACCTTTAACTAACTGTTTAAGACATGATCGCAATGCTCCACTTACATCTAAGTCTGGTTCTGTCTGTAAAACATTTTTTAACACTGGGATACTTTCTTCCTCTGCATAGCCTAAACCTTGAAGTCCTGTTAACACATCATGATAAAGACTTTGTTCTACAGAGCTCTCTATAAAAAATTCTGTATCTGAAGTGCTCTTAAGCTTATACTTTAGCTCAAGAAAAATGTGTTGTGCTGTTTTTTTACCAATACCAGAAACACGTGTTAAAGCAGCTATATCTTCTTTTAAAATACATTGACGTAATTCATCTGGACGAAAAGTAGAAAGAATATTAAGTGCAGTCCTTGCTCCAACTTTAGATATGGAAATTAAAATAATAAATATTTTTCTTTCATCCCATGTCTCAAAGCCAAATAACTCCTGTGCATCTTCTCGTACAATATGGCAAATATATAATTGTAACCGCTCGCCTTTTTTAGAAAATACAGCACGTGTATGAGCAGGTATAAAAACTTCATACCCCATTCCAAAGTCTGTCACTATAACACAACTTACATCACTATGCTCTATAATAGCCCCTTCAAGATATGCAATCATACTGTCCCATTATAAAATTAGTACCTTATTTTGTTCTTATGATATAAAGAGCATATAAGGTATATTTCTTGCTTTTCATTATTAATTATTACCAGTATATCAATTTAATTAGATTTCATTCTCTTATTTTAGGAAAAAAGACAATATATAATCATCACAATTTCTAATAATCTATTATAGACTTTTGAAAAAAGAGTATGTCAATTCATATATAAAAACTATCTAATAATATGAGGAATTTGTATGTCTATTCTTGCCTTTATAAAAAACCAAAGCCTACTTTTATGGAAATTTACAGGTTTTTTTCAACCTAAAATTGTACAAAAACTCCATGCTATTACAACAATACTTATTATTTTCAATATATTTGTTGGATTTCTTGTAGCAGAAACGTCTTTCCCAACAGTAACTTCATATTGGATAATCACTTTAGGCTGGACTCACACTATACTTGGATTCTGTATAGGTATATCTGGAGTACTTCTTATTATTACAAGTATTTATCATAAAGGACTAAAACACTTTTTCCCCTATCTATGGGGAGAATATACACAACTTATTGAAGATATTAAAGCTAGCCTAAAATTTAAACTTATTCCACCTAAAAGTGGTGGATTAGCTGCTACTGTTCAAGGTCTTGGCTTAGGTGCCTTATTTTTGACAATATCTACAGGTATACTTTTTTTCATTTGTTGGAAGGAAGATTATATGGCTATGTATTTCTTTAAAGAACTACATGGAACATGTGCTATTCTACTTGCTTTTTACCTCTTAGGCCATGGAGGTATGGCTATACTGCATTTTATAGATTGGCAAAGAAAAATCACCCATAAAAAAGAATAATCTCTATAAACAAGTAAAATACATCTAAAGTATACAACTAGTTATACATCATAATCCTTTTTACTAAGTAGTTGAAAACAAGCTTTCCTTAATTGGCTTACCTACAACCAGCTTCTCCAAAACCAAGATTCTCTGATGAAATCTCATAAAAATAAAAAGAAGGTGTTTTTATAATAAAACCTTATCTTAGAAATAAAAATTTATGTAAAATAATCAGCATCTATATTCTTTAAACACTATTATCCATATCAAAGACTATGAACTATCCTTAGAAAATTTTGCTTTATACCTATACCACTATCTCTAATACACTATACCTTGTACAGTTTTTCTATAAGAAATATTGAGCATAGAGTATTGTTCTACATAATAATACTTATACCTGTTTAATGAAAAGCTTAATAAGCTGTTTCATCAAACAGGTATAACTTTTAGTATACTTTCTATAATCAACACTTAATTAGCCACCAACTTAACTGACTTAAGCTGCTCTTTGACTAGCATGAACTAAACCTGTACTCCCAGTAGAAGTGGCTACTGCATATGCACATACAGATTTCCAGACAACAGGTGCTAAATACATGCAGCATTGAACTAGTGGTGATCCTCCTCCTCTGCCTAAGCGGGGTGCATTCTGAAGACATGCTAAAAAAATACTTGTAGCCATACGAACCTTATCACCACTATTACCAGTGCCTATATTACCAGAGTGTGTGTTATGATGATCAATCAAGCCTTGTAGTATTGAGCCAGCTACACCTCGTAAACTACTCAAATTAAACATAGTCAAACCTCCATAGTAAAATAATAGTAATAAATAGCTACCAATGTAGCTAAACAGGAATAAAACTAACCATAAAACACTATTTATTATGGATACAATAGAAATGAATACACTAAACAAGATAGCATATAGTTAAGTATACTAATACGTACTATAAATGGATATTGTAAAAGCAGATGTATTAGATGAATAAAAATTTCTGAGATGTACTAAACAAATAGTATATATGCATAATCTATACCATACATTAATAATGGATATTGCATCTATATATGGTTATTATATTTTATTGACTATCTAAGCTAATCTAATAATGCTTTATTTTGAACCTAAAAAATCTAGATGAGCAATTTTTACAAAAACTGACAAAAAAATATGTCAAGTGCATACAAAGTTGTCAGATTCTATAATAAAAATTTATGTACATAAATAAAAATACACTTAATATGTATAAAAACTAGTTATAAAAAATAAAAGACTACACCTTACATAACAAACATCCAATATAAAACATATACAAATTCATTAATAAAACTCCTTCTTCTTGCTCAAGAACTATTTACCAACCTTTTATTCATAACATACCCATACATACTTAAAAATATAAATATATCCCATTATATCAGAGCTTTTTAAAATTATTAGATATCTTAGAAAGCTGCACTGTATTCTTACTTCTTTGGCATCAAAAAGCTATTGCCTCAATACAGTTAATTATCATTGTAACACTCCTCCTCTAAAAAATTTATTCATTTAATCAATTATATTGATACAGTACTTTTAAACTGCATACTTAAGCTAGTTAATGAAAAAGCTGGTGCAACATGACCCTGTTAACAGATATATGCTTTACTACCTTATTACCTTTATGGAACAATTACAGTTGTACATGGAGCTAACGCTCTCATTTTTGTTGAGTATCACTTTTAGTGCTACATATTTCTACCTAGATAGCCAAACCTATCTATTGTTGCACTTAGCTGTAAATGATCATTCTATGTTGGACCTAAAAAACTATTTTCTGTGTCCAAAACAATAAACAGCCCTAATTATTTTTCAAATACTCTCCTCAATTTTCTGCTAAATATTCTGATCAAATATAGATAAAGAATATTCTGCTACAAATTTATCATAATATCTCCATGCAACTGAAGATATTCATAGATATATTCTTGTAAATCTAGCTTACAACCTATAAAAAACTAAAATATTATTCTGATTCTGATTTTTTAGAAAAAATAAGATTAACCATAGAGCATGTATTTCTACTCAAATTTAGTAAACACAAAAAAACGCTGTAATTTTAAAAAAGGCATACTTACATACCTCATTAATTAAACAAACAATAAACCCATATAAAGTATTCTTTAACCAACTTAAAATATTTTACTATTCCTTAATAAATTATACCATAACTAAAAAGAACATATCTAGCCTAGATGTATTATTATAGAATAATTAAGCTTGTTTTCTAGAGTCAAAAAAACACAAAAAATTTCTACCAAGGTTGATAGAAACTCCAAAAAATTATAGCCCTTGTATTAAAGTATACCTATTAAATAATATATGAACTTACTGGACATAATTGTAAAAAAAAATGGTAGCAAGGGAGGGAATTGAACCCCCGACCTTGCGGGTATGAACCGCATGCTCTAACCAACTGAGCTACCTTGCCGTAAAAAAGATTTTGGTCTAAATACCTGAAACAAGAACTATTGACAAGTTCTTTCATAATATACCCATAAATAAAATAAGTGCCTTTATATTACAACAACATTTCTAAAAATCAAAATATGTTGCTAAAGTATACTACTATGTTTAAAATATTTTTTTAATAAAACTTGATTGACACTAAACCTGTAATAGCTGAAAACAACGATATCCTTTTATAGGTTTTCTATATTACTATGGACCTTCTTAAATTATGTTAAGACTTATAAGTACAACTTTTAGACCGCATGAGTTACCACAACACTTCTTCTGTGAAGATCCATTTATTAAAAAATGTGATCTTGTTATTGTAGATGGACCCAATGGTTTAATGCCGACAAAAGTTCTAACAATTTTTCAAAAGATCCCTGAAAAACTTGATCACTCTTCCATAAAAACAGTACTCCGGAAAGCGACAGATGAAGATATCAATATTATAAATAAAAATAAACTAGCAGCTCAAGATGCTTACCACTTCTGCAAAAAATGCATTTATCAACATTGCCTTGATATGAAACTTATAGATGTAGAACTTACTTTTGATACAAACAAGTTTATATTTTACTATACTGCCCCCACACGCATTGATTTCAGAAATCTTATCAAAAATCTTATACAAAAATATCATGTTCGTATAGAAATGCGGCAAGTTGGAGACAGGAATGAAACACAAATTATTGGGGCTATTGGGAATTGTGGCATGATTTGCTGTTGCCGTCGTTTCCTCAAAGGTTTTACACCTGTTTCCATAAAAATGGCTAAAGAACAAAACATTTTTTTAACCCCATCTAAAATATCAGGCCAATGTGGAAAACTACTCTGTTGTCTTAGCTATGAACAAAAAAATTATCATGAATTTCACAAAAAAACACCTCATATTAATAAACAATATAACACAGACCAAGGTGTTATGAAAGTTCTAAGAAAAAACATGTTTTATAACACTATTACAGTATTAAATAACAACGAAGAAATTGAACTCAGCCTTGATGCATGGGAAAATTTACACCCAATATGTATACCTTCAAAATATGAACAACACACTAAAAATAAAAACTTTTCAGAAAATCATCATGAATTACCTATAGATACAAAAAAACAATTGGCAAATGATCAATGCCTTTCTAAATCACTTATAGAGTAAACAATAGTTTTATATAAAAAGTCTATACAAGTGTATAACACATTATGATGCTAAAAAGTTATGATAAAAAACTAGGTCGTCAATAAAGGTGCAACATGTCATCAACATTTTATATTACAACGCCTATATACTATGTAAATGCATCCCCGCATATTGGACATGCGTACACAACAATTTTAGCTGATGCAATACAACGTCTTCATTATTTACTTGGTGAAGATACATGGTTCCTTACAGGTACAGATGAACATGGTGAAAAAATAGTACAAGCAGCAGAAAAAACTCAAACTTCTCCACAAACATTTGTAGATACCTTTAGTAAAAAGTTCCAGAAACTTTGGACAGAACTCAATGTAAAAAATGATCAATTTGTTCGAACAACAAATCCTACTCATAAACAATGCGTCCAAAAATTCCTTCAGCACATTTATGATGCTGGAGATATTTATTTTGGAGAATTTGGAGGTTATTATTGCACAGGCTGTGAACGCTTCTATACAGAAAAAGAACTTGAACATGGGCTATGTCCACAACATCAAACATCACCACAGTTTATCCAAGAACAAAATTATTTTTTCCGTATGAAAAAATACCTCCCATGGCTCACAGAATATATCCATAAAAACCCTTCATTTATCCGTCCAGAACGATATCGTAACGAAGTTTTAAGTATGTTGGAGCATGGTGTACTAGATGACCTGTGTATCTCACGTCCTAAAAAACGGCTTACATGGGGTATAGAACTACCATTTGATAAAAACTATGTTTGTTACGTTTGGTTTGATGCATTGCTAAACTATATTTCTGCACTTGACTGGCCTGAAGGCACAAATTTCCAAAAATTTTGGCCTGGGGAACACATCATAGCTAAAGATATCCTTAAACCTCATGGAATATTTTGGCCAATTATTCTAAAGTCTGCAGGGCTTCCAATATATAAACATCTTAATGTACATGGTTATTGGCTTGCGCGTGATACAAAAATATCGAAATCTCTTAATAATACCATTAGTCCAAGTAAACTTATAGAGCAATACGGCCTTGATGCAATCAGATACGTGCTTCTTAAAGAAATGCAGTTTGGATCTGATGCATCATTTTCTGAAAAAAGTATTATTACGTGTATTAATTCATACCTTGCTAATGATTTAGGGAATCTTTTTAGCCGTACTCTTTCTATGGCGCATAAATATGTAGAAAGTACTTTACCTGAAATAACAACCTTTACACATGATGACACACAACTTAAAAATATTGCTGAAAAAGCACTCTATGCCTACATAGATCTACTAAGTTCTATGCGTGTCTCGCAAGGTATCGAAGCTCTATGGACTCTTGTCCAGGCACTTAATAAGTATATAGATACACAAGCACCATGGAAACTTTTTAAAGAAAAAAACACCGCTCGTATTGCAACAATACTTCGTCTTGTTTTAGAATGCCTGAGAAAGATAGCCATTGCTATCTGGCCTATTATGCCAGACACAGCGATTATCATGTTAACGCAATTAGGTGTTGATGTCCCTTCTTCAAAAAAATTTGGATCAGCACCACATGTACAGTTTGATCAAGATATCACTAAATGGGATATGCTTAAAATAGGCAATAAACTCTCATACAACTCTAACCTTTTTCCTCGATTAGAAAACAAGACTACCATGAGTAAACAAGAAAGTGCCCAACCCCAAAATAACAAGCAACAATTCTTAGATATAAAAGATTTTCAAAAAATTGATTTATGTACAGGTATTATCCTTGAAGCCTCAAAACATCCTGATGCAGATAATCTTCTTTGCTTTAAAGTAGACATAGGTGAACCTGAACCAAGACAAATTCTTTCAGGTATTGCTCAATATTTCACACCAGAGTCTATGGTTGGTAAACAAGTTTGTGTTGTCACAAATCTTGAACCTAAAAAAATACGTGGTATTGTATCACAAGGAATGCTACTTTTTGCAAACCATATTCATGGTCTTTCACCAGTAACAATAGAAAATCTTATACCTGCAGGAAGCAAAATTTCATAATTCATACTAAAATTAAAAACTTTTTCATAAGCATATAATGGAGTTATCATGGCAAAAAAAACTATTTCCCCAGAAGATTCTCGACGTGAAGCACTAAAAACAGCACTTGATACTATTGAGCGTAGGTTTGGCCAAGGTACTGTTATGCGTATGTCTGATAATCTTCATATTGATGTACCTATTATCCCTACAGGATCTATAGGTCTTGACCTTGCACTTGGCATAGGTGGAATTCCTCGTGGACGTGTAACAGAAATATACGGACCTGAATCTTCAGGCAAGACAACACTTACTTTACATATTATAGCTGAATGTCAAAAATCTGGAGGTACAGCTGCATTTATTGATGCAGAGCATGCCCTAGACATAAATTACGCAAAACGTCTTGGTGTAAAAACAGACGAGCTCCTTATCTCTCAACCTGATCATGGAGAACAAGCACTTGAAGTAGCTGATATGCTTGTACGTTCAGGTGCAGTAGATCTTGTTGTTGTAGATTCTGTTGCAGCACTTGTTCCACAGACAGAACTAGAAGGCTCTATGGGAGAAACACAAGTTGGTGGTCATGCACGACTCATGTCACATGCTTTACGTAAACTTACAGGAACAATTCATAAATCTCATACAGCTATAATTTTTATCAATCAAATTCGGATGAAAATAGGTATAACAGGCTATGGAAGTCCTGAAACAACAACAGGTGGTAATGCTTTAAAATTCTATAGCTCTGTAAGAATGGATATACGTAAAGTTCAAACACTTAAAGATAAAGAAGAAGCATATGGTTCACTTACACGAGTTAAAGTTGTTAAAAATAAAATGGCACCACCTTTCCGTGAAGCAAAATTTGATATTATTTGGGGTACAGGTATCTCTCGATCTGGTGAGCTTATAGATTTAGGTGTTGAAGCAGGTATTGTCGATAAAAGTGGAGCCTGGTTTGCCTTTGGTAGTGAAAAACTTGGACAAGGTAAAGAAAAAGTCAGAGCCTTACTTGATGAAACACCTGATATAAGTAACGCTATTGAAAAACAACTCATAGAACACTTTGGAATAAATCCAAAAACAGTTGTTCCAAAAGAAGAAATCCTTGTCGATTCATATGAAATTTAACTGTCTAAAACACCAAACTTAGGATACCTATGCTTACAGCCAATGAAATTCGACAACGCTTTATAAAATATTTTAAACAGCATAAGCATAAAGAAATCCCTTCATCTTCACTTATCCCAAGAGAGGATCCATCATTACTATTCACAAATGCTGGTATGGTCCAATTTAAAAAAATTTTTATGGGCCAAGAAAAAAGTCATTATTCTAGAGCAACCACTTCTCAAAAATGTCTTCGAGTTGGTGGTAAGCATAATGATCTTGATAATGTTGGACGTACTGCCCGCCACCACACCTTTTTTGAAATGTTAGGTAATTTCTCATTTGGTGACTATTTTAAAAAAGAAGCTATTACGTTTGCCTGGGATTTTATCACACAAGAACTTAAGCTCCCTAAAGAACGTCTCTACATTACTATTTATACTGATGACGATGAAGCACATGAATTATGGGTAAATGAAACAGATGTTGCCCCAAATCACATCTATCGTCTTGGAGAAAAAGATAATTTCTGGTCCATGGGTGATACAGGACCATGTGGTCCATGTTCTGAAATCCATATAGACCAAGGTGTAGCATTAAGCTGTGGTCCTAAATGTGGGATAGGATCTTGTGATTGTGATCGCTTTCTTGAAATATGGAATCTTGTCTTCATGCAGTATAATCAAGAAACAACTGGTGAAAGAATACTACTGCCGAAACCTTCCATAGATACAGGTATGGGTCTTGAACGTATTACAGCTGTTTGTCAGGGAAAAACCTCAAACTATGATACAGATCTTTTTCAACCTATCATCCAATATGTAGAAAAAATAGCTCATGTTCACTATCAAGAACATGAAGACATAGATACAGCTCTTCATGTCATTGCAGACCATAGCAGAGCCATAGCATTCATGGTTGCTGATGGTATACTTCCATCAAATGATGGCCGTGGGTATATCTTAAGAAGACTTATTCGACGTGCTTTTCGCTTTGGGAAGTTCATTGGTATGCAAAAACCTTTTCTTTACAACACATCCAATAAAGTGGTTGAATTTATGGGTGAAAACTATCCAGAACTTCATGAGCATGCCACATTTATGTCACGTGTTGTATATGAAGAAGAAGAACGTTTTTCAGTTACTCTTGATAAGGGCCTTGTTATCCTTGAATCTGAAATAGAAAAACTCTCTCAGCAAAAAAAAACATGCATCCCTGGAGCTATTGCATTTAAGCTCTATGATACATATGGTTTTCCTTTAGATATTATTAATGACGTAGCACTAAAAAAAGGCTTTTATGTTGATGAGTCAAGCTTTGAAGAGCATATGAATGAACAAAAACACCGTGCAAGAATGCAATGGAAAGGTTCTGGAGAAAAAGACATTGCTTCATTCTTTCAGTCACTATTAAAAGAAGGCATACAATCTACTTTTATAGGCTATGATCATCTCTCTAGCTCAGGAAATATTATTGCTCTTCTTGATTATGATGGTTTCCCTACTGATCAACTTCCAACAAAAACAACAGGATTTCTCATCACAAATAAAACACCTTTTTATGGAACTTCTGGAGGTCAAGTTGGTGATGTAGGCATTATAACCTCACCTACAGGTATAGTAGAAGTTGTCGATACACTCAAACCATCACCAGAGCTTACTATTCATGTAGTAACAGTTACAGAAGGTTATATTCTTGTTAATCAAGATATTCAAATGACTGTGGAAGAATCACAACGACTAGATACAGCTAGAAACCATACCTGTACACACCTACTTCAAGCTGCATTAAGAAGTATCTTAGGTGATCATGTCAAACAATCCGGATCACTTGTAACTTCAACACGATTACGATTTGACTTCACTCATATTGCACCACTATCTCAAAAAGAGCTTCATACTATTGAACAACAAGTAAACAGCGCCATTATGTCTGACCTTCCTCTTTCAGATGAAATTTTGGAGCAAAAAATTGCTCTACAAAAAGGAGCTATGGCTCTATTTGGAGAAAAATATGGTGATCATGTAAGAGTTATCACTATTGGAAGTAAAGATCATATAGAATCTATAGAATTATGTGGTGGAACACACCTTACAACTACAGGTCAAGCTGGCTGTTTTATTATTACATCTGAAACAGGTATAGCATCTGGTATTCGAAGAATTGAAGCACTCACAGGGAGGTGTGCTCTTCATTATATACAACAACAACATGCCAGTATCGTACAATCATCTACACTACTTAAAACAAAACCAAACGAACTTGTTGAAAAGATTACAGCACTTACTTCTGAAAATAAAATGCTACGGAAAAAAATAGAAACAATAGAAACAAAAACTATTTCAATACAAGGTAAACAACTCCTTGAATCAATAGTCAAAGTAAACACTATTGATTTCCTTGCAATAAACTTACCTACTATATCCATTAAAACTCTTCGTGAAGTTATGGACGATATACGATCAAAGCTTCCATCCAATGCCGTTGTATGCATTACTACAAACGAAGATACTAAAGTCCACTTATTACTCTATGTATCAAAAGATTTACATCATCAATTCAATGCAGCTGAACTCATAAAAAAAATAACTCCACCTATTAATGGATCTGGTGGTGGAAGAGCTGATCAAGCACAAGCTGGTGGAACAAACCCTGAAGGTATTCCAAATGTATTTGAACTATTAAGAAAACATATTTCATAACTGTGCATAAATTTACAACATCTTTATACTATGTTATTTTCACTAAAGGCATAAGCTTATTTTTTTGTAAAAATTCTACAGGTAAACAAACAATATTATGAGTAATACTAGCAAAAATATTGTTACTTCTCTTTGGATTATCTTCTTTGCTGCTCTCATTATGATTGGTGCTTTTATTAGCTTTCCTCTTGGTCCTGTTCCTTTTACACTGCAAATCCTTTATGTTTTTCTTGCTGGCCTCTGTATTGGTCCTCATAATGCAGTATTCTGTATACTTCTTTATATTTGTGCTGGTATAGTTGGTATCCCTGTTTTTGCTGGTGGAACTTCAGGCTTTAAAGTTTTACTTAATCTTACAAATGGTTATATTTTTGGTTTTATTGGTATGGCATACCTTAGTGGTTTAGGAGAGAGCTACCGTAAAACACGTCCACCTAAAAAAATTATTACTCTTTTTTGGATGACCCTTGGCCTTATTTTTTTATATATTTGTGGTGCTACAGGCATTATGTGGAACCTAAATATTACACCATCCAAAGCACTACTTATTGGAGTTGTACCATTTATTCTTGGAGATATTATAAAACTCTTTCTTGCTTTTGTAATTTGGAACTATCTTTTAAACAAAAACCTACTTCCTAAATAAATTTTAGAAAGAACATAACTTCAAAATCCATAAAATTTCTCCTAATAATTGAACACAGGCTCTTATTTCAATATTAACACCTACCTTGTATTATAAAAATTCATTACTAACCATTAATATTAATACCAACAATGTGTTATATTATACTTTATACATTCATCTATTTTAATAGTAACTAAAAGGAATTAAACTATTTAATGAAACCATGTATCCATATAGAAGGTGCAAGGCAGCATAACTTAAAAAACTTGACCCTTGATATTCCTAGAGATGAACTGGTTGTTATATGTGGACCTTCTGGTTCAGGAAAATCTACACTAGCTTTTGATATTATCTATGCTGAAGGACAGCGTCGATATGTTGAATCTCTTTCTACATATGCTCGACAATTCTTACCACAAATGGATAAACCTGATGTTGATAAAATAGAAGGTCTCTCTCCAGCCATTTCCCTTGAACAGCAAACGACTGGAAGAAACCCTAGGTCAACAGTTGGTACAACAACAGAAATATATGATTTTCTTCGAGTATTTTTTGCACGTTTAGGCACTATGCATTGTCCAAAATGCAATAAACCTATAGAAGCTAGAGCTACAGACGAAATTATTGCTGATATTCTAAGTTTACCCAAAGAAACAAAAATCATCTTACTTGCACCTATTGTAGAGCATCAAAAAGGAACTCATGCAGATAAAATAAAAAAGCTCAAAGCTGATGGTTTTGTTCGAATACGTGTTGATGGAATAATTTATAATATAGATGACATACCAAACTTAGATAAAAACAAAAAACACACTTTAGATCTTGTTGTTGATCGACTTGTTATAGATGACAATATCCGAAGGCGTCTAGCAGACTCTGTAGAACTAGCTTTACGTTACGGTAGTGGACGTATTATTGTCCATCAAGTTCACGAAACAATAAAAAATCACACAGATACTATCCATGCTACAGAATCTGTATGTACATCTTGTCGGATAAGTCTTCCACCACTAACACCTCAACTATTCTCTTTTAATAGTCCACAAGGTGCTTGTCCCCAGTGTTCAGGGTTAGGCAGTGTTGAATATTTTGAACCCTTGCTCATTGCACCTAATCGTGGGCTTTCCTTACAATCAAAAGCATTGCTTCCCTGGGCAAATTCAAAAATTTTTAATCGCTATGAACAAGCACTTATAGAACTTGGAAAGCGTTATCAATTTACGTTATCAATGCCTCTTTCTGAATATACACCTAAAGCTTTAGATGCTCTATTTTATGGAGAACCAAAAAATGAAAAAACTATAAACACCACCTCTATACCTCAAGAAACCCATGAAAAAAATGCACATGAACGCATAAGCCTTACTTATTGGCCTGGTATTATTCCTATTCTCAATCAAGGTATACAGTATGGTGAAGCATGGAAGGATATGTTATCAAGGTTTCTACAAAATACAAATTGTCCTTCTTGTCATGGGGCTCGCCTCAAACCTGAAGCTCTTTCTGTCCGTATACATACAATGACTATTCAAGATATTTGCTCTATGTCTGTTGAAAAAAACCTTGCCTGGTTTACATCATGTACTTTTTCAGGAAGACATGCGCTTATTGCAGAACCACTCACAAAAGAAATCATTCACCGACTCTACTTTATGAAAAATGTAGGTTTAGAATACCTTTCTTTAGGAAGGACTATGACCACACTTTCTGGTGGTGAGGCACAACGAATACGCCTGGCATCACAACTTGGATCAGGTCTTGTCGGCGTTACATATGTACTTGATGAACCATCTATTGGATTACACCCAAAAGACAATAAGCGCCTTATTTCTACATTAAGAGATTTACAACAACGTGGTAATACAGTGCTTGTTGTCGAACATGATCAATCAACAATACAAGAAGCAGATACAATTATAGAGCTTGGACCATATTCAGGCTCTCGTGGTGGAGAAAAAGTCTTTCAAGGTTCATTCAATCAACTTATAAAAAATGGAACGACACTAACAGCTAAGTATCTACGAGGCGATATCACCATAGCTGTACCTACTAAACGTAGAGAAATACAAAGTTGGCTTAATCTACATGGTGTAAAAACAAATAACCTTAAAAATATTGACTGTGCATTCCCTATAGGAACACTTACATGTGTAACTGGAGTTTCAGGCTCTGGTAAAAGTTCACTTGTTATAGATACACTCTATAAACATCTTGCACTTGCTCATGGTATCCGTGTTGATCAACCAGGGAATATCCAAGGTATTACTGGTAGTGAATGTATCGAACGTATTGTCTCTATTGATCAAACACCTATAGGAAGGACGCCACGTTCCAATCCAGCAACATACACTAAAGTATTTGATGAAATAAGAAATATTTTTGCTATGACACCAGATGCAAAAAAACGTGGATATCAACCAGGACGCTTTAGCTTTAATGTTCCTGGTGGCCGTTGTGAAGCTTGTAATGGTGATGGGCAAATCCGTGTCGAAATGCATTTTCTTCCTGACATACATGTAACATGTGATGTTTGTAAAGGAAAACGCTATAACTATGAAACACTTGAGGTCCATTATCGTGGCTTAAATATAGCAGAAGTACTAAACCTACCTGTCTATGAAGCTCGACAATTCTTTATAAACTACCCAATACTAGAACGTAAACTATCAATGTTAGAAGATGTAGGTCTTGACTACTTACAATTAGGACAACCTGCTACAACATTATCAGGAGGAGAAGCTCAAAGAATTAAACTATCTAAAGAACTTAGTAAACGAGCTTTACCAGGAACATTATATATTTTGGATGAACCCACTACAGGACTTCATATGCATGAAGTTGGAAAACTTATCTCTATACTTCAACAGCTTGTTAATAAAGGTGCAACAGTCATTGTCATAGAACATAATATAGATATTATCCTTGCTTCAGATTATGTTCTTGATCTTGGACCTGGTGGAGGAGAAAATGGTGGATATATTCTTGCTTCTGGAACACCAGAGGAAATTATACAAAATCCTAAATCTACTACAGGGGCATTTCTCACAACAAAATAGTAAAATAAACAAATACCCCTAATGAATATAATCTATAAACCTTTCACATAAAATCACTCTAGTACTTATAACCTATTAACTACTTTACATCTTTACTTTTTGTAGAAAATTTTATCGTAGAAAATTTTATCTCTGCATATTTCTTAAACTATATAATACTTTAATTGCTTTTATCTTAATTATAACAAGATAAAATACCCTTGAAGTAAAAAAACATCTAAAAACTATTCATAACTTTAATTATTGTTTATTAGGTATCTTCTTGTCTTCTTTTACCTTTTCATCATTAAAACAACTATCAAACACGATAGGTTCAAATCTAATATTTGAACGATTTAAAATTACAATTATATCATTTGTTACATCATCTGAAGGTGCATATGATAGTAAGTTATCCTTACTCATAAGTATACTATAACCTTGATCTTGCCTATACTTATCAAGTGTCTCTTGAATCAGTGTATTAACAACCTCGATAACTCTTTGTTGTTCTGTGTTAATAATCTGTTGATACTCCATAAATATTTTTTGAAAACGATCTTGGACATTCTTATCTTTAGATTTATCAAGAATACCCTGAGCTACCTCTATTTGGCCCTGCATTGATTCTTCTATTGATTTCAAGTGGTCCATACCAGCTTTGCCAGGTGTGCTTTCTTGAAAAAGTTTTATAGGATCAACAACACCTATCTTAGCAGAAGTACATCCTATAACACTACCCATCAATATATAAAAAACTAACATTACTGTTATGATTTTATTCATAGATTTCTTCCTAAAAATATAAAAACATTTTCAATTCTACAATTACAATATTCGTAACTTTTTACAATAAAACAGTAAAGCTTTCTTTAAAACTCAAAACTTTTTTCAAGAACATCCGTGTTTCTCTTGAAGGGAGGTGTTTCATGAGATGATCTTGGACTTGCTCTGAATTGTATTTATTAATCATAGCAAAAGCATCTTGTGTTGTTTCACCAAAAACACGGAGCATAGCATTTATACCCATATTATAAGCTGCAATAGCACAATATTCTCGTGAAACATCATTTTTTATTGCATGTAGATGTCTATTCATTAATAGATACAAATATGAAGTTCCATATTTAATATTCGTTTCTGGATGAAGCAAGTCATCTGAAGTTGGCAAACCTATAACACCAAACCACTTATTTACTTCAAATCCAGCAGATTTTGGTACCACCTGCATTAAACCATGGGCATACCTATTACTTACTTGTTCAGGATGAAAGCTACTTTCTACACAAATTATAGCATAGACAAGCTCAGTAGATAGATTATATCTCCTAGCATACTTTTCAATGATTGATCGATATTTTTCTGCCCTTTTAAATAGCGATTTTGCTGTATCATTGACCTTAATCCATCTATTTATATACTGATTTCCATGAACAATTGCTTGTAAATTTAATCCAGATAGTCTTTGTTGTTGCTTCCAACGTAATGGCAAACCTTGAAAACTTAATGGCTCACCTAAAGACTCTAATGGAATAAATGCTACTTTTGAGGTAGTTAATAACTCTTCCACAGTTTCATCTACATTGTAATCAGAAGAAATCACTATATTTGATGCTTGAAGCATAAAATTCTTTCCATAAAACTGAGCAATATTTTTACGAGAAATACTACTAGAAATCCCTATATCTGACAAAGCTTTATCATGAAGGAATTGCTTTCTTACATAGGCATTATTACCAGAAAGAGGACGTGTTACGTTTTGTTTTTGGACTGATATAGTTCTATTTTCTAGAGGTTTACGAACTTCTACACCTAAATTTTCTGGAACAAATCCTAAAACAAGTAATAAAATAAAAATTCCACAACAAGAAAAAAAACATATACAGAATATGGAGTAACGACTACGTAACCTTCTTTTATCAACACTAAAAAAGCTACAAGCTTCTAAACACCACCCAGAAACAAATAATGCTTTTAATATAAGAAAAAACTTAGAAAAAAATGTATGAATCCATAGAAAAAATAAACGCAAAATAGTACCTCAAAAAATATATAAAATTTTTTAGACAATAAGTAGTTAGTATGGATAATTGATTATTTCTATATAGATAGTTACTATACTACAATAGTAACTTATTAAAAAGCTTTGTTTTTAGTATATTAACCTAATGCTATTTATTAAATAATACAATATACTAAAAAATCAAGACAATGACATGTATCAATAAAGTAATTCAATAAATAAAAATTGTTCTTAATGCTATAACTATAGTATATTATACCCTTTTTAGTAATTTTTGGAAATAGTTCATACCTATTTAACAACCAAGTAAACTTCCAAAAATCTTGATTTAGACTTTTGAAGTAACAGGTGTTTGACGGCCAAGATTTTCAGAGTATGCTTCTATACCTAGTAAGCTATCTTTACAGACATGGATATCTAGTTGTGGGAATGCTATTTCAATATTCTTTTCAGAAAAAACTTTAGCTATTGTTACACGCAGCTCACTTCTAATATCTGAAACTTGCCCTATATCTCCTACCCAGAACCTTAAAAGAAAGTCTAATGTACTTGAACCAAAATCATTAAAAAGAACATATGGTTCTGGGAAATGGAGCACTTTTGGATGATCATTAGCCATACCCTTAAGTAAATTCATAACTAAACCTACATCAGATCCATATGCAACACCAATAGCAACCTCTCCTCTTACACTACGACCATTACGAGTCCAATTTGTAACTTTTCCAGAAATAAACTCAGAATTAGGCACAAATATTGTAGCATTATCAAATGTTTCTACAATGGTAGACCGCATATCAATTTTTCTAACAACACCTTTAAGATTATTATTACCTACTTCAATAACATCTCCTTCCCTTAATGTCTGACCAAAAATCATTAAGAGACCACTAATAAAATTATTCATAATATTCTGTAAGCCAAAACCAATACCAACACTAAGACCACCAGCAACAACTGCTAAACTTGTAAGACTAAAGCCTAAGATATATAATGTATATAATATAAAAATACCCCACATGACATATGAAAAAACCATTTGTATTGGACCTATAAGGTTTTTGTCCAGACGGATATTTTGACCTGGTAAACTTGAAATAAATATACGACCAACAGAAATAAAAGAACGTGTTATATAAAAAATACTAACCACAAGTAACACTTGTACTACATTAAAAGAGACTTCTCCTATGCTAAAGTCTAAATCTGTCACATGTGTAATTAAATATGCCCCACCTGGATATGCTAAAATCCATAAACCTGTCATTGATGTTACTACAATGAGCGCTGTAGGTAAAAAAACCGCTAATAACATACCACTAATAAGGCCTTGTACACCTTCTTGAGATATATTCTCTGAAATAATATTTGTAAGATGAATAAAAGCAAAAGCTTGCTGAATACATACTACCAATGCAGCATATCCAAGATAACAAAGTATAGATAATCGTACCCAACCTAAAATAGTTATTATAATATTAAGCCATAATATAAGTTTATATACCAAGAATAGGTTTCTAACTATAGGGTAGCTCATATCTATTTTTGCATAGCTATGCTCAACATATAAGGCTAACATTAATACTGCAATCCACAATAAACTAAGAGTTATCCCTGAAAATCCAATTGTTAGTAATAATATACCCCCAAAAATAGGTATAAGTAATCTTAACAATGGAGAATAGTGACGCTTAGGTTTATCAAAAATATATAGATTCCAAGCCAAATCTATTTGGCCCAAACACATAAAAACTGTACCTATTATTGATATTAGATAATAATTTTCTCCACTCGGGGACCAAGAAGAAAAAAGACAAGTAAAACCAAAAAATAAAAATGGTAAGCTGTATTTAGTTATTCGATTCCACTGCTCTCTTACTACTTCTGGTAATCTTTTTGTAAGTTTACGAGCTCCTAATACTATAAAAAATAGTGGAATAATTAAAGAAAACTCTTGTAAAAGAACGGTTATCCATGCCTGCCTATCTTCTGGAATTTCTGACTTTATTCGAACTAAAAATGACTCCTTTAAAGATGATAAACTTTCTTTAACTGTAGACCAAGCTTGTGGCTCATACATTCTTTCTGTAGGAACAAAATAATAGTCTTTCCAAAGCTTTGGAAGTATCATAGCTAACTCATCCTGCCGTAAACTAATATTTTTTTGTAAAAGCTCTGATGGATGAAGTATTTGATTAAACTTTTTTCCTAAAAAATTTAATCTTTCCTCTGTTTCATCTAAAAGTTGTTTAAATTTTTTTATCTGTGTGTTATCTAGAAGTTGCTCTGCTTTTATTGGTGTATCCTGTTCCAGTAAAGAGACCTCTTTTAAACGTGCTTTCAACACATTAACAACTTCTTGTACTGGACGCACAATCATTGCTAAGTCACTATCTAACTTCTTCAGCCTTTCATCTACAAGAGATAGCTCTATTGGTAAGCCTCGACTGACTTTAGCCATTGTAATATATTGTTGGTAACTCTGCTCTATCTTATTAATTTTACCTGAAAAGTCTTGTGAAATATCAGGAATCCTCTTAAACACACTCTCTACTTCCTGATTAATAGCTTGAAGTTCACCCATTCTAGATTGTAGTAGTAGTTTCCAAATTTCGGATACTGGATTCTGATTTTTTTGTGGTAACTCCATAGAAAAACAGCTACATGGACTCATGTATAAAACATATATAAATAATAAAAAAAAGAATAAATACTGTATAAGTTTCATGGATGAACCTGCTTCAAATCCAAAGGTGTAGCTGTATAAATAAATTTACCATTACTCAACATAATGCTTGAAAGTTTAATTTTACAAGTAAGCTCGTGTTCTTTTGTAAGAAGCCATAATTCAGGCATGAGTTCAGTTACATCAAAAAACCATTTTTGTCTAAACTGCTCTTCTGGAGTTAAACGTCTTACACTATTTAAAGGTAATGTTGTCAGCAATTTATTCCCCTTATCATATAAAGAACACTGCATACCTGCTGATCGTATAGATTCTTTAGCCTTGTTCACACCATCAACAATTATAGTTAATACAAAATTTGCTGTATTGCCCTGTTGAGGCTCAAAAAACACTTCACAATTTGTAACATGATAATATTGATTCATCTGTTTATATATACTTTCATTGTAAAGATGCCATGCAGATTCTACTTCTTTATTTTTCTTGCTTAATGCATCCATATGAAGCTGTATTAAATCATATCCATTAATAATTTTAGTAACATACCACTTATCTTCTAATTTTTGTGCAAGAAGCTTTATCTCTGAAAAATAATCTGCCTTTTTATGATTAATAGATAAACTAAGGATAGCAATATCCTTATCTTGTCTATGAATAACAATTTTTTGTTTTTTTAACTGAGTATTAAAATCATTTGGTAAAAAATCAAAAAATGACTTTTGTTTTACTGCTTGAAACTCTGGGGGCGTTGTTTTATCAGGACTTTCTTCACTAACAATATCTACTACATCACCTTTTAAAGCCACAACTATTTTTTGTTGAATAGCATACTCTAACTCTTTTCTATGTTCATCTTCTAATTTTATTTTAGGCCAATACTCCATTATATTTTGAACAAACTCTTTTGAAAGTAAATTCAGATCTACATACATATTAAGAAGAACAAGGTCATCCTCCTCAATAGCCTTATTAATATTAGCAACAGCATACTCTAATGACTGTTTCTTTAATTTATAAACAAAAAAAACAATACTACCAATGATTAGTAAAAAAATCAGTGCCAAACTTATAAACCAAAAAACTCTTTTTTTACTTAATGATAAGAAGCTAGTTACCTTATGTATTATAGACATATAATCCTTGCATAAGCTGCCTAAAATATGTAATCTTACTTTATAAATAACTCAATTTTAAATAACAATAAAGTGACATAAACATATAAAAAACTGGACAATACGTAATCAAGAAATATTCATAAATAAAAGCAAATGTAGCTTAACAATTTTTTATTTTTTTCATCACTATACATACTAAAACTTTTTTAACAACACATCATCTCAAAATAATAAAGATTACACTATGTCAAAAAAATTACTATACATTATTCATGGTTTATTTTTCTTATATTCATTACTCTATATAATACCACATAAAGTATGGTGCTTTGAACTTACTATTCTTCATACAAATGATGTCCATGCACATCTTGCTGGCTATAAGGAAAACACTGGAAAACCTTGCTTTACCTCAACAGAACCACACTGTGTTGGTGGCTACCCCAAAATTGCTCAGGCTCTTTTAGGCATTCGTCAAAAAAATCCTAACATACTTTTACTTGATGCTGGAGATCAATTCCTGGGGACACCATTCTACTCAGACTTCATTAACACACCAGAAAAACTACCTTTCATTGAATTTATGAATAGACTTGGCTATAATGCTATGAGCCCTGGGAATCATGAGTTTGACCATGGTTGTGGAGTCTTTTTAGGTGCTATCAAAAATTTAAACTTTCCTGTTATTGCCTCAAATCTTACATTTACAAATCCTACTATGCTATCAAACATACACCCTTGGATTATTATTGAAAAAGAAGGCAAACGCATTGGCATTATAGGACTTGCACTACAAGCTACTGCAACAACATCAAACCCTTGTTCAGAAGCCGTATTTAGTGATGAAGAACAAAGTTTACGACATGCTATTCAAGAAATAAAAAAACATAATGTATACACCATTATTGTTTTAAGTCATGCAGGAACACCTAAAGATATTGAGTACGCTACTAAAATTGATGGTATCTCTGTTATTATTGGTGGCCATACTCATACTTTGCTCTCTAACACTCACCCCATGGCTGTTGGTCCATACCCTACTGTAAAAAAATCACCTTCAGGTAAACCTGTTCTTATTATAACTGCAAAAGAAAAAGCTGGTTTTCTTGGTTGCTTACACGTAACCTTTGATAAACA
Organism: uncultured Lawsonia sp.; assembly: GCA_964369665.1. GTDB lineage: Bacteria > Desulfobacterota > Desulfovibrionia > Desulfovibrionales > Desulfovibrionaceae > Bilophila. The sequence goes on along the minus strand of CAYJFS010000004.1, from coordinate 23,376 downwards.
TGGCTTTCCTCAAAAATGGCATGGTGATGCAATATATCTTAATAAGCCTCTATCTAATGATCCTGCTATTGTATCTTTAGCCCACCTACTTGATCACTATGGAAAACCTATTTATGCAAAGCTTAATGAAAAAATAGGGGAAATATGTGATCCAAATGACCCCTCATTTGATACAACACAAACATCGACTAAAGTTATTGATGATGTACCATCACACTTTAATAGACGATATGAAACACTTACAGGAAACCTTATTCTTAATGCTGTACTTACTAAGGCACATGAACTACATGCAGATATTGCCTTAGTAGCCACAGGACTTATTCGATCATCGTTACCCATAGGTGCTGTTACTAAACTTGATGTAAACACAGTTTTACCTATTGAAGACCCTCTTATGATTGGTGATGTTCCTGGTTATATTCTTCAAGAAGCTTTTGAAAATAGTGTTTCTGGTGTACATCTCACCGTATATTTAGGAAAATTTTTATATGTTGGAGGTATGCGTATTGTATTTGATCCCCATAAACCTATAGGTCATAGGGTCCAATCTATAGAAATCTGTAACTCTAATGGTCAGTATGAACCACTTGATCCTAACAAGACTTACAAAGTTGTTATAACAAGATTTGCTGCACAAGGTAACGATGGCTATACAATGCTAAAAAATATACAATGGAAGTCCCTTGATGTATCTGTAGAAAATGTTCTTATAGATTATTTAAAAAAGAATTCTCCTATTTGTGTAAAAAAAGATGGTAGAATTGTAAACTTAGGCCAGAAATCTAAAAAATAATAAAAAATACAATAATTAAATAGAAGAAAGTGTTTCTAACTCACTTTCAGTAAGAAGCTTATCAAGATCAAGTAAAATAAGTAAACGGTCACCAATTTTCCCAACACCACGCATATAATCAGAGCCAATACCTGCAACAACAGGTGGTGGTGGTTCAACTGTTGACTCTTTAATTCTTAATACTTCAGAAACAGCATCCACGACAAATCCTACAACTTGTCCCTGAAGATCCATAACCTTAATTCTTGTCTGGCTATCATGAGGATTTGCCTTCATACCAAAACGTTTCCGCATATCAATAACAGGTATAACTTTTCCTCTTAAGTTAATAACACCTTCAACAAATGGTGGAGCATTTGGTACTTTAGTAATAGGCAACATTCGAATAATTTCTTGTACCTTTAGAATATCTACTCCAAACTCTTCTCCTGCTATTTTAAAAGTTACAAGCTGAATAAGATTATCATCATAGGAACCATGATAGTTTGATGTAGCTTCCATTTTAAACTCCTTTTTTGCCCCTTGTACCAAATTTATCCGTATTAATTATAACTCAAACAGACTTTTTTCTCACTTTTATATTACGATCATATTTCAGATAAAACTTTTTTCACAAATAACTGTGTTTCTTTGTATGGAGGTATACCTCCATGCTTTGCAACAGCACCAGGTCCAGCATTATATGCAGCAAGTGCTAACTCAAGACACCCAAATCGATCAAGCTGCTGACGTAAATAACGACTACCTGCATGCACATTCTCTGAAGGATTAAAAAGATCAATCACACCAAGTTCAGAAGCAGTTTTAGGCATAACCTGCATAAGTCCACGTGCTCCCTTAGAAGAAACAGCCTTTACAGAAAAACCTGACTCAACTTTTATAACAGCTGCTATAAGTGCTGGATCAAGATTATGTTTAACACTAGCATCTTGGATAATTGTAACCCAATCTATAGGTATATTAGAACGTGCAAGTCTTTCCCTAAAAGAAGGAGATATCATACATGGCAAGGCAATTTTCCTAGCATGAATAGAAAGGGCATATACATCTATCTGATCAATAAGATTTTCATATTCTATAGAACGACTTGGTAGTTTTTTGGGTACCCTGACCTTTCTAACATATCCAGGATTATTTAGTGTATGTTGACTCAACCTACCTTTTTTTATCTGTTTTATTTGATACTTACTTAATATTTCTTTTGAAAGTACACTATATGGAACTACTATGTATCCAATAATACATAATACATATATAACCATAATTATAGCTCTATGGTATCTATACATAGTAAAATATATATTCATTTTGATACCTTGCAATTAAACTAAACAATATATGAATACACAGAATGAACTATTATTAAGCATTATTTTTATATTGGAAGAATAGCAAAAAAAAGCTCTACAACATTTGAACCATCAACACGTTTATACTTATATTCATTCACTAGTGTACGTACAAGATGTATACCCAAACCACCTATGGGTCGTTCACTTATACTTAAATCAAGGTTAGGTGTTGGTGTCTGAAAAGGATCAAAGTGATGACCCCAGTCACGAATACTGATACAAAAAAAAGATTCATTATCATGTTTTGTAACTTGGCAAGATATTTCAATTTGCCCTTTTTGTGTATAATATGCATAACGAAAAATATTGACTAAAAGTTCTTCAGTAACAAGTTCTATCTGTTGAAGCTTACCCATTAACTCTTGTGGCATATACTCTTTAATAAATGCATTAACAAAAGGAAGTTGATTGACATCGGAAGATATAATAAGTGTAGCCATTGTGGACCCTCTTCCATTTCTGATTAAGTCTGCAATGCTTCTAATGCATCCTTTTGTGTTGGATATATTGATAGTACAGATGTAAAACCAGAAATCCTAAAAACTTCTCCGACCATACTACTAAGAGCACAAAAAACTAATGTTATAGGCTGCTCTTTCCCCAACTTCAACATAGTTAAGATGCTTCTTAAGCCTGCTGAACTTATATATTCTACTTGATTCATATCAACGACAATAAGTTTTATTCCTGAAGAAATTACTTTCTTACATGCATCTTCAAATGTACCTGATGTTGTTGCGTCCATTCTCCCTTCGAGAGAAATAACTGTAACACCATTTTTTTCTTCAACAAAAACTTGCATGCAAACTCCTTTCAGCTTGTAATTATGCTAAACAATAATATGTTATTGTATATTATGTAGTAGACACATCCATAAGCTGAACAATTTGTACACCAAGTGTACCATTAAGCTCCACAAGCCTTCCTATGCCAATAGCTCTTCCATTTACTCTTAAAGTAACAGGAGACTGTATATCAACAGAAAGTGCAAACGTATATCCTGGAGCAAGTGCCCCTATATCATGAACGGTCATATATCTTCGCTCAAGCTCAAATACAACAGGCAATTCTAAACCTTCAATATCAATTTTTGTAGTTGCCTGAACAGAAGAATTCTTAGCAGCTCCACTTGGCTGTCCAGCTGCCTGACGTGAATTTTGTTGTGTCTGAACTGTTCCTCCTTGTTGATCTGGCTTCATAGCCTGACTACTCTGAGTCTCATTAGGCTGCTGGCCATTAGGAGCACCTCCTCCTTCTGAAGAGGGAATATCTGTATTAGTAACTTCCATAACTGTTGCAACGCCTCCATGAAACTTACAATCAACTAAAAAACCTGCAAATCGAAGCTGAACCTTTCCATCATGAATAAAATATTTATCAGGTAATAAAAAATCATCCTTTTGCAAACCACATAACTGGTTCATTGTTAAGTTAGTATATCCAGCTTCAAAACCTATAGCGATAGGTAAATATGAAATATCTCTATAATTTGATGGTAAACTCCTAAATTTCTCTAAAAGCATTAATGCATCATTCCGTTTTTTTATTCCTAATCTAATTGGAATAGAAGTCTGCTTACCTTCTAAGTATAACAGTAAAGGTATATAACATGATACAGACACCTCTTGATTATAACTATACCCAAAAGAAGTTCCAACAATTTCAACAGGAACACCTATAAATGCTTCAAACTGCTTCAACAATGGAGTAATAAGTATTTCAAGAACTGCAAGCTTAACATCTTCTGGGATATATAACACCTCAGGCTTATCAACAAAAAGAGGATGTAGGCTTAAAGGTGGGACTTGACCAAACTCAATGATCCAATCACTCTCCCCACAGTGAATAATAACCATATAGGCTGCATGAAAGTCTCCTATAGGAAAAATAGCTTCAAGATATACTTCTCTGTCTAAAATATTAGTTTTCCATGGTTGAAGGCGTGTAAGTATACTATTATTCATATGTGCACTTAATAATGAAAGCTTTTCTAGCTTAACTGCTGGTAATGAATGTATAGTATGATTCATATATTATCCCTAAAAATATCAATACCCTAAATATCTAGATATATTATACAATTGGAACATTTTTTACTTGTGCTGCAGTACTACTATCACCATCAGATACTTCTATAGCAACATCTTTTCCTTCAACAATCTCTAGCCTGCGTTTTAACGACTCTTGAACATTAGATATTTGCTGATATGCAGCCGCACCTGAAGCTAAAAAGTTCACCATTAAAAAACCTTCTTCGTTCCTTTGTAAGGATATTTGTGTTCCAGGAAAAACTTGAGCCAAAGTAATCCTTACTTCCCCTTTACTAATATCACTAGGAGCTGTAGCTACAATTTGTTGCACAAGCTCATTTAACTGCACTTCTTGTAAACCTTGAGTAGCTACAACATTATCAACGCCACCAACGACACCAACAACACCCATAGATATAGGCATTGTAGGTGTAATAGCTCCTGAAGCCAAAACTTGCTCTTCTCCAGAAAAAATACCCATAGTTTGCTCTTGCACCTCATTTAAACCACCATCTTTAGAACTTCCTTGTTTAATGGTCATATATTTTAACTGCTCAACCAACACATCCATCTTATCTTCCAATTTATCCTTGCTAATAATGTGCTTGTTTTCCTCTGGCTTTTTATTTTCCTCTGGTTTTTTATTTTCCTCTGGCTTTTTATTTTCCTCTGGTTTTTTATCTTCCTCTGGTTTTTTATTTTCCTCTGGTTTTTTATTTTCCTCTGGTTTTTTATTTTCTTGACTATTTTGAGGTTTACTAAGATTATTATTGCCTTGATCCATCTCTTGCTCAAAAAATCTTACTTCAGAAATACCAGGTTTTTGAGAAAAACTACCAGTATTACTTGTTTTAGTAATCATCTCATTCATTGATACTTTTGTATTACTCATAGCCTGTCTCCCTTTAACCATTTATTTTTGTATACTTAATATCTGCTCTAATACCTTCACCTGAATGTCTAAATTTGAGGCAACAACACCTAGTTTGCTTTCTAAAATGCACTTATTAAAGCTGATACTACTATCAGAAATAACAGTGATAAAAGATAAACTCTCTGAACTTTTTTCTTTTAGTTTATTAAGAACCTCTAAAAACATTTGTTCCTTCTCAGGAGCAACACGCAATACAATTTGGTGTATATTTTTAATTGTAATTAAACTATTTTTTACCCAATTATGGATATGTTCTAATGCTCCAACATCACCAACAATCTTCTTTACTGCTTGAATTATAACATGTGTTAATCTTTCTTCTATTGTTCTAATAAATGTTATAGAAGAAAAAATTGTTCCAAATATTTTTAATAGATGCTCAAAACTACCTTCTTCCTTCCCATCTTGAAAGCCTACATCATAACGCTCTTTATAAAAGATTTCACCTCTTTCTCTCATTTCTATTATATAATTATCCAATAAACTTAGCTCATTATTCGATGCTAAAAAAGCTTCAACAACTTGTGGTTGCAAAATATTAGTACCCCCAGAAAAAAAAAGCATATTATGTTTTATAGAAAAATAGCTATTAGAGTTCATTGCTTGTCATCCTAGTATACATACAAAATATATCTATTCATCTTCTTTAATAACATTTTCTTTAGTCTTCCCAGGCTTTAGATATGTAAATAAAACTTCACGCCAAAAATAAAAATTGATTACAACCAAAGTACCTACTATTACTATTGAAATGCAGGCCATAAAAATAAATATTACTGAGACATGACCTTCTGAAAAAAATATTCCACCTGAAATATTAGATGAACCTGTGGTTGGTATTGTTAAGCTTTCTCTTACAGGTACAAATACAACAGAGACCTGTTCAGGTGTGAGCTCAGGCACAGACATTGCCACAAGTTCACGAACCTTTGACTCAAGATTAATAACCAGAGATCCAGGTCTATGTAATAAAAATACTGCAGCTGAAGCTGGTGTTCTTTTTTCTTCCATGTCCTGATCAAGACTTGCAAGTGCAATATGTACCCGAGAGCTAAGTACACCATTCACTCGAGAAATAGTATCTGACAATTCTTGAGATAAAGCATAACTTAACCGGGCCTGCTCCTCAGAAGCAGATGCAACCATGCCTTCTCCTGTAAAAATAGTACCAATACTTTTGTATTGTTCTTTAGGAAAACCTCTTTCTCGGAGAAGTTCTAGTGATTCTGCCAATTTAGACTTATCTACAAAAATAGTATAACCAGTTTTTCCAGTGTCTTGTTTTGAGGCAGATATACCATGTTTCAGTAAAGCTGCTAACATAGCATTTGCTTGCATCTCATCAAGACCACGGTATACTTCAACTTTACAAGCTGTAAGTAATAATAACACAAAACAAAATACAATACCTCTATTTCTATAGATTATTCTTTGTATTTGCTGAAAAAACTTACTATAGCAAAACACAATAACCCTCCTACTGCTTGAGAGCTGTATCTATACCTTGTTCTACATGTTGAGATGTTTGTGTTGATGTAAGTGTTTGTATATGTAAAGTTTTCATAACATACTGTAATCTAAGTAATTCTTCTGGAGATAATCCCCCAGACTCTATTTCTCCTACTAAACGTACAGCATCAATTAATGCTTCTTCACGACTCATAAGTTCTATATCTGTTGATTCTATTTGCTGTGTAGAAGATACCTTCTCTGCTTGTCTTACTGCATCTGTATTTTGTGTTGTATTTATTGGATCTATTTCAGATGCTTGTTGGGTAGCATCTGTTTCTAACAAACGTTGAAACTCTCTAACATCTTCTTTTGCAGGCTGATGTGTTTCACTTACAGTTTCATCATCTTTACCAAGAGCATTCTGAATCTGTTCTCGAACAGTATTATCAATTTCCATTGCCATAATCAGCCTCCAAAAATCTATTTTACAAAGAATCAATAATGTATATAGCGCTTTGTGAAGCAATATACAGCACTGCAGCAGACTTCATTTCATCTGGAGCTAACCCAGAGTCCATTGCTACCTTCAAAACACCTTTAATCTCTGCAAGTTCGTCTTTAATAACACGAATCTTTTTATTATCGAATTCACCAGAAAAAACATCAAATAAAGACACAAACTCCTCTCTAGAATCACTATTCATTTTGCACCTCTCAATGGATATTCTATATATCTACTATCTTTATAAAATACTAAATGCTCTAATGAAACAGTATCTAATACAAACCCACTTGGTAATGCTCCACCTTTAAAAATCCGTTCTCCTGTGTTTAATGTTATAAATGGTATTGGCTGCATTGTAACACCAGCAACAACTGATCCACCTAATAAAGTATTAAGAGAATTATCTATATCACTTTCTACAGACTCTTCCTGAGATTTTGAGTTAGCTACCAATGGTGCTGGTTTTACCTGTTTTACTTTAAAAACAATAGGCACCCCTAAATCTTTTTTAATCTCCTCCAAAGCTTGATCTAAATTTTTTTTTCGTTCTTCATCAAAAATACCACTAATTTCAATATCTCCAGCCAAGTATGTTACCCTTAATTGCTCTAACTTATTCTTTTGAAAAGCTTTTTGTAAAACTTCTGAAACCTCTTTAGCATAAACAACATGTTTCTCTAACTTAAAAGGAAAAAGCACATCATCTCTCATAGCTGAAATAGCCCACTCCTCAACAAATCCATCCTTCATATATCCTGAAATACTAAATATACCTGGATCATCAAACTCTTTAACAGAAACATAAATACCTCTAGATGCAAAAGCCATCTTAATAGCATTAATAATGTCATCACGAACACCAACATCAATATATACAGGTACATGTATACCTTGTGCCAAACTATATACAAACTGACGCTGTGTATCATTTTTAACAAAACCACGAACAATAACTTGCTGTATACCCTGTATTACAGATACATTATCAAAGCCATTCTCTTTTAAAAGCTCCTGTAATATTCTAACCTGTTCAGCACCTGCTTGTTCTTCACTTGTAAATGAAATAAGGATAGCTCCTAAAAAAAATATTAAAAGCATAACACCAAATATCTTCCCTACAGGAAATCTTGCTAAGTTAGCAACAACCTCTTGAGGTAGAACATTTTTCAAGGCTTTATCTACAAAAGAACCTTCATGTCCATCTTCTAGGTTATCATTTTGTTCAATACTACCAAGTTCATCGGTAATATTTTTTGCTTGTTCTTCTAAACTAAGTCTTTCAGCATACAACTGTGCAGCTTTATTATTCCAGTTTGTTCCAGGTATATTCCAAGCTAAACAGCTACCCCCTAAATACCAAAACTCACCAGCCTTTGGTTCATAGCCAACTTTTGGAACCTGTTCATTATTAACCCAAATATCGCCTTCTAGTGGTATAACTTTTAATGAAAAGCCATGCTCTTTATCACTTATTATATCCAATTGTGCATGTTTAGGAGCTAAAAATGTATCCTTAAAAATAATATCACAAGAGTCGTCTGTACCAATGCTATAAGTCCCATCTAACAAAACAATTTCTGCACCAACATGTGGTCCAGAGAAGACGTATATACAAATGCCATCTGTTTGACTCATTACTTTGGCCTTTGTTTAACTGAATTACGTCTATTCAATAGCTTTTCACAAGAAACATCACTTTTTTTAACAGAAGGTGTTTGGGGTACTGTTTTCTTACTTGAACAACCAGAGCCTTGTTTAGGTTTTACAACATATTCATCATTGACAACTCTTTGCTTAAAGCCTGCATCTTGCATATGAACAGGTAAAGGATCTAGATCATTTAAATTTACAATTTTTGGAGTAATAAGAATTAACCGCTCCATTTGCTTTGTATTTTTTGCAGTTGTTTTAAATAGATGACCTAAAACAGGAATATGCATAAGTATTGGTATACCTGTCTCAGATACACTCTTCTGTTCATAATAATAACCACCAATAAGAAGACTTTGGCCTGTACCTACTATAGCTTGTGTATTAATTTTTGTTTGTTTAATAGGTGGTAAAACATTACTAGGTGTAATAGGTGTATCGTCTGAATCATCACTTTGATTATCTTCTACGGAAACAACTAATTTAATGGATTTTGTACCATCCATATTCTTTATAATATGTGGAGTTACTCTTAAAATTGTACCAGCATCAACTTTAAAAAGGTCTACAGCCTGATAGCCTTGTATTTGAATGTAATAAGTACTTGTGTTCTCAAGTGTAGCTTGGATATTATCAACAGTAAGCACAGAAGGCTTTCCAAGAACACGGGCTTCTCCCTCTGTCTCAAGAGCCTCAACCCTAGAAAGAAAAAAATCAACACCTTTTGTATAAATAGTCGATAGACCTAAACCTGCTGTGGGAATAGTACCTGCTGGTGGCTTAATAGGAACAGTCCCTGAGGCTGCTGATGATGTGCCATAACTACCCAACTTGCCACTGCCTCTGCTATAGTCACCTTGAAAAATAAAACCAAGACTGTATTTATAGTTTGAATCAACATCAACTATAGCAGCCTGAATTTCCACTAATTCCACAGGCTTATCTAAATCATGAATAACTTCTTCATAATATGGCATTTTATAAGCAGCATCGTTGATAATGACTGCATTCATACGTGGATCAGCCATTATACTACTATTATTTACAGGCATAGAAACATTATTTTTACCTTGATCTTTATTCCCTGGTTTTCCACGGGCAGCAAGGCCTGTGCCTGAAAGCTTTTCTACTGTGGCAGGTTGTTCTACAACAACACTTGGAGAAACTTGAGGATTCCCTGAAAGCATTGCTCGCAAAATAGTAGCAATACCTGGAACAGTAATAATTTTATCCATACTTCCAACAGTAATATCATCAGCCCAGGCATATTTTAAAGGAAAAACACGCATAATTATGTTGGACATCTGTGATATTTCAAGAGCAGCAACAGCCTTTAAAACTTGATCAAGATAACTTTGGGGGCCATAAACAACAATCATTTCCCCATTATTCATAAGCTCTGCAGGCAACTGTGAAGAAAGAACATGAGAGTTAATTAAAAGTTCATACAACCGCTCAACAGTCATAACTTTTGGTGTTATAAAAGCTCGTTGCACATCAGTTTCAGTATAAAAATATAATGTATTACCAAGAATGTACCAAGAAACTCCAAATGCTGTCTTCATGCCCTCAAGAAACTTAAAAGGATTTTCTTTTTCAAACCTTCCACTAACACTACCACGTACAGAAATAGAAACACTACCAGCATACCCTTGTGTACGTGCAAAATCGACAAGAAGCATCTGTAAACTTTCTTGTTCAGCATAATGTGTATATGGATATGGGAAAATACTTAAAGATGTTGTCTGGCCTGTATTAAGCAAAAAAAATATACATGCTATACTAAGAGCAATAATTTTGACTATATTGCTCCTTGAAAACATATATGAAACCTTATCATGTTGAAACTGCATAAATATTCACCTAACTAGCTACAACTATTGAAAAACATTTATATAGTTAAGATACAAGTATTTGTAACTATTTTCAGTTTACTACGATTTAAGGAACGTATAGTACTAGTATATTTTTATATAATAAAGAATATATCTATGTATTATACTATTATATATAAAAAGATAAATAAATTATAGAAAAGTATTTTTTACTACATTACTATATATTATATGTAATTATACTTTATCATTTTATATAAAAAAACATAGTATACACATATACTATGTATATATTTTATTAATTATAATTAATGCTATATATAATTAATATATAATTAATATAACTTTATATATAAAAGTATAAATAATAGTATAGGTAGTGCATTATAAAATTGAAAAAAAAGAAGAGTACAAAGGAAAAATCCTATGTACCCTTCTAGTTTTATGTTAACCCTACATAAAACACTCTACTAGCTATACCCCCTATAGCTGTGAGTATATTTATGCAAGAATACGCTGTGTTGCAGCATTTGTACTACTAACCATTTCTCTTGCTGTACTTAGAGCAGTCTCAATAAGCTGCTTCATATTATCAGCAAAACTCTTCATTGACTCCATAGCATGTTGTGCCTGTGTTTCTTCAGCTTGCTCAGACTTAATACCAGCACCTTCAGCTGTTAACTGACTTTCCTTTGCACCATCCATGGTATTTACTATACCTTGAAGGATTTCTTTACCCAAAGTAAGTTTACTTGCTTGTACTGCTTCTGCTGCCAAATCACCTGTACCAGACTGTAGGTCTTTTACACCACCAGCACTAAAGCCAACACCCATGGCCATACCAACAACACCACTGGCAATAGACATACCTAAGCCAAGTTTACTTTGTTGCATCATACCATCTACTTGGTCTTGTATATTACGTAAAACACTTTGAAGCTCCGAAGCTGTCCTATCTTGGTTCTGTTTACGAAGCTCTGCACCCATCTCTACAATAAGTCCTGCTACTTGAGATCCAAGAGATGCTACAAATCCACCTCCACTACCTGGGCTTGGAAGTGATGGAACAACAGCTTTAGCAGCATTTTCTACAACAGATCTATCTTTAAGTGCTTCTTGGTTAGCTGGTATAGAATTAGGATTAATAGCACGCTGTTGTACAGCACCTTGTTGGCTAACAGCTTCTGGATTTGTAAGATTCAAGTTACTAGATAAATCTACTTGTTGTTGTTGTGAATTATTGTCTAATAAAATACCCATAATTTTTTCTCCAAAACTTTCTTATAGTTTAATAAATTTTAATGTTAACAAAAAATATATATTATTATTAGCTCATAACTCCACGTTGAATAGCAGCCATTGTTTTTGCCTTTTCTTCAACAATATCTTTAGCTGAATCAACCATTTCATTCAATCTTGAGATTTGCTGCTCAAAGAATGATTGTAATGTGCCAATATTCTCCTGAAGTTTCTTTAAAAGCCCATCAATTTCTAATGACACAGCTTCATTTTCCTTAATACCACTATCAACAACACCTTTACCTATTCCTACACCACTTGCTGCAGCTTGAATAGCAGACTCTGCTACAGTTAAAGTTTTTGTAGCCCTAGAAACCATAGAGCCTAGATTTGCTAGAGCACTTGCAGTACTACCACCACCACTAGCAAAACCAATGGCTATTGTTGCAACAATCATGGCCATTTGTATAGCAAAAGCAATCCAACCAGCTGTTTCTGGGTCAACACCCATGGCTTCAAGAGCCTTTGTAATACCAGCTGAAATTGAAACTTTTCCATCACTAGCCACACTCATAAGAGCATCTATTGATGCAACCATGGCCAATACACCACCAACAATAAGAAGAGGGTTACCTCCTGTAGCTACACCAGCAGCAATTGATAATGCACCTGCAATGATCCCTAATACAGCACCAATAGCAGAAAAGATCTTTGTAAAGAGCTTTAAAATACCACTTTTATTCATCTCTTTAATTTTGTCTTGAATCTGATCTATTTGTTTATCATACTGTATTGAGCGATCTTTTGCATCTGCTTTAATCTGTTCAGCTGTTTTCTCAGCTTGGTTCTTTTGTTCAGACAACTGTAATGCACTTAACAATACTGTAAGATCTACTACTGTAGATATTTTTGGTGGCTCAGACAATTTAGGTGGTAAAGGAGGCTCTAGCTCTTCAGGCTTAACTACCTCTCCTGTCTCTCCTTCTGTTGTTTCATCAATAATAAGACTATCTTCCTCTAAACCACTCACACCACCCATTGAACTTGCTGATTCAGCAGCAGCTTGATTCATTTCACTATGACTTGCTGATGTACCTTTTTCAGATGTTGGTGCTGATCCTTGCTGTGATGTTGGATTGTCTATATCAACATCTGTATCTATATTCATACCTGTTGTACTAGCCGTTTTCCCTGCTAGCTGTGATGTTGGATTGTCTATATCAACATCTGTATCTATATTCATACCTATTGTACTAGCAGTTTTCCCTGCTAATGGATCTGAAAAACCTGTCATTGTTTTACTCCTCCGGAGATTACCTCCAGCATAGCTTTAGCCCGCTCCTTAATGAGTTGATGTTCTGAATTACCTTCTTCACAAAGAGCTTCTGTGCTTAAAAAGGCAACTCTTGCGGACTCTTTATCCCCCAAATTTAAAAAACACATACCAGCATAGAGAAATGGTGTTGGATCTCCTAGTGCACCTGCAAGGCCTGCCATTTCATAGGCTTCAATAGCACCTTTATATTTCTTTAAACCTTGACGGCTCCCACCAAGACCAAGCCAGAAACGAGGATCCATATGCTTATATAAGCATAGTGCCTGGAATAAGACTTCAGCATCTGCATAGTTTTTAGCTTGATAAGCTCCATAAGCAACAGTGTAAAGTACTTCCAACTGATCATCAGATATACCTACAACATCACCTATTGTAGCTCCACCCATAAGTGCATCCATAACTGCATTGAGTCGTTCTGTAAGCTCTTCATTGTTTGTTATAGATGTATCAAGAGCAGACTGCATTTCTGGCTGTTGTTCCTGTTTCATAACCACTTCTCCTTTTATCAAAAAGTGTTGTAGTCTTTCATTTTAATATGTATAAAAATGTATTTATTTTTATAGCTATTCTTTAGTTACAAGATTTTATACATATAAACATACGACCCATTCTCTTTATCGATATTTAATAATATCTCTTTAGAGTATGTTCAAAAAAACATTTACGTTACTAAAAGACTCTATATATAATACTTTTAATTCTTTATTTTTGCAGATAATATGCCAAGGCTTAAATTACAGTAAGTTGTAAATAAAAAATCAAGTAGAATATAAAATAAAAGCCAACTTTGTTGGCTTTTATTTTATATAGATTGACACACATTTTTGCACCAAAATGGTTTAATGTTATCATTAAACAGTATTAACAAATAATACCTAAACCCCTTGACTATATACATTCTTCAAAATGAATGCCTACTAAAATAATACTAAATACAAAACAAAAATTAATACAATTAATACAAATAGTTATCAAAAAATAGATAAATTGGTTACCATCGAGCTAAGCCCTGCATTATACTATTAGCACTACTTACATTTGAACTTGCACCTTGTGTATAGGCATTATATTGACCTAATGCATCTTGTATTAATACCATAAGTGATTGTGAATTATCAGGCATTCCTTCTATATACTTTTCAGTATTCTCTACTATAGTTGTCCACCCAGCCTCATCAAACTGCACACCATAATCACCTGGCCATCTTCCTGGGATATCAATGCCTTTCTCATTACACCATCTAATATCTTCTGCTGACATGACCTCACCTCTACTAGGTGGCCTTGATGCTTCTAATTTATCTTTAAACTTCTGAAGCTGTTCTTGTGCATAAACCTTTTCTGCCTTTTCACCTTCAAGCTGTTCCATTAAACCTACAGCACTTGTACGACTTCTGTCTGCTAAAATTAGCTGCACAAAAGCAAACTTTGCCCCTGGTCCATTAATATCATCTAAAATTTGGTAGGGCCCTAGGTTCACCAGCAAACATACCTACAGGATTACTCATACTACACCATTCTTCCATAAAAAATTTTTTAACTATAAAAATAGTACAATTACCACCGAGCTAAGCCCTGCATTATACTATTAGCACTACTTACATTTGAACTTGCACCTTGTGTATAGGCATTATATTGACCTAATGCGTCTTGTATTAACACCATAAGTGATTGAGAGTTATCACCTAATCCATCTACATATGCCTGAGTACTTTTACAGACTCTTTCCCAATTAAGTGGTCCATACCCTTTATCACCATAATATATATCTGGTAAATCTGGTAAATCAATGCCTCTATCCTTACACCACTGCACTTCTTCTGCAGTCATGTAGATTAATCCTGCTGGAGCTGCTTGTGCTTGTGCAAGCTTATCTTGAAATACTTTTAACATTTCTTGTGCTTCAGCAAGTTCTTTCTTTTCATTTTCAAGCTTTTCCATTAAATCTACAGCACTTGTACGACTTCTGTCTGCTAAAATTAGCTGCACAAAAGCAAACTTTGCCCCTGGTCCATTAATATCATTTAAATTTGGTAGGGTCCTAGGTTCACCAACAAATATTTCTACAGGATTACTCATACTACACCTACCTATATATAAAAAAATTTAAGGCTATAAAAAGCTATCCCTGATAAGTAATTAAAAATTTAATATTATTAATCTTAGTTTACATATACTTAGTGATCTCTAACTTCTCTGTGTATATCTATACTCTATACATTTTTTAGTATTACTATTATAGTAATTTAACAATATAATAACTATAACATGTATCTTTTTAATACATATAAAACTCTACAACTTGATATAATAAATCAACACTATAGAGTTATTATACATTTATTATAAATTTTTTCTATAAACATACTCTTCTTATTACACAAAAATTTAACAATCTATTGTACATATTATCTATATCTAGTTTACATATTGTAAAATCATTCTTAACAAAATAATACTATTCTAACTAAATTACCATTTAGCTGTTGCACTTAATAACTCTACACAACTATGAATATTGGCACCAGCACCTTGTGTATATGCATTGTACTGACCTAATGCATCTTGAATAACAACCATAACAGATTGTGTATCTGCACCCAATCCATCTAAATACGTCTGAGTATTTTGTACTACCGTTGCCCAATCATCTATGCCAAATCTGAAATCTTCTGTTGC
Source organism: uncultured Lawsonia sp. (assembly GCA_964369665.1). GTDB lineage: Bacteria > Desulfobacterota > Desulfovibrionia > Desulfovibrionales > Desulfovibrionaceae > Bilophila. Next base: position 7,568 of record CAYJFS010000004.1, on the reverse strand, counting down.
TGGAGGATTCCAAGGAAGTTCAATTCCTCTGTCATTACACCACTGTATTTCTTCTGCAGTCATTACAACCCCTTTATGTTCTGCAACAGCAGTTTCATATCGAGACTGAAAAGTATTAAGCATCTTAAGTGTAAGCTCCTGCTCTTTTTTAACAGCATTAACATAATCCATTTGTGCTACTGCATCAGCTCTTTGCTCATCTGCTAACCTTAACTGCATTGCCACAAATTGAAGTATTGGATTTGTTGTTACATCTATACCAGGTAAAGAGGCTTTACCTGCACCTTGTATACCTATTATATCTGACATTGTGCTATTCCTCTTACCTATTTTACAAACTTTAATTATTGACTATATAGTAATACTTTTGATTATATATAGCTTACTACTTATTAATAACGCTCTTTAACCTATAATTGATTTAGCCTGTTAACACTTACCTATTCCAGACACTACTGGCCTCGAGCAGCATATTTCATTGTCTCATTACCAGCATTGATACTTGAGTTTGCACCTTGTGTATATGCATTAAACTGACCCAATGCATCTTGAGCCATAACCATTTTTTGTTGAGTGTCTGCACCAACTTTATCTATATAAGCTTGGGTACCTTTAGCCACTAAATCCCACTCATTAGCATTCAACCATAAGTCATCTCTGTCAACTTTTGATGGTAACTGAATATCATTAGCTTTACACCAGTCTATTTGTGCCTGACTTATTAATCTCCACTTACCATCCTTATCTTCTGCATGTCCTTCGCCAGTATCACTTTGATTCTTACGAAATACATCAAGATAACCACCAGCTTCCTTTTGTTTTTCTTGTGTTTGAGCTATTTCATCCATTTTAGTTCTAGCTTCTTGGCGTAGACCTTCTGCATGGCCCAATTGTGTCATGGCAAAACGCAAAGATGGATTTTTTATTGTAGATGGATCTGGTATATCAACTGGTGCACGAGTTATTGGCCCCCTATCTGTTACTTCACCACTCATGGTAGCTCTCCTTATACCTCGTATAATACAAAAATAGTTTATACTTAAAATACATGCTTAATTATAATAAAAAAATAATACTTAAATAGTATGCATATCTTATACCAAAGTGATCATACATATATTAATCTATGATCTTAATCTACTGTACTTATTACTATTAAATATAAGTATATGTATCTTTTTATATAAATATTTATACCTAAAAATATGACAACTTTTTTGGTATGAAAAAAGCAATGTATGTTAAAAACAAAACATACAACAAAACTGGTACAGCAAAAGATTCTTGGGAGAGGATTATGAGTAATATTGCGGGCATTTCTCCACAACAACTGCTAGCAAATAATCAACAAAATCTTGCTGCTGCTGCACAAAAAAAAGGTGTAAGTACAGCAACTGGAAACCTTTCTGGCCGCAATGTTACACAAGTAAAAACACAACAATCTTTAATTGATTCTGCAGCAGAAGAACTTACCACAAGCCTTGAATCAGAAAGTAGTGATGAATTTGCCATAAAAGAACGTAAAAGAAATGATACCAGCTCTGATTCACGTTTTCAGGCTGTACAAGAATATGCCGAACTTATAGAAGATAAGAGTCGTCCTAAAAAAATGGATGAGCTTGTTGCCTTTTTACGTGGTAACCCAAATAAAGAAGATGCATTACAGCAAACACTATATCAATTTTCTAATAAAACAGATGCTTGGGCTGCACTTGCAGAAATAGCACAAACATTTGGAAAAGAATCACCACAACCAGCAGGTTTAGAAACTGTTCTAGATACTATGGAATCTTTAGAACAAAGCTTTGGAACAGAAATTAAAGCAGGTCTTCGAGGAGCACTGAACTCTGCTGGATTTACTGATATTGGTAGTGCTGCCCAGCTTCGAGATCTTTATACAGCCACACTAACAATAACAACTACACCAGAAAGTGTTTTAGCACGGTTAATGGAAGAGTATGAAGATGAAAGCGACCTTGATAGAGCTATTGATTTCTTATTCTCAACCATAGGTAGTGACCTTACTTCTGGTGATCCTAGTATGGATACTGTAGAACTTCAAAACCTTGTTGGTACTTTAGAAAAAACACAGCAACTTCATAGCTCCCATAAACTATGTACTATAGCACTTAACCGTTGGAAAGGCCAAAAAAATGACGATGATGAAGATGATGATCATGATACTGAAGTACAATTAACGCCATTGCTTTTAATGAAGCAACTTATTGGCCTTCGTAATGAAAACTTTGTTTCATCGTCTGATATTGATAAAATTGCCCAACAAGGAAAACCTGAAACAATTGAAAGAGAAGTCCTTCTGTTACAAGAAATTCTTAATGCTGTACGTAAATTCCCTGTACTTGTCTTTGATAGTGTTGATAATAGAATGAAAGTTATGGGTGCTGCACAAGAAGCTGTTGATGAAGCAATAAGAAAAGAAGATGAATATCTTTATGAACTAGAACACCCAGATATCCCTAAAAACAATGATCAATGAGTATATACATTTAAAAATATTAGAAATACTGCTTCCATAGTCTTTAATAAGTATATTATAGTAAAAATTTAATATTAAATATTTTCTTTTATACTATAAGTATATCTATCTAAATAGGTAGCTTATCCTGCTTATTATAATGTAATTATTATTATTAATTTATAATTAGATAAAAAATATAAAAATTTTATAAAAACTTAAATAATAGTTATTATATGTAAGTAAATGAAAGAGGAATATGCACTATGAAAAGAATGACACTTCTTGATGCTCAGGTTGGTATAGGTAATATCCTTGAGCCACTAACACCTGGTGAACAAGTTTCCATGCCTAATGCCCAACCATTGGGTGTAAATACATTAAGTATTACAAGTATGGAAGCTACTTATGCACCACACAATATCCAAACTATATTAGAAGCAGCTATATGCCCAGAAACAGGTGATGGCTCACTTCTTATACCTGCTATATTCTCATCAAATCTCCAAGCATGTAAGTTAAACCTGCAAAATTCAGACTATTATGAAATACAAAACTTCCTAAAAAAAGATTTAGAACCACTATTAGAGAACCAAGCCCTTCTTCAAATGTATGTTAATCTTATGATAGAAGGATAAAACCACTGTGGATACATCCCAACCATTTAACATAAATGACTTCTATAAAAATCTTACAAATATATGTGAAGCTCTTGTTTGGGAAAAACCTATAGATGAATCCAAACTTTTTACCCTTACAAAACAAGATATTGCACCAAAAGAAATTACAAGGCTAGCAGAAGCCTTTGGAATGATGCTTGTAAAAATTGAAGCAAGAGAATTACAACAAGCTCAGCTTATTAATGAACTTTGTATACGTAATTCAGAGCTTGAAGCTGCTAAAAAAATGTTAGCAGAAAAAAATATAACTCTTACTAAAACAATACAAGAAAACTACCAATCTCAAAAAATTATTGGTCAATGCCCTGCTATGCATAAAGTCCTTGAACTTGCAAAGTCCATAGCTAGAAATCCTATTAATACATTAATCCTAGGTCCAACAGGATCAGGAAAAGAAATTATTGCTAAAATGATTCACTACAGCTCACCCCGGAGTTCTGGACCTTTTATAGCAGTAAATTGTACTGCTATACCAGAAACACTTTTCGAGAGTGAAATGTTTGGTATTGAAAAAGGGATAGCAACAGGTGTTCATTCACGTAAAGGCCTTATTGAAGAAGCTGATGGAGGTACTCTTTTTTTAGATGAACTTGCTGATATGAGCTTACCTAACCAAGCAAAACTTTTACGTGTTCTTGAAGAAAAGGCTGTAGTAAAAGTTGGTAGCTCAAAACTTATACCTGTTGATATCAAAATCATTGCAGCAACACATGCTTCTTTATTGGACTCTGTTAAAAAAGGTATATTTCGTGAAGACCTATACTATCGTATTAATGTTGTTGAAATCAACATCCCACCCTTATCTCAAAGGGGAGACGATATTCTCCTCCTTGCACAAACATTTTTAAAAAGACACTGTGAACTCCTACAAAGAAATAAGCTTATACTCTCTCCAGCCGTTCAGCAAAAACTTTTAACATATAGCTGGCCTGGTAATGTCCGAGAACTTAATAATGAAATGGAACGTCTTGCTGCACTAACTTTAGGTAATACTATAGAAATAAATGATCTTTCACCTCGATTATTAAATGATGGTGAATTTATTAACAAAGATACTTCAGATCCAACCCTTATTATTGAAAATTTACATAAAAACAATGAGCAAGAACAATATACACTTAATCTACAAGAGATGGAACGCTCTCTTATCCTTAAAGCACTAAAACAAACAGGTGGTAACAAAAGCCGAACAGCAGAAATACTAGGTATTACACGAGAAGGTTTAAGAAAAAAGCTCATTAGGCTAGATATTACAACAACATAAGTTATGCCAAAATTATTTACACCCTTTATCCCCTTGCTATCCATATAACAAACAAAAAATAGTAAATATCTATAGATAGATACACTTTTTATTATTAATGTTAATAAGTTGTAAACTATCAAAAAATTGTTGAGTTATAATTTCTTCTATTTACATAGGTATTCCATAGTCCATATCTTAGCCAAAAAAATTGCTACATACCCTAATACATCTAGAGTTTATGACGATAGTACACATAACAAATGAGAACAAACATGTTTTCTATGGAGTATATATATGGGTACAAGTCTTCGAACAAAACTCTTCTTACTTGTTATTATTTCTATCTCTATGGCAGCAGTACCTATTATATTCTCTGCCTATGAAGACTTCCGTATCTCTAATATTGAGTTAGAAAAAAGAGCATTTAGAGGTATTGCATCACTTATTAAAGAAAATATTGAATCTCGTTATATTGATATTCTTACATCTCAAGCAGACTATACTCTACAACGTAAAACTCAACTACGTCGTGTGGCTAATATGCTTGATTCTAATCTAAAAATGCTGGAGAAGCTTCCTAAAGATCAACAGCAGGTATTCTTACATGATTGGATAAGTAAACTCCAAGAACTTGATCTTCATATAGAAATATTTGATCCTTCAGGTAAGCAACTTATCAATAATGATGAATTATTTTCATTACTTTTAGCAAGAAATGATATTGTTGACTTCCAAAACAATTCACTTCAAACATTACTCTCTAATAACCATTTCTCGAAAGATGGAGAGTTTATTGTTTTTGATCATGAAGCTTTCTCAATATCTGAACCTGTGCTTCTTTTTCTCTTAAAATCACCAAAAACAAAATATACAATTATTGTAGCTATACATATCGCAAATATATCAAAAGACTCTTTAACAACAGAAACACAATTAACTAAGGTTATTCAAGAAAAAATCCATAGCTTTACATTACATAAAGATGGTTTTATTGCTGTTTTTAATAATAATGGTACATTGCTTGCTCATAAAGGACATAATACAGGAAAAGAGTCCAAGAATATACCCCAAAAACTTATTGAAGAAGCAAAACATGTTGAAATTGCAGAAGGCATGTTTTTATTAAACGAAATAGAACATATCGTACTTGTTAGCTATTTCAAATCATTAGATTGGTATATTGTTACTGCTGCTCCACAATCAGAAATTGAAGCCCCAACACGTGCATTAATTCATCAGCTTGTTGGTATTGCTATTGCAGCTATTTTAAACAGTCTATTAATTACGCTTATTCTAACAGCTAGGCTTATAAAGCCTCTACAAACCTTAACACAAAAAACATTATCTTTTGCAGAGCTTAATTTTGCCTCTCCAAAAGCAGAAGAGTTAGCAATAAAAGATCTACCTATTGAACGTTCTGATGAAGTTGGTCAATTAGCACGTGCATTTTCTATGATGGGAAAAACTCTTTCTCAAAATATTAGAGTTCTTATGGAAACAACAACCATAAAAGAACGTATGTTAGGTGAACTTAATGCAGCAAGAGAAATACAGGTAGGCATACTTCCAAGCCCTAATGCCCTATCTCTAAATCCTCAATATGATATATCTGCATTCTTAGAACCTGCTAAAGAAGTAGGAGGAGATTTTTATGATTTCTTTACATCTCCAGAAGGTAAACAAGTTGTTGTCATTGGAGATGTTTCAGGAAAAGGTATTCCAGCTGCTCTTTTTATGTCTATGACTGTAACTCTTATTCGTTATGTTATAGCTAAAGGACTTTCACCTGCAGAAGCTGCTGGAGAAATTAATAAAGTTCTTAGTGAAAATAATCCAAGTTGTATGTTTGTTACACTATTTATAGGTATATTTGATCCAAAAACAGGAGAACTTGTATATGTAAACTGTGGTCATTGCTTACCATATATCATTAATAAACAAAATGAAGAAAAAATATATACACTTAATAACACAGAACAGAACCCTATTATTGGTGTATTACAAGATATAACCTATGTTAACTCTTATGCACAACTTGAAAAGCATGATATCTGTTTATTATATACAGATGGAGTTATTGAAGCTATGGACAACTCATTAGAACTTTTTGGAGAACTTAAGCTTCAAAAAACACTAGAAAATAATAAAAAGAAATCTCTTAGAGGTATATTAGCAGCTATCAATCAATCCATAACAACACATCGTGGAGATGCTGAACAGTCTGATGATATTACAATGTTATCCTTCTCACGCAGATAGTCTTTTCTAAGATAAACAAAACATTAACTAAAAATATCTAATTCCTCTTCTTAAAAAAAGAGCTTTAAAAAAAAGAAACATATATTCCCACAAGCTTTATTTATAAATATTCCTAATAAATTACTACTTTATAGCCTGAATAATCTAATATTTTATAATAATCATTGTATACAAAAACAATACAGTAAAAATTACTGATTTATTTTTAGTCATCAATAAGCATTTATATACAAATCTAGATTAAAATAAAAAACTCTATTTCAAGATGAAAATTGAACTTTTACTCATTACTATACTTATAAATCATGTATAACTATCATAAAAACAACATCGTAAGAATATCATTATAGACTGCAGTATGCATTAAGTATACATCTCTTAATAAAAAAGCCTCTATCAAAAAGATAGAGGCTAAAAAACGCCTTGGCATCAGCCTACTTTCCCACACAAGAATATGCAGTATCATTGGCGATGGAGGACTTAACTACCGAGTTCGGAATGGTTTCGGGTGTACCCCCTCCTCTATGGACACCAAGACAATAAATGTAAAGTTTTGATAGGGTGATGGAATAGATTTCTTAAAATAAGCCACACGGACTATTAGTACTGGTCAGCTGAATACGTCACCGTACTTACACCTCCAGCCTATCTACCAGGTAGTCTTCCTGGGTCCTTTAGCTCTTTCGAGAGGGAGAATTTATCTTGAGGATGGTTTCCCACTTAGATGCTTTCAGCGGTTATCCTTTCCGCACATAGCTACCCTGCTGTGCCACTGGCGTGACAACAGGACCACCAGGGGTGCGTCCATCCCGGTCCTCTCGTACTAGGGACAGACCCTCTCAATTCTCCTTTGCCCACAGAAGATAGGGACCAAACTGTCTCACGACGTTTTAAACCCAGCTCGCGT
>CAYJFS010000003.1:170740-253673 GCA_964369665.1 uncultured Lawsonia sp. | reverse complement strand
GATAGTAGATAAACGTAAAATTTTCTATTAGCAAAGCTTTTAGATAAAACTGTAAGAATTTTTTAGGAAGATATAGGCCTTTTTGTATATTTTTTGTTTTAATAAGTGTTCTGTAGCTTTGTGTATGGCCACATTATTTCAACAGTTAATTATACATAAAAATTGTTTTTTGTTGAAAACTTCTATGAAGGTTATTATACCTATTGTTGTGTTTATTTTTATTTATGTGGAGGGATGGCAGAGCGGCTTAATGCGGTGGTCTTGAAAACCATTTAGGGTTTACGCCCTACGGGGGTTCAAATCCCTCTCCCTCCGCCAGTAAAGTTTAGATTTTTTTGCATAATGTATCCTTTTGTTTTTTAAGAGCAGAATTTAACAAGTCTTTTTAAATAAAAAATTGAGTTATATTTATCTCTAGTGAGTAATACTTGTCATCTAAGATTGGTAATTAGGTGACAAGTATTTTATTTATAGTGTTTAATTCCTTCTTAAGAAGGACGATATTTTCACAGTAGAGTTTTTGCAATATGTAAAAAGTAAGAATGATATATATACTAAAATCAGTCTAGGAATCTTTTTTTGCTAAACGTATATTCATATATTTTACAGTTTTTTATATTTAATTATAGATATTTATGATACAGTGTTATATTGTTTTTTTAGAGGATAAAAGAGTCTTTGTGGATAAAAACATTTTTGTTGTATATTTTTTAAACACAAAGCTGATATTTAGAAGAATACTGTAAAGTTTATGTATAAGGCTATAAAACTATTAGGATAGTATGTATGGGGGGAAGACAGAATCAAAATTTTTTAAAAAGACAGCTCTTTTTTAAACGTATAAAGGGCTTGTTTCCATTTTTTTTAGGTTGTATTTTTGCCTTAACTTTTGGTTGGTGGTTGTTTCCTAAACTTATGTTGAAAGAACAAGAGCAGCCAGTATTATTTAGTCATGATACACATCTTAAAAATGGTTTAGAGTGTACAGTTTGTCATTATTTGCGTCCGGATGGAAGCTTTTCTGGTATTCCAACAACAGAAGAGTGTACAATTTGTCATAAAGTACTTCTTGGTAAATCTTTAGAGGAAAAAGAATACTTTGATGTGTATATTTCTGGAAATAAAGATGTTGCTTGGCTAAAATATCAAAAGCAGCCTGACAATGTGTTTTTTTCTCATGCAGCACATGCTTTGCAAGCATGTAATATTTGCCATGAATATTCTGAACAAGAGTTATGTACAAAGTGTCATATTAATATAGTGAAATCAAAAAATCCTGCTCAAGTAAAAGAAAACCGCCTTACTAGCTATACAACTGATACAATGAAAATGTGGGCATGTGAAGAATGTCATGCAAATCCTAATCATCTTGATGCAACAAGTTCAAGTAATGCATGTTTTGTCTGTCATAAGTGAGGATAGGTAGGTATGATTGATAGAAGAGATTTTCTTAAGTTTGTTGCTGGAGGTGCTGTTGGAACGCTTGCAACACCTGTTATATGGCAAGGTCTTGATGATATTTCTATTTGGTCACAAAATTGGCCATGGATTCCTCATTTAGAGTATGGTGAGAATGTATATGTAAAGACAGTAAGTAAAATTTGTCCTTCTGCTGTAGGTATGAAAGTTCGCTTAGTTGGTGGAAGACCAGTTACAGTAATGGGTGATCCTGATCATCCATTAAGTTTAGGAGGAATTTCTTCTTTAGCAGCAACAGAAGTTCAGATGAGATATAGCCCTGCTCGAATAAAAGCTCCTCTTAAGAAGGGTTTAGATGGCAGCTTTGTTGAGATTTCTTGGGGTGAGGCAGAGATATTATTGAAAGAAGTCTTTTTATCTCTTAAAAAGAAAAATAGTTTTGTTTGTGTTTCAGGTGACGAGAATGGGACAATGAATGAATTGTTCTCAGGTTTTACAAGAAAACTTGGTTCAGATAAATTTTTTATTATGCCTAGTGAAATACAGCCTACAGCTGTTGCTTGGGATCTTATGGGTGGTAAAGGTCGCGTTGGTTATGATTTTGAAAAGAGCGATTTTGTATTAGCTGTAGGGGCAAGCGTTTTAGAGTCATGGGGTACAGTTGTAAGTAATCGTCGTGCTTGGGGTAATGCCCGATCATTAGATTGTGTGAAAACCATGCAGTTTGCATATGCTGGTGCTGTAGAAAATAACACTGCTTCTGGTGCAGATTTTTGGTTACCTATTAAACCAGGATCAGAGTTATTTTTTTTATTAGGAATTGTACGACAGCTTTTACTTTCAGGGTTAAAGCTGCCTACAGTAGATTTCCCACAGTTGTATAATCTTGCTATGGAGTGGACACCCAAAAAAGTCTCACTACTCACAGGCCTTAGATCTTTTGAGCTTGATAATATTGTAAAGCAACTTAAGAAAGCTAAAGCTCCGCTTGTTATTGTTGGTTCTTCCCTAGATCAGGGTGGGGGGGCTGCTACTGTTATGGTAGGCATTATAATCAATATGCTCCTAAAGCGTATAAATAAAAAGGGTGGGCTTTGTGCTGTTCCTGTTGCAGATCCCATTATCTCAATGGCTCTTAAGTATAGGGAGATGATGCATAATGATTTTGTTTCTTATATAGAGTCTGTTGCTTCAAGTAAAGAAGAGTCAGTTGAAGTATTTTTATTTTATGAAGCAAACCCTATGTATGCTCTTCCAGGTGGCTCTAAATTTAAGCAAGTATTTAAAAAAGCAAAGTATTCTATAGCTTTTTCATCTTTTCTTGATGAAACTGCTTCTACATGTGATTTGGTTATTCCCATAGCGTTAGGCTTAGAACGTTTTGATGATGTTGCATATCCTTTTGGATATGGTCAGGCAGTGTATACTATTACTAAGCCTGTTGCACCACCACTTTATGAGTCACGAGTAGCTGGAGATATTATTCTTTCTCTTGCTAAGTCACTTGGTTTTGATTTTGGCTTTAAATGTGTAGAGGAAATAGTAAAAGCAAAAGCAGATCAACTTGGAGCTGATTGGGATAGTCTTATGAAGGGTGTAGCCTTTGTGAAAACTAAGACCATACCTGTAAAGTTATCATGTCGTTCAGATATTATACAACGTTCTTTGCAATTAAAGCCAAAAGAAAATAAGCTTTGTCTTGGTTTTGTCCATAAGCTTGCTTTGGGTACACCTGAAACTGCCATTCCTCCTTTCAATACAAAAACAATTACAGTAGATGAACTACAAAATAATATTCTTATAGCACGAATAAATAGCAGTACTGCAAAAAAATATGGTTTGAGTAATAATATGAGGGTAAAAATTGTTAATAAAACTGGAGTAATACCTGTTCAGATATTAGTGTTTGAAGGAGTCGCAAATAATACTATTGCATTAACCATGGGCTTTGGTCATACAGCTTTTGACATTTTTAATATTGGTAAGGGTAGCAATATTATGGATATTATTCCAGTCAGGATTGAGCCAGGTACAGGAATAGCTGTATGGGACTTAGTTATGGTTGATACTCTTAAGGTATAAGAGGTATAAAGGGTGGCTAATATAAAAGATTTCAGAATAAAGTGGGGCATGGTCATTGACCTTGATAAGTGTACAGGCTGTGGTGCATGTATGGTTGCTTGTCAGGCAGAAAACAATGTAGCACTTGCTGAAGACGGAACTTTAAGAACACGTACTATTAGTTGGATGTTAGTCTATCGTCTTTCTAATGGAAAGGTTTTTCCAGAACATGATATAGCTTTTTTGCCAAGACCTTGTATGCAATGTGGTAACCCTACATGTGTTACTGTTTGTCCTGTTATTGCAACGGATAAAGAAGAGGAAGGAGGTATCGTTAGCCAAATTTATCCTAGATGTATAGGTTGTAGATATTGTATGGCTTCATGCCCTTACCATGCAAGATATTTTAATTGGTATGATCCTGTGTGGCCTGAAGGTATGGAGAAAACACTAACCCCAGATGTTTCTGTACGTCCTAGGGGTGTTGTAGAGAAATGTACATTTTGTCATCATCGTTTTATGGTGGCTAAAGAAAAAGCAAGAGTTAGTGGTGGTGATCCAGAAAATCTTCCAGAAAATGCTTATATCACATCTTGTGCTGAAGCATGCCCAAGTGGAGCTATTATTTTTGGTGATCTTATGAATCCAGAGCATAAAGTATATACTCTTTCAAAAGCTCCTTATGCTTTTAGGCTATTGGAGCGTTTAGGAACAGAACCTCAAGTATATTATGTAAGTCATCGTGAATGGGTAAGGCGTTTGGGTGATAATTATTTAGATAGTGAAGAAACTAAGGGGTAGTTTGTATGGAATTGAAAGAAGGATATGTACTCCCTTTTGATGCAGCATTTTTTCCAGAAGGGTGTGAACGTTGCTCCTTGTCAAAGTTTTTATTACATCTTGTACCCATAGTTTTAGTTGCTATTTGGGGTGGCTATGCTGCATATCGTGTTTTAGCTTATGGCTTGGGTGAAACAGGTCTTGATGATTATTTTGGTTTTGGACTTTGGATTACGTTTGATCTTGCTGTTATTGCACTTGGTGCAGGTGCTTTTTTTACAGGTGCATTGAGATATTTGCTGAATATTGATATGTTAAAGAATATCATCAATTTAGCGGTTATTTTAGGCTTTCTTTGTTATTCTGGTGCAATGCTTGTACTTGTTTTGGATATTGGACAACCAATACGGGCATGGTTTGGCTATTGGCATCCTAATATACACTCAATGTTGACAGAAGTTATTTTTTGTATCACTTGTTATTGCAGTGTGTTAGTAATAGAATATATTCCTTTAATGCTTGAAAATAGACAGCTTACTTCAAATAAATTTGCTGTAGCAGTAGCACATAACTTTCATCTTATTATGCCATTGTTTGCTGGAGTAGGTGCTTTTTTATCTACATTTCATCAAGGATCATTAGGTGGTATGTATGGTGTGCTTTTTGGACGTCCATATATTCTCCGTGATGGTTTTTTTATTTGGCCTTGGACATTTTTTTTATATATTCTTTCAGCTGTTGGTTCAGGTCCTATGTTTACAGTTTTAATTGTTACCTTTATGGAGAAAATTACTGGTAAACAGCTTGTTTCCTGGGATGTAAAACAGCTCATGGGTAAAATTGCAGGTGTAATGTTTACTATTTATATAGTTTTTAAAATAGTTGATACTATAGGTTGGATAACACAAGTTTTGCCAAGATCTGGTATGACATTTAACCAAATGTTCTATGGTTGGATTTATGGTAAGTGGTTGTTTTTTACAGAGCTTTCTGTTTTTGGAGTTTTGCCTGCAGTTATGCTTTTAATCCCAAGCATTCGTAAAAATACAATATGTTTTTATTCTGCAGGCATACTTGCAGCTATTGGGGTTACTATAAACCGTTATGTCATGACGGTTCAAGCTTTAGCTATTCCTGTGATGCCTTTTGATTCATGGGCACTATATAATCCTAATTGGGCTGAATGGGGTGCATCATTTTTTGTTATTGCGTACAGTTGGATTTGTCTTGCATTAACATATAGGTATTTACCGCTTTTTCCACAAGAAAAAACACTAAATTAGTTAATGATATAAGTTGTTTTAAATAGTTTAAGGATAATGAAATGGAAGTATTATATAGCCTTAATGTATTTGATATTATATTAATAGTTGTTTGTATTTTTTTTGTTATAAAAGGTTTTATGAAAGGGTTTTTATATGAAATCACTGCTGTGATAGGTTTTTTGTTAAGTCTTTGGATTGCATATATAGGTTACGCTTTTTTAGGGGGTATTTTAAGAAGATATATACCATCACAACAGTGGTCAGATATTTTAGCATATATTGGTTTGTTCTGTATGGTAATGATTGTCTTTACACTTATTACAAGTATGTTAAGTCGACATATAAATTTTAAGGGAGGTGGTTTTATAGATTTTCTAGGAGGTGGGATTTTAGGTGGTGTTAAAGGTGTAATCGTTTGTGTTTTTATTGTCGTTATTTTAGATCATGTTTTACCTTCAAAAACATTTATAGGAAAATCTCAATTAAGTGCATTTATTTATAAAGAGATACAAGTTTTTCAACAAAAATATGCATATTATTAATAGAGTTAGAGCATATGTTCTCTAAAAAAGAATGGAACATATGTAAATAATTATTTTTATAAAAAACACCTTTTTGTAATCTTACAAAAAGGTGTTTTTTATAAACTTGTTGAAAAGTTAATATATCTTTTTTTAACCACCAATAAGTTGTTGAGCCATTCTTGGTAAGGAGTTTGCTTGTGAAAGCATGGCCACAGCAGACTGAGTAAGGATTTGATTGCGAACAAAGTTTGTCATTTCTGTGCTTACATCAATATCAGAAATACGTGATTCAGAAGCTTGTAAATTTTCTGCTTGAATTTGTAAGTTATCTACAGTTGCTTCAAGTCTGTTTTGTAATCCACCAAGGTGGGCACGAATATTGTCTTTAGAAGTAATAGCATTATCTAGTGCAGCTAATGCGTTTTGTGCACCAGCTTGTGTAGAAATGCTTGCACCAGCTCCATCAGTAGTATTACCAAGGCCTAATGCTTCTGCTGTTGATCCACCAATTTGGATATCATAATAGTCTTCAGCCGAGCTATTTGCTGTACCAAAGTGAATACGTACTGCTCCTTCTGTATTGAGACCACTACCTTGGTGTGCTCCAGAAAGAGAACCATCAAGAAGTTTTATACCATTAAACTCTGTTGCATTCGCGATACGGGTAATTTCTGAAGCCATAGCTTGGTATTCAGAATCAATAATAAGACGTTGAGTAGAGTTATAAGTACCAGTAGCAGCTTGTTCAGCAAGTTCTTTCATACGGATAAGCTTTTCATCAATAACACCAAGAGCACCATCAGCTGTTTGAATCATAGATATAGCATCATTAGCATTACGAACACCTTGGTTAACAGTAGCGATGTCAGCTCTCATAAGCTCACGAATAGCAAGGCCAGCAGCATCATCAGCAGCTGTACCTACACGGAGACCTGAAGAAAGTTTACGGACAGAGTCACTAAGTTCACCATAAGATTTATTGAGGTTACGAGTAGCATTAACAGCCATCATGTTATTATTAATAACTAGAGACATATAATTCCTCCTTGAATGTATTTGTCTAAAGATGTTTGTAGTGCATCCATGCAATCAAACAATACGTCTATTTATAAAATAAAAAATATGTATTTACTATTTTATAATAGTAAGGATGTACTTGAATCTTATTCAAGAACTAGGCCAAAAGTATTTTTTAATATTTTTTTAGCTTCTAGAATATCAGTTTTTATTTGTGTAATAAGTAAGCCTGTGTCTTGAAAAGATCGTTCTGCGCGAAGTCTTTCTAAAAAAGAAAGAGAAATAGTTTCTCCATAAAGTGAACCAGTGAAGCTTAATATATGTGTTTCTATTAGAGCAGTCTTTTTTTTTCTAAATGTAGGTTGTATACCAATGTTTGTTACACCTAGAAATGTGTTTTTTGTTCCTTGGATAGGTTTGCAGTATACTAAACCAGTAGTTTGTAGTGTCACGAAAGTGACATATACACCTTGTAATGGTATTAGTATATGAGGTGTTTTTAGGTTTATTGTAGGAAATCCAAGCTTTTGACCACGCTGTTCTCCAGCAATAATAGTGCCTGTTATTGTATAAGGGTGTCCAAGCATGTGTGTGGCAGAACTCACCATACCCTGTTCAAGTTTTTTTCGAATAGAGCTAGAGCTTATGATATCTTCTTGTATAAAAGTAGGTGGTACTGTTGTTACTGTGAAACTAAGAGTCTTTCCTAATATATTAATCACATCTTTTGTTCCAGATTGATTATGTCCCATAGAAAAGTCATGACCCAAAACAAGTTCTTTCATTTGAAGTTTGTTCAGAAGAATTTCTTGGATAAATGTTTTTGTATCCATAGAAGCAACTTGTAAAGAAAATTGTAGTTGGAAAATAAGATCAATACCTAATTTTTTAAGTAGAGAGAATTTATCTTTTGGCGTTGTAAGAGGTTTATGTTTTGAGCCTTTAAGTATTTTTTGTGGATGAGGTTCAAAAGTAATAACAATAGTCTTAGCAGAGTGATCAGATGCATGTTTGCACATTGTTTTTAGAAGAGTTTGGTGTCCAATGTGAACACCATCAAAGTTTCCTATAGTAACGATAGTTGATTGGTTTTTAGGAAAATTTTTTGGTAGAGCAATAGTATTAATATCACATATAATAATCATGTTAGCTTTTTTAAGGAAAGTCTATATTGAAAAAATATGAAGAGGTATATTTAGAGAACATTTAGTTTAATTTTTATTAAGGTTCATATTTATTGCTTCTATAAAGAGCTCTTGTGGTAGTGAACCACGAAGAATAAGATTATTTACAAGAAAATATGGTGTACCTGTAACATCTATTTGTTCAGCATCATCAAAGTCTTGTCCAAGAATGGTATTAATTTCTGGTCTTTTTAAGTCTGTAGCAAGTTTTTTTGTATCAAGGCCAGCATCTTTAGCTGCTTGTCTAAGTGCTGCCTCTCCTTGTTCAAGTATTTGTTCTCTTCTTTCAAGTAAAATATCATAAAATATCCATGTTTTTTCTTCATTTTGAAATGAAGCAGCAGTATAATAACTTGCTGCAAGTTGTGAAATATTTTGGCCTTTCATTGGGAAGTGTTTAAATATATATTTGACAGTTCCATCATAGTCATCAAGAATTTTTTTTATTGTTGTTGCAGCTTGAGCACAGTAGTGACAAGTAAAGTCAGAAAATGCAATAATAGTTACTGGAGCTGTTTTTGAGCCACGGATAGGTCTATGTTCAAGATGCATATTTTTGGGGATATGTTTATCTTTTTCCCACTGTGCAATAAGTGATTTATGTTGACGTTGTTTAGATCCTTGCTGTGCAATTTCAAGAATAATTTCGCTGTGTTCTCTTAATACATTAAGAATGAGTTCTGGGTGATCATGAAATAATGTTTGTAATTGTGATTGAAGGTTTTCAGATGTAATAGAGGTTATAGTAGAAGTAGAGGTTACTTTTGCATGACTATATGTAGTAACTAAACTAGTTATAGAAAAAATATAGATGCAGGCAGAAAAGGTATAAAATAGAATTTTCATAAAGGAACCATAGGCTAATTTTTGATTTACATTAGATTATAAAAATATACAAATTGTTTTGAGTTGTGACAAGTCATTACAGGAAGTATACTTGGTCATAAAATAGGTATAGTTTGAATACTAGAGATGACTGAATAATGTTAATTATATAATAGGTTATGGATATTATGGTCAGACAGAGCTATAAAGTATATGGTAAAGTACAAGGTGTTGGATTTCGTCCATTTGTTTTTCAGATAGCTAAGAATCTAGGCCTTACAGGTATAGTTCAAAATACATCTGAGGGTGTTTATATTGAAGCACAAGGTACACAAGATATACTGAAAAAATTTGAATATATCCTTGAACATAACTATCCAGAAATAGCACATGTTGTAGCAGTAACAACAGATATACTTGAAGAGAAATTAGGAGAAGAAACATTTTTTATAGCAGAAAGTACAGGTTCTATAAAGAGCTCAGTGTTAATTAGCCCAGATATAGCAACATGCACTTTATGTAAACAAGAAGTATTTGATGTAACTAATCGTCGGTATAGATATCCTTTTACAAATTGTACAGCTTGTGGACCAAGGTATAGTATTATTTCCAATGTACCATATGATCGCAGTAGAACAAGTATGGCTTGTTTTACTATGTGTTCTAAATGCAATAAAGAATATAATGACCCTCTGGATAGACGTTTTCATGCTCAACCAAATGCTTGTTCTGTTTGTGGACCAAATATTTGGCTTAATGATAGAATGGGGAAAGAGCTTGCAAGTGGATATGATGCAATACATAAGGCTAGTCTTGTTTTGTATGAAGAAAAAGTTCTAGCCATTAAAGGTATTGGGGGATTTCATTTAGCATGTAATGCTTTTTCTAGTAAAGCTGTTATTAAGCTGCGTCATCGAAAGCATCGGCCACATAAGCCATTAGCAGTTATGGTACCTAATATAGATGTAGCACGGAAATTGGCTATAGTTAGCCAGGAAGCTGAGAAAGAGCTTTTGTCACCTTCTGCACCAATAGTTATTTTGGAGTCTATACCAGGTGTTTTACCTGAGGTCTCTCCAGACTCTTCGAGTATAGGTATTATGTTACCATACACACCACTTCATCAACTTTTATTAAATAAAATTGTGTTGATTGCTGAATCAAAAGATGTATTACCTGCATTAATAATGACTTCAGGAAATATTCATGGAGAGCCTATTGTTTATGATAATCTAGATGTAGTTGATCTTTTGGAAGAGATTGCTGATGTATTTTTATTACATAATAGGGATATTATTAATCCTTTAGATGATAGTGTTATCCAGATAATAGATTCATTTCATGAGAAAAGTGCTGTTATTCGACAAGTTGTTCGACGTGCACGGGGGTATACGCCATTACCTATAAGTATAGATGCATTGAAAATAACAGGGCCATGTGTCTTAGCTTTAGGTGCAGAGCTAAAAAATACAATAAGCTTAACACGTGGAAAAGATGTTTTTTTAAGCCAGCATATTGGTGAGATACAAACACCTAGAGGCGAGGTGTTTTTTAGCAAATGTATTGATTCTCTTAGAGGTTTATTACATATAGATCCAGAGTATGTTGTATGTGATTTACATCCAGACTATTTTTCAACAAGACATGCTCTTGATTTAGGGCTTCCAATATTACGAATGCAACATCATTTTGCCCATGGATATAGTGTTCTTGCAGAGCATAATTATATAGATGAGGCATTGGTTTTAGCTATAGATGGTACTGGATATGGTCCAGATGGTACGGTTTGGGGTGGAGAGTTGTTACATATTCATCCTAAAAAAGCTAAAGATGAGCATACAAAACAGGGCACTCGTATAGGAAGAATTGGTACGTTTCCTCTTCCTGGAGGTAGTAAAGCTATTAAGGAACCATGGCGTTTAGTGAGTGGTTTTCTTGCCTTGCCAGAATGTATAATGTTTTCTCATGTTGCAGAACAGTTATGGGGTACTGTTGATCCACAACGGTTAGATACACATACTGCAATAGCTGAACTTGTTCATAGTGGTAATGGATTAGAAACATCAAGTTGTGGGCGACTATTTGATCTTGTGTCTGCTTTACTTGGATTATGTGAGTATAGTACATATGAAGGGCAGGCAGCAATTCGCCTTGAACATTACCAAGATTTACATTGTGTAGAAAATATTGACTTTCCCTTAGAAGAGCATAATAGTCTTCTTGAACTAAACACAAAAGAATTTATTCTTCAACTTTTTCTGTTACACCAACAAAATGTTTCTAAGCATGTATTAGCTAGGCAGTTTCATTTGTCTATTGTAGAAGGCCTTGCAGAGCTTGCTTTAGCTGGAGCATGTCGAACAGGGATTAAAACGGTTGTTATAGCAGGTGGTGTTTTATATAACAAAACAATAGCAATACTTTTACCTGAAGCTTTACGTCAACGAGGTCTTATTCCACTTATGCATATAAATGTTCCTTTTGGAGATGGTGGAATCAGTTTAGGGCAAGCATTTTGGGCACGTATGGTTTTAGATTAAAACAATACCATAGTTTATGTATTGTAATAGTTTTTAAAAAGAAAAAATAGTATTTATTGAGTGGAGCTGTTGGCGTTTCTATGGGTATTTTTCGTGCAGATTTACATATACATTCTCGTTATTCTCGAGCAACAAGTAAAAAACTTACCGTACCACATTTGGCAGCATGGAGTTTAGTCAAGGGCATATCTGTTGTTGCAACAGGGGATATTACACACCCTTTATGGAGAAAAGAATTACAAGATGCACTTGTGTATGATGAGCATTCTGGACTGTATAAGCTTAAAAAATGGGATAAAACATTTTTTAATACTCAAATACCTGAGTTAGATTTACCTGGAACAAGTCCAGAGCCATTATTTATTCTTCAAGGAGAAATCAGTTCTATTTATAAAAAAAATGGAGCTGTGCGCAAAGTGCATAATATTGTATGTATGCCTAATTTTGAGAGTACAGAAAGATTAGCTCGTAAACTTGAAATTATAGGTAATTTGCATTCAGATGGTAGACCTATACTTGGCTTAGATAGTCGAAATTTATTAGAAATTGTATTAGAGGTTGATGAGAGAGCTGTTTTAATTCCTGCACATATTTGGACACCATGGTTTTCTGTTTTTGGTTCAAAATCAGGATTCAATAGTCTCAATGAATGTTTTGAAGACTTAACTTCACATATATTTGCTTTAGAAACAGGTCTTTCTTCTGATCCAGATATGAATAGACTTTGGAGTCATTTGGATCACTGTGCATTAATTTCCAACTCAGATGCACATTCAGGTGAAAATTTAGGTCGAGAAGCCAATCTTTTTACAGGACTACCCTCATATTATGGTATTTTTGATGCATTGCGTCGTTCTGCATCAGGTACTGCCATAGATACAGATAGTGTTCGTTATGTAGGTACAGTTGAATTTTTCCCAGATGAAGGGAAATATTATTTAGATGGGCATCGTGCTTGTGGGGTAGTCCTTGAACCTCGAGATTCTCTAAGATTAGGGAATATTTGTCCTCATTGTTCTAGGCCTCTTACTATTGGGGTATTACACCGAGTTCTTGAACTTGCAGATAGAACAGAGCCTAAAAGACCTAAAGGGGCACCTCCATTTTATCCATTTATCCCACTTACAGAAATTTTAGGAGAACTGCTTTGTGTTGGCTCAAAAAGTAAAAAAGTTTTAGAAAATTATTATTCATTAATTCAGAAATTTGGTGCAGAATTAGATATTTTGCATGTAGTACCAGAGGGAGATTTACGTCAACATTGGGATTTACTTGGTGAGGCAATTGCACGAATGCGTTGTGGTCAAGTTATACGTGAAGGTGGTTATGATGGTGAATATGGCGTTATTCGAGTTTTTGATGAAGCTGAAAGAGTCCTTTTAAGGGCAAAAAGTGGCAGAAGTTTTGGTATCAGCAATACAAGTAATAAAAAAAAATATGATAAGAAACCTGAGCAAGTATATACAGTAATGCCACTTTTTGAATCAACAGGTTTTATGCCTATGAGACAAGAAAAAAGTGTTGCTCAAAATGCTTTAGTTACAAATCAGTGTATACAACAAAATTTTTTAGGGTCAACAAATAAAGATATACCAACATCATTGAAGCTTTTGTATACAGTATCACAGCAACAAGCAATTAGAGCAGGTCCTCATCCTATTCTTGTTTTTGCAGGTCCAGGTTCAGGGAAAACACATACACTAATTGGAAGACTCTCCTATCTTTTAAGCCAAAAGATTAATCCACAAGATATTCTTGTTGTAACATTTAGTAGAAGAGCTGCAGAAGAGCTTAAGTCACGAGTTCAACATTCTTTAGATGTTCACTTTCCTTATGTAGATACATTGCATGCATTGGCTTTAGCACATTGGCCTAAGTTTACATTTAAAGAGCAGCCTCAGATTCTTTCTGAAGAGGCTGCACAAATGGTTTTTATTAAAGCAAATGAAAACCTTGATCATCAAAAGCTTAGAACAGCTTGGAATATGTTAATGTTAGCTAGAGAAAAACAAGTGCCTGCAGAAGCATTGCCTGAGCAGGCCTATATCCCTATGCTTGAATGTTATCGTCAATATAAAGATATTCATAATATGGCAGATTACAGCGACTTACTAGAACAGTGGCTGTATGCATTGCAAGCAGGCAATATAAAGCATCAATGGAAAGCTGTTTTAGTGGATGAAATACAAGATCTTTCTTCATTACAAGTTGCTTTGATTAAGCAGTTGGTTCCAAGTTCTGGATCAGGATTTTTTGGTATTGGTGATCCAGATCAAGCTATTTACAGTTTTAGAGGTGCACATCCTGATGTTGCTTCACTATTTACTAAAAATTGGTCTCATTTGGAAATAATAGGTATTGCAGAAGGTCATCGGGCTGCTGCAGAAATTACTTCATCAGCTACTGCAGTCCTTGGCTCAGCAATGAAAAGCAAAAGTCTTATTTCGACACGTCAAAAAAAAGCTTTATTACGTCTTTTTTCAGCTCCAGATCATCGACGTGAAGCATCTTGGATTGCAAATAATATAGCACGGCTTATTGGAGCTACATCGCATACATTTATGGATGCAGCTGTACAAAGTGATGCACATTGTTTAGCAGGCACATGTAGTCCAGGAGATATTGCAATACTTGTTAGAGTAAAAAGTATTATTCAGCCTATTCAAGAGTCTTTAGAGCGTTTTTGTATACCATGTGTTGTTCCAGAAGAAGAACCTTTTTGGAAAGAGCATAGAGTTGCTTTATTATTAGGTCTTGCTGGTAGGAAGCTGGGTAAACCTTTTGGTGTGCAAACAGTGCCAGATCCTTCTTCTATTGCTAGTCATGTTTGGAATGGTGGTCCTTCTGTATTATTATCATGGTTAGAGCCTGTTCCACCTTTTGATGCTCTTTTTCGTGAAACAAAGGAATTTAAAGCCCTTGTTCAAGCTTATTCAATACATGGATCTTGGGGTAGCTTATTAGAATGGCTTTGTTTACGTCAAGAGTTTGATCTTATAAAGCATCAGGCAGAGCATGTACAAATTATGACAATACATGCTTCAAAAGGCTTAGAATTTAAGGCTGTATTTTTACCTGGATTAGAAGAAGGGCTTGTACCTTTTATAAGTATGAAACATCTTTTATCAGGGGCTCAAGATAAACATATGAATACGTCAAATCTTATTTCTGAAGAAAGAAGGCTTTTTTATGTTGGTATAACACGAGCTTCAGAGGCAGTTTTTGTTAGTTATGCAAAACAGCGTATGTTTTATGGGAAGACCTTGAGACTTGAGCCATCTAGTTTTTTATCAAGTCTCACTGGTATGTTCCAACGAAGTCAGCTTGTTCAACAGACACAAAAGAGTATTTATCAATGTTCACTATTTGATAAGTAAACTTTTGGTAAGCTGTTTTTAATGGATAGTTTTTCAAGGGGTGTTATGGACTTTTCGTTTTTTACACAGTGTATACTTTTTGTTTTAAATATAGATAAATATCTTTTTGTATTTGCTGCAGAATATGGGAATACTTTATATTTTATTTTATTTTTGATAGTTTTTTGTGAGACAGGTCTTATTATTACACCTTTTTTACCAGGTGACTCTTTAGTTTTCGCTGCTGGAGCTCTTGCTGGAGCTGGCTACTTACAATATTCAATTATTATTGTAATATTATTGATTGCAGCTATTTTAGGTGATTTTGTGAATTATACTATAGGCTCTTGGATTGGTCCAAAGATTTTTAATCGCAATGTCCGATTTTTTAATAAGGCTTATTTGTTAAAAGCACAGGTTTTTTATGAAAAACATGGAGGCAAAGCTGTTATTTTAGCACGCTTTATTCCAATTATTCGAACTATTGTGCCTTTTATAGCTGGTATCGCGGCTATGAACCAAAGACAGTTTTTATTATATAATATTGTTGGTGCTATAGTCTGGGTAGGAGGCCTTGTGTCTGCAGGATATTTTTTAGGGAAAATACCATTAGTAAAGGAAAATTTTAGCTTGGTAGTGTATGGAATTATACTATTGTCTCTTTTGCCCCTTTGTTTTGAAGGTGTTCAGTTTGTATTGGGTAAGAAGAATAAATAAAATTTTTTAGTAGAAGAATTTTATTCAGGAGAAATAAGGTGCTACCTAAAACTATTGCTGAACTGATTTATTCAAAAGTGCCTATAACAGAAGTTACTATTAGTGGATGGGTACGTACTCGTCGTAATGCAAAGGATGTTGTTTTTTTTGAACTTAATGATGGTTCTTGTTTAAAGAATATTCAGTGTGTTGTGGATATACACTCTGAAGCAGGGACAGTTCTTGAAGGTGTTAATACAGGTGCATGTATTTCCATACAAGGTGCATTAGTATCTTCACCTGGGAAAGGTCAAAATTGGGAAATTCAAGCTAGAGATATTGTCGTCCACGGGCTTGCAGATTCAGAAACCTTTCCGCTTCAGAAGAAGCGCCATTCAGATGAATTTTTGAGAACGATAGCTCACTTGCGTGTACGTACTAATAAGTATGGTGCAATTTTTAGAGTCCGTTCAGAAGCTGCATATGCAATCCATAACTATTTACATAATGCAGGATTTTTTTATATTCATACGCCAATCCTTACAGGCTCTGATTGTGAGGGAGCAGGTGAAATGTTTCGGGTAACAACTTTGCCATTAGCCAATAATTCAGCAGATACGCTAGAGAGTGATTTTTTTAATAAAGAATGTCACTTAACAGTTTCAGGTCAACTAGAAGCAGAATGTTTAGCTATGGGCCTTGGGAAAGTTTATTCTTTTGGTCCTACATTTCGAGCAGAGAATTCTAATACACCCAGACATGCAGCAGAATTTTGGATGATTGAACCAGAAATTGCCTTTGCTGATGTTTATGATCTTATGGATCTTGCTGAGGGATTAGTTTGTTTTGTTATCCGTTATGTCCTTGAGCATTGTATAGATGAGATAGTATTATTTGATACATATGTTGCTCCTGGACTTAAAGAGCGCTTGCAGAATATTATTAGTAAACCATTTATTCGTTGTAGTTATAAAGAGGCTATACAGTTACTACAAGTAAGTAAGAAGAAGTTTGAGTTTCCAGTTTTTTGGGGTGGTGATCTTCAGGTAGAACATGAGAAATATTTAACAGAAGAACACTTTGGTCATCCAGTTATGGTTTATGATTATCCTGAAGAGATAAAGGCTTTTTATATGCGTAAAAATGATGATGGGTTAACAGTAGCTGCTATGGATCTTTTGGTACCTCATATTGGAGAACTTATTGGTGGTAGCCAAAGAGAAGAGCGTTTAGAAACGTTAATGCAACGTCTGCAAGCTATTGGTCAGCCAGTAGAGAATTATTGGTGGTATTTAGACTTACGTCGTTTTGGAACTGTTAAACATGCAGGTTTTGGTTTAGGGTTTGAACGTCTTTTAATGTTGTTAACAGGTGTTTCAAATATTCGGGATGTAGTGCCTTTTCCAAGGACACCAGGAAACCTTGATTTTTAAAGAATAGGTATGCCCCAAGATAGGTTGTAAAAAGAGATTTTTATTTTTAAAAGTGTTAATTAGATGAAGGTGTTTTTTTAGATGTTTTTTTAGTTTCAGGGATTTTTTCTGATAGCTTTCGAAAAACAAAAACTTCTATGTTTTTTCCTTCTACAAGTGATACAGGAAATTCCGCACGTGCCATAGCTCTATGTCCTCCAGCTGAACCCAAGGCAGAGAACCGTTCTGTTGCAAATTTCCCTAAGTCAACGCTTTCATCACCTCGAAAGATAATAACAACAGTATCATTATAAACTCCACAAAGTGCTGTCCATTTTAGGCCATATACTTTTGTAAAAAAATCTCCAACTACAACAAGGATATCGGGATTTTCAATATCACCAAGAAATGCATATTTCCCTTTTCCACAGTCATGTAATGTTGTAAAGGCTCTAGCAAAATATTTTAACCAGTCTTGAAGATATTCACTTCGAGTAATTCGTGTAAGTAAAGTACTACTTGCGTGTTGTGATAACCATTGATAGGCTTGAATATCAGCATAGGTAAATTTTCTTGTAAAGGTTCCAGTGTCAGTCCGAATACCATATTGTAATGCTGTAGCAAGACGCCTTCCAGGTCTAATAGAGAGTGCTCTTAAGTATTCAGTAAATATCGTGCAAGTGGCTCCATATTCAGGACGGATATCTATATAATCTGCAATAGGTGGGTGTTCTGATATAAGAGGATGATGATCAATGATAATGGAGAAAGATATGTTTTGAAAGGCTGTATTATGTTGTGGTTGAGAGTCTACTAGTGCAAATTTTTGGAAAAAAGGAAGCAGTGTTTCACTCCAAGGGACAACAGGTATGTGGAGTTGACGTAACATCATTAGGTTGTCTGGACGAGTAATTTCATTAATACGAGTAATAAAGACTTTACCTGTACGGTGAGACATGATCTTTTTAAGAGCCATGGCTGATCCAAGTGCATCAGGATCAGCATTAACCATGATGAGCCAATTGTCGTTGCGGGAAAATAGTTCCTGCATTTGAGTAGCATGAGCACCAGGCTTACGATTTGGGCGCATCCAAACTCCTTTTGGAGACATCGATAGATATAAAATATATACTAAACAACATAGAGCAGCAGATCCCTACTTTAAATATGTATTAAAGGCAAGGAGTTTTTTAACAATGGTAAAAATAATGATGTTTAGAGTTAACTGATACAATATTTATGCAAGATATGAAAGTCTTATATTCTGTCTTGGTATATCTAAAGAGTTTATTATATATTTTTGAGGGAGGTTAGGTTTGAATCGCATGGTGTGTGAGTTAAATGATATATTGGTTTTTAAGGAAAGAGTAAAGATAATATTGGCTTCAGAATCACCAAGGCGAAAGGAGCTTCTTAAGCAGACAGGTCTTATATTTCAATCAATATCTGTAGGTGTAGAGCCAGAACCTTTTTTAAATGAGGACCCTGAAAAGTATGCTATACGTGCGGCAAAAGCAAAAGCCATGGCTGTTGCCTGCTTATATCCTGAAGCATGTATTATAGGTGCAGATACCATTGTTATTTATCAAGGAGAACATGAATCTAAAATAATAGGTAAACCAAGGAGTGAGGAAGATTCATTAAGTGTTCTTGAGTCTTTTCAAGGCGGTCAGCATCAGATACTTACAGCATGCTGTATTGTTTGGCCAAAAACACTTACCAAAGATATGGCATATTGTGAGGTATGGACTGATAACGCTATAGTTTTTTTTGGCCAGTGGCCTAAGCCAGTACTACAAGCATATATACGAACAGGTGAACCACAAGATAAGGCAGGCTCATGTTCTATAGAGGGTATAGGTGGGCTTCTTATTAATCGTATAGAAGGAAATCTTATGACAGCTCTTGGTCTCCCTTTGTCAGAGCTTATAAAGCGTCTTATACAAGGTGAAGCTATATATGTGGATTTTTGATGTATAGTTTTTTTATTATAATTGGTTAAATATACCTATGGATCGTCCAAATTCACAAAATATTCCTAAAACACCTGGTGTATATCTTTATAAAGATATACAGGGTCACATTATTTATATAGGTAAAGCAAGGAACCTGAGGAAAAGAATTCTTTCATATTTTAGAGATAGTTTATCTTTAACACCTAAAAATAAGGCATTAATGAATAGAGTTTCTTGTTTAGAAACCATTACTACGTCTACAGAAAAGGAAGCACTATTACTTGAATCAAGTCTTATAAAAAAACATAAACCTAAATACAATATTGTTTTACGAGATGATAAACAGTATGTCTTGTTTCGTATACAGCATGATATACCTTATCCATGCCTTGAAATTGTAAGAAAAGTATATAAGGATAATGCACGGTATTTTGGTCCATTTACGTCAGGTATTGCTGCTCGTGAAACATGGAAAACAATACACCATGTTTTTCCTTTACGACGATGTTCTGATAGAATGTTTAAAAACCGTGTTCGTCCTTGTTTATATTTTTATATAAAGCAGTGTCTTGCTCCATGTACAGAACCTGTAGATTCAGAAGAGTATACTTTATTGATAGAGCAAGTTGAGCTTTTTTTAGCTGGTCGATCACAAGAGCTTATTCAGAAACTACAGTTACAGATGAATAATGCTGCAGAAAGATTAGAGTTTGAAAAAGCTGCTTCTATACGAGATCAAATCCAAGCAATACAAAAGACAATAGAAAAACAACATGTTGTTTTACCAGAAGGTGGTGACATGGATGTTATTGGTGTGACTTCTGGAGAAAAGGGAATTGGAGTTGGGCTTTTATTTGTTCGTGAAGGTAAGCTTATTGATAGTAAAACATTTTTTTTCTCAGGCCTCTGTTTTGAAGATGTTCCAGAGCTGTTGTTAACGTTTCTAAGTCAGATATATAGTTCAGCAATATATATTCCACCCCAAATTGTTGTGCCACATGTGCAAGAAGAAGAGGTAGCATTAGAAGACTCTTATGTTCATCAATTAAAAATAATAGAAGATATTCTTACAGAGATACAAGAGGATAGTGTTTCCATAGGCATAGCTCAAACAGTCCATGAATCAAAACTTGTAGAGATGGCTATTGTAAATGCACAAGAAA
Organism: uncultured Lawsonia sp.; assembly: GCA_964369665.1. GTDB lineage: Bacteria > Desulfobacterota > Desulfovibrionia > Desulfovibrionales > Desulfovibrionaceae > Bilophila. Next base: position 233,476 of record CAYJFS010000003.1, on the reverse strand, counting down.
CTATGAAAGTTCTTCCAGAAGAATCTTTATCAATAAAGCTTGCTCAGATTTTTCATAGTAATAAACCTGTTGTAAGGATAGAGTGTGTTGATGTTTCACATACAGGTGGGAAGAATACATGTATAGGTATGGTTGTTTTTGAAGATGGAAAGCCTAAAAAAGAGGACTATCGTATATATACTTTAGAAAAAGCTACAGTATCAATAACAGGTGGAGATGATTATGCTGCACTTGCTTTTTGGATGGAGCACAGATTGAAGTCTGGAGGACCATGGGCAGACCTTGTTTTTATAGACGGTGGTCGTGGCCAGGTAAATGCTGTACAGCATGTATTAGATAAAAATAATGTAAATGGTCTTTTTGTCCTTGCTGGTATAGCTAAAGCTAGAAATTCTTTTGGCAGGCCTGATAGAAGAGCAGGGAATTTAGAAGATCTAGTATTTCTTTCAGGTAGAGTAAATCCTTTACCATTAAAGCCAGGTTCTCAAGAGTTACTTTTTCTTCAATATGTTCGTGATACTGCACATGCCTTTGCACATGGAAGGCATCAAAAAGCTCGAGGAAAAGTTATGCTTTCTGAAAAACTATTAAAAATACCTGGTGTTGGTAAAGCAACAGCACAACTTCTTTGGAAGCATTTTAAAAATATAGAAGCTATTCTCTATGCTACACCAGAAGATTTAAAAAAAATTCCTGGTATTGGTGTTGCAAAGGCTTATGCTTTATCAAAAGCATTAAAAGCATACAAAGACTAGTAAAGTATTTGATATGTAGGCTATAGATAGTGTTTTTGATACAGGAGATAACGTCAAAAGCATGACAGATATATATCTATCTCATAGTAATTTATGGATATTGTGATATAGTAGTTACAGAATATTTTTTATTTATTGGATAAATGTTCTTTGGCACATAGCTTGCTTTGTTCTTTCATACCAGATTCGGAAACCTAGATAAACTTTAATGAACAATAGTATAAAGAAGTATGGAGAAGGCCATGAATAACCAACTTGATTATGAAATAAATAAGGAATTAGGTGAATGTTATTTATTTATGGGTGAATTTGATAAGGCTGAAAATTATTACCATAAAGCATCTACTGCCATGGAAAAGCAGCCTGAACCATATATAGGACTTGCAACTATTGCTATTCAACGTGGTGAGCTAGATAGTGCATTGAAATTATATAGTAAAGCACTTGAAATTAGTGAAAATGATAAAGCACTTGCAGGTATTGGTCTTGTAAAGATGGAGCAAGGTTCTGATAAAGAAGCCTTTACATTTTTTGAAAAAGCTGCACGTATGAATCCTGAAAATGCAGTAGCTTTAAACTGTCTTGTTCGTGAAGGATATAAATTAAACTGCTTGGATAAAGTTGTTCCTATTCTTGAAGAATGTGTTGCTACACATCCTGAAAAAGAGGATCTTAGAATTTCTTTAGCAGGTTGCTTGATTTCTCTTGGTCGTACAAAAGAAGCTAAAAAACAGATTGAAGCTGTACTAAAACATAACCCTTCAAGTATTGTAGCAAAAGAGTTTTATGATCATATTATGGCAGCCTAGGGTGCTGTAAAATTTAAGAAGTAGTAATGAGGAATGGTTGTTTTTTCTTTCCATCTTTATTGTTTTTCTCTAACTCTTTTCTTCCTCCTCTTTTTTGAAGAGATATGTATGAGAAGGATGTATATTTGAGCTAAGCTAGGTTTAATGACTTTGGAAAATACTATTAGAGTTGGTATGTTTTCATACCAACTTTTTTATTAATCAAATCCTTTAATAAACATATTTGTTGATTGAGAATAACTCAATGAAGCTTAAAAGGTATGTTGTTTGTGATGAAGTTTATAGTAAAGTTGTGGAGGATATGTTTTTTGTAAAAAGTTTTTTAGAAACATCATCCCAAACAAGGTTAGTATCTATATCTCGCATACACCTAAAATGCAGTTTTGGGCATGTGTTACCACCATGCAAGCTACAAGGACGACATTTAAGAGGAACACTTATAATAGAAGCAGATGGACCTCTTGGAGCAAAACCTAAACAGGGCACAGTTGGTCCAAATATAGCTGTAACAGGAGTGTATAGAGACCAAGCAATATGCATGGGACCTGAGTCATTTGTAAGATAACAATTTAATCTTTTTATAACAGCTGCAAGCTGGAGTAAGCTAAGATTTTTTGAGAGGTTATGAACAAGTGGATGGCCATCAATATTTGCTTCTTTTATGATTTCGTTTACTAGGTGCTCTTCGCCTGGTCCACCTAAGATAATTACATGGGCCCCATTCTCTATAGCTTTTTTAGCAATAGTTGCAAACCCTTCTGGAGGCCAGCGTTTTGTTGCCCATACAGAGCCTGGATTTATGCCTAATGTTGGTCCAAAGATATGTGTATTCCAAAAGGTGTCTATTTTTTTTTCTATTTCTGTTGGAATAAAAATTTGGGGCCAGCTTTGGAAAGAAGCATGTGGTATATCTAAACAAGTGAGAAGATCTAAAAGGCGTTCAATTTCATCAAGAGTACCCATTTTGCGTTTTACAAGATGTGTACAACATAAAGGTTGGATTATGTTTTCTGTATAACCTATACGTATTTTTGCTTTAGAACATGCAGTAATAATAGAAGAACGAATACTTGGATGTGTGTTAATCCAGAGATCATACTTTTGTTCTCTTATATAACGAATAAGATGAATTGTTGGGTTAATAGATAGTTTTTGTTTATGGTATTCAATAACACTGTGAATGTGTGGATTATTGATATAAAAATCATGAAAACCTTTTCGAACATAGAAGTCAATATGTGCATTAGGATAATTCTTTGCAAGCGTTTGAATAAGAGGCAGTGTTAAAACAGTATCTCCTAAGTAAGCAGTGTTCCATACAGCAATAGTTTTGATTATATTTTTTTGCATTACGTTTGTTTAGATACTTAAGTGGCTTTTTTGTAATATGAAAGAACTAGGTGAGCATTTACTCACCTAGTTCTTTCATCATACTTAAGCAACTAAAGGTTTAAAGCTTTTTTTAGAAGCACCACAAATAGGACAGCGCCAATCTTCAGACAAATCTTCAAAGGCTGTTCCTGGTGGAATTTTACCTTTTTTGTCACCCTTTTCAGGATTATAGAGATACCCACAATTTGTTACTTGGCAGCGCCATATGGTATGTGTTGTCATGTGTTTTACCAGCAGTTGTGAAGGACTTCAAAATATGATCTAGGGTGTGCACAAGCAGGGCATGAATCAGGAGCAGTTTTTCCATTATGAATATATCCACAATTTAAACAGCGCCAAGCAATAGCTACTTCACGTTCAAAGACACGTCCCTCTTTAATATTTTTAGCATGGGCAAGAAAACGTTGTTCATGATAGGATTCTGCATTTGCAATATTACGCATAACAGCAGCTATTTCACTGAAGCCTTCTTTTGCAGCTATTTCAGCAAACTGTGGATACATTTCTGTATGTTCATAGTGTTCACCATGAGCAGCAGCAGCAAGATTTTGTTCTGTCCGTGTAATAACACCTGCAGGGTATGCTGCTTGGATTTCTACTTCACCACCTTCAAGAAATTTGAAGAGACGTTTAGCATGCTCTTTTTCTTGAAGTGCTGTTTCAGCAAATACATCTGCTATTTGCATTAGGCCTTCATCACGAGCTGCACTGCTAAAGTAATCATAGCGATTACGTGCTTGGGATTCACCTGCAAAAGCTGTGAGAATATTTTGTTCTGTTTTTGTACCTTTTAAAGATTTCATGAGTATTCCTTAAGTTTATTCTATATTTTTGTTTGTATTTCTATAGTAAGAGGCTAATTATATTAGCTTCATTTATATCACATATACAGTACTTAATGATCACTAGGTGATTTAAGTCTTTTGCATAGAAAAATACAGTTGTTTTTTATTCCATTAAGTTTTTATAATAAGTTATAAGTAGAGTATATTTCTATATATTTAAAAAGTATATAGAAATAACATACTGCCTGATGCAAGACTGTCAAGAGTTTTTAATCTTAAAAAAGTATTTAAATTTTTTGTTTTAAAAAAAGTGTTTTTAGACAGAAAATTAACATTATATATAAAAAACAGTTATAAGTTTGTCTTTTAAGATATATTTACTCTGATGAATAATAGTGTTATTGGGAAAGAGTAAATGATTAAGGTTGTATTATCTAAAGATATTTTTAGCTCTTAATATGCTTGGAGCATACCATAGTCCCAAGTATAATTATTCTGTTTAGTATTAAGGTAGTAAAGTTATGAATATAAATCTTGTTTCTCTTGTTACAGAGGCAACTTTAGTTGGTCAAGTAGTATTAGCTCTTCTTTTTTTTATGAGTGTTATAAGTTGGGGGATGATGCTTCAGAAATGGATGTCTATTAGATCAGCTATGAAAAAAACAATATACGGAAGTGAGCGCTTTAATGATGCTCGAGAATTACGATCTGCTGTACAAACAATAGTGAAAGACACAGCTTCACCTCTATATGTTGTTGCTCATGAAGGTGTTACAGAATTTAATCGTTCTAAAGAGGCTGGGAATTCTGAAGAAATTGTTGTAGATAATGTTCGTAGAGCATTACGTCAAGGGGTAGGCATGGAAATGACACGATTAGCAAGTTCTCTTTCTTTTCTTGCAACAGCAGCCAACATTGCTCCATTTATTGGTCTTTTTGGAACAATTTGGGGTATTATGCATACATTTCATTCTATAGGGGCTATGAAGTCTGCTTCATTAGCAACAGTTGCTCCAGGGATATCTGAAGCACTTATTGCAACAGCTGTTGGCCTTGCTGTCGCTATACCTGCTACAATTGGTTATAATATTTTTGTTGGTAGACTTGGAAATCTTGAAACAAAGCTTGTTAATTTTGCTGGAATGTTATTGAATAGAGTACAAAGAGAGCTTAATGCACAAAAGCCTGTAAGTGTGAGACATGATTAAAAATAATACATATATTTTGAATTTAGTATGGTGAGTGATTCATGGGTGCTTCTGTAGGTAAAAATAGTTGGCTTGTTTCTGAAATTAACATAACGCCTTTTGTAGATGTTATGTTGGTTTTGTTTGTTATTTGTATAGTAACAGCTCCTATGATGACTGAAGGTTTAGAGGTTAATTTACCCCAAACAAGTACAGTGGAAACATTACCTGTAGAAACAGAGCACATGTTGTTGACAGTCCTTAAAGATGGAAAAATTTATTTAAATAACTACTTAGTAGAGTTACATGAGATTGAGCAAAAATTAAGTGAGCTTGTCACAGCACAGAAAAAAGCACTTTTTTTACAAGCAGATAAAAGTGTACCTTATGGTATTGTCGTTGAATTAATGGGCCGTATTCGTGGAGCAGGTATTGAACGCCTTGGTGTTGTTGCTGAAAAAACAGATAGTAGTGTTGAGGCAAAGAGAGAATAATGCTAGTGTGCTCTGCTTTTTCTTGCTTTTCTATTTTTTTATTAAAGATGAGTGCTCAAGAGGCTAAGGTTAGCAGATGCAGTCTATAACATATGTTGTATCTATAGGCCTGCATAGTTTATTATTGGTAGCAATTTTACTTTTGCCCACAAAAGTCATGATAAAACATGAGAGACCAATGGAAATTAGTATTACTGCAGGAGTTATAGGCGGACAGAGGTTACCCCTACCAGTTTTAGGTCAAAAGAAACAAGAAGTTATACAGCCTTCAGCTATTCATCAAGAAGCTACATTAACACAAAGTAACCCTTCTGCTGTTTCCATAGCTCAGCAAAAACCTATGGAAAAAGGTAATAGCCAACCAGAATTAAAGCCACAAACAATACCACAACATATCGAGACATTGAATAAAGCTGTTCAACCAGCCGATGTGGTAGAGCCAAAGATTAAACCTGTTTTACAAAAAGAGGTTATAAAGAAAGAGACGAATGTATCTTTAAAAAAAGAGACAAAAAATACAAAATCAAATGCTGTATTAAATGCCCTTGCAAGTTTTAAGAAAGAGCCTCGTACTGGTGGTGGTGATGGCCATGGTACTGGTGGTGGTGGATTAAATGATGTTTATGCAGGTATGGTTATGATGGCTATTCAGCCAAACTGGAGTATGCCTACGTATACACGTGATAATATTGTTGCTTTAGTCCGTGTACAAGTGGATCCTCAAGGAAATGTACTTTCATGTCATATTGAGCGTAGTTCTGGGCGTCCAGATTTTGATGCATCTGCTGTAAATGCTGTTGTCCGAACAAAAGTTTTACCTCCACCTCCTACATTAGAACAGCAAGAGATAGTTATTTCTTTTAATGCATTAGAACTTAGTGAATATTAAAAAGTATTGTTAAGTTATAACTATTATTTTAAGTTAGTGTTATATAAAATTTGAGTTAGAGCTAAGTAAAGATAGTGAGCTAGGTTGGTGATGTTATGATTATACTATACAATATAGAAATGATATGGCATAATTATAAATATATTTTAAAATAAAGTTAAGAATGTAGTTAGATGTATAAAGCTAGTTATCAAGTTTTTAGTATTTTTTTAGGTATATTTTTATGGTATAGTTCAGCACAAGGGGCTACGGAAGTAGACATTTATGGTCCTGGTGAAAATATTGTAAATTTAGCAATAGCAACACCACTTAGTAGCTCTGGTATTCCTGCAAAAACACTTGGTCTTGATTTGGATAAAGCCATTCGTGAAAATTTAAGTTATCTTCCTTTTATGCGTCTTGTAAAGACAGAGTCTATTTTAGGTGGAACAGTATTAGTAGGTTATCAGCCACCAAATGTAGATTTTCAGAGATTTCAGTTGGCCGGTGCAGATTTATTAATAACAGCAGGTTGGCCTAAAGGTGAAGATTCTGATGCTGTTGTTGAGTTACGTTTATATGAAACATATTCTGGGAAATTTGTTTTTGGTAACTCTTATAGTGGTGTAAATAAAAAGGAAATTACACAGGTTGCAGATAAGTTTTGTGCAGATCTTATGAAAGCTTTAACAGGTAGTGGTGACTTTTTTCTTTCTACATTAGCTTTTGTAAAACAAGGTCAGGGTAGAAATGTTCGGAATATCTGGCTTGTAAAACCAACAGGAAAAGAACTTCGTCAGATAACAGATATTTCTGGAACAGCAATGTCTCCTTCATGGTCTTCAGATGGAAGATTCATTATATTTACACATCTTGATGATCATACACATGCTTTAGGTGTTTGGGATAGGTTGACAGGGAAGATTCAAAGAATTCGTTTTCCTGGGAATACTGTAATAGGGCCTGTTTTTATGCCTGACAACAGAGTTGCTGTAAGTTTGTCTACAGGAAGGTATCCAGATATTTTTTTATTAGATCATACTTTTAAAAAAGAGAAAGTTTTAGAGTCAAACCCTTCTATTAATGTTTCACCATCTTTTGATGCCAAAGGGAAAAGGATGGCATTTTGTTCAAGTCGTTTATGTGGGCCACAAATTTTTATGAAAGATTTTGATACAGGAACAGTTACACGTGTTAGTCGTCAAGGTTCTTATAATACTGAACCATCTATGAGTCCAGATGGAACGCTTATAGCTTTTTCTCGGCTTACAGATCAAGGTCATCGAATTTTTGTTCAAGATCTTTTAACTGGTATTGAGAGACAGTTAACTTTTGGTCCTGGTAGTGATGAACAGCCAGCTTTTGCTCCAGATAGTTATTTTATTGCATTTACCTCTAGCCGTAGTGGTTTAAAGCAGGTATATCTAATAACACGTCATGGCGGAGATGCAAAAAGGTTACCAACAGGAGCAGGGGATGCTTCTTTTCCTCGATGGGGTAAAATTGTAAATTAATGTAATTATAGTTTATGATAGGTTATTAGAAATTATATATACATATTGTGGATATATATAAAAGATAGAATGAGAAAAGTTTGTTACAGTCAAAAATAGGTCTGGTATACTATTGATTTATAGGTATGATTTAAGTTTTGTGACTGTAAGGTACAGTTATTAGAAATCTTTGATAGACTTCATTTAGGAGGATAAAGGAAATGGAAAAGTTTAAACGTTTCAGCTTAATCATGATACTGATTGCTGCATTAGGTACAGGTTTTGGTTGTGGTAAGAAAAAAGTAGAAATGCCAACACCACCAGCTTGTACAGAAGAAACACCTGATGCTGCAGCAGAATTGAGTTGTGCTTCAGAAGCAATTAGTGAAGGTATTGTTTATTTTGATTTTGATAAGTTTGATATTAAACCAGAGTATTGTGAAATGTTACGTCAGAAAAGTGAACTTTTGAAGAAATATACATGTATCCATGTACGTATTGAAGGAAATTGTGATGCTCGTGGTACACAAGAGTATAACCTTGCATTAGGTGAGCGTCGTGCTCGTGCAGCATATGAATATTTAGTTATGCTTGGTGTAAACCCAGCTCAGCTTGAAATTATTAGTTATGGTAAAGAACGTCCTGCTGTTCCAGGTACTGGACCTGAAGTATGGGCTAAAAACCGTCGTGATGATTTCAAGATTATTTCACAATAATCTCTGATATATACAGTAAAAGTAATTATATTGGTGGTTTTCCTGAAAACGGAGTGTGGCGCAGTTTGGTAGCGCACCTGGTTTGGGACCAGGGGGTCGCTGGTTCGAATCCAGTCGCTCCGACCAGATAAATCCGTATTTAAAATAGAGGGCTTCATATATTTGGAGTCCTCTTTATTTTTGTCCTATAGTTATTTATATATTGTTGTCTTATTAATAGTATAGAGTTAATTCATATTAAAAATATGACAAAAGAATACAGTTTTAGTAATAAATTTTATTAATGTGAAATATGTATGGAGGTGAATGAATGTTGAGATATGTTAATAAACATATTTTGTTGAGTGTAGTAATCTATGTTTTTTATATAGTTTGTTCTGCTCATGTGCTAGAAGCAAAGCAAAATGTTTTTTGTCCATTGTCTGGAGGTACTGGTAGTAATTGTGGAAGAGGTGATCATGTATATCATTCGTTAACACCAGAAAGGCAGGCGAAATGTGATGCTATCATTAAAGATTTTGCAAAGAAGACACAAGCATTACGAGAAAAAGTGTTAGCAAAGCAAATAGAATTACAAGCTATTGCTCAATCTAGTAGTCCAGAGCGAAAAGTTATTCAAGAGCTTTCTCAGGAGATAGCAAAGTTGCATTCAATGCTTACAGAAGAATATAATAAGTTGTATGAACGTTTAGAAAAAGAAGTTGGTGTTCGTGGGCATCATATGGTTGGTAGTGGTGTAATGTCTGGCCATGGTATCCATAGCAATGAAGTAAAAAATTCAGAAGACAGTAATCATCCACAAGCTAAAGGAAAAAAGTTACAAAATCGTAAAAAATAAAAGTAGAAAGTTTATAAGTAAAAGGGTGGAAAGCAATAAGTTTTCTGCCTTTTTATACATATAACTTATGAGTATTAATAATCTTTTTTCCAGTTAATACCTATTTCATTGTTTTGTAATCCTGTTCTTCCTTCAAGCATTAAGTTAGGGTTAAGTTCAATTTCGATTCGTGCTCCTGAACTATCAGAGTCTAAGCTTTGTTCAAGTCCTAAATATACAGAGTCTGTTAACCTTTTCCCTATTTCAATAACTGGTATTTCCTTTGTTTGATCATTAAGATTATTGTTTTTTTGGACACTATTAATACGCAGGACATCAACACCAGCTATTTTTCGAGCCTGATCAAAAATATTGCTTGCTCCTGAGTTAAAACCTGCAAGTTGCGTAAGTTCTGTAGCAAGTTGCACTAGCTGTACCTTACTAAGATTTTGTGTGTTTTTTCCAAAAAGAACTTGAGCAACAATTTCATCTTGAGGTAGAGGAGGGGTACTTGAAAGTATGAATTTTGGTTTTGTTGCAAGTCCTGTGATGTTTGCTACTGCTGTTAGTGCTGTTGATTTATACATTAAAGAGATATCAAGAGTTGGTATAGGTGGTATGGAACCTGTAAAGATAATAGAGCTATTGGTGAAAGCAAAGTTTCTTCCAAGAAGAGTAAAGATACCTCTTAAAGAGGTAAGTTTTCCTGTAACTTGTGGGTTAGAGAGATTATTTTTTAGTGTAATTGTTCCTGACCATTCACTTTCGAGGTTTGTTCCACGAACAAAAAATCGATTGGGGATATGGATATGAAGATTAATATTTGGTAGATATTGTATTTTGGGGGATGACATTTTTTCTTTTTGATGAATGTCTATAACATTAAGTGTGGGGATATCTCCACCAGGAATAGTTAAAAGGTCTAATTTCCCTTGATTAACAGTGATATCCCCGGTGATTAAAGATTTTTCTATTGTTCCAGAGATTTGTGCTTTTCCTGATAGAGTAATATCTAAGTCTTTACGTTGGAGCGGAGTGAAATTAGTAAATGTTCCATCTATTGCAATAGGGAAGTCTTTTTTTTCAGATCCTATAGTTCCTGTAATAGTTGTTTGGATTTTGTTATTTTTAGATGTTGTAAGTGTAATACGAGATTCAGCGCTAGGGTCAATATTAATGTTTGAGGTGATGTTTTCAAGGTAAATACCTTGTGTTAAGTTTGTGTAGGTAGCGTTTGTGGTGGTTACTTGTAATTGGTACCTAGGCTTTTCTAGTGTACCCTCAAGAGAAGCTAGTAAAGAAGCTTGTCCTGTTATGTTTGTATCTGCGATAGGAACAAAACTCCATATTTCTTCTATTGTACCTTTCCAATGTATTTTTGCTGTAATGGGATTTTTTTTAGAGATTATTGGGATGTTGTTTTCCGTGAATACTATAGGGATATTGGCTATAATAGTTGCAGGAAGGCTCTTTTGGTTATGTGTTATGATTGTATCAAGCTTTAGCGCAGTATTGGGTGTATCAATAACGTTTCCAGTAATAGTAAAAGCAATTGGTAGTGAATGTGTATTTGCTACCTTAAGGTTTGCACCATGTATTTTAAGTATACCTTTTGGATGGAGAGTTTTTCCTGAGATGTTTATAGTACTATCATATATGTATCCTTCTAATGGTATATTGAGTATTGGGTTTAGAATAGATAATGAGATGTTGTTAAGTGTCGCTAGGATGTTGAGGTTTTGTTGAGAAATAGAGATATTGGCATTTATAGAGCCTGAAGGTTTTAGTGCTAATGCTAAATTTTCTATTATAAAATGTTCTTGTGAAAATGTAATATGTACAGGTTTATTAAGTATAATATCTTGATTTTTTGAAGGTATTTTAACTTGAAATGTTTGAAGGTATATATCTTGTTTTTTTGTATTAAAGTCTAGATTTATATTTACAATGCTATCTCCTAGTATTTTTGTATTAAAATTTAGTTGTTCAGAGGTGCCTATTATTTCTAGACTTCCTTTATTCCATGGTATGTCTGTGTATTTGCCTGGCCCAATATGAGCAAGAAAGGTTATTTGTGGTGTTAAGGTTAGTTCTTTTACTATAAAGTTGCTTGTAAGAGTTTTTAAAGAAAATGAATCTCCTATGGAGAATGAGTCTAGTTTTAATTCAGTAGAGATACTTTGATTATTTTGTGAATCAAGTACTGTTTTTATAGAGGCATTACCAGAAATATTTGTATTTGAAGCATAACTGAGCTCTTTCCAGTCATGAATAGTACATGTAATAGTTCCTTGTGAAAGGTTCTCAGGATGTTTTACTATTACTTCACCTTTAAGAACAGCTCCTAGGATAGTGCCTGAAATATTCTTTAGTGTAATTTGATTTGGAGAACATACCCAGTTTGTTGAAAGCTGTAATGTATAAGGGGATGTTTGTTCTGTAGTTAGGTTTATTGTACCCTGACTTTTGGATGAGTGTACGTTTGTTGTTTTTACATGAAGGTTAGGGTTATCAAAAATTAAGTTCGAGTATGTAATTTTAGGTGAAGATATGATAAGGGTAACATCAGGTACAAGTAAAGTGCCTTGTGCTTTAAGAAGAAGATCTACAGTACCTGTAATAGGTAGTTTTGTTGACTCAAGGTTTGCAATAGTAAGAGTAATATCAGTATTCAGCTGATCTTCTTTTAAAGCAACATCTCCATTTCCATGTATGTTCTTTGAGTTTAAAATAATGTTTTTGAGTTGGATATATTGAGAAGGTTCTTGTATGTAGTTTATGTCATTAGTTAGTGTTACTTCTGAGCTTAAAAGACCTTGAAGGATTTGTGTCCCCCAATCCATATTTTTTAGGTGAATATCTGCAGTACCTGTTATTGCTTCCTTTTCTTTGCTGCGATTTATTTTTAGATGAAAAGTTGCTTGTCCTGAAGGAGGATTTTTAAGTGCAAAAAGTGCAGCAATAGTATTTACATTTGGAGCTGTTGCTGTGAGTTCTGCTATAATGGATCCTATTGTATTAATATTACTTGAGAAATCAATATTTATAAGAGGGCCTTTACAGGAAGCATCTTGAATAGAAAATATTTTAGGTGTTAACAAAGCATCAATTTGGACTGTACTTGTAATTGGCGTATTTTGAATATTCATATCTGTAAATATGATTTCACCTGTAGAAGATATTTGTGATTGTGTTTTTTGTAGATGAAGTTTTGATACAAGTATTGTTTGAAGTATTTGTTGTTTATTTTTAATCGTTAAGTTGATGTTACATACTGGTTTTTTTAGGTTCCCAGAGAGTTTTATAGAAAGGTTTGCTGATTCTATGGGTAGTTTAGAGGCTACTGTTCCAGTATGCGTAATATTCATTTCTCCATGAATATGTTTAGGGGTAAGAGAGAGTTTGTTAATAGCTAAGTTCCATGGCTTTGACTGTATGGATAATTTTTCTAGAATAAGAGCATTGTTTTTAGGATATAATAAAATATTGGTTGTTAGTGGTTGGTTAAGTAAGTCTGGAGAAAATGCAATAGCCTGTGTACTTTCCATTTGTACAGCCGCTTTCCATGGTATTTGGTAGTCCTTTAGTAATGATTGATCTGTTATAATATTGATATTTCCAGTTATCTTTGAAAAAGAGGTAGAGCTTATAGAGAGTTGACCTTGCCAACCAGTAAGAGAGGTAGTACCTACTAGTGAAAATTTTAATGGTACGTTTATAATTTCAGGGCCTAAATATGTGTCAGTAATGTTAATTTGTTGAATTTTTAAAAAGCTAAGCCACCAAGGAAGTATATTTGATGGAATTGATGGTAGTATAAATTGTCTTTGTGATCCTGTTTCATCTATAGGTGCGCTGGGTAAACGTGTTAGAGTCAACTTTGTTACATCAAGAGAAGTAATAGTAAGAATGCCTTTAAAAGCACTCCATGGATTAACAAGAATACTGGCATAATCTACATGAAGCCAAGGGCCTTTTTCATCATCAAGAGAGAGATTTTTAACAGTAAGGCTATTAGGAAAGGTGAGCTCTATATTGTCTACATGAAGAGTTATACCTTTTTGGTATAAAGAAGTCTGTATGGTTTTTGTTATCCATGTATTTCCAAGAGGTGATCGCAATAGGAGGATAATGGTTGCTAATAATACTATTATAAGTACTATCAGGCTTGTAAATAAATATAAAAAAATATGGGAAAATTTGTTAATTTTCATTAGAATGTCTGTCCAATACTAATATAAAATTGAAGTGCTTTATTATGTTTTCTGTTTTCTAAAGGTGTAGCTATATCTATTCTAATTGGTGCTATAGATGAGTAATAGCGAAGTCCAAGTCCAAGACCCCAAAATAAAGGTTTATTAAGTTTAGGTAGCTGTTGATCATAAACATTTCCACCATCAATAAAAGGCACTATACCAATAGTATCTGTTAATTTGAAACGTAATTCAAAACTGACAGTCAAGGAAGATAATCCACCAAGAGGTTTCCCACGAATATTTTTGGGACCTATGGATTGGTAGTCATAGCCTCGTACAGTTCCACCACCACCAGAATAAAAGCGAAGATTGGCAGGATATCTTGTAATATCTTTCCCAAGAAGTGAACCTATGGATATTTTCCCAGCTATAGTAAGGATTTCTGATTGCATAGGTGTGAAATAGGTACTAAATTCTGTTCTTGTTTGTAGTGTTGTAAATTTTTTTCTATATTTCCCTGTATAGGGGGTTGTTGCAAGTGTAAGCTTTATGCCTTTTGTAGGGTTTAGTGGGGCATTTGTTGTATCCCTTTTGAAAGCTACAGGGATACCAAAGTAAAAAAATGGTTCTTTAGGTAAAATTTTATCGTTTAATGTACCTATATTAAATGAAAGTTTTGTTGTTGCAGACCAGTATCGATTAAGTTGACGTTCAAGGCCTACAGCACTAGAAAAAAATTTTTGATCATAAGCCGTGGTTTTTTCGTCCCTAAGTTCTGCTTCAGAAACAAGTGTTTGCCTAGGTGATCCAAATACAGGTTTTCTGAATATTGCTAAGAGTTGTTTATTTTTTTTACTAATAGGTGCAGTAAGATTAAGGTTTTCTCCATTACCAAAGAGATTTCTATGTACCCAGGATCCACGAAATCCTGGACCATCATCTGATGAGTAGATGACTCCAGCGCTTAATGTTTTTGAAGGAGCTTCTCTAACAGCTAGTTCAATAGGCGTAGTATCATCTTTATCTATTTTGTTGCTAGGGGTAAGTGTGATAGAACTAAAAAGCCCTGTTTGTTGAAGGCGGTTTTCATATATGGAAATATAAGTGTCATCCCAAAGGCGACCTATTTCCCAAGGAATAAGTTTGTTAAGAAAAGTAGTTGACACATTTGGTGCACCCTGTGGATTGACTTTACCCATATACATAAGGTTTCCTTGCTGTATATAAACATTGACATTTATAGTATAGATTATATGATCAATAAGATATTCTGTATTTTTGATTTTTGCTAAGGGATAACCATTATTATGAAGGTAGTCTAAGCTACTATCCACAGCTGTGAGAATATCTTTGGCAATAGCAGGCGAATCTGGGTATATCTTAAAAAAAGAAAGCGTTTGTGGTAATGATGGAAGCTGAGGCTCTTCATAATATATATTTGTTTTTCCTACAGTATACTGTATATTAGGTACAAAGAGTAATTGAATAAGTATAGGTTTTTTTCCCCAGTCCACACTTTGTTCTATTTGTCCATTATAATAACCTTTTGAGGAAAGAAGCTTTTTACCTATAGCTATATCTTCTTTGATACGTAGTTCAATGCCAATTCTATTTTGAGGTGGTTGATTTTTTAGTTGTATAAGTTGGCTGTAGGTATTCATAGCTTTTGCAAGCTCTGGATCATTTGGTGAGGAAAAAGAACAATTGTAGATAAAGGATTTTTTATCTATGGGTATGTTTGTGTCATTATATAGTGCTGCAGTTACAATAGGAACATATAAAAATATAAAGACTATTGACAGGGAAAAATAACAGAAATGTTTTTGCATACAGTGTTTATGAGTGGTTTTTTCAGATGACTGAGCTATTACATAAGGACATTTTGATGCTTACATATTAGAATATCTAAGAATTAATAAATTTTTATAAAAAAGATATTAACAATTTTAATGAAAAGAATATACCAATAAATGTGACTATGATAGGAAATATTTTATTATGATAAATTATTATACTAATGATAAAATAGTCTGCTTATTAAGAGGATTAGGTTAAATGGGTGCACGTGTTCTTATTATAGATGATGAAGAGTCTATTCGTTTTTCATTACAAGGTATTTTTGAAGATGAAGGTCATGAAGTTTTTGGGATAAGTTCTGCAGAAGAAGGACTTAAGTATATAGAAATAAATAACCCTGACTTGATTTTTCTTGATATTTGGTTACCAAAAATGGATGGTTTGACAGCTTTAGAAGAAATACAAAAAATGTATCCAGACTTACCTATTATTATGATTTCTGGTCATGGTACTATTGAAACAGCTGTAACAGCAATTCGTCAAGGAGCTTATGACTTTATAGAAAAACCTCTTTCTTTAGAAAAAGTATTGATTACTGCTAATAGAGCTATAGAGGCATGTCTTCTACGACGTGAAAATCGTCGTTTACGTAAAGCTTTGCCAGAAACAGGTCAGTTACTAGGTGAGTCTTCAGCAATGTTAGAGTTTCGTAAAATGCTTTTTTGTGTAGCTCCAACAGATGCATGGGTACTTCTTACAGGTGAAAATGGTACAGGTAAAGAGCTTGCAGCACGTGCTTTACATGCAGGTAGTAGTCGTGTTCAAGAGCCTTTGGTAGCTGTTAATTGTGCAGCAATTCCAGAAGAATTAATAGAAAGTGAGCTGTTTGGCCATGAAAAAGGTGCTTTTACAGGTGCAGATTCTACTAGGGTTGGTCGTTTTGAAATGGCTCATAAAGGAACGCTTTTTCTTGATGAAATAGCTGATATGAGTATAAAAACGCAGGCAAAAATTTTACGTATTTTACAAGAACAGTCTTTTGAGCGATTAGGTAGTACACGTACAATAAAAGTAAATGTACGTGTTATTGCAGCAACAAATAAGAACCTTGAAGAAGCCATAGGTGCTGGGTTGTTTCGGAAAGATTTATATTATCGGTTAAGGGTGATACCTTTACACTTACCTCCTTTACGAGATAGAGGTTCAGATATTGAGTTATTACTCACAACCTTTGTGGCTCAACTTTGTAAACAATATGGTTATAAATCACCATTTTTTACAAAAAAAAGTATAGATATTTTAAAGAAATACAGTTGGCCAGGTAATGTAAGAGAGTTAAGAAATTTTACGGAAAGAATGCTTATTCTCTATGCTGGTAAAAAAATTTGTGTTAATGAACTCCCTTCAGAAATATTAGGGGAAGCACAGTCTTTTAAAGATACTTTTTATGTTGAACAAATAGAAGGTATCCCTATCCAAATCCCTGAAGATATAGAGTTTAAACAAGCAAAAACTTTATTTGAGGCAAAATATTTATCAGTAAAATTACAGAGCTGTGGAGGTAATGTTTCTCGGCTTGCAGAAATTATTGGCTTAGAAAGAAGTTACCTACATCGAAAGTTAAAAAGCTATGGGATTCATTCTGTTGAGTAGTTTATTTATAGAGCTAAAAGTAGAAAGAGAGGTACTATATTTATGGATTTTGAGGTGCAGATAGGTGGAGCTAAAAAATGGTCTACAGATGCTGTAGTATTACCTATTTTTGAAGAAGAAGTCTTAGAAGATGTCTATGCGGAGCTTATAGAAGTAGCTCCATGGCTAGCTATTTCTCCAGCATTAAGAGATATTCATGGTAAAAAGGGTGAATTAGTTGTCGCATATGGTCCACCTTCAATGTCCATATCTAGAGCTGTTGTTATTGGGCTTGGAAAACGTGAAAAACTTACAGAAAATAAAGTCATAGAAACTGTAAGGAACTCTATAGGTAAGTTAAGTGTTCATTGTAGAGGGTTAGGTTTAGAAAATTTTGGAACACCTGTAAAACCTCTTTTACGTTTTTGTGCTAACTTAGAATATATTATTGAAGAAATTATCTGTGCAGTAGGTTTTTCGTTATACAGATATGTTGATTGGAAATCTGATTCAGGAAAAGAAGATCTACAGAAAGATCCAAAATGTTTTAAATTACTTTGTAGTGAAGATGCTCCAACAGAAGCGTTCGATAGAGCTGTTAAACAAGGAATAGCTACTGTGAAGGCTGTTACGTTAGCACGTAATGTTGCAAATATGCCAGGCAATGATTTGACTCCAATAAAAATGGCAGAAGAAGCCTATGCTATAGCTCAACGTTATAATATGGCTTATGAAGCCTTGGACAGAGAAACTATTATCTCTTTAGGTATGGGAGCTTTTGCTTCTGTAGCTTCTGGCTCTGTTCAAGAGCCACGACTCATAATATTAGAATATGCTCCCACTGGATGTGAAGATAAAGCTCCAATTGTATATGTCGGTAAAGGTATTACATTTGATAGTGGAGGCTTATCCATTAAGCCAGCTTCAAAAATGTGGGAGATGAAATGCGATATGTCTGGAGCAGGTGCTGTCCTTGCATTGTTTGAGGCTTTAGGACAACTACAGTTACCAGTACATGTAGTAGGGTTGCTTGCCTGTGCAGAGAATATGCCTGATGGTAAATCTGTGAAGCCTGGGGATGTCGTTGTTTCATTAAGTGGTAAAACTATTGAAATTGTTAATACTGATGCAGAAGGTAGGCTTGTTGTTTGTGACACTCTTACTTATGCACAGAATAGATGGTCACCAGCAGTTATGATAGATATAGCTACATTAACAGGTGCATGTGTTGTAGCACTTGGTGATGATGTGGCAGGTGTTTTTTCAAGTAACCAAAATCTTGTAGAAGATATTCTTGAAATTGGTGAAAAAGTCAATGAGCCTTTTTGGCCATTACCCTTGGATGACCGATATTTTGAAGCATTGAAAAGCGATACTGCAGATTTTACAAATGCTGGTGGTCGAGAAGCAGGTGCTTCTACAGCAGCAATTTTTTTAAAGCAGTTTGTAAAGCCTGATGTTGTATGGGCACATTTAGATATAGCTGGACCAGCTTTTATTGCTAAAAAAAATGATCTATGTACAGCAGGTGGAACAGGTTTTGGAGTAAGGACATGTATACATTTTTTAAAGAAATATGTATAATAAAAAGTTTATTGGATGTTGTTTTTTGATTAAGTATAGAGCTTTCTATGGCAGGATAGTAGTTGACATTGTAAGTTGTCAGCATTACTTAAATGTGAACTCTAGTATAGAAAAAATATGTTTATTAATTGGAGTTTGAGGGAGAATTTTAATGGCTCGTATAACGGTTGAAGATTGTCAGCAGCATATAAGTAATCGTTTTTTGTTAGTTCAGATGGCTATTAAGCGTGTACATCAATATCGTGAAGGCTATGAACCACTGGTTCAATCACGTAATAAAGAAATTGTAACTGCTTTAAGAGAAATTGCTGCAGGTAAAATTTTACCTGAAGATGTGAGTTATTATACATAGAAACATTTTTAATATACTCAACAATAAATTTAAATAAAACAGTAATAATATGATTCAAAGAGATTATTATGAAGTACTTGGTGTATCTCGTAGCGCCTCACAAGATGAAATAAAGAAAGCATATAGAAAATTAGCTTTAAAATATCATCCTGATCATAATCCAAATAATCCAGAAGCAGAACAAAAATTTAAAGAAGCTGCTCAGGTTTATGAAATTTTGCGTGATTCAGAAAAGCGTGCACGTTATGATCAATTTGGTGAAGCAGGTATAGGTAATACAGGATTCAATGATTTTGCTTCAGCAGATGATGTTTTTTCTCATTTTGGAGATATTTTCGGAGATATTTTTGGTTTTACTATGAACAGCGGAAGGCAAAAGAGTAGTTCTCGTGCTGCAGCTGGAGCTGATTTACGGTATAACCTTACTATATCTTTTGAACAAATGGTTCATGGGGCAGAAATACCTTTAAGTATTCCAAAAAATTGTACCTGTGAAGAATGTAATGGTTCTGGTTCTGCTAAAGGTCACTCTAAGGAGACATGTAAAGACTGTGGTGGTTCTGGTCAAGTACGCAATACACAAGGCTTTTTTCAATTTATAGTTTCTTGCCCAACATGTCATGGAGAAGGTTCAGTTATTCTTCATCCATGTCCTTTATGTAAAGGGAGAGGGGTAGTTCAAAAAACAAGAGATATTAAGGTTTCTGTTCCAGCAGGAGTTGATACTGGGAATCGTCTAAGGGTCCGTCAAGAAGGAGAGCCAGGGCTATATGGTGGTCCTGCAGGTGATCTTTATGTTGTTATTACTGTTGAAGAAAGTTCTATATATCAGAGGCATGGACAGGATCTTTTATATAGATCCAAAATTTCTTTTCCTCAGGCAGCACTTGGCCATACATTGACTATTCCAGGGCTAGATGAAACCTTAGAACTAAAAGTTCCTTCTGGTACACAAAGTGGTACAATTTTACGTATTCCTAAGAAAGGTTTGCAATATATTGGTCAAAAAAGATATGGTGATCTCTTAGTAGAGCTTACAGTTATAACACCAAGTAAACTTACAGAGAGGCAAGAAGAATTACTTTTAGAGTTTCAATCTATTGCTGAAGGAAGCCCAATGGAAAAAGTTAAAAAAGTTGCTAAAAAACTTGGCCAAGCTATGGGCATGAAATAGTTTTTACAATAAATTATTTTATTTTTTTCTCTATGTACTTTATGAAGTGCATAGAGATTTTTTTTACAAGAGTACTCTTGTTTAGATAGTCTTTAATCACATATTTTTTAGAATATAAGGTTTAAAGGAATTAGGATAAGCGTTGTTTATATAAAGAGTAGATTACCTAATTGGGTGGTTTATATAGTAGTGTGGAGTTTTGTATAGCAACATAAAAATTATTTAGTCATAGATTAAAAAGTATAATCTTAATAAAGGCATAGATAAATTTTACAAGAGCATTCCTATGAATTTTTTTAGAAAAAGTATTTATGATTTTTTTATATAACTATATTGCCAGTTATACTAGTTCAGAAAAATTTCATAATTAACCTTAATAATTTTTATAATATATTATAAAAATTATATACCTAATTAAGATACATTCTTTTTAAATAGAAAAATATCTTTTTTTATGTCTGTTACTAGAATAATTTTTATTTGGAATAGATACCCCTGAGTATTTTTTGTGAGTAGCTTATTTGTATAGATTTTTATTAGGTGTAATGACTTTGTTTATTTATGGCTATATGTTTTATGTGATAAAGTTTATATGGGTATCATTAATAGGTATTGATATTTCTATTTGTCTACTCTTCTTATACTCCTTTTCTAGAGTTTTTTTTTTGTTCCATATGTTCTATGGAATAAAAGATATTATTTTATAGGCGATATAATCCATCAGCCATTAGAATATTTTTGATAATCATCTAATTTAGATAGATTAGAAGTTTTAATAGTTTTTATAAGGAATAAACTTTAGTTTAGGAGAGGAATCATGTCTAATGATTTTATTAGTGCAGTTCATGACTTGGTTTTGGAAAGTCCTCTTGGAGCAAAAGCTATCGCACAAGCTGTAGGTAAACCATACTCTACATTATTACGTGAAGTGAACCCTTATGATACAGGTGCAAAGCTTGGAGCAGAAACATTGTTACATATTATGAAAACAACAGGGAATATTTCTCCTTTAGAAAAAATGGCTTTAGAGATGGGGTATAGACTTGAGCCTCATGCATCTAATTCATCATCATCATCCGGTGGAAGCTTTTCATTGTAAAGCTGAATAAGTTGTTTTTATATTTTTTGGGTTCAAAGGAATAATCTATATTCCTTTGGGCCTTTATTAAATAATAAATTTAAGAAAAGTTAATTTTAATTTCTTAAAGTATAAGAGCTAAATTTCAGCATTGCAGGTTTTTTATTAAGAATGATTTAAAGCTGGTTAAATGATACTAAACTATTTTCAGTTTTATATAGAAAGTATTTTTTTTAGTTTAGCCTGATAAAGACATGGTAATATTTAACGACTATATTAAAACTATGCTTTGTATGGATAATTGAACCATAATATTTGCTGTTAATCATACATATGCGCATTAAGTTATTTTTTATAGTTTTAGAATGAAGCTCTGATTATCATTTCCCATAAAACAATAGCTGTTTGTAGTAGCCAAAAGGTATATTTCCACCCTAATGTTTTAGGGTAGTAAGATATTATAGTCTCTTTAGAAAGAGTTAAATTAAAAAATAGATAATTGAGATATCTAAGGATGGCTTATTGTAATATTGCGAAAAAATATACATTAGCGTATGGAGGTAATCATCTTTTATGTTGTGGACAGGTTATATAAAAAGTTTTGAGGTTTTTATGGTGTCTTTTGGAGTGACTATACAATTAATACAAGCAGTATAATTAGAAAAAGAAAAGGGATAGTGTATTTTATTACCATGAGTTTGGAGTGGTACTGCATATTTTTGAATATACATAGAAAGCATCAATAATTTTAAGCAAGTTGTGTATTAGGGTATAAAAAGGTTTTTTATAAAGGAGTTTAAGTTACCTTTCCATGAAAGTACTTTTATTAGTAGGTGGTTGGTCTACAGAGCGTGATATTTCTTTACAGAGCTCAGGAGCTATACTTTCAGCAATGGAACAATGTGGGCATATTGTTACTTGTCTTGATCCACTTATAGATTTTGAAAAAATTATTCCTTTAGCACAACAGCATGATGTTGCTTTTATTCATTTACATGGCTCACCAGGAGAAGATGGTCTTTTTCAGGCTATCTTTGAAAGAATAGGGTGTCCATATCAAGGTTCAAATGCATCTGGATCATTCCTTGCTTTACATAAGGCTGCAGCAAAAGTTTTTTTTCGTAAAGAAGGCATTGTTACACCTAAAAGTATTTTTTTACCTATTGATCCTGGTAAAGACTGGCAACATGAACTTAAGTATCCATTATTTGTTAAACCTAATAAGGGTGGTTCAAGTATAAAAATTAGTCTTGTGTATAGTGATGAAGAACTTTTACAGGCCATGTGTACTTTATTTTCTGCTGGAGAGGAGGTTTTAGTTGAAGAGTCTATTAAGGGGAAAGAAGTTTCTTGTGGTGTACTTGATGGTCAAGCATTACCTCCAGTATTAATTCAAAGTCGTGGTGTATTCTTTGATTATCATAATAAGTATTCTTTAGATGGTGCAGAAGAAATTTGTCCAGCTCCATTAGCAGAGAGTATATTGCAAGATATCCAAAATATTTCTTTAAGAGCACATAATGCTTTAGGTTTATTAGATTATAGTCGCTCTGATTTTATTCTTTGTGATGATGGAACTTTATTTTTGTTAGAAGTTAACACAATACCAGGAATGACAACAACAAGTCTTGTTCCTCAAGAAGCTGCAGCTATTGGGATTTCTTTTCCTCTTTTAGTTGATAGATTACTCCATTTAGCTGTTCAAGATTTTAGAAAGACTAGAGAATATGAATAATAGTTTTTTTTCTTTTGGTTATTCCATATTATGGAGACTTATACGGCCATTCTTGCAACATCATAAAAGATTGCGAAAAGGCTTTGAGCAGCGTTTAGTCCCTTATAATTGGTCTGATTCAGCAGATGTTTGGATACAAGCTGCCTCTGGTGGAGAAGCCTATCTTGTTCGGACTTTACTTGAGCATATTCCATTACAAAATAGAAGTTTACGTTTTTTGCTTACTACTTGGACAGAACAAGGCCAAATAGTTTTAGAGGAGGCAAAAAATTATTTACTGACAATTAGACAAGATATAAATATTCAAGTTCAATTTGTTCCATTGGATGATCCATATCTTATGGAAAAAGCTTTAGAACAGGTAAAACCAAAAGTTGTAGTACTTCTTGAGACAGAACTTTGGCCTGGGTTATTAATTGCTTGTAGTAAAAAAAATATACCTGTATTGATCCTTAATGGTAGAATAAGAGAGAGTAGCCTTAGAGGTTATGATTGGATAAGTTGGTTTTTTCCCAAATTTTGGCGTTCAGTAGCACCTTGGTATATTGCTGCTATATCTTCTGACGATGCAGTACGTTTTTCTGCTCTTTTTGGAGAATATAATGTAGGTCTTATTCCTAATATTAAGTTTGATAGGACTACTCCTAAAGTTATATCAAGAGAAGTTTCAAAAGTTGAACTATCATGTGATAAAGAATTACTTGTACTTGCTTCTGTAAGAGAGGAAGAAGAAGCATTACTTGTTCCTATGATAAAGCGTCTATATATTCGTTGGAAAGACAAGATTTGTATTGTCATTGCTCCAAGGCATATGCATAGAGTAAAAGCATGGACGGAAAGGTTGAATTCAGTGAAACTTCCTTTCAAAAAACGTTCAGAGTTAGTATCGTTAAGTTTAGAAAATATCGCAGATATTATTATTTGGGATAAATTTGGAGAGTTAGAACAACTGTATTCTTTAGCAAAATCTGTATTTGTAGGTGGTAGTTTAGCACCATTAGGTGGTCAGAATTTTCTTGAACCATTAAGTATGGGGAAAGTCCCATGTGTTGGTCAACACTTAGATAATTTTTTATGGGTTTTTGAACCAGTACTTGCTGAGGAAGAGGATGTTAGTTTGTCTTCTTTATCTTTAATAAATATTTGTTTTTCTGTAAGAGAATTAGAGGCAAGTTTAGAAGCTCAAATAAAAAATACTCAATCAACACAAGATGTTCTATCTCGTTTTACTATGTGGTTAGAACCAAGAAAGGGTGGTGTAGATAAAAGTATTGCTCTTCTTATGAATTTTTTAGAATAGTTTTTTTATTTTTTTCAAGCTGAGATTTTTTATGCAGAATACAAAGTTGTCCACATGCAGCCTCAATGTCTTGTCCTCGGCTTTTACGAACAATAGTTGTAATACCTTTTGACCATAAAATTTTTTCAAAGGCAAGTAAGGCTTCTTCTGTTGGTGCTGTATATGGTTGTTTTTGCGATGGATTGTAGGGTATAAGATTTATTTTTCCTTTCACATGAGAAACCAGTTTAGCTAGTTCTTTAGCATGGTTAGGTGAATCATTAATACCATTTAACAAAAGGTATTCAAAGGTGATATATTCTCTTTTTTGCAAAGGGTATTGTTGCAAGGTATACATGAGCTCTTCTAAATTCCACTTGGCAGCCTTAGGCATAAGCATGCTTCTTAAGCCTTGGTTTGGTGCATGTAATGAAAGTGCAATAAAGGCAAGTTGTTGTTTACTAAATTCTTGAAGACCTTTTTTTATACCACATGTTGAGACAGTAATTCTTCTGGATGAAAAATTTAGACCTTGTTCTGAATGTAAAATCTGTAATGCACGTGTAAGTTCTTTTGTGTTTAATAAGGGTTCACCCATACCCATAAAAACAAGATTTTTAATAATAGGATTATCTATTTTGTGATCATTGAGATATATCTTTGCAGTAATAATTTGGCCTAAAATTTCTCCTGCAGTTAAGTTTCGGATAAAGCCCATGGTTGCAGTATTACAGAATTTACACCCCATAGGGCAACCTACCTGTGATGAAAGGCATTGAGTTATACGAGTTTTCCCTGTTTTTCCTTGAGCTGGGATAATGACTGTTTCAATATGTGCATTGTCGGAAAGTTTAAGTAAAAATTTTTTTGTTCCGTCTTTTGAGGTTTGTATATGTATGACTTTAGGTAATTCTATAGTAGCTAAATTTTTTAGTTTTGCTCGTGCTATTAATGAAAGTGTTGTCATATTATCGAAATTGATGACTTGCTTTTGCCATAACCATTGCCATATTTGTAATGCTCTAAATGGTTTTTCTTTGAGCTGAGTAGTAACAAAGTCTTCAAGTTCAGGGTAAGTAAGATTTACCAAATTTGTCATGAATTATCCTAAAAATTTTTAATTATATTATAACAGTTTGGAATAAATATAAAAAATTTATAATTTTAAGTAATGTTGTCTTTCCAGGTATCCCATTTTTTAAGGAATTTTTTTAAAGCTTTACCTCTATGGCTAAAATGCTCTTTTTCTTTGGTGGTTAGTTCTGCAAATGTTTTGTTTTGTCTTTGTAAAAGAAAAATAGAATCATAACCAAAACCATAAGTACCTTGTGGAGCTAGAGTGATAATGCCTTTTACTATACCAGTAGTAAGAATATTGTTACCATTGGGGTGATAAGCAATTATAGCAGTTTGAAATTGGGCAGTACGTTTTTGAAATGGAACATGTATGAGCACTTGTAAAAGTTTATGAATGTTCTTTTCATCCTGTGACATCCCAGGTATATTAGGTAAATCATCTGCGTATCTTGAAGAATAGACGCCAGGTGCTCCATGTAAGGCATCTACTTCAAGACCAGAGTCATCAGCAAGTGCTATAAATCCTGTATATTGAGCAACAGCTTTTGCTTTACACAAGGCATTTTCTGCAAAGGTTACTCCTGTTTCTTGAACTTCAGGGCATCTTGGAAAATCTTTAAGGCTTAATACAGAGATGTTGTGATTTTGCAGTTGTGCTGTTATCTCATGAATTTTCCCAGGATTACGTGTAGCTAAAACAATATGGGTTAATTTAGAATTATATTTATTCATTTTTTATGTTTAAGATATTTTAATGTATAGAGTTTATAGTAATAAGGATTAATATAGTCAAGTTTGATCGTGTTTTATTGAAGAGGTTGTATGCCTGCATCATCGTCTTTAAAGTGTTATTCCATAAGTCTTGGTTGTCCTAAAAATCGTGTTGATACAGAGCGGCTCCTTGGTTCATTAGGTTTACCTTTATTGTTTATAACTACACCTAATAAAGCTGATTTTATTTTTATTAATACTTGTGCCTTTATTATTTCAGCAGTCCAAGAGTCTATAGAAACTATTATTCAGCTTGTTGCAGAAGTGGAAGGTGTGAAGAGTCGACCACTTATTGTTGTTGCAGGCTGTTTTGTTTCTAGATATGGGGAAAAATTTTTAAAAAAAGAAATCCCTGAAGTGGATGTTTGGCTTGATAGTAAAAATATGGATACTTGTGGTGAAACTCTTGTACAAGCTTTAGGTTTACCTTCTGCATCACTCGTTATGGGTAGAGTATTAAGTACTGCACAATCATATGCTTGGCTTAAAATTAGTGATGGCTGTCAACACACCTGTTCATTTTGTACAATACCTTCTATTCGTGGTTCATTACGTTCATACCCCATTTCTATGTTAGTAGAGGAAAGCCGACAGTTACTTGCACAGGGAGTAAAAGAGCTTGCTTTAGTTGCTCAAGATGTTTTGGCATGGGGTAAAGATCTTGGAGATCCATATGGATTATGCTCGCTATTAGATCATTTGGTAGAACTAGATGGTTTAGAAAGATTGCGTCTTATGTATCTTTATCCAGCAGGTATTACAAAAGAATTACTACAGTATTTGAAGGGGATAGGCACACCTTTTATTCCATATTTTGATGTACCTATACAGCATACACACCCAGATATCCTTACTCGTATGGGGAGACCTTTTGCACATAATCCCAAAAAAATCATTGATCAAATCCGTTCAGTTTTTCCAGATGCAGCATTACGTACATCGATTATTACTGGTTTCCCTGGAGAAACAATAGATCAGTATTTATTGATGTTAAAAGAATTAGAAGAGTTACGTTTTCAACATTTAGGTGTATTTACATATAAAGCAGAAGAAGGAACACCTTCAGCAGCTATGCCAAATCAGATTGAAGAGCATATAAAAATACAGCGTAAAGAAGAAATTATGGAGCTACAGAGGGCAATAAGTGCAGATTGGCTTTTGCGATTTAAAGATCAAAAATTGTCAATACTTGTTGATAGTGCACATGAAGATTGGCCAGGACTACATATAGGTAGGGCATGGTTCCAAGCTCCTGAAATTGATGGTGTAACATATATAAGTGGTCCAGGTGTTGCACCTGGAGCACTTCTTGAAGCAGAGGTTATAGAGTGTCAGGAATATGATTTAGTTTCACTTGTCGATTTTGTTGAGGATTATGGTTAATGTGTAGTTGTTAGTATGTTTGGAGTACCCATGCTAGCCGACCTAGAATACGATTTGGATATTTGTCTGCAGGTAAAAATTCTTCAGAAGTTGTTTGTTGATCTGTACGTAAGTAGAAACCATTTTTTTTTGTATCAAGAAACAGTCGTTTTAATGTAAGACCTTCATGTGGCATAAATACAGCATAAATTTCTCCTGAAGACGGATGTGTTAGACGTATATTGATTCCTAAATAAGTATCACGTCGGATAATGGGAAGGAATATGTCTGATTCAGTACGAAAGACAAGAATATCAGAGCCTGCATATGGTTGTGGTAAAGCTATTTTGCCTATAGCTTGTAAATCAGGATTTTTTGAAGCTTCATAGATACAGCACATAGAATATACTGTGCTCAATGAACTTTTTGATATAGGTTCACCATAGTATGCAGGTGGCTCATGAACATCATTTGGTAGTTCCCTTGGAATGTATCCTTCCTCTGTTCGAAGATACATAGGACCAATACCTTTTTTTATCCAGTCTGGATTAAGTCCTAGACGCTCAAAAAGTTTAATATACCATTCTGAGGGAATAGTACCTCTTTTTTTTGCATCAGAGATGCTTGATTGACGAATTTCGAGTAATTCTGCTAGTTCTGCTTGTGTTTTTGTGTTAGTAGCAAATAGGACTCGATCATATACTTCTTGAAAAAGATTCATGGATGTTTTCTCTTTCAGTGTGTCGTAAGTGAGCTATTTTTGAATAGGGCGTAATAGTGGGTCATCATTAGTAAGCACTATTTGTGTATTAGATTTCAACCCATTTCGGAGAGCCTCAAGCCCACGTTGAAACTCATAAAACTCTGGAGATTTTTTGAATGCTTGAGCAAAAATTTTTGCAGCAACAGCATCTCCTTCACCATGAATAATAGAAGCTTTACGTTGTGCTTCTGCAAGGATAATAGCTTCTTCTTTGTCTGCTTGTGATCGTAGTTTTGTTGATTCTTCTGTTCCTTCAGATCGATATTGTTTTGCTTGTCGTTCACGTTCAGCACGCATTCTGCCAAAAATAGCACGTTGGTTTTCTGAAGGGAGGTCTGTTCTTCTGATACGAACATCAATAACCTCTATACCATATTCTTTCATAATATTAGAAGTACGTTGTGTAACATCAGACATAATTTTACTTCTATCTTTAGATACAACTTCTGTAAGAGTATGTTTACCTACATGAGCACGTAGTTGAGAATAGACGACATCGTCAAGACGTGCTTGAGCACTAGGGATAGTTTTAACGGTTCTATAAAATTCAAGAGGGTCGGCAATACGCCAACGAGCATAGTTATCAAGGACAATAGCTTTCTTGTCACTTGTGAGTGCTTCTGCAGCACGAGCATCATAATCAAGAACACGAGCGTCAAAAAAGATAACATTTTGAATAAACGGGAGTTTAAAATGGATGTCTGGTTCAAAAATACGATCTACTGGTTCTCCAAGTTGAAGAACTAGAGCTCTTTCTGTTTGATTTACAATAAAAATAGTTTGAGAAAGAACTATGAGGAGCACAGCTAGTATACCAACAATAAAGGGGAGTTTTTGCTGCATTATAGTTACTCCATTTTTTTAGCAGTCGGCGTTTTTTTTACAGATTTATCTTGAAAAAGTGGAAGCAAAGGGAGTGCTTTATTAGCAATGCTGCTATTAAGAATAATCTTTTCCATCTCAGGTTGGTTAAGAATGTCTTCCATTGCTTCAAAATACATCCGTTTTTTTGTAATATCTTTTGCTTGATTATACTCTATAAGTAAGGCTTGAAATCGAGCAGCTTCACCTTCAGCATTTTTTATACGGGTTTCTTGATAAGCCTGAGCTTTGTTTACAATTTCAGCAGCTAGACCACGAGCTTTTGGAATAATTTCATTACGGTAAGCTTCTGCTTCATTAATAATACGACTTTTATCTTCACGTGCACTTGCAACATCTTTGAAAGAGTCGCTAACTTCTTTAGGTGGGTGTACATCTTGAAGTTGTACAGCCAAAACATGGATACCTACTTGGTAACGGTCGAGAATTTCTTGTAAAAGTTCTGTTGCTTCATTTTGTATTTGTATTTTTCCATCTGTTAAAGCAGAGTCTATTTTGCTATTACCTATAACTTCACGCATGGCTGCTTCTGCAGCACTTTTAACAACAGCTGTTGGGTTTGCTGTATGGAATAAGTATTCTACAGGATTTTTTATTTGGTATTGAACACTGAATTGTACATTAACAATATTTTCATCCCCTGTAAGCATAGAAGCTTCTTCAGGTAGGGTTCGAGTTGCGCCTTGTTGGAATGTACCTCCAAGAGATGTTGAGCGGAATCCTACCTCAACACGTCGTACTTGTGTAACTTTTGGTTTATAAACTGTTTCAATAGGGAAAGGTAATGCATAGTGTGGACCTGCATCAACTGTACGGTTATATTTACCAAAGAGCAGCACAACACCTTGTTCATCAGGATGTACAATATAAATACCAGATAATATCCAAAGCAGAACAAGAATAAGAAGGACCCATTTTATACCACTGCTATGAGGTCGTGATTCAAAATATTTTTTGATATTCTTAAAAAATGGATGACCATTTGGATTAGAACCATTAGGGTTTGACAGATTATTGTCATTATCCTTTTGGTTACGATTCGAAGACCAATTTTGTCGTTGTTTTTTTTCTTGTAGTTTATCCCAATCCCAGCTCATAATAATCAGTATATAGAGTATAATATTTTTGTTATGGTCAATATAGCCTGTGTATAGAATAAATCTAGTTTTGTCTATTTATTTTTAATGCACTGTGTTAAAGAATATTATGAGAGATAATATTTAGGAATATTAAGTTCTTTAAAGAAAGAAGGTAGTGTATGAAAGTTACAGTTTAAATAGCTAGGTTAAGCTAGCTATTTATATTTAATGAACATAGTTATTAATTTATAGTGTAAGGATACATAGTGAAGACAAAGCATGTTTTTCGTGCATATGATATACGTGGAGTAGTAGGTGATGATTTTTCATTAGAGTGGGTGCTACGTCTTGGTAAAGCTTGTGGCACGTATTTTTTGAGTCATAATATTAACTCAGTTGTTGTGGGTTATGATTGCCGATTATCTTCTGTTGATTATAATGATGTATTGATTCAAGGATTATTATCAACAGGTGTTGATGTGATTTCTATAGGGATGGTACCTACACCTATAGTATATTTTGCTATAAAGTTTTTAAATCGCAAAGGTGGCATAATGATAACGGCTAGCCATAATCCTTCTCAATATAATGGTTTTAAAATATGGGCTGGAGCATCAACTATTTATGGTAAAGAAATTCAAGTTATCCAATCAATTTTCGAGTCTGGCCATTTTTTAGAAGGTACTGGGATAGCCTCAAGGTATGATAGTATACCTGCTTATATGGATGCTGTATTAGATCGCTGCAAACTTTCTCGATCCATAAGTGTTGTGGTTGATGGTGGCAATGGTTCTGGAGGAGAAGTATGTTCAGATCTTCTAGAGGCCATGGGTGTTGAAGTTACAAGACTTTACTGTGATCCAGATGGACGATTTCCTCATCATCATCCAGATCCTGTTGTAGAAGAAAATATGCAAGAACTCAAAGCTCAAGTAAAAATAAAGCATGCAGATTTTGGTATAGGACTTGATGGGGATGCAGATAGAATAGGTATAATTGATCCAAATGGTCGTCTGCTTTCTGGGGATGAACTTCTTGCTATTTATGCACAAGAATTGCTTACTCGGATACCTGGAGCTACAATTATTGCCGATGTAAAGTGTTCTGGAAGACTTTTTGATGATATTAAGCACCATGGTGGTTTCCCCATGATGTGGACTACAGGACATTCTATTATTAAAGCAAGGATGCAGGAGATAAAAGCAGAACTTGCTGGAGAAATGTCTGGGCATATGTTTTTTTCAGATGGTTGGTTTGGTTTTGATGATGCCATTTATGCAGCATGCCGTTTAGTAGCATTATTTTCTGCACAGAAGAAGTCTATGTCTGAATTGCCTGGGTGGCCTACTTCTTTTATTACTGGTGAAGTAAACATTCCTTGTGAGGATGATATAAAATTTGAAGTGGTGGAAAAAGTTAAAGAATATTTTAGGAAGAAGTATGATGTTATAGAAATTGATGGTGCAAGAATACTTTTTCCTCATGGCTGGGGTTTGGTTAGAGTATCAAATACTCAACCTGCATTAGTGACACGATTTGAAGCAGATAGTGAAAAAAACCTTATGGAAATCCGTAGAGCAATAGAAGAACCTCTTAAGGAGTGGATTAGAGAAGCTACAGCTAAGAGCAATAAAAATGGTTCATGAGGCAAAGTGATCAAATCCAGAAGCTTTTTGTCCATTACATGTAATGTCTGTATTTTTATTAATGTGACCAAGAATAGTTATTTCAGGGATATTTTTTTTGAGTACAGATATAAATTCCGGTGAACAAGTTCCTATAAGGCTATAATCTTCACCTCCAATAAAAGCATGTATTTCTGCAGAATTACTATCATTATTTGCTAAAAATTGGGTGATTTCTGGGTGAATATATGGAATATGGATATCAATACCATAGTCTTTGCCGAGGAGTCTTGGGACGTCTTGAGCAAGACCATCAGAAACATCCATAAGGCCTAAGCGATGTGTTTTTTGTGTTTGTTCTTTCCATTCTTTTGCAATTTGGGCAATAAGAAGAGCCTGATTTATAAGAGGCTTTGGTTTAATGTGAGCATTGCAAGATTCTGGGAAGTTATTTAGAGCACTTCTGCCGATTTTTTCCAGAAGATATAAACCTGTTTTTGCAAGGCCTACATTACCTAAAAGGAAAAGGACATCTCCAGAGGAAGCTTGATTTCGTAGAAGTGGTGCTCTATTTGTTCCAATAACTGTAATACATAAACAGAGTTCTTGAGATTGAGAAATATCGCCACCAGCAAGGAGTATGTTAGATTTTTGAGCTAAATTTGACATGCCTAAGCAAAGTCCTTCTATGATCTCCATAGAAGTATTTTTAGGAATAGCAAGACCTAAAGAGAAAGCAATAGGTTGCGCTGCACAAGCTGCAAGGTCACTAAGGTTAACAGCTAAGGCTTTCCAACCAATTTCTTCAGGCGTAAAATAGGTTTGGCGAAAATGTCTATTTTCTATAAAAAAATCTGTACTTATACATAAAGGTGTTTGTATAGATAAAATAGCACAATCATCATCTCTTCCTGCTTTAATATATTGGTTTTGATGAGGAAAATATTTGTTTATACACTCAAAAATGTGATTTTCTGAAAGAATAGATGTTTGCTTTTTCATAAAGTTTATTCTTCTAATATAAGATATTCTTTTAGGATAACTTTAAGGCCAAATCCAGGAAAATTTACTCTACATTTATCTGGAAGAAGGTGTTCTACAATTTTTCCACGACCAAATACTTTATGTTGACAAAAGCTATATGAGAGATTTGCTGTTTCTTGTTGTTTATTGATGGGGTTATTAAGGACTTTGGGTGGAGAGAGTGTATGTTCTTTTTTATACAGTTTTCCAGAATAACCTTCTTGCCACTCTTCTAGTAGGGAAGAGGGGATATCTTGGATAAAAGGACTTGGTATTGCAGGTTCGCTATGCCCATACTGTTTATTATAGAGTGTCATAGGCATTGAAAGTTCAAGCTGTTTTCGTGCACGAGTGCAGGCAACATACATGAGCCTTCGTTCTTCTTCAAAGTCTTCAGATTTAACTAAGGCATGTCGTGAAGGGAAACGGTCTTCAACAAGATCAAGAATAATAACAACATCCCATTCAAGGCCTTTTGCAGAATGAATTGTTGATAATGTAATTGTATTTTCTTCAAGTTCGTTTGATTCAGGTGCTTCTAAAGAAAGATCAGCCATAAATTGTTCAAGATCAGTGTATGCTGAGGCAATATGTACAAGTTCTTCTAATCCTTGCTGGCGACGTGGCCAGTCTTCAGGATACTGTGCTGTAAGATAAGGCTGATAATGTTCTATTAGGTTTGTTAGTATTTCGTTTGGGGTTATTTTTTGCTGGCGAAGTGTGTCAAGGATTTGTATATCCATGAGCAGTGTTGGATATTTAGAAAGATTTTTTTTGATATCATCCCCTTGGCAAGTTATAAGATATAGTTTTTGAGCTGTTTTTGGGCCAATACCTTTTGAAAAGCTTGCAATACGCAAAAAGGATGGCATATCTAGTGGGTTAATAAGAAGACGAACAAATGCTAAAATATCTTTAATATGTGCAGCTTCTGTGTATTTAAGTCCACCATATTTACGAAAAGCAATATCATGTTTAGTTAAGGCAACCTCTAAATGATATGATTGATAGCCTGCTCTAAATAATACAGCAATATCATTTGGGTTATATTCATTGAGTAAATCATTGACTCTTGTAGCAATAATATTAGCTTGTGTAAGATCACTTAGGGAGCGAATAAGATATACAGGGTTACCACCTGTTTTGCTTGTAAAAAGGTGCTTATGGAAGGTTTCGTTTGAATTTTTAAGAATTGCATTGGCAATATTTAAAATAGGTTGTGTTGATCGGTAGTTTTCTTCAAGTCGAATAATGTGTGTTTTAGAGAAGAGTTCTGGAAAATTTAAGATATTATGGACATCAGCACCTCTAAAAGCATATATTGATTGTGCTTCATCACCTACGGCCATAATATTTGCTTTTTTACCTGTTAATAAACGAATAATTCGTGCTTGGACGCGGTTTGTATCTTGATATTCGTCTACCATAATATAGTGGAACTGTTCTTGGATTAATGGGGCAAGTGGTGGGATATTTTTTACTGGATCACCTTTAAGAAGTGCTTCAAGCTCAAAAAGTAAGTCGTCATAATCAAGAAGGTTGTGTTGTTTTTTGTAGTTATTATATTCTTGTGTGAGCTTTGTAAGCAGCTCGTTATGTACCAAAAGGTGTGG
Organism: uncultured Lawsonia sp.; assembly: GCA_964369665.1. GTDB lineage: Bacteria > Desulfobacterota > Desulfovibrionia > Desulfovibrionales > Desulfovibrionaceae > Bilophila. The sequence goes on along the minus strand of CAYJFS010000003.1, from coordinate 199,138 downwards.
CATATCTTTCTGAAGAAGATTTGTAAGAGAAAATTCTTTGTTTCTAGCTTTACTAAGTATATTTAAAATCGTTTGTGTTTTAGGAAACGAGCGATCTTTTTTAGCAATATGGAGTGCTTCTTTACAATGCTGTAATGAAGCAACAGCATCTACTGAATCCATAACAGTTATAGAACCAGTAGCCCAGGCAGGTTTATGTTTTCTTAAAATAGAAAAAGCTATTCCATGAAAGGTACCCCCATTGACTTCATGCATGGGGTGCCCGAGAAGATCAGCTGCTCTTTGCAGCATCTCTAAACTTGCTTTGCGAGTAAAGGTTAAAAGGAGCATAGAAGCAGGTGAGATACCTTGTTGAGTAAGCCAGGCAATACGATGTACTATGGTACGAGTTTTTCCACTTCCAGCTCCTGCAATAACAAGTACTGGTCCATCTGGGGCAGTAACTGCCTCATATTGAGCTGTGTTTAGGTCTTTAAGTGTAAACATAGATGTATTTTTTATTTAAAATAGTCATCAATAAACAAAAATTCTAAGAGATGCAGAGTAATAGTAGTTAATAACAGTTTTTGTAATTTAAGTTTGATTTTTACTTTTTAAAAAAAGCAATAATGTTTTTTACTGCATCGTTTTCCATAATAATTCTAGCTTCTTTTGCATATGTACCTATATGTGGAGTAAGAATGATATTATCCATATCTTTGAGGATGCCATCATAGGGTTCTTTAGTAAAGACATCTAAGGCAGCACCAGCTAAATGACCAGCAGTTAGTAGTCCAAATAGGGCTTTTTCATCGACTAACCCTCCTTGAGCTACATTAATAAGGTAGCTACCTGGGTGCATAAGAGAAAGTCTACCAAGATCAAGAAGAGGCGTAGATTTTTCTGGTTTTGAACAATGCAGAGTAATAATGTTTGACCAATCAATGAGCTCATCAAGTTCAAGTTTTGGAAAAGTTTTTACATGAACATTAGGATCTGTATAGCTAATTTCTACACCAAGGTTGGTAAGAAGATCTGCTACAGCACTACCAACATAGCCAAGACCAATAATACCAACACGTTTACCTTGTAGTAAATTCCCTACCCTTTTACGCCATATGCCTGTACGAACTTCTCTATCTTGATGTGGAATATGACGAAGAAGAGACAGTATGAGACCAACAGTTAACTCGGCAACAGCAAGAGCATAGCCTTTTGGTGTATTAAAAAGGGCAATATCTTTTCTTTTGATATAGGTAAGGTCTATTTTATCAATATTTTTTCCACAACGAGAAATGACTTTTAGGTGAGGACAAGCATCGATAACTTTTTTTGTTAGTGATTCAGAGCCTATGATAATTCCAGCACAACCATCTAAGATTTGAATAAGTTCTTCTTCATTGAGGACATGGCCTGTTTCGTTGATGATATATTCAATACCTGCTTGTTCAAGGAGTTTAATAGCTGTTTTATCATATCGAGCAAATGAAAGAGTTGTTATAGCTATTCTCATAGATATGTCCTTAAATATGGGATAGAGTTATTTTTTATTTTTCAGGTTCAGGTAGGTGTGTTAAGATTCAAAAGTGTGTATTTTATTTGTATTGTATATCATAATTATAGTTTTTAATGTATTTAAAGTAGTTTTATTAAGAGTTTATATACATAAATACTATTTAGTATCTATAATGATCAGGTTTATAGGGTCCATTAATAGGAACGCCTATATATTTAGCTTGTTCTGGTGTCAGTTTTGTAAGTTTGATGCCTAATTGATCTAAGTGAAGACGTGCAACATCTTCATCAAGCTTTTTAGGGAGTGTATATACTTTATTTTCTAAAGTATTTGAAGCAAGCTCTATTTGTGCTAGAACCTGGTTTGTAAAGCTTGTAGACATAACAAAGCTTGGGTGTCCAGTAGCACAACCAAGATTAACAAGTCTGCCTTCTGCCAATATAATGATAGATTTATTATTAGGTAGTATCCATTTGTCCACTTGTGGTTTAATTGGAATTTTTTTACATGCAGGATTGTTTTCTAACCAACTCATTTCGATTTCATTATCAAAGTGACCAATATTACAAATGATAGCTTCATTTTTCATATGAGCCATATGGGTGCCTGTAATTACATGAAAGTTTCCTGTAGCAGTAACAAAGATATCACCTTCAGATAGAGCTTCTTCCATGGTTGTAACTTCAAATCCTTCCATAGCAGCTTGTAATGCACAAATAGGATCTATTTCAGTAATAAGGACTCTTGCTCCAAATCCACTCATGGATTGTGCACAACCTTTACCCACATCACCATATCCAGCAATAACAACAATTTTTCCAGCGATCATACTATCAGTTGCACGTTTAATTCCATCTGCCAGTGATTCACGACATCCATAGAGGTTATCAAATTTAGATTTTGTTACAGCATCATTAACATTGATGGCTGGGAAAAGAAGTTTACCATCTTTAGCAAGTTGGTAAAGACGATGTACACCAGTGGTTGTTTCTTCAGAGACACCACGGATGTTTGCAGCTATTTTTGTCCAATGCCCAGGTGTTGTTGTATGTTTTAATGATAGTCGATCAAGAATGATTTGTGTTTCTTTGTTTTCACAAGGTTGTTTAAGGAGATTAGGGTTTTTTTCAATATCTACACCTTTGTGGATCATAAAAGTAGCATCATTTCCATCATCTACAATAAGGTCTGGACCAGAACCATCTGGCCATGTGAGTGCCATTTCTGTGCACCACCAATATTCCTCAAGCGTTTCATTTTTCCATGCAAAGACATTTGCATAACCAAGCTCTGCAATGGCTGCAGCAGCATGATCTTGTGTTGAAAAAATGTTGCAGGATGCCCATCGGATATGAGCTCCTAGAGCATGGAGTGTTTTTATAAGTAGTGCTGTTTGTATTGTCATATGTAGAGAACCAGCTATTTTTAAACCTTTAAGGGGTTTTGCATCTTTATAGCGTTGGATAAGCTCCATAAGACCAGGCATTTCTTTTTCAGAAAGTTGCATTTCTTTTTTTCCAAGTTCAGCTAGAGAAAGGTCAGCAATTTTATATGGAAGGTTGAGATCAAGTGGAATGGGTTGTGTAGAGTGTTTATCTATTATCATATGTTTCCATAACTCAATATAAAAAAGAGCTAAGATGTTAAGGTGTAGTTAGTATAACTTTTACTTTGATTTATATACTGCTTAACAAAGCATTCATTAACAGGGAAAAAAGATATAATCAAACAAAGAATTAAAGGTGTTCATTAAGCATATTTTTGTTAAGACAAAAAGGTTTGTTAGAATATAAAAATAATGCTTGTGTATGGTTCAAATAGACAGAAATTTATTGACAGATGTTGGGCTATAGAGGTATCTGTCCGTCTAGTCGGGATGTGGCGCAGCTTGGTAGCGCACTTGAATGGGGTTCAAGGGGTCGTGAGTTCAAATCTCGCCATCCCGACCATTTTTTGGATTTTTAAAAATCCTTTATATTTTCCTTAAAAAAAGTATTTATCTTTTAATGTTTTTTGGGATGAACTTTTTTTGAGAAATATGTTTGTAAAAATGAGGAAAAATATTTTTCAAGAGCATTCTTTCGTAAATTTTTTCGAGATATATACGATATATATAGGAAAAGTCAGCCTTAAAAGGTTTGTTCTAGGTCATATATGACATTTTTGCTGCTCTTGCTGGTATTGCCATATCAGCTAGACAAATTTTATTACATATAACACCTAGTGACCCTGGTTATGGTCAAGTCGTTTGGGGCTATCATTTATATACATGGGCATTATTAGTTTTTTTCTTTGAAATTGTTGTAGTTGGTCTTAACTTTTTATTTGTTCCAGAAGATGGACTTATAGTCCCTAGTTCTTTTATAAAATGGACTAAGGGGCTTTTTTTTTCTTTTAGGACTTGTTATTGTCCTTTTTATTGCAGCAAATTTTATAGAAGAAGGTTTTCATTGTTTTTTCTTTGATAACCCTACTTGTAATGCATTATTCAAATTTTTTGATATACATATTTTCAAACTAAAAAATCATTAATAACAATAAATTTATTTTTACTATTTTATGGATGAAGTTGCACAATATGCTATAGAGTATAGCCATTCTTTTATTGGCCATTTGGGTATTATATTCCAATCTTCTGAACCAGGTTTTGTTTTAGCTTCAATGCCTGTAGATTATCGTACTTGTCAGCCGTTTGGATATTTGAGTGGAGGGGCTTCTCTTGCTTTAGCCGAAAGTATGGCTGGGCATGGTTCACGTCTTTTATGTAAAGATGGTCAATACCCATATGGTGTTCAGGTAAGTGGTAACCATTTAATTGCTGTACCTGAAGGAGGCTTTGTCCATGGTAATGGGAAGATTATACATCATGGACAGACTATTCATGTGTGGAATATAGATATCTTAAATCAAGAAAATGTTACAGTATCGACAGTAAGGATTGTAAATTATATTATGTTAAAAAATAAGAAGTAATGATCGACAACGAGTATACATTATGAAGCAACGTATTTGGCAATGTATTAAGCAATATGAAGAAATTTTATTTGAACAGTATAACAATATTGGGAAGATAACAATTAATCGTGAGCGTTATAGAAATGCCTTTACTCCTACTACTGTTAAAGAAATAGGTGATGCTCTTTTATATTGTCGAGAGAGTCAAGATATCCTGGTTGTAATAATAACTGGTGCAGGAGATAAAGCTTTTTGTAGTGGTGGAGATATGCATGTCAAGGGACATGGTGGTTATATAGATGAAGGTGGTGTACCTCGTTTGAATATATTGGATGTTCAAAAGCAAATACGTTCTTTACCAAAGCCTGTTATTGCTATGGTAAATGGATATGCTATAGGAGGTGGTCATGTACTGCATGTAGTATGTGATCTTAGTATAGCTTCTGAGAATGCTATTTTTGGTCAAACAGGTCCACGTGTAGGAAGCTTTGATGCAGGTTTTGGTGCATCATATTTAGCACGTATAGTAGGACAGAAAAAGGCTCGAGAAATTTGGTTTCTTTGTCGTCAATATTCAGCACAGGAAGCTTTAGACATGGGTCTTGTAAATAAAGTTGTTCCATTGAAAAATCTTGAAGATGAAACTGTTGAGTGGGCTGAGATTATTATGCAGCATAGTGCTATTGCTATGAGAATGATTAAAGTGGGTCTTAATGCTGAGCTTGATGGTCAAGCTGGTATTCAAGAATTAGCAGGCAATGCAACAATGCTGTATTATTTAACAGAGGAAGCACAAGAGGGTGGCAAAGCTTTTTTAGAAAAGCGAAAACCAAACTTTAAAGAGTATCCTAAGTTTCCATAAAATTTTTATATGTAAGCATTTTATAATTTTATGTATATTTATAGTATGCATTAGAGGATTCCATTGTTTCAACTAGATAGGTTAAAACAAAATCTTTTATTAGATGGTACTGTGTATACAAAAGAATCAATTATTCAATATATTCAAGATCATCACCACAAAGATAATACAACATTTAAAAGTACATTATTCTGTTTTCTTAAAGAATGGTTTGATGATTCTGAAACTGTAACTGCATATACATCTGGATCAACTGGAGCACCTAAAAGTATACAAGTAGAAAAAAGTCGTATGATGCAAAGTGCTTGTTTAACATGCTCTTTCCTTGGTCTTAAAAGCAATGATACCGCGTTACTATGCATGCCTTTAGAGTATATTGGTGGGAAAATGCTTGTTGTTCGAGCCTTGGTTTTAGGGCTCAATCTTTTTATTGTTCCTCCTTCTAGAAGACCCTTCAAGGGTATAGATAAAATTTTTACTTTTGCAGCAATGACGCCTAATCAGGTTGCATTTACACTTGAGCATGAAAAAGAGAGATATTATTTACAGCAGGTCCGACATCTTATTATTGGAGGTTCTTGTATTGATAGTTCCCTTGAAAGGAAGTTATCGAGTTTTCCGTATGCTGTTTGGTCAACCTATGGAATGACAGAAACATTGTCACACATAGCGCTTAGAAGAATAAATGGGAGTGAGCGTTCAGAGTGGTATAGACCATTTGATGGAATAAATGTATCTCTTTCATGGCAAGGTACGCTTGTTATAGAAGCTCCATCGATTTGTAGTGAGCCTGTTATTACTAATGATATTGCTGAGATTAATAGTCAGGGTTATTTTCGTATTCTTGGTAGGCAGGATAATGTTGTCATTAGTGGTGGTGTGAAGATCCAAATTGAACAAGTTGAGGAAGTACTTCAAAAATATATTCAGCAACCATTTGCAGTAACATCTGTTCCTCATCCACAATTTGGTGAACAGCTTGTTTTATTGATTAAAGGACATTTAGTTAATAATGTTGAACATTGTAAAGAGGAATTACCAATATATTGGTATCCAAAACAAATCATAGAGGTTGAAGAAATTCCTCAAACAGGAACAGGAAAAATAGATAGGGCATTAGCTAAAAATATAGCTAGTGCACATTGTTTAAAGTAATATCTAGCTGTTGTTAAATTTTATCTATGGTTAATAAATATGAAAAATAGTAGAGCATATACAGTACCAGATAGTCCTAGAGTAAGACTTATACCATATATAACATTAGTAGTTGTAATTTTATTGTTTTCTGGGTTTTTTTCATGGTTTAGTGATTGGCTTGGAGCACTAGACTTTATTAATCTTATTGGTAAGTTTGGTACAATGAAAACCACTACAACAAATTTTATAGGTGTGGGGGGTGTAGGAGCTTGTCAAGGTTTTATGTTTGCATTTTCAGTTATCCCAGGGATTATGCTAGCTCTTGGTATAGTGGAAGTAGCAAGCTATTTAGGTGCTCTTTATGCAGCACAAAAACTTCTTTCACCTATTATGAAACCTATATTAGGATTGTCAGGGATTGCTGGTCTTGCACTTGTTAGTAGTTTACAGAGTTCTGATGCTGGTGGAGCTATGACACGTGAATTATATGAAAATAAATATATTTCTGATAATGAGCGGAGTGTTTTTGGTATGTTTCAGTTTTCTGCTGGTGCTGCTGTAACTAATTATTTGACTACTGGTGCAGTTATATTCCCTTTTCTTTCTGTTTCAATAATAACACCTTTAGCTGTTATACTTTGTTATAAAGTTGTAGGTATGAATATTATGCGTTTATATCTTAATATTACTCAATCTAAAGAAAAGGTTCATGGTTAATTTATGGAAAAGAAAAATGTTTATGATATATTCATCCATGGAATGCAGAAAGGGTGGCGATTAGGAACAATGAACCTTCTTCCTAATATTATTATGGCTTTTGTTCTTATCCAGCTTTTGAATACAACAGGTATTCTGAACATACTTGGTGAAATTTTTCAGCCTGTTATGGGTATTTTTGATTTGCCTGGAGCTTCTATAACAGTACTTTTAGCTACATGGCTTTCTGCTGGTGGTGGTATTGGTGTTGCTGCTAGTTTATATGAGCAAGGTATACTTACAAACACACACCTAAGTATTATTATCCCTGGTATTTTTTTAATGGGTGCACAAATACAGTATATGGGAAGAGTTCTTGCCGTGGCTGGTGTTAACACTGCTCATTATATTCCAATGTTTATTATTAGTGTATGTAATACTTTTATGGCAATGCTTACTATGAGATATTTAGTTGTTTAATGTATAATAAAAAAACTTAAAACTAGAGTTTTTACCTTATATAATGTTTAAGGTGCAGGAGGGGTACAATCATAGTAGTTTTTCAAGTTAGATATAGCTATTTTTTTATTTAAAATAGATAGAATCTAATGAATATCCGATGAAGTAAATACTTCTTTATTTAAACTATTTATAGTTTTTAACAAGGTGCCTTTTGTTTGGAATAGTGGTGCTTTATACAGTTTTTAGATTTGGTCTCATGTATGTTTTTATATAGATATATGTACAGATTCATTTTTATATCTTTAATAATCTTTTCCATAAAAACATTCTTTTAGGAGTGATACAGTTTATTGAGTATATTTAGAGTGAGAACCAGTTATGAAAAGTATAGAAGTTATATAAAGTTATGGCTTATAGTTGTTTATTGTTTGATTAAGAGTTCCTCCATGATTTGTTAAGGAGAAAGGTATGGGATAGCAAAAACATAAATATTTTTAAGTCTGTATAATAATAGTTTGAAATCCAAAAACATTTTTATTGGTTATCTTTTCTACAAAGTTTATACTGATGGTTTTTGAAGGTATGCCTTATTGTGGAAAACTCTAGTAAAAATCGATTAGTTTTAAGTTATAACTCTTTTCAAGATAGCTAAACATATAGTTGAAAAAATATCATACAAATAAAGAGTTTATATATATTTTTATATATGAAGAAAATTCATATGGTTATTGTAAGTCAGATGTATAAAGAAGGTGTGAAAAAATAACTGTTTATAATAGCTGGCATGGGTTTTAAGGTGAAAACCTTTGATTTTAGAAGCCAATACTGTAGGTTAGCGTTGAAGTTAAGATATTTATTTTTTTAAAATTAGATTGTCCATAAGCAGCCTGAAAACCCAGATTTTGGTTATATGGTAAGTCGTATGCTATATTTAGACCTCCAGTAAGCATTATTTTTCTTAGTTTTAATCCATTAAAATCGAATTTTCCTAAATAAGGTATTTTACCAGAATATCCTTTGTTTTTTTTATCTATGTTATATTCAATATTACCTAAAAAAGACAAGGTAAGTGTATCAGTTACTTTCCCTTCAAGGATAGCCGCATTTTTAAGTATAGATTGTGTAATCTGAGCTTTTTTAAAAGCAATAGGAAAATCAATTGTTGAAAATTCTGTGTATTTTTTACGTACAATATTTATATAAGAAAAGCTAAGTATAGGTTGTATACTCCATTTTTCTGATAATGGAATACCATAACCTAGTTGAACTTTATAGCCCATACTTTTGAGACGAGTTTTTCCTTCTCCTTTTTCTGTGTTTGGTAATGTCATACGTGTAATGTTTGTATTTTCATTTTGGTAACCTCCAGAAATTTTACATTTGAAACCATGACTGGATTCTGGGTGTTGAGTAAAGGCAATATAAGAAGCTATAAAAGGTAGACGTTTTTCTGGTTTGTAGTATTTACTTTGAGAATTTAGATTTTGATGCATACCTATTCCAAAAACAAAATTTGATAATATTTTATATGCTAAGTTGATACTAGTTGCTAGCCGTTTTGAGGTTGCTTTTTTTGAGTAAGTATTCATTTTTGCCAATATAGATGGAAGCCCAGCTTGAACACAAATTCCATGTGGTCCAAATTTTGTACATTCTGAGTCAAGTCTTTGAGTCATATTTGCATAATTACTTGCCATGAAAAGAGATAAGTCTAAGGAACTTTGTTCCAAAGCTTTAGCAGTATTGTTGATATCAACAAGTTTAAGAGGTGGATGTGCACTATTAGTTACAGGAGGCTGTGGAGGAACAGCTACAGGCCCAGGCCCACCAGCAGGGCCAGGAGCACCAGCAGGGCCACCACCACCAGGACCAGGTCCAGGAGCGGGTCCTGGACCTGGAGCACCTCCAGGAAGAGGAGGTGGAGGAGGAGCAGCTACAGGTCCACCACCAGGACCAGGAGCACCAGCAGGGCCACCAACAACAGGACCAAGACCAGCCCCAGGAAGAGGAGGAGGTGGAGCACCAGGAGGAGGGCCAGGAAGAAGTGGTGTTACTCTGAGGATGAAGGCATGTGTATTCCCTAAAGTAGTGTGACTGTGACCAGTTACTACATGACCATCATAAGACATACCTCCAATAACAATCGTTGAGTTTTGACCACCAAGTGTACCTATATCAACCATACCTAAATTTGTTGTATAAATAAATCCATGAAAATGTCCTTGGTGTGTTTCTGAATTTCCTGCAATGATAGAACCATCACTTGATATGGCTACAGCTGTAGAGCTGTTACCACCTAATGTTCCCAAATCTATCATTCCTGTTAAATCTGTATGTTTAAAGGCATGGTTGAAGCCAGATTGTAATGATGAGCATCCAACAACAACATTACCTGTTCCTGAAACAGCATTAGCCTCAGAAAATGTTCCTCCAAGTGTCCCTAAGTCTTGTATTCCATGTGGGTCTGTATATTTAAAAGCATGTATATGACCATGCACAATCGTTGATGTTCCTATAATTGTAGAGTTATCATGTGATATAGCTGATGAACATGAAAAATATCCACCTAAAGTATTAAGGTCTGTTGTGATACCTGTGGCAACAGTATATTTGAATGCATGCATCTCCCCAGTAGGTAATTGTGAGTCTCCAATAATAATAGAGCCATCAGAGGAAATTCCTGTAGGAAAACTGCTTCTGCCACCTAATGTAGGGATGAGGATTATACCAGCTGCATCTGTGTGTAGAAAAACATGTTGATAAAAGGGTGGATCACTAATTGTTCCTACAGTAATAGTTCCATCTCCAGAAACATACTTAGCCTCTGATTCAAAAGAAGGTACAATGTTAACCATTCCTGTAGCATTAGTATATTTAAATGCATGGATATGGTGATTTGCGAGAGTAGATGAGCCAACAATAACAGAGCCATCATAAGATACAGCATTTGCAAAAGAGGTGTCTCCACCTAACGATCCAAGGTCTATTATTCCATGGTTAAGAGTAAACTTAAAAGCATGGAAATCACCTGTAGCTAAAGATGAAATACCAACAGCAATAGATCCATCACCAGAGATAGCTCTACTTTGTGAATCATTTCCACCTAAAGTTCCAATATCTATCATTACAGCATAACATTTAGCGTTTATAAAAAGGATAAATAAAACTAAATATATGAAGTTTTTTATAATAGAATAGAATAGGTATATGAAAACCATATAGGTACTAAAGTCATTAAGATTTTATTGTTATTATAGATTATATTTTTTAGTTTTTTAAATATAGATAATAGATAGAATACTGCTATATATTTTAACTACAAAGTATAGTTTTGTGAAAGGATAGAATAATGATGATATAATTTCTAATTAATAATAAGTTAGAAAAAATATTTTTCAATAGTATATAGAGATATTTTAATATAATATTATATTTAAAGTATAGTTGCTCTTATAATAACAAGCTACTATAATTAAAGTTTTTATAGAGAAGGTATATAGATAAAATTCACTAATTATTTTTAGTTAATAAAAGATAATAGTTTTTATAGGTAGTCATTAGGAAGTCTATGTTTTTAAGATTACATCAGATTATAAAGTTTTTTTAAAAGTATAAATATAGTTATTATTTCTTGATATGTATTGAATATAGGTATTTTTACTAGAATTTTTTCATTATTAACATAGTATGGTTTGTTATTATTTGCACAATCATAGATAGTTGTTACTATTATATAGACGTTCTTGATCAGAGAGAGATGGTATATTTATTGGTTATGTCTCTGTAAGTATAGTAAATATAAGAATAGAGTGTAATAGTGTTATTTTTATTTATGTTGTACAGAAGGAGTTAGACATGACTATAGTGTCTTTACTGAGAATTTATTAATAATTTTTTAGCAGTATTTATTGCTGGTGTATTATATGAAATTATGCCAGTAGAAGTATTGACTTTATATGTTTTTGGTCTTTGGGTATATTTTGTTACATTTGCTGTGTATGTTTGAAAATATGCTCTAGTTTCCATGGTTACCAACTGTTTTGGAAGAGTGTTTTCAATTAACTGGGAAATTACCCATTTTTTCTATAAAGAGTTTTTTCCCAATTGATACATTTTCAATCCATTCATCACGTGCACCTGCATCTGCACTATCTGATATATATTTAAAACATTTAAAATTTATATCTTGAAGGTAACAAATTTTTGCAATTGCATATGCCTCCATATCTACAAGGTCTGTTTTCAACTTTGGTGTTTGTGTTACAAAGGAGTCTCCTGTTCCACAACTGTATCCACTCTTTCCAAAATCTATTTCTTCAATATTATCAAAAGGAGTTTGACCAACCTTAAAACCTAATGCTGTGACATCCATATCTCTTTGAAAAAATTTTGTTACCTCAACTAGTCCATTCAATTTTTTGTTTAAACTTCCGGCAGTTCCATAGTTGATTATTAAGGATGGAGAATATCTCTTTATTATTTCTAATGTTTTGATTGCTGCATTTATCTTGCCTACACCAGTATGATGTATTTGAAAATCTGGTAGATCTTCTTTTCTGAGTTCCTCTTTTAAAGCAACAAGTATCAAAATCATGTTGTTTCCCCTCATAAACGCTTTTTCAAAAAATACTCTTCCAAACTACTCTACCGTAACGCTTTTAGCTAAGTTTCTTGGTTGATCAACATCTTTTCCAAGGTATACAGCTACTTCATAACTGAATAGTTGCATTGCAGGAAGCATAAGGAAACTTGTACATAGGTTTTTTTCTGGAATAAGCCATAGATATTCAGGAGAGAAATTGGTTAATATTGCTTGGTCACTTGCAATAGCAATTACAGAGCCTCCTCTAGCCTGTATTTCAGCAATATTTGATTTTATCTTTTGAGTTAAATGGTCTTTCATAATAATAGCAATGGTTGGGAAATTTTGATCAATAAGAGCAATGGCTCCATGCTTCATTTCTCCAGCAGGGTATGCTTCAGCATGAATATACGAAAGTTCTTTTAGCTTTAAAGATCCTTCTAGAGCTAGAGGGTACCCTTGTCCTCTACCTAGAAAGAAGAAGTGCTCTACATGGGCATACTGTGCAGCAATTTTTTTTGCTGTCTTTTGCAAACTAGGTAATATTTGCTCTATTGTTTCTGGTAAGTTTTGTATGTCATTAAGGATGGATTCAAGGTTTTTAGTGGGTAGAATATTTTTTATTTGTGTATAGTAAAGAGTTATAAGCATAAGAAGCATCATTTGACTACATACAGCTTTTGTAGAGGCAACACTTATTTCTGGGCCTGCTTGAGTATAAATTGTAAGATCTGCTTCACGAGTCATGTTAGAACCAATAACATTACAGAGTGCTATTACTATGCAGCCTTTTTCTTTTGCTAAATGGAGTGCAGCAAGAGTATCTGCTGTTTCTCCAGATTGGCTAATAACAATAATAATATCTTCAGGGGCTAACGTATGGCCAGCTTGATAACGAAACTCTGAAGCTATTTCTATGCTGGTAGGTATTTTTGCCCAGTTTTCTAAAATAGTTTTGCCCCACATACCTGCATGATATGATGAGCCACAAGCTACTATTGTTAAGCGTTTAGGTATAGGCATATGCTCAAGTTCTTGTATAAGAATTTTTTTATTTGCAAAATCAAGTCTACCTTTTAGACAATCTGCAATGACTTGTGGCTGTTCAAAGATTTCCTTGAGCATGAAGTGCTTATATCCACTTTTTTGAGCAGACTGCATATCCCATGGAATAGTATGTATATGTTTTTTTATAGGACTTAAGCTAGAAAGGCTGGCAATATTCCAAGTGTTATTTGTGATACAGACAATCTCAGAGTCTTCTAAAAAAATAACATCTTTTGTATATGAGAGAAATGCTGGGATATCTGAGGCAATAAAGTTTTCACCAACACCAACACCAAGAATGAGGGGAGCAGATTTACGTGCAGCAAATATGGTAGAAGGATCATATTTGCTTATAAGGGCAACAGCATAGCTTCCATGAGTTTGATTTAGTGCCCAAGCAAAACTTTGTAGGATAGAGTTACTTTTTTTATAACCTTCAGTAACAAGATGTACTAAAACTTCTGTATCTGTCTCTGAAACAAAGGAGTAGCCTAGATGGAGAAGTTGTTCTTTAAGTTCTTGGTGGTTTTCAATGATTCCATTATGTACAATGGCAATATCTTGTTTTTCATTAGTATGTGGGTGTGCATTTTTTTCAGAAGGTGCTCCATGAGTTGCCCAACGGGTATGGCCTATTGCCGTTGTTGTAAGTACTGTTGAGCAGCTAGAGAGTTTTTTTTCTAGGGCAGAGAGCTTCCCCTCAGCTTTAATTGTATGTAGTTTATTCCCTTGTATAAAGCAAACACCTGCTGAGTCATAGCCACGATATTCTAAATGATGAAGGCCTTCAATAACAACAGGAAGTGCTGGTCTATGTCCAACATACGCGATTATTCCACACATATGTGCTCCTTGCTAACTTAAATAGTATGTGTCTTGTAACGTTCTTTGAAGAGATAATCTACAGTTATTTAAAATGAAGATATGTTTTGTAGTACAATAAGAAGTGCTTCTTGTTTGGTTTATATATTTTTTATTATATGTATAAAAATAAATGATTTTAGGTATGGTGTATGGGCAATTTATAGTTTGTATGAAAATTTTGTAATAAACTAGATTTCAGTTGATATGGTATTAAAAATGTTGTTAATGTGTAATCTCGTTAGTACTAGATATTCTAAGGCTGTAAAGAGGAAATAATACAGGCAATAATTAGTATTTTTGTATCATATATTCATAGTTGTTAAATTATAATAATATAACTAGAGACAAGAACTAGTAAAAAATACTTTTTATATTTAATAGAAAGGAATACACTTTTTAAGTTGTATAGTTACTATTAAGTAAATATATTTTAATAATATAGTGAATTTGTTTATATAGAAGTTAATTTTTGAATATAGACAGAGTATTAAGCATGTTTTCAGATATGTTATAATTGATGTTAATAGTCTATAATAATTATGATACATAATGTTGATATATTTTTAATGAATAACTATTATTGATTTATATGTTGATTTATAAATAGCTAGGTCTGCTGTAGGAGGATTTATATATGGCACAAAAAACAGAAAGAGAAGAAAAAATTTCAAGAGTTATTGATGTATTAAATAAGGCACGAAGCATGGAGTTGTTTTCTATTAGTCAATATATGAACCAGCATTATAATTTAGATGATTCTGATTATGGAGAGTTTGCAACCAATGTTAAGCTTATTGCTATGGATGAAATGAAGCATGCAGAGATGTTTGCTGAGAGGATTAAAGAAATTGGTGGTGAACCAACAACAGAAATTTCAGAAAAAGTATCAAAAGGACAGAATGTTAAAGCTGTCTTCCCATATAATGTTGATCTAGAAGATAAAACGATAGAAGATTATAATAGGTTTTTAAATATTTGTAGAGAAAATGGCGATGCTATTAGTGCCAAGTTGTTTGAAACAGTTATTGCTGAAGAGCAAGTACATGTAAATTATTTCATAAATGTTGATGGACATATCAAAACATTAGGGGATACATATTTGTCAAAAATTGCTGGCTCTCCTTCCACAGAGATTGAAGTACAAGGTTTTGTAGCAAGGAATACATAATAGTAAGTAGCCAGCTTAGTAGTTTTATGTATTTTTGTATTATTATAGATTGTTTTTGACTAATATTAGGCTAAAAAAATTTAGAATATATTATGTAAAAGAGGATCCATTGAGGTATGATGGATCCTCTTTTTATTTACTGATTAGCTCAATTTAATAATGAATAAAGATAGCATTATTTTTATACTGTAAGTTGTACGTCTTGTTTGATTGCCTCACGAAGATCTTCAAATTGTATTGTTTTCCATGAAAAAAGGCTTGTTCTTGTAGGTTGAACAATAATCTCATAAGTTTCTTTTAGAGAAAGAATCGTTATGGTAATATTTTTTGTTTCTTTCATTGCTTTTGGGGCATATGAAGCAACTAATGCAGCAGCGTTATGGATGATGGAGGATTCCCAAGGTACAAATTGTCTTACTAGGCCTAAAGGTCCTGGAAAATCTTTTATTTTTATAAGTAAATCCAAACTACATGCTAGTTGTTCAAGTTTTGTATTTTCTTCTTCATTTCTTCCAATAATAAGCCAGTGATCTTTGTGCCAATATTGTCTCCCAACATTAGCAAGAAAAAAGTCTTTAGAAGAAGGAGCAGATAGTTTAGTTAATACAGACCAGTAGCGGTGAACACTATCTTTTTCTGTAAGGCGGCAACCACCAGCAGGTGTTGGTATCTCTTTAATACCCATTTGTTTTGCTAAAGCAATTTGTGCTTTTCTTCCTCTACCAAAAAAACCAAGGAGTTTTGAACGATCAACAAGACCAGAGTGTTCAGGCTCTGTTGGTGGTAAATGTTTTGCAGATAGAGGTCTTAAGAGGATATCGTATATTTCAGCATGCTTGGGAATAAAATTGAGCATGTCTTTTCTTTGAGACATAGGTCTTTGACCAATAACTTCTCCAGATATAATAAAAGATGCACCTAATTCTTTCATTTTGGTATGAGCTAAACGCATCATGAGTATTTTGCAGTCTACACAGGGATTCATGACTTTACCAAAACCATATTTAGGTTTTTGACGAAGGAGTGATACAAATTCAGCACTTATATCAATAGGTTCGATAGATAAACCATATATAGATTGCCAATGTGGAATGGCCTGTGGTTTTCCAAAGAAAGGGGAAACAGCATGGAGACAGTGTATGTTAAGCCCTTGTTTTACAAGAATTTTCGCTGCAAGTAGGCTATCCAGACCTCCTGAAAAAAGTGCAATTCCATGAATTATTGTTTTATGCATAAGGTTTTTCCATAAAAATGTATAGCAGGAGTATCAGATAAGTTTTTGCATAGCAATGTATTTAGGTATTTATAGTATAGAATGTATTGAGCTTATATAAGTATTCTACTGGACATTAAGAATATTTAGATTGCAACCATGTTTTAATAGTATGAAGTTGTTCTTCTATGGAGGTATAGCCTGTACTACCATGTGTGCATCTACGTTCTACAGCTGTATTATAGTCTAGGACATGAAATACATCTGACTCAATAATATCACAGATAGACTTAAACTCTTCAAGGCTTAGCTTTTCTAAAGCACAACCTTTTTGTTCAGCTAGGACGACAATTTTACCAGTAGTATGGTGTGCATCTCTAAATGAAAACCCTTTTGTGACAAGGTAGTCTGCAAGTTCAGTAGCATTAAGAAAACCCTTTGATAGTGCTTCTGACATTTTTTCATTGTTGAAAGAGAGTGCTGTAAGCATATCCCTCATGAGAGCTAGAGATGTATAGATAGTTGTATGTGTTTCAATAAAGTGTTTTTTGTCTTCTTGTAAATCTCTATTGTATGTTAAAGGTAGGGCTTTTAGTATAGTAAAAAGTGCAAAAAGTGCTCCATAAACACTACCAACTTTACCACGCATAAGTTCTGCAACATCAGGATTTTTTTTCTGAGGCATAATAGATGAGCCTGTTGCATATGCATCAGGTAAAAGAATAAAACCAAATGATGGGTTTGACCATAAGATGATTTCTTCACAGAAACGTGAGAGATGCATCATTATAACACTTGCACAAAAAATTGCTTCAACAACAAAATCACGATCAGAGACAGCATCCATACTGTTATCAAAAACACCATACATATCTAATTCTTTTGTAATGGAATAGGGGTCTAAATTGTATGTTGTTCCTGCAAGGGCTCCAGCACCTAAAGGTGAAATGCGTGTACGTTGTTCACATTCTTGTACACGTTCTGTGTCTCTTTTAAACATCCATGCATAGGCAAGAAGATGTTGTGCAAGACTTATAGGTTGAGCTGGTTGGAGGTGTGTATAACCAGGTAAGATAGTTTTTTTATGTTCTTCTGCTTTAGCAACAAATATACCAATTAATTCACGAAGCTCTCTTTTCCATAGGCGAAGTGCATCAGAGGTAAAAAGTCTCATATCAAGAGCAACCTGGTCATTCCTGCTTCTACCAGTATGAACTTTCTTACCTATAGAACCAATGAGTTCCGTAAGACGGTGTTCAATATTCATATGAATATCTTCAAGGTCAGTTCTCCATGAGAAAGTATTGTTTTTTATTTCTTCATGAATAGTATTGAGAGCATCAAGCATTTTTTCAGCTTCTATAAGGGTAATAATGCCTTGACGGGCAAGCATATGAACATGAGCTTTTGATCCATGAATTTCTTGGGTATAAAGGTGTTTGTCATAATCTAGAGACTGTGTATACTCCTCAACTAAATTTGTTGTATGATCAGAAAATCGTCCACTCCACATTTTTTTTTCAGACATAAGGTGTTCCTTGTTAAGGCAAGAACTCAGCTAAGTTATTTTTGTAGCCACGAATACGTAAACTATTAAGACGGATAAATCCAGTAGCATCTTCATGCCTATATGTTGTGTCTTTTTCAAATGTTGCGATTTCAGGTATGTATAGGCTATTTGGTGACGTTCTCCCTACGGGCCAGACATTGCCTTTATAGAGTTTAACACGGACTATTCCAGAAACTGTTTCTTGAGCTTTATCCATAAATGCTTGTATGGCTTCACGTTCTGGAGAAAACCAAAAACCATTATATATAGCATCTGCATATATAGGGACAAGTTGGTTACGGATTTGTAAAGTCATGTGATCAAGCGTAATACCTTCAAGGTCTTGGTGTGCCGTATGTATAACTGTTCCACCAGGTGTTTCATAAACGCCACGGGATTTCATTCCAACATAACGACTTTCTACCATATCTACACGACCAATACCATGGCGTCCTGCAAGAGTATTCAGTTCCATAATAAGTTGATCAGGGGATAAGTAAGTATTATTAAGGGCTATAGGGTTACCTTTTTCAAATTCAAGAGTAATATATTCTGGTTTATCAGGGGCTTGTTCTATAGGTACAGACATAGAATAGGATTCTTGATGTGGTTCTTCCCATGGATTTTCAAGTTCACCGCCTTCAAAGCTACAGTGAAGCATATTTTTGTCTATACTATAATGTTTATTTGAAGAAGTAATGGGAATGTTGTGTTTTTGTGCAAAGTTATTAAGTGCTGAACGGGATAGAAGATCCCATTCACGCCATGGAGCAATAATACGGATATTTGGATCAAGAGCAGCAGCAGTAAGTTCAAACCGTACTTGATCATTGCCTTTACCTGTGGATCCATGGGCAATAGCATCAGCATGCTCAGCATGTGCAATTTTTATGAGTGTTTTAGTTATCAATGGGCGAGCAATAGCTGTGCCTAAAAGATATCTACCTTCGTATAAAGCTCCAGAGCGCATCATGGGAAAAATGAAATCTTTTGCAAATTCTATACGTAGGTCTTCAAGATATGCTTTACTAGCACCTGTTTGAAGCGCCTTCTTTTCTATACTAATTAAATCTTCTTCTTGGCCAAGGTTAGCTGTAACAGCAATAACCTCACAGTTATAGGTTGTGATAAGCCATTTTAAGATAACGGAGGTATCAAGGCCTCCAGAATATGCAAGAACTACCTTTTTTATTTTTTTTGTCACAATAAATATTCCTAGTAGTGTGTAGTATGGATTCTAACGATATGTATTTTTAGATATAGGGGTTGTTTGTTTGTTCTTCATGAATAGATGTTGTCTGACCATGCCCTGGGTATACAATTGTTTCTGCAGGTAGTGTAAAGATTTTTTTTTGTAGTGAATTATGGAGATCTTGTGGGTTACTTCGAGGAAAATCTGTTCTGCCCACAGAGTGATAAAACAATAAGTCTCCTGTAAAAAGGATATTGAGAGATTTAAAATATAAAGATAAACAGCCTGGTGTATGTCCAGGGGTTTCTAAAACAGCACATGTATATGGACCAAAGGTATATACATTTTCTTTTAAATGAGTGGGGTTAAAAGGTGTAACTTCTGGAAAACCTCGATCAGTAGTTGTATATGTTTGTTCTGGATCTATAAGGAATAGATCTTTATTTGATGCCCAGATAGGTGTTTTTAGATATTCATGAAGTGAAGCAACACTAAAAACATGGTCATAATGGAGGTGCGTACAAAGTATAGCATGAACCTTAAGTTGATGTTGATCAATAAAAGCTAATATAGGTTTACTATCTTTATGGTGTGTTCCACCTGGATCAATAATAAGAGCATCAGTTTTATTATGTATAATATAGCAATTTGTTTCTAGTTGTCCTAGGGGTAGTGTGTGGATAGACATAGTTAGTTAGGCCTTATTGTTGGTAAGGAAAACAAGATATATTGTTTACTCATCTGCAATATCTTTTTCTTCAAGTTCTGAGGTATAATTACAATTTTTTTCTGGACAAGCAAGGTGTTTTCCTTTTGCTTTAGTTGTCTTTATTGTTAAAATAGGTGATCCACACTGTGGGCATGGTTTTTGGATAGGCCAGTTCCAGATAGCATAATCACATTGGGGATAGGTATTACATGCATAAAATATTTTTCCACGTTTAGAACTTTTTTCTACAAGAACACCACTGCAGCCTTCTCTAGGACAAGGGACATTTGTAGAGAAAGGTTCTGTATATGTACATTCAGGATAGCCGGAACAGGCAATGAATCGTCCGCCAACCCTGGATTTTTTAAGTACAAGATTTTTTGAACACTTAGGGC
The DNA here is from genome assembly GCA_964369665.1 of uncultured Lawsonia sp. Taxonomy (GTDB): domain Bacteria; phylum Desulfobacterota; class Desulfovibrionia; order Desulfovibrionales; family Desulfovibrionaceae; genus Bilophila. The sequence continues at coordinate 178,812 of CAYJFS010000003.1, read as the reverse complement.
ATGTACCAACTTTTTCTAATTCAGGTTTTATTTTTTCAACAAGGTGAATATGGCCTTTTTCGTCACGTTCATAGTTTGATGTAAATGTACAATCAGGATATCCTTGGCATGCTAGAAACTGTCCAGAAGAACCAAATTTAATTACAAGTTTTTTATTACATTCAGGGCAGAGAATGTCTGTAACAAGACCAGTTTTTACCTGATGCATTGCTTTATTTGCTTCATTAAGTGTAGGGTTAAAGTCACTACTAAAGGTTTTAAGTAATTGAACCCAGTCTTGTTTTCCTTCAGCGACATTATCAAGTCGTTCTTCCATGGTTGCTGTAAAGGCTACATCCATTAAGGTTTTAAAATGTTCACGTAATAAATCACAGACAACACGGCCTAAATCAGTAGCTGTAAAGAGTTTTTCTTCTAGATGTACGTAATCTCTATCTTGTAGTGTAGAGATAATTGAAGCATATGTAGATGGTCTACCTATACCCAACTCTTCAAGTTCACGTACAAGAGAAGCTTCTGTATATCGTGGTGGTGGTTGAGTAAATTTTTGTTCTTTTGTCAGTTTTTGGAGTGTAACCTGTTCTCCTTTTGTTAGTTTCGGAATGTTAACATCTTCTTCATCTTTATTATTTGGTAGTACTATTAAAAATCCAGGGAATAATAGGCGTTCACCTTTTGTTCGCCACTGTGATGGACCACAGTCTATAGTAATAGTTGTATCATGAAAGCAGGCTGATGCCATTTGTGATGATATAAAACGTGACCATATAAGTTTGTAAATTTGATACTGGTCTGGAGCAATGTATTGTTTTATTTCATCAGGTATTATTGTAACATCAACTGGTCGGATAGCCTCATGTGCATCTTGAGCACCAGCTTTTCCTTTGAAGTTTCGGCCATTACCCCCTGGGGCTAGGTATTCTTTACCAAATTTTTGTTCAATAAGTTCTGCTGCTGCTAATTTTGCTTCATCAGCAATACGGACAGAGTCTGTACGCATATATGTGATAAGCGCAGTAGTACCTTTTTCACCTAAATCAAGACCTTCATAAAGACGTTGTGCAATAGACATTGTACGTTTTGATGTGTAACCAAGGCGTTGGTTAGCAACTTGCTGTAATGTAGAAGTGATGAAGGGTGGTTGTGGAGAACGTTTTCGTTCTTTTTCTTCTATAGCACTAACAATAAAAGGTTTATTTTTTATTACAGCCTCTAAAGCTTCAGCTGCTGTAATATCAGGAATAGTAACTTTTTTCCCTTCAAGTTTCCATAAATCTACTTTGAACGTTGGTGGTGTGCTGCCTTCTAGGAGAGCTTTAAATATCCAATATTCTTCAGGTGTAAATGCATAACGTTCTTCATCTCGTTCTACAATAAGTCTTAGGGCAACAGATTGTACACGACCAGCAGAGATCCCTCTTTTAACTTTTTTCCATAAGAGTGGTGATATTTTATAGCCTACAAGGCGATCAAGAATACGGCGTGCTTGCTGTGCATCAAAAAGGTTTTTATTAAGTTCTTGAGGGTGTTCTAAAGCATCTTTAACGGCTTTAGCTGTAATTTCATTGAATTGAATACGTTGGACATTTTGGTTTTCATCTTTAATAAGTTCTGCTACATGCCAAGCAATTGCTTCTCCTTCACGATCAGGATCTGGAGCAAGATATACAGTATTAGCTTTTTTTGCAGCTTCACGTAAAGTTTGTACAACTTTTTCTTTACCTAAGATGATTTCATAGTGAGGTAAAAAGTTATCATCCTCATCAACACCAAGTGATTTTTTAGGAAGATCTCGGATGTGTCCGACACTTGCTTGTATAGTGTAGCCAGCACCTAAAAATTTTTTTAATGTTTTTACTTTCGCAGGTGATTCAACAATGATGAGATTTTTTCCCATAGTAAATTTCCTCAAAGAGAATACAGTCATACACATTCCTAACTATAAATAAGTATTGTGTATTTGTTATGTATTTAATTGAAACCAAGTATTGAAGGCGTTTCAACATGGATATCATTGTCTGTCAATGTTGAAAATATATATTTCAAATATTGGTTATCCGATATTGTTATTGTTAAGCTATGGATATATAGATTTTAGAATATGTATAAGGATATTTGGGGAGATTATAAATGTTCTTCTCCACGTTTAATAAGGGTTTGCATGCCCCCAAGAGTATGTATAACTTTTTTTAGGCCTGCTTTTTTGAGTTCTAATAGAACTTCGTATGCTCGTAATCCTGTATTACAAATAAGAGCTATAGGTCGATTTTTGGGAAGTTTAGAGATATGAGTGGAGATATCTTCAAGTGGAAGACTGTGCCATTCTTCAGGATATTTTTCTAAAAGTTGTTTAGCTGTAGGTGCTGGTCTTGCATCTGCAAAATAGATGTCATTTTTTTTTCTATTGTTCCATAATTGTTTAAACTCTTGTGTTGTAATCGAGTTAAGTTGTTTGGAAATGATATTATCTGCAACATTTGCAACTAAATTAACAGGGTCTATAGCTGTAGAGAATGGTGGAGCATAAGAAAATTCTGTATTAGAAAGATCATCTATTGTTGGATAGCCAAACTGTAGCATACTTGATACAGTATCAATACGTCCTTTTAATGCATCTCCTCCAGAAGAAACACCTTGAATACCCAATATACGTTTTGTATCTCTATCAACGATAAGCTCTAAAGAAAGCATATGTTTTTCAGAAAAATAGAATGCACGATCAAAGTGCTCAATATTTGCAGAAAATGCATTGAAGCCTTCGTTTTTTGCTTGTTCTAATGTTAAACCTGTTCCAGCAGCAGATACAGTAAAAGATTGAATGCACCAGTTGCCCACAGCTCCAGAAAATATACTTTTCCCTCCCGCAAGGTTAGTACCAATAACACGTCCTTGCCTGTTAGCTAATGAGCCAAGTGACAAAAAGATAGGTTTTTTAGTAATGGGGTTAAAAACAGCAACACAGTCTCCACCTGCATAAATATTTGGATCAGAGGTTTGCATATATTTGTTGACAAGAATTGCTTTTGTTTGTGGGTCAAGTTCAAGGCCAGCAGCTTCAGCTAGGCTAGAATTAGGAATAAAACCTACAGCAAAAATAACAAGGTCGGCTTTTAAAATACGTTTGTCTGTATGCACTGCTGTTACATTGTTATGTATGCCTTCAATATGAGTAACTTTTTCTGTAGTAAATATGTCTACATTATTTTTTGTTAAGTCATGTTGTATCATGCCAGAAAGGTCAGGGGAGAGTGTTCTTGGAAAAATCTGTGGCATAAACTCAACAATAGATGTTTTGATACCCCAAGCACTTTCAATAGCTACAGCTAATTCTACAGCAATAAATCCGCCACCAATAATAACAATATTTTTAACAGTACCTGAAGCACAGCGTTCATGAATATAAGAAGCAGACTCATAGCGTGCTGCTGTTGTTACACCTTGTAGATTATAACCTGGAATAGGTGGAATTCTAGGTTTGCCACCTGTAGCAAGAACAAGATTGTCATAGGTAAGTAAAGAAGTTTTCTTTGTATAGAGATGTTCTATAGTTACAGTCTTATTTAAACAATCGATACTCGTTGCCCGTGTTTTATCATGAACATGAATGTCTTTTTTTTCAAAATATTGTTTATCTCTTTTAATTCCATTTTTTGTAGATCTAAGGGTATCAAGGGAAGGAGCTTCTACAGAAATAAAGTATGGAATACCACAGGCTCCAAAAGAAATATATTCGCTTTCATCGATCATAGTAATATGTATAGATGGATCAATTCTTTTTAGACGGCTTGCAGTTTTTGGCCCTGTAGCAGTAGCACCAACGATAACAACATGTTTAGACATAAAAAGACCTTTAATAGAATAAAGTTTAATATGTATAGCAATTACTTAAATATATACTTATTCGTTGTTAAATCTATTATTTTTGTTTGTCTGATAGTCCATTTATTTAATATTTTGAATTATCCAATTTTTTTGTTTTCCATAAGTATTAGCTTCAGTACCACCAAGAATACAAACTGTCCCAGATTTTGCTACTTCATACATAATTTCAGCAAATTCTATAAAATGCTTGTGACTGGTATGAAGAATTTCTTCACGCATTTTTTGTCTCATGTCTTCTTGATCATGTGTAAGATAACGAGTCAAGGATGCCATACCTTTAGCATCAGGTAACATATATGTATCAAGATCACCAATAGCTCCGACAATCGCAAGCGTGAGTTCTCTATCAGTTAGAGTATGTTCTTTAAGAAAATTTGTTGTGTTATCAAAACTAAGTAATGTTTTTTCCACATTTGGATCTCTGTATGAAACTTGTATTAATGTTCCACTCATACGATCTAAAGTACAGAAAACACCATAAGCACCACCTTGAACACGTACATTATTCCAGAGCCAAGAGACTCTTAAATATCGCGTGATAACATATGCTGAACCATGCCATTGATAACCAAGGTCATAGATGTTACAGCCTTTACCAACATAGTTCACTTGGGTAGGTGCAAAGAGAATTTCTCCAGGAATACTTTCGTCTATGTGCCGTCCTATTGGTTTGATGGCTATATTGGGTAGACTAGAACAAAGTTCTTTACTTAAAGCACTTGTTGTTTCAAGTAAGTGTTCATTAGCAGTGATGTTAATAAGTATGTTTTGTTGTGTGATAATCAGTTCTTGTATTTTTTTAAAGTCTTTAAGTACAGATAACCAATCTGTATTAATTCGTTCAATAAGTTTAGTTAGAGATGCTAAATATGTAATACCTCCAAGTTTTTCATTAATGCTTCCTGCAAGACTATATTGTGCACGTATACGTGCCATAACAATACTATGTCCAGAAGGAATAATTACCTGTTCAAGGCGAGCACGTTCCTCTAAAGCCATTTGAAGTATACGGTTTTGGTTATCAAAGTTTGTTTCTAGTAAAATTTCTTTAAAGAGAGTAAATAGATCTGGAAGTTTTTCTGTTGTTACTTTTCCACTAAGGCATAGTTTTTCTACTGGTGCTCGAGTGTTTTGAATCGTCGTGATAAATGGACCAGCGTCAACACCACCAGTTTTTGAGGCTATTAAGATACCAAGATCAACAAAGGAATACTTCTGTGTACCTAGTTCTGTTAAACTACGACCAAAAAGTGGTATTAAATGAAAAAGTTCATTTGGGATTCCGTCTAAAGAGAAGAGGCAGTCAACATATATTATACCTACAGTATCAAGAGGGTGCGTTAGTATTGTGTAAGGATCTTTTTGAGGGATCAAGCAAGGTATAATAGGGTTTTTTAGTGGTAAATCATTACGTGTTAAAGATGGAATAGAGGCCAATGCTTCTGGAGTGTCAGGTTTTTTTTGTATTTCTAAAAGAGTCTGAGTCTCTTGAATAAGATTTTTTAGTTTTTCTGATGAAAGATTTTTTTTCAGTTCTGCTAACTGCATTTCCTCTTTGTCATTACGTTGTTTTGCAAGTGTTAGACTTGGCTGAAGGAGTACAGTCGATCGATGGTTGTTATCTAAAAACCAGGTTTTAATCATTGTTTCAAAAATTTTTTCGCCTGAAGTTATGCGCTGTTTAATAGATTGAAGATGCTGCTCCCATAGTAAAGGCATTAAAGGATCTGCATCATAGAGCCAAGTTCTAAGGCTACGGAGCATAGCAGAAAGACCTCGAGGAAAACGTCCTGAGTTGTTTTCTCGTAAAGCAAACTCTATACTATTCATTGCAGCTTCAATAAAAGATGATTCTATAGATATAGAGAGCTCTTTTAGGGTATCCATAATAAGTGTTTCCACTTTTTGGGCTGTATTTGGCTTAATAGAACGTAAACCAACAGAAAAAAAGAGTTGTTGAAGATCTTTTTCAAGGCCAACACCAGCAATATCTTCACCAAGTCCTGATTCAATGAGTTTTTTTCGTAATGGTGATCCTGGAAGCCCTAATAAAATGTATTCAAGAATTTCAAAAAGTAAAACTTCATTGGTATCTGTACCCGGGCATAATAACCAGTTAAGCGTAATATGCTCTTCTTCTAAATTTTGCCCAGCTTCATAGGGGATAGTAAGTTTTTTTGGTTTATTAATAGGTTTTTGTAAGGGTATAGTATTTTGTAGGTTTTTTTTAGAAAACTGCGATAAAATTGGTAGTAAACAAGAGAGACGTTCCTCTTCAGGATCATTACCCCAAAAGAAGAAGCGAGCATTGGAAGGGTGGTAGTATGTGGAGTGGAAATCTATAAAATCTGAATAGGTTAGATTGGGTATAATTTCTGGATTACCACCTGAGTCTAAGCCATATGTTATGTCTGGGAATAGAGATTGTTGTGATTGCTCCATAAGTATGGAGTCTGGAGAAGAATACACACCCTTCATCTCATTAAACACAACACCTTTATATGTAATAGGTTGCTCAGGATTTTCTATGTGGAAATGCCAACCTTCTTGTTGAAAAATTTTTTCTGTAATGAGAGGAAAAAAAACAGCATCTAAATAAACACCCATAAGGTTATAAAAATCTTGTAAATTTGTACTTGCTACCGGATAACATGTCTTATCAGGAAAGGTAAAAGCATTAAGAAATGTTTGAAGGGAACCTTTAAGAAGTTCAACAAAAGGTTCTTTTGTTGGGTATTTTTTTGAACCACATAACACAGAATGTTCAAGAATATGTGCTACACCTGTTGAATCTTTTGGGGGAGTTTTAAATGTGACACCAAAGCATTTATTTTCATCATCATTAGATACAGATAAAATTTCAGCATAGGTTTTGTTATGTCGCCAATAGTTAACAGTACTTGAAAGCTCTGGTATATGCTTTTTACATATAAGTGTGTATTCTTTTTCCATAATAGTATGACTTCCTAATAGACTTTTCTAAAAAAAGAAGAAAAATGCAAGGATTTCCTTGCATTTACTAATTTTTAATTCCTTTTCATAAAGAATGATACATTATTTTTAGCTATAATAGCAATGTAATGAAGATATATATTAGTAGGCACTAGGCATTTGCTGCACGTAATATTTCCTCTATCATTTCTAATGATGGTGCTTCAGATTTTTCTATGCCAGTAAGGGCTTTAACTGCTAACATAAGCATTTCTAATTCAAGAGTAATTTCTGTACGACCATCATGAATAGTACATTGCTCTCCATGAAGGACAACACGGTATGCTCTACGGCTTTTTTTTTGTCCATCTCCAGATGTTATAGAGTAGATGTGTTCTCCAGAATCAGTAACATAAAGATTTTGACGTGTAAGGACATTGGTTTCTTCATCGTACCAAGAACCGCCAGCAAACTGTCTACCTAAAAAGGATAATCTTACACCATTATCTAGCTGTAGAACAACGTCTTCAAGACCATCTTGGTGTATATTCTCAGGCATGTATACTCCCTATATTTTAGGATTATAATTGTTATGATTATTAGGTTATGATATAGCATAGATATAAGAATATATTTTGTCAATAAAGTTAGAAAGGAAGAAAAGTTTGTGACGTATTAATGAAATTAAAAAAGTTTGTTATAGAGCATGTAAAGAATGTTTTAGAGTAAAATCTTTTTGTTTTTTAAATATGTTTTACATACATATGTTGTTTAATCTCAAGTGTCTTTTTAGTTATAGTTAAAGAAATTGGATTCTATAGACGATTTTTTTCAACAAAGAAAGAGTATACAACTATAAATACTCTAAAGAGACAGCTCTTTTTTATGGCGAACTGTTGTCAATACACTTTTGATCCAACAAGAAGTAAAAATAGGTATGGATCAAGCTGGAAATACATTGAAGTAGGGATTCAAATGTAAATTTTCGTTTAGTAAATTTATTCTTTTATAATTTAGAGAAAGACTTTAGTTGGTTAGATTTTTGTTAGAACTACTAAAAGATAGGTTTAGTTTTTATGCATTTTTGATATAGTGTATGAAAAGAGGTTTTTACTTTTATGAAAGTAAAAAATTTTATAAAATATCGTTTTTTAAAATGTTGATTTTATGTATCTAGCAAAATTTATTTGCAAAACAATTATTTATATAGTAATATAAGGAAAAATTTTTTTAATTAAGGAAGGAAAAATTTTTTTAAT
>CAYJFS010000003.1:0-170640 GCA_964369665.1 uncultured Lawsonia sp. | reverse complement strand
AAGGAAAAATTTTTTTAATTAAGGAAGGAAAAATTTTTTTAATGTCATACTACAAGAAAAAACATATCCTATTTTTTATTTTATGTATTCTAAGCATAACAATGTTATTACCTACTCAAAGCTATGCTATAGATAGATTTTTTAATGGTGAAAAAACAACTTTAACAGACATTAATCAGCCAAATGATCGTTTTTTTGGTGGTTCTAATAGCCAACCTCCATATAGTGTAATAGGAGGAACAGACTTAACCTTGACTACACAAAGCCTTGGTCAAAATATTATTGAAGCAGCTTATGGTGGTAGTTTAGCTCAAAATAATTCAAGTGTTATTAATGGTGATGTTAAGCTTACAGTTAATAATACTCTTGCCCAACAAATAAGTGGCGGCAGTTTATCTATAGGTGTAGGTGGAGGAGATACGTTCATCCTTGGTTCTATATACTTAGATATAAGAAATTCTACAGTTAATGGTCTTATAAGAGGTGCTGGCTTTAGTAATGCTGGCGCCTTAGTTTCTGGCTCACTGAACATGTATCTTAATAATGTTACATGTAATGGTAATGTAGTTGGTATTGCTGGAGCAAATAGAGGCCTTGGTAATCAAGGTGCTGTTGTGAATGGTGATATAAATATGACAATTGAAAACAGTAATATTACAGGGGAGATTTCTATAGGATCTAATAACCATAATATTCCAATTGTTGGTAATGCAACACTTACACTCATAAATACAACTGTAGATCGGGATGTCATTGGTGGATGGAATAGCGACATTTATGGTAACCTTACTATGAATTTTTTGAATAACACAAATGTTCGTCGAGATACTATTTTATCTATAGGTGGTAATGTATATGGAAAAGCCCTTATTAATGTAAAAAAATCAACACTAAGTAGACTTTTTTTAGCTCCAGATAATCAAGGATTTTCAGCACAGATGGCTATAGCTAACATTGAAGAAAGCTCTATCAATCTTCTAAGGCTTGGCTCATTTGAAAGTGGAACCCTAATACATGGTGTTGCAAATATTTTAAAAGGCTCTACTATACAAAGCCTTGAATTAGGTTCTCAAGATAATAGTATTACAAACTATGCTGAAGCGAATATACATGGTGGTGAGGTTGTACGACTTGTATTAGGAAGCAATGATGTAGTAGCACCAGCAGCACATACTGGAACAGCTATTGTAAACATTTATGGTGGAACGGTTAATGATATAAGCATACTAGCAGCAGACTCTACTACTATTAACCTTATGAAAGGAACAAAATCACATATTACTGGTGGTATAAGATCAGGGAATGCTAATAACCATGTACTTGATACCCTTAACATACATAAGCATGCTGAAACACATTGGGGAACAAGTGGCAATCTATTTTTAGCTGAAGCAAAAAATGTTACCTTATCAGGAGCATTATTTTATCCTGCCAGTGAAAACAGTGAAGTAGCTCTTAGCATATCAGAGAAGCTAATAATAGATGGTGGTTTTGTTGTCCCTGAGAATTTAATGCCAACTGCAGATGCTCCAGCACTAGTTTTTACAAACATAGCAGGAAGTATACCTACGCTTACTATAAATAAACCTTTAACTATAGTATTGAGTTATTCACCTCAGCTTCTTGGAGCTAATAATATTCCTGTAGCATTTGTTGTGCCTGAGTTTTATTCACCAAATTTCTTTGAAAAACACAATACTACAGGTATCATTTGGAGTGATAGTGTTTTTGATGAAACTACTGGTGTTTGGTCGGTAACAAACATTCGACCATCTGAAGATTATTATGGTATTTCAGCTGCACGAGAAGCTTCCAACTGGCTCAGACAACAACATATACTTAGTGTACAAAATCGTGCAAGTATGACACTGACCTCTAAAAGTAAAAACAAAAGTGGCCTCTGGTTAGATGTTCAAGGTGGTTATGAAAAACTTGATTCTAAAGTTGGAAAATCAAAAATGCCTTGGACTATGGCTACGTTAGGTTATGATTATCTACAAAAGTTTAATGACGTCAAAGCACTTTATGGTCTTAATTTTAGCTTTAGTAGAGGTAACAATAAATGGAAATCAGTAAATAGAACTAAAAATAATATCATAATGGGCATAGTAAATGCTTATATAGGTCTTGAGCATGTATCTGGTGTCTATGGTACAGCTACTGCCCAATATACAGCAAGTAAAATAAAGAGTAAGTCTTCAGGCTTTACATCTTCTAGTTATAAATGGACAGAGAACATACCAACAGAAGCCTTAGAGCTTGGATGGAATTTTAGTCTTGCTGAAGGTCTTTCTATCACGCCTCGTGGACAAGTTATTTTTGAACAGTTATCTAAACATACCTTCAAACTTAGCCAAGATAATGATAAGGCTACCTTGAAGAAAAGTACTGTTATAACTACTGTTGCTGGAATCCATGCTGAATATGATTTAGTTACAAATAGTTTACCTATAAGTATTGAGGCAGGTGTTGATTGGATTCAAGGTGTTTCTGGTGATTTTGCTGCTAACTCAAGAACGTTAGACCTTACTTTTAAAGATAAAAATGATAGTAGTGTAATCCGAACATCTTTAAGCATCAATACACAAATTACAGAGGACATTCATTGTTCTTTAAGTGGTTTTATTGATGCTGGACATGATAAAGGTGCTGGTGGTCAACTGAACGCTACTTATAAATTTTAATATCAAAATGATAGAAATAGCTAGGATATCCTAGCTATTTCTATATCTAAAAAACATTAAGTTAATAGTAGTAGAGTCTGCCATAGATGTTTACAAGAGCTGTTCCAGTATGTGCTGCTGGTGCTGCTACATCATCGCTTCCTAATACAAGTCGTACAACCTCACCACCATGTATATTTATATTTGCTTCAGCATACTCTGTAATACTACAATCTAGAGAACCTAGTTCAAGATTTTGTATAGTAGAATCTTTAAAAATATTTGCAGTACCATGTATTAGAGTTCCATCTCTAAATGAGCCAACTCTTAGAAGATTGATAGTGCTTCCTTCAACATTAGCTATAGCCATCTGTGTTGAAAATCCTTGATTATATGGAGCTAAATAAAGATTCTGTAATGTTGAATTTTTTACATTTAACCTGTAACAGCAAGTTTTAAACAAACGAAAAATTTGAAAATAAAAAACATATTAAAAAATATACAGATTTATAATTAAATTTTATTTCCTACTCATCTCATTAAATCTTTAACCAAATGGATGTTAGCTATATTTCTGAAAATGATTAACAGCTAACATCCATAATAATTTTTATAATAACTAGAATTTATAAGTAGCGCTCAGTTGACCACCAGCACCTTTATCATGTCCAGCATCAATAAAACCACTTAAAGAACAATGAATGTCCTCTGTAATTTGTGTATTGATGCTTAAAGATGTTCGGATTACACTACTATCATTTTTATCTTTAAAAGTAAGGTCTAACGTTCTTGAGTTAGCAGCAAAATCACCAGAAACACCTTGAATCCAATCAACACCTGCCTCAATACTTATAGGTAAACTATTTGTAACTAAATCATATTCAGCATGGATTCCAGCAACAGTAGTTATAACAGTACTTTTCTTCAAGGTAGCCTTATCATTATCTTGGCTAAGTTTGAAGGTATGTTTAGATAACTGTTCAAAAATAACTTGTCCACGAGGCGTGATAGAAAGACCTTCAGCAAGACTAAAATTCCATCCAAGCTCTAAGGCTTCAGTTGGTATATTCTCTGTCCATTTATAGTTAGCAGCTGTAAAACCTGAAGACTTTGTTTTTATTTTACTTGCTGTATATTGGGCAGTAGCTGTACCATAAATACCTGATTCATGCTTAAGACCTACATAAGCATTTACTATGCCCATTATGATATCGTTTTTAGTTGTATTTACTGATTTCCATTTATTGTTACCTTTACTAAAGCTAACATTAATACCATAAAGTGCTTTAACGTCATTATTAAACTTTTGTAGATAATCATAACCTAATGTAGCCATAGTCCAAGGCATTTTTGATTTTCCAACTTTAGTGTCAAGTTTCTCTTGACCACCTTGAACATCTAACCAGAGGCCACTTTTGTCTTTATCTTCAAAGGTTAGTGTAGTACTTGCACGGTTTTGTACACTAAGTATATGTTGTTGTCTGAGCCAGTTGGAAGCTTCTCGTGCAGCTGAAATACCATAATAATCTTCAGATGGTCGAATGTTTGTTACCGACCAAACACCAGTAGTTTCATCAAAAACACTATCACTCCAAATGATACCTGTAGTATTGTGTTTTTCAAAGAAATTTGGTGAATAAAAATCAGGCACAACAAATGCTAAAGGAATATTATTAGCTCCAAGAAGCTGGGGTGAATAACTCAGTACTACAGTTAAAGGTTTATTTATAGTAAGCGTAGGTCTTCCTAGTCCGTTTGTAAAAACTAATACTGGAGCATTTGAATTTGGCATTAAGTTCTCAGGGATAACAAAACCACCATCCAAAGTTAGACTATTTGATGAAACAATAGATATAATAGTACCTTCGTTAGCAGGATAAAATAGTTTACCAGATAGGGTAATATTTCTTGCTACAGCTAAAAATAGATTACTGTTTGTTCCCCAATGTGTTTCAGCATGCTTATGTAAGTTAAGGCTATCAAGTACATGATTATTAACATTTCCTGGTTCTATACCACCAGTAATATATGATTTTGTTCCTTCCATAAAGTTAATAGTAGTAGAGTCTGCTGCTAGTATTCTGATATCATCAACTTTTCCACCAAAGATGTTTACAATAGCTGTTCCTGTGTGTGCTAGTGGTGCTGCTACATCATCGCTTCCTAATGCAAGTCGTACAACCTCACCACCATATATATTTGCTTCAGCATACTCTGTATTACTATTATTACGTTGAGCGCCTAGTTCAAGGTTTTGTATAGTAGAACCTTTAAAAATATTTGCAATACCATTTATTAGAGTTCCATCTCCAGATGAACCAAGTCTTAGAAGATTGATAGCGCTTCCTTCAACATTAGCTATAGCCATCTGTGCTGAAGATCCTTGATTATATGGAGCTAAATAAAGATTCTCTAATGTTGAATTTTTTACATTAATAAGGGCTTTACCATACAAATTACCTTCTATAGATAGATCAATGTCTCCATGAGTATTTGTGTTATCCAAAAAATTCATGGTAAGGTCACCATAAATGTCACTCTCCTCTACACCAGATATATTACCATTCACAGTTGTATTTATAAGTGTAAGGGTTGCATTACCAATAATTGGAATAGTATGGTCATCAGATCCTATAGAGATGTCCCTTGCAACAGTACTGTTTTCAATCGTTATATTTATATCACCATTCACAACAGCACCTTGTTTACCAAGGCCTTCATCTATGTCATGAATAGCATATATACTATCACCACATGTAACGTTATTAAGATACATATTCAGTGAACCAGTAATTAAGCTACCGTCATTATTATTAACACCAGCACCATTTACAGAACCAGTAACTGTAGAATTGCTTATATTTAAGTATACGGAACCAAGAATGGACGTATCTCCTCCACCTGTAGATAAATTGCCGCCAATTATGTTGTTGGCAAAAGTATTATTAATTGTAAGATGAACATCACCATTAATAACAACTGAATTATTTTGAGCAAAACTACCACCATAAGCTGCATCAATAACATTTTGAGCAAAATTTTGTGTAGTTAAGGTTAAGTCTGTTCCTCCTAGTAAAGTATATGGAGGTTGGCCATTAGAGCCACCAAAAAAAGTATCATTTGGCTGATTAATGTCTGTTAAAGTTGTTTTTTCACCATTAAAAAATATATCTATAGCATAGCCTTGAGTAGGGAAGGACATTATTATGCTAAGAATACATAAAATAAAAAAAATTGTAGAGCATATTTTTTTGTATTTAGTTGCAGACATTATTATTTTATCCTTAAATCTAATATTTTTTACAGAGTAAAAAGTTGTTTAACAAAAAGTAGAGGTATTTTAGATATAATAAATTATTTTGTAAATAAGTATTTGTTTTTAGTTAATAGTAAACATTAAAAATTAGTTATATAATCTACTTTTTATAGATATAATATAGAACACTATGTATATTTTATTGAAAAAGTTTTTTTCGCTCAATAAGTTTTTTTTGAGTATTTTTTAGTTCTAAAATACGATTTCGTTCCTTTTGTACAAGTTCTTGAGGTGCTCGATTAATAAAGTTAGGGTTTGCTAGTTTTTGTGTAAGTAGAACTAGCTCTTTTGTTATTTTGTTTTGCTCTTTTTCTAAACGTTTTAGTTCAATAGCAATATCTATAGCTCCTGATAAGTATACAATAACCTCACATCCTTGAACGATTTGACGGGCAGAAAGCCTGGGTATTTCTTGTGGAGTTTCAAGAATAAGGTATTCTAGTTGTGCTAATGTAGAAATGACATGACTATATTCTTGTATAATTTGTAGCTGTTGTTTATTATTATGAATAATGAGTACTGAAAGTTTATATGCAGGAGCAATGGTAAGTTCTGAGCGGATAGTTCGGATAGCACTGATTATTTCTTGTAGAAAAATCATTTGTTGTGCTTCTTTTGGTTTAAGACATAGTAAGCGTTTTTGTGGGAAAAGTTCACAGGATATATCTGTGTTTTGATGTGAAGGTAGTGCTTTCCAAAGTTCACTTGTTATAAAAGGAATAATAGGATGTAAAAGGATTAAGAGTTCATGCAATACTGTCCAAAGTATATATTGAGATTGTTCTTTTTTTTCTGTTTTTTCTTTCATATCAAGTTTAATAAGTTCTAAATACCAGTCACAAAATTCATTCCAAAGAAAGGAATATAATATTTGTGCTGCATCATTGAAGCAGTATGTTTTGATGGCTGTATCAACATCAATTTTTATCTCTTCAAGTCTATGAAGGATCCAGCAATGATGAAGTTCTGTGATGGCTTCTAGTGTACAGGTAGTGTTTATTTCATCTGGAAGATTCATCAGTGCAAATCTTGCGGCATTCCAGAGCTTGTTTATAAAGTGCCGATAACCTTCTATTCTGTCTTCAGATAATCGGATATCTCTTCCCATAGTAGCAAATGATGTAAGTGTAAAACGTAAAGCATCTGTTCCATAGGTTTTAATAGTTTTTAGAGGGTCAATAACGTTTCCAGAAGATTTAGACATTTTTTTC
This sequence comes from uncultured Lawsonia sp., assembly GCA_964369665.1. Lineage (GTDB taxonomy): Bacteria > Desulfobacterota > Desulfovibrionia > Desulfovibrionales > Desulfovibrionaceae > Bilophila. The sequence continues at coordinate 163,450 of CAYJFS010000003.1, read as the reverse complement.
CCTTCAGCATCGCGTACTAAAGCATGAATATAAATATGATAAAAGGGGATATTATCCATGAAGTGGATGCCAAACATCATCATACGGGCAACCCAAAAGAAAAGAATATCAAAACCTGTAACAAGGACAGATGTAGGATAGAATTTTTCAAGCTCTGGTGTTTTTTGTGGCCAACCAAGTGTACTAAAAGGCCATATAGCTGAAGAGAACCAAGTGTCAAGGACGTCTTCTTCTTGAATAAGGTTTGTGCTGCCACAAGAACATGCCTGTGGTTGTGTTTCTTCAACGATAATAGCCTTACAGCTAGAACAGGTCCAAACTGGAATGCGATGTCCCCACCAAATTTGTCGGCTAATACACCAGTCTCTGATGGAATCTAACCAGTTATAATAAGTTTTTATCCAGTTTTCAGGAAAAATTTGAGTAAGTTTAGGTATAGCAGCTCGTGCTTTTGGAGCTAGTTTTGTTGTTGCTACAAACCATTGCTCAGATACATAAGGTTCTATAACTGTGTCACAGCGATAACAATGCCCTAAGCTATTTTGTAGGGGTTCTTTCTTTATAAGAAAACCTTGTTTTTCTAAGTCTTCTAGAATTTTTATTCGACTTTTTTCTCTTGTTAATCCAGTATAGGGTCCAGCATTTTCATTCATACAGCCTTTGTCGTCTATGGATTGAATGAAAGAAAGATTGTGTTTATGACCAAGAAGCCAGTCATTGCTGTCATGACATGGTGTAACTTTTAGAACACCAGTCCCAAAAGAAGGATCAACATATGTATCTGCGATGATAGGGACAGATCTATGCATAATAGGGACAATGACATTTTTACCAATATAGTTAGTATATCTTGTATCTTTAGGGTTTATGCAGATAGCTGTATCTGCTACTATTGTTTCTGGTCGTGTTGTGGCTACAGTAAGTGATTCAGAAGAGTTTTCAATGGGATATTTTATATAATAAAGCTCTCCATCATGAGGTTGATGTACGACTTCATCATCTGCTAATGCTGTATGACAACGGATACACCAATTAATAATATATTTATCTTTATAAATATAGCCTTGTTTATAGAGATCAACAAAAGCTTTACATACAGCCTTAGAGAGCCCTTCATCCATAGTAAAACGTTCATGAGACCAGTCAACAGAAGCCCCTAGCTTTTGGATTTGCTGAAGGATTCGTGAACCATATTCTTCACGCCAGCTCCATACACGTTGGATAAAAGCCTCTCTTCCAAGATCATGGCGTGATAAACCTTCTTTTGCAAGGTGCCTTTCAACAGCGTTTTGTGTAGCAATTCCAGCATGATCTGTACCAGGGATCCACAAAACATTTTTCCCTTTTTGTCTGGCATAACGGCATAGAATATCTTGTATTGTAATATTTACAGCATGTCCCATGTGTAAAGCACCAGTGATATTTGGTGGAGGAATAACAATACAAAAAGGTTCGTTTTCAGCTTGTATATTGGGGGTAAATGTACCATGCTCTTTCCAGAATTTAATCCAATAGTCTTCTATTTTTTTGGGTTCATAGGCTTTGGGAAGAGTTGTGTTGGTCATGGTAAGTTCCGAATAGGGTGTATATATTTAATGATAAGGATAAATTTCACAGATAAGACATTGTCATTGTATTAAGCTTCATTTAATACATAAATAATTATGGTGAATATTGCTATTTTTTGGGATGCATCCTATTTTTGGGGTCTCCTTGTTTGGAGAGCACTAAAAGCTTTTAAAGTACCATATCAAATAGTTACTGCAAAAGAAATAGCTCTTGATGGTCTTTCTAAAAAGGTTTCTTTATGTATTGTTCCTGGTGGAACAGCACGCCATAAGGCTTTAGCTTTAGGGACTTCAGGTCAAAAAAAGATTCTTCAATGGGTTCATAATGGTGGACATTATTTAGGTTTTTGTGGTGGATCTGGCTTGGGACTTACAAGTAATACTATAGATCATGGTATTGGTATTTGTCCCTGGCAGCGAGCTGAGATAGAAGATCGGTTACATCATATGATTTCTGGTTATGTTCCAGTATTGTTGCATAAACAACATCAATTAATACCTTCAAATATAAATAAGCTTATTTTGCCTGTTTGGTGGCCTGGGCGTTTTGCTGTGCCTAAAAATACTTTAGGGGTAGATGTTCTTGCATCATATAGTGTTCAGTCTTTAGAAGACTGTCAAAAAAGCCTTTGTGTAGCAGATCTTTCACTTTCATTACTTTCTGAACAAATAGTTCATGAATGGTTAGAAGTGTATGGAGTAGATGTAGTACCATCGTTTTTGGATAACCAGCCTTGTATTATTTCTGGTAATAGTGGTAAAGGTTCTTATGTACTAAGTTATAGCCATCTTGAGACACCAAATGCTCTTGAAGCAAATCTTTTGTTTGCACATATTATAAAAGATCTAACAGGAGTTGTTATTGAAAATACATGTATTCCTGAATGGAATTATAGGGAAGAACCTATTGTTTGGGATGATTCTATTTTGGTCTCTGCACGTAGTGACATGGATGCTTTATTCCAACTAGGTATTGATCAAGGTCTTTTATTCCATAGAACACCATGGTTAATAGGTTGGAGATCAGGAGTTCCAGGTATGGCTTTAAACAATATACAAATGGCATTATGTGTTATTATGTCTAAGAAACCTACAGAAGATACTTATATATTTTGGGAAAAATCTTGTGACACCTTTAGGTCAGTATTTAAAAAGTTTCAAAAAAGTGTAGAGACATTTTTATTAACACAACGTTTAGCAGGATTAGCACATTATACAGTATCATTGGAAAAGATTTTGAAACAGAAAGTAGCTCTTTTTGGAACAGCTATGGAAAGTAAGGGAATTTATAGAGAGTTATTATCTATACTAGATGAGCTTATTGTTCAGCAGTTAAGAAAAGGGAGTACTGTATGAGTATAGTAAAAGCCTCACCAACTATGCAGTACATAGATGTACCTATTGTAAGTAAATCCATATATGAACCACAAATAGTTTTTTTTAGTGGAGGCACAGCTGTTAGTCCATTGGCATCATGTTTGAAGAAATATACAAAGAATACCATACATATTATCACACCTTTTGATTCTGGTGGAAGTTCAGCTGTGTTGCGAAAAATTTTTTCTATGCCTGCTGTTGGCGATTTGCGTGCACGTTTAATTGCGCTTATTGATGATACACAACCAGACTATATGATAAAAGTGTGTCTATTTAATTATAGACTTCCAGAAGAGGCTTGTGCAGAAGCTCTTTTTTCTGAGCTTACAGAGTTTGCTTATGGAACACACAGGATTATTTCCCAGCTATCAGCTCCATTCTTAAAAGTTATTAAAGATAATGTACAATATTTTTTAAAACAAGTCCCTAAAGATACTGATCTCTCTGGAGCAAGTATAGGTAATATACTATTAACAGCAAAATATTTACAGGAAGATAGAGATCTTGTTGCTGCAGTAAGTTTTTTTTCTCAGTGGTTAGGTATACATGGGGTTGTTCATCCTTTAGTGGATGTTTATGCACATTTATGTGTAGAGTTACAGAATGGAGAGAAATGTATAGGTCAACATTGCTTTACAGGTAAAGATGTTGAGCCAATAAAATCACCTATCCAAAGTATTTGGTTCACGGACACATTAGAAAGTACTGATTCTATAAATCTTAAAGCATATGATGAGACATCTCAGTATATAAAAAAAGCAGATTTGATATGTTTTCCAATGGGCAGTTTTTTTTCATCTATAGTGGCAAATCTTTTGCCTGAAGGTATTGCTGAAGCAATAAGTCAAACAACTTGTCCTAAGGTCTTTATACCTAATAAAGCTCGTGATCCTGAGCTATTTGGTTACTCTGTTCAAGATCAAATAGAATATTTAGCATACGTACTTGGTTGTCGTGTAGACCAACAAATATACCCGGATATAATTATTTTGGATGAAGACATAGAAGCATATTCAGGCGGTGATAGTTTATTATCATGGCTTTATCAAAAAGGTATACAAGTTATACAGTCAAATTTAGTTGTGGATGATCAGCATTCATATTTTGAACCAAAGACACTTTCTAAGTTACTTCTAAGTTTACTTTAATTACATATTTATTTTTTAATAAAGTGTGTAGTCAAGTTTAGGTCTTACTTGGCAAGAGACTCTATATTCTTTGTTACTTTGTCCAAGAGTATTAATGATAGAAAATGATTGTGCAGAAACAGTATCTATTTTTATAGTTGAAAAGGGCATGATTTTATGAAGAGCTTTATGGAGGTATATAGAAGCATCGTTACATGCTTGTTCAAGCGTATAATTTTTATTGATAGGATATTTGATATTAAGAGAAGGAATTAAACAGAATCCTTTTTCAGTAGATGCAAAGAGTTCTAATCTTGCTGTTGGTTGAGCAAGGGCAGCACCAATAGCATTTGTTGTTAATGTGTATTGAGATGGCATTATTACAGGTATCATAAGGATTTTTTGTAATATAGGTGCAATGTATTTTGATGGACCACCTGTAATGATACATTTTTTTGGGTGAATAGTACGTTGTTTAATAAGATCTTCTAAAATATGTATTGGTTGATTGTTAGCAATATGTAGGAGTTGATCCATTGCTTCAGAGATTTGTTTTTGAAAAGTACGGATAGCTTCTTGAGTAATTGTATGGATGGGGATTTGGTTTTGTTCAGATAGTTGCTTAAGGCCTGAAAAGGAGGCTTTTGTATCACCCAGTTGTGCATATTCCCCTATATTTAAACAGTCAATAAGTGTGGGTTGTTTTCCGCCAAAAGCCATTGCAGGACCATGACGTTTTGGTCCAACTTGTATTTTATTTTTTATTGCATGTATTGTTATGCAAGAGTCTCCACCAATAGGCAGTGAGTGTGATAGTAAAGATCGTATAAGGGTTGGTCTATTTTCAACAATGAGCCCATAGGGTGCAAGAAGTGGTTGTCCATAAGCTAGAAGGCCAATGTCGGTAGTTGTTCCACCTATATCTAAAGTAAAGCAGTCTTCTTGTGTTGGACATAAAGCACGAATACCCATAATACTGGCTGCAGGTCCTGAATGTATTGCTTCTATAGGTCTAGAGAGAGAGTTTTTTAATGGTATAGTACCTCCATCAGCTTTAAGAAGAAAGATAGGTGCTGTAATGCCAACTTTTTGGAGTGTTTTTTTAAGAGCTGTAGTAAAGGAAGTATGTATACGCCATATAGAACTATTCCAATAGGCTGTAGTTACACGTCTAGGAAAATTAAGACTATCAGAAAATTGGTGGCCTTGAGATATAATTGGTTCTTTAATTTCTTTAGTAAAGATTTTTTGTATTGTTTTTCCCATGGACTTTTCATGTTGAGGATTGCGTGTAGAAAATTTTGCTACACAAGCAAAGTTGGTTATTCCTAGATCTTTCCATTGTTGTATATGGTTTTGCAAAGGAAATGTTTTTAAAGGTTCAAGCTCTATGCCCCTATGATCAAGTTTTGCTGAAGTAAGAAATATGTGTTCCCCTATAGTTGACCAAAGAGGATCAATTCCAGGTCCAGCAGCTAATATGAGTCCAACAGGATCATGTTTTTTTTGTAGTATAGCATTAAGTGTTAATGTACTACCAAAAGTTGCTCGTGAAAGCATAGAAGGTTTTATTTTTGCAGTACTAAGAAGGGTTTTTAGTGCCATTATAATGGATAATTCAGGGTTTGTGTAGTGAGTAGGGATTTTTACATGGGCAATAACATCATAATTATGTATGATAACAGCATCAGTATTGGTTCCACCTATATCAATTCCTAAATACATAAATTAGTTCTTTTTTAATGTTAAAATACTTCATGTACATTTAATTTATACTTTTCACTACAAGGATAACAGCATATTAATGTCTTTAATATAAAAATTTTTACTAAAAAGTAAAAGGTGAATTGTTATTTATAAGAAGATTACTATAATAGTACATAATATATTTTTGTTTTAGGATACGTTGAAAAAGATATGCTTTTTGAAGCTCATAGTGAGTAGTTTTGGTATACCTAAATACAGTATATAACATTTAACCAACTGTATACAGATATAATAATGAGGTTTGCTTTATGACAAGTCAAATAAAAACAGTTATATTGCTTGCATTGCTTTCTGGATTACTCATTATCATAGGTGGTGCATTAGGTGGAAGAATAGGTATTATTATTGCTTTTGGGTTAGCTATTCTAATGAATGTCTGGAGTTACTGGTATTCTGATACATTTGTGTTACAAATGTATCATGCTCGTGAGTTATCAGTTAGTGAGGCGCCTATGATTTATTCTATGGTTAAGGAGCTTGCTCAAACTGCAAAAATACCTATGCCTAGAATTTGTATTATTTCTGAACAAGCACCCAATGCTTTTGCTACAGGTAGAGATCCAGAACATAGTGTTGTTGCTGTTACAGAAGGCCTAGTACGTTTATTATCACCAGAAGAGCTTAAAGGTGTTTTAGCTCATGAGATAGGCCATATAGCTAATCGTGACATTCTTATTCAGACAGTTGCAGGTGTTATAGCAACAGCTATAGTTTCAATTGCTAACATAATGCAGTTTACAGCTATTTTTGGTGGAGGTCAGAGTGATGAACATGGTGAAGGAGGCAATCCTTTTATGGCTTTTGCTTTGGCATTACTTGCACCAATTGCATCAATGTTGATCCAGTTTGTTATTTCTCGTTCTAGGGAGTATTTGGCGGATGAGAGTGGTGCAAAATTTTCTGGTCAGCCACTTGCACTTGCTCAGGCTTTGGAGAAGCTTCAAAGTTGGAATCAACGAATACCTATGTCTCAAGGAAACCCTACAACAGCAGAAATGTTTATTGTTGCACCATTATTTAATGGGAATATCACAAGTTTGTTCAGTACACATCCAGATATTCAAGATAGAATTTATCGGTTAAAAAAGATGGTACATGCATAAGTGGTATGAATATTATGTTAGGGTTATGAATAGATTGATTATATAAATATATAATATGTACTTAATTTAATAAATTTTATGGGTAGAAGATACTAATGGATGTTCATATATTGAAGGATAGAAAAAAAAATAGTCTTTGTGGTTGGGTAGCATTAATGGGTCCGCCTAATGCAGGAAAGTCTACATTAACGAATACGCTTGTTGGACAAAAAGTTGCGATTGTTACTTCAAAACCTCAAACAACAAGAAACAAAATAGTTGGTATTCTCACTCAGAAAGATGCACAGGTTATTTTTATAGATACACCTGGTATTCACTCTGTCAAAAGTCATACAACTGGATATCTTGGCAAATTGATGTTGCAATCTGCATGGCAGGGTTTATCAACAGCAGATAGTATTTTGCTTGTTCTTGATGGGGATTTATACCTTCGTAAACCAGAGTATTTTAGAAATGATTTTACGCCATTTGTTCAAGTTTTAAAGGATGAAGAGCGTCCAGTTATAGTTGTTATTAATAAGATTGATCTTTTCCATGATAAATCAAAGATGCTTCCATTATTAGAAAACATTTCAGGGCAGCTACCTAAAGCTGAACTTTTCCCTATTTCTGCTTTACGTCACAATGGAACAGATAAATTATTGAAACTACTTCTTACAAAGCTTCCAGAAAGACCTTTTATATTTCCAGAAGATCAACTTTCTACAGCACCAGTACGTTTTATGGTGAGTGAAATTATTCGTGAAAAGTTGTTTGAAAAACTATATCAAGAGGTTCCATATGCTATAGCTGTTGAAGTAGAGCATTGGGATGAAACTTCGTATCCAAACCATATAACGATTCATGCTATTATTTACGTTGCTCGTTCTTCACATAAAGCTATGGTAATTGGGCATGCAGGTAAAAGTATTAAAGCTATAGGTATAGCTGCACGTAAGGAAATAAAAGTATTTTTAGAGAAGAATGTCCATCTTGAGTTATGGGTGAAGGTTCGAGAGGGCTGGGTTGATGATGTACAGTTTTTACGTGATATTGGTATGGTTGAAGAAAGTATAGGATAAATTCATGATTGAAGTTAACATTAAAGAAAATCTTGAATTTGTTCAACAACAGATAGCATGTGCTATAAAGTCTTCAGGTCGATCTTTAGAAGATATTACACTTATTGGTATCACAAAACACTGTCCTGCAGACTACATACTTCAAGCATGGGGTTGTGGACAAAGAGCCTTTGGGGAAAATTATGTTCAGGAAGTAATGAAAAAAAAGAGGTTCTTGCAGATTTACCTATAGAGTGGCATTTTACAGGTCGTATACAAACAAATAAGGCTAAGTTTTTGGCTGGACGCTTTGCATATATACAAACAATAGATTCAATTTCTACAGCAGAATCTGTTCATACTCATATGTTAAATAGTAGTATATCACAAAAAGTTTTAATCCAGGTTAATATAGGTAGTGAGTCACAGAAGAGAGGTATATCTGAACACTTACTGCCAAATCTTGCAGAATTCATCATGTCTTTACCAAAGTTGAGTCTTTGTGGTCTTATGTGTTTGCCACCTTTTTCTAATAAATCAGAAGAAACAAGACCTTATTTTTCTAAGCTGCGTGAGTTACGTGATAGATTAGAGCAAGCTTTAGGTCATGTATTACCAGTGCTATCTATGGGTATGTCTTCTGATTATGTTCAGGCTATTGAAGAAGGTGCTACTTGTATTCGTGTGGGTACTGGTATTTTTGGACAAAGGTATCATAAGTAGGTATACATTTTATTATTAAAGAGTATACTGTGTTCTACATAACATACAGATATAAATAAAGAATTTTTAACTGTGCTTATAAGTATAGGTTTGAGGAGTATTCTCATGCCCGATAGAAATGTATCAGATACATCTGAAGAATCTGATGTTAAAGAAAAACCTAAAAAGCGTAGCCGATTAAAATTTATTTTTATTTTGTTATTCTTGCTTGTTCTTATTGTTGGAACACTGGGTGGTGCATATTGGTGGTTTTTTTTACGTTCAGGATCTTTGGGGTTTAGTGAGCTCCTTGGTGGTGATAAAGAAATAACTGAGACAGAAGGGCAACAGAGTGCTAGTAAACAAAATGATAACACTAAAGATGCTCCATTAGCACCACAGCCTGTTTTAAAACCTGTAACATTACCACCATTTACTGTAAATCTTTCTGACTCTTCTGGTAAGAAATATTTAAGAGTTGGTATTGATGTAGAGCTCAGTACTCAAGACGCTATTAAGATACTAGAAGCACAGGGTCCACGTGTAAGAGATGCTATAATACTTTTACTCTCAAGTAAGACATCAGCTGATCTTGTTTCTGCTGAAGGGAAAGTTATTCTTAAAAATGAAATAGCAGATCGGTTGAATCAAATTTTAGGGGCGCCACGAGTAGTAAGGATATATTTTACAGATTTTGTGATTCAGTAGTATAGAGGTATTTATGGCTAACGGACAAGACAATAAGGTTGAAGCAGAAGAACAAGAGCCTATTATTCAAGAAGATCAATCAGGTGCTTCTGATGCTGCAACAGAAGATGAGCTTGCTGATGCTTGGGCTGCAGCTTTAGCAGAATCAGAACAAGAAGCTGTTCAGTCTGAAAAAGAAAAAGGTTTAAGTTCTCAAACAACAGATGCAACATTTAAAGATTTAACAGATGTAGCTAGAACGCCAAGACCTGATGATTCTCGCCGAGAGTTAGATTTTATTTTAGATATTCCTTTAGATGTTTCAGCAGAGCTTGGTCGAACTCGACTTCTTATTAATGAGTTGCTCCAGCTTGGTCAAGGTTCGGTTGTTGAGTTAAACAAATTGGCAGGAGAACCTTTAGAAATTTTTGTAAATGGTAAGCTTGTTGCCCGAGGTGAGGCTGTTGTTATTAATGAAAAGTTTGGAGTACGTCTTACTGATATTATTAGTCCAATTGAGCGTGTAAAGCAGTTAGGGTAGTGTAAAGAGAGTGTTGTCGATTATGAGTAGTTGGTTAAGGATACTGTTTTTTTCTTTATTCTTTGTTGTACAAGTATCAAGTGAACTTTATGCAACTGTTTCTGATATTGATACAAATACAGAATCATCTTTACATACATTAAGTACAACAGATAACCATGTTGATACATCATTTTCATGGGGAGGATATTTTCAAGCAATAGGTGTTATGTGTATATTGCTTGCTGTTTTATGGGGTGCTGTTTGGGTTGTGCGTAGGTATGGTAAATTTAATTTTATACCCTCTCCTTCAGCTTTGCCCCGTGATGCTTTAAAAATGGAAGGTCAACTACCTCTTGGACCTAAAAAAGGTCTTGTTGTTATACGGTTTTTAGATAGAAGGCTTTTACTTGGTATTACAGAACAAAATATTATTTTGTTAAAAGACACAGGATTACATGATGAACGTGATACTCAAGAGTTTGAGAAACTCTTGTATGGAGCCGGGCAACATGATTCTGAAAAAACAGAACTATAGTATAAAATATTATATAGGTTTAGCTATTCTTGTCTGTTTAGGAACTCTTGGGTTTGCTTTACCTATAGAGGCTGCTCAAGATATAGTGATGCCTAATATACAGCTAACACTATCTGGAGGACAAACAGAACCAGAAAAAGTTTCTTTACTTTTAGAAATATTATTTATGCTTACGGTTCTTTCTCTTGCACCGGCTATTATGCTTACAGTTACAAGTTTTACAAGGATAATTATAGTCTTTCATTTTATTCGTCAAGCTATGGGTGTTCCTCAAATACCACCAACACAAATTCTTGCTAGTCTTGCAATTTTTATGACGGTTATCATTATGTTCCCTGTAGGAAAACAAATTAATGATAGTGCATTACAGCCTTATTTAAATGAACGTATGGGGTTTACAGAAGCTTTGAATAAGGCACAAGAACCATTACGAATATTTTTATTTAAACATACACGTGAGAAAGATCTTTCTATTTTTTATTCTATTACAAAAACAGAACAACCTAAAAATAAAGATGATGTCTCCACAATACTCCTTTCTGCTGCCTATGTTATTAGTGAATTAAAAACAGGTTTTATTATTGGTTTTCTTATATATATCCCATTTCTTATTGTGGATATGGTCGTTTCAAGTGTTTTATTAGCCATGGGTATGATGATGCTACCTCCAATGATGGTATCTATGCCTTTTAAATTATTGCTTTTTGTTATGATTGATGGTTGGAGTTTACTTATTGGTTCATTGGTTAATAGCTTCTTACTATAAATAATAATAATTAATATATGGTAAAAAGGAGTATGCTATGACGCCAGAATTTGTGATTGGGTTTGCTAGGCAATCTATTGAGCTTGCACTTATGATGGCCATGCCAATGTTAGGCATCGGGCTATTTGTTGGTATTACTGTAAGTATTATTCAAACAGCTACTCAAATTCAAGAGATGACATTAACATTTATTCCTAAAGTAGTATCTATTTTTATAGCACTTCTTATAGCATTTCCTTGGATGCTTGATAAGATAACTTCTTTTACTAGAAACCTAATTCTTAATATACCAGATTATATTCGTTAAATAATTGTTAATAATATACATTGTAGAGTTTTTCTTTGAGTTGCTTGACCTGGCTGATTGCCTATGGCATACAAAGCAGCATTAAGCCGGGATGGTGGAATTGGTAGACGCAGCGGACTCAAAATCCGCCGGGGGCAACCTCTTGCGAGTTCAAGTCTCGCTCCCGGTACCAAATGTTTTTATTTTTATAAATCATTAAAGAATAGTCATACAGTTAACTATGAAGAGTATAGCAATTTTATATTAGTATAGAATACTATTTTTATATATTTCTATCTTAGTATACAATAAAGAGGTTAGCCTTAAAAGATAATATGTTATTTTGAAACAAGTATTGTTTAGTAAGGTCATAATGAAAGAAACAAAAGTCGTTATCATTGGTGGTACAGGTGATGGTTGTACTATTCTTGAAATGATTAACCAGCTTGCATCTTATGGAAAACCAATAAAAGCTGTTGGTTTTTTGAATGATGAGTTATCTGTTGGTTTTCGTATAATGGATATACCTGTACTTGGTAATTTTTATTCATGGAGACATCTTTCTCAGGATATATATTTTATACCAGCACTGCATAAAGTGAAACAGATGCCAGAGAGAGTAAATAAAATTGTATCACTTGGTATTCCTAAAGATCGCTGGACAACACTTATTCATCCAACAGCAATAATTGCTGATAATGTTACGCCTAGTTATGGGAGTTTTATTGGTCCTTATGTTGTTATACAGCCAGAAGTTCAATTAGGTGCATTTTTATCAATTCGATCAGGTGTAGCAATAAGTCATGATTGTAAGATTAATGATTTTGTGTATCTTGGACCTAAAAGCTCTTTATCTGGAAGATGTTTTCTAGATAGAGGTGTACATATTTCTCCAAATGTTTCTGTAGCTAATAATATTTCTATAGGTGCATATAGTGTAGTATCATTAAATACAGCTGTACGTAAGTCTGTTCCAGATTATGCTCTTGTTATGGGTAATCCAGGACGTATTGTACAGCGTTTTATAGGTTCTAATGTATGAGTGTATACACCCTTCCTTTTCTTGAAGGCCGTTCATATATGCATGGAAGTACGCTTTATGATAAATTGTATGAGCTATTCCAACCCAAGGCAAAACATACCTTTAAAATTATAAAACCAATATTTTCAAATTGTGTTCAAATAGTCTTTTCTAATACTGGAAAAGTATTTACTTCTAAAAATGCCTTACTAGCATGGTCTATAAGTAGTAAAGAATCTTATGAGGTTTTTGTAATAGAGCAGCCAACTATAGCACCTATACAATATGAGTATTTTGATGAAAAACAGATATCTCAGGCTGCATATTTTTCTCATCAAGCTGTTACTATAGAAGGTATACCTGAAGGTGAAACGTACATTCGGGTTGTTATTGCATTAAATAAAGCATTACTTACAAAAGAAGTTCATCAGAGCACTACTGGCCAATGGGTTTTTGTAAGAATAGATAGCTTTAAAATTCCTTATCATACAGATAGTATTCGTTTAGAGCTTGTGGAAAGCTATAATAAATCTATTATAGCTACTAAAATTATGCATATGTCTGAACAGATTGGAATCGTATATTTTTATTGGTCACCATATAAAATAAAAAAAGAGTTGTACTAAGTATGTATATACGTGCTATTAGCTCTGCATTACCTCAACAAAAATATACTTCAGAAGAGATAGAGTCTTGGACAGGTTGCCCTGTTGCCTTTCAAAAAGAAAAACTTGGTATTGTTTCACGAGGCTTTCTTTCTCAAGAAGAATCTGGTGTTTCTTTAGCTGTAGAAGCTTGTAAAAAGCTTTTTAAAGATAACCAGAATTTAAAAAAAGAAGCTGTTGAACTTTTAGTTTTTGTTACACAAACGCCAGACTATGGCATTCCACATAATGCAGCATTATTGCAACATGCACTAGGTCTTTCTTGTTCATGTGCTTGTTTTGATATTGGGCTTGGGTGTTCAGGATATGTATATGCTTTGTCTATAGTCAAAGGTTTTATGCTTGCTGAGGGTTTATCAAATGCAGTTTTAGTTACATGTGATCCATATTCACGAATTGTTGGTAAACATGATAAAGATACGCTTCCTATTTTTGGTGATGCTGCAACAGCTACATGGTTAGCTAGTAATTATGGTGTTAGTATTGGGAAAGGTCATTTTGGTACAGATGGTTCAGGGGCACAACACCTTATTGTAAGAGCTGGTAAGGCAGTAAAACCTTATTCATGTTTTTTTTCAGATATTGATAGAGATATTCCTTCTGAGGAATTTCGACTTATGATGAACGGTAGAGCCATTATTAATTTTGTAGTTAAGTATGTGGAGCCTTCCATAACAGAATGCTTATTAAAGAATACTACGTCTATAGATGAGATAAATATATTTTGTTTTCATCAAGCAAGTCGTTTTATGTTAGAGACACTTATAAAATATTTTAAACTTCCTCGACAGAAAGTACCTATTTGTCTTGAGAAAACAGGGAATACGGTTTCCTCTTCTATACCCTTAGTTCTTGAACGATTATGGAGTGATTTAAAAGGAAATAAGGTTCTTGTTAGTGGTTTTGGGGTAGGTTTTTCATGGGCTACAAATATACTTACTTTCCCAATGGAGTTAGAGTAATGAGTGAAAAAGAGGCTTTTGAAATCATTAAGAAGAGTTTAGAAAGTGTGCTTAATCGATCAATTGAAATACATTTAGACACAGACTTATTAAAAGAAAATATTTTAGACTCTCTTGATTCTATGATTTTTATTATGGAAATAGAACATGAAACAAATAAAAAATTTCCTGAAAGTGTAGATCTTTCCGCAGAAGGTTACTTTTTTGTACAGAAGCTTATATCATATATAGTTGCTTAATTTATAAATTACTGTTTATGAATTTTAAATATAAGAGTAATGAGTTTTATAATATATAAAGACTAGCAATAGTATTTTATAAAAGGGTAGGTATGTATTTTAAAGTAATTTAGAGGCTTATTATGTCTAAAAAGATATTTCTTGGGTTAAGCAATATATGTAATTTTATACCTACATTAAAAAAAGCTTTTGAAGCTTTAGGGTATACGGTTGTTACAGCTTTATATAGTCAGAGTTCATTTTATCATAGTAATGATTCTATCATACTACCTCCACAGGGTACTCTTTTTCCTTGTGGAGCTACTCTTGATTATGACAATTTTACTGTGCCTCCTTCTTTTGAACCAATTTTTGATTGTGACATTTTTATTTTTATAGCTATGTGCACATTGTTTCCTTTTTACAAAGATTTGCCTTTGCTTAGAAAGATGGGAAAACAGATTATTATTAATACGCCAGGTTCTGATGTACGCCATCATGTTCAGGCGAAACATTTTTTTGAGCATTATCATATACCTTTTCCTAAAACATTAGAAAATAAAACTAGAAATACTGAGCATGATCTTGCTAAAGTGGCAAGAAAAGAAGAAGATGTTTATACTAAAAAGGTGTATAAAGTACGCATGGCAGAACTTTATGCTAATACTGTAGTGACAAGTCCAGGTGCTGCTGGGCTTTTTTTACGGCCATATCATGCTGGTGTTATAGCTTTAGATGCTTCATGTTGTCGTCCGTATGTTCCAAAGCGTGAAAAACCTTTAGTAGTACATGCACCTACTTGGAGAAGTTTTAAACAGACAGAAATTATTTTACAAACAGTTGATCGATTACATGCAGAAGGTATTCTTTTTGATTTTGTATTACTTGAAAAAAAATCAAATGTGGAAGTTTTGAATTTACTTACAAAGGCCGATGTCCTTATAGATCAAATATATTGTGGGAAAAGTGGTCTTCTTGGTCTTGAGGGTTTAGCTAGTGGATGTTGTGTACTAGGGTGTAACCAGTCTGAAGCTCAACCTATACCTTATGAGTCTCAGCCTATTATCGGGATAACGGATAAAAATATCTATAAGAGGCTTAAGCAAGTTTTAATGGATAAACAGCTTAGAATACAATATGCCGAGGCTGGTATAGAGTATATTCGTCTTGGTATTCATGATCCAATTAGAGTTGCAAAGCGTTTTTTACATAACCTTTATAGAAGTACACAAGGAGATTATGATTATTATCCAACTCTTTATGTAGAACATGGAGATCCTCCTGTTGGTGAAGTTGTTCCTCATGAAATAAAAAGTATGAACTGGGCTGTTATGCAAAAGTATGGGGTTGCACCTGATTTTAGTCCTAAGTTTTTATTTAAAGAACAATTATTGCCAGAAAATGTTACTCCAGAGCAATCTTTAGCTTTGCCTCGTTGGGAACTCAACCATCATAAAAGATTTTATTGGGGTTGGTGGAATAAAGAAATACAGTATCCATATAGTGCTTCAATGTCTGATGATTGGAAGGATGGACTTAGTCGATTAAGGCCATTAGCAAAGAAGTTTGAAAATATTTAATTCATTATATGTTATTTTTAATGAGTAACCTAAAGTTTTAATTACTTTTTTATTTTATATTTTTTATCCACAACATGCCTAAAATTTTGGTTTTCCGGTCATGGAAGGCACACCTTGGTGGTAAGTCTTGTTGTTACAAGCTTGTGGAATGGAAAAGGCTCAAGCATCCTGGATGAACTAGGAACCTGCCTATAGAATGTGTTGTTAAATATATCCCTGATAGAAATTTTCTCTTTATGGAGAGATGGAAGCTAAAATCGTTTTATAGTATGGCTTCTTTATTATTTAAAAATTTAGTAGTTCTATTTAGGAATAGATTATATGGATAAAGTATGCCTGAATTACCAGAGGTAGAGACAATTATTCAAACACTTACACCTTTTGTTGAGGGTAGGAAAGTTGTTGGATATTCAATATATAACCCAAAAACTGTGCAAGGCGATAGAGCGCTTGAAGAAAGCATTGGTTGTAAACTTGGAAAGCCATTTCGCCGTGGTAAGCTAATTGTACTTCCATTATTATATAAGAAAAAAATACAATATAATCTTTGTGTCCATTTAAAGATGACAGGAAAGCTCTTTGTGTTTTCAGAATTGGTAGAACCTAATGTTTATACACGAGTTACAGTAAGCTTTGATACTGGAAGTATGCTTTTTTTTGATGATATAAGAAAGTTTGGTTATATACGGCTCATTCCCTCAAAAGAACTAGATTCATGGAGTTTTTGGAAAACGCTTGGTCCAGAGCCCTTTGAGATTGATTCTTTGAGTTTTGCTGAAACATTAAAAAGTCATAAAGGAATGATTAAGAGTTTACTTTTAAACCAAAAAGTTATTGCTGGCTGTGGAAATATTTATGCAGATGAAAGTTTATTTCGAGCTAAAATTCCCCCTTTTGTGCAGGTGTCCCAGTTATCCATAAAAACCTTACAACAACTTCATAGAGTATTATTAGAAGTTTTTTTGGAGTCTATAGCAGCTTGTGGAAGCTCTATTAAAGATTATCGAACAGCTCAAGGAGATGTTGGTTCTTTTCAGAATTCTTTCTATGTATATGGACGTTCAGGACAATTTTGTTTTATTTGTAAATCAATCTTAAAAAGTACAAAGTTAGGTGGAAGAATGACAGTTTGGTGTCCTCAGTGTCAACTTGCTAAGCAAGTATAAAATTTTTATTATATTATAGTATAGTTTTATAGATAAGTATTTTTTATGTAGGCATTGTTATATTTGTGAGTAGGCTATGATAGAGTATGTGGATTTTTTAAATAATCCTATAGGATTAGCTCTAGTAGCAGGCCTTATTATATGGTTTTTTACAACATTGGGTGCTGCTGTTGTTTTTTCCCCAGTACCGTTTTCTCGCCAAACACTAGATGTTATGCTTGGTTTTTCAGGTGGTGTTATGATTGCTGCATCATATTGGTCACTGCTTGCTCCTGCTTTAGAACTTTCTGAACATCTTGGGAAATGGGGATGCATTCCTATAGGTATTGGGATTTTTTTAGGTGCAGGTGCATTACGTTTTTTGGATTATGTGTTGCCCCATATGCATATGGTAGGTGGTGTTGTTGAAGGTAAAAAGAGTAATCTTTCTAGAAGTATGCTTCTTTTCCTGGCAATAACTCTGCATAATATACCTGAAGGGTTAGCTGTAGGTGTTGCTTTTGGTGCAACCTCTACTACTTCTTTGGAAGGTGGTTTTGCTGGAGCAGTAATACTTATGTTGGGTATTGGGATACAAAATGTTGTAGAGGGTATAGCTGTATCTATTCCTTTACTTCGAGATGGTTATTCTTCACGAAAAGCTTTTTTATTTGGATGTCTTTCTGGTATAGTTGAGCCAATAGCAGCTCTTTTAGGTGCTTTAGCAGTGACTGTTATTCATACACTTCTTCCTTTTGCATTAGCTTTTGCTGCTGGAGCAATGATATTTGTTGTTATAGAAGAAGTTATACCAGAGACATATGTTTCTGGAAATGGTGATAGAGCAAGCATAGGATTTATTTTAGGATTTGTAGTTATGATGATTTTTGATGTCATGTTAGGTGCATAGCTGTCTACAATAGCTCAAAGTTGCTTATAGAAAGCTAAGTAAAAGCTCTATTATAAAGTCTTTATATTTGCTTTAAACTTTCTAGAAATACGGAATGTAATTGTATCATGTTCTTTGAGAACAATTTCCTCGCCTGTTTGAGGATTACGTCCTTTGCGTGTTTTTTTAGTAAATGTTTCAAATTTACCAAAACCACTAAGTAACACTTCGTGTTCTGTTTTAAGTGCTTTTTTCATGATTGAAAGCATAATGTCTAAGTTTCTTTTGGCATTTTGTTGGCTTATGTTTGACTTGGAGCAAATTTTTTTAGCAATGGAAGCTTTTGTCAATGTTGAAGCCATTTCTTTTCTCCTACATTTGTTGTATAGTCTGTTATAACTAGTTATATATTCTAAGTATACTTATATAGTAATATTCATAACTATATAAAATTATTTTTTAATTATACATTTGTATAAATTTTAATGTATTAATATATAGTTAATGTATTTTTTATAATAAAAATATACAATTATATACTTTTTATATATCTATAATATACAACAATATATAATAATATTGCATATTAATTATACGCTATATACATTTTTAGTAAATAATACATGTATAAATATATGAAAGATATAACGAGTATATTAAGTGATAAGTGGAGATTGAAATATATTAATAATATTGATACATTATATACTATATTTATATAGTATATAATGTATCAAAGTAATAGTTGTTATTAATCTGTTAGTCCCATTCTCTTTTATCCTCAATTGGTTTTATATGTGGTGGTAATGTGCCTGGTGCCAATATGCGTAATTCTGGACGTAACTTTATTCTTTCTCTAAATAAATGCAGGAGTTCTTCCTCACTATGGAAGTTGTTTGCTTCAATATAGAGAATCATTTCATCAATACCACCAGGATTAATAACCTCAATTTGCCAACGTTTTATATCTTCAAAGCGAGCCATAACTTGTTCTACTTGGTGTGGATATACAAACATACCTTTAATACGGGCAGTTGTGTCTACTCTACCAACAATACTACCAAGCCTTGGACTTGTACGGCCACAAATACATGGAACACGATCAATATATGAGAGGTCACCTGTTGCAAGTCTAATAAGAGGATATGTTTTATTAAATGCTGTTACAACAATTTCTCCAACTTCGCCATCTTTGAGATTGATACCAGTATCAGGGTGGCAGATTTCAATATAACATCGGTTAGAAATATGAAGTCCTGTTTTATGGAAACATTCATAGCCAATGCAACCAACGTCTGCTGTTCCATAGCCTTGACGTAGTATAATATCGAATTTTTTTTCAAGTTGAGAGCGCATTTTTTCAGATAAGCGTTCGCCTGTAACAAATGCAACTTCTTGAAAAAGATCTTTACGTAAATTAATACCTTTTTCTTCAGCTTTTTGTGTAAGGTGCATAAGATAGCTTGCTGTTCCAACATATCCAGAAACCCTGAGTTTTTGCATAATATCAAGTTGTGTACCAGCATCAGATGGCCCAGCAGGGATGGAGGCACAACCTAAAGCTCTCAAAGGTTCTTCAAACATGAGTCCTGCAGGAGAAAGATGGTAATTAAAGGTGTTTTGTACAATATCTCCAGGTCTAAAACCTACAGAGTAAAAGGCTTCTGTATATCCCCAGTAGTCATCCGTACGATCTTCTGGGTCAAATATAGGTCCAGGGGAAAGGAAAATACGTTTAAGTTCTCCTATATCTTTTGTGAGTAAACCTCCAAGTCTTGGTCCTATAGATTGAAGAAAGATCAATTCTTTTTTCTTAAGAATAGGGATATGCTTAAGGTCTGTAAGAGTTTTAAATTTTTCGATATTAAACTGTGCTCGATCAAAACGTTTTTTTACATCTTCTGAATAGCGGTATGCATAAGAAAGTAATTCTTTAAGTTGGATAAGGTAATATTGACGGCGTTCACTTTCATCTAATATCTCACGTCGACTATAAATACCTTCAGTTCTATCCTTACGGGTCATATTCTAAACTCCAAAAAATAAAATTTAGTTAGTATAGTAGTCTTAAATAGTACTATGAAAAAAAAAGCAAGGATTTTTTTTAAAATTCAATTATTATAATGATTTATAGGTTATTTCATTATGTTTTATATAAAAGATAAAAGAGTCTTAGTGTTTATAGCATTTTTGTAAAAATTTTTACCTTTAAATTCATACTGTTAGAAAAATAAACAGGAGTAAAATTATATATTAAGGTGGATAAAAGAAAAAACAGTAAAGTTTTTTTGTAACTTGCCGATACCATAGGCATGGAGAAACCTATAGTGAGTAACCATCCTTTTTATATAAGAAATATGTTACAGCAATATAATCGTCAGTTAACAGCAGCACGAAAGTTGTCTCGTTATCGTCAAGCATTACGACTTATTGCTGATAGACCTTCTGATGTTTCTCCTGATGCAAAGAGGAATGCATTAGTTGAACGTGTAGCTCGAGAAATTTTTGAAAATGTATTATTTACAGGAAATAATACACCAATGGTACAAGAAGTGCAGAAAGCTCTTAATCAAGAATTTGGCAAAGATTTTATTTTTCAGTATTTACCAGGTAGCCTTGATTTAGTTATTCTGAAGAGAACAGCAAAAGGAACAGAAGTAGTTTCTAAAGTATTGCGTGCTGATATATTAGAAAGAGCTTGGATAATAACCCTAAAAAAGGTAAATGAGAATATGGTCTAAGAGGGTTTCCAAGAGGAGTATGTATTATGGATATTAAAGGCATAAAAAATGATCCATATAGTAGTAGAAAAACTATGGATCAAAATACAATGGTTAATAAAGCACAAGAGGCTACTACTGGTAAGTCTACTTCAGACAAATCAAGCCTTGTTAGAAATGGAGATGAAGTAAATCTTTCAGAAGATTCTAAACTTATGGCAGAGGCTTATAGGTCAGCTATGAAAACAGAAGATGTACGATTAGAAAAAATAGCAGAGATTAAGGAAAAAATTGATGCTGGCACATATGTAATAGACAGCCAGCAGATAGCAAAAAATATAATATCTAGTGAGCTAGATTTATTAAAGTAATCTCATATATTCAAAGTATAGAGCCATAGGCTTTGTAAAAGCTAAGTAAATAATTACATTATTATTTTGAATATATAGTCATCCTTAATGCACTACAGTAATATTTTTATCAATAAAGATGATTTCTTTATTGACGCTATAGGATTAACTATTTTATTTATTATTTAATGGAACAAAATGCCTTCTCTGCACCAGGATGCTCTTCTTTAAAAATACTTATTTTATCAGTTTCTATTGCTATGTTTTTATTACCCTGTATGGTTATTGGGGTAAGTCCAGCATTACCATTTATAGGTAGGTCTTTTAATGCAAGTGCTATGGATCTTAGTCTTGTTAATGCTGTGTATGCACTTGCATTGGCTATATTTAACCTTCTTGCTAGTCGTATAGGTGATATCTTTGGTCGACGAAAGATTTTTCTTTTTGGTCTTAGTATTTTTATTGTTGTGTCTGGATTGCTGCCTTTTTCTCCAACAATTCTCACTTTTTTAGTATTACGGTTTGTCCAAGCTGTTGGAGCAGCATTAATGAATACTTGTGCATTAGCTATTCTTGTAGCTTGTTCACCCAAAGAACAACTAGGTCAAGTTCTAGGCATTTCATCAATTGGTATATACTTAGGTATTTCTTTTGGACCTGCTATTGCAGGGTTTATGATAACTTTTTTAGGTTGGAGTTATCTTTTTTTTTCTATGGTACCTATAGGTATTATCGCTTGGTTCATGATGGCATTTACAGTTAGAGGTGAATGGAAAGAAGGTATAGATGAATCTTTTGATTGGAAAGGTGCATTTTTTTATACTTTAGGCATTGTTATGCTTTCTGCTGGTACTATATGGATTTTAAAGGGTATATGGGCTGTGATTTTTTTTACAGTTGGCTTATCTTCATTAGGGTGTTTTTTTTGGGTAGAAAAAGGAAAAGAATACCCTATTCTTGATGTTGAGTTTATGATAGGCAATAAACCATTTTTGTTGAGTGCTCTTGCTGCTTTTATTAACTATAGTTTAATTTTTGGTATTGCTTTTTATTTAAGTTTGTATTTGCAGATTAGTTATGGCCTTAATGTGTTACAGACTGGTTTGATGCTTTCTTTTCAGCCTATTATTCAGGTAATTGGCTCACCTATAGCAGGAAGGGTCGCAGATAAATATGGTGCTGCCAAAATTTCTATGATTGGAATGGTTTTTTGTGGAGTTGGACTTCTTTTTGCCACAGGACTTGATGCAGATACAGATTTTCTTGAAATTGTTTATATACAAATATTATTAGGTATAGGTGTTGCACTTTTTTCATCACCAAATAATGCAGCAATAATGAGTTGTGTTGATAGTAAGCATATAAGTCAGGCATCTGGCATAGTAGGTACAATGAGAACATTAGGACTTTTATTGAGCATGGTTATTATTTCTTTAACAATGTATATATATCTTGGTAAAGAAGCACTTAAAAAAGAAACTATCCATAGTTTTTTAGAAGCTATGCATATGAATTTTTCTTTATTTGGAGTTATTAATATAGTAGCTATATTTTTAGCTTATTGGAGCCTAAGATCTAGAAAAGGTCATACGTATGAGTTCCAAAGATGATTTTAGTTAAACTATGATGTAATAGTTGTTGAAGTCATGGCCAGGTAAATTTTTATATATTGTCTCCAGTATGATAATTTGCCATACTTATAGTTTATAAATAGATTTGATTACAGGATGCTATAATGAATAGAGGTCTTCTTCTTGATTGTGGTAGTGGTGGAAAGGCTTCACAGCGCTTACTTTCAGATGTATTTTTAAAATATTTTGATAGTCCTATTTTACATCAGCTTGATGATGCAGCAAAATTAGAGCTAAAAGCACCTTTAGCTATGAGCACAGATAGTTATACTGTAACCCCTCTTTTTTTCCCTGGAGGAAATATTGGTTCTCTTGCTGTTCATGGGACAGTTAATGATGTAGCTATGCTTGGTGCAAAACCATACTATATGACATGTGCTTTTATTTTGGAAGAAGGGCTTGACCTTAATGTTCTTGAGGACATTGTTTCTTCAATGTCTGAAGCAGCAAGATCAGCAGGTATAAGCATTGTTTCTGGTGATACAAAGGTTGTTCCTAAAGGTCATTGTGATAAACTTTTTATTACAACAACAGGTATTGGTGAGATACTTGTAAACCCGTCTCCTTCAGGTAGCTTAGCTGTTCCAGGAGATGCTATCCTTATAAGTGGTACTGTAGGTGATCATGGTCTTGCTGTACTAAGTCAAAGAGAGCATATGGATTTTTTATCACAAGTGAAAAGTGATAGTCAGCCATTAAATAGACTTATTGAGCGACTTATACATGAAGTTCAAGATATTCATGTACTACGTGATCCTACTCGAGGAGGTTTGGCAACAACATTAAATGAAATCACAAGTCAGTCTGGAGTTGCATGTATTATTAATGAAGAATCAATACTTGTTCATGATGTTGTAAGGTCTGGATGTGACGTTTTAGGCCTTGATCCACTATATCTTGCTAATGAAGGGAAAGTCATTTGTATTGTTCCAAGTAATAAGGCTCAACATGCACTTGAAGTTATGAAGGACACATTAGAAGGTAGAGAAGCCTGTCATATAGGAGATATTATTGCTCCTGATGGCATTATACGTAAAGGACAAGTTGTTTTGAAAACAAGAATAGGAGGGCAAAGAATTGTCACTATGCTTGAAGGTGCTCAGTTTCCACGTATTTGCTAATTGTATAGTTTTTTAGGGTAAAGACATATGTTTAAGAGAAGCATAGTTTTTAGCTTTGAGATAACAGAACATATGTATATATTAAGATAAAGTTTTGGGGTATACATGCTCAATTTTCTTATTCGTAAAATGATTGGTTCAAAAAATGATCGATATATAAGAAGCCTTTTACCATGGGTGGAAAAAGTTAACATACATGGTTTAAAAATGCAGTCTTTATCAGATACAGATCTTATACTTTATCTCAATAAATATAAGCAACAGGTTCAAAGTAAAGAATATTCGCTAGATGATGTTCTGCCAGAAGTTTTTGCTCTTGTAAGAGAAGCAAGTTCGCGTGCTCTTGGTATGAGACATTATGATGTTCAAATTATTGGTGGTATAGCTTTACATAATGGTAAGATTGCAGAGATGAAAACTGGTGAAGGAAAAACCCTTATGGCAACCTTACCTGTGGTTTTAAATGCTCTTGAAGGTAAAGGGGTGCATGTTGTTACAGTGAATGATTATTTAGCACAACGTGATGCTGAATGGATGGGTAAACTGTATAGTGCTTTGGGCCTTACAGTAGGGATAATTACTGGTGGGTCTTCAGATGATGAACGTCGAAAAGCCTATGCTGCAGATATTACATATGGAACAAATAATGAATTTGGATTTGACTATCTTCGTGATAATATGAAGTTTTATACAGATCAACTTGTGCAGAGAGGGTTCCATTTTGCTATCGTTGATGAGGTGGATTCTATACTTATTGATGAAGCACGTACACCACTTATTATTTCTGGAGCATCTGAACAGTCAACAGGTCTTTACCGTCAAGTTGATCAGATTGTCCGGAAATTAAAAGTTCAACATGATTTTACTATTGATGAAAAGGGTAGAGTTGTTCTTTTAACTGAAGAAGGTACTGCTCATGTAGAGAAACTTCTTGGTCTGGATAATATGTATGATCCTACAAATATTAATATCCAACATCATATATTACAGTCGTTAAAAGCACATTATATTTTTAAAAATGATGTTGATTACATTGTAAAAGATGATCAAGTCGTTATCGTTGATGAGTTTACTGGTAGGCTTATGCCTGGACGTCGATTTAGTGATGGTCTTCATCAAGCATTAGAAGCAAAAGAATTTGTAACCATTGCTGCTGAGAATCAAACATTAGCAAGCATTACTTTTCAGAATTATTTTCGTATGTATACTACATTATCTGGAATGACAGGCACAGCAGATACAGAAGCCATAGAATTTTCTCAAATTTATGGTTTAGAAGTTGTTATTGTTCCACCTAATCGACCAATGGTTCGTAAAGATTATCCTGATGTTATTTATCGGACACGACAAGAAAAATTTAATGCGATTATAGATGCTATTATTGCTTTACACAAAAAAGGGCAGCCTGTTTTAGTGGGGACCATTTCTATTGAGATATCGGAACATATTTCTTACTTATTGAATCAGAAAGGTGTTCCACATAATGTGCTTAATGCTAAGCATCATGCTAAGGAGGCAGAAATTATTGCTCAGGCTGGTCAGGTAGGCAAAGTTACCATTGCTACCAATATGGCTGGTCGAGGTACTGATATAGTTTTAGGTCAAGGTGTATTGGATCTTGGTGGATTACACATCCTTGGTACAGAGAGACATGAGAGTAGGCGTATAGATAATCAGTTAAGAGGTAGATCAGGTCGGCAGGGTGATCATGGGTCTTCTCGGTTCTATTTGTCGCTTGAAGATGATCTTATGCGTCTTTTTGGCTCAGATAAATTATCAGGTTTAATGCAACGTTTAGGTATGCAAGAGGGAGAGCCAATAGAAAATACTATGGTTTCACGAGCTATTGAAAGTGCCCAAAAACGTGTCGAAGGTCATAACTTTGAAGTACGTAAAAGTTTACTAGATTATGATAATGTCATGAATCAGCAACGTATAGTTATTTATACATTACGTCGAGATATGATGTCTGATGTAGAAATGCATGCTATTATTATAGAATATTTAGATGAAATTCTTGATGATATTTATTTAGGAGCAGAAGCTCTTTCACATGAAGATACAGAAGCAATCAGGACAAAACTTTCTGATATTGTAAATATCAATAGAGTTCTTTCTAATGATGAACCTTTACCTAGTAAGGCTCAAGCACGCGAATATATTCTCTCAATTTTTGAAGAACTCAGAAATAGCGCAGGTTCAGCATACGATAGTGTTTTAAGATATTTTTCATTAGAAGAGCTTGATCGTTGTTGGAAAGATCATCTACGGAATATGGATTATCTTCGTGATGGAATTGGATTACGTGGGTATGGTCAGCAAGATCCTAAGCTTGAATATAAAAAAGAGGGTTTTGCTTTATTTCAAGAGCTTCTTATACATATTAGAGAAGCTATTTTTCGAACTTTGACACGTTTACATCTTGATAATGACAAGCAACTTCAACATCAAGAACTTACTCAAGATCTTTCATATACAGGTGGGCAGCAGTCAGCTGTTGTTACTCGTATAAGAGATCATGCTCGTATTGGTCGTAATGACCCCTGTCCTTGTGGTAGTGGTAAAAAATATAAGAAATGTTGTGGTGCACATTAAATATTTAGAAATATTTTAATTAAATAAGTGCATTATCATAATGCCTATTATAATGTAATAGGTGACACAAGATTTTTAACTACAAAAAGAATAGGTGGCTGTGTGTACCAATACTATAGAGTAATATTCTTTTTTATTGTAGCAGTACAAGTGAGCTTAGCTTTCTTATTATCTATTGCTATGGCAGCCCCAGCAAAACCAACATCCGTCGTACTTTATCCCAAAGGTGGATGGGTTCAAGTTTTAGAAAAGAGAGTGCTACAGGATAGTACAATATATTTTGAGCTTCCTTCAGGATCACAATTAGAAACATTACAGATTAATATAGATGGTCAATACATTGGAAATATAGAGACAAAACCCATAGTTTCTATAGAAAGTCCTATTGTAGCTAAACTTCGTGATCAATATAGAAAGGCTGCACAAGAAGTTGCTAGCATACAAGGGAAACTTGCTGGTATAAAAGCAAAAATAGCTCTTTGGAGTAAACCTGAATCAATAAATAGTTCTATTGAAGATATAAAAAAACTTGATGACATCATGGGTTCAAAGCTTGAAGAGCTCTATGTTGCAAAATCATCGATCATACCAGAACTTAAGCAAGCAGAATTTAGACTAAAAATGATAGAAGATGCCCTTAAAGAGGTTGGCGGCAATGAGCAGCCTGCTATAGGTGTTACTGCTTTTGTCCCATTGAAGAAAGAGGATAAAAGTGACTATGTTCATGTTCAATATGGTTATATGTTTCAAAATTGTGGCTGGAAACCTGTGTATCAGGTCAATGCAGTACCTGAAAAAAATATAGTACAGATTGTGCAAAATGCAGATGTTCATCAATCATCTGGGCAAGACTGGTCTGATGTAGATGTAATACTTGCTTCTGTTGATATTGGAGGTGTGTTAATTCCCCCACACCTTTTCCCATGGATTATTCGTCCAAGACCTGAGATTCAACCACATAGTAATTTTGCAAGGGTAGCATCTGGGCCTATAGGTATGTCTACTAACCTTCCTATAATTAATGAGGAGGCTTCTTTTACAACATGGAATCTTGGTAAAATATCCGTTGTTGCCGGAATTAGCACACAAATACCTTTATATAAGGGTGATTGGAAAGCAGACTTTTTTAGGCTATTAAGACCATCTTTGCAAGAACAAGCCTATCTTGTGGCTAAAGTACAACCTCCTGAATCAGTTAATGTATTGCCTGGTATGTGTCAGTTTATGGTTGATGATAAAGTAGTTGGAAGTGGTCGACTTAATTTTATGGATAATAAGCAATCAATATATTTTGGTGTAGATCAACAAGTTACAGCAAAAATGTTTTTAGATAAAAGTCAAAGTGGTCAAGGTGGCTTTATAGATAAAAAACAAAGTCATGTTTGGAGTTGGAATATCACTGTTATAAATACTCATAATACATCAGTAAAGGTTTTGGTTGAAGACCCAGCGCCTCAAGCTGCTGATAGTAGTATAATCATTACAGCAGACTCTATGCCACAAGCTTCTATAAAGGAGCATAACTATTTATGGAATTTAACTATTCCTGAAAATGGTAAGCAGATTATTCGTCATAAAGTTATTATGACTGCACCTAATACTATGCAGATTATTGAAGGTAGGTAAAATGAGCGTTTTAAAAAGTTTTCTTTAGAGAAGGGCTTACTGTTATTTACGCTTAAACCAAGTTTCAAGTTCATGCGTTGTCCATATAAGGAAACATGGTCTTCCATGTGGGCAGAACTCTTTTTCTTCTGTTTGCAGCCATTTTTTTATTAGAAGTGCAGCTTCATCATGAGTAAGCTTAGTCCCTGATTTAAGTGCTTTTTTACATGCTATAGAGAGCCAGAATTTTATAAGATCTTTTTCTTGTCCTGAGAGTGATTTTTTAAGAAAGGTTGTTGCACTACTGCGATCAAGTAAATGTGGAATTGCTTGAACATTTAAATTGTTACCTTGCTTAGAGAAGTGGAAACCAAGAGTAAGTAATGTATCACGAATGTCTTGTAAGTATTCATGTTCTGTAGGGTGCAATGTAAGCTGAATAGGCAAAACAAGATTTTGTGCTAGGCCACGTAAACTTCCGTCTAGAATTTTCATAAGTAAAATTCTTTCATGAACAGCATGTTGGTCAAGAATAATAAGAGATTCTTCATTTTTTTTATGTGCATCTATAAGTAACAGGTATGTTTCATTTATTTGTCCTATATATGTATATTGGCCTATGTAAGTTTGTTTTTTGTTTTGTTCTGTTTTAGGTGTATGAGGTAAAGAATTTTCTTCCAGATTTATAAGAGCATTAGTGTGGTTGTCATGATTTTCATGAGTACTGTATGTATCTTTTTTGTTTTCTAATACTTTTGCTTCCAATGGAAGATGTTGTTTTTCTGTTATTAAAGATGGGGATAGTGTTGGAGTATCAGTGAACACTGTATTAGGTTCCATAATATCATGTCCAACATATTTTTTTTGAGAGAAAATAGGTTCTTGATCAGCCTTTCCCCAGAATCCATTTGGATGTAGTGTTGTATTCATAATACTAGAAGAGATCTGTGGCATATTCTTTGTGAGCACTTCTTTTAAAGTTGTAGTAACAGCCAAAAAAATATTTTTTTCTTCACGAAAGCGAACTTCTGTTTTTGTTGGATGTACATTAACATCTATTTGTTCTGAAGGTATGTCTATGAAGAGTACAGTTTGTGGGTACTCATTAGAAAGTAGCTTTCCTTTATATGCATCTCGTATTGCACGTAATATAAGTTTATCTGTTATTACACGATTATTTACATATAGAAGAATTTTATCAGCTCTAGATTGTGTTTGTTTAGGTGGAGAAGTAAAACCATGTATTTTAATCCCATATATAGTTTTTTCAAAATGGTATAACTGAGATGTTATTGTTTCAGGCCAGATAGTGCATAGTCGCTTTTCTATTGATTCAGCAGCTGAGAATTTAAGAATTTCACGTGTTCCTACAGATAGTCTCATTTCAGCTTTATTTACTAAGGCAATTCTAGAGAAAAGTTCTTGGATACGTTTTTGTTCTGTTGATGGTGTTTTTAAGAATTTTAAGCGAACAGGAAGAGAAGTAAAAAGATCTTGGACTGTTATAATCGTTCCTTGATATAATGCTGCTGGACCTTCTTTTTTTATTGCACCATGTTCAATCTTAAGAAACGATGCTTCTGTTTTTCCATTTTTTGAAAATGCGGATTCTATTTTAAGGGATGAAACCGAGGCTATACTAGGGAGTGCTTCGCCCCTAAAACCAAAAGATCGAATTTTCCAAAGGTCGTCCATAGATGTAATTTTATTGGTGGCATGACGAGAAAAGGCTATCCTTAGCTCATTGGAAGGTATGCCAATACCATTATCTTGAACTTTGATAAGTGTCTGTCCACCATTTTCTATAGATACATCAATTCTAGTCGACTGAGCATCAAGGCTATTTTCTATAAGTTCTTTGACAACGTTTGCAGGTCGTTCAACAACTTCTCCAGCAGCAATCTGGTTTTGTATAACTTCAGGAAGAAGTATAATAGGGTTTCGTGTTGTTTCCATACAAGAATAATAGAGTTTTTTAGCAATGAGAAAATTTTATTATAATTTGTTGTACAATAAAAATTTTTATATATGTTTATGCATTTTTTAGTAGGTTTTTAATTATTGCACTATAGCAATGGAATCATCGTATGTTGTTTGAGATATTGAAAAACATTTTTCTGTTATGCTATTCAGTTCTATGGTTATTAGAGCATTTTCTTTTTTAGCAAGATGAAGAAAGCTATTGTTAAGTTGGTGTCCAGAACAATAGACTTCAAAGTATCCATGTATAGGCAAAGACATCATAGCTATATCACCAATAAAATCAAGCATTTTATGTCGGACAAACTCATCAGGATAACGAAGTCCTTGTTGGTTAATGATTGTTTTTTCATCAAGAACAATAGCATTTTTTAATGAACCACCTAATGCTAAGCCTTGTCTTTTCATTTGTTCTACATTTTTAAGAAAACCAAATGTTCGTGCATGAGCTATAGACATATAAGTTTTTGGTGTAATTTTTAATGCAAGGTTTTGGCGTCCAATAATTGGATGTGGAAATTGAATTGTATAGTCTATAAAAAGACCATTATATGGTAGTGCTTTGATATATTTCCCATTATCATTAATTTCTATAGGGTGTGTAATTTGTAAAATTTTTTTTGTATTTGGTAGATAAACAGTGCCTGCTTGAAGTATTTTTTCAGCAAAAGTTTTTGCTGAACCATCCATAATAGGGATTTCTCCACCATAAACACAAATATGAATGTTATCAATATGTAAACCTCTGACAGCAGAGAGCAGATGCTCAACTGTTTTTACACAGACACTATCATTACCTAGTGTTGTTGATAACTTGGTAGCAATAACAGCACTTGGTGATGGTTTGAGGATATATTTTTTGGCATTAACAACTACTTCAAAAGTAATACCTGAGTCAGCTGGAGCAGGTTTTATTATAATATGTGACTGTTTCCCACTATGTACACCTATACCAGAGCATGTAAAAGGACGTTGAATAGTTGTTTGTTGCATATTACCCCTCCAAAAAAGATTCTTATGCAAAAAATAGTCCAAAATTTTAACATATTGATATTATTTAATATATTGATAGTTTTTATGTTTTTAGACAAGTATTTTTAGATATTATATAAAATAATGTGTTTTTTTTACCACAAATATTTTTATTGTGTTTAAGATAGAGGTTTATTTTGCTTTATAAGCGCTTATAAAACGGTGTTTCTTTGAAAGATCTTTATGATAGAGAATATTTTCCCATATGTTGTTTTTTAACAACAATTCTAATATAGTATGTTGTGTGGCTCCATGTTCAATTAAAAGAAGTCCACCTTTCTTGAGCATTTTTTCAGCTTGATATATGATAGTTTTAAAGGCTTCTATGCCTAAGCTATAAGTATTTTCCTTGTTCATATTAACAGATAGAGATGGAACTAATGCTCTTTTAGGTTCAAAAGAAAAAATTTCACAAGGTAAACATGAATATTCTTCTTCACTAATATACGGTGGGTTACTTATATAAAGATCAAGAGATTCTTTATTCAGTATTGTTGATGCAAGGTCTCCTTGAATAAACGTAATTTGTTTATTTGTATGATATTTTTGACTATTATATTGAGCTACTTTTAATGCATTATAGGATATGTCAAGAGCAAAACCTTTCCATGTTGCTTTTTCAGCACATAATGTTACTGCAATACAGCCGCTACCAGTACCTGCATCCATAAAATGGATATTAGTGGTGTTTAGAGTAGTTAGTGCAAACTCTATAAGAAGCTCTGTTTCTGGTCTTGGAATAAGGGTATTATTATTTACATAAAATTCTCGAGAGAAGAATTCTTTTTTTCCAAAAATATATGCTAATGGTTCACCTTTAAGCCTTCTTTCAGCAAGTTCATTAAGTGATGTTGTTATAGTGTTAGGGATGATTTTTAATGGGTAGCTATGAAGTTCTACACGATTAATCTTTAAAGCAGAGCAGAGAAGCAGTTCTGCAGAAAGTTTTGGAGCATCTATATTTTTTTTTATAAAAAGTTTTGTTACCTTTTCAATCCATTGTTTTCTGTTCATTTTTTATCACATAAAATACCCCAGGAGTGAATCACTCCTGGGGTATTTTTTAATATTTATGTATGTTTAATACATACCATCCATGCCGCCCATGCCGCCCATGCCGCCCATGCCACCACCAGGCATAGGCATGTCTTTTTTAGGCTCAGGCTTTTCGGCAACAGCACATTCTGTAGTTAAGAGAAGAGATGCTACAGATGCTGCGTTTTGTAGCGCAATACGTGTAACTTTTTTTGGATCAATAACGCCAGCTTTAATGAGGTCTTCATATTCTCCAGATGCTGCATTAAAACCAAATCCATCTTTAGTGTCGCGTACTTTTTCAACAACAATAGAACCTTCAAAACCTGCATTTGCAGAAATCTGGCGTAAAGGTTCTTCTAATGCACGGCGAATAATATTAAGACCAGCAAGTTCATCATCATCTGCAGGTTTAATATCATTAAGAGATTTTACTGATCGAACAAAGGCTGTTCCACCTCCAGGTACAATACCTTCTTCTACAGCAGCTCTTGTTGCATTGAGTGCATCTTCTACACGATCTTTTTTCTCTTTCATTTCGGTTTCTGTTGCAGCTCCAACATTAATGACAGCTACACCACCAACAAGCTTAGCAAGACGTTCTTGGAGTTTTTCACGATCATAATCAGAGCTTGTTTCTTCAATTTGTGCACGAAGTTGTTTTACACGAGCTTTAATATCTTCAGATTTTCCTGCACCATCAACAATAGTTGTGTTTTCTTTATCAATAACAACACGTTTGGCTGTTCCTAAAGAGTTTAAACTAAGGCTTTCAAGTTTAATACCACGATCTTCAAAGATAGCTTCACCACCAGTAAGAATGGCAATATCTTCAAGCATAGCTTTGCGGCGTTCACCAAAACCAGGTGCTTTTACTGCAACAACATGTAGTGCTCCACGTAGTTTGTTCACAACAAGTGTAGCAAGTGCTTCACCTTCTACATCTTCAGAAATAATAAGCAGTGGTCGATTGACTTTAGCAACTTGCTCAAGAATAGGAAGCATATCTTTCATATTACTAATTTTCTTTTCGTTGCAAAGAATATATGGATTATCAAGTTCACAGATCATTTTTTCTGGATTGGTTACAAAGTATGGGGAAAGGTATCCACGATCAAACTTCATACCTTCTACAACATCAAGTGTTGTTTCAAGGCCTTTAGCTTCTTCAACTGTGATAACACCTTCTTTACCAACTTTTGCCATAGCTTCTGCTATAATGTTACCGATTGTAGTATCAGAATTTGCAGAGATTGTTCCAACTTGTGCAATTTCTTTTTGGTCACGAGTTGGTTTTGCAATGTCGCTAAGTTCTTTAGTTACAGCAGAAACAGCTTTATCGATACCACGTTTGATTGCCATAGGGTTACGACCTGCAGCAACAAGTTTGATACCTTCATGATATATTGCCTGGGCAAGAACAGTAGCAGTAGTTGTTCCATCACCAGCAATATCGCTTGTCTTGGATGCAACTTCTTTTACCATTTGAGCGCCCATATTTTCAAACTTATCTTCAAGTTCGATTTCTTTAGCAACAGAGACACCGTCTTTAGTGATGACAGGTGAACCAAATGATTTTTCAATAACAACGTTACGACCTTTAGGTCCAAGTGTTACTTTTACTGCATTGGCAAGTTTATCTACACCACGTAAAAGTTTTTCACGTGCTTTAGCATCAAAAAGAATTTCTTTAGAAGCCATTGGGAATTTCCTCCTAAAAACTTATAGTCGTTTTCAGTTAATTTAATGATTTTGATCCTTACTAGAGAAGGACCAGAAGTATTATACTTAGTTATGAAGTTATTTATTAGAGATTACCAATCTCTTAGTTTTTTCTACTTCACTTTTTACCTTCAGAAATAATAGCAAGTATGTCATCTTCACGCATAACAAGGTGCTCTATATTATCAAGCTTTACCTCTGTGCCAGCATACTTATTAAATAAAACAGTATCTCCTGTTTTGACTGTCATAGGAATAATTTTACCGTCATCTGCATATTTCCCAGGACCTACAGCAATGATTTCACCACGTGATGGTTTTTCTTTAGCTGTATCAGGGATATAAAGCCCTCCAGCAGTTTTTTCTTCAGATTCAAGGCGTTTTACTAATACACGGTCATTTAATGGTTTTAAGTTCATAACAATAATATCCTCCAAAAAAGATAATTAAATACAATATTGTTTTATAAAGC
The DNA here is from genome assembly GCA_964369665.1 of uncultured Lawsonia sp. Taxonomy (GTDB): domain Bacteria; phylum Desulfobacterota; class Desulfovibrionia; order Desulfovibrionales; family Desulfovibrionaceae; genus Bilophila. Next base: position 129,227 of record CAYJFS010000003.1, on the reverse strand, counting down.
CTATCATGTCACCAATAAAACTTTTTATAGAAGAAATGTACCTAACACCATTTTATATTTAAATGACATTAAGGTGACGACATATATAGCACTTTAGTAGTGTTAGCATCCTAACTGTAGGGATAAATAATCTCGCTTGAACATCTTGGGAAGAGGGGGAAGAAAAATTTTTTATAAAAAATTTTTATAGAGGCTTAAAAAATAAGAGCTGTAAGGGATTTTTATCCTATTAAGTTTTTTATATATATAATTTAAAATTAAGTAGTTCTCAATAGAATAAAAATTTTTATAAAAATTATTTTTTATGTACATTATAATAAATTCCGATTTGGTATTTAATGTTTATATTATGAGTTTTTCTTGACAGCCTTCATTGTCATAAGCTATTTTCTTTTCTCTTTTTTGGAGGTTTGTGATGTATGCAGTTATAGAAACAGGTGGCAAACAGTTTTGTGTAGAGGCAGGAACAAAACTATTTGTTTCAAAACTTAATGTTGAAGTTGGAACGACTGTTTCCTTTGATAAGGTTTTTATAGTTGGGGGTGCACAGACAAAAATAGGTACACCTTATGTTGAAAACGCCAAGGTTATTGCTTCGGTTATTGAACATGGTCGTAGTAAAAAGATTTTTGTTTTTAAAAAATGGCGCCGGAATGATTCACGTAAACTTCAAGGGCATCGTCAAGACTACACTACACTTAAAATTTTAGAAATTCAGTACAGTTAAGAGGATTCAAGCATGGCACATAAGAAAGCTGGTGGAAGTTCACGTAATGGTCGTGACAGTGCAGGTCAAAGGCGTGGTGTAAAACGTTTTGGTGGCCAGAAGGTTCTTGCAGGTAATATACTTGTTCGTCAATTAGGCACAAGAATTCATCCTGGAAATAATGTAGGTATGGGTCGTGATTATACGCTTTTTGCAAAAATTAATGGTGTTGTTGTGTATGAAAAATATTTTAGGAAGTGTAAAGCATATACAAGAGTACATATTCAACCCATTGCTTCATAAATTTGAGTTTTAATGTTAATCCAATGAAGAGGAAGGATTAAACCTTCCTTTTTTGTTTTTATGTTTATAGTTTGATAGACATCTTTATACTTAAAGTGAGAGAGTAGAAGATATTTTTTTAAGGATAGCTATGCGTTTTGTTGATGAAGCTGTTATTCATGTAAAGGCAGGTAATGGTGGTAATGGATGTGTTTCATTTCGTCGAGAGAAATTTATTCCTAAAGGTGGTCCAGATGGTGGAGATGGTGGAGATGGTGGTAGTATTCTATTTATAGCTGATAAAAAGCTTTTAAGCTTATATGACTTTCGAGTCCATCGACATTATGAAGCTCAAAATGGTCGTGGAGGAAAAGGTAGTCAGTGCCATGGTAAAAAAGGTATGGATCTCCTTATTCGGCTGCCTATTGGAACACTTGTATTTGAACAAAGAGGTATAGAAGAACGTTTTTTATTTGACTTATCTGATCCAGATATACAATATGTAATTGTACAAGGTGGGCGTGGTGGTAAAGGGAATGAGCACTTTAAATCTTCAACAATGAGAACACCTCGTTTTGCTCAGAAAGGAGAGCATGGTGAAGAGAAAACCTTAAGGTTAGAGTTAAAATTGCTTGCAGATGTAGGTATCATTGGTTTACCAAATGCAGGGAAGTCTACACTTATTTCCAAACTTTCGTCTGCACGGCCTAAGATAGCTTCGTATCCTTTTACAACGATAATACCAAACCTTGGAGTTATGATTGATGAGTATGATCCAGATAAGCGGATAGTTATGGCAGATATCCCTGGGCTTATTGAGGGGGCACATAGTGGATGTGGTTTAGGACATAGGTTTCTTAAGCATATTGAAAGAACACGTTTTTTGATACATATTTTAAGCATAGAGGATGTTTGTAAGGATGATAGTAATCCATGGGTAGGTTTTGAGCTTGTTAATGAAGAACTTGTATCTTTTGATGCAGAATTGATAAAGAGACATCAAATATTAGTAGTTAATAAGATAGATCTTTGTTCAGTGGATGTTTTAGAAAAACTTAAACAAAAAGCGATTTATGATAATAAACAGATATATTTTATATCTGCCGAGAATGGTCTAGGTTTAGAAGAGCTCATACATGCAATGTGGGCATTAAAAGAAACAATAGATCAACATACGCCGTTCATTCACTATAAAAAATTCATCAATCAGTAGAAGAGCTAACAGGTATTGAGATTGTTTATACATAAAATATTCGTTGGCTTTAAGAAGTGTTTACCTTGTTTGTATAGAACATACTCAATAGATAATAGTATAGTTTAATACTTTGGAAATGATGAGTAAATAGCGTTTACATGTAATTTGGAGTTGTTATGTATATAGTTACTGGTGGCTCTGGCTTTATTGGCAGTGCAATCGTTTGGCTTCTTAATGAGGCAGGTATAGATGATATCCTTGTTGTTGATAATCTTTCAACAAGTGATAAGTGGCATAATCTTGTTAATAGGCGTTTTAAAGATTACGTGCATAGAGATGTTTTTCGTAAATGGATAGAAGGTGATAAAGCACCAAATTCTATAAAAGCAGTATTTCATATGGGTGCATGTTCTTCTACAACGGAAAGGGATGCTGATTTTTTAATGGAAAATAATTTTCATTATACGCAATTAGTTTGTACTTATGCTCTTGAACATGGAGCTCGATTTATTAATGCAAGTAGTGCTGCAACATATGGTGATGGTTCAAAGGGTTTTTCTGATAATCTTCTTACTACACTAACATTAAAACCCTTAAATATGTATGGATATTCAAAACAGCTTTTTGATGTATGGTCATATCGTGAAAACCTTCTTAGTCAGATTGTAAATGTAAAGTTTTTTAATGTATATGGTCCTAATGAGTATCACAAAGGCAATATGCGTAGTGTTATTTGTAAATCATATGAAGAGATAATGTCTGGAAATTCTTTTCACTTATTTAAGTCTGATAAGCCAGAATATCAAGATGGTGGACAAATGAGAGACTTTGTATATGTTAAAGACTGTGTAAAAATACTCTATTGGTTTCTTGAACATCCAGATGTTAATGGTATTTTTAATGTAGGATCTGGTAAGGCACGTACATGGAATGATCTTGCTAATGCTGTATATGCAGCTTTGGATAAGAAGCCAGATATACAGTATATTGATATGCCAGAACAACTAAAAGGCCGTTATCAATACTTTACAGAAGCTAATATGAGCTGGTTAAAAGAATATAATTGTGATATTCAGTTTCATAGCCTTGAATTAGGTGTTATGGATTATATAAAAAATTATCTCATGTGTTCTGATGATCCTCACCTATAAGAATTATAAAATACAGATACCATTGATTATTGTGTTTTAGACGATAATTACATAACGTTGTAAGTAATGTTTCCTCAAGCAATACATAAGTTAGGTGTTATTTTTTTCCCTGCTTTTGATTGGGCTATAGCTCCTAATCATCCTGAACGTGAAGAAAGACTCCTCTATACACAGGATCAACTCTATGAAGAAGGTTTATTTGATATTCCTGGTATACAGGAATTTAAGCCTGCAATAGCTCAAGAACAAGATGTAAAAAGAGTCCATTTTTGTCTTCCAAATATAGATGCAGTATGCACACCATCTCATTTTGTTTCAGCTGGTGGGGCTATTCAGGCTGTAGATTGTATTATGTCTGGCATGTGTGATAGAGCTTTTGTTCTTGTTCGTCCTCCAGGGCATCATGCAATGCGTGTAACCTATGGTACACGTGGCTTTTGTAATATAAATACTGAAGCAATTATGCTTGAGTATCTTAGGCATACATACAACAAGCAATACAGAGTAGCCATTGTTGATACAGATTGTCATCATGGAGATGGGACACAAGATATTTATTGGAATGATCCTAATACATTATTCATTTCTTTACACCAAGATGGCCATACAGTGTATCCTGGAACAGGTTTTTTATATGAGTATGGTGGTCCAGCAGCATTAGGAAAAACAGTAAATATACCTTTGCCACCTGGTACAGGTGATGAAGGTTATTTATACATTATGAAAAATGTTGTTATGCCCATTTTACAAGATTTTAAACCAGACTTTGTCATTAATTCAGCTGGCCAAGATAATCATTATACAGATCCATTAACAAATATGTATCTTACAGCAGAAGGTTATGCACAAATGACAGAAATTTTAGAGCCAGACCTTGTTGTTTTAGAAGGTGGATATTCTATTCAAGGTGGTTTGCCATATATTAATTTAGGTATATGTCTTGCTCTTGCTGGTTTGTCTTTTAAATATTTACAAGAGCCTGACAGAGCTTTTGTTGATATACAACAACCTACAAGAGTTACAGAAGTGATAAAAGCTTGTAGTGAAGATGTTCTTAAGCAGTATTTTAATCCTCCTGAAAGGCCTTATTTAGGTAAAGAAATACAGGGTTGGTGGGTTAGAGAAAAAGAAATTTCTTATGATACTGTTGGGGTATTTGAGCTTCAGAAAGAATCTATTCGTTTATGTAGTAATTGTTTTGGCTTAATACATATAGAAACACAATCAAAGCAGAGCATGACACATTGTGTGTTTGTACCAAATGGAGTGTGCTTAGATTGCCAGAAACATATGTCTTATCTACAAGATACATGGGGAAAGGACTCTAGTATATTTGTTATAGATCAAAATAAGCAATAGTATTCTTTATATAAGAGGAGTACCTATGTTATAAGTATTGTTTATAAAAAGTATATTTATTATTCTTTATATAGAATAAAGGATATGTATAGTATATTTAGCTATACATTAAAGAAATAGTATGCATAAGTATTATAGCCTATAATAGGCTTGCTATAGAAGATAGAAAACATTTTTTGGGGGAATGTATGGTAGTGTACAAAAAAGAGCCACCTAAAGATGAGCAAGAAGAAGATATTAGACAAGGATTAGAGTTATTTTCTCTAAAGTGGGGAAGAATTGTTATGTATATTCTTCTGTTATGTGTTGTAATGATATTACTTTGGAATCCTGAATGGTTGCAGTAGATAAAGCATTTGTGAGTCTTTGAAGAAACTCTTTTCTTGGAATAAGCATTGCACCATATCGCAAAATATGTGTGGTAAGCACTTGGCAATCAATAAAATGAAAATCTAAAGACCAAAGGTATTCTGCAAGCCAAAGTAAAGCAATTTTTGATGCATTTGTTTTGTTATGAAACATGGATTCTCCAAAAAATGCTTTGCCAATGGATACACCATAGAGCCCTCCTATAAGAACATGTTTGTCCCACACTTCTATTGAGTGAGCATAACCAAGTTTATAGAGTAGTATATATGCTTGCTGCATTTCTTGAACAATCCAAGTACCATTTTGTTGATTTCTAGATGATGTTGCACAATTAGAGATAACCTGTTCAAAGGCTGTGTTCATAGTAACTGTGAAGAAAGACTTTTTTCTTTCTCGGCGTACTGTTTTTGGAATACGAAATTTTTCACGGAGAATAATACAGCGTGGGTCAGGTGACCACCATAATATAGGTGATGTTTCATCATACCAAGGGAAAATACCTTGAGTGTAAGCAGCCAAAAGACGTTGTGGCTGAAGATCACCACCATAAGCTAAAAGGCCTTCTTTTGAAGCTATACTTGGATCTGGAAATAGTGTTGGATTTTCAGATGAAAGTCTATAGAGCATTAAGGCCTCTTTTTAATGATGTAAGCAATATATGTAAAGTGAGCCAGTAAGTTATACTACTTTTTACTTTATTCATTAAAAGTAAGCACAAGCTTATCATTTTTATCAGTTGGAGGTGTTATCGTAACTTGGCCTCCCTTAGTAAGTTTACCAAAAAGTATCTCTTCTGCAAGTTGGTCTTCAAGGGATTCTCTTAATAAACGTTGGAGTGGTCGAGCACCAAGTTCCTTATCATATCCTTTTTGGGCAAGCCATTCTTTAGCTTTTTTAGAAAGGGTAAGGGAAACTTTTTTTCCAGAAAGTACTTTGGTAAGTTCAGCTATATTCTTTTCAACAATTTTAATCATAAGTTCTGGTTGCAGATTATTGAAAGGTACCATTGCATCTAAACGATTACGGAATTCTGGGCTAAAGATCCCTTGGACTGCTTTAAGTCCTTGGCGTGCAGCATTGTTTTTGTCTGACTCTAAAAACCCCATGCTTGAAATGCCCATTTCCCGGACTCCAGCATTTGACGTCATTATTAAGATAACATTATGGAAATCTGTTTTCCTGCCAGTATTATCAGTGAGTGTTCCATAATCCATAACTTGTAAAAGAATGTTGTAAATATCAGGGTGTGCTTTTTCTATTTCATCAAGAAGCACAATAGAATAGGGTTTTTTTCTTACGGTTTCAGTTAATAAGCCACCCTGATCAAAGCCTACATAGCCTGGAGGTGCTCCAATAAGCCTTGCTACAGCATGTTTTTCCATATATTCACTCATATCAAAGCGGAGGAATGAAATCCCCAAATTTTCTGCAAGTTGTTTTGCTAACTCTGTTTTTCCTACCCCTGTAGGTCCATAGAAGAGAAAACTTCCAGATGGACGTTTCCCATTATTCAGTCCAGCACGTGAATGAAGAATTGCTTTTGTGACTTTTTCAATAGCTTCTTGCTGTCCATAAATATGTTGGAGAAGATCATTTTTAAGATCTTTTAAGCGTTCACGCTCTCTACCAGAGACAGCTTTTATAGGAATACCAGAAATTCGGGAAACAACACGCTCTATATCCTGACGTGTTACTGCTGCACCTGGTTTGCTATTTGGGCGTAGACGCACAGATGCCCCAGCTTCATCGAGGATGTCAATGGCTTTATCAGGTAAAAGCCTGTCAGTAATATGTTTTGATGAAAGTTCAACAGCAGCTTTTAATGCAGGAGGAGTAAAGCGTACATCATGGTGTTTTTCATATCGGGACTGAAGCCCTTTTAAAATGGCGATACAGTCATCTGAAGAAGGTTCATGAATGTCTATTTTTTGAAAACGTCGTGCCAATGCATGATCTTTTTCAAAATGGTTGCGAAATTCAGTGTATGTTGTTGATCCAATACAGCGAAGCTTGCCATCAGTAAGTAGTGGTTTTAGTAAGTTGGCGGCATCTATGGCGCTTCCATTTGTTGCACCAGCACCAACAACAGTATGGATTTCATCAATGAAGAGTATAGTGTTTGTTTTTTTAAGTAATGCAGAGACTACGGCTTTAATCCGTCCTTCAAAGTCTCCACGGTAGCGAGCTCCAGCAAGGAGCGCACCCATATCTAAGGAATACAGCAAAGAAGATTTAAATTCATCAGGGACATTTCCAGAAGCGATACGTAAGGCTAGTCCTTCAGCAAGGGCTGTTTTTCCAGTTCCTGGGTCACCTACATATAAAGGGTTATTTTTGCGTCTTCGTGCAAGGATTTCTATGGTCCTTGAAAGTTCTATTTCTCGGCCAATAAGTGGGTCAAGAGATCCTTGGCGTGCTTTTTCTGTAAGTTCAAGTGTATATTTAGTTAGTGGACTGCTATCTTCTTCAGTTTCTTCATCATATTCTATAAGTTCTTCAGTATTTTCTTCACTTGAAATACCATATGAAATATATTCTAAAACAGCAATACGTGTAACACCCTGTTTTTTTAAGCAGTATGATGCCCAAGACTCTTCTTCCAATAGAGCAGCTAAAACATCACCAACTTCTATTTGTCCACGGCCAGAAGAATGTATGTGTGCTATGGTATTTTCAAGAACACGTTGAATAGCAATAGTTTGTGGTATTTCACTTTCAGGTAAAGCATCATCAAGAGTTTCAAGGTATGTGGTAAAGAAATGTTCTAGTTGTTCATGTATAGCTTTGGCATTGCCTCCACAACGTTCAATGATCCTTTTACCTGTTTCTTCAGATATGATGCCATATAGGAGGTGCTCTAGCGTTAGATATTCATGGTGACGCTTATTGACCTCTGTAATGGCAATATTGATGACGTCTTGCATTTCTTTACCAATCATTTTCTTACCTCCTGAAGTGTGCAGCGTAGAGGAAATCCTGCTTCTCTTGCCAGTACATGTGTTATATTAACCTTTGTTTCGGCTACTTCAAGCGTATAAGTACCTGCGATTCCAATTCCTTTTTTATGTACAGCAAGCATAATAGCCATGGCTTGTTCTGCTGACTTATGGAACACTTTAATCAGTATAGAAACAACAAACTCCATAGTGGTATAGTTATCATTATGTAACAATACCTGATACATTGGAGGTTCTTTAATTTTTTCTTGTAATAAAAGTTCAGGTAAATCTTCAGATTCTGTTAATGTATTCCATAACTGGCTCATGTAATGCTCACCTGTTACAATATGGATAGGTCCTATTACAAAGAAAGGCAATAGGAGTTTTTTATTCGTTTTTTTGATTAGAGCTAAGAGTGTATTAGGTTACATAGTATACATAACTGTTATATAGTATTAAATATATTTATTGTATATTTGAATAAAGTTTTTTGGACTTATTTTTTGTTAAAAAGTCTTTGTTTAAGCTCTATAACAGTGTTTATACCTCCTTTGTCTGGACCAGGAAAGAATATAGGGTTATATCCCAATTGTTTTGCTTGGGAAAATCTTATTGTTTGTGCTGTAACTGGACGGATTTGTCCATTTAGGTCAACTTCTCCCCAAAATACAGCCCGTTCTGGTAAAGGGATATCATAGAATGATGAAAGAATAGCAGCAATAAGAGGAAGATCCATACCTGGTTCTTGAAGTTTCATACCACCTCCAATTTTTGCATAAATATCTACTTCTCCAAAGTTTAGACGTAGACGTTTTTCTAATACAGCAAGAAGTAGGTGGAGTCTATTTACATCAAAGCCAAGGCCTGTTCTTCTAGGTATATTAAGGAAACTTTTACTTATAAGAGCTTGGACTTCTACAGCAAGAGGGCGTTGTCCATCAATAGCCATGACAATGGATGTTCCACTGAGGCTTGGATCACGTGCACCAAGAAAATATGTTGATGGGTCTATAATAACCTCAAGACCTTTTTGTGCCATTTGTAGTACAAGGAGTTCTTGATTAGGCCCAAAGCGATTTTTTATAACTCGTAATAAGCGAAACATTTGGCGTCTATCGCCTTCAAGGGATATAACTGTATCAACAAGATGTTCTAAAAGCTTTGGTCCTGCCAATGTACCATCTTTTGTTACATGGCCTACAAATATGACAGTAGTTTTTCCTTGCTTACAAAGCTCTACAAACTCTGTGGCAACTGCTCTAACTTGATTTATATTGCCTGGGAGACCTTCAGCATTTTCAGATGTAAGTGTTTGTATAGAATCTACAATAAGAAGATCTGGAGCTTCATTTGTCTTAAGTAAAGGGATAACATCTTCTATACATGATGTTGATAATGCAAGGAGTTTTTCATCTAAGATACCAAGGCGTTCTGCTCTGGATTTTATTTGTGGTAGGGATTCTTCTCCACTTAGATATATAACTGTTTTCCCTGAATTTGCTACAGAGCCTGCAAGCTGAAGAAGTAGTGTGGACTTACCTATACCAGGCTCTCCACCAATAAGTAGGGCACTGCTAGGAACAAGGCCTTTCCCTAACATACGGTCAAGTGCTTTTAGACCAGTACAGAAAGGACTATAACTTGTATCATTGACATCTTTGAGAGGAGTTGGTTTTATTGGTATATATGTACTATTTTTTTTAGCTGTTTGTTGTGGAAGTGTTGTAGGCTCTATAGTATTCCATGCTTTACAGGAAGGGCACTGGCCTTTCCATTGTATGGTTTGTGCTCCACATTCAATACATATAAAGATTTCACGTTTTTTTACCATAAAGTAAAATTATTTAGGGGGAAGGCGAGCATCAATAACTTTTACTCCAAACTCTGTAGCATTTTCTGGTGGATTATAAAATACTATCATGAATGGGACTTCGCCTTTTTCTGGTATATTTGTATTATTGGCTAGAATATCAATTTTGTTAGTGAGAGCATGCTCAAGTTCTTGTTCTCCAAGGACTTGTAGTTGGAATAGCGAGACAGATGTTCCTGCAAGTTGTTGTTTAGAAATAAGGACATTACCTTTTTTATCATAGAGTGATGCTTCTAGTCGGATAAGCTCTCGAGGATCTGGAAAGCCATTAACTACTTTTCCTTCAATTACAGAGATATTTCCAATTTTTTCATTATTGATGTTATACTGAACAACACCATTTAATGCAATAAGATGAGTAAGATCAGCAGGTTGTTCTTCTTTTTTTGATGAAAGAAGTTTTTGTATAAAGTCATTAGATTGGGGGAAGTTTAGTACACTGTAAATTACAGCACTTACCACAATAATAAGGATCAATATAAGAATTTTTTTGAAAGTCTTTTTTGACTTTTTGGGTTGTCTTGAAGTATCAACAGCTAGGTTGAGATCTGTTTTTTGATGGTGAATATTATTATTTTCAGGAAGAGGAAAAACATGTTTACATATAGAACAGCGAAGCTTACTATTGGAAATAATTTGTGTTTCAGGTAGGTTAAATTGGGTTTTGCAATTTGGACAAGTGATAATCATTAAAGAGGCTCCAGTCTATCAGACTTAATCTGTATTGGCTCATTTGTATTTTTGTTTAGTTGTAGAAATAAACTATATACTTTAGATATTTTTTAAATTAATGTAGCTTAGCTTTAGTTCTATTATCCTTTTAAAGAATGTAGAGTGCAATAAGCTTAATATATATTTACAACATATTCAACTACCCCTTAAGATACTTTATAGAAATTGTAGGTTTATAGAGTTTAATCACTTGACTATTGGTATATATTAATTATAGTAATATACTATAGTTCATTAAAGTTTAATTCATTGCTATAGAATATTAAAACTTCTTTAATTTTTATCTATTATAAATCAAAACATATAGTCTATTTTAGATATTGTTCAATGCTCTTTTTAAGCTCATCCTCAGGCATTACACCAGCACTATTCAACACAATATCACCATTTTTATTATATATAATATTATGTGGTATGGCTGAAACTCTTAGCATAGAGGTAATGCTTTTCCCTGCAGAATAAACAGGGAAGTTTACTTGCTCTTCTTTTATATAATTTTTAAGTTTTTGGAAATTATGGTCTACAGAAAGACCAATAAATACAACAGGTTTTCCTATATATTCCTTATAAATTTTTACAATGTTAGGTATTTCAGTCCTACATGCAGGACACCATGTAGCAAATACATTAACAACAATGACTTTGTTTTTATTATTTGAGATAATAGCTGAAAATTCTTTTATGTCTAATGTTTGTATTTGTTCAGCATGTGTAGGTTTAGCAAGTATTATAGAAAAGATAAAAAAATATAATAAATAATGATAGCTATGGTGGTACATATATAGATGCTCCTTTTACATGCTATATTTATTAAGTGTTATTTTTAAGTTGTAATAACTTTAATAGGTAGTATTTTTGTTTATATGTTAATAATAAATAAATATATGGTAATCATACAATGAAAACAAGCTTATTTTTGATAAGTTATATTTACTATATTTTTGTATAGCTTGATTATATATTAAAAAAAAAATATATACTATCTTATTAAAGGTAAATAAGTAAGTTTTTTGATATAAACAAACAATATTTAAGACTATTAAAAACCTAACTACAGTTTGTTTAAAAGTATAGAAAAAGTGTTTATTTGATTATTTGTAACACTTTAGTTTTTGGCAGCATGGTGTTAGCTATGTCACATCTTTGAAGTATTTTTATTTTTTATTATTTTAACTCTCATATATATTGAATTTGATTTTGCTTAGAACAAAGAGTAACTCATATTTAAGTAAAATTTTAAGTATGGTCTTTATTGTTCAATAGATAGTTTAGGTAAGATTTATATACTAAAAATAGAGTGTGGGAATAAGCATGTATCAAAAAGTTCAGCCTTTGTGCTCTATAAATAATGAGCAAAAAACAGAGATTTATGCTACTAAACAGATAAAAATTAATAAAAAAGGGAACAAGCTGACATGGAGTGCTATGTAAAAAGTTTTCATAAAGATGCTGTAAAGCTTGATACATTTGATGAAAATAATAATCAGACAGAAGAATTTGATGTTGAAGTAGATACAGCAGAGGTTGTTGTAAACGATGAGCTTTTACAGGATGATTCTTTATTAGAAGATACAACATCTGAATTTTCTGAAGATCCAGATATTTTATCATCATCAGCGCATTCTTCAATAAAGAAAGATTCTCTTCAGCTTTATTTACGTGAAGTAAATAGGTTTCCAATGTTGGAACCTGATGAAGAGTTTAAGCTTGCACATGAAGTGCAAAAGAAAAGTGATAGTGATGCTGCATTTCGTTTGATATCTTCACATTTAAGGCTTGTTGTGAAAATAGCTATGGATTTTCAAAGGCGCTGGATGCAAAATGTATTGGACTTAATCCAAGAGGGTAATGTAGGACTTATGCGGGCTGTACATAAATTTGATCCTGATAAAGGGATTAAATTTTCATATTATGCTGCTTTTTGGATACGTGCATATATTCTTAAGTTTATTATGGATAACTGGAGGATGGTAAAGATTGGTACAACACAAGCTCAGCGTAAGCTTTTTTATAATCTTAATAGAGAGCGTCAAAAGTTACTAGCTGAGGGTTTTGATCCAGACACATCAGTATTAGCTTCTCGATTAGGTGTTGGTGAATATCAAATAGTTGAAATGCAACAAAGACTTGATGCTTCAGACATGTCTCTTGATGTGGCTGTTGGTGAAGAGTCTGGGGCTGCATCAAGGATAGATTTTTTACCTGCTTTGATGCCTGGAATAGAAGAAAGTCTTGCAGGAAAAGAGGTGGCTGCATTACTTCAAGATAGAATCAAAGATATATTGCCATTGCTTTCAGAAAAGGAGATCTATATTTTGCATAATAGACTTCTTACGGATGATCCTGTTACACTCCGTGAGATTGGTGAAAGATATAGTGTAACAAGGGAGAGAGTAAGACAACTAGAGGCACGTTTATTACAAAAATTACGTACTCATTTATCACGGCAAATAAGTGATTTTTCAGAAGAGTGGATTAGTTATTAACATATAAGGTAACACATGGCCTTAACAACACATGTTTTTTTACCACATATTTGTCGATCAGTATATGGTATACTGATGTTTTTGTTTATTATTCATAATTCTGCATGTAGTCTGAATAATCTGAATAAAAAGAATACAGATGTTCATTGGGAGCTTACTCAAGAAGCACAAGTTATCTACGGTGTTTTACTTCTTGAGCAATCAATTAGGTTAAGTAATAGAGATGGTGTTCTTGAAGCAATAGATATTTTATCAAAATATAAGCCAGAAGCACAATTTTTTATGGATAGTGCTGCCTGGCTTCTTTTAGAAAGAGATCCAAAAACAGCCAGAAGTATTTTAAAGCAAGGACTAAAGACGCTTCCAGATAATTTTGGCCTGCATTTATTGCTTGCTGAAAGTTGGCTTGAGGAAGATGAGCCAACATGGGCTTTGAAGGTATTACAAGAATATCAAAAGTGTCATCCAGGCTTTATACCTGTACGACAAGAACTAGCTATTCTTTATTTAAAGATAGGAAAATATAAAGAAGCACATAAAATTTTTTCTTCTTTACCTAAAAGATATAAAAATGCTTTTATCCGTTATTGCCATGCTCAGGTTCTTATAGCATTAAATAAGCCAGAAGAAGCAATGCAGCAGTTGAATATGGTAGTAAAAGAGAAAGCGGAATTTCTTGAAGCATGGTTTGAGATAGGTAAGCTCTTAGAGCGATCAGGTAAATATAATGATGCAATACTCGTGTACCTTGATCTTTTAGATAAGGATACAAATAATCAAGATGTTTGGCTTCATTTAATAGAAACAACATTAGTAGCTAAAAATCCTAAAAAAGCTTTAAAATATGTTTCCTCAAGCCCAGAAAGTTATGGGCTTCGCTTGTCATTGATATTACTTTTTTTAGAGCATAAATATTATAGCCAAGCAGAGACATTGCTGCTTCAGCTTAAACAGAAGAACTCTACTCCAACAGATGTTAATTTTTTTCTTGCTGCTATTGCTTATGAATATCATAAAAATTCTGATTCATCTATTGAATTTCTTGAACAAATTCATCCTGAAAGTAAATATTATAATAAATCATTGCTTATGCAGGCCCAGATTTTTTATAATATAGGTAAGCTTGAAAAAGTTCTTTTTATATTACAGCAACTAGAGAACTGTGAAGAATTTAATCAAGACTTGTATGTAATGGAGCTTCATGTACTTTTAACAAAGAAAGATTACAAACAAGCGCTAGAAAAAGCTAATAAAGCCTTAGAGGTTTTTCCAGAAGAAAGAACTATTCTCTTTCTTAAAGGTGTTGCATTAGATGGTTTAGGTAATAGAGTTGAGGCACTACAATTTATGGAAAATATCCTTATTATATATCCAGAATATCCAGAAGTGTTAAACTTTGTTGGTTATACACTTATAGAGGAAAAAAAGGATATTGATAGAGCATTAGTACTTATTGAAAAAGCTAATGCCCTTATGCCTAATCGAGCATATATTGTTGATTCTCTTGCATGGGCTTTATTTTTCAAGGGTGATTATGAGAAGGCATGGGCAGTAATAAAACATGCTGTAGAACTTGAAGGGAGTGATGATCCAACAATTTGGGAGCATTATGGAGATATTGCTCTTGCTTTGAAGAAAAAAGCTTTGGCTAGAAAAGGGTGGGAAAAAGCTTTAAAATTACAGCCACGTGATCCAACTCAAATACAGGAAAAACTGAAAAAGCTATGAGTTATGGGTGTGGGGTACTCAAATGGTTTGTATGTTGTATTTTATTATTAGTGCTTACAGGGTGTAGCCAACATATAAAATCATTAAAAAATCTTTCTATACATGATGCTGATAAAGTATGGTCTAGTTATAAGCATTATGTAAAAAAGCATGATGGTACACTAGGTCCATATCGTTTGCAGGCACGTCTTATTTATACTCATACAGGAAAAAAGTATAGGTCTAAAGTACTTATATGGGGGAATGGTTTCTTTCCTTTACGTTTAGATATCCTTGCTGGTATAGGTACAGTTGTTGCACAAATACAAGAAGATTACACAACAACAATAGTGTATACCCCATCAGAAAAAGAGGCTATAATATACAATTCAGATAACTACTTTTCATTTGGTATGGATAGTGTCCCTTTCCGTTTATATGAAATCCTTGCTCTTGTATGGGGACAGTATGATAGAGTGTTTGGTAATGTTAAAGGTAAACCGCTCTATGTTACTCCTAATGGTGATATTGTGTATGCTCTTTCAGGTGGTTGTATTGGTGGAGAGCTTACATTATCGTCAGAAGGCTTACCTATAAAGTGGATGGATAGTACTCTTGGATGGAGTTTTGAACTGAGTTATATAAAAACAGAAGATCTACCAGACTCTTTAAGTTTAATAGGAGATAGAGGCAGTAAGTTAGTATTTACTATACAGTCTAGAGACAAAGTAAAAGATGCTTTTACAAAGCAAAGCTTGGAGCTGCACTTGCCTCAAGGAACTATCTTACAGTATGCAAAATGACTCTTGAAAAAGTATTGTTGAGTGTTTGAGTGAGTGGAGGTTTTTATGGGGAGAAATATATTTTATTTTTTTATGAATGTAAGTAATGAGATTTTTTATAATGTTTATATAGGTTTGTGGGTAGTATTATTTTATTGGTGTTGGGTTATAGTACATGAGCTTCCTTATTTTTTTTATTCTGCAGTACTAGAAAAGCGTAAGTGTAAACTTCAAAAACAAACTATACACCTTTTAAAAAAAGAGGATGCTCATAAAAGAGACAATATTATGAAAGACATTATAGATATTGAACATAAAATAGAGCTTTTGTCTTTACAAAAGCAAGAGTCACTACAGCAGTATTTGAAGCATCTTCAAAAACGTTTTATGTATACTAGATAGTGTAAGAAGGTTAAACTATGGTATATGTTTTTATAGCATCAGATCATGCAGGATTTGTTTTAAAAAATATGTTAGTAAGTTTTCTTCAAGAAAAGAGTTATAATATCAAAGATTTAGGTCCTGAAGTTTTTGATGTTTGTGATTATCCTATATATGCTAAACATGTATGTGATAGTGTTCTTGCTCATTCAGCAAGCTTTGGTATTTTAATATGTGGTACAGGTATAGGTATGAGCATGGCTTCAAATCGTATAAAAGGTATTCGTTCAGCATTATGTACATGTGAATTTCAAGCACAACTATCTCGTAAGCATAATAATGCTAATGTGTTATGTTTAGGTGAACGTGTTACAGGTTCTGGTGTAGCTTTGGAGATTGCTGATATTTTTTTAAAAACATCTTTTGAAAATGGTCGGCATTTACGTCGTATTAATTTGTTTGATCAAGGTATGTAAAGTTATTCAAGATTAGTTAAGGATAAAAACTCTGTAGAGTATAAACATTCTATAATTTAAGGTTTAGATAATCTATGCAGCTTTATAATACTATGGGTCGAAAAAAAGAGCATTTTGTACCTATAATACCAGGTAAGGTAGGTATATATACATGTGGTATTACAGCATATGCTTTATCTCATATTGGTCATGCACGTTCTGCAATAGTATTTGATATCCTTGTAAGACTATTGCGTTATAAAGGATATGATGTAACTTTTATTCGTAATTTTACAGACATTGATGATAAAATTATTGATAGAGCTCAAGTTGAATCAAGAACTAGTAGTGAGGTTGCAGAAGAGTTTATACAAGCTTTTCATGAAGATATGCAGTGTTTAAATGTAATTCAAGCAGATGTAGAGCCTAAAGCAACAGAACATATTCCTGAAATGATAAAGATTTGTGAATTGTTGTTAGAAAAAGGGCATGCATACATTACAGCATCTGGAGATGTGTGTTTTCGGGTTCGTTCATTCCCTGAATATGGGAAGCTTTCTGGTAGAACACTTGATGAGTTGTATGTAGGTGTTCGCGTTATACATGATGAAGAAAAAGAATACCCTCTAGATTTTGTTCTTTGGAAGGCATCTAAACCAGGAGAACCTTCATGGGATAGCCCATGGAGTAAAGGCCGTCCTGGTTGGCATATTGAGTGTTCTGCTATGAGTGAGAGGTATTATAAGTTACCTTTAGATATCCATGGAGGAGGTCTTGATCTTATTTTTCCACACCATGAAAACGAAATTGCACAAACTGAAGCAGCATTGGACAAACCTCTAGCAAAAATTTGGATGCATAATGGTTTTGTACAGGTAAATACAGAAAAAATGTCAAAATCACTTGGAAACTTTAAAACAATCCGTGATATTTTAAAGGTATATCTTCCTGAGACACTACGTTTTTTTTTATTGAGCAAGCATTATCGTAGCCCTATTGATTTTTCTTTTGATGCTATGATTGAAATAGAGCAAGGACAAAAGAGGATATATACATGTCTTTTAGAAGTTTCTAAGGTTTTTTGTGATAATGCATGGGATGCCCATATAGAAATAGATATATCAAACACATTACAAGAATTGAATGAACAAGATGTCTTGTTTATGGATGCATTAGAAGATGATTGTAATACAGCAGCAGCTGTTGGACATATATTTACAGCTATTAAGATAGGAAGACGTGTTATTGATGACAAAAAAGGTATGAAGAGTATAAGTACAAAAAAATTTTTTGAGAAATTTAATGAAATGCATAAGAAATGGAAAGATATTTTAGGTGTATTTGATCAAGAGCCAGGTATGTTTTTACAGCAATTAAAAAATATTCGCATCATAAGAAAAGATATTAATATGGAACAAGTTGAGGTATTACTTAAGCAACGTAAAGTAGCTAAAGAGCAGAAGGATTTTATTAAATCTGACAGTATTAGAAGTAAATTAATGAGTTTAGGTATAGAGGTTCAAGATTCTTTAGAAGGTCAATTATGGGATGTACTGTAATTGATCTTGGGTAAGATAAGTAAAGTGGTACAGTTATGATTATATAAATTTTAGATTTTAATGGGAAAATAGAATGGTTCATACATCAATCAATGTATGGTTAAAAAAGTTTTTACAGACACAGTATGAAAGATATAAGAAATGTTTCATAACTGTGCTTTTTTTCATTCAACAGGGACTTTTTTGTATAGCTATAAGCAGTTTTTGTATGGTTATGCCTGCTCAAAGCTCAGGTCTTTTTAGTAGTGTAGGCCTTAAAGAAGAGTTAGAGCTTGGTAAACGTTTTAATACAATGGTTCGTTCACAAATGCCGCTTATAGAAGACCCAGAAGTAACAACATATGTGCAGTCTCTTGTAGATCGTCTTGTAGCAGCTATGCCTCCTCAACCTTTTCCTTTTAAAGTAAGCATTATATTAAATAATGATGTAAATGCCTTTGCCATTCCTGGTGGATATGTGTTTGTTAATACAGGGCTTATTATGAGTATGGAGCATGAATCTGAGCTTGTTGGTGCTCTTGCACATGAACTTGCACATGTAACCCAACGGCATATTGCCCATCGAATGGAGCGTTCTCAGCTTATAACTACAGCAACAATGCTAGGTGCGCTTGCGAGTGTTTTTTTGGGAGGAGGTCAAGGTACAGGGGCTGCATTTGCAGGGAGTTTAGCAGCAGGCCAAGCAGCAATGTTAAATTATAGTCGGGCAGATGAAACAGAAGCTGATCAGATAGGTTTGCAATATGCAGTTAAAGCAGGATTTAGAGCTCAAGGTATGGAAGAAGCTTTTGAGAAGATTCGTCGTAAACAATGGGCTTCAGCTTCTTCAGCTCCAGAATATTTGTCTACACACCCAAGTATTGGAGAACGTATTAATGAAATTCATACACGTGTAGCAACATTACCTAAAGATGTCCAAAAACGTAAAGAAAGTGATACACGTTTTAATAGGGTAAGAACACTTATATGGGCTCGTTATGGAGAACCTGAGACAGCCTACTGGATGTTTTCTAAGGCAGATAAAAAAGATTGTCTTTCTTTAATGGGTTTGGCTATTCTTGCAGAAAGAAGGAGCAGAATAAAGGAAGCAGAAAATTTATTTCAAAAAGCATTAAACTGTTCCCCTAAAGATGCTTTAATTTGGAGAGAAGCTGGAAGTTTTTATTATAATAAAGGTAGTGATACAGAAGCTCTTCAAGCATTACAAAAATCCTTGTCATTAGACTCTAAAGATCTTATTACACAATTTTTTTATGCACGAATTCTTGATGATTCTGGTAATAGTGCAAAAGCAGAACAGTATTATAAAGGCTTATTAAAAGCATTACCTGAGGATCCAGAAATCCATTTTGTATATGGAAGGTCTCTTGGTAAATCTGGTAAAACTTTTGAAGCATATATTCATCTTGCATATAGTGCACTTTATCAGAATGATCAGGTGAAATATAATTCATGGTTAGAGAAAGCACGTGCACTGGTAAAGACAAAAGAGCAAGAAGTATTAATAGATAACCTTACAAAGACATATACAGAACGTTCTGAAAATTTATAGTAATAGATAAAAGAATCTATTTTACATAATAGATAAAGTTATTAATGATATCTAGTAAAGAGTTAAATACTAGGGGTTGACTGTGAAAAATTTTTAGGTTAATCCATTCTTATAGAGAGGTTATTACTTAATTGAGATAAAAATATTATTTATATATGAGTAATATATTTGTAACAGTGTTACTACTATAATATATAATATATTTGTTATTTAAATACATATTTATACTATAATTTATTAAAGTTTATTATTCAGATTGAAGTTGGAGAATAACTACTTTGTAAAAAGTGAAGTTAATAACCAGAATTACTTAAATGTTGGCAATAAAAAATGAGGTTTAAGACTTAACTGTACTATGATAAGTATCATTTTTAAATAGTGAGTTTGAAACTTCTTTTAATTATACTACAGGAGCTGTTTCAGGGTAAAACTAAGTTAAGAGTGTTTTTCTAAAAGGGTTTAAAGGATAATGCTCTTTAGCTTAGATTGTTGGTTTCTCCCTGAAAATTTTGTTGTGTAGGAGTAGGTGTATACTCTAAACATAACTAACCTAACTGTATGGACAATTTATTGTTCTAGATTAATGAGGTTGCCATGACAATGTTTGCAGAAAGAAGTACTATTGTTGAAACGGATGCTTTTATTAAAAGTCAACAAAAGGATCCATTACGTGAGCGTGTTTATCAATATTTGACTAGGGCTATGTCAAATGGAAGTGTTCAACACGGTCAAGCTATTAATCAAGATCTTATATGTAAAGAGCTCCAGGTTAGTAGAGCTCCATTGCGTGATGCTTTAATACGTCTTGAGTCTGAGGGCTTTGTAACTATTGTAGCACGTAAAGGTGTTTATTTAACACCTGTAAACGAAGCATTTTTACGGAATGCTTATCAGGTTATTAACACTCTTGAAATTGAGTGTCTTAATGATATCTTTGATATTATTACTACAGATCATATTCAAGAACTTGAAAATTCTAATTCAAAACAGAAGATGTATCTTGAACAGAATCAACCAATAGCTTATCATGAAGAAAATATGAAATTTCATGATATTTTTTTGGATCTTACAGATAATGCATTACTTCGTAGATTGCATACATCTGTGGCAAATAGGTTACATTTGTTTTGCCAGAATGCATGCTTTAATGATTGGGAAGCACAGCGTTTAGATGAGCATGTAAGATTAATTTTGGCTATTAAAGATAGAAAAAGAGATGAAGCTGTTAGAATTTTAAGAGATGAACACTGGTCATTTTCTCAAAATAAGGCATTTCTTGAGCGTTACTACGTTTAGCTTTTTCTAGTTCAACTAGAAGTTTTAAAATGTCTTTATAAAAAGATTAAGAAGGCTACTAGTGTAGCCTTCTTAATCTTTTTATTTTGAAGAGTTGGAAGGAGTTCTGAAAGTGCGTTTGGAAGTTCAAAATATAATTCGCTATATGCGGAACAATGAGGCTACAGATACTATTATTTATAGAAATCTAACTAAACAAACAAAATCTATGCACAATAAAGAAATTTTAGAGGGTATGGCTCAAGATGAAGCTCGTCATTGTGATATGTGGAATAAATATATAGATGGTAGCCCTAAAATTAATATGTTTAGAGTATACTTATTTACACTGCTTGGAAAAATTTTTGGTCTTGTCTTTACTATTAATTTATTAGAGTCACGAGAAGGTAAGGCTATTAATGCATACCAAAGTATTATTAATGATGTTCCTGAAGCTAAGAGTATATTAGAAGATGAAATACGTCATGAGGCAGAAATTGCTATTTTAATTAAACAAGAAGGTTTAAATTATATTAGCTCTATAGTTTTAGGTCTTAATGATGCCCTAGTAGAGCTTACTGGTGCATTGGCAGGTTTTACATTTGCATTAAATGACAATAATCTAATAGGGTTGGCTGGATTTATTACAGGTGTCTCAGCAACATTAGCTATGGCATCTTCTGAATATCTTGCAAATCGTGCTGATAAAACAGATAAACATCCTATTAGAGCTGCAATCTATACAGGTATAACATATATTATTACAGTAATATTATTACTTTTACCATATATCTTTTTTGATACGCCTATTGTATCATTAATTATCTGTCTTATTAATGCAGGAATAATCATTTTTATTTTTACATATATAGTCTCCATTATTAGAAGAGCAAAGTTTTTTCCTATGTTTTTTGAAATGATTATTATTAGTTTTGGTGTAGCAATGGTATCTTTTATTATTGGTTGGCTAGCAAAATTTTGGTTTAAAGTAGATATGTAATAAAAACATACAGTATTAATATTTTTATGTTATAGTTTAAATAGATAAGAATTACTCATTACTTTAATTTATAAAATTAGTTAGTATGTCAAAATTTATATAATATTAGAAAGTATAATTCATATTGAACTTATATAATATTACTCTCTTACTGCTATTATCTATAAATTTAGTTTGATAATATCAATAAATGTATATGACAGCATAGTATATACATTTATTATGTTTACCTTTTTACCAGTATAAAGCTTTGTAATTTTAGTAAATAGTTTTACTCTGTAAGTAGTAGGTAATGATAATATGTATAGTAAGTCTTTTTATGACTATCAGGTATATATTTTAAGATTAAGATGTGTTTTCTATGTTGAACGAGGGGTTGTATGGAAGTGTTTTTAGATTTTGTCGTCCATTTATATTGAGTTTTCTATATGTATTTCGCAAGTGTACTCGTAGTGTTGACTCTGTAATTTGCAATCTATTACTAATCTCAATATTTTTTAAACCTTGTTGAACAAGGTGGAGTACTTCTTTTTCTCTAGGTGTAAGGTATTGTAGTCTATTAAGATATGCATATTCATCTAGGTGAATAGGTCTTAGGTTAAGTAAGTAGCAGAGTTTTGATATTTTCGTGATTATGTATGGTATTATTTGGAGAAGGATGATTGAAATAATGCCAGTAATGCTAAGGACTGGAATATGAATTTGGGTAATAGCTATGGCATACTCTTCTATAAACAATGAAAAATTCCATAAAACATAACCTAATAAGTAGCCCATACTATTAATACAGAAGAGAGCACATGTAAGTATTGTATATGCATGTTTTTGGTTATGAATTAGGACAGATAAAAGAGCAATACAAAGAGCTCCTGCTAAGCTTAAAGCAAGTTGTATAATAAATAGAGGGATGTTGTTTTCTATAAAAATGCTTTGTGAGATGGTACCAATACTTAATAAGGCAAAAATACTCATAAATAAAAGTAGTGGTGTGTGCTCTTTCCACTTTATGAACCAAGCAACAAGGATTGCTCCAGCAAACTGCATTATTAGTGTATAGATAAAAATATGGTGTGTTTTTGTATCCATGGTTGTATTTGCTATAGGTATTATGTGTTTTGTGTGTAAGAATAATTGAAACATGCTTAGTAGAGATAACATACATAATACTACATAGAGCAAAGTATATTTTTTAGAAAATATATTATTTATGTGCAATGTTTTTTCAATAGTAAGAGCTTGTATAATCTTTATATTAGGTCTTCCAAGTATAAGAAATAGAATTCCTAAAAAAGGTATGATATTTTTTATAAGGAATAAATAGTTGTGATCAATATGTGTGCTTATTTCAGAAAGAATAATTGTAAATAAGATAGTCAATGCATAAGTATTACAAGCATAGGCTGGAGGAAAAATTATAAATACAGAATAACCAATAAATATTATAAGTTGTATATAAATAGCATGAAGAATATTTTTTAATATTAAATAGTTTGTTATAATTTGATTATCTGAATATTGTATTACTATTGTTGTAATGAAATATAGAGTAAGTAGTAGATAAAATGGAGTATTATATGTATTAAGTGTTTTGATAGATATTGTTTGAGGTAAAAAATGTAGCTTAATAGGTACACCAAGAGTTAACACTTTATTAACATGATAGAATAATAATCCAAGAAAAAAGATAGTAGCTAGGGAGATTAAAGTATTGTGAGGAATAATTGTGAAAATATTTTCTGGGGTGGTTTGGTGATAATAAATTTCAGAACCAAAAGGGAGCATTAATAGAATATTTTCATTTATACTGCAACATGCAAAGCCTAGAGCTATACAAGGTATATATTTCCATAAAAGATTTTTTTCTATTGTAGGTATGAAATTTGGTTTGCTCAACATAGATGAATGTCGTTATTAGATCTTAAAAGTTGTTTTCACTAATCAGTAGTAGTTAAAAAGATATTTATAGTATTAAGGGTTATTCTTGGATATAACCCTTTTAATTTACTGTAGTAAAAAGAGATTCTTTGTGCTATTATTTTTTATCTTTTAATTTATAAAAATAATATAGGTTATTTTATATAGACTAGTTTATATAGTCAACCCTATATTTTTAAGAATTGTTAAGCTTATTCTAGTAACTTATAAAAGCTTTAATTTTAGTTATAAATAAAGAGAAAAGTAAGATTATTCAGAAGTTATTAAAGGTGTTAATTGATCAAGTTGGCTTTTTACTTCTTTCCAATTAGGCATAAGTTTTGTTAATATTGCATAATAACTAGGTGTATGATTAAGTTCCTTTAGGTGTGCAATTTCATGAAGCAAAACATAATCTAAGCAAGCTATTGGTGTTTTAACAAGATGCATATTGATAGTAATAGTTCCTTGATCATTACAACTGCCCCAGCGTTGTTTCATTTTTTTGATAATAATTGGAGGTTGTTGGTTAAGCCAAGGAATTTTTTTTACATATGATAAAAGTTTATTAGTAATAATATTCTGAAGTTCTTGTTGGTACCATTGTAGAAGAAGCAACTTTACTGATTTAGATGAGTTAGAAGCTGGTGTTATTTGGATTTCGCCATTGATAAGTGAAACTCGTTTTCCTAAAATTGGTTTATTTTTTTTTATGTCTAGTACTTTGATGGGATACCATGAACCAAGATAAAGGTGTTTTTCTCCAGACGTGTATGAAAGTGTTAGTGGTTTTGGCCTACTTTGTATTTTATTAAGTTGTTGGAGTATCCATGATGATTTTTGTTGTATAGCATTTAAAGCATGCTGTCTTGTTGCTCTAGAGGGGAGCTTTATAATAAGATCTCCATAATAATCTATTTGTAGGCCAATATGTTTGCGTTTTGATGATCCTTTTTCAAGAGTATAATAAATATATTTCCCAGACTTTAAACAGTATTTGTAACTTTTTTGATTCATAATATAGAGATTATTGATTTTGGTTGTGTTTAGAAGTGTATCTACTAGAGATTGGATAGAAAAAATAAGTAAAGAAAGGTAGTTTAATGATGTAATAGCTAAATTTTACTGATTGGAAGTAATAGGCATGTTGTTTAAGAGACTCATAAATAGGCAATGAATGTATAAAATTTGCAGCTATATGACTTGCAAAGCTTATATATAATACCCCTGTGAAACAATGTAAAGCCCCTGTAATTTCTATGATTAGAGCTGTAGCTGTTAAAGGGGCTCTTACTATTGCAGCAAAAAATCCAGCCATAGCATCCATTTGGATGCATGGTCCTTCTTCACCTAGAGAAAGCCCATCTATTTGTGCCAACCAGCTACCTATAAATTTTGTTATAAGTGTTTTATGCCATCAAGAAGGAGTTCTGTTTGTGGAATTCCACTGCCTGCAATATAAGGAGCAGATAGTATGATTTTTTCCTATAAGCCAAGCAATGATAGCTAAAGTAATAAACCATAATGGTATAATCCAAGGGTAGTTATACAAAATATCTAGTATTGTTAGAATAGTATTTCTACATATACTATGGGTTATACAAAAAATTGTAACAATAGAACCATGCATATACCAATAATTAGACCATGAATACAGGCGTTAGTATGAGTTAAATAGATATTAGTAGATTTTTTTACTATGAATTTTTTCATACATATTATGAATTAGTTAATGTGTTGACTTTTATGATAAAGCTTTTTTTATAGAATATGGAGTATATATTTATGTATATTAAGTTATATGGATAAAATAGGTGCTATACATAATTCTATTTAGGTGTTCTTTATGTTTATTTTTTTGAAAGATAGCTAGTAATAAATAGGTATTGTTGGGTATAATGAAAGTTTTTAGAAAATAGTAAAGTATGACTATATTTAGATAGCTTTAGAGAAGGTATTGCTTAAATACTATAACCAATGAGTATATTGTTTATGGGTATACAGAAGAAAGATATCTCTTTATAAGTATAGGCTTATGTATATATTTTGAGTAGTACAGATGTGTTAATTAATGGTAAATAAATTTTGAGTACTAGTTGGAAAGCATAAGCTTTATAGAAGAAGGCCATACTTGTTTAGTAAGGGTAGCAATATAGTTATTATTTTTTTGGTTTAGTTAACAATACCTAGCTTGTGTTGTTAGTATATATTTTTTGATAGAGGTTTAACATAAAGTTTTAGAGTAGTTATGAAAGAACAGGAAGAAAAGTATAATATAAAAGTACAAAAACTTTATAAACAATCTGCTTTTGAAGCATGCTTAACATTAGTTTTATATTTTTTTTATGCTTTTTGGTGGTGGTTTTTTATCTATTACTTTGGTGATAAAAATTTTTCAGAATATAATTTTATACTTGGTTTACCAGCATGGTTTTTTTATGGTGTTTTTCTTGGTTACCCATTTATTTGTATTTTACTGTGGTTTGTTATTACACGATACTTTAAAGACATAGCATTATATGATTCTTTAGGTGTTGTTACAGAAAAGGTACACAATCATCATGAAAAGCACACAGAGATACTATAGTCATGGCACAGTTATCTATTATGGTTCCACTGAGTATATATTTATTATTAACTGTAATTATTGCATTTTTTTCAAAAAAATTTCAACAAAAATGTAAAGATACAAGAAGCTTTATAGAAGAATACTTTATTGGTGGTCGGTCTATGGGTGGATTTGTATTAGCCATGTCCATAGTCACAAGCTATACAAGTGCAAGTAGCTTTATTGGTGGACCTGGAGTTGCTTATGAGTTTGGTTTGTGTTGGGTTTTTCTTTCAATGATCCAATTACCTGCAGTATTTTTAACATTAGGTATTTTAGGAAAGCGATTTGCTTTTATGGCACGTAAAGTACAGGCAATAACAATAATAGATTTTTTACGTGTTCGTTATCAGAGTGATTTTTTGACATTACTTTGTTCTATAGCTCTTTTTATATTTTTTATTTCAGCAATGTTGGCCCAGTGTATTGGTGGTGCAAGGCTTTTTCAAGCTATTACAGGTTATTCTTATGAAGTAGGTTTGATAGTATTTAGTATTGTTCTTGTTCTATATACAAGTATAGGTGGTTTCCGTGCAGTCGTAACTACAGATGTGCTACAAGGTGTAATAATGATAATAGGTGCTATTGTTATCTTACTTGCAGTTATTAATACTGGTGGGGGTATAGAACATTGTATTCATACATTGAGTACTATTGATCCAGGACTAATTACTCCTCTAGGGCCTCAAAATTTTCTATCAGTTCCAATGTTATGCTCTTTTTGGGTTCTTATAGGCATTGGTGTCCTTGGGTTACCACAGACAATGCATAAATGTATGGGATATAAAGATTCAAAGTCTATGCATAATGCTATGTTTTTTGGAACAATTATTCTTGGTTTTATGTTATTAAGTATGCATCTTGTAGGTGCCCTTGGTAGAGCAGTTTTACCTGACATACCTATTGGTGACCTTGCTGTGCCTTCTTTGGCTTTGAGCCTACTACCATCTTTTTGGTCAGGAATTTTTATTGCTGCACCATTAGCTGCAATTATGTCTACAGTAGACACAATGCTTTTTCTTCTATCAGCTGTAATTATTAAAGATTTTTATATTTATTATAGGTTTAAAGGCAATGTAGCACACCTTTCAGCTAAGAGCATATATTCAATAACAGCTTGGTGTACAGTTGGTATTGGTGTTTTTGTTTTTATTTTAGCTTTAAATCCACCATCATTATTAGTATGGATTAATATATTTGCTTTTGGTGGGCTTGAGGTTGTCTTTTTTTGGCCTATTATATTAGGCTTATATTGGAAAAAAGCTAATGCAGTAGGAACAATTAGTGCTATCTTAGTGGGTTTAAGTGTTTTTTTATGTATGAATATGTTTAAGTATTCACCAGGTAATGTGAGTGCAATAATACCATCATTATTTTTATCAGGTATTGTATTTTTTTGTGGAAGCTATAAAGGTAAAGCTCCTTCTAAAGAGATTATACAGTTATTTTGGGATGAGGGAAGAGAGAAGATATAATATTAATTTAATAGATGAATAGATTTATATATATGTATTTTTTCTATTTTTAAAGATAATATAGGCTATTACTAGTTGGAATAAACAGCTAAGTTATTTATTCCAACTTTATGCATTATGTATATATTTAATACATAGTTATGTGTTTTTTATGTATTAAGAGAGCTGGGCAAAAAATTTTATTCTAATTAGGTATTTTTGATATATTCATAATTTAACTGGTAGGTTTTAATGGCATTGCATTATTGTATTCATAATCTTCATTGCCGTGGATGTATGGTGCGTATTGAAGAACAGGTAGGACAGCTGCCTGGTGTACAAAGTGTTGCTGTTGAGCCTTCTACAAAATATTTATATATAGAAGGCAAAGATCCAGGATTTGAATATATAAATACTCTTGTTGAAGGTATTGCTCCAGGTGCATATATTACAGAGGTAGCCTCTACGCTAGATCCAGTAGAACCTGAAAAAGATCATTCTATTCAATGGTTATGGTTTGGTGGGACATTATTTATTTTAGGATTGTTATCAAAGCATATATTTTATGAATATTTTCCTGTTTTTCTTGTTAATATAGTATTTTTTGGTATACCTTATTTGATTTGTGGATGGAGTGTTCTTAAGAAAGGTATAGAATGTTTATTACTGAATGATTTTTTCAATGAATTTACATTAATGGGTGGAGCTACTATAATAGCCATTATTATTGGTGATTTTCCAGAAGCTGTTGGGGTGATGTTTTTTTATCGAGTTGGTGAGTATATTCAGGAGAAGGTTGCTGGAAGTTCTAGGAAGTCTATAAAAGCATTATTAGCTACAAAACCATCTATAGCTCATGTTATTGAAAATGAGCAGATACATGATGTAGATCCAATTTCTTTACAGCCTGGCTCAAAATTACTTGTGAAACCAGGTGAGAAAATACCAGTAGATGGTGTGATAGAGCAAGGTACATCACAAGTCGATACTTCACCACTTACAGGCGAGTCTTCACCTGTTATTGTTCAGGTTGGGAGCCAAGTATTTGCTGGAACGATCAATTTAATAGGTTCTTTAACAATTACTGTAACAGCTGCATATAAAGATTCATCGGTATCTAAAATTTTGACTTTGGTAGAGAATGCAGTTGCTAGAAAAGCCCCTACAGAGCGATTTATTACTCAGCTTGCTCGATATTATACGCCCATAGTTGTTTTAGCTTCTTTTATAGTAGCACTTATTCCTCCATTATTAGGCTTTGGTAGTTTTCAAGAGTGGATATATAGAGGGCTTATTTTAATGGTTATTTCATGCCCTTGTGCATTACTTATATCCATACCTTTAGGGTATTTTGGAGGTATAGGGTCTGCATCATGCAGAGGTATTCTTGTTAAAGGTGGTAATGTTTTTGATGCATTGCATAAAATTAGAATTGTAGCATTTGATAAAACAGGAACACTTACAAAAGCAAATTTTACTGTAACTAATGTGTATACATTTGGTTCACATATACAGGATGATGTTTTACAAGCAGCCTCCATAGCATTAAGCCATTCAAAACATCCTATTGCCAATGCAATATTGGACTTCATAGGTTATAATGGTCAAACTGATAATGTGGAAATACAGGAGTTTCCTGGTAAAGGTGTCATAGCAAAACATAATGAAGATACAATTATTGCTGGAAACAGCATATTAATAAAAGAACATGGGTTTGATCCTATTTTTGTAGTTGATCCATGTTCTTTTGTGCATGTAATAAAGAATAATAGCTATTTAGGTGTTATTTGTGTTGCTGATATGCTAAAGCCTGATGCTGCTGAAGCTATAAGATATGTAAAAAAATATGTGCATAAAGTTGCTATGTTAACAGGAGATAGAAAAGAGACAGCTCAGTATGTAGCAGAAGTTTTAGGCGTTGATGAATACCAAGCAGAATTACTTCCTGAAGATAAAGTGTCTGCTGTAGAAAACCTTGGGCCTAGTGAGCAAGTTTTATTTGTTGGTGATGGCATTAATGATACTCCAGCATTAGCTTTATCAGGTGTTGGAGTAGCTATGGGTAGCTTAGGTTCAGATGCTGCTATAGAGGTTGCAGATGCTGTCATATTAGATGATTCTCCTGTAAGAGTTGGGGAGCTTATACAGATATCATATAGAACACGCCGAATTATACTACAGAATATTACTCTTGCATTAGGTGTAAAAGCTATAATCATGGCCTTTGGGGTAATAGGTCTTTCTAGTCTATGGGAAGCTGTTTTTGCTGATGTTGGTGTAACGATTTTAGCAGTTCTTAATGCCAGTCGAGTAAGGTATACTTCTTATAATAAATAAGAACTTGCTATAGTACCATATATTCTTTTGCTTTTGTTAGGGCAGTAAATGCTTCGCTGTCTTTTCCTTGTGCTTCTAAAGACCGAGCTAACTCAAACCATCCAGACTCACTATTAGGTCTTTGTGAGACACTTTGTCGTGCAAGAGCTTCTGCAAGCTCTGGATCTTCTCCATCGTCTAAATAAAGCTTTGCCATAAATGTGAGTGCAGCAGCATCTCGAGGATTTTGTAGCAATGCTTGGTGTAGATATTCACGTGCCTTTTCTTTATTACCCTCTTGAAGGACAATTTTTGCTAAGTGTCTATATGGAAGAGAATTTTTATCATTCACAGTAATAGCTTGCTTAAAATACGTTATTGCTTGTTTTTGTTGATTGCATAATAGTGCAACTTCACCTAATCGAATTAATGCATAAACGTGGGTTGGAGAGAGTTCAAGACATTTTGTAAAATAGTTTTGTGCAGATTTTGTGTCTTTAAGTGTTTGGTGAAGTACTCCAAGGTTATAGAATACCGTAGGGTCATTTGATATATAGTCTAATGCTTTTTTAAAATGGTTTAATGCATCGTTATGGTAGCCAATACTTGCCATGCATACACCAAGCGAATTCCAAGCAAGTCCATTTGTATCATCTGCAAGCAAAGCAAGTTTATATTCCTCAATAGCACTGAATGTGTCGCCATAACAGTGTTTTTTATCAGCACTAATGTTGATAGCAAGGGAGTCAAAAATGCCTACATGTGGTGGGGGGAGTAATAAGGCATATTCTAATGCTTTACGACAACAGTCTAAAGTATCTGATGCTCTGAAGTTTAAGAAAGGCCATGGTGCAATGCCTGCACTTACACAAATATTAATCTGATTTGTTGCCTCTTTACAAAAGGTTATATAGTGCTTTTGAAGAGCAGCTACATCATTACTAGAATGGCAAAAGATAAGGCTATTAAGAGCAAATCTTCCTCCAAAAAGAGGTGTGTGCTCAAGATTTATACAGTTATTATAAAGTTCGATGAGTTTTCCCATAATATGATTGGGGTCTTTATGCATAGTAGTATGAGTAGTTTTACTATCTATATGTAGTAGGACTAAGGTAAAGGCACTGCATGTATTGATAAAATTTGAGTAATGTATAAGAAAGTTACTATGAGAGAATAATCCAGTTGTAGGATCATAGTTATGTCCGTGTTCATTATTACTCTTAATATCTGATTGTTGTGTGGGTATAGTTTGTTCTTTTTCAAGTAGCATTAGTGTGTCGCCTGGCTCAATAGTGTTTGTAGGGTCTCCAAGATGTATAATCTCTCCAATAGAATCTGAATCATGTATTTCAATAAGGACTATTTCACCTTTATAGACAGCCTGAAGCTTATATTTTTTGTCTGCTTGTGTTATGTATTTTGTAGACCAGATAGAAAAACGTTGACCTTCACGAGCTCCAACACTTCGTCCTAAATTTGTTATAATTCGTGAAAAAGGTAATATCTGTTGAACCTCTCCTCCTTCATAAAGTATTCTTCCATAAGCTATAATTTGTTCTATACCATTGTTTAATCTAGACTGTGCAACTTCTGCAGCAAGGCTAGCCTTATGTAGAAGGATATTTGCATGGTTATCTATCATTAAGTGCTTGGAGCCATCTAAATCCTGTGGATAAATACTGTAACCTATATGTGGTGTTATTTTTGTTTGTTTGTCTGTGAGAGGTATATACTGTTTGTAGTCTTTCACAACAGTCATAATAGATGAAGCAAGCTCTTCACATTGAGTGCTTTTGGCTTCTGGTAATAGAAGAGCAAATTCATAGTCACCAGTTCGAGCAGGAATAGCTTGTTTGGGTAAAGATTGTATAAAAGTTTGGGCAAGGTTTGCTATAAAGTTTTCAGTAAAACCATATGTTGTTTCCCGAGAGAGTTTTTTTAACCCATCAAAACGAATAATAATAACGCCTAAACTACTTTTATGGGGGATATTGTCTTCTGTTGAACCATACATGTTGTGGTTAAATGATGTTTGGATATAGCGTATTTCTTCAGCAATTTTTTGGATAAAAATTTGTCTATGTATAAGTCCTGTAAGGATATCAAGACGATTTTTTTTATAAAGCTCAAGGTTAGTAAGACAGAGCTCTATAATGTTAGGTAATATAGGAAGTAGTGGTCCAACATCTGATTTTTTTAGGTTTTTAGCCATAAAAACGCCAAGAAATTCACCATTATGATACAGTGGAATAAGTAGCTTCTTTTCTTCAGTGATCCATTCAGGCTGTTTATGAATATCTTCTTGTGGGAAATAAAGAGCATAGCTTTCAAAGGGTATGATTTGTTTTAAGCTATTATAGAGATAGTGCTCAAATTCTATAAGATCCCAGCGTACTAAGCTATGTTTTTTATTACATTGATTTATAGGTTGTACAATGTTGTTCATATGAGTTTTTATATTATTTTATAATAAAGTTATAATTATTTATTATAATAAAAATATTATGAATAAAATTTTTATTTATATATATAAATATAGTCAAAAATTATAGTTAACTTATGTAGTATATTATGCTTTAAATATAAATTCATTATTAATATAATAGCTCTATATAATATTTTATAAACTAAAATTTTTTAAATATTTTTTTGACAAAAAGTTTTTATGTATAGTATAAAATATACATAAAATAGTTTTCTCTATGCTTTTAGTTACAGATGTTATGTTCATATAAAAAATTTTTATAAAGCAATAAATAAATCAAATGTAAGTAGTAACTTAACCATGGAGGTAAGGCAATGTCAAAACATCCAACACCAAAGTTGGATCAGCTCGAGTCTGGACCTTGGCCTAGTTTTATTTCTGATATTAAACAAGAAGCAGAAATGAGATCTAAGAATCCCAATGGAATAGATTACCAGATTCCTGTTGACTGTCCAGAAGATCTTCTTGGAGTTTTAGAATTGTCATATA
Organism: uncultured Lawsonia sp.; assembly: GCA_964369665.1. Classification (GTDB taxonomy): domain Bacteria; phylum Desulfobacterota; class Desulfovibrionia; order Desulfovibrionales; family Desulfovibrionaceae; genus Bilophila. Next base: position 96,161 of record CAYJFS010000003.1, on the reverse strand, counting down.
CTGATGGTGAAACACATTGGAAACATGGTGGTATCGTTGGTGTTTTTGGTTATGGTGGAGGTGTTATTGGCCGCTATTGTGATCAACCTCAAATGTTCCCTGGTGTAGCACATTTTCATACAGTACGTGTAGCACAGCCTGCTGCTAAGTATTATACAACTGATTATTTGCGCCAGCTTTGTGATATTTGGGAACTCCGTGGTTCTGGATTGACAAATATGCATGGTTCTACAGGTGATATTGTCCTTCTTGGAACACAGACAGCACAATTAGAAGAAATATATTATGATCTTACACATAAAATGCATACAGATCTTGGTGGATCTGGTTCAAATCTTCGTACACCAGAGTCTTGTTTAGGCATGAGTCGTTGTGAATTTTCTTGTTATGATGCACAGGCCATGTGTTATCAGCTTACTCAAGATTATCAGGATGAGCTTCATAGACCTGCTTTTCCATATAAATTCAAATTTAAGTTTGATGGTTGTGCTAATGGTTGTGTTGCAGCTATTGCACGTTCAGATTTTGCTGTAATTGGTACTTGGAAAGATGACATCAAAATCGATCAGTCTGCAGTGAAAAGTTATGTTGCTGGAGAATTTAAACCCAATGCTGGAGCTCATTCCGGTCGTAATTGGGGTAAGTTTGATATAGAGGCTGAAGTCATTAAGCTTTGCCCTTCAAAGTGTATGCAGTGGGATGGTTCAAAACTCATGATTAATAACAAAGAGTGTGTTCGTTGTATGCACTGTATTAATGTTATGCCACGTGCTCTTCGTATTGGAGATGAGCGAGGAGCCTCTATATTAGTTGGAGCAAAGGCTCCAGTTCTTGATGGAGCACAAATGGGTTCATTGCTTGTACCTTTTATCTCTGCAGAAGAACCATTTACAGAAATTAAAGAAGTCATTGAAAAAATTTGGGATTGGTGGATGGAAGAAGGGAAAAATCGTGAACGTCTTGGTGAAACAATTAAAAGACTTTCATTTCAGAAGCTTCTTGAGGTTACTGAAATACCTTCTCTTGCTCAACATATTAAAGAGCCTCGCTCAAATCCATATATTTTCTTTAAAGAGGAAGAGGTCCCTGGTGGATGGAGTCGTGATATAGAAGCATATCGTAAGAGACATCAACGTTAAGAGGGGATTTATTATGGCATTTATTTCTTCAGGATATAACCCAGAAAAGCCAATGGAAGATCGTATATCTGATATTGGACCTCGTAAATATGATGAGTTTTTTCCTCCAGTCATTAAAAAGAATTTTGGTCAATGGTTATACCATGAAATTCTTGAGCCTGGAGTATTGTTGCATGTCGCTAAATCAGGTGATGAAGTCTATACAGTGCGTGTAGGTACAGCCCGACTTATGTCCATTACATTGCTTCGTGAATTTTGTGAAATAGCAGATAAGTATTGTGATGGATATTTACGCTTTACTACACGGAATAATGTAGAATTCATGCTTACAGATAAGAAAAAGCTTGCCTCATTAAAGGCTGATCTTGCTTCACGTAAGTTTTCTGCTGGTTCTAATAAGTTTCCTGTTGGTGGAACTGGAGCAGGCATTACAAATATGATCCATACTCAGGGATGGGTGCATTGTCATACACCAGCAACAGATGCTTCTGGACCTGTAAAAGCCATTATGGATGCAGTATATGATGATTTTACATCAATGCGTCTTCCTGCACCATTACGGATTTCTTTAGCTTGTTGTATTAATATGTGTGGAGCTGTACATTGTTCTGATATAGGTATTGTTGGTATTCATAGAAAGCCACCTATGGTAGACAATGATTGGGTAGATCAACTTTGTGAAATTCCTTTAGCTGTTGCTGCATGTCCAACAGCAGCTGTTCGTCCAGTAAAGATAGAAGTTGATGGGAAAAAGAAGAGTTCCATTGCAATTAAGAATGATCGTTGTATGTATTGTGGTAATTGTTACACAATGTGTCCAGCATTACCAATCTCAGATGGTGAAGGTGATGGTGTTATAATTATGGTAGGTGGTAAAGTATCTAATAGGATAAGTTCACCTAAATTTTCTAAAGTTGTTGTAGCATATATTCCTAATGAGACACCACGATGGCCTACATTAACAAAACAAGTTCGTCATATTGTTGAAGTATATGCAGCAAATGCTCATAAGTACGAACGTCTTGGTGAGTGGGCAGAACGTATTGGTTGGGAAAAGTTTTTTGAACTTACAGGGCTTGAGTTTACGCATCATCTTATAGATGATTTTCGTGATCCAGCTTATTATACCTGGCGTCAAAGTACACAGTTTAAATTTTCTGATGCTGCACTTAATGTCCATGCTGGTGAAGGCTATACTTCAACAGAACATGCTGAGGTTACACCAGCTGATAAAAAACTTGTTTTAGAGTTTTTACAAGAAAAGGCAAATAACCCTGGAGCTAAAACAAAATATTATTTTAATGATTTCCTTGAGTTATTTCCTAATAAAAGTTCACGTGATGTCAAGGACGTCCTTTCAGCACTTGTAAATGAGGAAAAGATTGAATACTGGTCATCTGGTTCTACAACTATGTATGGTCTTAAAGGGGCAGGTAAACAAGCAGGAGCTGAAGGAGAGTAATTAAAAGATACTCATCAAGTGAATATCTATAATTGATTAGTAGTATTAACATAAAAATGTTCTTAATCTATATAATAAATGTATAGGACAAGATAGTGTTAGAAGATCTTTGATTTAGTGAAAGAATGCTGTTTAGGCACTATGTTTATAATAGTGTAAACATATAGTTATATTGGGATGTACGTTAGGATTACTATGACTAGCAAACAGAACAAGATGCCTAGGCTCATTGTTTCTAGCCTATCTGGTGGTGGTGGGAAGACGCTTGTATCATTAGGCCTTATTCGACTTTTAACACGCCATGGGTTTAAGGTAAAACCATATAAAAAAGGCCCTGATTATATTGATACGTCTTGGCTAGGCTTTGCTGCACATACTGTTTCTACAAACTTGGATCCATTTTTTCTTTCTCCAGATAAGTTGTCTGCATTATTTTACGAGACATTTGGTAATGCAGATATTGCTATAATTGAGGGAAGTAGAGGTTTGTACGATGGTCGAGATAAGGAGGGTACATATTCTACAGCCTCTTTATCACGTATTCTTAATGCACCAATTATTTTAGTCTTGGATTGTACAAAACTTACAAGAACAGCAGCAGCTATTGTTGCTGGTTTGACATGTTTTGAAGAAGTAAACTTGGCAGGCATTATATTGAATCATATTGCATCTTCTCGCCATGGAAGTATCGTTCGTCAAGCAATAGAGTATCATACAGATATACCTGTTTTAGGCGAGTTTCCTCGTCTTGTAAATAATCCTATTCCAGAAAAAGATATGGGGCTTATGTCCATTTATGATGATGAAGGAGCAAGAGCTATAGAGGTTGAGGATATCTTTGAGCAACTTGCAGATACTCTTCAGATGAATATCAATGTTGATGAAGTTATTCAGGTAGCTAGAAATGTACCTTCTTTAGCTTTAAGTTGTTCTTTTTGGGGTGAGAAAACACACCGTTCAAAACGTCCAAAGATTGGCTATGTGTATGATGCAGCTTTATGGTTCTATTATTCTGAAAACCTTGAGGCACTAGAGCGAGCTGGTGCAGATATTGTTTGTCTGAGTTTATTAAATCCTAAGCCATGGCCAGAAATACATGCATTATACCTTGGAGGAGGCTTCCCAGAAATCTATGCAGAAGCTCTTAGTAAGGCAAAACATTTAGCCTTAATTAAGTGTTTTTCAGAAAAAGGTATGCCAATTTATGCGGAATGTGGTGGTTTTATGGTACTTTGTGATTCAGTACAGATAGAAGAAACAACATTCCCTATGGCTGGTATTTTCCCAGCTGTTGCTTCTTACCATAGTAAACCTCAAGGTCTTGGTTATGTTGAGGCTTTTGTTACAAATGATTCCCCATTTCATACAAAAGGAGAATGTATTAAAGGGCATGAATTTCATTACTCTTCCTGTACTTCTTTAGGTATGTTAGAACATACCTTTGAATTAATGTCAGGTATAGGTATGGGTGATACTTTAGGCACTGGAAAGTATATTGATGGCCTTCTAACCCAGAATACCTTTGCTTCATATACACATCTTTTTGCTCCAACTGTTCCAAATTGGGCAGTTAGGTTTGTTGATGCTGCAGAAAGCTATGCCTATGGCCTTGTTTCTAAATAGAAATATTATTTAGCTTGTAGTATATATAAATACTATTTATACTCTAAATGAATAAAATAAATTGAATTCTAAATAGCTAAGTGAGCTTGTTTTTTGTTAAAAAACATTTAAAATAATACGATTAACTTTAAAACAAATAAATTAAATTTACTATTATAGATATAGTTAAAGGTGAATGGATATGAGTAAGGAACGTACAGGTATTATAACTTTTCTTGGTAACCCATTAACACTTACAGGTAACCCTGTTTCTATAGGTGATAATGCACCTGAATTTACTGTTTTAACAAATGATTTGTCTCCAGTTTCATTGTCTAACTACAAAGGTAAAATTTTAATTATAAGTGTTGTTCCTTCTTTAGATACAAGTGTTTGTGATATGCAGACACACAAGTTTGCAAAAGATGTTGTAAGTTTAGGTGACAAAGTACATTTATTAACTATTAGTTGTGACTTACCTTTTGCACAAGCACGTTGGTGTGGTTCTTCTGGTTTAGATAATATAGAGTCACTTTCTGACCATAAAGATCTTTCCTTTGGTCTTGCTTATGGACTAGTTATTAAAGAGTTGAGGCTTTTAACAAGAGCTGTTCTTGTTATTAATGCTGATGGGAAAATTGTGTATGAAGAAATTGTCCCTGAGGTAACAAATGAACCTAATTATAGTGCAGCATTATCAGCAGCAAAGGTAGCTTGTTAGCTGTTATTTCAGTGAATGTGTTTTAGGGTGATAGAATAAATAAGCTATTACCTATATCACATATAATGATTCAGTTGAGGTAGAGGTGGTGTATCAATGGATGTTGTTAAGCTGCAGCAAACATTTGCTATCATACTTATACCACTATCATATATTTATCGTATTATCATGGGGTTACGAAGGATACTTGCTGCTTCAGGTTCACAAAAGCAGATAGTTTTATCTTGTCCATGTATTTCTGTTGGGAATATTTCTTGGGGAGGAACAGGTAAAACGCCTGTAGTAGATTGGCTTTTGGAATGGTCAGGTTACAATAAACTCCATACTGTTGTTTTAACACGAGGTTATAAATCAAAATCAAAGGTATATCCTCTTTATGTGAGAGCTCATCATACAGCTCGAGAGGCTGGTGATGAGCCTCTTATGTTAGCATTACAACATCCAGAAGCATCTATTCTTGTAGATCCTAAAAGAATACGTTCAGGTAAATATGCTGTTCAAAATTTAAAGCCAGACTTAATTATACTTGATGATGGCTTTCAACATATATCGTTAACACGTTCTTTAGATCTGGTATTATTTCAAGAAGATGATCTTACAATAGGTTGGAATAAAGTTATTCCTTCAGGTTCATGGCGTGAAGGTGCTCAATCATTAAAAAATGCTAGTGCGTTTCTTATTAAAGCTAACCAAAAGAGTATGGAAGCTCTTGTTCCTTTTATACAAAAAAGACTTTTCCGATTTAGTAAACCGGTATTTAGTTTCCAGCTTCAACCCTTATATTTACAGAAAAGTGGATCATTAAAACAAATTCCTCTTAAAGATTTTTATGAAAAACCTTATATTTTAATAACTGGTATTGCTCATCCAAACAGTGTATTACAGACAGTAAAAGATTATATTGGGACTGCACCACAACATCATCTTGTGTATCCTGATCATCATCGTTATACTTTTCATGAGATTAATTACTTTATTTCTTTTAATATTCCAATTATTTGTACAATGAAAGATTTTGTAAAGCTTCAGTCATCACCAATTCCAGAGCTTTGGGGTATACAGACTAAAGCTATATTTGAAGGTGCATTATGGTCACAGTGGAGTTTTCCAAAGTGGCTATCAAGGTGGTGGTCTAGGGAGCAGCAGGCAGTAGTAAAGTCATTAGGGTCTGTAGCTGTTAGTACTAATATTGGTTTTGATGCATCATCATCTCTATTTTTTGGTGAAAAAAATAAAGATAGCTTAATAGATAATATAAATAGTGAAGCTACAGTTGTTTCTAGTATTTTGTCACCAGAAGTTATAGCTAATGAAATACCTAAAGCTCATCATGATGCAGATGTGTTAGAAGATGTTGATATAGTCAAAACACAAGAATTTATACAAGATAAGGATTTAAATACAAGTTCTTCAAGTATAGATTTAGAAAATGTATCAGAAAAACCTAATTCTGTTTAGTAATGCTTGTGTTAATAATTAATGTATTAAAAATAAGGTAGTTTTATGCCTATGATATGGGTATAAAAATTAAATATATTTGGTGCAATTGTGAGAAAGAAAAGAGAAGAAGGGAGGAAAAAGCGTTCCTATAGGGGAAAATTTAGTTCTCAAAAAGTCCAGCATAATATAAATAAAAAAAATAAAAAAAGAGAGCATGTTGAAGATTATCCTGTTGTTCCAGGTATTAACACAGTACGTCTTCTGCAGATTTTTCATAAGGCACGTTTCCCTTTAGCATTGGAAGAAATAATAAAACTTCTAAAGTTGCCTCATAGTATGAAGCAATCTTTACAATCGTTACTTAAACTTCTTCAGAAAAAGAGTTTTCTTACATATTTAAGGGATGGACGATGGTCTATTTCAAAACAACAGGAGCTTACAGGTACCTTTTCTGTACAGCGTTCTGGAGCTACTTTTGTTATTCTTGATCAAAAAAATATGTATAAAATACAATCTGATATTTTTATTCCACAGAAATATCGTAATGGTGCATGGCATGGTGATAAAGTTTCTTTAGTGGTAAACTCATATGTCCAGAATGGTAAAAGTCCTGAAGGAAAAGTCATCCAAATTCTTGAAAGAACTTTGAAAGAAATCGTTGTTTATTTTGATAAGAGTGCTTCAGGAGAAGTATATCTTTGCTCATCAGTTGATTATCGTCTAGATGCTGTTTTTGCTGTTGATATATCATTGTTGGATGTTATCCCTCAAAGAGGTGATCTTCTTCTTGTTACGCCAGGTATAGAACTTAAAAAAGGACTGTTTTCTGCTGTGGCAAGAAAAGTTTTAGGTTCTGAGCAAGATGTGTATACCCAAGAGCGACTTGTAAAATATATCCATAAGATTCCATTTAGTTTTTCCAATGATATTTTAGAAGAAGGAAAAATAATAAAAACTGCATTTGCAGACTTTGTCCAGACTTATATTGAAGATGAAGTTACACCATATAGCAAAATTTCTCATGTATCTACATCTATCAGACAAGACTTAAGAAGTATAAATTTTGTAACTATTGATGGGGAAGACTCTCGAGATTTTGATGATGCAATTTGTGTATATGAGCAAGATAATGGTTGGGAACTATGGGTTGCGATAGCTGATGTTGGACATTTTGTGGCTGTTAATTCTCTAATAGATAAAGAGGCATTAGATCGAGCTAATTCTTATTATTTCCCTACCTCTGTTTCGCCTATGTTACCTGAAGCACTGTCAAATGAGATTTGTAGTTTGCAACCAGATACAGTGCGTATGGTCATGGCAACAAAGATCTGTTTTGATAAGAAAGGTATTGTTAAAGATGCTATTTTTTTCCCTGGGATAATTAGCTCTTGGGCACGACTTACGTATAAGCAAGTACATCTAAGTTTAGCTAGTAAAAATAGCTTGAATTTTTCTTCTGATATATACTCTATGATTACTCATGCAAACACTCTTGCTCAGATATTAAAAAAATTTCGTATGGATCGAGGTAGTTTAGAGTTTGATATACCAGAGGCATATTTTTTAATAGAAAAAGACACAGGTGTTTTGGAAAAAATTACTCACCGAGAACACTTTCTATCTCATAGTCTTATAGAAGAATGTATGTTGGCTGCTAATGAAGCTACTGCAAGGTTTCTTACAGAAAAAGGTATACATTTTTTATATCGTATACATCCAAAACCAGATCATGAGCGTTTAGAGAAGCTTTTTCGTGTATTAGCAACAACAGAGTTAGCAGTAAAGTTGCCTAAAAAATTAGATGCAGAAGCTTTAAAAGGTTTTATTTTACAAGCAGAAGATACCCCTGCAGCTTTTCTTATAAGCCGTATGGCTTTACGTTCAATGATGCAGGCTAAATATTCATCTGAGCTTGGAGAGCATTTTGGGCTGGCATCTCCATGTTATTGTCATTTTACGTCTCCTATTCGTCGTTATGCTGATTTAGTTGTACATCGGGCATTAAAGTATGCACTTGATGAAAAAAGTGGCTATGAATATGCTACACAGCAACTACAACAGATAGCTGATCAATGTAATACTCGTGAACGTATAGCACAGGATGCAGAGCGAGAGATTGTTAAGCGTTTAGGTTGTATCTTTTTACATGGCCATGAAGGAACAGTATTTAAAGTTATAGTAACAAGTATTACAGATTTTGGCTTTTTTGTTGAGCTTGTGGATGCACCAATAGAAGGCATAGTTCGGCTTACATCATTAAAAAATGATTGGTTTGAATATGACCAAGATAGACAAGAACTTTTAGGGGTAAGAACAGGTTTACGGTTTTATCTAGGACAAGAATTAGAAGTTATATTAGTTTCTGTAAGCTTACTGCATTTAGAGATTGTATTTAATACTATAGAAAAAAATACTGTAGCTAACAATATCCATGAGAGGAAGAGGAGTAAAGGCAGAAATAAAAGGAAGCTTTTACAGGTAAGGAGAAAAAAGCCAAGTAATAGCATTGCGTAAACGTAAAATTAAGGGAAAATCTTTGATATTTGTGGTGATTTTTTTTGAACGAAGTTTAATAGCATCAAAAAATATAGTGAGTTTTTCATTAAGATTTTTATCAAAGTTTTCCATAACAACTTCAAAGTTAAGGTTGAGGCTACGTGGATCAAGATTAGATGAACCAATCAGAGAATATTCTTCATCAATTAAAAGAAGCTTTGTGTGTGCAAAAGGTTCTGGTTGGAAATATATAGGAATATTTCTTTCTATAATTCTGGGTAGTTGGTGTAGCATAGCCCATTGAAAGATAAAGTTATTACTTTTTATTGGAATAATAATATCTACATGAATACCACGGTTAACCGCACTAGCTAAAGCTTCTGTAAGGCTTGTTACTGGTAAAAAATATGGTGTCATAATTCGTATGTTTTTTTTTGCAGATGAAATCATAGAGCAGAACAAAGCACAAATAGTATTTATTTGTTTATCTGGTGAGCCTGGTCCATCAACAACTAGACGAGTATATGTTGAACCACTTGGTTTTATTTGTTCTTGTGAAGGTAATAGAACTTTTCCACCTGTAACAAAGCACCAATCCATAATAAATGCTGCTTCAAGTTGACCAATAATAGGTCCAGTATAAGAAAAGTGTATATCTTGTACCCTATCAGGACGATCTAAATTTACCAAATGGTGTTGAGAGATGTTCATTCCGCCTATAAAACCAATAGTATTATCACATACAAGAATTTTTCTATGTGTCCGGAGATTAATAGATATTTGTGGAGGGTAGAGTCGAGGTGGTAGGAAATACGCAAGTTCGATGGTATGATGAAACTGTTTTTTCCAACCAGTAAGTGGAAAGAAGGAGCCAATTCCATCAAGGATAACTTTTACTTCACAACCACGTGATGCAGCTTGGTTGAGTGCATTTAAAAACTGTTTTCCAACTGAGTCATTTGAAAAAATATACGTGGAGAGGTAAACACGTTTAGTTGCATTACCAATAGCTTTAAGCATTTCAGGGTAGGCTTGTTCTCCATTATACAATGGCCTAACACTATTGCCTTCAATAAGATATCGGTCAGTAATAATCATTCCAGGGGTTGACAGCTTTGCTAAAGCTGTTGGGAGTTTTAAGTGGTGAATGAAACCTTTTGGTGTCTTTATTAAAAAGACGCTATGGAGTGACTTTACGCCACTGAAAGCTTTGGTAGCTACTTTTTCCATAAGAGCATTAGCTAAGCTATCTATCCTACGAATTCCAAAGAGCCAATAAAGTATTGTTCCACCTATTGGTAGGCTAAGGATAACAGCTATCCATGCAAAAGCTGCTTGAGATTGTTGTTTATTAAGTAATGCATGTGCTGCGGTAATTATTGCAATGATGTAAAAACTTATTATACTATATAAAAAAATTATATTCATAATGGTTAAATAATGAGTTATAAAAGATGATAAAAGCTAGAAAATTGGCTATATATAGCTGTATGTTTATAGTGTATAGAGTGTTATAAGAAAATCAAGATATACTTTTCTGACAAAAAATTATAATTAATGAAGCTTAATGCTATTTTTTGCTTATTCTTATCACATGACTTTTTTGTATTTTGTAATCTGATTTATTATGTATAACTGTATTTTATATGGTATAAGGTATGGCTAGATTAACAATGATATATCATATAGATAAGGAAGATGTCTTTATTTAAAGTAACAAGCCTACCACTATTTTTATATATAAAGTTAGTATTTACAGTTTTTTCTTAAAGTTTTTGTAACTATTATTTTATAGATCAATATACCTACATTGAGAGGAATAATGGATAAGATTATTTATAAAGGCTTAACATTTGATGATATTTTATTGTTGCCTGCATATTCTCAAGTTACCCCAGATATGGTGGATGTTTCTGCATGGTTAACTCCAGAAATTTCATTAAGCATTCCTTTTGTTTCAGCAGCAATGGATACAGTTACAGAGTCTGATATGGCTGTTTCTATGGCAAGGGCTGGAGGTATAGGTATTATTCATAAAAATATGAGTATATCTAGACAAAAGATGGAAGTAGAAAAGGTTAAGAAGTCTGAAACTGGTATGATTCTTGACCCTGTAACTGTCCGTCCTGATGATACAGTTGAATATGCTTTTGAGCTTATGCATTCATATAGAATTTCAGGCTTACCTGTAGTTCAAGAGAAGTCTCTTGTGGGTATTATCACAAATCGTGATGTTAGGTTTGTTAAAGATCTTTCAGGAACAGTTGTAAGAGATGTTATGACAAGTAATAACCTTGTAACAGTACCTATAGGTACAACGCTTGATGAGGCAAAACAACATTTACATATACATAGGATAGAGAAACTTTTAGTTGTTGATGATGCAGGACAACTAGCAGGCCTGCTTACGATGAAAGATATTGATAAGATTCAGAAATATCCTAATGCATGTAAAGATGATAAAGGAAGACTTCGTGTAGGTGCTGCTATTGGTGTTGGAACTGAATGCGAAGCTCGTGCAGAAGCTTTGCTTATGGCTGGTGTAGATGTTATTATTTTAGATTCTGCACATGGATATTCAAAAAACGTTATACAGTCAGTAGAGGCCATTAAAATAGCTTTCCCTCGATGTCAGCTTATTGCAGGTAACGTAGCAACATATGAGGCTGCAAAAGCTCTTTTTAAAGCTGGTGCTGATGCTATTAAGGTAGGTATTGGGCCTGGATCAATTTGTACAACACGTATTGTTGCTGGTGTTGGTGTTCCACAGATATCTGCTGTGATGGAGTGCTCTAAGGCTTCTAGAGAAATGGATCGTTGCTGTATAAGTGATGGTGGAATTAAATTTTCTGGTGATGTTGTTAAAGCTCTTGGTGTTGGAGCAAACGCGGTTATGTTAGGAAGTTTATTTGCAGGAACAGAAGAGAGTCCAGGTGAGACAATTTTATACAAAGGCCGTACATATAAAATTTATAGAGGCATGGGTTCTATTGATGCTATGAGAGATGGGAGTTCTGATCGGTACTTTCAAGAAGGTAGTAAAAAGCTTGTACCAGAAGGTATAGTGGGTCGTGTGCCTTATCGTGGTTCAGTAACAGATACATTGTATCAACTTGTTGGAGGTCTATGTTCTGGCATGGGTTATTGTGGTGCTGCTAATTTGAAAGAATTGTTTGAAGCAGCACAGTTTATAGAAATTTCTTCAGCTGGCTTACGTGAAAGCCATGTTCATGATGTTATTATTACAAAAGAAGCACCTAACTATTGGGTAGATACAGTTTAATTGTTTAAATATTTTTTTGTAATAGGTTTGTTCTTATTATGTATTTTTGAAGTATATAAAGTTGTAAAAGCATCTAAGAGGTATATGTGTCAAGTAAAGCAGTTATTATAGATTATGGTTCACAAGTAACACAGTTAATTGCCAGACGTATACGAGATGCTGGAGTGTATTCTGAAATCTATCATTGTTCAATTTCTGCTCATGAAATCAAGGCTATGAAGCCATCTGTTCTTGTATTATCTGGTGGCCCTGCAAGTATGAATGATACAGATGCACCACAATTTGATAGAGCTTTACTTGAAATGGGTATACCAATACTTGCTATTTGTTATGGTATGCAAGCTATAACACAGGCTCTTGGTGGAGAGCTTATGTATTCCCAAATAAGAGAATATGGCCCTTCTGAATTAACGATATGCAAACCTTCATTGTTATGGGATGGGTTAGGTGTAACTTCTTTGGTATGGATGTCACATGGTGATACTGTAAAAATACCACCACCTGGATTTATGACAATTGCTCATACAAATACACTTAAGGTAGCTGCTATATCTGATGAAGCACGGAAAATTTATGCAGTACAATTTCATCCAGAAGTACATCACTCTGTTGATGGTGAACGTATTATACATAATTTTCTTTTTAAGATAGCTCATCTTAAGCCAGATTGGAATGTGTCTTCATTTGTTGAACATGCTATATCTCATATTCAAGAGGTTGTAGGTAAGCACCATGTGGTATGTGCTTTATCAGGAGGTGTTGATTCAACTGTTGTTGCTGTATTACTCCATAAGGCTTTAGGAAAACAAGTCCATTGTATTTTTGTTGATAATGGGCTGCTAAGATCCAGTGAAGGAGAAGAGATTGTAACATATCTTCAGGAACACTTTGATCTTAATCTTACATTTGTACAAGCACAGAACTTTTTCCTTCAAATGCTACATGGTGTAGTCGATCCTGAACAAAAAAGAAAAATTATAGGTCATACATTTATAGATATTTTTAATGAGAATGCTTATAAAATAGGTGATGTACATTTTTTAGCGCAGGGTACCTTATATCCAGATATAATAGAATCTGTTTCTCATAAAGGACCAAGTGCTGTAATAAAGAGTCATCACAATGTAGGTGGACTTCCAGAAAAAATGTCTATGAAGCTAATAGAGCCTTTAAAAGAGCTTTTTAAAGACGAAGTACGTAAAGTAGGTATTGAGCTTGGTTTACCAGATTTTATTGTTTGGAGACAACCTTTCCCAGGTCCGGGTCTTGCTATTAGAATTATTGGTGAAGTAACAAAAGAACGTTTAGAGATATTACGTAAAGCAGATAGTATTGTTCAGGCAGAGCTTAAAGAATCTGGTTGGTATAGAAAAATATGGCAAGGGTTTGCTGTATTATTACCGCTTAAGACAGTTGGGGTTATGGGTGATAGTAGAACATATGAACATGTCATTGCTTTACGTTGTGTAGATAGTGTAGATGCCATGACTGCAGACTGGGCACGATTACCATCAGAGTTATTGGCTACACTCTCTAAGAAAATCATTAATGAAGTTCAAGGTGTGAATCGGGTTGTGTATGATATTTCGTCTAAACCACCAAGCACTATTGAATGGGAGTAAGAGTTTAAAGAGTATATTTGTTTAGATAACAACTATGTTAGGAGCTTACATTGTTGACTTGTATAGAGTTACAATGTAGGTTTTTTGTTATATATTATTTTTGTTTTTTTATTTTAATGAGTTATTAAGAATAAGTATAATTTCTTTATTATAGTATTTTTGTAGGTAATATGTCTAGATTGTTATTTATTATAACTTAGTGTGTTCTTACTTAATATATATAAATTTTGTGTTGTAGGAAAAGATATGTTTGGTATAGGTGGTACAGAAATTCTTGTTATTTTAGTGGTAGCACTAATGGTACTAGGGCCTAAGAGTGTTCCACAGATAGCAAAGACTTTAGGAAAAGCCTTAGGAGAATTTCGTCGGGTTTCTACAGAATTTCAGCGTACATTAAATACAGAGGTTGAACTTGATGAACATGAAAAGCAAAAAAAGAAAGTAGAGTCTGAATATTTTTCTGGAAAAGATACTGTAAATTCTAAAGAATCGTTGGATGCTGATGAAAGCGTATGCTCTGCAGAAGTTGCTTCTGCTGTTGAAGAGTCATTAATAAATGAGCCTTTGATGGAAAAGCATACAGCAGAGAATGTTAGTAGTAGTAATGAGAAGGCTTCTGTATGACAAATCTGAGCCAAGAGTCTGTAGAAGATGATCATAGTCCAGTGAGGTGTATAGAAAAAGAGCAAGATGCAGGTAGTACTGATTCATCTATTTTTGATAAGTCTCAGGCTGTTGCAGACACTATTTTTTCTGAAGTACCAAGTATTGTTGCACCAAATGAATATGAGCCTATACCTCAAATTGCAGATAATGGCAGTGGCGGTGGTAATGGTGGTGGAGTCCCTCCAAAAGAAGGTGCTAGTGCTGGTAAGAAAAATGAAAAACCAATGTCTCTTTTAGAACATTTAGGTGAGTTACGAAAAAGGCTACTTTATTGTTTTATTGTAATAGGCATTGCTTTTTTTGCTTGTTATGGGTTTGCAGATATTTTATTCCATTATTTGGCTCTTCCATTAATAAAGGTTATGCCTGCAGATACAAAGCTTATTTTTACAGATCTTCCTGAAGGATTTTTTGTATATTTAAAAGTTGCTTTTGTGGCAGCTTTTTTTATTGCTAGTCCTTATATTTTTTATCAAGTGTGGATGTTTATTGCACCTGGTCTTTATGATGAAGAAAAGAAATATATTATACCTTTAGCATTGTGTTCAGCAGTATTTTTTCTTGGTGGTGCTTCTTTTTGTTATTTTGTTGTGTTTCCTTTTGCTTTCTCGTTTTTTATAAGTTATTCTACAGCTACAATTTTAGCAATGCCTTCTTTAAGTGAATATCTTGCTTTTTCTTTAAAACTTCTTATTGCATTTGGGCTTATTTTTGAAATGCCTTTGTTTTCATTTTTTCTTGCAAAAATGAGAATTATCACAGCAGAAAAAATGCGTGCTGTTCGGAAATATGCTATACTTATAGTTTTTATTGTTGCTGCTCTTCTTACACCACCTGATGTTCTTTCACAGATCTTAATGGCTATCCCTATGTTGGCTTTATATGAATTAAGCATTTTGGTTGCTGCTGCTGTAGCAAAGGAACGTGAAAGATAAAAAAGTTAAATAATTTGTAAGATATAGGTAGTACAACTTTTCAAAAATATTGAGCTTTATAATATTTTTACTAAGTATGTATAGTGACTAGGATGCTTTTTGAAGGAGTATGTTTATATGAATTTTTGGATTCAACGATATATTGTATTTTTACTCTGTTGTATGTTTAGTGCTTGTTCTCAAAGTAAGCCAGTGTATATAAATCCAGCTTTAGAAAGTGTAAAAATAGGTGTTGTAGGTGTTATTCAACCAATGGGTACAACTGATCTTTTAGCTGGATATATCCCCGAAAATCGTGGTCTTGCCTCAGAAGATGATCTTTTAGATCTTAATATATCTATATTGAGTATGTTGAAGGCTAAAACAAAACATACATATATTTTTATACCTGCAGCAGATGGTTCTGATCCTACTGTCACACGTGTTGCTGGAGAAAACAGTGCTTTAAAGTATTGGGTTGAAGTTGGGAAAAAGGTTGGTGTAGATATTCTTATCATACCCTATATTTTAAGCTGGAACCAGAGAGCAGGTAGTAGTGTAGGCGTTACTTCTTCAGCAGAGTTAATAATGGACTACTTCCTTATTGATGTAAGAGGCGAAGGTAGCTTATTATCAAGATCTCATTTTGATGAAAAACAAGAAAGTTTGGCAAAAAATCTCCTTAATATTGGTTTGTTTGTTAAAAGAGGTGGTAGGTGGGTTACTGTAGAAGAGCTTGCAAATGAAGCCACACAAAGAATGATTAGTGATTTTGGGTTATAGGAATATGTTATTGTAACTAGAACTAAATAGTCTTTCTCGTTAGCTACTGTTAGCTATATAACTATTATTGTAGCATAAACACTTAGGTTTAATAGGTTTTTTAGCCGTTATTTTATAGATATAGCTAATGTAGTATTATGTTTTGGTGCTCTATAGTATAAAGAGTACTGTTTGGTATTGTTTCTTGTATTTGTTTGGCTGTGTGTTCATGACAAGTAAAGAAAAATATTTGATGTCCTTCTGTTTCGTTTGAAGGGGTCTCTAAAAGCTTCATAAATGTTTTTATGGTATGTAAAGCACGTTCTTGATCAAAATTAACAAGAATATCGTCCATAATTACAGGTAATGGAGTTGCTTGTGTTGCATGATTATGGATATGCGCAAGGCGTAATGCAAGATATAATTGTTCTTGTGTCCCTCTACTAAGTTTAGTTGTATCAAAAGGTTCTCCATAGGCTGGTATAACATTAAGTGACATGTCTTCAAGGGAAGCATTGATACCTTGCCATTTATCATTTGTAATAGTCTTAAATATTGTTGATGCAGTGCGAATGATTTCAGGTTGACGTTCTTGTTCAAAATGTGATTTTGCTTCCATAAGGAGTTCTTTTGCCAAAGCATAGCATGACCATTGCTTTGCATCTTCATTTACAGAGTTTTTTAATTTTGACTCTTCTATTCTATACTGAGAAAGCTCTTTAGAAGAAGCAAGTGTTTTTAGAGATGCTTCTTGTTCATGGATTTCTTTATCTGTAACATTTTTTTGTTCAGAGAATGCATCTATTTGTGATAGAATTTTTTTATGGTTGTTCTCTATGGTTACTAAATCTTCTTTTTTAAAAAGAAAATTTAAAAAGCTTGCTATATCTATAGTAATATTGCCAAAAGTATAGGTAAAGAAATCTTTAAGATGGTTCATTGATTGTTGTATTTCTTCATAACGTTGTTGATGATCGCCTTTAAGGAAAAAATCTTCTACGTCATTAGCTTCAGCAGCATTTAGTAATTCTTTGATTTTTTTATCTGCATTTTTTAAAGATATATCAGTTTTTGTAATGTTTTCTTCCAAGTTTTTTTCTTTTTCTTTTAAATGTTCTTTTTGGCTATGAAGTTTCTTAGCTTCATCTAACTCTTTAGAAATATTAGCAAAAAATGTTATCCAGTTTACTTGATCTGTTAAGGGTTTGTTGAGTTTTTGTGCAATGTTTTTAAGAGGCATGATAAAAGCATTCTTGTTTTTTTCATGCTGCTGAATAGTTTTTTTTGTATTCATATATTCAAGATGGAGATTTTCAATAGCATTCATATAATTTAGTGCAGCTTCTATTGCAGAATAAGAAAATCCTGATTGTAGGTTACATTTTTTTACATGAGTATTCCATCTAGTATAGATATCATTGTATTTTTGTTCATATATCTGTTTCTCTTCTTGAAGAGCATGGAGTTTTTCTTTAAGCATTTCTGCTTGTATGTGTTGATGTTGCTCATGTTCAAATTTGTCTTCAAGGGTGTTTATGTATTCAGTAGAAATTTCTTCAAAATCAACATTCATTTGAGAGCAAAGTTCTTGAAGTTTTTGTTTTAATGGAGCTACTTCTTGGTAGTCACTACTGAATTGTTCAATTTTTTTAAAATATTTTGAAGAAGTATACCGTCTGTACATGAATAAAGTTATAAAGATAACTATACCTATGCCTAATAAAAAGTACTTGGGTAAGAATTTTGAGATGAAAGTGTTTATGGGTATATAAGGTATAGTTGTATAAAAATAAGGAAGGAATATACTTGTTACACCACCTATAATAGAGAGCAGGCCTAAAAGTTTTATGAAGTTAAGAATATAAGGTACTTTTAAAGGCTTGTTTTGTTCAGCATTATGGAGTTTTATTCTACTAATAGCCAGAGTTTTTTCGTATTGTATAAAGGTATCTCGTAGCTCACGGAGCCAAATTTTACATGTATTATCAGGGGATTCTTTATTTTTAGATATAAAAAGGTCATTATAGGTATTATAAGCTTCTTGTCCTTTTTTTTGAATAGTATTGAGTTTTTCATTTGTGTCTGTAATGTTTTTGCATACAGTCTCATAATTATCTTTAGCTTCTTGTACTTCAGTATTTATATTACGAAATTGTTCTTTTATAGCAAGAGAGTGATCAGTTTGTTGTACTTTTTCTATAGACCAATCTTCACCAAGATAAGCAAGGTGCTGCTGCAGTTCTGCTTCTTTTTTTTCAAGTGTAAGATTTAAGCTAGTAATAGTTTGTTCAGCAGTAATAAAGCTTGCTTTATATGCTAATGCAGATAGAAGTTCTGGTTCTATTTCAAGTAATGTTGTGTTTATATGGAGTACTTGAATTTTATGCTGTATTGTCTTTAGCTGTTCTGTAACTATTTCAATTTGTTCTATTTTTTCATTTTTTGTTTTGAGATATTCTTTAAGACAAGAGAGTCCTTCATGGGGAAATTTTTTAGGAATAGATAAATGTTTAAGTTCAGCCTGGTGTTTTTGCCATTCTATCCATTTACCCCAACAATTAATCTTTTTTTCAAGAGTAGAAGCTTGTTGTTCTAAGTCTTTCAATGTGTTTTCTATATTGTCTTTTTGTTTTTTTAAAGTGGCTAATGCATATTGGGTATTATCATATGCAATAATATTATTTTTTATATCTTTAATTTTATATGTAGTTTTTTCTAATGCTTCTAAAGCTTTATCAAATTTTTTTGTACTTCTTGATGTTATATATGCTTTCATTGATTCATTGAGTTCTTTTATAACTACACTAGGTGAAGATATTTCTGTTCCAAAACTTGCTCCATAAAGAGCATTACGAACCCCTTCACTGCTTAAGCTATTAAATTCTTGTAACTCATTAAGGCTAAAACTATAAATATTGTTATAGACTTCTTGTGTAATACCATGAAATATGTTTTCCCATATGTAGGGCTGTACTATGTTTCCATAGTTGTCTGTAAGAATAAGGGAAGACTTAGATTTTCGTGAGAGATGAATAATACCCTGTTGCTTTGTTGTTACAATCAGATTCCCTCCACCTCTGCTATGGTCTTTTAGATAGTTTTTTATGGTAGTGTTTTTTTTATTTCCTGAACAGCCAACAAGCATGTATTGGAGAAAATGCAGTAATGTTGATTTACCAGCTTCATTTTTACCTAGAAAAATAGATAACCCTTGTGGTATATTTTCAAGAGTAATTCCTTGAAAGGTGCCAAATCCATCTATTTGAAAAGATTGAATATACATTATTTTTTCTCAAGCATTTCTGCACAAATATATTCAGCCTCCAAAAGGAGTTGTTTATAGTCTTCTATAGAATGGTTATTAAGAAATTTGGTAAGTTTTCTATTTGAATATAGAGGGCTTAATGCTTTTTGACAGAAGGCTGTTACGTTTTCATCTGTTGATGCAACTATATTTGAAAGGCGGAAGATTTCTCCAAGAAGATCAGTACGTTCTAATATTTTTTCCCTATCTATAATAGGTGTTGTTAGTACTAGTATATCTTTTAACCAACATGGTGTATGTGTTTCATTGAATATGTCTCTAAGATTTTCTAGTATTTCTACAATAAAAGAGGCTTTTCTTAAATGGGTATCAAGGTATGTTTTGCCTGATAGTGTAACACGTAAGATAATGGTCTCACAGTTTGGACCAAAATCAGTAAACAATTGATCTAAGCTATTAAAAATAGCATTTTTTATATAATCAAAGATGGCATCATTAGAAGGCAATATATCTTCTGATAGAGAGAGTTCAGCATCTTGAATAGGGATATCTAGGGTATGCCAAACAACAGGTCCTAAATGATGGAATTCTGTATGAAAGGTATATGTATTACCTGTGGATTCTGCTGTAACCAAAACACAACCTTTTTTCCCTTGTTCACTTATACGTAGTCCTTGAGTGCATCCAGGGTAAAGAACAAGAGGTTTTTTTGAGAGTTCTTGATATTTGTGTATATGTCCTAATGCCCAGTAGTCCATACCACGATTTTTAAGATCTTTAAGTGAGCAAGGAGCGTATCTTTCTGTTAGAGGTGATTCATCTACAGAGCAATGGAGTAAAGCTATGTGTAAACAGGTGTCTTCAGTAGGCTGGAAAAGTTCAGAGAGATTTTTATGTTCTTTATTCGTAGCATGGCTTATACCATATATCCGAGCTAATAGTGTCCCATCTTTTGCTGTGATGTTTTTGTTTTCGATTTCTGTTCCAAAAATAGTGACGTTTTCAGGCCAACTGATAGTTTGAAATCTAGAAGAGAATGGATCATGGTTTCCATGTACAATAAATACAGGTATTTGTTCAGTATGAAGCTTTATACAAGCATCACGGAGTGCAAGGGTAGCACGAAGGCTATGATCTTCTTCATTATAGATATCACCAACAAGGAGTATAAAGTTTGGTTTTTCTCTAATACAAAGATCAATAAGGCGTTGTAGAGCAGTAAATGTTGCATCATGGAGTTGGGTGGCAATACATGCAGGAACTTCTTTTGATAAACCTGGAAATACAGCATCAAGATGGAGATCTGAAGCATGGATAAAGTGTAGAGGATATGTATTCATATATATTATAAGATTTTATATTGAAATAATAGTATAAATAAAGGTCATAGTTCACTTATTGCAGATGTGTCTCCTTCTTTTATACGTGCAATGATAGTACTTAGTTTTTTAAGTTCTGGATCTTCTGGAATACAGGTTAGCCCTTTTTTTATATAGTCTGTAGCACGGATAAATTCATTTGTTTTAATAAGTGCTTTTACAATGAGAGAAAAAATTCGGTGTTCATCACGATAGAACGTTAAAGCTTCTGTAAATGCAACATCTGCTTCAGATATTTGTTTCTGTTCTAAAAATTTTACACCTGAATTAAAAGCTTTATCAAGGTTTTGTTTTCGAGTTCGAGTTGTTAAATAGGCTTCTTTTTCTTGATCTACTATAATTTTTTTATGAATATCAGTAAAGACAGAAAGAAGTTCTTTTTCTTGGCCAGGTTGGTATGTAATTGTTTTTGTAATATACTTTTTAAATAAAGGATCCTGTAAAATAAAAGGGATATTTTCATATAATAAACTACGTAGTTCTGCTATTGGAGGTTTGCCTGTTTTAAGTATGCTTTTAAGTGCTACTATTGCAGTTTCAAGAGCACGTATGGTTTCGCTACGTGATGTATAAACTTTGATACGTCCTAGTTGTTCTTTTATTTTACGTATGTCCATTATTAGTGTCCCTTATAATTTTATTATAGCACTATATATTATTGTATTTTATGAAATCAGAAAAGTTTTTTCAATAGAAGGTATATAAAGATACATGAACTAGACGCGATGTTAGATATAGCGTAAAAAGTAAAGATAGTATTTGTATATTTGATAGAAAAAAATTTGGTTTAACTAAGTATAGTCATCTATGAGGTTTTTATGCTTACAGATATGGAGATAGCAAAGCCTATTACACAAGCTGTTAGTTATGTTATTTCTACTGTTGCAGGCTTTAGTCCTATTGCTGGTGAGCCATATATAAAAAAAAATCAGAGTATACAAGGGGATGTTTCAGCAACAGTAAGTGTTACAGGTGATAGAGATGGTTCTATTTCTGTTATTTTTACAAAAAAGTGTGCAGAAGCAATTGTAAAAGGTATGCTTGGAGAAGACATTAAAGATGTTATAGAAGATACAAAAGATACAGTTGGTGAAGTTACTAATATGATATCTGGACATGTGCGCAAAGAACTTGTTGACTTGGGTTTAACATTGCATGGTTCAACACCTACTGTTATTTTAGGTGATAATCATATCTTAGTTCATGTAATGAATAGTCCTGTACTTGTTTTTCCTTTTGAGACAGAGTATGGAGATTTTTTTGTTGAAATAGTCTTTAGTCGTGTATAGTTATGGGTTATTTGGTACAAAGATAAGTATATACAAGCCTATAGAGAGAATCTTTTTTATAAGTGTTATTATTCTTATATAATTTATATTAATTTTTATACCTCTTACTTAATTGTTATAATTAAGGATAACATAGTCAGCTGGTTTTTAGTTGACTATTCTTATATATTTATGTGACTATTCTTAATACAATATGTCTAATTTAATTATATTATTAGGATATTCAAGGAGTATAGTGTTTATGTTTCGTATAGTTCTCTGTAGCTTGTTCTGTATTTTTGTTTCAGGCTGTCTCCATTCAGGTGATATGAATTTAAATCCTTTTGCTTCTTCACAAGTGGATGTAGCTGATGTTTATTATGGTAGTTTTCCTGATATTCCTATTCCTAAAGATATGGACATAGAACAGAGATATTTATTTGTTTCAGCATGTTCTAATGGGGAAAAAACAGGTTTTCTTGGTTTTTCAGGTAGGGTTACAAGAGAATCTTTATGTAAAGCTATGGTGTATAATATGACTCATAAAGATTGGATTTTATGTGGTGTTGTAGATGGTAGACATACTATACAACTTTATAAGAAAAAAGATCGCTATGCAATACTATATATTTATGGAAGTGGATTGTCTTCAGCTGTTGAGGTATGGGTTATTGCACAATTAGACAATAGTCTATGTAAACCAAATTTTTCTCAGAAAAAAGATACAACAGTTAGTTGTGAACCTTTTTCACATGAAGTATCTGAGCCAAAAGGAAGTTCTATAAAAAACAATATATTAAATGAATCAGGTGTCTTGACTATGGATAAGAACATGTCAGATTCTTCTCAGAAAGAAAGTGTAACAGAGTCCAGTGAACCATCTTCACAAAAGCCACTTGAAGATACTACTCTTTTAGAGCGTATACAGAGCAATAAGTTGGATTAAATCAGATGTTGGACTTGCAAAGAGCAATAAACTGGATGGAGCTGACTTTTTAAAAAGAATGCTAATGGAACCATATCTTTTATTTCATAGTCATGAGCCATTAAGTATTCATATGGGTGTTTCTGGCTCTATTGCAGCCTATCGAGCTCTTGATTTATTGCGATCATGGAAGAGTGTTGGGCTTAATGTTGAGGTTACCTTAACACCCTCAGCATGTAAATTTGTGACCCCTCTGAGCTTTTCTGCTCTTGGTGCTTCATCTGTGAATACAGATATGTTCAATAATAAAGAAAGTAGTCCTTTTGTCCACTTAGAACCTTGTAAGACAGCACAATCTTTTATAGTTGCTCCTGCTTCTGCATCAACTATAACTAGAATTGCATATGGTATGGCAGATGATCTTCTTGCATGTCAGGCTTTAGCATATCCTGGTAAGTTGATTATTGCCCCAGCAATGAATCCATATATGTGGAATAGTATTGCTACTCAAAAAAACATAGCTATTTTACGTGAAAGAGGATGTATAATTATTGAGCCAAGTTATGGTTGTACAGCATGTGAAGATGAAGGTATGGGTCGTTTAGCTGATATTCAAGAGATTTATATTGTTGGCCTTCAGTCTGTTACACCTCAAGATTATTTAGGTAAACGTGTTCTAGTTACCTTAGGACCAACATATGAGTATTGGGATAATGTTCGTTTTTTTGGTTCACCTTCCACTGGTATTATGGGATCAGCATTAGCTGTTACTGCTTGGTTGAGAGGTGCAGAAGTTCATGCTATTTGTGGTCCTAGAACACCATGGTTGCCTTCTAATATAAAGCAGTATTCTATAACAAGTGCACAAGAGATGTTTGAAATATCAAAAGACCTATGGCCTTCAATGGATATAGGCCTTTTTACTGCAGCTGTTTCAGATTTTTCTCCAGAAAGATGTTCTGTGAAAAAATTTAAGAAAGGAACTATGAAAAAAGATAATCTTTCATTATCTTTTAATAAGAATGTAGATATATTAAAAGTATTGTCTTCCTCTAAACAGAGCAGCCAAAGGATTATGGGGTTTGCTGCAGAAGCTGAGGATTTACAAAAGTTAACCAAAGAAAAGTTGTATGAAAAGAAGTTAGATATGATTGTTGGTAATAGTATAGATGAGAGTTTTGGTTCAACTTCTAGTTCAGTTTTTGTTTATGATAGACATGGTCGTGAAGAATTTTGGTCATCAATACCTAAAACAGATATTGCCTGGAAAGTGCTTTCATGGCTACAAATGCTTTAAGTATTATTCCAGTACTTCGTCCATTACGGCAGGCTGGTATTAGGCATATACTGTTTAATAATATATCAGTAGATGATATATTGGAAGAGAAAGAGACAGTTTCTTTTGAGGATAGTACAGATTTGCATGAAAATGGAACATCGACTGTAAAAGAACTTAAGAAAAGATCTATAAATACTCTATCTAATGATACAGAGGTATTAAGTATATCAAGAGGAGATAATGCTGTCATCAAGCAAGATGATCTAGAGATTTTGCCTTTAGAATCATGGCCAGAGTCATGGAAAACATGTTTCTTTAATGCTCCTAAGAGTCCAAGAATTTTATGGAGCTATGAAGAGTTAGGCCAAGATTTAAGTGGTGATCCTAATTATAAACATAAAGATCTATTACAGCAGTTATTAAAAGATATGAGTCTTCCTAAAGGTAGCCATGCTTTTTGGCCATTACAGATGTTTCCAAATACAACTACTCCTGAAGAAAATGCAAGGATATTTATAAGTGGTATAAAACTCATAAGTCCTGAATGGGTAGTTTTTATGACAGGTGCTGCTCCGAAAATCTTAGGTCTATCTAATTTATGTTCTTTTGTTCCAGAAGTTGTATGGGGTAGATATGTGCTTCTTGCACCTCATATAGATGATATATATCAAAATAAAAATCGTTATGGTCAGCTTATTAGTTTTTTAAAAATTCGTTTTTTTAATTAAAAAGGTATTATAATGCATGTTCTTGTAACAGGTGCAGCAGGTTTTATTGGTTTTCATTTGTGCCAGCGTTTACTTTCAGATGGATATACTGTTACAGGAATAGATAGCCTTAATGAATATTATTCACTTTCATTAAAGTTAGATCGGTTAAAGCAATTGCAAGACAAGGCTAATTTTACTTTTTTTCATATAAATTTATCTGATACTCTAGCCTTACAGCAGATATTTGCTCAACATACATTTAGTCATGTAGTAAACTTAGCTGCACAAGCAGGCGTGCGGTATAGTATTGAAAACCCAGGTAGCTATATACAGTCCAACCTTGTTGGTTTTGGAAATTTATTAGAGTGTTGTCGTCATGGAGCAGTTCAGCATTTAGTTTTTGCTTCTTCAAGTTCTGTATATGGTTTAAATACATTACAACCATATTCAGTACATCATAATGTTGACCATCCAATTAGTCTTTATGCAGCTTCTAAAAAGAGCAATGAACTTATGGCTCATGCTTATAGTCATTTATACCAACTTCCTGCAACAGGTTTACGCTTTTTTACAGTCTATGGACCTTGGGGAAGGCCAGATATGGCTTTATTTCTATTTACAAAAGCTATTCTTTCTGGGGAGCCTATTCAAGTATTTAATAATGGAAAAATGCAAAGAGATTTTACATATATTGATGATATTATTGAAGGTGTAGTAAAAATATTGATGCATATACCAGGTTCAGATCCACTATGGGATGGTAGAAAGCCAAATCCATCCTCAAGTATTGCACCATGGAAGATTTATAATATAGGCAATAATAATCCAGTTGAGCTAGATATTTTTATAGAGACATTAGAGTCTATTTTAGGTAAAAAAGCTATTAAGCAGTTTTTACCTATGCAACCAGGTGATGTTCAGTCAACATGGGCGGATATAGATGAACTCACCTGCAATATAGATTTTTCTCCAACAACTTCAATAGGGTATGGCATAGGTAGATTTGTTGATTGGTATAAAAGCTATTACCTTAGTTAAGAAGCCTCTTTTTTTGTGTATTGTTAGTCTGAATAAATAGTCATATCAGATTCTTCTTGAAGCTTCCTTAATAGTGGCTTATCTGCTTCTAAGAAAGGTAATTTTTCTGCTTCTTTTGGTGTAACCCATCGTAATGTCTGTCCTTCAAGAGGCTTGGGTTCACCTATAAAACTTGTGATGTGAAAAAAGTGCAGTGAAATAGGTGCATCACCATAATCATGAAAAACTGTTTGACAAAAAGATGGAGAATTTATAGCAACACCAAGTTCTTCTTCTATTTCTCTAGTTAGAGCTTCTTGCAAACTTTCACCATCCTCTACTTTTCCTCCTGGGAGTTCCCATAAACCTGCAAAAGTAGCACCCTCTGGTCTTTGTGCAGCAAGGAACTGTTTCCCCCTCCATAAAATTCCTCCTACAACAGAAATATACGGACGGTGCTCAGGATGTTCTAAGTTCATAGTCAACTCCTTATTTGGTTAACTAGTTTTTATGAAAGAGTCATAATTATCAATAAATGTTAAATAGTTATGTATCAAGTATATGAGAAAAAAATATATAGATCAAATTTAGTTTAATGAATAGTTATTAGGTGATTTATAGTAGATGGCAAAGCATGTTAAAGTATTAGTAGTAGTTTAAAACTATTTGATTGTGTTCTTTAGGTATGTCATAATTAATGTATCGTATTGTGCTGTTTGCTCAAATGTTTGAGCTGCCATTTTTTGTCGAAAGGATAAAGAAACAGACATAGAATTTTTTTCTAGTTCCTGCAGTGCTTCAGCATATGTATGTATGTTTGGAAGGACAAGAATATTATGGAAATTTTTGGCTGCAGCTCTTAGCATGCATGGTCCACCAATATCAATATGTTCAATCAATTCAGGTAGTGTAAGGTTTTCTTCAAGAGCTTTTTGGAAATTATAAAGATTTACACAAACTAAATCAAAAGGCTGAATGGTAAGATTTTTTAGTGTTGTAATATGTTCAGGGTTTTTTTTGTCAGCAAGAATACCAGCATGAATGTTAGGGTGTAATGTTTTTACACGACCATTGAGTATTTCGGGAAATCCAGTAATAGTACTTATATTTGTTGCAGGAATACCTGCAGCTGTTAATGTTGCAAATGTTCCACCAGTAGAGACAAGTTCTACTTTATGTTTATGGAGGAAGGCAGCAAATTCAATTAAATTTTCTTTATTTGTGACACTTAACAGTGCTCTTTTTATATGTAAAAAATCCATAAATATCAGAATGCCAGAAATGGCTTTGTAGTGCAAGTTTTCTTAAGGTGAAAAAGGTTCAGGATAGACAGTCTTAGGTGTTTAGTTATAGGTATACTGAAGTTTTCTATTGTTGTGGAGGTTTTGATGAGAGGCATTGTCTTAGCTGGAGGTTTAGGGACTCGTCTTTATCCTATTACTAGAGGTACATGTAAACAGTTACTCCCAGTTTATGATAAACCAATGATATATTACCCACTTTCTATCCTTATGTTAGCAGGTATTCAAGACATTTGTTTTATTACTACTCCTCAATATCAGGATGATTTTAAGAGTTTGTTAGGTGATGGGAGCCAACTTGGTATCCATATTACATATATTACACAATATGTACCTAATGGTCTTGCTGAAGCATTTATTTTAGCAAAGGATTTTCTTAAAAATGAGCCTTCTTGTTTGGTGTTAGGCGATAACCTGTTTTATGGTAATAATATACAGACTACACTTAGTCAGAGTAGTATGTTGAAGCATGGAGGAAAGATTTTTGCCTATCGTGTAAAAGATCCTGAACGTTATGGTATTGTTAGTTTTGACAGTTCTAATAAAGTGTTAAGTTTAGAAGAAAAACCAAAACAACCTCAATCAAAATATGCAGTAACTGGCTTGTATTTTTATGATGGGAGTGCTTCAGATAAAGCTGCATCACTAAGGCCTTCTGCTCGTGGGGAGCTTGAAATCACAGATCTTAATAATTTATACCTTCAAGAAGGAAATCTTTCTGTTGAGATTTTTGGTAGAGGCATTGCTTGGTTAGATACAGGAACATTTGATTCAATGTACCAAGCTGCTGGTTTTGTTCAGGCTGTTCAAGAGCGACAGGGTACAAAGATTGCCTGTATTGAAGAAATAGCTTGGAGGCAAGGATATATTGACAGACATCACTTAAAAAAATTAGCTGATGCTATGTACAACAATGAGTATGGACAATATTTGTTCGATATTTTAGAAGAAAAGGAATAACAGAGTACATTATATAAGTATCTAGTGATCCATATGCTCTCCTTTTTTAATTCTATATAGTGAAACTGCAATAATAACAAAAAAATAGATAAAAATGAGCATAACGCCTATAACACCTTGTAGTGTTGAGTCTAATATATTTGATATAAGATCATTAAACATATAGCTACCTTTTTAAATACAAGTATTGTTTTTTATCTTTTGTTAACAATGAGTATCTCTATAATCTTAAAATATAACAAGACTTTTGTATAGTAATGAATTTAGTAAGAAGTGGTTCAGGAAACGCTATCTACAAAACATTTGAACTTAATTATAGATGCATTAGCTTCTGATGGAAGAGGTATTGGTCGTTATAAAGGACAAGTTGTTTTTGTTCCTCAATCTGTACCTGGTCAGAAGGTATCTGTGTATCTTACAGGAGAAAATACAAAGTATCTTGAAGCAAGTATTGTTTCTGTTATTGAGTCTTCACCTTATGAACGTGCATCATTATGTATACATGCAGCAGAATGTGGTGGTTGTCGTTGGCAACATATAGAATATGACCAGCAGCTCTATTGGAAAAAAAAGATCGTTGTTGATGTAGTTACTCGTATTGGCCATGTGAAACAATATATATGTTTTGATACAATAGCTTCTCCACAAGAGTGGTATTACCGTAATAAAATGGAATTTGCTTTTTCTAGTGGAATAGATGGGCATTATCTTTTGGGTTTACATAAATATCATTCACATGAAATTGTTCCTATAAAATACTGTTATCTACAGTCTAAACGTATAGTACATATTTTAGAAGCTGTATATCAATGGGTAAATTATGCATGTCCTTTTATAGAAAAAATTAAAAAACAAAAAGAATACTTTCGTTTTCTTGTTGTTAGAGAATCAAGTTTAGGTGAGTGCATTGTTGAGCTTACTGTACATGCTATACAGCAATTTCATTATATTAATGAAGAGTCTTTAGGTAAGAGTTTTAGCCAATATTTACAAAAAAAATGTCCATATATATCAGGTGTTGTTTTATCATCATATAATTCAGCATCAGATGCAGCTTGTGGTGAGGCTATGTTGTGGCATGAGGGTGAGTATTTTTTAAAGGAATCTATAGGTCATATAGATTTAGCTATACGATATGATACATTTTTTCAAGTTAATACACCTGCAACACAGTTGTTATATAATGTTATTAAAGAGTTTGCTCAATTAACTGGTAAAGAGTGTATTTGGGATTTATATACAGGCATAGGTTCTATAGGTCTTTTTTTAGCACCATTTGTTCAATATGTACTGGGGATAGATGTTGTTAAAAAATCCATAGAGACAGCTTGTTATAATGCAAAGCAATTAGGCTATAATAATTGCCATTTTGAAGCTTTTGCTATGCAAGATTTTATGAAAAATTGTTTTATACAGTATCCAAAACCAGATATTATAATTGTTGATCCACCACGTGCTGGTTTGGATAAAGTTACTAAAAATGCTTTGTGTTTATTAGCTCCACAAAAGTGTATTTATGTTTCATGCAACCCTGGGACTTTTGCTAGAGATATTTCTTCTCTATCGACACACTTTAGGTTACTAAAAACACAACCTGTGGATTTATTCCCACAAACACCACATATAGAAACAGTTTCTTTATTAGAGTATAGCTAAGAAATGCTTTTTCAACATAGTTTGTATAAGCTGTTATTGACTTTTATAAGAAATATACTTAACCCTTGTTGCTTTAAGTATAGTGTTTATCTAGTAGTAGGAAAGATTTATGTTTGAAACACTTTCAGAAAGATTATCTGGTATATTTCGCTCACTTGGTAAAGAGTGGAGACTTACAGAAAAAAATATTGATAATAGTCTTCATGAAGTTCGTTTGGCCTTATTAGAGGCAGATGTACACCTTACAGTTGTTAAAAAATTTGTTGAACAAATAAAGAGCCAATTATTAGGTCAGGTTATTGAAAAAAATCTTACACCTACACAGCATGTAGTCAAAGTTGTCCATACTGAACTTACAAATATTCTTGGTGGTGTGACAGGCTCTTCTACTTATCAGAAAGGAACATTAAACACTATTATGATGGTTGGTTTACAGGGTTCAGGTAAAACAACATCAACAGCTAAACTAGCTTTTTTATTGAAAAACCAAGGTTTTACTCCCTATCTTGTTCCTGTAGATGTATATCGTCCAGCAGCAATTGAGCAGTTAAAAACATTGGCACAACAGCTCTCTATAAATTGTTTCCCATCTAGTACAGAGATGAAACCAGTCGATATTGTTGCTCTAGCGGCTGCTGAAGCAAAAGCTCAACAGTGTGATATTTTATTATTAGATACAGCAGGACGCTTACATGTAGATGAGCTACTTATGCATGAGCTGGAAGAAATTGTATCTACTATTCATCCACAAGAGATATTTTTTGTTGCTGATGCCATGGTTGGCCAAGATATACTTACAGTCGTAGAGTCTTTTCATAAGGTTATACCATTAACTGGTGCTATTATGACAAAGATGGATGGAGATTCCAGAGGTGGGGCAGCATTGGCAATACATTCTGTTACTGGGGTTCCAATACGGTATATAGGTATAGGAGAAAAGGTTTCTGACTTAGAAGTTTTTTATCCAGATCGGGCAGCAAACCGTATTCTTGGTATGGGTGACATGCTTACATTAATTGAAAAGGCTAAAACAGCTTATGATGAAGCAGAGCTTGAAAAACTTTCAAAAAAGATTCAAAAAGCTTCCTTTGACTTTGAAGACTTTCGGCAACAAATGCATCGTATGAAGCAACTAGGTTCAATACAATCTATTATGAAGCTTATCCCTGGTTTTGGCTCAGTAGTTAATAAGCTTAATGGGGTAAGTATACCAGAACAAGAAATTACTTGTACAGAAGCTATTGTTAATTCTATGACAATGAAAGAGCGTAAGCATCCAGATATACTTAATACTAGTCGAAAACAACGAATAGCTAAAGGCTCTGGAGTAACAATATCTCAGGTTAACCAAATGGTTAAACAATTTGAGAATATGCGACACATGATGCAGAAAATGATGAGTGGCAATAAATCTTCAAATATGCTTAATATGCAGCTGTTTTCTGGAGCAGGCAGTATGCCTAATATAGGTGGTGGTGCAATGGGTGGGTATACTGGTATGCCAGATTTTTTTAATAGGCCAGGATTTAAATCCATTAGCAGTAAAAATTCTGCTACAAAAAAAAAGAAAAAAGAACATAAAAAAAATAAGAGAAAAAAATAAGTTATTTTTAAGGAATATTGTGTTTGTTTTTTCTTAAGTTTTTTAGATTGCAGGCAATATTTATATTAAATTGACATACTTGTGTTTTTTTTTATACTTATATATAACATTGTTAGGAGACTTTTTTAATGGCTGTTAAGTTAAGACTTACACGTATGGGTAGTAAAAAGAAACCATTTTATCGTATTGTAGCTATAAATAGTGAAACACGTAGAGATGGACGCCCTCTTGAATTCCTTGGTTACTATAACCCACAAAGAAACCCCATTGACATTAAAATCGACCTGGAAAAAGTAAAAAAATGGCTAGCTACTGGGGCTATACCAACTGATACTGTAAATGCTCTTATTAAGAAATACAGTAAGGCAGATGCCTAATCATAATAGATTGTAATTATGCTAATTTATAACCTCCTTAACCCTTTCTTAAGAAGTAACTATGTTGAAAGACTTTGTAGAATATGTCGCTAAATCTCTTGTAGATAAGCCTGAAGAAGTTCAGGTTTGTGAAGTAGAAGGTGAACAAACGTCTGTTCTTGAGTTGCGTGTTGCTAAAGAAGATCTTGGAAAAGTTATTGGTAAACAGGGGCGTACAGCAAGAGCTATACGTACGCTTCTTGTTGCTGCATCATCCAAGACTCAAAAGCGCACTATGCTTGAAATTTTGGAATAATTATTATGCTAGAACAGCTTTTAGCTGTTGGCACTATATCTTGTCCATATGGCATAAAAGGAGAGATCCGTATAAAACCTTATGCTGATCCTAAATCCTTTTTTAAAGACACCCTATTTCTCCAATATAAAGATGCATATCCCAAGAAAATAGAAGTATATTCTTTTAGAATGCACAATGGATGCCCATTGCTTTGTTTCAAAGGTTATTCAGATAGGACATCTGTACAGAAACTATGTGGGCAGACAGTTCTTATACCTAAAGAGGTTCCTTCTAATATTACAGATGGATCACATTATCTTTCTGATATGTTAGGTTCTACTGTTATCTTAGAAAAAACAGGAGAAGTCATTGGTATTTTTAAAAATATTGCTTTTCCTAGTGGACAAGAACTTTGGTCTATTATGACACCTACAGGTAAGGAAGTTTTTTTACCAGGAGTTCCAGAGTTTATTGGTAAAATAGATATTGAGAAAAAGAAAATCTATATACAACCCCCTAAAGGACTATTAGAGTTGTATTTATAAAATACCCTTTTTATCAAGCTAGAATTTACTCAGGCAATTATATATTCAACTGTTGTTGAGGCTGAGTTTAATGCTAACCACCAGTCCATTGAAAATGTTTGTTCTTTAATAGCTTTTTCAACTCCAGGAGATAGAGCTCTTGCTTGTATTATTTTTACAATAAATAATTTTTTACTATAAAAATTCAGATGATAAATAGTTTTTTCCTGTATATTAGAGTATATGAAAATACACAAAAGGAGCTCATTAAGGAAAAATTTTTAGGTAATAAATTTTTATATAGATGAAAAGTTGTTAAAAAAGTGCTAAAGTTTTTTAGAGTATAATGATGTATTATTACCAAAAATATAACATATACTATTAAAGAGGCTATTATTTAATAAGTCCAGAGACTTTATTGGCAGGGTTAGAGTTAGAGAGTGTTACACCACCTGTGGAAAGAGTAAGGTTTGTACAAGCTTCAAGATATTTAGTTTCTAAGTCTTCAGGGAGTTTTTTATATTCATATATGAACCTTTTCCCATCAATGGTTCCAGAAAATTCTTGTTCAAAAGGGTAGCCATAAGGTACCATCATCATTTGGACACCTTGCTGTGTTGGCACAATTTGTAGAAGTGCAACATCTTTAAGCTGGTTAGATTCTTTATCCATTTTACCTATGACAAGTTCTCCTGTAATAAGTTTGACCATATGAATAGTATAAGACATAAATGTTCTCCTTAATAAGTAATGTTGGCATAGTTAGTTTTTCATAACTGTTCTGTCAAGTAGTAATATATATTAGAGTTTTATAGGTATATTTGGATTAAATAGAATAAATTCATGTGGTTAGAGAGTTTTTTGATGGATTTAGCAAGATTACAAAAAAAATTAAATTATTCTTTTAAAGATGAATCTATCCTTTTAATGGCATTAACACATAGTTCATGGGTTAATGAGCACCCACATATTTCAGAACATAATGAACGTCTAGAATTTTTGGGTGATGCTGTGTTAGAGTTATGTGTTTCAGCTGAAATTTTTCAGCGTTATCCAGGTGCTAGAGAGGGAGAATTAACACGTATACGTTCTAGCCTTGTTAACACAGAAAAATTAGTTCTTTTAGCCCGGGAAATACAGCTAGAAAAGTATATTTTATTGGCAAAAGGTGAAGAAAGCCAGGGAGGTCGACAACGTGCTGCACTTCTTGCAGATACAATGGAAGCAGTTATTGGTAGTATTTTTATTGATGGTGGATTTTTTGCTGTAAGAAAGGTTATTATAGAATCTTATAGTCAATATTGGCCTAAGAACACTAATATTGACTTAGAGA
This sequence comes from uncultured Lawsonia sp., assembly GCA_964369665.1. Lineage (GTDB taxonomy): Bacteria > Desulfobacterota > Desulfovibrionia > Desulfovibrionales > Desulfovibrionaceae > Bilophila. Next base: position 62,180 of record CAYJFS010000003.1, on the reverse strand, counting down.
AGGACTATAAAACACGTCTTCAAGAGGAAATACAGAAGCAAACAAAAGCACTACCTAAGTATATTCTTGAGCAAACACATGGACTTGAACATGAAAAAATTTTTGATGTTTGTGTAGAACTACCAAATGGTAAAAAATATAAGGCTAGTGGAACAAGCTTAAAAAGGGCAGAGCAAGAAGCTGCAAAGATAGCATTAGAGTCTTTGCTATAATGATCAGTTTTTATCGTTGGTAAGCTTTTAGGGTATGTATTCTTTAGTTTATCTAAATTATAGTTAAGTTAAATATGTAAAAACTAGCTAGATTATTCAAGATTTAGAGGATTATATTTATTATAAGAAATTAGTATGATTAAGGTGGTTGAATTGTATAATAATTATTTTGGAAAGAAGAGAGGTGGTTTTACCCTTATAAAATAAATATTTAGAGTTTTTTTACTTGTAATTTATAGTCTACTAACCACCAATAAGTTGTTGAGCCATTTTAGGTAGTGAGTTTGCTTGAGCCAGCATTGATACAGCAGACTGTGTTAGTATTTGATTACGTACAAATTCTGTCATTTCTGTTGCAACATCTACATCAGAAATACGAGATTCTGCAGCCTGAAGGTTTTCAGCTTGTATATTAAGATTTTCAATAGTTGCTTCAAGCCTATTTTGAAGCGTACCAAGACCAGCACGGATGTTATCTTTAGAGGTGATAGCATTATTAATAGCATCTAAAGCATTTTGTGCAGCAGCTTGTGTGGAAATTGTAGCACCAGGAGAGCCTACAGCTGTATTACCAAGCCCAAGAGCTTCAGCAGTTGTTGATCCTATACTAATTTCATAATAGTCTTCAGCAGAACTATTCCCTGGACCAAAATGTATTCTTAATGATCCAGTTTGTTGTAGTCCTCCACCTTGGTGAACTCCAGAAAGTGAACCATCAAGGAGTTTAATACCATTAAATTCTGTAGCAACAGCAATACGGGTTATTTCTGAGGCCATGGCTTGATACTCAGATTCAATAATAAGACGCTGTGTTGAGTTGTATGTACCTGTAGCAGCTTGTTCAGCAAGTTCCTTCATACGAATAAGCTTTTCGTCAGCAACAGCAAGTGCACCATCAGCAATTTGTACTAGTGAGATAGCATCGTTTGCGTTTCTTGCACCTTGGTGAAAAGTTTTAATATCAGCTCGCATTAATTCTCGGATTGCAAGTCCTGCAGCATCATCTGCAGCTGTTCCAACACGTAGCCCAGAGGAAAGCCTACGAGTGGACTTACTAAGGTCACCATAACTTTTGTTGAGGTTTCGAGCAGCATTTGCAGCCATCATGTTATTATTAATAACCAAAGACATAGGGCAAACCTCCTGAAATGGTTTGTTCTTTAAGTTTGGGAAGCAAAGCTAGTGCCAAAATAAAAAATGTTTATAAAATTAAGATATTAGAGTTAATAAATATTAGAAGAAAAAAATTTTTTCTTTATTATTCATGATAATGACAAATATTCGGCGTTTGTTGTATATAAGATAGCTTTTTTATTTTTATAAATGATATATTATTTTATATATTATAACTCTATATATTATATATATAGATTGTTATATTAACTAGTATAGTTTTTTATATTGTTATATAAGATTTAAATATTGATATGTTAATTGTATAAATTAACTTAATTATGTTAAAAAATAATTTTTTAATAAATATTAGATTTAAAAAAATTTGTACTACTAAAAAATAAAAGTACATTAATTCTAAGTAAGACACTTTTATTTTATAGTAATAGATTAAATAAGTTTAAGTAAAAAATTTTTTCATATAATATATAAATTTTGCGTAAATATGAGTATAAGGCAAAATTTTTGTACAGAACAAAGAGAAGGATAAAAAAAAGTTAGCTCTAATTTGTTATAATTGTTAAGTTTTATAAATATGTATGTTTGGTACAAATTTTGCTATTAAAAGAATACTTCCTTTCTCCTTTATGTATAGTCTCACCCCAAAAAATGACAAGAATGTTATTTTTTGGGGTGTTTTATTTTGTTCTGTTTTATACTAGGTATCTAGAGTAGTATTTTAATTTTTACATTAATGCTAAAGTATTAATTGGTTTTTTAGAGTGACTATTATGGAACAGGATCCTACAATTATTATTCAAATCCAGAGAATGGGTGATTTAATTATTTCTTTTTCTCTTGTAGAGAGACTCCTATGTGTAGAACCTGAGCGACCTATATGGATTGTTGCAGAGCCTTGTTTTTATGAACCATTATGTGCTCTTGGACCTAAGGTTGTGTTTTTTAGCCCTAAAATGGCCCCTCAATTAAAAACAAAAATATATAAAAGAGTAATTAATGTAAGCCATAGAGAAGAAGCTGTTAAGCTTGCAGGCTCTTTAGAGGCAGAAGAATATTTTGGTGCTATACAAAATAATACATCACTGTATATAAAAGGTGCATGGAGGCTTTATAGATATTCTATTGTAGAGAACAATAGACACAATATGTTTCATTGGTCTGATTTAGAAGCATTAGGTGTTATTCCTGAGCAGATATTAAGACAAAGAGTTTTTCCAGGACCTCGTCCTATAGGCTTATCTGGGAAAATAGGTCTTTTTGTTGGTGCAAGTGAATATACTAAGTGTCCAGATGCTCGTTTTTGGGGAATTTTGGCACAGTACTTAGTGAAACAAGGTTTATATCCTGTTTTTTTAGGTGGACCTGATGATATTGAATTAGCCAATGAAGCTGTGAATATTGCATGTCTTGGTAAAGAAAAAAATTTTGCAGGTAGGTTTAGTCTTTTTGAACTAGCAACATTTCTACAAACATTAGATTTATTGGTTACACCAGATACAGGACCAATGCATTTAGCAAACTGGGTAAAAACACCTATTATAGATTTGTCTATGGGTAATGTGAACCCATGGGAGACAGCTGCATTATCACCAGGTCAGATTGTGATAGCTCCATCTATAAGTTGTATTGGTTGCTGGCATTGTGATGGAAGAAGATTCATTTGTAGAGAAGCATTTACACCAGAGAAAATAGCTAAGCTTATTTTAAGTATAATAGAAAGAAAAGATTTAAAGCAGTCGGCATATAAAGGTTTAACAGTATATAAAACAGATAGAGATGAACGTGGTTTGTTTTTTTTGAATACATTATTAGAAGAAAAATGTGTAACTCAGCGATTTATTTTAGGTTCCTTTTGGAAGGAGTGGTTTATTAGCATGCTTGGTGGGACAGTAGATAGATTTCCTAGAGCTTTGGAGGCATTATTTCAGACATCTCCAATTTTAGGCCTAAGGATAAAAAAAGAGCTTACATATGTAAACAAAGTATTGTTAGAGTTTGTTAAAGGCATGCCTATAGAGAAAACACAAGATTATTGGAGACATGTGTTGCCAGTTGTACGTCCTTTCACAGGGTATATAGATCTTTTTCTACAAAATAGTGATTATCAAAGGGAAGCTTTGGAGCAAGCTTTATATATGTCTTGTTCTTTAGTAGAGAAGATGCAATAGATCTATTTATCTTAGGTATTTTATAGTTTATACTTTACTATTATTATGATGATTACAGATTATTTTTAGGGGTTGAGGCAAAGATTACCTAAAAAGCTGTATTGTTAATATATAACTCTACGAAAATATAGAATTTAATTATGTTGGAATACTCCTTGTAATATCCAGGCTTGCAAGGAGTATAGTATGCAAATTCTTCCTACCTCAATATCATCAGATTCATCCTTAGATGAATTGAGCTCTGCTGGGAACAGTGGAAGAGATAGCTTTGGCTTTAGCCAAATTTTTTCTGATCACTTTAATAGTACTCCAGCAGAAGTTACTCCTAATGTAGATACTGTATCCTATGAAAATTATGATTCTTCTTCTAATTTAGATGATATGTTTGCAACAGAAGATCCTTATGAGGATATAGGGCAATCTAGAGTAGATGTAAGTAGATTAGAAACAACTATTCCTCTTGATCAAGTTCGTTTTACTGATGCTGAGCTTAAACAAATGATTCATGCATTAGAAGGTAAGGGCACAGATGCTAATGCACTGAAATCATTGCTTGGATCTATTAATGGTGTCGGTGTGCATGATGTAATAGAGGCTTTAGCTCAAAGTAAGCCTGTTAAGCTTACTGAGAGTAATATGATGCATATACAAAACTTGGCTCTTAAGTTTGATGGTTCAGGCGAATTTGGAAAATCATTATTAACAGATGTACGCCAAGGTAATTCATTACAAGCTTGGAATCGTTTTACAGAAGCTTTAAATGCCCAAGGTTCAGAAAAAGTTTTTTCTATTAACAAAGCAGAGATGGCTTCTTTTAGTAAAGCTCTTGGAGTCGACCAGTCAGTAATAGAGTCTATTTATAAGAGTTTTGGAGATAAGAATGAACTTTCTCTTACTGCAGATGGGTTAAAACAGCTAACTGTACCTTTACAGCAAGAAATGGCTAATAAAATAGATGAACAAAGTAAATTAGCTAGTCAGCTAGAAGGGGTCTTAAAGCCTATTATTAGTGAAGCTAGAAAACGTATGGAGCTAGAAGCTGCTGCTGGAAGCCATGCTGCAAAGAAAGTACAGCATAGTGAAATTCTTATTCGTGATACTGTTATGCAGAAAGGGATGAACAGTGCATTAGGTGTTCAGCAGGATAAAGAAAAAATTTCTGTTGTTACTAATCAGCCTGATAATAATAAAGTTGTAGGAAAGGAAGCTCATAATCAATCTATAGATCAGGCAAAAGTTACCCAAGCTGGAAATGGTAATAATGCTCAGCAATTTAAAGATAGTAACGATTTTTCTGATAAACAACAAAAGGATAAAAAAGACGTTTTTGGTGATTCAATATTTACTCATGCTCATAGTGATAAACATTTGATATCTAATGAAGAAAGTAAAAATCCTTGGAACTTGCTTGCACAACGCTTAGAGCTTCAACTGCCTATAGATACAGGTATTTCTGGGCAGCTTATGAATCAGCAACAAGCTCAACAGCCTGTAGGCTGGGATCGTCTAACTTCAAAGATGTTATCACAGGTTGAGCAGGGTGCATTTTCTTCTCTTCATAATGGAACTTCACGATTAGAACTACAGGTTAATACTGCTGAACTTGGTACAGTGAATATTTTGCTTACTACAAAAAATGGTGAAATTAGTGCATTATTAAGACCTGAACGTAAAGATGTGGCTGATATTCTTATGGATAGACTAGAAGGTCTACGTTTAGAACTAGAGGAAAAAGGTCTAAAGGTAGATAAAGTAGATGTACAGACCCAGTTGAATGATGGGCAAAATATGCACTGGAATGGAACAGAGCAACATAATTCTTTTCAACAGCAACAAGCTAGAGCTAGAGATCTTGAAAGATTACGTATGCTTGGGAAAGTTAGACAAGAAAGTTCTCCTATAGAAATTTCTTTGGCACACAACATGCAGAATAAGAGCATAACGGCAGGAAATTCCAACCGTTTAAATATTATTGCTTAGGGAGTGTGTATGGCTGGAGCAAACTCAGCAACTGGAATGTTTTCTGGTGCAACAGGTGGAAGTGTGTTGGGTAAAGAAGATTTTCTTCAATTACTTGTAACACAGTTTAAGTATCAGGATCCTTTAAATCCAATGGAAGATAAAGAATTTATTGCTCAGTTAGCACAGTTCTCTGCATTAGAACAACAGATGAACACAAATGAAAATATGGGAGCAATGTTACAGTTACAGTCACAACAGCAAATGATTAGTGCTGCAAGCTTTATTGGTAAAGAAGTCTCTGCTCGTGGATATGGTGTATCTGTACAGGGAGAGACAATTTCTACAATTCAATATGCTGTTTCTGAGCAAATGACTAAAGGTTATGTAAATATCTATGATGCATCTAATCAGCTTGTAACTACAGTACAGCTTGATGCAAAAGCTCCTGGTATTCATGATTTTAACTGGGATGGTTTATTACCTAATGGTAGTAGAGTTCCTGATGGTGTTTATACAGTAAACATTGCAGGACAGAATGCAGCAGGAGCACCAGTACTTATTGATACTTCTGTAAGTGGACGTGTGGAAGGTGTTACTTTGTATGATGGAGAGCAGCTCTTAAGGTTATCTGATGGACGCCTGGTAAGTCTTTCAAATGTTCGTGAAGTTCTTCAGCCTAAAACAATAGATCCTGAGGAACCAAAACCAGATCCAGAACCAGATCCAGATCCAGAAGAGCCAATACCAGACCCAGAACCAACTCCAGATCCTACTCCAGACCCAGAAGGAGGAGCAGGTGAAGGAACAGAGGGTGTAACCCCTTAAAAAAATAGTAAAAATTGGCTAAGGTGTATAAATTAATAAACTTAATATTCTAAAGTCATGCCTGGGGCAACAGGCAGAATAAAAATTGGAGGTCGATTATGAGTCTTACTTCAGGAATGTGGACAGGTGTTTCAGGTCTTTTATCTCATGGTGAGAAAATGAATGTTGTTGGTAACAATATTTCTAACGTCAGTACTATTGGTTTTAAAGGACAGCGCATGGATTTTCAAGACTTCATGTATCAAGATTCCTTTAGTGCATCTGGTATTACACAGATTGGACGTGGTGTAGGTATTGGAGCTGTAATGGGTGACTTTGGTCAGGGTAGCTTTGAAACTACAACTGAAGCAACAGATCTTGCTATTGGTGGACGTGGTTTCTTTAAAGTTCAACCAAAAGGATCAGAAACAGCTTATTACACACGTGCAGGTAACTTCCGTTTTGATAATGAAGGGTATTTAGCAGATCCTCATGGATATGCTCTACAGGGATGGAAGATTGATAATAGTTCTGGACCACAACGTGGAGCTGGTGGTATTACACCTAATACAAATACATCCCAAATTATGGGTACAGGAGAGCCTACTGATATTCGTCTTGATACATGGACTGTAGAGCCTTTACAGACAACTAATGTTAACCTTAATTTAAACCTTTCTTCTGATAAGTCTGGTGATAAATCTCAGGATGTTAACAATCCATTTGCATCTTTGTTAGGTGTTTGGAATGGTAAGCAACCTAGTAGCCCTAATTCACCAGCAATGCCTGAAAGTGCTTATTCTTATCAAACATCTATCAAAGTATATGATGAAGCTGGTGGAACACATACATTAACTGTATACTTTGACCAAGTTGCTGATGATACTTATGAAGGTGGTGGAAATGGTGAGAAAGTTTGGGAGTTTGTTGTAACCATGGATCCAGCTGAAGATATGCGCCAGGTTGCTGTTGGTGGTGAAGTTGTTGATATTAAAACAACAAGTGCAGCAGGGATGTTAATGTCAGGTACTTTAACATTTGATAGTGCAGGCCGTTTATCAAGTCAAAGTGCATATACTCTTAATGGCTCAAGAGAACCAGCCAAAGATGCAGCAGGAAATTTAATTGATGGTAATGGTTTTACTATTGATGCAGATGGTAACCCTATTCCTAACTTGAACGAAAACAATATAGCAGAGAATCTTTATCCAGCAGAAGTTTCTAGTAGTGGATTTCCTTTACTTGTTGCTAACTTTACAGGTGTTCCAGGTATGAATACAGCTGGGTCTGTAAAAGATGCTTCAAATGCTCTTATGGAAATTGACTTTGGTTTGAAAGTATCTGACTTAGAAAATCCATGGAAAAATCCAGATGAGCCACTTTCTTCAACAGCTTATGAAAAGTTGGGTAACCCAATGGCTACTGCTCCTGCTTGGACAGTTGGTGGTGTAGCTCTACCTGTTAGTGGTACTGCACAACTTGGAATGGCTCAAGTTGTAGAAAATGCTCCTGGTGTAAACCCAAGATATTATTATACAAACCCAGATTATGATTCTGCTGTTCCACAGAGTCCACCATATATATATGCAGACGAAGCTGCTGCAGATGCTGCTTATACTGCTGCATTAGCTGCTGCTGGTGGTGTTGCTGCAGATGTTAGAAAAGAGCATTGGCCAACAGACGGAGCTGGTGGAACAAATTTAATGCCAGCAAGTCCTCCACCAAACATTGATAGTGTTGCCAATGTTAATGGTACAGCTAATCGTCAGCCTAATGCCTTTACTAACTATGCTGGTGGTAGTTCAACAAAATCTTCAAGCCAGAATGGTTATGGATTTGGTGATTTAATGAACTATACTGTTAACCGTGAAGGTGTGTTGTTTGGAATGTATTCAAATGGCGTACAGCTTCCTCTTTATCAGGTAGCACTGTATGACTTTACTGCTAAGCAAGGTTTACGTCGTGAAGGTGGAAACTTATTTAGCCAAACACGTGAATCTGGTGATCCTTCTTCTGCAGCAGCAGGTACTTCTGGATTTGGAAGTATTAATGCTAATACACTAGAGGGTTCTAACGTAGATATGTCTAGAGAGTTCGTAAACATGATTACAACTCAGCGTGGTTTCCAATCAAATAGTAAGATTGTAACTACAATTGACCAAATGTTAGAAACAGTTGTAAACATGAAGCGTTAATAGCTAGAATAAGCTTCTGGTAACAGGGATGTTACCAGAAGGTAAAAATCTACCTCCAAGAAAGTACTGGTTTGCCCTACCAGTACTTTTTTATTATAGAGGGCATAATCATTGAAGTAAATAGTTGTAACGTATAGATAAATTATCAGTTTGCTCTACAATTTTTGCAGCAATTTGGTTCACTTCATCTGCTGTAACTAATCCAACTTCATGTAAAAGGTAGTGTTTTAGTGTTGTATCAGACTGTGAGAAAAGCCAAACAATGGTATATACAGAACCAATACCTGGACGTTGTGAAAATTCAGACTTAGTAGAGATAATAATACGAATTTTTGGTGTATCTTTCTCTGTAAGTGTAAATAGGTTACTGGCATTCATCAGTTCTTTTATTTGGGTAGAGAGTTTAGAGCCAATACTATCTGTTCCTTCAAAAATAACAGCTATGGGCGTGTTGTGTTGTACAGGTTTTTTAGGTTTGTTAGGGATAGATCCAGGAACTTCTGCTTTTACTTTAGTTTCGTCAGCTAATACTTTACTTACAGTAGTTCCTAAAAGAAAATTTATACATAATAGGTTTATAGTGAAATAATAAAAAAGACGCATAGAGCTTACTCCTGAAAAATAGTATGTTTATAGTATTGAGTTATTATTGGTGTTGATATTTTTATATAAATCATTGTCTTTATTAAATAAGTAGGTTTTTACCAGTATAAAATAGCTATGTTGTTGATGGAGATATCCATCCTAAATATATAAGAAAATATATAAGTAAAAGTGCTTGAAGACCTGCAAAGACATCATCAATCATTATTCCATAACCCTTTGGGAGCCAATTTTCTGAGGCTTTTACAGGCCATAGTTTAATAATATCAAAAACTCTAAAGATAATAAATGCTAAGCATATAAATAGCCAGTCTGGATTTTTGAATGGTAATAAAACAAGCCATAAACCAAGGAGTTCATCAACAACAACTTCAGAAGGATCTTTTTTTTGCAAAAGTTGTTCTGCTTTGCTGGCTGCTAAGCTTCCAGAGAAAAAAATAAGAAGTAACAGAAGGATTCTATTTGTGAAAGATAGTGGAAGAAACATCCATGGAGAAAGGATAGCTGCTAATGCTGATCCACATGTTCCAGGCATAATAGGTGAAAGACCTGCAATACCTAATCTTGCATAAGATAAGCTCATTGAAGTAGAAATTTGTTTATAATTCATAAAAAATTTGAAATGTATGTATTTCCCTAAATATTATGCTATTTTCAGTCAAAATAGATGTTACTTTAGAGGAAAGAAAGATTCAAGTATTGGTGAAGTTAGTTTTATTATGAAATGGAAGATATTAATAAAAATAGTACTATGACTAGAATAAGGTATGTAAATAAAATGGATGTTATTTTTAATAGAATAAGTTTATTGAAAAGTACTAAGCTTGACGACAAGCCTTAGGCATTGTAAGGTTCACAACTTTAATAGCCTGGATGGCGGAACTGGTAGACGCAAGGGACTTAAAATCCCTCGGTGGTCACACTGTGCGGGTTCAAATCCCGCTCCAGGCACCAAATTATAAGATTTTTACTTCTTATTATCTCTTAGTGCTCTTTTCTCCTTCTCTTTTGTTGGCTTGCCTTGCAATAATAATACCCATTGTATTTGCAAACATAACACCTATAGTAATAACTATAAGCACAACATATTTGATTTGGTTAAGTGATTGGACAATTCTTTGTGACTCACTGCTCATTTTATCAATATTATGTTTAATAATACTGTTCAGGATATCTGAAACTTCATCTACAAAATCACAATGCTTTTGTTGTTCTATAATAAAATTTGTATAGTTAGTAATGACAGCAGTAAGAGCATTTTCCATATTTTTTATAGAAAAAATAAATGATTCTAATGGAGCTTTAAAAGCAGGAACTGTATTTTTTTTCTCCATTTCTTCTAAGATTGTAATGGAATCTTTTAATGTTTTTATACAAGCTTGGAATACTTTGGTATCTTGTGTACTGACACCTTTCCAGAATTCTCCACGTGTAATAAGAGCATTATAAATAATTTGGTTAAGCTTAAGGATAATGTTAAGCGACTCAGCGTCTTTCCCTCCACTACTTCTTATATAATCCTGTGGAATAGATAAAAATTTATGTACTTCATTAATGGTATTGTTTATTAGAAAGCTTAATTTAGGTATATTTTCTTCAAATTCTTGAAGATATGTACAAGCATTATTTATAGTTTTTTCATAGTTAGTTATGGAATTCAGTAGTGAAGGTAGTTTTTTGTGTAGAATTTTAAGTGTAAGACTATTTTCATCAAGTTTTTTGATATTTTCAAGTACAATATTAAGCCTAGCAAGATTTTTAAGCGTTTTTTTATAAAAAGACACATCTCGAGTTGCTTCATAATGATGAAAGCTAGTAGTAGTATCTTTTAAAGCAGATATGATGTTTGCACAGTTACCAATAGCTTCTGAAGTTTCTAGGGTAGCAAGTTTTGAGTAGTCAATAATTGGTTGTATTGCAATAAGAATGTAGAGTCCAAGAATGAGGAACATGCCTGTTGAGATAGCAAAACTTAAACCAATTTTAAGATCAAGATATTGTTTTTTTTGCATAACTACCTCAAAATTATTTTTATATAATATATAAAGGCTGCATGTAGGTACATATACCTCATAAGAAAGTATTTTTGTTATATATTTTATTTATTATTAAAATGTACTCTATTATAATAGGTATTTAATAAAAAGAATATAATCTATTAAATAATAATCCTAAAATATGTTAAGTAAGTTAATATATTATTTAGATTACTACTTGGAAGACTATTTATTAATAATAGGGATAATAATAGGTACTCTACCTATAGAGCTACGAAAAAAATTTTGTAGAGAAGAGCAAATTTTTTTTTCTAAAGATTGATTATCTATAAGTAAATCTGCACTTATTATTTCAATGGCTATTTGCTTTGCTGTTTCCAATATGTCATAAAAATTTTTTTCAGCAATAAAGCCTTGAGATATCAAAGATGGTTTTTGTATTAGAACACCCTTCTGTATGTTTTTTGAGAAATAAACGACTATAAAACCATATTCAGAAAGAAGTTGACGTTCTTTAAGTATACAAGCATCAACATCTCCAGCATTTTTTCCGTCTATGAATATAGGTTGTATGTCTAACCTATTGCCTTGGTAGATATTGTTTGGTTCTAAGGTTAAAGGCATTCCATTTTCAAGGATGAAAGTATGCTCTTCCAGCACACCTTGTTTAATTGCAAGCTCTTTATGTTGTACTAATTGTCTATATTCACCATGAATAGGTACAAAATACCGTGGATGAACAATTTTTATAAGTTGTTCTAGCTCCTCTTGGTAAGCATGGCCAGAGACATGTACGGTTTGTGCATCATTATCATTAAGGTATACTTTTGCACCTATTTTATATATCTGATTAATAAGACGGTTAATGGCCAAAGCATTACCTGGAATAACTCTGGACGACATTATTACTGAATCATTTTTTTGTATCTCAAGGTAGCGATGTTCTTTAGATACAATACGCATGAGTGCTGAAAGAGGTTCTCCTTGTGAGCCTGTTGCAATGATTACAGTTTGTTCTGGTAATAATGTAGGAACAGCATTATCTGTAAAAAAATTACAGTGTATTTTCAGAAAACCTAATTCTTTAGCTTTATGGACGTTATTAATAAGATTACGACCACTTACTACAAGAGTTTTATTAAAGCTTTGGACTATGTCACAAATATTTTGTATTCGTTCAATGTGGCTTGAGAAAAGTGTTATGATAATGCGGCCTGTTGACTCTTTAAATATGTTATAGAGGCTATTTTTTACATACTGCTCTGAGTAGGTATGTCCTTTTAGGCCTGCATTTGTTGAGTCAGAGAGCAATAAACGGATACCATCTTTGCCTGCAAAGTTTTTGAGTGCCTCTATATCTGTTCCCATATCATCAGAGGGTGTATGATCTATTTTAAAGTCACCAGAGTGTAATATTTTACCAACACAAGAAGTAACAGCAAGAGCATAACATTGAGGAATAGAGTGGCTTACTGGGATAAATTGAAATAAAAGGCTGCCTAAGGAGAGCTTTGTTTTGTGCGTAACTGTTGAGAGTGTTGTGTTATCATAAAGAGCATGCTCTTTAAGTTTATGTTCAGTAAGTGCTAATGTAAATACTGAACCATAAATATGAAGACCATGAATAGATTTTACAAGCCATGGGATAGCTCCTATATGGTCTTCATGACCATGAGTAAGAATAACTCCAAGAATTTTATTTTTTATACTAATAATATAGTCAATGGATGGGATAATAAAATCTATGCCAAACTGCTGATCATCAGGAAACATGATACCACAGTCTACAATAACTATGCCTTCTTGAGTTTCCCATAGTTGACAGTTAAGGCCAATTTCTCCTAAGCCTCCTAATGCTGTTATTGTTAGAAATGGTTTTGTCATGCCTAGTGATGGTCTTGATTTTACAGGGCTTTTTGGGAAGTAGTGTTTTAGTTTTTTATGTTTTTAAAATAAAGGGAATACATACCTATTTTCATAACTATTATCCATGCCATATTATGAATAATAATATAAAGATATAAGTGAAATAGATGTATGTATTAAAACATACATTTTAGTTAATGCTAACGTTTTGAGTATTGGTAGCGTGCTCGTGCTGCACGTAAACCATATTTTTTTCGTTCTTTTTGGCGGGCATCACGTGTTAAAAAACCTGCACGCTTTAGAGGTATACGAAGAGTAGGATCTATTTCAAGTAGAGCACGAGATATTCCATGTCTAATGGCTTCTGCTTGCCCTGTAATGCCTCCACCAGAGACATTAATTTTTATGGTATATTTTTCTGTAAGTTTAGTAAGTACAAGTGGTTGTCTGACAATCATTTGAAGAGTTTTTCGTGGAAAATAATTTTCTATAGAGCAACCATTAATTTCTATAGAGCCATTACCTTTATATATACGCGTACGTGCTGTGGCTGTTTTACGTCGACCTGTAGCATAATTAAACTCAGTAGACATTAATGCTCCATTAGTAGATAAAAGTGAGCTCTTTTGGTTGTTGAGCTACATGTTGATGTGTTGGGCCTGCATATACTTTAAGCTTTTTTAGCATAGCACGACCTAAACGGTTTTTAGGAAGCATTCCACGTACAGCATGCATAAGTACATAAGTTGGCTTTTTTCCTAAAAGGGTTTTAAGCGTTGTTTCACGTAAACCACCTACATATCCTGAATGGCGATGATATTTTTTTTGTTCTAGTTTTGAACCAGTAACTTTGATTTTTTCACAGTTAATTACAATAATAAAATCACCATTATCTATATGTGGAGCATATTCTGGCTTATGTTTACCACAAAGGCGATGAGCTATTTGAGCAGAAAGACGACCAAGAATTTGGTTTTCAGCATTGATAACAAACCAGTCATGTTGGATATCTTTTAGAGTTGGACTAAAAGTCTTCATAGCTAAATATGTTCCTGTCATTGCAAAATAATAATTATTTAAGTCTATGTAAAATATAAGAGCTTTGCTGTCAAGCACAAAGTTGTTATTCATGCTTGGGATAAAAGCTTGTCATCTCTAAATGTAACTTTTACAATAATTATCAAACTATTGTTGGAGTAGTTCTTATGCTTTGTAAAGATTTTTTGCAGCTTATTTTTTCAGGGTCTTCCATGAGGCGTTGGAATGATAAATTACGTCCTATAGAACTTTATGAGATTGATAAACAGGGCCATAAGTCAATTATTGCTTGGATGCTTACTATACTCAATAGTAAGGATATGTCTTTAGAAGAGCAGATAAAACTCCAACAACAGGTTATTGAGCAGTTATTATTTGATTACTTATTTGGCTTGATTATTACAGATATAACACCACAAGTCTTTTGTAAAATTTGTGAAAATCCAGAACATAAAAAAAAACTTACTGATTGGGTTATTACTAAACTACAACCTACTGTAGAGCCTGTGAATAAAGGGTTTTGGCAGCGTTTTATTACATATCATTATCAGACATTAGATTCTCCAACATTGTCAAATAAGATTATTATGGCTGCTCGATTATATGCTTCAGGGTGGGAGTTTGCTATTATTCAGCCATATAACTTTTTTGATGAAGAAACAGAAGCAATTGCAAATTCTTTTACAAAAAGACTGAGTAATATCAAAGATGTTATTGGTGTAAGTGATCTTATACAAGATAATAAATTTTTTTCTGAAAACCCTACAGTTATTGGCCGTTTTGCAAGATTATGTGGTCAGTTACGGTTTCAAATCCGTTGGTCTGGTGTTTCACGTATTCCAGAAACGTCAGTTTTAGGGCATATGTTTTTAGTAGCAACATATGTATATTTTTGTAGTCTTATTGTTGGAGGTTGTACTGTACGGTGTATAAATAATTTTTTTGCAGGTTTATTTCATGATTTACCAGAAATTTTAACACGCGATATTATTACTCCTGTTAAATATTCTGTTGATTTATTACCTAAACTTTTAAAAGAATATGAACTGCAAGAATTAGAACAACGTATTTTTGGGCCTTTACTTAATGCTGGTTATATGGATTTAGCCACAAAACTGCAGTATTATCTTGGATACTTGAATCCTGATAATGTTTCAGAATTTCAAGAAACAATCCAGAATCACTTAGGTGTTCAAGTATTTAATAATTTTGAAGAATTACATAAATATGGGAATAATAACAGAGATAACCCAAAAGATGGTCAGCTTTTAAAGGCTTGTGATAGGCTTGTAGCATTTATGGAAGCACATACGTCTATTTCCAAAGGTATTTCAGAGTCTGAGTTTAATAAAGCCATTAATGATATTAAAACCCATTTTAAAGGTGTAAATTTTGGGCCTATTTCTTTTGAAGCTCTAGTAGAAGCATTTGGTTAGTGTTTCATGATTATGAGTACATAAACCAGGATAGCTATAATAAACCTATAGTAAGCAAAAGGCTGTAAGTTCATAGTTGTTATTATGTTGAAGAATGCTTTCATTACAAACCATGCTGCGATAAAAGCAGAGAACATGCCTAAACTAAAAAAAGGGATATCGTTTATACTCATCAATGACCAATTTTTTAGTATGTCATAACCTGTTGCAGCAACCATAATAGGAACAGCAGCAATGAAAGAATATTCAATAGCAAGTTTTCTTTTACAACCAAGGAGCATACCTCCTATAATTGTTGCTGCAGACCTAGAGAAACCAGGCCACAGTGCTAAACACTGAAAAAATCCAATATAAAGAGCTATCTTTGGTGTAATATCATCAAGGGTATGGGCTTTTATAGGTGTTTTCTTTTGGATGGATTCACCAAGTAATATAAACAAAGAGCCTGTTATTAAAGCAATTATAATATATTGTGGAATAAATAACATTTTTATATATTTGTGTAGAATAAATCCAACAATACCTGCTGGTAATGTTGTAAGGAATAATAACCAAATACCTTGTATGCCTGTAAAGTTTTTCTCTTGGTTAGGAAATATAAAACTTAAAAAGATTTTCCAGTAAATAACAATTACAGCTAGAATAGATCCAAGTTGTACTGCTACTTCAAAAACACTAGCTTTAACACCTGTAAAGTCCAAAAATTTGCCTACAATAATGAGATGTGCAGTCGAGGATATAGGAAGAAATTCTGCAAGCCCTTGGACTAAACCAAGGACTGTACTTATTATAATCCATTTTTCCATGAATATCTCTGTAATAGGTTAAGTAAAATTAGATGAATATGTATAGATATATTTGACAATAAGAAGTAGCCTTAATTGAATTTATGTATTTGGAGAATATACAATTGTTTCTTTTGTATTTGGGAATGTGTTGAGTATAACCATAGCCAAAATGATAGCAATACAGATACCTCCAACAAATGGGCCTTTCCAGCCTAAAAGTGTCCAGCCTAGACCAAAAAATAAGGGCGAAATACTTTGACTTGTACGCATTATTGTTCCATTTATTGCCATAATTATGGCCCTGTTTGATGAGGGACATAGTGATGTTAAGCGACTGTTAATTAATGGAAATGTGATCCCTTGAGCAACACCTAATATAAATATAGGGATGCATAAAAACCATAATACCCTGTTTTGTATAGGTAGTAGAATAATTAAAGCTTGAGATGTTAAGTAGCAGAATGCCGAAAAAAGAAGGAGTTTTCGATGTGAATATGTTTTCACCAACTTTGCAAGGCTCATAGCAATAATAGTTGTACCAAATGAGGCAATACTAAAAACAATACCTATTTCTGAAGGAGTAGCATTATATAGTGTACTTGTAAGTAAAGGGAGGTATGTTAATGTAGGTCCATAGAGAATACTAAAGCCAAGAAAGGTAATACTAAAAAGTCCAATAGCATATGAGTTTAAAATAATGCTTTTAGATACTGAAAGATATGTTTTAATGTTTGGTTGAGTTTGTATTTTTTGATATGAAAATTGAAGAGCTAAGAGACATATAGGTATGGCTAGTAATGAAAACCAAAATGGTAGACTCCAGTGAATATTTCCAACAAAGCCACCAATAGCTGGATAAATAGCTATACCAATGCTTATTGTTGCTCCAGTCATGCCCATCATTTTAGGTCTATCATGTTCTGGATAAATGTCTCCAATAAGTGTTCCATAAAGAACTCCAAGAGGAGCTGAGCCTAATCCTTGAACAACTCGAAAAGTAATGAGTTGTATAAATGATGATGAGAGTGCACATCCAACTCCACCAATGCTAAAAAGAATAAGTCCAAAAATAAGAATTTTTTTTCTACCATACATGTCAGCAAGAAATCCGGAGATAGGTGTAAAAAAGGCGCTTGGTAATGAAAAACAGGCAATAATGAGTCCTAAATCCTGTGGTGAAAGTTCAAAAACTTTTGAAAGTAAAGGAAGTATTGGTATTATAATGGATACACCCATCACATTAAGAAGAGTAATTGAGAGAATGAGGAGTATACTTTTTTTTTGGTTCATCTATGTATATTGACAGTAAATATTTTATTTGGCAATGGATTTCCTGTTATCTGGTTTATTGGTTTTCTTCATGTAAAAGCGTTGTGCTCCATAGTTCTTCAATAAAAAATGATAGCAGAAGATTTGGATGAAACCAGTATGCTTCAAGGCCAGGCCCGAAAATTCGTGGAGTAGAATATTCACTGTAGATATGTTCTTGCTGGGGTAAACAGTAAAGAGCATCAATATTTTGAATCTTATGGAAGGGTTCTTTCATATAGTGAATCAGAGCATTAGGGTGGGCCCATTCTAATATTTTCATGTCAATATTTATACAAGGATGTATTAATAAGCAAGGTTTTATTGTGTCTTGCCAATAAGGTATTGTTTCTGGGAGTATTTTTTTTGAAGTTAATACTTCATCAGGGAAGTAAAGAATTCTTCCTTGCCCATAAGTTTTTAGGTAGTTAATAAGAGTCGTTAGTTCTGTAGTGGTAAGAATTAAAGAGGTTTCAATACCTGAAAGTTCTAAGGTTGCAAAGATATTTTGTGAGATGTCTGTAGGGGTAATATCTTTGTTGGTTTCTATCCATACAGCAAGGATATTTTGTATATTTGCAAGTCGAGCTGTCATAATTGCTGCAGCAAGACGTGGTGCTGAAGCATAGTGTTTATCTAGGAGCAAAATAGTCCATATAGCAGGTTTTGAGTATTTTTTTATTTGAAATCCAGCATTTTTATGAATTAAAGAATATGATATATCTCCTAAAAATGGTGTATAAAGGCTTTCATTTAAGGCTAAAGTAGATTTAATCCAAACACGTTCTTGGTGAGAAAGTTTTTCATAGTTTTTTAAAAGATATGTATCTGCAATTTGTTTATGTTCAAGAGCTTCAGGAAGATAGGGTATTATTTCTTTGTAATTTAGAACCATTATGTTTTTATGAAAATAAAGGATAGTATGTTTTATTTATAGTTCATGTTGTTTATAGAAAACGATTTGGCTATTTGGTTTTAAGTTCATTTTTAATATAAAGTTTAAGTAGCTCAGCAATAGCGTTTTCTTTTGTTAAGGTGGTTGGGTAGATGCCACCTTTAAGAACATTTTGAAATATTTTATTTGAAAGTTCTGAGTTTTTAGCACTTGAGAGTTCTTCAGCAAAGGGCATAAGTTCTTTTTGCAGCTGAGGAAGCTCTAATGTTTTTAATGTACTATTTTTTTCAGTAATTTTTTGTACAGAAGGTCTATTAGAAGATTCTATAACTTGTTTCAAACCAGTAACAAATCGAGATACTCCATCAGTAATATGTTTATGTGTAACAACATTCATGCCTGACCATCCTGCATTTGTCCATCTAAACATATAGAGATCTGTATTATTACTATTTGGTCTTTGAGCATAAATTGAAACTGTTGCAGATCCATACATATATGTTTCTGCCCATGTTAACATGGACAAGTTTGTACCTACAGTAGGAGTATAAACATATAACCATTGTTTATCATTAATAACAACACCTCTAAGACCAACAGAAGATTTTTTAGGCATAAAAGCAATAGAAAATAATACAGCCCTATTGTTAAAATTATATAATATAAAAAGTCTATCTAAAGTGTAGCTATAATAACAGCCGCTTGATATATCTGGTGTTATTTCTTCATATTCAGTACCTTTAGAAAATATTGTTTCTTTAGGTGGTAGTGTTGCATTTAAAAAAGCAGTATTTTTTGTTATGATTTCACTGTTGTTCATCCATGCATTCCTGCGAATGCTTGTAGGATAAATTGTTTCACCAGGTACATTTGTGTTAAGCATATACTGGATTAATATAGAAAATGGTATTTGGATAGTATTTTTATACAAAATACCTTTTCCATAATCACGAGTTGTAAGCTTAATAGGTTGAGTTGTTTGGATATCTGAAGAAATAAAATGTAAGATAGTATCAAGCACTGATGTAGGGGGTAATACAGCTTTTGGTGAAGTAGCTTTTAAGAGTTCTGTTAGAGCATCTTCTACCGTTTGTGGTACTTTTACAGATTTGTTTTCTGAATATGCATTTATAGGTGAGAGTAATAAAAAGAAAGTAACTATAGATGATAAAAAATAAATATTATACATAATATAAACAACTACCTTAATGAATGAGTACTAATGCTAGATTATAACATGTTTATGTTATTACTGTTTGAGACTACAAATTTTTTGATAAAGTGTCATCTTTATTAGATGATAATAGCATGAAACTGTTTACTATTTTTATACACTAACATTTCTTATAAGAAAATTCAATACTAGGAAGCAATATATAAGTAGTAAAGAGTATCTGTTTGTTGTTTTTACAGGAAAAGTACATATTGAAATTTAGGTTCCTTGTATAAGATGTTCAAGTTCTTCTCGTTTACGGATACATGTATGTGTTCCATTTGTCTGAATAAGTACTTCGGCAGGTTTAAGACGATTGTTATAATTGGATGACATAGAAAAACCATAAGCGCCTGCATCGAGTACACCAATAATATCGTCTTTGCAAATAAGAGGTAAAGGACGTTGACTTGCAAGAATATCACCTGATTCACAGATATTCCCAACAACGGTTTGTGGTATAAGCTTTAATTCAGGTGAACCATTTTTTCTATATACTTCAATGTCATGGTGTGAATTATACAATACAGGGCGCATAAGGACATTAAAGCCTATATCTGTACCAACATAACGTATGTCACCATTATTTTTAGTGGCATGGACAGTTCCAAGTAAAAGTCCACTTTCTGCAACAAGATACCTGCCTGGTTCAATATAAAAGCGTCCTTCATAGGCTGTTTTCTTTGACCAAGTTGTGATGAGTGTATGGAGTTTCTCAGATAGTTCTTTAATATTAAGTGCTGGTTGATCTTCATACTTTTTATAAGGGATACCAAATCCTCCACCCAAATTAATAATTTCAATTTGTGATAGAATGTCTATATTTTTTTCTATAAGTTGTAGTAAAAAGTTACTAGAACTAAGATATACTTCTGAATCTAAAAATAACGAGCCAATATGTTGGTTTATACCAATAATTGTTAAGTGATATTGCTTTAATAGTTTTTTTACATTATCAATTTCTTCAGGATTAATACCAAATTTAGTTTCATTACCTGCAGTGATAACCTTTTTGTTATGCCCTGCTCCTTTCCCAGGGTTAATACGGATCATAACTTCACTATAAGGATTAATTTTTCCATAGGATTCAAGTTGAGAAAGAGAGTCTAAACTTATAAGAATATTATTATCAATAGCATTTTGAAGTTCATTTGATGAAACATTATTACATACATAAAGAATTTGATCAGAAGTAAATCCAGCCTGTTGATTAATATAAAGTTCTCCTGGTGACATTGCATCCACAATACACCCTTCATCTTTAATAATGGAAAGTAGGTGTGGGTTACTATTTGCCTTAACAGAATAATTAACAAAAAAGCCTGGATAGGAAGATAATGAAATGAGTTCTTTACATCTTTGACGTAATATTTTTTCATTATAAACATATAAAGGTGAACCATATGTTTCTATAAGTTCATGAGGGCTTGTTTTACCAAAGAAACATATAGAGTCTGTATAGGTAGAACGTACATTTTGCATTTTGATGAACCTTAATTTTATTAAGACTGGAGAAGAAGTTGATGGTATGTTTATTATAAACATATTTTTGTAATAAAGAATTCTATCATAGTATAGATACATCTACAAGGAGTCTTTTATGGCTATAAAGATTGGAGATACCGTTACAGTCCAGTATACTGGACGAATTGCAAATGGAGACATTTTTGATTCATCACATAATAATACACAACCATTAAAAATAGTTGTAGGTGAAGATAAGCACATTAAAGGTTTTGAATACTCATTAAAGGGAAGGGAGAAAGGTGATAAATATATTGTTACTATTCCTGCTGAAGAAGGCTATGGAGAACACTATGAAGATTTAATTATTCAAGTGCACAAAAGTACATTACCTAAAGATGTTACTCCAGAGGTTGGTATGATTTTTCAGGTAGAAACAGATAACGGTATGATGGAAGCTCATATAGTAGATATTAATGAAGATATTATTGTGCTTGATGCTAACCATCCTTTTGCAGGAGAGGAGCTTACTTTTGAGATAGAAGTGCTTGATCACTATTAGTGTAATAGCATGTATATAATAGATATTATTGAATATATTCAAGCTACATATGTAGAAGTTATTTTTATAGAGAAAAGAAGATCTTTATAACATAAAGCTAGACTTATTTTCCTCTAGTGCAATAGTCATATCTGAAACAAGTTCTTCTATTAATGTATGTTCTTGAGCATTAATAGCATCTATAATGCGTTTAGAGATATTTACAATAGTAGAGAGTTGTAGTTGCTCAGCAAGATTTATTATTACCTGTGGAAATACTGTAAGATTTTCAGATTGTTTTGAGCTTAGCGCATGTTGGAGTAGGTGTAGTGTTAAGTTTAGTTCACTGAAAAGTTCCTTATGCTCTTCCGATATGTTCTGACCTTTTATAAACTTCAATGTTGAACTGAATAAGTTCTCCATGTTAAGCATTGTTTTATCTAGGCTTTCTTCTTTTTGAGTAGTAGTTCTTTTATCTTCTTGAATAGTTGATGACACAGGAGTTTTTTCTAAAAAGTTGGTTTGGTTTATTGATGCTTCTTCTGAATTCTGAACAGTAATATCTATGATATCTAATAGTGGAAGTGATGTTTTATTTTTTTGTAAAGTAGATTTTTTAGGTATTTTTTCTTTATTTGTGACAAGATTTCCTTTGGTTTTTTGTTGATGGTCCTTTTCTTGTTTTTCTGTATATAAGTGTTCTGCTTTATTCTTGATATGAATAGATGGTTCTTCTAAGGGTGGATATTTTATAGAAGGACTTTGTTTTTTCTCTCTATGTGTTGCTGAATTTTCTAGGGAGCTCTGTAAGGGTTCAATATCGCTAGTTTGTTGAAAATCATGAAGAAGCATGTGTTGTACTGTCTTTTCATCAAGGTCTTGTGTTGTACCATCGTTTATATTTTTACTCGTTGTATAGTGATGATTGGTTGTATACAAGGTAGATGCTACATGTGGAAAAATTGTAGTATTGTTTTGGGATGATGTTTTTTCTGTTATATTAAAAATAGATTGAACACGTTGGCTTACAGGCACAAGTCGAAGGACTAAACGCCTAAGTTCTTTACGGGAGATAGGTTCAAGTAGGGTATGAGTACAACCTATACGGATAAGATTTTCAGCTTGAACATCTAATTTACATAGTGCTAAAATAGGTATTGGTGGGAAATTATGTTCTCCTTCAAAGACACGAATTTGTCCAATAGTTTCTATAATATCATTATCTGGTATATCTGGGCCTAAAATAAGTAACGAACTTAGAGTATTTTTATATGTTTCATAGATATCATTAGAATTCTTAGATTCAATAATTTCATAAGGAAGATCATCAAGATAGTAGGTTAAAAGTTGCCTTTGTTGTGAAAGATTATCTGCAATAATAATTCGTTGAATTTGGTTTGAAGAGATATGTTGTGTTTGAGAAGCCTGAGAGATGAA
Organism: uncultured Lawsonia sp.; assembly: GCA_964369665.1. GTDB lineage: Bacteria > Desulfobacterota > Desulfovibrionia > Desulfovibrionales > Desulfovibrionaceae > Bilophila. The sequence goes on along the minus strand of CAYJFS010000003.1, from coordinate 39,119 downwards.
TTCTGTTTGTAGTGCTACAAGTTGAGTACTAAAAGAAATAGTTGTTTCTTTTGGTCCGCTTGTTATACTAAGTGTACCTCCAGTTGTATGAACAAGTTCCCATACATGAATAAGGGCCAGTGAGTTACGATTAATCTGTGGCATACTTTTTCCAATAACAGAAATAGTGAAAAGTAGATGGCCAGGATTTGTGCTTTCAGCAACACGTTGTACACGTAATTGTAGAAGACCTTTGGATGTAGATTGGACAGCATTTTCTGTAAGAAGGTAAAGAGATTGAGTAAGTTGTAGTCGATTACCTCTATATTGTTTGGAAAGATGTGGTGCAATAAACCATGATAGTGCAAGATTTTTTGCTTCAGCTTCTTGTTCTATAGCATTATGGATTGTCAGCATGAGCTGTGTTAAGTCAAAAATTTCTTCTTCTGGGTGTGTCTTAGAAATAAGAAGTTCAGGTGCATCATTAATAACATGATTAAGGTATTCTGCTGTATTTTCAATATTTTCAATATGTTGCTTTAATGATGTTGAACGAAATGATGTATTAAGATTGGCCAATTCTTTAAGAATACGGTTGAGCGATAGTTGAAGTTTTTGTTCAAGTTTTTCAAGGTCTGAAGTGTCTTCATTTTTAAAGGTATTATTAGCTGTCTGTTCTGATTGAAAGGTTGTTAGCATCTTTTTATTATATTGAGAGAACCTTTTTCGTACAGAAGTAAAGAGTGGTTTTGGGTTTGTTGTTAGTGCTAATACGGTACAGCTGCTACTAAGAAATAATAGCGATAGTATATTGATAATTTCTGGTGATAGTATTTGTGGTATAATTGCTATTGGAATAGCAAGTGGCAAGAGGCTTAATAGAAGTAGTATATAGATAAGTAGGACTGTTTTTGATTTTTTTATCTTTTGTGTTACTGCAAATATTGTTGTTGGTAAAAGTATAATAGCTATGAGTGGCCATATAGAGAGGAATGGTAGTGTCCAAAGATAGCCTGGAAAGAGTGGTATTATAGATAAGACAATTCCAGGAAGTGCTGATACTACAAGCTGTGTGTCTAATATGGAAGAAATATGTCTTGTTTGCATAAGACATCTACCAATATGTGCTAGGGCAAATAAGGCTATACCTGGTGCAAGTAATCCAGGCATATCTAAAATAGTTAGAGCTCCTTTTGGTGTTTGTGGTAATCCCCATAAGATATTTATAAAAATAGCACCAATATAGAGTGTAGACCAGATACGCCACTCTTGTTTTTCTATAATACCCCTAGCAATGCATACAATAGCTGTAGTTAATAGAAGAAAATATATAGCTTTTGTTGCAAAGGTATAGATATTTAAAAAATACTGACTTGATAAAAGTATTGGTTTAAAACCAAATCCTGGTGCACCTGGCATTTGTATATAAACGTCTATAATTTCTGAACCAGAATATTTAATAGGAAATATATTTTCATTTAATACTTCTAATGGTTTACTTTTTTCTGAACCCATAGAAGATATCCAAACTTTAGGTTTTCCAGGAAACTGTCCTGGTACACGCTTATTAAGATCAAGGATAAGCTCAGGAAGTTTAAGTCTTGTTGTAGAGTCTATTGTGAAGCGGAACCAAAATGTGCCTTCTTGCTTTGGAAGTTTTGTAAATAAAAAGGAAGAAAAGGAGCGTTGGATAGCTGGTGAAAGGACCTGTTCAATGGTAATCTGCCCTGAGGGATCTAAAAACCAATCTAGAGAGGGTACTACTCTATTTAATGTAATATTAGGAAAGGCTTTATATTTATCTATAGCCTCTAGGTTATACGTTTGTTCTTTTTCTTGAGCGTATGTTGCTGTTGGAATGATAGTATGTATGATTAATGTTAACAGTAAAATGGAAAATGTATAGATAAATATTGGGTAGAAAGAGATATATTTATGTTGTTGACTAAGTTTGTATTGTTTAATTTGGTGTATACACATATGGTTCATTAATATCATTATGTCATATTATGTATGATATACATAAGTTAATTAGGTGTTTGGGCGACTAATCACCTTTTTTTAGTTTTTTCAGGCATGTTTATGGTACAATATAGGTAGTTATACATACATTGCTATTTCTTTTTGAGCAAGTAGTCCATAAAGCACTGAATATTTTTTGGGGATAAAAAAAGATGATTTTTTTGTTTAACAATAAAATTATGTATACTATAAAAATATTGTCTTTGTTAGGTTAAATATTTTTGAGTTTCTTGTTTTGTTATATATGTATAATGAGAGGTCATAGCTAAAATTTTTTCAGAAAAAAGAATGTTCTGTAACGGTTATAGATATATTCTTTTAAAAATATTTTGTTTATGAATTTAAGAAAGAAGGGTGTGTTTGAATTTAAAGATATGCTTTCAAAAATTAATAATTTTACTAGAAGTATGCTTGTCTTAAAGAGAAAGAGACACATACCATATTTTAAGTTTAAATAGAGTCTTTATCACACTTAGTAAATACAATATGGGATAAGTATCTGGTACTAGGGAAGTTACATTTAAAGTAACAGTTGGATATGCTTATATATGTTATATATAAGCTAGTTTCTTATAAGAAAGAAAAATACTTTTACTAAATTTTACTTAGATATAGCTAGCATATGTCTTGGTATGAGTAGTGAGTTTATTCATAATAGGCAGGTTATCTAGGTATATTAGTAACAAGTAGTGGTATATTATTTTTTTGTAATTTTTTACAAAAATTTGTATAGCTAATGTATAACAATTACAGTAAGAATATCTAAATTAGACGTGTTTATATTCTAATAAAATCAATGCATTATATGCACTATATTAATTATTTTTATTATTTTTTATATAGTAACTAGACATGTTTTGTACCTGTATTATCTTTATTATAACAATTCTTTAGCTTCTTTCCCTTACTATATCACTATTTGATACATATGTAATATGAATGTCTAACATACAATCAATATAAATTACCTTTGTTTTTAGTTAAATAGTACTTATATACAAAAAATATAAATATCTATTTATAGCAACATGTTCTATAAGTTATTAAAAATTCCTTCATACTATAGTTTTTGTATTATAAGGCATAGTTATGAACCAATTACATCATGATATTGAAAATATAGCAGAATCTATTTGCACTATTTTATATGATGTGAAGAAACAGTCTGAGGATTTTTATAGGTGGACTATTTCTGCAGATAAAAATATGCATATTATTTTTCGTGCTGTTCCAGATATAGATAACTATAGTTTAGTTGCTGTTGCTAGGCAACATATACTGGAAGGCTCTGATAGATCAGATTTTCAAGAATACCTCCTTAATCAGATTGCCCTTTGGCGTTTTTCCACTTTATGTACTTCATGGATAACAGAAGATGGCTTGGACGCCTTTGGTCTGAAGTTTTTCTGTTATGAGTATTCCAAGCAGTTTGTTGAAAATAAGATACAATTTCTTGATAGTATTGTTATGCAGTATTTAGAGCCTGACGATGAAACAGATCATCTTGATAGTATGCTTGTTAAACGCTTGGGTGAAAAGTGGGTTTCTATATGAAATCATTTCAAATACTTGTACAAGAGCTTACAGATATGGGTGTTCTTGAACATAGTGAAGAAACATACTTTTCTCTTTTATTTGATAATGAGCTTCCTGCTCGTGTTACATATGTTCCTCAAAAATATATAGTTATTGATTTTCATTTAGAGAACTTTTTTTGGTTTAAAGGGCTTTCTCGTTATACTGTAATTGATATACTTATGCATTTGAATGCTTTAGGCATGTATGGTCAAAATTTTACAGTATGTTTAGATAATAGTGATATTATTCTTTTATCAAAGAGTGTAGATCTTGGTGTAAGTCCAGAAATATTACTTAACGAGATTGCATATTTATATCGTCAAGCAACATCCATTAGAGATTTACTGGCCATAGTGTCTGGTGCAGCACCATTGTCTGAAATTTTTTCTATTCTTGAGTATATAGGGAAGCAAGAGGAGGGTTAATTGTTTATGGTTAAAAATGTCAATATAGTAGATACCCCTGCTGCCAAAGAAGCATTAAATCTCTGGGAAAAAACAGTTGCTCAAGCTAAAAAGATTTTTTCAAATCCATATAATTTCAGAGAGGGGGGTAGAACAAGAGATGTTATTTTAGCTAATGTTCGCAGTACATTAGAAACAGCTATACAGATTAGAGTGACTGAAATAGTTCAAAAGAATCCTACACTGCCTACACAGACATTGGAAAGCTTGGTTGCTTTAGCATGTGACTCTTTGGATAAGATTATTCAAGAGGTATTAGATCCTTATCAAAGGAGAAATGAAAATATTAAGGATTTAATTAGAGAAGCTAATAAAAAAATGGAGGAAATAGTAAAAGCTCTTAAAGAAATTCCTTTAGCAAGGGTACGCTGGGATGCTTTGATGATGAAAGCAAACCAAGGGAAGAAATTTAATGTACATGAAGATAAAGTATATATGAAAATAGCACAGCATGCTTTTTATTCTTATGTGGATGATGTTTATGATCGTGCTACTAAAAATGGTGCTGTTTCCAAAGATACCTTTTTTGCTGCAGTTGATAAGGCTTGGGAGGAAATAGAAAGAAAACATCAAGAGATATTAAAAAATACAAATGTTAATAATCGAACTAAGGCTATGTGTTTAGATGGTATTATGTGTGAGAAAATAAGTGCTATTGAGAGCGTGTTTACACAAGGTCAGGTTCAGGAGGGTGAGGTTGGGCCTAAGCTTTTAAAGAGTGGAAACAATGGTTATACTCTTATACGCCCTGTGCAAATAGAGAATATAGTTCTTCAAGGTGGTGGTGCTAAGGGGGTTGGGTATATTGGTGCACTTAAAAATATGTTTAAAGGTGGTATTTTTTCAAATTTAAAAAGAGTCGCAGGTTCTTCTGCAGGAGCCCTTACAGCAACAGCATTGAGCTGTGGTGTTTCTACTGAACAGTTAGAAGCTGTTGGTTTGAGAGTCCAGAAGGCTTCTATAGAAAAAATGTCAAATCTTCGTTTAGAGTATCCAGGCCTTTTAAATAAATTTATTTGGGGTATTGCTTTTTTTGGTAAAGCTTCAGGTGTTGTATGTGAAGTTGACAAGATAGCGCATAATAATGTTAAAGATTTTCTTGATCAGGTTTTGCCTGAAGATCTTGGTATACTAACAACTAAAGAACGTGAGCGTATTAGTATTTTACAAGAGCCTTTTGGGTCAAGAGTACGTTTACCAGAAGATGGTTCTTCTGAGCCATGCCCTATGGTAACTTTTCAGGACCTTATTATGTTGAGGAAACTTCCAGGTGGCCCTGAAATTTTTAAAGAATTAACAATTACAGGGTGGAATGCAAGTTTTAAGAGGACAGAATATTTTAATGCAGATAATTCTCCAGAAATGCCTATAGCCTTAGCTGCTAGGGTTTCTATGGCTTTGCCTTTTGCTTTTAATGGATTACGGCTTGATACATCTAAATATACTCCTGATATATTAATGAGTTCACGTAAAGTACGCCTTTATGATGGTGGTGTTGGTTCAAATCTTCCATCAGAGATTTTTATTAGAACAAATAAATCCCAAGTTAATCAAGAAGCAGCACAAGCAGCAACACTTTCATTTATACTTGATAATCAAGGTGAATCTATGTGTGGGATAAGTCGATATAGAGGATTTGGATCTTCATGGGTAAATAAAATACTTTCTTTTATTCTTGGTATAAGTTCAATTACAGGACTTTTTACTAATAGTTATGAGGAGCTTACAAATGCAGAGGCTCGAAAAAAGAATAAACTAGGTAATATTATGGTCGTTTCCCATGGAGAGATAGGAACTACAGACATAGAGCTTGATGAGAATGTTCGAAGATCAGCAGTGCTTATGTCAGAGTTAGGAACAGCTCAATGGATTGAGCAACATAGGAATGAGGGATATAGCGTACATTGCTCTAGTGTAGTAGAAGCAGCAGGACTTCTTTCTATGAAAGAGCTACAGTCTGTTATACAGGACTTAGGACAAAAGCCAGCAGACCAGCTTTCACAGATAGAGGCTGCTTTTCTTGCAGTGTGTCAAACAGAACTGCATGATCGTGCTGCATAGGCACTACTTATATATAAACAAAGATTCTGAAAGAGGAAAAATTTGATATATATCAGGTAAAAAGAAGGGAAAGCCTCTATGTCTATTATTAAATTTTAAAAAATATAGAAGTAGTATTGAAAGTAAATCTATTTGTATTTTATAATGAAATGAGGAAAGTATTTCCAAATAACCTGTTTTTTATGTTTGTTGAAGAGTCTGATCATATGCAAAGAGTGGCAAATGGCCTTTAGTGGATAGGACTTTCTACCAGAAAGCTATAGGGTGGTGAGGGGAGGAAGAATTTCCCTAGTCTTATTTTAGCACTAAATCTTTCATTAAGATTAAACGTTCATTTTTAGATATTGTTTACAATCTTCAAATGGTTGAATAACGTTGTTTGGCCAAAAATTTTTTTAATGAGCTGCTTTAAAGATTGCAGTAAATTTTTTCCAATAAGATATATTATCCAAGGCAAATAAGAGCAAGATAGTTTTTATTGTAAATCAATTTTGTATCGATTTACCAACACCAAAAGAGTGGAGGTCCATGGGTCACAATAAAGATGACAAAAGATAAAATGTGGTATGGAAAACAGGAAACCATTTTAGAAGTCATATTACGATAGATGGCAGTACTTTTTTTCATTAGAAAAATAGTTCCAGATTTGAAAGGCTTTTTTGTAAGGGAGGAGTTTACTAACATTAATTAAAACTTTTCATATATTATTAAAACATTTGTTCTTAATACCATAAATTTGTCTAATTATGATGGGGAAAAATAAGACATACTTTAAAAGAAGATAGAAAGTCACAAGATCAAGCTTTAAATATATAACTTTTGGATTTCAAACCAACGTTGATTATAATACAGTAGTAAATATTTTATAGCGGCATGAATACCATGCTATTTTATAGATTATAAAAGGCTAATCATCACTAATGAAAAATGAATCTGCCTATGCTTTTTCTTAATTAGAGGAAGCTCATGAAGGAATTCTTCAATCATACTATAATATATTTCCTTTTTTTATTTATGTTACTTTAGGATAATATGAATAAAGAGATAAAAGGCCATGGAAGTTAAAATTGTCTTACTATTTTAAAAAAGCCGTCAAGCATTTATATCAAATCACTACACATAATCAATGTAGGTGGTTTGAATAAATACACAAGATATTCAAGAGAATTCTGCCGAATACTTTGGTTTGTATTCTCCTATTTTCTATTAATGATAATCAAACTATATATGTCTTGTGTAGAAAAGTAGGCCTCAATGCTGAGGGTTTTTTAGCCTTTATCTTTTTAGATAGAGGCTTTTTTTATGCCTGGATTGGTAAGAAAATATTCCTACTTTATTTAAAAGTAATATCATATCAATGAAATTATCTGTTTAGTATATATTTATTATAATTAGTCTTTTTTATTTAAAATTTTTAGTTTAACTAAATTTTTTAGTAGTTTTGTTAATGGTTGAAGATGTAACTTAATCAATTGTTTCTTGTTATACCTTATCTAATTATCGTTTATATTGGTTGTTGTGGATTTTTAGATCGTTCAAGAGAGTTAACCCAGCGAAGGACTTCAGCAACAGGTGCAATAAGATTTCTTGGTATATAAGCATCTTCTACACCATCAAGAAAGAGGCTATGTGCTAGAGGAATGTTTTGCATAACAGGAATGCCTTCCTCCTTAGATATAGCAACCATGCGCATAGCAATAGTCCCTTCACCTTTAGCAAGAATTACAGGCAGAGGTGTTCGTTCTTTTTCATAATCAAGGGCTATTGCATAGTGGATAGGGTTAATCACGACAACTTTTGCTTTTTTGACTTTATTAAGAGGGTTTTGCATAGCCATTTCTTGGTGTAATTGCTTTCGTTTACTTTTTATAAGTGGATCACCTTCCATATCCTTATATTCTTGTTTTATTTCTTCTTTACTCATCATTTGTTTTTTATTGTATTGCCAACGTTGAACCATATAATCAATGGCAGCAATAACAGAGAAAACTAAAGAAACACTAAGTAAAAGATCTCGCAATATAGAGCCAACAGTATACCAAAGTCCCCAAATATTACCTGAAGCTATGGAAAAAAGATCATGGAGATAGTTTGATAAGATCATCCATACAGCCACGGCAAGAACAACAACTTTAAAAATATTTTTTAAAAACTCAATGAGGTTTTTCATAGAAAAGACTTTAGAGAACCATTTACTAGGATGGATGTTATCAAGTTTTGGTATGACACTCTTTACAGCAAACAGAAAACCTATTTGCATAACATCCGCAGCTATAGCTATACCCATAAGGATAGCAATAGTTGGTATAAGTATAGAAAAAGATATAGAAATTATACCTGCTACAGTAGGCATAAGAGCTTGATCAAAAGGAAGATTCATGGTTTTCATTGGTAGTTCTATAAGATTTATTAATGACGTGAATATGTCTTGCCACATGACGATATAGAAAAGAGCACCTCCAAGCATGGTAAGTGCTGCTCCAACATCTTGGCTTTTACATACATCACCTTGTTCACGTGCATCACGTAAACGTTTCGGGGTAGGGAGTTCTGTCTTTTCTCCACTCATGGCAGAGCTCGTCTAAGTTGAGAGAGTGAATCACCAAACTGTGAGTATAAAATAGTCCCTTTTTCTAAAAGTAAGCTAAAGTAAAAAAGGAGTAGAAATGCAGCAACAGCACTTTTTATTGGCATAGCTAATATATATACATTGAGTTGTGATGCAAAACGGTTAATAAGTCCTAATGATATATCTGTAAGTAAGCAAGATACAGCAATAGGTCCAGAAAGAAGCATCATATAGTTCATAAGCCAATCAACTTGTTGAGCAAAAACTTCAGGAACATGTATTTTCCAGTTTAATGGAAAGGCTTGATGAACAGGCCAAAATTCATATGTTTTATATATAAGGTCTAAAAAAAGGATAAATGTACTACTTGAAAAAAATAGATAGACCAAACTTTGGAATAAAAATGAGCCTAGTGGAGATGTTTGATTACCTGAGAGAGGATCTGTTTGAGCTGCCATAGCAGCACCTCTTTGGTTATCAATAAAAAGACCAACGCCTTCTATCATCCAGAACAAGATGCCTCCAAGATAACCAATGATAAAACCAATAAAGCCCTCTTTGATAATAAGAGCCATATAACGCCAGATGAGTGAAAGGTTTACAATTTGGTTATGGGGTAGTTGAGCCATAAGATATGGATGTAAAACAAGGTATAATGCAAAGACAAGAACAACTCTGAGCTGCCCTGTTAAGATACTTCCTGCCATAAAAGGGAGAATTTGGACAATCATGAAAAGCCTTGGTGTACCTAAAAGGAAAGCTGTTAGGTGATTATATACACCAAGTGCTCCAAAAATTTGTTCATAGTCCATAATTGCTCCAAAATAAGCTATGTGTAGCTTATATTATGTAAAAGCGATTAAAGATTTCTTCTGAATATCGTAATAGTTCTCCTGTAAGCCATCCTCCCATAAAGAAAAGTGTAAGAACAACAGCTAAAAGTTTAATGCCAAAGGCAAGGGTTTGTTCTTGTAGTTGTGTAATGGCTTGAATAAGGCTTACAAGGATACCGACTATTGAGGCAACAAGAATAGGAGGCATGGAGAGCATAAGCACAAGGTATAGTGCTTTTGCTGTATACATAATAGCGCTTGTATCCATATTCTTGCTCCACTATATGCGTATTCTTCCAACAGGTTGTACAGAAATTTCTGGTGTTAACTCTTGGTATGATAATACTGCAAGGCTTTGGTGTTCTGCCTCAACAAGTCTTCTAACATAACGACGGATATCCATGGATGTAATAATAACAGGTTTTTGGATACTATCTGTATAGTTACCTACAATTTCTGTAAGTGAGGTCATAAATGCATGTGTTTTTTCAGGTTCTAATGCTAAGAATGCACCTGCAGAAGTCTGTCTTACCGATTTTCTAATTGTTTCTTCCACAGCAGGATCAAGTAGAATAGCAGGAAGCATATTTTGACCTTTTGAGTACATATAACTAATTTGTCGTTTTAAAGCACTACGCACATATTCTGTGAGCATGACACTATCTTTTTCTTTAGGGCTCCATTCTATAAGTGCTTCTAAGATACTCCGAAGATCACGGATAGAAACTTGTTCTTGTACAAGTCTTTGAAATATTTCAGCAATACGTTGAACAGGTAAAAGACGGGTTGTTTCTCGAACAAGGTCTGGTGATCGTTCTTCCATTTTATCTAAAAGGTATTTTGCTTCTTGCATACCTAAGAAATTTGATGCATGACGTGAGAGAATAAGTGATAAATGATAAGCAAGAATACGGCTATGCGACATACATGTAATACCAGCACGCTCCAAAATAGATTTTTGAGAATCAGGGACCCAAAGGGATTCAATATCTGGAAGGAATTTTTCTGTTTCTTTAACTTCAGCTCCAAGCATGGCAAGATTTTCTTTTGTATCTCTAGCTAAGACCATGTTTTTTTCAAGGCTTCCTTTAGACATAGGTATTTCATTAATAAGAAGAGAGTAGCTCAGATCTCTAAGCTTTGTTGTTGTTCTTAGGTTTATTCCAGGGAATGGAACACCAAGGTCAAAGTACAGAACACGTCGTAGAGTAATAAGTTCATCATTAAGTGAGTCATAGTCTAATGCTTCGCTGATACCTTCAGATATATCAAGGATGATAGGTATTGTTGGAGAAAATTCATCTTTATCTTTTTGTTGTTTTGAGTTAGAGCTCTTTTTTGCTGGTTCTGCTGTAGGAGAAAGTGTTTTTGCAATGCTTTCTTTTGTTTTTTTAGGTTCTGGTGATTCCATGATGACTTTAAGCATATAACCTATGCCTATAAGGCCTCCTGCAATAGCAAAAAGTTGTGGTTTAGGAAAACCTGGAATTAAAGCAAGAAGCATTACAAGCCCACCAGCCATCATTAGTGCTTTAGGTTGATTAAAGATTTGTTGACCAATTTGTGAGCCTATATTATCGTCAGAATCACCAGTACGTGTAATTAAAACACCTGCAGCAATAGAAATTAAGAGTGATGGAATTTGTGAAACAAGTCCGTCACCAATAGTAAGGATTCCATAGAGGTGTAGTGCTTCAGAAGCAGCCATTCCATGTTGGCTGACACCAATAATTGTACCACCAACAATGTTAACAACAGCAATGATCATGCCTGCTATGCTGTCTCCTTTAACAAACTTCATAGCTCCATCCATAGCACCATACATCTGGCTTTCTTGACTAATTCTTGTCCGGCGTTTTTGTGCTTCTTCCATATCAATAACACCAGCACGCATGTCTGCATCAATGGACATTTGTTTTCCTGGCATAGCATCTAGGGTAAAGCGTGCTCCAACTTCAGCAACACGCTCAGCCCCTTTAGCAATAACTAGGAATTGTACAATTGTTAAAATTACAAAAACTACAGCTCCAACAACAAAGTTACCTCCAAGAGCAAATTCTCCAAAGATAAATATAATTTCTCCAGCATCTGCTTGAAGTAGGATCAATCTTGTAGTCGTTATGTTTAAGCCAACTCTAAAGAGTGTTGTAAAAAGGAGTATTGTTGGAAATACTGAAAAGTCTAAGACAGTCCTTACATACATACACATCATGAGGATAAGAAATGATAACCCCATGTTAAGACCAATAAGTGTATCTACTAGAGGCGTTGGGAGAGGAATGATCATTAAGGCAATAACAGTAACAAGCAATAACACAATAGTAAGGTCATTATTTTTTACAATAATACCAACTGCAGATTGTGCTTTTGCAAACAAACTCATAATTAGCGACCTATAATTTGAATATAGTTATCAATAGATACACGTGATTCTTTTTTACGGCCTAACTGCCAGAGTGCTTGTGCTTGTAAAAGAAGCATTGGTGCATGTTTTTGGATATTATTTTCGCCTTCTATAGACTTATAGATATGGGTTAGGCAGGATGCACCATCTTTTTTTTTCATTGCAATAATTGCAAGATTTCTATGAACCCATTTATCGCTGGGGAAAATGGCAAGAAGCATTGTGAATAACCTTTCAGCAGGGTCTATTAAGCCCATTCGAATGTATAAATATCCAAGAACATATAGTGTATTGCGTTGTTCATGGCTAATAAGCATGTATGATCCTTTTGTATTGCTTCATAAAAGTTTAAATTTTGTTTATGTTTATACAGTATTACATATAAAATTTACTATAGGTTATATAATATTTTTTCTATATATATGTTGAGTCTTATTATTAATGATTATGTTGTTTAATAACATCAATATATTGGATATATATGTATATAAATGTATTTTTAATATACAATTATGATATTTTTTTTGTTATTTCTATAAGAAATTGTGTAGCTGTTTCTATATATGATGCTGTAACCTCTCTAAAACTCATAGAAATAAAGAATATTATTGTATTATTATATACACCTCCATGTAAAATAAATGGATGAGCATGTTTATAATTACAAATTTCAAGTACTTTTTTTGAAATACTACTTTCATATAGTGGGTATATAACTGATAAATAGACAAAAAATTCTTCATTAGAATCATCTTTTTCTATATTTAATGTACCAATATCTTCTATTTCAAAAGAAAAAATATTTTCTGAACTTGCATCTAAATCTTCTATACCCATTCTTTTTCCAAATTCTTCAATTTGATGTGTAATCATTAATATTTCTCTCTTTATTAAATTAGTTTTAAATAATTTAGTATATAATATATATATTTATTTATTATATATTGTTTTATTATAAGATATTTTTCAACTAACAATAGTCATTTTATTCTTAATAAGATAGAGTTTATTCTCTATGATGTATTAAAAAATATTTTTATACTAATTGATAATAATATTAGTAGAATAGTAATGCATGAGGAGTTTGTGATGACATTTACTAAAAAGGACTTTGAAGCACAACAAAAGAAATTTTTGGAATTAGAAGAAGAACTTGAGCTTCTAGATAGAGCTTTTCATGCTACTTTAGAAAAACTTGGTCTTACAGAAGAAGATATTAAAGTAGATATTAGCGAGCTCTCTCCAGAAGTGCTTAAGGAACTTGAAGAACAACAGAAAGCTGTGAAAGAACAAAAAGCAGCCTTGGAACAGGTTAGTGAAGAGAACAAAACGACAAGAAAAAGTGTAGGAACAAGAAGGAAAGGTGCTGTTAAATTATAATATATAGTTTGTTTGTTATTACAATGATAGTTACAAATATTATTGCTAAAATGTATGAAGGCAATATTTTATGAAGTTACAAGAAATTATAGATTATATAACACATACATTAGAAATAGAAGATAAATTCCCAGATAATAATGGTGTATACTCTTTTTCATTTGAGAAAGATGTAGATATACAAATATTTCAACTTAATACTAAAAATTATATAGTACTTGGGAATATTTATATATTAGATAATAGTAATATATCTACAAACATAATAGATGAGTGTGCAAAGCTTTCAGTAGGTGTACTTAAATTGAAAAAAACAGTTGTTTATATGGATGGTGAATCCATAGCACTATATCATATAGTTAGTAATGAACAAAATTCTAAAGATATTTTTGTTAAATACATAAGAGATTTTATATATGATATGAATTGGTGGAAGCAAAGAATAGGTAGTTACGTTCAATTAAATAGCAGTCAATCTAATAATATTTCAACATGGATTTCTGGATAAAGTTTATAAATTAGAGTTTATCATTTCTATTATAGTTTTTATAAAATTTAGAAGGGAAAAAATATGGCTGTAAGTATAGGCGGTTTTGTAAAAGAAGCTATTAAAAGTATTGGTGTTCGTAGTGATAGACTTGAAGTTGAATTGGATAAGCTATTAGCTACTGATTCTGTTAGCCCTGAAGATATGTTAATGGTAAACTATGAGCTTGGACAATATAATTCAATGTTAGAAGTTACATCGTCAATTAATAAAAGTTTATGTGATGTACTAAAAAGTTTAGCACAACGAACAGGATAGATTTTGACTGTATTGCTTATAGAAAATTATGCAAAAAGAGGAATGTATGCTTTCTGAATACCAAATACAAAGATTGCTTGATACAGCAAATGCAGGATGTCATAAGGGTTTACCTGTTGCTGCACGTATAGTTTATGAAAGTATTCTAATATTAAAGCCTGGATTTCCACCAGCAGTTATTGGTCAAGCCTTAAGCCATATTGTTGTTGATGAATTCATTCAGGCAGAAGAGATACTGGAAGACTATTTACAAAGCAACCCTGATGATGCAGATGCACAAGTATTTCTAGGTTTATCATATATGTTTTCTAATAAGGATAAAGAGGCACATGCCCTGTTAGAACAAGCTGTAGCTAATGATGGTGCAGTAGGTATTTTTGCATCTGATGTTCTTAAGTTGATGGATGGTAGTAAAAAATAGTGTAGTATCTTGCTATGAATATATCACTAGGGTTTGACTATAAAGTACATATATGTACAAGGCGGTTTATATTACTATTCTATAGTATTTTTATTTTTTTATGTGTTTCTGGTTGTAAGGTTGAGGTATACAAAGGTCTTACAGAAGACCAAGTTAATGAAATGCTTGCTGTGCTTATTTATCGTGGTATTGATGCAGAAAAACTTATGGCTGGAAAGCTGGGTTTTTCACTTTTAGTAGCAGAAGATCAACTTGTACAAGCATTAGAGATTTTAAAGAAAAGTGCTTTTCCAAGAGAGACTTATGCTAGTATAGGTGAAATTTTTTCTGGTCAAGGCATGGTTACATCACAGTCAGAAGAGCGACTTAGAATGGCGTTTGCTATTTCACAAGAGTTAGCTAATACATTTTCTCGTGTTGATGGAGTTTTAACAACAAGAGTTCATGTTGTACCTGGATATATAGATCAAGCAGCTGATTTAAAGGTTCTTCCATCCATGGGTATCTTTATAAGGCATACACCAGAATCTCCAATCGTTAATATGCTTCCAGGTATCCGTGAAGTTGCTGCAAAAAGTCTTCCTGGCCTTGAGTATGATAGAACAGCAGTGATGTTAGTGCCTGTTCAAGAACCATTAACGGTTCCTACACAGGGTGGATCAACATTTTTGGGATTATCGCTTTTTCCAGATAGAGGTATGCCATATTTTCTTATTTTAGCGATTATAGTTTTTATATCTGTAGGTATTGGAACTTTCATTGGTTTTAGCATTATTTTGCTTCAAAGAAGTGTATCAATGGACAAAAAATTTAAAAAAAGTCTTAACAAAGATTCAGAAATAAAGAATACTTGATATATTTTAGGATCAATGTATGGACAAAAATTTTTTTCTTGATGTTATATCTCAAAAACCAAAATTATTTAATGCAATCATAGAATTTAATTGTAAGCTATTGTATGACGCATTACTTCAAGTCATTCATGAAATGAATGAATTAGCTGAAAGTATCGTTGGTTTTAATAAAAATATGATACAAAAAATAGCTCTACGTGCTATTAGTTTAAAGAAAGATCGGCTTATTGAAGCTGGTTACTGTTTTTGGGATTTTTTAGAAGAGACACGTAGGATGATTTTAGTTGATCCAGAAACTATACACAAGTTACAACTTATTTTTGGTGCAGCTATTCATGCAGATGCACTTTCTAGAGTGCTTATACGTTCTGAAGTATTACAGTTAGAGGAGATACTTGGTAAAGATGTATATCAATATGGATTACTTCGTGGTCGCTATCAACTGGGGACGGTTAGACAGTTTTTTTTAGCAAAAAATGTAAACCTTCCATTACCAGTACGCATTCAGTGGCATGGGAGATTAGCATTAAAGATTTGTATGTCTACTTGGCCTCAAATTTTACAAAAGAGGTTTATGACTCACCTGAAAGATATGAGTCTTCCATATAATATAGAAGAAGATGTACCAAAAGAATTTCCTCCAGCTGTTGTTTATGGTGTTTGGCTTGGTCTAAAAAAGATTTTACTTCGTGAGGTTGCACCAGAATGGATACCATATTTCGACTAACATCACCAAGGCCAGAAGATATAGGTAATACTTCTATACTTAAGGCAGACTTTTTTTCATCTAAAGCTACAATGAATAATATTCATACAGTAATAAAGAGTCGTGTTGATGAGCTTCGACAAACTGCTCAACAAGAATATGAACAGAAGGGCATAAGTGGATATGATCAAGGCAAAGCAGATGGCTTGCTTGAAAATGCAGATAATGTTTTAGAAACAATTATGCGTTCTGTAGAGTTTATTGAACATATTGAAGGATCACTCGTTACACTTGTTATGGATACTATTCGTAAGGTGTTTGAAGAAATGGATCCTGGTGAGCGTATTGTCCGTATAGTTAATACAGCTTTAAGCACTATTAAGTCTCAAAAAGAAGTTGTTGTTCGGGTAGCACCATCTGATGAGCATGCTGTTTTTGAGAAATTTTCTGATACATTTCATTCTTCTTCAAGAGGTGGATTTTTAAGTATTGTCGCAGATTCTAGGCTTGAACCAGCAACATGTCTTCTTGAAACAGAGTATGGTGTTGTTGATGCAAGTTTAGAATTACAACTCAAAGCACTTGATACTGCTTTTCGTGAAAAAATACAGTTCTAAGTATTAAATATAAGAGGGTTAGTATTTATGGCATTAGAATATATTGCCTCTCTTCTTGAGGAAGCAGTTCAAAATACTAGTCCAATAGAGGTTAGAGGTAGAGTTGAACAAGTTGTAGGTACTATTATTAGGGCTGTTGTACCTGGAGTTAAGATTGGTGAGTTGTGTATTCTAAGAAACCCTTGGGATAACTGGACGCTGCGAGCTGAAGTTGTTGGCTTTGTTAAACACATAGCACTCCTTACGCCTTTAGGTGACCTTCAAGGTATTTCACCTACAACAGAAGTTATTCCTACAGGGACTATTCATTCTATAGGTGTAGGTCCAGAGTTACTTGGTAGGGTTTTAGACGGACTTGGTGAGCCTATAGATGGTGGTCCAAACCTACGTTTTCGATCACATTATCCTGTATATGCAGAACCTCCTAACCCAATGACCAGGAAAGTTATCCATAAGCCAATAGCATTAGGCCTACGTGTATTAGATGGTATACTTACATGCGGTGAAGGACAAAGAATGGGTATTTTTGCTGCTGCTGGTGGTGGTAAAAGTACATTGCTTTCTAGTATTATTAAAGGCTCTGCTGCAGATGTTTGTGTTTTAGCACTTATTGGTGAACGTGGACGAGAAGTCCGTGAATTTATTGAGAAAGACCTTGGTCCAGAGGGTTTAAAAAGATCTGTCTTGATAGTATCAACATCTGATAGATCATCTATGGAAAGATTAAAAGCTGCTTATACAGCTACAGCAATAGCTGAATATTTTAGAGATCAAGGTAAAAGTGTTCTCTTATTAATGGACTCTGTAACACGTTTTGGTCGTGCTTTACGTGAAATTGGTCTTGCAGCTGGAGAGCCACCAACACGTAGGGGCTTCCCTCCTTCTGTTTTTTCATCTTTACCTAGACTCATGGAGCGTGCAGGTAATTCCGATAAAGGTTCTATTACAGCTCTATATACAGTTCTTGTAGAGGGTGATGATATGACAGAACCTATAGCTGATGAAACACGATCTATTCTTGATGGTCATATTATTTTGTCACGAAAACTTGCTGCAGCAAATCATTATCCTGCAGTAGATGTTCTTGCAAGTGTAAGTCGTGTTATGAATGCTATTGTGACAAAAGAACATAATGAGGCAGCACAAAAGTTACGTAAAGTTTTAGCAAAATATGCAGAAGTAGAGCTTTTAGTACAGATAGGTGAGTATAAATCTGGAAGTGACCCTTCGGCAGATGATGCTCTTAAGCGTATTAAGGGTGTTAATACATTTTTACAGCAAAAACTTGATGAAAAGAGTAGTTTTGAAGAGACTCTTCGTGCCTTACAGAAAGTAGTTTCTTAAGATCTTTTTGGTTAGTCAGGGAGTGAAATAATGAAATATCCTCTTGCTGCACTTCTTATGGTTCGAGAGCATAAGGAAGGGTTAGCACAGCAGGCTGTTATGAAAGCAGAACGAGCTTTAGTTGAGGCAAAAGAAATATTAAAAAAGACAGAAGAAGAATGTAAAGCATATGAAGAGTGGTGCCATCAAGAAATAAATCAGTCTTATAATGATGTTATAGGTAAAGATATCTTTTTTAAAGATCTAGACTCATTGAAGGTAAAAGGCATAATTTTATTAGAAAAGGTAGAGGAAAAATATAAGGATATAGAAAAACGTCAAGAAGATGTAGAGTTATGTATAAGAGATAAAGAGCAAGCCATAGCTGATCTTGCAGAAGCAAAAAAACAAACAATGAAGCTTAGTAAACACAAAGAAAAGTGGGAAGCAGAAGAGAAAAAGCGTTTAGAAGCTCAGGAAGAACTAGAGCTTGAAGATTTTCCTACACCAAAAAAGGAACATATTGAGTATTCAGATGAATTTATAGATTAGAGTCATATAATAGTTTCTATTGGAGCTTATAGATGGTTAGCTTAAACTGGAATGAAGCCCATTTAGTAAAAGGCATAGCATTAGACTATCCAGGAGTAAAGCTTCTGAATAGTCTTTCTAGTCTTCAAAGTTCGTGGAATATAGTCTTAGTTGGTGATGTTGTTTGTACATTAAAGGTTCTGGACAATGCTCAGAAAGATATCTCATCATTATATTTACATTTTCAATGTGGATCAGAGTTATTAAAGATTGGTCTTGATAGCTTGGGTTTCCTTTGGCTTCATCCTATTTTAAGTGACGTTCCATATGGGATCCAGATTCCAGATACGTTTATTATGCCTATTTTGAAAGAGCTTTGTTTAGTTTTTGAAAAAAAATTACAGAGTATTTTACATACGCCAGTACAATTTTTAGGACACTTTTATGAATTAGATGAAACAAATACTACAGCTATTCATTTTGCCTTATATAATCAACAGCTGGCAATACATAGGAAAAATGTAGGTTTAGATTCAGAATATATACAGGTTACAGTTTATGTTCCATTAGGTGTTAGTATGCTAGCCTTGTTAGAATATCTGTCTACTTTTCCTAAGCAGAAAAATATTCCAGTTGATAGAGTAGCTATAGATGTATGGGTTAGAGCAGGTTATTGTTTTCTTACATTAAAACAACTTGAAAACATTAGAGTAGGGGATGTTTTGATCACTAGAGATTTTCCATTTGCTCACCAGAAAGCAACACTTGTCTTTTTAGACCAAGAATTGCCTTGTGTTGTGGAGAATGGGCTTGTTAAAATTTCAAACTTTCAAGGTATAGGTATAGTTCCAAGGAAGCACATAGAGTCTTGGGAAAGTGAGAATACACAAGGTTTACCTATAGCTCAGATAAAAAGTTCATTATTTGTATCTGTTTCGTTTGATATAGTACAAGAGACTGTTACACTTCAAACATTATCTCAAATAAAACCTGGGTATACATTGAAGATAGATGTTACAAATCAGCTAATAATACGTGTTCATGAAAGAGTGATTGCTATAGGTGAACCTACAGAGTTTCAGGGTACAATGGGTGTAAAGATTATTAAACTTTTATGATAGATTTTTTTAGATCAAGGCAGAGGATAGCTATAGATGGTTTGGGGTATTGATCCAGTATTACTTATACTCACTTTAGGTGCTTTAGGTCTAGCTCCATTTTTTATAATGATGGTAACATCTTATGTAAAGATAGTTGTTGTTACCTCACTTGTCCGTAATGCATTAGGTGTTCAGCAGGTTCCTCCTGCTATTGTTATGAATGGATTAGCTATCATATTGAGCGTGTTTATTATGGCACCAGTGTATTTAAAGATAGAAGAACTTTATAAGAAGGTTGAGCTAGGCCCTTCACCTACAACATTGGAGGTTTTAGGTGCACTTAATGAGTCTTCACAACCTTTAAAAGATTTTTTGACTAGAAATTCTGATGAAAAAACAGTTAGAGGACTTATTGCAACTGCTAAACGTATTTGGCCAAAAGAGCGTCATAAAGATATATCAAAAGAGAATATGCTTATAATTGTTCCTGCTTTTACGTTAACAGAGCTTACAAAATCTTTTCAGATTGGTTTTTTATTATATTTACCTTTTGTAGCTATAGATTTGGTTATATCAAATATTTTATTAGCAATGGGTATGATGATGGTTTCACCTATGACTATTTCTTTACCATTTAAGTTATTGTTATTTGTAACACTTGATGGTTGGCTAAAGATTAGTCAGGGGCTTATGTTAAGCTATAAGTAAAGCATAGAAAATTTTTTTGTATGTTCTACTACTATAAAGATAATTAATGTAATATTATTTTATTAATATATTCAATGGATTGATCTAGTGTGGTTTGTAGATCTTGTTCTACTGTAGCACCTGCAGCATTAATATGTCCACCACCATCAAATTCTACAGCCACAGCCCTTACATTATCTGTTCCAGAAGACCTTAAGCTAATTTTACAGAAAGATTCAGCATCTTCTCTTATTAAAAGAGCTACACGAACACCTTTAATTTTCCGCATCTGTTCTGTAAATCCCTCTAGATCTTCTTTTGTTGCATTTTTTAACATAAGTATGTTGTTTGAAACAGTACAGTATGCTATTTGACCATGCTCAACTATAACAACTTCTTGCATGAGTTCTCCCCATAGTTTGAATTTGTCTATAGACCATTGGTTATCTATTTGTTCACGTATAGCTGGAGCATTAAGACCAGATTCAATTAGATTTGCTGCAAGGCGTAGAACATCAGGGCTTGTATTCCCATATGTAAATGAACCTGTGTCTGTTACAATTGAGAGATAAAGACATTTTGCCAGTTCACCTGTAAGGGGTATATCTATAGCTTTAGCTATTTCAGCAGTAAGTTGTCCTGTAGCAGCTACAGAAGGTTCAACCCAATTAGCAAGTGTACCAAAGTATGTATTGCCTACATGGTGATCAATATTAATTGAAGTATATGATGAAAATATTGGTGCTAACTCTTTGCCTAATCTCCACACATCACCACAGTCTAGAACAATAAATAGTTCAGGCTTAAAGGGAATATTTGCAAGTTTTGTAACAAACTTACATGGTAGTGGAAGCCATTCAAGATAACTTGGGATAGGTGTTGTATTATAAATAATAAATCGTTTTCCTAGAACCTTAAGGATGTGTGCAATAACACCACAAGATCCAAGTGCATCACCATCTGGATTACTATGTGCTGTTATCACAATATTGTTATATCGTTGTATGTGAGCAGCAAGTTCATCAGCAAGTTGTTTATTTTCTATAGGCATTTGGTTTTAGTCCTTTTGAGCAAAAGGGTATGTAATAAAAAGAGTTTTATAAAATAATAAGGTCTAAACCTTTAATAACTATATAGGATATAAATATCTATATAGTTATTATATAACTTGCTGGCGTTTTTTACATGATCGTTTATTAAACTATACTATCTATAGTTGTTGTCGTGTTTGAAGAGCATTTGGTTTAATTTTTATTAAAGTGTGGCTGCTTCTTTAACTGTTTCAAATGCCTCTACAACATCACCAACTTTAATATCATTATAGTTTTCAATACCTATACCACATTCATAGCCTTTTTGTACTTCTTTTACATCATCTTTAAATCGTTTTAAAGACGAAATTTTTCCAGTATATATAACAACGCCTTCACGAAGGAGGCGGATTTCAGCATTACGTGAAAATTTTCCATCAGAAATATGACTACCTGCAATGGTACCTATTTTTGGAATAGTAAATGTTTCACGTACTTCAGCTTGGCCAAGATACACCTCACGGCTAATAGGTGCAAGAAGTCCTACCATAGCATTTTTTATTTCTTCTACTAGTTTATAGATAATATCATAAAAACGGATATCTACATGTTCATGTTCTGCAACTTCTTTTACTTTTGGTGTTGGTCTAACATTAAAGCCTATAATAATTGCATCTGATGCTGAAGCCAATAAAACATCAGATTCAGTAATAGCACCACTACCACCATGGACAATATTAATACTTACTTTTTCTGTACTTAGCTTGTGTAGAGCATCAATAATTGCTCCAAGGGAACCTTGGACATCTGATTTAACGACAAGATTGAGCATTTGTACTTCTTGAGCATTGCTTGACTTTGAAAGAAATGTTTCAAGTGTAACACGAGATTCTTTTGCTAACACACGTTCACGTTGTTTAATAGCACGGCTTTCTGCAATACGACGAGCAAGTTTTTCATCAGGTAAACATGTAAACACTTCTCCTGCTTCAGGAACACCTTCAAAACCTTGTACTTCTATAGGTATGGATGGTCCAGCTTTTTGAGTTTTTTTACCTTGATCGTTAAACATTGCTCGAACACGTCCACTGAAAACACCACAAATAAACGTATCACCTTGTTGGAGTGTACCTTCTTGGATAAGCACTGTAGCAATAGGTCCACGGCCTTTATCTAACTTAGCTTCGATAATATGTCCTTTTGCAGGTTTGTCAGGGTTTGCTTTAAGTTCTAGTACTTCAGCTTGTAAAGCTAAAAGCTCAAGGAGTTCATCAATACCTTCGCCTGTTTTTGCAGAAACCTTTACCACAATAGTTTCTCCACCCCAATCTTCTGGAACAAGACCAATTTCAGAGAGTTCTCGAAGAACATGATCTGGGTTGGCATCAAGTTTGTCTATTTTATTTACAGCAACCATAATAGGAACATTGGCTGCTTTTGCATGATTTACAGCTTCACGTGTTTGTTCCATAACACCATCATCTGCAGCAACAACAAGGACAACAATATCTGTAACTTGTGCTCCACGTGCACGCATAGTTGTAAATGCTTCATGACCAGGAGTATCTAAAAAAACAATTTCACCACTTTTAGTTGTTACATGATAGGCACCAATATGTTGTGTAATACCACCTGCTTCACCACCTGTAACATTTGTTTTTCGGATGGCATCAAGTAATGAAGTTTTTCCATGGTCAACATGCCCCATAATCGTAACAACAGGAGGTCTAAGTTTAAGAGATTCTTGAGTGTCATGTATTGTTGGTGTGAGGTAATCTTCTTCTGCAAAGCCAACTTTTTCTATCTCATAACCAAACTCTGCTGCTACAATAGTGGCAGTATCAATGTCTAGTGATTTATTGATTGTAGCCATAAAACCAAGGTTAAATAAAATTTTTATAATTTCACTTGCTTTAAGACCCATTTGGTGTGCCATATCAGCAACACGGATAGCTTCTTCTACTCTAATTTTACGTTTTGTTGCTTTTAAAGGTTGTGTTGTGATTTGGGGTGCATGTTGTTTATGGCGCTTTTTACCATATAAGGGGCGTTGTGTACCATCATCATCTTCTTTATAGCGAGTATTAGTAAAGTTTGTATTTTTTTTGCCGGAAAAGCGTTTTTTCTTACTCTGTCCTTCTGTTCCAGGTGATGGCATATCCATAGGTTCAGTGGGGAATATTGTCTGTGTTGATGTATAGGTATTACGCTGTCCTTGTTTGTGCTGGCCTAAATCAGTATAGCTTTTTCGATATGGTTTTTCTTCTTGGTGATTTTGATCAGTTCTTGTATAGGTATTTTTTGAGTCTTGGTTTACAAAGTTTGGTTTTGAAATAACACGAACTTGGGATGAAGAAGATTCTTTCTTTGTATACTTATTTATAGTATCTTCAGTGTCACCTAAACTATGATCTTCATGTGGTCTTCTTGATTGTTCAGATACTGGTGGTAGTAAACTTGGAGCTGAAGAACCTTCAGGTTGAGCAGAAGCTGCAGGCTTACGGATAGGTGTACCTGTTTTTTCAGGTTGTTTTTTTGATACAATATTTTTTGAGGATAGCTCTATATTTTTTGTGGATTTTTGAGAAGCGTTTTGTTCTCCTGAGATTTCTATAGAAGAAGAGACGGATGTTTCTTCACTTTTTGAGGGAATAGTAGCTTTAGCTACAGTAAAATTTTCTTTTGTTTGTGATTCTTTTTCTATTGTGTTTGTTATAGTTATTTGTTTTTCTTTAATTGAAGATTTGTTGATAATATCATCAAGTTCTTTAGAAGAAGTTTTTGGAGTGCTATCAATAGTTTCTTTTGATTCTGTTATATCTTTTTTTGCTGTTTGGCGTTTACGGCGTAAAACAACACCTGGTTGTACTTGTTTTACTTCTTCTTTGTTATTGGTCTTTAAATTTGTAAAGTAGGCACGTACACTAGGTAACTCTTCTACAGAAATAGAGCTCATAGTACTTTTTGCAGTAATATTAAGTTCTCGTAGTACACGTAAAAGATCTTTTGTTGAAACATTCATTTCTAATGCAAGTTCTTTTACTTTGATTTTTTGATCACTCATGAGCTAGTCTCCATCATACTTCTGTCTTTATATAGAGTTTTTGAAATTTTTTCCAACAGGTTTCTTTAGAACATATATAGCTACCTTTTCCTGAAGATTTTTGTTTTGTAGCCTTTAATGCCACATTTTTGTTTAAAGAAAGAATATAACGTTGTAACAGATGTTTAGGTATACGCTCCCTACAAATAATACACATACGGATAGGAGTATGCTTTTTTTTCATAAATTAAGTTTCAACAGTTTCCACTTCAGCTGTATTTTTTTCATTTATGGTATCTAAGTTTTTATCAGAGTTCTCAGATTCAGTTTGAGTGTGTTCTGTTGTATCTTCAGTACTTGTGTTCTTTAGTGTTAAACCAAGAAAGTTAACAGCAGCACGTAAATCATTAATTTTAGATTCAGAGAGACCTAGTTTCATAGCTAGTTCTTTGTCAGGAACTTCATTGATACGATCTAGACTGTTAAAACCTGCCTGGATAAGTGTTTCTATAGAAATTTCTGCAACACTTGCAACTTGTTCAAGCCCACGCCCGACAGCATTAGCTTCATTATACCGTGTTTCTGTAAAGATATCGATTTTCCAGCCAAGAAGTTTAGCAGCAAGTTTAACATTTTGTCCTTTACGTCCAATGGCACTTGTAAGTTGATCATCAGGAACTGTTACCTCAATGAGGTTTTCTGCTTCATCAACACTGATTCGAGAAATTACTGCTGGAGCTAAAGCATTACGTGCATATGTAGCAATTTCTAGGCTCCATACAACAATATCAATACGTTCACCATGAAGTTCTTGAACAATATTTTGGATACGTGAGCCACGAACACCTACACAGGCACCAACAGGATCTACATCACGTTCACGTGAAAGAACCGTAACTTTGGCTCGGCTTCCTGGGTCTCGAGCAACACCCATAATTTGTACTGTACCATCATCCACTTCTGGGACTTCTCTACGAAATAAAGCAGCCATGTAGTCACGATGTGCACGTGAAATGATGACTTGTGGCCCACGACCTTCTTTCTGCACATCAATGATAAGAGCTTGAACTCGATCTCCACGTTTATAACGTTCTCTAGGAATTTGTTCATCTTTAGGCAGCAATGCTTCAGTACGACCAAGGTTAATGATCCAACCATTTTTATCACGTCGTTGTATAATTCCACTAACGATTTCTCCAATACGGTCTTTGTATTCTTCAAAGATGATTTCTTGCTCAGCATCACGCATTCGTTGAATAATAACTTGTTTTGCTGATTGTGCAGCAATACGCCCAAGATCTTCTACTTTAAGGCGGAATCCCATTTCATCATCAATTTGGGCTGATGGATCATGAGATTTTGCTTCACTAAGAGCGATTTGAGTGATTGAGTCTTCTACTTCTTCAACAACGATTTTGAATTGATATACTTCAATTTCTCCAGTTTCGTTATTGTATGTTACTTCAACGTCTAAGCTATCTCCGTATTTACGTATGACGGAAGTTCTTACAGCATCTTCAAGTGTATCTATAAGCATATCACGATCAAGCCCTTTATCTTTACTAATTTGGTCAAGAGCTTTTTTAAGTTCTAAATTCATGCAATATCTCCACATAGGCGTTTTGAGGGCTTATCTTTTTTGCCTGGTTTAGGAAAACTATGGATAAGTTTAGCTTTATAAATTTGATTCCATGAGAAAAAGGCTGTCTCAGGCTCGTCAGGCATTCTTTGGTTTAAAGGTATATTTAGAGTAAAAGTGTTATCAGAGAGGTTGATATTTATAAGAGAACCAGAAAAATTTTTACGATTAGGCCATGATGGATGTATGGTTTTTAATGTTATTTGTATATGTTGAGATATATATGGTTCAAGTTGAGATAGAGTAAAAAAAGGTCTCTCAAGGCCTGGTGATGATATTTCAAGTGTCCACTGAGCAGCAAAAGGAGCTTCTACTTCTAGTATAAGGCCTATAAGCCTTGAGATTTTTGCACACTGTTCAATGGTTACTCCTTGAGTAGTATTTTGATAGTTATCTTGTTCCTGTGTAAAAATATGTGGTGATGGTGGGGTTTGTGTATCTATAAATATTCTGGCAATAGGTCGAATACTACTGATGATTTCAACACCCCAAAGTTCAAGGCCTTGAGCTATAACCAGGGGAGTAATAAGCTTTTTAAATGTTGTGACTGTGGTTTCTTTATCCATAGGGTCATTGTGTTTAATTTATATAATTAATTGCATAAAAAAAGGGGGGCCTGTAAAGGCCACCCAGTTAGTCATATTTTTATAACTTACAGGATGAGAGAACATACATAAGCTTAAGAACAGTATGTACTCTTACATATAAGAATAGATATGTCTGACTAGATTTTTTGTCAAGAAAATTAAGAGTTTTTTTATTATTTGTAGTTAGTGTAAGATAATAGATGTTTTGATCATTAAAAAAATAGTATTCATATAGATTGGTATTTTTGAGGTATAAGGTATATTTTTTTAGAGTAAAATGGTCATTAGATCTTATTGTATAAACAGTAAATTATCACTGAATAGCATTAAGGTTTTTGAGTAAGTGCAGTTATTTTAAAATTGTAATTGGAGTAGAAGTTTTATCCTGCTTAATGAATATATTTTTATATCTTAATAGTATGTGAATATATAATATATATTCATAATATATTATTGGTAATAAGAATGAAGTAGGCTATAGTTTTAGTATTAATGTATTTTTTATATATAAAAACACTTTATTTTTATTTATACATTATGTTTATGTATAGATTAGATTGTTATTTTATTAAATATGCATTTTAAATATAGGTTTTTGATATTATGAATCTGTTTAATTTTGATCCTGAAATGTTTCTTAGTTTTATTCTTACTTTTTTAAGAATCAGTATAGTTTTATTTATGCTACCGTTTTTTTCTATAGAAGGATTCCCAGGTCCATTAAAAGCTTCAGTATGTTTAGTCCTTACAATAGTGATGTGGAATCAGATATATCTCCCTGGGATACAAATGCCGGCCCACCCTTTTGGTTTAGTGTTGTTAATTATAGGAGAGGTTTTTCTTGGTATTGTTTTAGGGCTTGCTGTGAATTTTTTCTTTGCAGGGATACAGGCTGGTGGTGAGATGTTAGCAACACAAATGGGCTTTACAATGATCTCTTTGGCTGATCCATTGTCTGGTAATACCACAGGTTTTATTGCACATTTTTTGTATATGGTTGCTATATTAACATTTCTTACACTTAATGGACATTTATTTCTTTTAAAAGCATTTACCTATACATTTAAAATTGTTCCTGCTGGAGGGCTTTTTATAAGGGAAATTTTGTTAACTGAGGTGATCAAGCTGTCAGGAATGATATTTGTTTTTGCATTACATATTGCTGCACCTGTAATGTCTGCATTATTTTTAGTAGAAGTTTCTTTGGGGATCATGGCTCGTGCAGCACCACAGCTCCATATTATGGAAGTAGGGTTTCCAGCTAAAATAGGTGTAGGCTTTTTTTTTATTGGTCTTTTATTTGTTCTTTTATCAAAAGAAACTTCACGTTTTATTATTGGTCTTGATGGACTATTTTACAACTTACTTACAGTGATGAAGCCTTCTGGATAATATTGTATTTTAAGCATTTTAATGTGTTAAGAACCATTGATTCAATAGAAGGTTATTACACATGGCTAAAGATCCAAGTAAAACAGAGCGAGCTACCCCAAAGCGAAGAGAAAAAGCTCGTTCAGAAGGTAATGTACCTAAATCACAAGAAGTAACAAAGGCAATAACAACAGCAGCTGGTATATTTGGTGGAGCACTGTATGCTGGAATAATGGGAAGACATTTTGAAATGGTTTTTCGTTATTTTTTTACAGAAAGCTTTAAATTTGAAGTCACAGCTCAGTCTGTATATTCGCTATTATTTTTTGTGGCTCAAGAGTTAGCAATTTTATTACTGCCTATCTTAGTAACTATTGGTTTATGTGGTTGGATTTCTTTGCGTTGGCAGGTTGGTCCTTTATGGACAACAAAAGTTTTTAAAGTAAAATGGAGTAAATTTAATGTCATTAAAGGGTTACAAGGAATGTTTGCTTCACAACAAACATTGGTACGCCTTTTAAGAAGTGTTATTCAAGTTATTATAATCGGGATTGTTCCATATATTATATTTAAGCGTGAGTTTGAAAATTTTCTTCCTCTATATTATGCCACGCCCCAAGATGTTGCTGAATATATATTAATGACAAGTATATTTTTGGTTTTATACACCCTTGTGCCCATGGGTATTATTGCAGCAGCAGATCTATGGTATAACCGTTACCAATATGAAGAAAATTTGAAAATGAGTAAGCAAGAGGTCAAAGATGAAGCAAAGCAATCAGAGGGTGATCCTGTTGTAAAGCAAAGACAACGGCAGAAAATGATGGAAATGATGACAAGCCGTATGTTTAAGGATGTTCCTAAAGCAGATGTTGTTGTTACAAACCCTACTCATATTGCCGTTGCCCTTAGATATAATGTTTTGGAGGCTCCAGCACCTTTAGTGCTTGCTATAGGTGTTAATCATGTTGCAGAGAAAATAAAAAATATTGCCCGTGAGAGTAATATACCTATACGTGAAAACGTTATATTGGCACAAGCTTTGTATAAAGCAGTGGATGTTGGTGATATGATACCTGAAGAGCTATATAAGGCTGTTGCTGCTATTCTTGCAAGTGTTTGGAAGATAAAAGGCAAGAAGATGGGTCAATAATAAGCCTATTTAAGTCTATTACTCAGTAAGTATATTTTTTGAAATATTTGTATGTAGTTTACTACAAGAAGTAGTAAAGTGTTCTTTTATGTCGGAGTAATGACATCAAGGAGTCAACCATATGGCAGCAAGCAGTCCTAAGTTAGACTATGGTCGCTTTGCTAAACAAGGTGATTTATTCCTTGGTGCAGGTGTTGTTGTTATTTTATTTGTCATGCTTGTTCCTTTGCCTACATTTATTCTTGACATTATGCTTGCCTTAAATATCTCTATTTCAATTTTAATACTTCTTACTTCAATGTTTATGACATCTCCTTTGGAATTTTCTATTTTTCCTTCATTATTGCTGGTAACAACGTTATTAAGGCTTGCATTAAACGTAGCTTCTACACGTCTTATATTACTTAATGGTGATCAAGGAGCAAGCGCTGCAGGGAACGTTATTCGTTCATTTGCAGAGTTTGTTGTTGGTGGAAGTTATGTTGTTGGTGCTGTTATTTATATGATTTTGTTTATTTTAAACAAAGTTGTTATTACAGCTGGTACAACACGTATTGCTGAGGTTGCAGCTCGTTTTACTTTGGATGCTATGCCAGGTAAGCAAATGGCTATAGAAGCAGATTTGAATTCTGGTTTAATTGATGAAGAAGAAGCAAAGACCCGTCGTGAAAATATCCGTAAAGAAGCAGATTTTTATGGTGCTATGGATGGTGCTGGTAAATTTGTTCAGGGCGATGTAACAGCTGGTCTTTTTATTACTCTTATTAATCTAATAGGTGGTATCCTCATTGCTGTTGTTCAAAAAGGTATGTCTTTTGATGATGCACTTATGACATTTGCTTTACTCTCTATTGGTGACGGTTTAGTTTCTACTGTACCTTCTATCATTATATCCATAGCTGCAGGTCTTATAGTTTCTCGAGCAGCTGCAGAAGCACGTATGGGTGAAGAGTATATTGCTCAGTTGACCTATAATGGCCGTGTATTGAAACTTACTTCAGCTGTGTTATTTATTTTTGCTCTTGTACCAGGTTTGCCTACAATACCATTTTTATTCTTTTCTTTATCTTTATTGATTGTTTCCAGGTTTGCTAAAAATAATTCTGAAACAGAAACACAAGATAAAAAAGCAGGTAAAAGTGGAGCTGAGGCTGGTTCTGCTACTGCAGACACACCAGAGGAAGTGCAAGCTCTTTTACCTTTGGATACTTTAGAGTTAGAAGTGGGCTATGGACTTATTCCTCTTGTGGATGAGGAGCAAAATGGAAACTTGCTTTCTAGAATTCGATCGATACGAAGGCAGTTTGCTCTTGATATGGGTGTTGTCATTCCTTCATTACATTTGCGAGATAATTTGCAACTTAAACCAGGCCAATATGTTCTTCTTATTAAAGGTAACCAGGTTGCAACAGCTGAAATTCTCATTGATCACTACTTAGCAATGGATCCTGGGAATGCTGTACATAAAATTGAAGGTATAGAGACAAGAGAACCTGCATTTAATCTTCCAGCTATATGGATATCTGAAGCCCAGCGAGAAGAATCTATGTTAGCAGGGTATACTGTTGTGGATCCAGCTACAGTCATTGCTACACATCTTACAGAAGTTTTGAAACGTCATTTATCAGATTTCCTTGGACGACAAGAAGTACAAAGTTTATTAGATACATTAGCAAAACATTCACCAAAGGCAGTAGAAGAACTTGTTCCTGCCATCCTCCCTCTTGGTTCTGTACAAAAAGTATTACAGAATTTAGTCCGTGAGAATGTTTCTATTCGTGACATATTAACTATTGTTGAAACTTTAGGTGATTATGGTAGCTCAACAAAGAATCCTGATGTACTTACGGAATATGTACGAGAACGTCTTGGACGTAGTATTATAAAAATATATCTTGATAGTGATGGTATGTTACCTGTTATTACGCTTAGTGGTGAAGTAGAACAAACAATGCAAGAATCCATTCGTCAAGTAGAGGGTGGTAGCTATCTTGCTCTTAATCCAGCAATAGCACAAAAATTAATTCATAATATAAATTTAACTATTGAGGGTGCTGTTGGTACAGATGGTCAACCTGTACTTTTAGCAACACCTATTGTTCGTCCACATCTTGCACAGCTGATCACACGGTTTTTGCCTAATGTCCCTGTTATTTCACAGGGTGAAATACCACCTGATACACGACTACAGGCTGTTGGTAATGTGGAGATTGAATAATGCAAGTAAAGACATTTAGTGGGCATAATGCATATACAGTACTAGCACAAGTTAAGGAAGAACTTGGGGCTAATGCTGTTATTTTATCTAGTCGTGATATACAAAAAGATGGACAAAATTGGCATGAAGTTACTGCTGGTATAGATAGCACAGAAGAAAAAAATACTGCAACTGGTTCAATCATGTCAGCGGATGGATGGAATGAGTGGTATAAAGATTGGATAAAAGTGAAAGAGCATCTTTATATGCTTATGCAACCATCTATCCAGTGGGAACAGCTGTCTCCAAGACATCGCACTGCTTTAGAGTATTTACAGCGTGAAGGTGTTGATGAGTCATTTATTATGGAATTATATCAAAAGCTTATATTAACCCATGGTAGCTCATTTTTAGAGTTGCTTTCGGAAGTTATACCTGTTCGCCCTTGGTCTGCAGAGTATTGGCCTTCTCGAATTCATGCTATTGCAGGACCTTTTGGCTCTGGAAAAACAAGTGCTGCATTACGTATGGCATTGTTTCTGCGCCAAGAAAATCCTTCTTCTAGTATAGCATTTATTAATGCAGACTGTAGTCGTGGTAATAATCGTCTAATTTTAAGAAATTGGGCTGAGCTATCAGAGTTTGGATATTTTGAGGCTAATACTCCAGAAGATATGAATAATGCTATAGCAGAATTTGAAGAAAAAGATTATATTTTCATTGATTTGCCAAGTATTAGTGATAAAGGAGATACATTAAATACACTTTTAACATCAATAGGCCTAGTGGATATTGATTTTTCTATACATTTAGCTTTGTCACCATATTATACATCAATTCAAAGTCGAGCATTTATTTCTAGGTACCAAACTCAGAAAGTTGAAAGTATTATTTGGACAAAATTAGATGAGGCTGCTACTTATGGTGTATTAGTGAACATTGCCATGAATTTTGGGTTACCTATTTCTGTTTTATCATATGGTGCAGGGCTTAGAGATACGTTTTCTCCAGCATATGAATCTCTCATTTGGAAGCTTATATTTAAGCATCAACTACCTGGACAACGATAACTTGCTGTAATAGAGTTTGATTTTTGGAGTAGTATACATGGGTTCAGATTTTCCTTTAGTTCTTTCTGTTACCTCTGGTAAAGGGGGTGTTGGTAAAACAAACATTGCTGTAAATCTAGCATGTTGTCTTGCAGATTTTGGGAAACGAGTTGTATTGTTA
The DNA here is from genome assembly GCA_964369665.1 of uncultured Lawsonia sp. Classification (GTDB taxonomy): domain Bacteria; phylum Desulfobacterota; class Desulfovibrionia; order Desulfovibrionales; family Desulfovibrionaceae; genus Bilophila. The sequence goes on along the minus strand of CAYJFS010000003.1, from coordinate 6,534 downwards.
GATGCTGACCTTGGTTTAGCAAATGTTGATATTGTACTTGGTATGACGCCTCAAAAGAATTTATCTCATGTTTTTAGTGAAGGCCTTTCTCTTAATGAAATAATGGTAGATACACCATATGGTTTTCGTATTCTTCCAGCATCTTCTGGTGTTACAGAAATGCTTACTTTAACAACAGGTCAAAAGTTAGAGCTTCTTGAGGCAGTAGATGCTTTGGAGCATGCAGTTGACTATTTTATAGTGGATACTGGTGCAGGCATTCATGACACTGTTATGTATTTTAATTTAGCCGTTCAGGAAAGGCTTGTTGTATTAACCCCAGAACCAACTTCTTTAACAGATGCTTATGCTTTGATAAAGATAATGCATACAAAACATAATATTAATAGCTTTAGAGTTCTTGTTAATATGGCTCAAGATACAAATTCAGGTAAAGAAATATTTATACGACTACATATGGCTTGTGAGCATTTTTTGAAAAGTGTCTCTTTAGATCTCATTGGTATTATTCCAAGAGATACAAGTGTTCGTAAGGCAGTCATTAACCAAAAACCTTTTTGTATAGAAGATGCTAAGAGTTCTGCTTCTCTTGCAATAAGAGATGTTGCAAAAGAAATCCAAGCATGGGCTATACCTGAGAGCCTTGATGGAAACATTAAATTCTTTTGGAAAAAATTCCTCTTCCGGCAGTAAAGCATGGGAAAAATTTGAGTCAGGTAATGTTTATTGGTCAGATTTTTCACATTCTGATCAAGAAAGTATTGTTCGACATTATTCACCCAAAATACGCTTTCTTGCTTTGCGTCTGAAAAGCAAACTCCCTAAAAGTATAGAGCTTTCTGAGCTCATTAGTGCTGGGTCTTTAGGTTTAATGGAGGCTTTAGGTAAGTTTTGTCCTCAAATGGGTATTAAATTTGAAACATATGCTGAAAGTCGGATAAGAGGTGCTATGTTGGATGAGTTGAGAAAGCTTGATTGGTTTTCTCGAACACTTAGACAGCGAATCCGTCAACTTAATGATGCTATGTGGAAAATAGAAAATCAAACAGGAAAGCCAGCTACAGAAGAGGAACTTCATGAAATTACAGGTCTTGCTGTAAAAGATATACGAGTAGGTCTTGAAGCATTACAAAATAATGCTTTTTTACCATTAGAGCTTATCCAAGACACTCTTGCTCAAGATACAGTGGAGAGTATGCCATATGATAATACAGCATTTACTGAAATAGTAGACAGAGTAGCAGAGCTTATAGATACATTGACACCAAGAGAGAAGCTGGTATTATCTCTTTATTACAGTGATGAACTTAATATGCGTGAAACTGCTTCAGTAATGGGTATTACAGAAGGGCGAGTTTCTCAGCTACATACACAAGCACTTACTCGTTTGAGGCAAGAGTTTTTGAATCAATATGGTAAGGTTGACTAAAATATTTGATCATTAAGGAGCATATATGTCATATGATCTAAATATGAGAGTGTTGGTTGTTGATGATTTTTCTACAATGCGCCGTATTGTCAAAAATATTTTACGTCAGTTAGGCTTTACAAATGTTACTGAAGCTGATGATGGTACAACAGCATGGGAAACTCTTAATAATGAGTCAATAGATTTTGTTGTTTCTGACTGGAATATGCCACAGATGACAGGCATAGAGTTATTACGTAAAGTTCGTGCTAGTGAGAAATTTGCAGATATGCCTTTTCTTATGGTTACTGCTGAAGCACAACAGGAAAATATTATTGAAGCAGTTCAGGCAAAAGTTTCAAATTATATTGTGAAACCTTTTACTGCAGAAACAATGAAACAAAAAATTGATAAAATTTTTGATTAGTTTTTTATATTTATATAACAGCATATAATGTATTTAATATATATTTTAGGATATATATATTAGTGGGCAGAAGTATTCTGCCCTTTTTTAGTTTATGGTATTTTTTTAAGTATGTTATTTTACTTGCTAGGTTAAGGGAGATAAGAAATGGAGACAAAGGCATCAGAAGAACCTACTGTTGATACAGATGTATCAAAAGAAGAAGATGCTGCTGTGGGCAAAGATGGAAAGGTTCAGTTAGATATAGAAGATGCACCATTTCTTTCAGAGGCTAAAGAAGAGGCCGTAAATAAGGAAAAAGAAATATTAGAAGAATCTAGTACTCAAAGTAATACAGATAGCTTAGAAGCTAAGCCAGAAGAGGTTCCTCAAAAAAGTAATAAAAAAAATATCATTTTTGCTATAAGTGCTTTGTTGGTAGTTATTATATTAGCAGTGTCTATTTGGTTTTTTTTCTTTTATTCTTCAGGAGCTTCAGAAGAATCAGTTACAGAGAGTCCTACAATTATTGTTGTTCCTTCGGTGAAAGATGTAAAAGGTCCTAAAGAATATAAAATAATTTTTGCTCCATTTATGGTAGAAGAGCAAAGTCCAACATTGGTAAGTTTTTTACAGGCAACATTTACAGGTATTTCTAAGGATGAAAAAGTTATAAGAGAAGCACAGGGTAAAGAGCTTGTCCTTCGAGATGCTATATACTATTATTTAAGAAACAAGAAACATTCATTTCTTATTGATCCTGGAAGCACTATGGAAATTAAACGGGATTTACTGGATATAGTGAATGGTTATCTTAGTAGTGGGAAAATGGAGGATATTCTGTTAGAAAACTATATTTTAAAGTGAGTTTTTATGGCAATAACGCCTATAGCACCACTACTTTTTGTTCAGCAAATGGGTCCTGCAGGTAAACTTGTGACTGAAATAGCAACACAACCAGAGATGTCTCAAAAAACATTTCATCAGGTTGTAGAAGCAACATTACGTCGTCAAGGTATGCAGATACAAGAAATAAGTGGGAAAGAAGCCTCTATTGCTGTTAATGAAGAAGGTTCAAATAATAAAAAAAAGTTTAGTAAGATGTTTAAAGGAAGACAAGGCACAAAGCCACCCGAGGACGATGAGGATGACTTACTTTCTTATCAAGATGAACCATATCTCGGAAACCTTGTGAACCGTAAAGTTTAGTAGCTATGACACTGCCTCTTTGGATTATTGCTGTAATAACGTTTGCTGAGACCATTCTTGTTGTAATGGTTTTTTTGTTTTTTCTGCGGCTTAAGCGATCAGAGGCAACATTGTCCCAACTACAGGATAGTCAAGAAAAGATTCTTGAGAGAATATATCGAAATACAGAATTAGAGCATGATCTTATTGAAAGTTTTACACAGCGGCAAGAACAGCTTGTTATTCTTAATACCACAATGGAAGAGCGTATAAAAACACTACAGAAACTTCTTAAACAGACAGAAAATGTAGCCCGTTCACCCCAGTTTTTACGTGAAGTTATTCATAATGGAATTAAAAAAGGCCAGACTCCTGCACAAATTGCTCGTGCTACAGGTTTAACTGTAGATGAGGTTGAAATTATTTTATCCCAATCACACTAATCGTTTATTTTTTATCTTTTTTATTTTATTAGGTACTCAAGATAAGCCAGGATTTTTATTCATGTTTGCAAAGATGTTGAGAGAAGGTTTGTTTTATTTCATAAGTAATTTTTTTATTTTCTTTTGTCTTTAAGACTATCTTTAAATCTTCTTGAGTAGTTTAATAAAAGCAATATGTAGTGACTTTATTTTGTCTTTATAACACTAGTGAAAATTTAATACAAAGAAGTTTATTTATAGAGGAAGGGTTGTGTGTAAAAAAGAGTATGACAGAACTATGATTACTTTTTTAAATTGTAGTTCTGTAGATATATCTTTGTATCAATGTAAAGATTTTTATGAAAATATAAACTTTAGTAATTTTTTATAATTAGATTATGGACCCATGTGAACAAGTACATATAATACATGAAAGGTCTGTCATTAATGCTTTGTATATGGTATGGTGCCTCAATTCAAAATCACCAGTAATATTCATAGCTTTTGTATAGAGAGGAAGGTGTATGGCATCAATCAACAGTATTACAAGTACGAATGCAGTAGTCGATAAAGCAAGTTGGTAAAATTTTTTATTCATTTTTTCAGCTACAGTATGTTTTAGCAACTTCTTTAAAATAAAATTTATATAAAGATTATGCTATATAAATAAGGTTTATAAGAAATATGGTGTTTTTTATGATCTATTTATAAGAGTATAGTATGGTGAGTTTATTATTTTAAATATGTTTTGTCAGAAATTATACCACATGTGTATACCAATAGTATCTTTTTCAATAAATTTATGGGCATTATTCAAGATAGACATGTGTATGCCTGCACCAAAGTTATCTGTGATACGTGTGTCTATAGAAAAACCAAATTTACCTTGTGTATAGTTCTTTTGTACCTTTGGAGTTTTTATAGATCCTTTGTATGGTGATAGTATTGTGCATAGTAATCTACTATTTTTTCTTTGCACATGGCTACCTTCTATCCAGATAGAAAAAAGTAATCTATCGATAGGTGTTATAGATACATGTAAACCTACTGTTTTTTCTGTATATCTTCCTTTATTTGAGCTTATGCATGTTGTAAGACAAGGATCAGTATTTTTTTCTTTATATTTATTAAGTTGTCCATATATTTTTGTACATTCTATGTATGGTGTAATAAGGGTCGCAGGTATGATGTCTAGAGCATAGCCTAGACGAGTAGAAAATCCCTTTGTTTTTAAATGAGGTAGTCCTTTTGCAGCATAACCTTTGTTTTCAAACAGACCATATCGAGTATTATGAGCTTTTCCTATACCACATGTTCCTTCGATTAAAGCTGTAACACCAGGACTACTGGGGTTCCAAGTTATAGCACAAGTCATGACATGAATATTGGTTTTAGATTCTGCACAACCTAGAGTTGTATTTTTTTTAGGGTATAAAGTGCTTTGATCATGTTTAACAAAACTATATGATGTACCAATACGGATGAACTTTGTTATATCAAAAACAATACCAAAAAGAGAAGAGAATGCTCTTTGAGAGCCATTTTGTGCAGAAGCAAAAACATGAACATGCTGTCCTTCTTCAAGTCGAGCAATGCGTACTTCTTTTCCAAGAGCTTGCAGAGAAGATAGAGTATCTTGAAGGTGGCTTACTATTTGCTGTAAGCTTAGTAGTGTGTCTGTATAGGAGAGATACTCTTCAGAAGATGGATTAGAGAATGGATTTTGTGGAGTATCAACAGCTCTTGGGTTTTGGTTGGGATTAAGTACCTCAAAGCCATCTTCATCCTCTTCATTATCTTCACCTTCTTCATCACAATTCTCCCTGTGCAATAGCCAAGGAGGAACAGCTTCACAATTATCAGGTGGTTCACCATTGTCGCTATAGTGAAGGCTATGTGTTCTTGCTCCTTCCTGTTCATCAGAAGAAGATGAATAGGGAATACCCTTGTTTTTCTTTTTCCTTTTTTTTCTTTTTTTACGATCTTTTTTTCTTGCGTCTTTGCGTTCTTCCTTATGTTTTTGAGCAGTAGCTCTTACCTCTTCTTTTCTTCTTTCTTCATTACAACAAGAAGGAGAAGTACAGACAGAGGACTTATCAAAATTATCATCATTTTCTTTACGTTCTTTATGCTGTCTTTCTTTGCATCGTTCTTCTTCAGATCCACCATCTGATGAAGAGCCTGAAATATCTTTTTTTTGCTGTTGTTTTTTGTTTTTACGATCTTTTTTCTTTGCTTCTTCTTTTTCTTTGCTTTGTCTTTCATGCAGTTGGCTTGAATAAACGATTTAGTTCTTGTCTTAGCTCTTCTTCCTGCTCTTCAGTTGTGGAAACATGACTAAGTAAATTGTCTGCATGCAGCTGGGTTTGTCTACCCCAATCTTTTCTTTCTTGATGGTGTCTTTCTTTACATTTTTTTCTTCAGAACCAGTAGTACTTGATGAGTAATCAGGAGAAGAACATGTAGGCGTTGGGTTTGAAGATGAGCTTTCTCCATCTTGTTTTCTTCCTGCATGTCGCCATTTTTTAAAACATGCTACGGCTAACTGGTTATACTCTTGTGTTTGACGTTTTTCCATGTCATCAGTGTTTTCAGTATCTGATGGCGTTTTTTGACCAGTTTTCTTTCGTTGTTTTTTCCTTTGTTGATGATCTTTTTGTTCTTTTTCATGTTGCTTTTGTTGGCTTTCCTTAGCTTTTTCGTTCTCTCTTTCAGAACGGCTTAAAGCAGATAATCGTCTATTTCCTCTATGCCTTCTTCTATGTTCTCTTCTTTTCTTTTTTTCTTTTTTCTTTTTTTTTCTTCTTTGTAGGAAGTCTCATTACTAGAGCTTGTAGGGTCTTTTTTTTTAATACAACCACCAGCACATGCACCACCACAGCTACCATCACAAGTTGGGTCGTCTTTTCCTGCTTTATTGAAAAACAACTGATAGAACAATAAGTTTAGATCACAAGGTTTATCATTGTCGTTGTCTGCTGCATAAGCTACATTTATGAAAAATGATGGCAATAGTGGGGGGGGGGGGGGGGGGTGTTTGGGGGGGGAAAATTTTTTTAAAAAACGGGGTTTTTTTTTGTTTTAGGGTTTTTTTTTTTTTTGGGTAAAAG
>CAYJFS010000002.1:409906-435131 GCA_964369665.1 uncultured Lawsonia sp. | reverse complement strand
GCCAGAGTTCTCTCGAGCGCCTTGGATTATTCATCCCACCCACCTGAGTTGGTTTGTAGTACGGTTTGTATGATCTAAACTTAGGAGCTTTTCTTGGCAGCATAGACTCAACTACTTCAGAGCTAATGCCCACGGCATCGTGTCTCAGTCTCGGGAAGCGTACTTTACTACTCCCTGCACCTACGCACTTACACCACCTATTCCAACAGATGGCTAGCCTATCTTCCTGCGTCCCTCCATCGCACAATCATACAAGTACTGGAATATTAACCAGTTTTCCATCAGCTACGCTTTTCAGCCTCGCCTTAGGGGCCGACTAACTCCGGGAAGATTAACTTTACCCGGAAAACCTTGGGATTTCGGCGAACGGGTTTTTCACCCGTTTTATCGTTACTCATGTCAGCATAATCACTTCTCCGCAGTCCAGCATACTTTCCAGTACACCTTCTGCCCGAGAAGAACGCTCCCCTACCAGAACACATAAATGTGCAATTCAAAGCTTCGGTAACATACTTAGCCCCGTTACATTTTCGGCGCAGAGTCATTAGACCAGTGAGCTATTACGCTTTCTTTAAACGATGGCTGCTTCTAAGCCAACGTCCTGGCTGTCTATACAACTCCACTACCTTTCCCACTGAGTATGAATTTGGAGACCTTAACTGTTGGTCTGGGCTGTTTCCCTCTCGACAACGGACCTTCGCACCCGCTGTCTGACTCCTAGAATTTAATTAAATGGCATTCAGAGTTTGATAGAGTTTGGTAATCTGGTAGGACCCCTAGCTCTTTCAGTGCTTTACCTCCGGCACACATTCACGAGGCTATACCTCAATATATTTCGGGGAGAACCAGCTATCACCAGGTTTGATTGGCCTTTCACCCCTATCCACAAGTCATCCAAAACGTTTTCAGCCGTTACTGGTTCGGTCCTCCACAAAGCTTTACCCTTGCTTCAACCTGCTCATAGATAGATCACCTGGTTTCGGGTCTAATCCAATGTACTATCGACCTATTCAGCCTCGCTTTCACTACGGCTCCACTGTTCGCTTAACCTTGCACATTAGATTAACTCGCTGACTCATTATGCAAAAGGCATGTGGTCACACCTTATTAGTGCTCCCACAGCTTGTAGGCAACTGGTTTCAGATTCTATTTCACTCCCCTTACAGGGGTTCTTTTCACCTTTCCCTCACGGTACTTGTTCACTATCGGTCGCTGAGTAGTACTTAGCCTTGGAGGATGGTCCCCCCAGATTCCCACGAGGTTTCACGTGCCTCGCAGTACTCAGGTGCCAACTATGTCTCTTTCAATTTCAGGTAAAAGGCTATCACTTGCTATGGCAGAGCTTTCCAGCTCATTTCCCCTACTTACTCAAGAATCATTTATGTTGGTCCTACAACCCCAAATGGTCGAAACCACTTGGTTTAGGCTCTTCCCAGTTCGCTCGCCACTACTACGGGAATCTCGTTTGATTTCCTTTCCTCCAGGTACTGAGATGTTTCACTTCCCTGGGTTAGCTTCACTTAACCTATTTTGTTCAATTAAGGATACTGGGACATTACTCCCAGTGGGTTTCCCCATTCAGACATCACCGGATCATAAGATGTTTAGCTCTTCCCCGATGCTTTTCGCAGCTTACCACGTCTTTCGTCGCCTCTCAGCGCCAAGGCATCCACCTTGTTGCCCTTATTATCTTATCTCTTAAGAACTATTCTATTCCATTCCCTATTCAATTTTCAATGAACATTGGTTTCTTTTTTATCTATGAAACCATATTTTTTAAATTTCTTTAAATATTTTTTTGTTTTTTACTTAAAAATATATTCAATTTTTATCTACTTTGCTTTCTTTATGGTGGAGGTGAAGGGATTTGAACCCATGACCCTCTGCGTGCAAAGCAGATGCTCTCCCAACTGAGCTACACCCCCACATACTCAAAGCTTCAAGCATAAATAGGGTTTTAATAAAAATATATATCTAAACTAGACCCATGGTGGGCCTGGAAAGACTTGAACTTTCGACCTCACGCTTATCAGGCGTGCGCTCTAACCGCCTGAGCTACAGGCCCCTTTTTATTGTTCTTTGCAAGTAAAGAGTGAAGAGATTGACTTATTCGTTAAAGGAGGTGATCCAGCCACAGGTTCCCCTACGGCTACCTTGTTACGACTTCACCCCAATCATCGGCCCTACCGTAGACGGCTGCCTCCTAAAAGGTTAGCTCACCGGCTTCGGGTAAAACCAACTTTCGTGGTGTGACGGGCGGTGTGTACAAGGCCCGGGAACGCATTCACCCTGGCATGCTGATCCAGAATTACTAGCGATTCCGACTTCATGGAGTCGAGTTGCAGACTCCAATCCGGACTGAGATGCATTTTTTGGGATTGGCTCCACCTTGCAGTCTTGCTTCCCTTTGTGTGCACCATTGTAGTACGTGTGTAGCCCCAGGCGTAAGGGCCATGATGACTTGACGTCGTCCCCACCTTCCTCCCCGTTAACCGGGGCGGTCTCTCTAGAGTGCCCAGCATTACCTGATGGCAACTAAAGATAGGGGTTGCGCTCGTTGCGGGACTTAACCCAACACCTCACGGCACGAGCTGACGACAGCCATGCAGCACCTGTCTTAGGGTTCTCCGAAGAGCACCCTCTAGTTTCCTAAAGGTTCCCTAGATGTCAAGCCTGGGTAAGGTTCTTCGCGTTGCATCGAATTAAACCACATACTCCACCGCTTGTGCGGGCCCCCGTCAATTTCTTTGAGTTTCAGCCTTGCGACCGTACTCCCCAGGCGGGGTGCTTAACGTGTTAACTGCGGCACTGAAAATTTATCTCCCCAGCGCCTAGCACCCATCGTTTACAGCATGGACTACCAGGGTATCTAATCCTGTTTGCTCCCCATGCTTTCGCACCTCAGTGTCAGTCTTCGTCCAGGTGGCCGCCTTCGCCACTGGTGTTCCTCCAGATATCTACGGATTTCACTCCTACACCTGGAATTCCGCCACCCTCTCCGATACTCTAGTGATGCAGTATCAAAGGCTGTTCCACCGTTGAGCGGTGGGATTTCACCTCTGACTTACAAAACCACCTACGTGCGCTTTACGCCCAGTAATTCCGATTAACGCTTGCACCCTCCGTATTACCGCGGCTGCTGGCACGGAGTTAGCCGGTGCTTCCTTTGGGGGTACCGTCAAATGTCTACCCTATTTGAATAGACACGTTTCTTCCCCCCTGACAGAGGTTTACGATCCGAAGACCTTCATCCCTCACGCGGCGTCGCTGCGTCAGGCTTTCGCCCATTGCGCAATATTCCCCACTGCTGCCTCCCGTAGGAGTCTGGACCGTGTTCCAGTTCCAGTGTGGCCGATCATCCTCTTAGAACGGCTACCCATCGTTGCCTTGGTGAGCTTTTACCTCACCAACAAGCTAATGGGACGCGGACTCATCTCCAAGCAATAGCTTGCAAGCAGAGGCTATCCTTTCCTATATAAAGTTAAATATATAGCGTATCCGGTATTAGCGATCGTTTCCAACCGTTATCCCCGTCTTGAAGGTAGATTATCCACGCGTTACTCACCCGTGCGCCACTTTACTTATCCCGAAGGACTTTCACGTTCGACTTGCATGTGTTAAGCACGCCGCCAGCGTTCAATCTGAGCCAGAATCAAACTCTCCAGTTTGTTAATCTTTATACTTTTGTGATTCTTTTAAAACTCAAAGTCTTTTTTCTTCTTTCTTCACTCTTTACTTGTCAAAGAACAATTTTTTAAAATATTTCTCTCTTCAGAGAGGATTGGTTCTACACTTACCTATGGATTGTGTCAATGTTTTTTCTTAAATAAAAACAAAGTTGATCTTATTACCTCTAACTTAAAGTAAAATATAAAATAATTTTCTATCTGAATAAATAAGTTTAACCTAATATAGATAAGGAGGTCATTTATAAAACTGCTTTAGTAAAAGAAGTACTAAGACTATAAATTTCATGTGGATCTAAAATTAAAATGACACCACCATCACCCATAATTGTTGCTCCAGAAATGCATTGTATATCTCCAAGGTATGACCCCAAAGGTTTGATAACTATTTCTTGTCTCTCTAGAAGCTTATCTACTACAAGGCCAATTCTACGTTCGTTATTATGGATAATAACTATAGAAAAAATCCCATTCCTTGGTTCTTGTGGTAAATTAAGAAGCTCGCTAAGTTCAATAAGTCCAACAACTTCTCCTCGGAGGATTACAGCTTTTCTACCATTAATATCAGTCAATTTAGATTCATCAAGTTTTGTTGTTTCTGAAACTGCATCAAGAGGTATAGCAAAAACTTCTCCAGAAACATTTACCATAAGAGCATCAATAATAGCTAGTGTTAGTGGTAAAGAAAGTGTAAAACATGTCCCTTTCCCTATTTCTGAGTTTATAGAAATACTACCTTTTAAACTTTTAATATTTGTACGAACCACATCCATACCTACACCACGACCAGAAATATCAGTAATTTTTTCTGCTGAAGAAAAACCTGGAGCAAAAATAAGATCCATTGCTTCTCTATCGCTAAGCTGTTTAGCATCCTCAACACTTAAAATGCCCTTAGAAATAGCAACATTTTTAAGCTTTTCTGGATCTAAACCCTTACCATCATCTTCAATTTCAATAGCTACAGAGTTTCCTTTATGATAAGCTCTTAAATTTACTTTACCTTTTAAAGGTTTACCTTTTGATCGTCTTTCATCTTCACTTTCTATTCCATGATCTACAGAGTTTCGTACTAAGTGTACGAGTGGATCACCAATGACCTCAACAACACTTTTATCAAGCTCTGTTTCTTCACCATCAAGGATTAAATCTACTTCTTTTCCACTTTTACGAGAAAGATCTCTGACTAATCGTGGAAAACGAGAAAAGACACTTGCAACAGGAACCATACGTACTTTCATAATGGTATCCTGAAGTTCATCAGAGATACGTGCTAAAGCATAAGTTGTTTCTGATAAATTCTGAGCCACTTCACTTACGTTTGCATTAGAACCATGTTCTTCAAGGTGCCTAGCCAACATTGTATACCTATTTCTATTAATAATCAGTTCCCCTATAAGGTTCATTAAATGATCAAGTTTTTCATGATCAACACGAATAGTGGAAGATACTTTTTGTTCTACAGGCTGATCAACTGCTGGTGTAGCTTTTACTGTTGGACTTGATTCTGCAGACTTTGCTGAAAATGAAGCTACCTTGGTAATATTATTTGTAGATGAATCTTTTTGATCTTTTTCTGATTCTTTACTTTTTTGTATAGTAGTAGTTGCATTATGAGATTTGTTTTTATCTATGGCTTTTTCATGCTCACTACAAACATTTTTATCAACCTGTGTATGCTTGTCTTCATCTTTAGTATGTATATTAGTAATATTTTCTGCTTCTGGTTGTGTTTTTTCTGCTGTACACCCTATATCTTTATGATTTATAATTTCTAAATTTTGCATACCTTGCATAGCAAGATCAAGCTCTTCTGGAGACAAATTTTTTGCTGTTAATGCAACATCTATCATGTCGTTTACTATAGATATTTCTTGTTTAAGAATATCCAACATGAGAGAAAAATCTATATCAGAATCTCTGCCCTGTGCAACAAGAGCTGCAGTTCGTTCAGTATATACTTGTAGCTCTTCAAGCCCTACAAAGTTTGCAGCTTTTTGAATAGAAGATAATGCACGATATAGAGCATCAATAATATCTTTTTGGCTAGCATCATAAGTAAGAGCTTCAAGAGAGGCATGCATGATTGCTCTTTGCTGAATGACATTCCCAACAAATATAATTTCGTCCTCTCTATCCAAAGATACAGCTTTTTTATTTTTTAAAACTGCTTGCTGATTTTTAGATACTTCCTCTATGGATACAGCATGCTCACTAGATTCTGTAGAGTCTTTTAAAGGCGTATTCTGTATATAACCTGTAGGAAGAACAATACGATTCCCAGCTACAGCCTCTTTTAGGCATGTTAAAATTTCACTAATATCAAAAGGTTGAACTTTACCACTTGTACTTTCAATTCTATTAACTAGGTTTTCAATGACATCAACAACAAACAATAAAAGATCAATTGTCTCATTTGTTACAGCTTGTTCACCATGACGGATTTTATTAAGTAGTGTTTCAGCTTCATGAGTAAGGCTATTAAGTTCCTGGAAACCTATAATACCGCTATTACCTTTTAAATTATGGAAATAACGAAATATATCGTTTATAACTTCTGGGTCAGCCCCCATATCTTTTTCAATTGTTAAAAGACCTGTTGTTAAATTCTCTGTATTTTCTACTGCTTCGCTAATAAAATCTTTTAAATGCTCCTCTCCAAAAGCTGAAAGAACATATGCTTCTTTGGGCTCACGTGTTGATATCCACTCTTGTGAACTAATAGGGGATGTTTTTTCTCCTTCCTCTTGAATTTCTATAGTTATAGACTGTTTAACATCATTATTTGCTGAAGACATGTCAGAAGATATACTACTATCAATGACACTAGTAGGTGTATCTACTAGTGTGTTATCTTGAAAAGTATCTTTGTCGGATACAGAACTATTTGAAGAAGAATCTAATTCTCCTTTCATGATATTATCAATAAGATCCATAATAGATTCAGTTTCTACATCACCCTCACTAGATGTACGCTCAAGATTGTCAATCATTTGCCGTAAAGCATCAGTTGCTGATAAAATAACATCCATAATTTCTGAAGTAATAACCATCTCGCCTTTACGAAGTTCATCAAGAATATTCTCAGCTTTATGAGCAAGATGATTAATTTTATTAAGACCTAAAAAGCCAGATGCACCTTTCAGCGAGTGCATTGGACGAAAAATTTCATTAAGTAAAGCTAAATTATCTGGAGCTTTTTCAAGTTCAAGAAGATTAGGTTCTATTGTCTCAAGATGCTCTTTTGCTTCAATAATAAAGTCAGAAAAAAGCTCTGGATCCATAAAATCTTGACTCATAAAAATACCTTTTACTTAGAAATACCATGTAAACAAAAAATACTTAGTCGACTCATCCTAATAACATTTTTATACTACGAACAATTTTATCAGGCTGTGTTGGTTTAACCATATATAAGTCAGCTCCAAGCTTCATACCTTTTTGTATATCTTCATCACCCTTTTCTGTAGATAAAATAATAATAGGGATATGCTTATAGTTAGGCTGCTCTCGAACATTTTTTATAAATGTAAAACCATCCATATGTGGCATATTGATATCAGAAACAATAAGATCTATATGTTCTTTTGAATAAAGCTTTTCAAGAGCATCTAAACCATCTTCAGCTGTTATAACCTTAAATCCTTCATTTTTAAGAATAAAAGTTATAAGATTACGTATGGTTTTAGAATCATCAACGACAAGTATATTTGTACTCACCTTTTCCTCCTCATAGCATCTACCATTCAATGCTTATAAGAACCAATAATATTGCTATACACTGCCAAAGCTTCTCTCTCTAGCTCTTCTTCATTGATTAACTAACTCTGCTTACGATATATAATTGTTCCTGTATGGTGTTCTGGCTTAAATGCCTTACTTATGTTATGAAGAGATTCTGAGTGACCAATAATCAACTCTCCACCTGGTAAAAGATTATCATAGTATAATGAAATAACTTGCTTTTTCATTTCTTCATCGAAATATATGATCACATTTCGACAAAATACGATTTGTGATCGTTCTACCTTACTTACTTGTACTTTATCCTTTAAATTAATAACATCAAAAGAAATCAATGACTTAACATTTGTATTTATGCAATATCCATTATCCTCTTTACTAAAATAACGTTTAACAATATCTTCAGGAGTTACACGTAAGGTATATTCTGAATAAAAACCTTTTTTGGCCTCAGCAATGACTGACTCTGAAAGATCATTTGCCGTTATTTTAATATCCCAAGATTTTATTTGAGGTCCTAAATATTCATGTAAAATAATAGCAATAGTATAAGGCTCTTCCCCTGAAGAACACCCAGCAGACCAAATTCTAAGCTTTTTATGATTTTTTTGTATTGCTTCATCAATGACTCGCTTTAAAACAATATCTTGGAACACCTCAAGTTGAGGCATGTTTCGAAAAAAACTTGTTTCGTTTGTAGTAACAATATCAAAAAGATTTATAAGTTCTTCTTTCCGCTTTACATCAAAGCGTAAATAATTATAATATTCCCCATATGATTTAAGTTTAAGTTCTTTAAGACGACTAGCAAACCTATTTTCTATAAGATATTTTCTATTTTCAGCAATAAAAATACCACACTGACTATATATAAAGTCACGAAGCTGGATAAACTCTTCACTATCAAGTTTAGGCCCTAAATCAAGAGCACGGTTTCCCAATGAAAGTGTCATGAGATTCTTTCCCCTTGCTCTTCCTGTATTCTATTAATGGCTTCTGTAACAACTGCTTGTACATTAGGGTCCTCATGATTAGAAAAACCTAATAATACTTGAAATGCAATGCTCCCACCAATAGTACCAAGTACCTCAAGAATTTTTAATGTAACAAGAAGATCAGCGTCTTCTAATCGTTGTATAATATAAGGTAAAAAGTCTTGATTATTATGCTTACAAATTGAATCAATAGCACGAATACATATCCAACTATCTTTATCATTAAGCATTTTAATAGCAACAGCTAAAGAATCTTCTGTATCTAGCTGACCAGCTAACTCAACTAGTGCTAAACGAACGTTTCTATCCGAGTCATGTATAGACTCCGCAACAATACTAAATATCTCTGGTCTTGATACACAAATCATCCCTAATGCTTCTATCGAAAGTCTCCTAACTTCAGGACAAACATCTTTAAGTGCAACTAACAATGTATCTGCATATTCATCCACACTAATTTTAGCCATTGCATACACAGCCATAATTCGTGAATCACTATCTTTATTAAAAAATAAAGATACAAGCTCTTTATTAATACTATCATCATTGAGAGCAAGACATGCCTCTAAAGCAGCTTCTCTAACTTCTTGGTCTTGATGATGAAGATATTTTAATATTTCTGAAGCAATAGTAAGACACGAAGTCCGTATCCCTATAAAATATAAAGCTTCTTTAATAATATATACATCTGTATATCTATCTAACAAATCTAAAAAAAAGCTTACATCAGATGTATCTCCTAATATTGATAAGTGATGTGCAACAATTCTTTGCATATCTACTGTAAAACTATCAAAAGCAGTAATAAGTAAACCAATAGATCGCCGACAACCTATAGAGGCACATACCTCTACAGCAGCTTCTACAACATATGTATTCTTAGAAAGCAATGCTTTCTTTAAACCATCATTATACCCAATACGAGCAAGGCAATTTATAGCTATGGGTAATAATTTTGTATTATTACTCTCTATTTTTGAAATACGATTAAAAATAGCTTCTGTTGCCTTTGTATCACCTATAAAGGAAAGACCTTTACATGCAGATTGAACAACTTCTTCATCCTCATCATCAAGAGCAAGAATAAGATATGTATAAAGCTTTTCTGAATCTTTATGACTAAAAAGTCCAAGAGAACGTGCTCCTATAATTTCCACAATAGCTTTCACTGTTAAATTACGAAGAGAACCACTTTCTTCATCAAGCCTTTGTAGGAGAACAGAAACTGCATTAATATTTCCAATAACACCCAGTGCATTTATAATAGTAGCAGCTAATAACTCAGAACAATTCTCTAATGAAGCTAAAAGAAGATCTGTAGAATTCTCTGCCTTCAACTTAGTAAGAGCTTCAACAGCAGCAAACTGAACCCACTCCTCATCATTAAGAGCTTTTTTCAATACATTTTCTATAGAAACATCTCCTATATTACCAAGACTAATACATGCTTGATAACGAACATTAACCTCTGGGTCATGTTCTAAAGCTTCAGAAAGCATATGTAATGAAGTAGGCGAATCAGATGAACCTAAAATATCTGCAATAAAAATTCGTATATCACTATCATCATCATGTAGTAATTTATATAGTGTTGTTAAGTCATCAGAGCCAATTTCACGCAAAATGTCTATAGCACTATTACGGATCGAAACATCCTCTAGTCGTAAAAGAGGAACAACTGCTCTTACTACCCCTACACCTCTAATTTTCTTTAAAGTATGCTCTGCAGCTTCCTGCACTCCAATATAAGGACTTTGAAGGCATGATATTAATTCAGGGATAAATAACTCTATACCTAAATCTGCAACAATAAATATTGCAGCACGTATTACATCAGGATCATTACTATTGAGCTGGTTTAAAAGATCTGTTTTCATCTGATCTGTAATATTTTCAGCCATGCTCTTGCCTTTATACTTTTATTTATTGAGTCCTAATATTATACTTTCAGCAATGCTATCTAACCCAGCCACATCATCAGCTAACCCTGATTCTATAATAGCTTTTGGCATACCATAGACAATGCTAGAAGCTTCATCTTGAGAAATAATATATCCTTTCTTTTTCTTTAATACCTTTATCCCTTCTACTCCATCGCTACCCATACCTGTCATAATAACACCTATAGCTCTACTACCTAAACTCAGTCCAACAGACTCCATAAGAACATTCACTGAAGGCTTATAAAGAGCATCTACAGGTTCTTCAACTACAGATAATTGTGGTAATGCTGCTTTTAAATCAATACGTATATGCTTTCCTCCTGGACAAACATATACACAACCATTCTTGATAGGATCACCATTTTCAGCCTCTTTAACAAAAACCTTACAAAGACGATTAAGACGCTCTGCAAAAGGTCCTGTGAAACCTGCTGGCATATGTTGTGCTATTAAAATACAAGCTGGAAAATCTTCAGGAAATTCTGAGAGAACTTTCTGAACAGCAGGAGGACCTCCTGTTGAGACACCTATAGCAACAATATCTCTTTTTAAACGATTCTTTGGTATGTCTGTAAATACTATCTTTCTTTTTTTAGGTAAAATATGACTATCTTCTCTAAAGGGTACCATTGGAAAACGCTTATTTTTAGCTACTACAGCCTTAATTTTACTACAGAGTTCAAAGCTTAATTGAGACATATCTAAATTAGCTAAACTACCTGTATATTTTGTAATGAAATCAACAGCTCCAAGTTCAAGAGCCTTTAATGTTGCTTCTGCACCTTTAGTAGTTAAAGAGCTTACCATAATTACAGGTAAAGGCATATTCTTCATAACTTTTTCTAATGTTGAAAGCCCATCAAGCTTTGGCATTTCAATATCCATAGTAACAATATCAGGTTTAAGTTTCTTTATCTGCTCGATAGCCTCACTTCCATCTTTTGCAATACCAATAACTTCAATATCTGGATCTTGTTTTAAAATCCTAGAGATTGATGTTCTAAAGAATGCAGAATCATCAACAATCAGAACCTTAATCAAAAAAACCTCCTAAAAAACAATAAATTAAATATTATTACACTATAATATATCATATTTTTATATATAATTATTTTTATAATGAAATTTTATGCTATTTTTTACTATAATGTATCAATTTTTACAACTTTTTAAATGTTATATAATAGAAAAATACCTATATTTATATATTATAATATATAAATATATAAATATATAAACACACTTTACTCATTTACATATATTAATTTAAAAATTAAAAATAACTAATGTTGCTACATAAATATTTATGATATAATAATATATAAAAAATTTTATAGATAAAAATTTTATGATGAATGATGAAAACAACGATAACATTCTAGACTTAATTCGCAGCTCACTACATGTCCATAGTGTTACACTTTTTATGCCTATAGAAAATAGTCATAACCACACACTTGTATCTTCATCAGTACAGTGTGAACCATATATCATTGAAGATACTATTATTACACCTGGACAGAGCCTTGTTGGATGGATTGCTCGTCATCAGCAACCATTAATACTGAACCAATTTAATCAACAGCAAAGGTATCTTCACTTTTACTCAGAGCAAAACGAAAAACAGATTACATCATTTATGGGATGCCCTATTCCCAATGGTGGCATCCTTTGTGTTGATAGCATAACGAACCATATATTTAATGAGCATGATCAAACTCTATTGCATCGTTTTGCAAAACTACTGGCAAAACATGTTCACTCCATGAACGTTATGTACAAAAATCAAAAAGTAAATTCTTACTATGATGGATTAAAACAACTCATTGAGCTCTTTGGTAAACATAGTTGGTTACCATATATCACTTCTTTTCTTAACACGATCTCAAAGGTCACAGAGTCTGACTATACTGCATTTACTTCTAGTATAGAAGGATCTTCCAGTTATATACTTGAACATGAAAATGTTCCCCTTGTTACTTCTGGACCTAACAACAATGCTTCTGAATTTCTCTTTTCAAATGGTGGCCTTATTGGTTGGGTCTTCCGTAATGAAGTACCTGTTTATGCTGAAGGAACAGATGGATCTTCAACACCACTCTTTGGTAAACTAGCACATATCCCAAATTTTCAATCTATTATGTGTCTACCTATTTTTATAACAAAAAATATCTGTGGTGTTCTTTGCTTAGCAAGTCATCGTGCTAGACCACTACCTCAACATATGCGTATCTTTACTAAAATGGCAGCAACATTACTTGAAAATCATTTAAAATGTATGACATTACAGCATCGACTTAACAGTCAACTCTCTCATATTACCTCTATTCATAAAGACGGAGCTTTGGTTTACGAACCTGATGTCAGCTCTACACAATATCATGAAACCCCAAACTAACTAGCTATCTATATCTTTAACAAACCTTTATTTATTGCCCACAAAAAGTTTGGCGTTAAAAATTCTGATGCCTCAAAAGCAAGCCCCATAAGCTCTTCCTTATCAAGGAAAAGTCCTTCTTGCACATAGTCAAGATTAGGCTTAGGATGTGCTGATAATGCTTTTGCAATAAAAATTGTTGCAAAGATAGGTACATCATTTATTTGTATAGAACATGGCATATGGTGATGGATACTAAAATCATATATATTTAAATATTGTGATAATTGACGAATTGCAGCATCTTCATATGCTTCTTGGAAAAGAACACATCCACTTGTAGAAAAATCCCAAAGATTAGGATATTCTGTTAAATGTGATGCTCTACGACTTATGTACATCCGATGTGCATGATCCATAAGGCAAACCCAAACAACTTTATAGCTTAGTTTAAACTTGGATGCTTGGGTAATAGGTGCAATGATAAGCACATGCTTATCATCATCCATAAACTCAACAGAAAGAGTACTACTCATATTAAAAATATTCTTACTATCACTAAGTATTTTATGCATAAAAAACCACATATGCTCCCATGTTTAGAGTTAACACAAGATGCTATTATATTAATTAAAAATCTTGAAAAACTTTGTGTTACAAACTCTTGGGAAACACAACAATTCATAAAAGCATTTTCTCAAAAAAACTACCATGCATTCGGAATACAAAGTCTTCAAAAAACACTTATTGGTTATATCTCTTGTTATATTGTACATGACGAAATCGAAATTATTACCATTATAGTACATCCTCAAATGCGCCAAAAAGGCTATGGAAAACAACTACTATATACTGCTTTAAACTATAGTATGTTACAAGGCAGTACAAAAGCTTACTTAGAAGTAAAAACTACCAATACTCCAGCCATTATGCTATATAAAAATTTTGGATTTTCAAAAAGTGGTCTACGTCATGCTTACTATAGTGAAACTAAAGAAAATGCAGTTATCTACACACGCTCACTTTTAAAACCTCTCCCTATACTATCATCCATGGAGTTCTCATGAATATACTCATAGCAGCAAACTGGAAAATGAATAAAAGTTGTTCAGAAGCATATACTACAGCAAAAACCCTCTCAAAACTATTAAAAAGCATTCCTAAACAACATGAAGTTGTTATTTTCCCACCATTTACAGCTATTGTAGCTACACAAAAAGGATTAGAAACATCACAAATAGCTCTAGGAGGACAAAATTTTTATCCTGCTTTATCTGGAGCATTTACAGGAGAAACTTCTATTGTAATGCTTAAAGATATAGGTTGTTCTTGGATACTCATTGGCCATTCAGAACGTAGACATATTTTACAAGAATCTGAAACATTCATTGCTCAAAAAACGTCCTTTGCTCTTGAGCAAAACTTCTATGTTATCCTTTGTGTTGGAGAAACAGAATCACAACGTAATTCTGGACAACTCAAAAAAATCTTACAACAACAACTCCATACAGCACTTATAGATATACCAAAGAATAAAATGCTACAACTTGTTATTGCTTATGAACCTGTCTGGGCAATTGGTACAGGTCATGTAGCGTCAAAAAAAGATATTTTAGAAGCACATGCCTTTATAAAATCTATACTATATGATATATTAGGTGATATAAGCCAAAAAATTCGTATCATTTATGGAGGAAGTGTTAAGCCAGAAAATACTCAAGACATACTTATGCTTGACAATGTTCATGGTCTTCTGGTAGGTGGAGCTTCATTGAAAGCAGAGTCCTTTATAAACATTATTCAATCAAGCAATATCTAAATTAACAAAAAACTCTTAAGTAAACATCATTTCTTGATCCAAAAAGGAGCCCCTTCTGTGCAGACCCTAATTTTATCTTTACATCTTATTGTTTGTATTCTTATCATTTTAGTTATTTTACTACAATCAGGGAAAGAAGGCATGGGTGTTATTTTTGGTGGAAGTAATACATCTGTATTTGGTAGTTCTGGTGCTGGTGGTTTTCTTGCTAAGCTTACAGCATTTCTTGCAATTCTATTTGTAATCACTTCCTTAAGCTATACGATAGTTACAAAAAATAAAGATATCAACCAATCTGTCATTTTTGATGTACAACTTGAAGAAACATCAACAACACCAGAAAATAAACCAACAAACATGGGTGATAAATAATACACCTAACAAAAAATTTAAATAAAAGCTTCTTATAACAATCTAGATATACGCTTACTACTCACAGCTACTAAAATATCCATGTCATCTTGAAATATATAGTGTATACAAAACTACTTCTGTTCTTAACAAAAAATTACCAAACTAAGGCAACCCATTCTCCAGAAGTATAATGATATGGCTCTCCTAATGAAGCATACATACACTCAACAGCCTCTGCTTGTTCATTAAGTATTCCAGAAAGAACAAGATGGCCACCATGTGCAAGACAACCTATTATCTTATGAGATAAGTTCTTTAATGGTTCTGCAAGAATATTAGCAACAATAAGTTCAAATATCTTACCTTGGACATTATCTATAATACCCTCTTTGATAGAGACATAATTAGCAACACCATTTAAAAGTATATTTTCTTCTGCATTTATAATGGCTACAGGGTCAATATCTAAACCAATACCTATCAAACCTAATTTTGCACAAGCAATACTTAGTATTGCAGAGCCTGTACCAATATCAAAAAAATTCATACATGGCTTTACATATTCTTTATCAACCAAAGAACTAATGGCTTCTAAACATAAAGCCGTAGTTTCATGATGACCTGTACCAAAAGCAGACTTTGGCTCAATAATAATTGAGTGCTCTCTAATGGCTGTATTATTGACAAGCCATGGAGGAATAACCGTAAACCTGCCAACATGAATGGGTGTGAAAAACTCCTTCCATGCAGACATCCAATCTTGATTTGGGATAGACGTTTTCTTAATGGGAATACAAGGCAATCTGTCTTGAAGTATTTTTATAATTTTCTTAGCATACTGAGCATCTATACAATAAACTCTGAATAATATTTCTCCTGTAGGTAAAAGCTCTTCCTCCCAACCAAATGATATATACTGATAAAAAACACCTGTAACAAGATCAACACTATTATCGTTAACAGTACATTCTAAGCATGTAATATTAGACATGAAACATCACTATAGAACTTCTTGAAGAAAGCTTCTTGTACGTTCATGTTGAGGATTACTAAAAAAATCTCCTGGAGGACCTTCTTCAAGAATAACGCCATGATCCATAAAAATCACTCTATCTGAGACTTCACGGGCAAACCCCATTTCATGTGTAACACAAACCATCGTCATTCCATCACGTGCAAGATCTTTCATACATGACAATACTTCATTAATCATTTCTGGATCAAGTGCAGATGTAGGTTCATCAAACAACATAACTTTTGGCTGCATAGCAAGAGCCCTAGCAATAGCAACTCGTTGTTGTTGGCCACCTGAAAGTTCTCCTGGAAATTTTGATACCTGACTATCAATACCTACACGTGCAAGTAAATCCATAGCTATTTCTGAAGCTTCTTTATAAGAAAGTCCACGAACTTTTTTTGGTGCTAATGTTACATTATCTAAAACAGAAAGATGTGGATATAAATTAAACTGTTGGAAAACCATACCAACCTCTGTTCTTAACTCATTAATATCCACATTAGAATCAAAGATACTCTTTCCTTCAAAAAGAATATCCCCTTTCTGAATAGATTCTAACCTGTTAAGACAACGAATAAACGAACTTTTCCCAGAGCCTGATGGACCACAAATAACAAGAACTTCACCTTTTTCTACGTGTTCAGATATACCTTTAAGTACATAAAATTCTCCATACCATTTATGGATATCTTTCACTTCTATCATGGCCATATATATTTACCTTTCTACTGTAGGAATATAGCTATTGTATAATAAATGCATAAAGTCTTTTTTAAATAAAAAAATAACCATTCACCAAAAGGATACTTCTCTAAAAAATTATTTAGTATAAATTATATAGAAAATATATATCATTTTTTATTATTGAGCTACTATACTTGAGGATAAATTATTACTTTATTTTTTTTTAACTGAGATATAGGATGATAGCTCTGCTTTGCCTTACGTAGACCTTCATTACCTAAATCTTGCTCACGGTTAACATATGTAAAGCCTTTACACTCATATTTAATAAAACAGTTATTTATAGCTTGATAAACACCTCGAATATCATGCATACCTTTTTCAATATGAACAACCATAGTCTCTTTATCTAAGACTTCTCCTATAGAAAAAGCTAAAACATCACTATTATTATAAAGCATACCACCTTTAATATCTGGAAAAAGCTCCCAATTATCCAAAATAGTACAAATAATATTACTTTCTGCTTTTAGTGACAAAGATTGAGAACAATCTTTCCATTTACACCATTCTATAGTTAGATTTATAAGCTCAGGGATAACAGCAACAGTGATATCTCTATAATCTTCCCCATATTGCTTTTTATATGCATTAAGATGGTTTCTCTTACTATCAAACTTCCTTCCTTTTAAAGATAAAAGCTCCTCAACAGAATAAACATAGTCCCATTGTTCAGGTGTTTCTTCAATATGTACTCTATTCGGAAAAACAGCTGTAAGGATAGAACAAAGTTGTTCTGGAACACGATACATTGTCATGCCTTTATCTAATAAAGGAATATGCTTCCAATCAACAGATAACCAGTTTCCTATAGGAGCCCAAAAGCATGGTTCTGATACTCTTTGTTGTTGCCTTGTTTGTCGAATCCAACATAGTTCATTAGTAAAAGCCCAATCTAATCCATAAAACTCTGACCATGCCCATATATTTAAAAGTGTATAATCTGATGTATGAATAGGTGTAACATCCCAAAAAGCTTTATATTTAGAAAAATTTACTGGAATTATTGGAACAAACTCTAAGTCTTTCATATCCTTTCACCCTTTTCATTATATTACAGGTACAAAGGTCTATCTATGAAAAAAAGCACACTAAGTTTTTACTTTATAAAAAGCAAAACGTGTCCAATTACACTTATACACTATCCAAAGTAACATTATAGATTGTACTATCTGTGAAACTAATAAAGCTGAATATACACCTGAAGCATTTTTCCATAAAATATGGCCTAAATACCAAGCAACAGGAAGCCTTATACACCAAGTTGCAAAGCTAAAAACTACCATAGGATACACAGATGCCCCTGCACCATTAAGTCCTCCTGCAAGAACTACACTACCTATGGTAAATGGTACTGATAAAATATTATAAAACAAATAATTAGAGATTTCTTGAATGACTTGTGCATCAGAAGACAAAAAACTGGCAAGTGTTAGCCGCCATGGCCAGATGATCAATCCAAGTAAAGACATACTTACACATGCTATACTAAGAACTGTCAATAATATATTCCTAGCTTCCACCTGTTGACCAATGCCTAAAGCATATCCAACTAAAATACTAGCAGTCATTCCAAAAGCCATACCTGGTAAAAATAAAATAGACTCTATACGCATCCCTGCTGTAAGTCCTGCTAATGCTATAATATTTTCTCCAGGTAATGTACTTGTAATAACAAACAATATTAAATACCCTATTTGCCAAATAGCTGATGTAGCAAGAGATGGTCCTGCAACTTGTAATAAATATATTGAGCCAACTTTAACCCAACGCCATTTAAGTATACTATTCCTTGTAAGCCAATGCTTTTTTATCAATAAAAAAAGCATACATACTCCACCAAAAGAAACAGAAACAAATGTAGCCCAAGCAACACCTGCAGCTCCATAATTTGGAAAACCCCATAACCCAAGACCAAAAGCTGTATTAAAAAACAAGTTAACAATACATACTGCTATAGTTAAATATAGTGGCATATAGACTGATTTTGCAGCACGAAATACTGCAGAACCAATGGTAAGAATATATTGTCCAGGTAAAGCAAGAAGATATGTTTGTAAAAAAATACTTGCTACACCATACATTTCTTTTGGTGTATGAATACTCTGTAAAAACGGATTTTTGAATATAAAGCCTAATAAAGCTAAAAATCCACCAAGAAAAAAACAACCAAACACAACAAGACCTGTATAACGCTGTGCCCGAATAACCTTTTTTGCACCAAGAGCTTGTGCTATTGATGCTACTGCACCTGTAGATGCAGCCATAACTAAAGACATAAGTAACATCTGACACTGTGTGATAATTCCTATAGCAGCTTGTACATCTGGACCAATTTTACCAGCAACCCAGACATCAGTAAAACTAATAAAAAACTGACACATAAGCATAGAAATTTGGGGCCATGTTAATTGCCAAATTTCCCTGACTTTCCCCTGCATAAGACGTATATTCAATAGTTCCTTCCTTATCTTATACCTAATTATATATTCTACTGATTATATTTGTATTAATAAGAGCATGATATAAAATAATACCTGCTGCTGTAGATAAATTTAAACTACGGACAGTCGTATATGTAGGAATTTGAATAGTATGTTCAAATTGCTTCCAAATCTCTATAGGTAATCCTGCAGTTTCACGTCCAAATATCAATGCATCTTTTTCAGTAAACATAAAATGATAAAAAGGTGTAACTCCATGTGTACTGTTTAAAACAACTCTACGATTCTTCCCCTCAGTAGAAAGATACGTATCTAAATCTGGCCAAACATACAATCTAACGTTTTTCCAATAATCAAGACCTGCTCGTTTTAAATATTTATCTTCTAAACTAAAACCTAAAGGTTCTATTAAATGGAGAGGTACCTGTGTAGCTGCACATAATCGAGCAATGTTACCTGTATTTTGTGGTATTTCTGGCTGATAAAGAACAATATGCATATCTTTTATAAACTCTTATAAATACACATGGATTATATATACCTGTAATTACTTTAAAATCTTCTCTACCTTAAAAATAATATCCCTCTATAATACTAATGATGTGCAACATAGGAAGTTAACCTCATTAGAAATAGCTTAAGCTTTTTCTACTCCACAGTCTTCTATGGTTTTACATAACCAAAAAAATATTCATACTACATAATTATTAGGGATCCCAAAAATTCCCAACTAAATTCAAAAACTTTAATTAAAGTATGTTTTATATCCTCTGAAGAACAAAATTTTACAAAATGTTGGATAAACAAAGCTAGTAAGACTAAACATGTACAAATATTTTTTAATCTATCCTGTTCCATCAATACCAAACTTCTTATCTAAAGATAAATTATCTCCAGGCACTAAAAAGTATCCTTCCATCACATATTGAGGCTTACCCATTGTAAGTAATTCACTCACTGTAACAAATTGATACCCTTGAAGTTTTAATGCTTCAACTGTTCTTTGAAGTAACTTTTCAGAACCAATAGGAACACAGTTGGCATGAAAAAGAATAATAGAACCTGCTCTTACTTTATGAACGATATCTTGTTCTAGACCAGGTAAACTATTATCTTGATGTCTTTCTGCAACAATATCCCACTGAATAACATTCAATCCTAAATCTGCAAGCATAGCTAAAGCTTGATTTGTGCATCGTCCATAAGGTAAGCGAAAAAGCTTAAGGCACTCTGGGATATTATGGCTAGATAAAGAGCTATTTTTTGATTTTATACGTTCTATTATCTGTCTTCTTAACACATTATATTGTGCCTGTGTCCATAGTATTTGTTCTCTCATTTTCAAAGGGCTCATAATTCCAAAGTTACCATGTGTCCATGCATGACTGCCAACTTCAAAAAGAGGGTCTACTATAAGCTGCATAGCTCTTTCAGGATGACTTTTCATCCACTTACCACCTAGAAAAAATGTAGCTGGTATTTTATGTAAACGTAAAAAATTAACAATAGCTGCATTATACCCTGTTGTTCTTATAGCAAGCTCACACATATCAAAGGTTAATGCTACAACTTTTGTATTTGGTATATCATCAACCCTACGTATTGTCCCTATTTTAACCTTTGAGATAGAAGATCTTTTATAACAAGTACCATCATCTTTTGGTAAAGATGTATCATTAGGAATATAGCCTTTTTTATCAGAAGGCAGTGCATCAAGCTCTGAAGGTCCCCAAAGTTCATGCATCATATCTGCATAACATACAGAAACAATCAATAAAATATAAAAAAAACAAAACAAGCTTTTCATAAATCCTACTACATATATTTCTTAATATTACCTTCAAAAAATTAACAAAAAACACCACATATGCTTTTTTACTACTCTTTTTCAAAGATACATATATATACTATAAATAAGCAATGAATAATAGACTCCAGAATACAGCATACTGTATATAAATACTATCAACAAGTATTATAATCATAATGTCTATAGGGAGTATGTATGTCGAAAAGTAACCAACTCCATTTTCTTATTTCAGGTATGCATTGTAGCTCATGCTCCTCAAGACTTGAACAAACTTTAAGTGGAATTAATGGTATTATTTCAGTAACAGTAAGTTTAACAAACTCCATGGCAACACTTACACCTAAACCTGATGTTGATTATACTAAACTTATACATACGGTTATTTTACAAATAGAAAAATCTGGCTTTACTGCTAGCTATCTTGAAGAAGATGATCTATCTGAAGAAGATACATGGAATCAACAGCAAAAAAATACACGCCTTTATCTTCAACAAGCAAAACAACGTCTTATTCCAGAATTCATATTTACAATATGTATCCTCATTATATCTATGGGATATATGTGGGGCATACCTCTTCCAGATATACTTAATCCTGATTTGCACCCATTAAAAAATGCTCTTGCTCAACTTGCTCTTACTATTCCTGTTGTTTGGTCTGGACGGAATTTTTATATAATGGGCATACCTTCTATTTTTAAAATGACTCCCAATATGGATAGCCTTGTTGCATTAGGTACTGGAGCAGCATTTATATATAGTATAAGCGCTACTATACATATTGCGTTAGAAAATACATCAACAATATCAGGATTATATTTTGAATCTACAGCAGTACTTATTAGCTTAATATCTTTAGGTAAACATCTAGAATCATTATCAAAATTTCGTATGTCTGATGCTATAAGCAGTCTTATGAAGCTTATTCCAGAGACAGCATTTCGCTTATCCTCCTCACATGATCAAAAAAATTTTTTTGAAGAAATACCTATAAAAAAAATCCAAATAGGCGACCATATTCAAGTACGCCCAGGCTCAAAAATTCCTGTAGATGGAAAAATTATACAAGGCTCTTCAAGCATAGATATTTCTATGTTAACAGGAGAGCCAATGCCTGTATTTGTTACAAATGGTGATACTGTTATAGGTGGTACAATAAACCTTTCTGGTGCATTCATTATGCAAGCAGAAAAAATAGGATCAAACACAGCCTTAGCACACATTATTAAACTTGTCCGTAATGCACAAAGCTCTAAAGCACCCATAGCTAGATTAGCTGATCAAATAAGCCTTGTTTTTGTTCCTATCGTCATAGCAATAGCAATCCTAAGTGGTTTATATTGGTTTATACTTGGAGGAATGTCTTCATCTGAAGCTATTAGCATCTTTACAGCTGTTCTTGTTATATCCTGTCCTTGTGCTTTAGGACTTGCAACCCCTATCTCTATAGTTATGGCTACTGGAAGAGGTGCACAACTTGGTATTTTAATAAAAACAGGTACAGCACTAGAACATGTTGGAAAGCTTAATACTATTGTTTTTGATAAAACTGGAACATTAACTGAAGGTAAGCCACATCTTGTTCAAATTATCTCGTTAAATAACTTTCATAACAATGAACTTTTACGATTAGCTGCTTCTCTAGAGTCAGTTTCAGAACATCCTTTTGCAGAGGCTATTGTCAAAGCTGCACATAAACATAACCTTTCTTTCTATCCTGTTACAAATTTCATAGCATACCCAGGAAAAGGCATTCGAGGCGAAATAATGTTTAATAATGAAGCCATTACCATCCTTCTTGGGAAAAAATCTTTTCTTAAAGAATTCCATATTGATTTTGATATTCTTACACAATCTAATACACATATTGAAAAACTTTCATCATCAAACTTTACACCACTATTTATGGCAATAAATGGAAGTCTTGTCAGTATTTTTGCTGTTACAGATCCTATTAGAAAAGAAAGTAAAAGTGTCACATACAAGCTTCAAAAAATGGGTATAAAAACAATTATGCTTACTGGAGATAATCCACAAACGGCTGAATCAATAGCAAAACAACTTCACCTGAACCAAGTTATTGCAGACGTGCTACCAGAAGGTAAAGAAAGAACTATACATGAACTACAAGATAGCGGTCTCTATGTTGGAATGGTAGGCGATGGAATTAATGATGCTCCAGCACTAGCTAGAGCAAATGTAGGTATAGCTATGGGTAACGGGATAGATATTGCCATTGAAACAAGTGATATTGTTTTATTACAATCTGCAACATCACCAAGCCCTCTAAAGCATGTTGTAACAGCATTACTCTTAGGACGTATGGCTCTTACTAATATTAGACAAAACCTCTTTTGGGCTTTTAGTTATAATATTATTTGTATTCCTGTTGCAGCAGGAGTACTCAAAATTTTTGGTGGACCACTTCTTTCACCAATGATAGCAGGAACAGCCATGGCACTGTCATCACTCTCAGTTGTTTTGAATGCATTAAGAATTAAAAGGTTCCATCCACCATCCTATTAGAATTACACCCTATATTAAAATTCATAGCTTACATGGCCACCAAGTATATACTTTATATCTGAACCAGATCCAAAACGAGTCTGAAGTTTTACACTGACTTTGGCATGACGAGTAATATTATACTGTATAGAACTACCTATTTCTAACTGTTTATACTGCTGTTTCTTTTTTGGTATTAGTATATTTTGTATAGGTTCTGTTCCCAATACATAAATAGAACACTTGGTTTTATTTTCTTCTTTACTTAATACTATAGAAGTCCAACTATCTAATTGAAAAGCTTCTGTTATGTTCCAGCCACTTTCTATACCCAAATGATATTCTTGTAACTGATCTTTCATTGGCCTTAAAGATGCTGGGAATGGACCACCTTTTTCTTGAAAGCTATCTAAATCCAAAGAAGTACATATATATTTACTATAAGGTATTAATGTATATTTATTATCAAATAAGATCATTCTATAGCCTAAAAATCCTAAGACCCCACTTGATACTCCTGAAAGACAACTCTTTCTTTTTCCTACAACCTTTTCTATATTATATAATCTACGTAATCCACCATGTGTCATCCCATAGGTATATTCTATAGATACAACAGGTCCAGAAGATTCAGGATTCCATAAAACAACATTTGAAAAATAGGTTGTCCATAATTTTGCCTTTAATCGCTCAATTGAGCCTTCGTTCAACTTTGTTTGAGCACATGAAAACCCATAATATATTGGCCCAGTAACCCTAAAAATAAAGCCTGCTTCTACTGTATTCATTACACTATTTTTTTGTTTTTGTTTATTGGAATATCCACCTGCATAAAACTTACATACTTTTATTGATGGATTTCTAGATACAGTATATGTAAAGGCATCCATAATGTGTTTTGTAGACTGTAATAGTGAAGAACGTACCTGAATAAGCTCTTTAAAAGAATGCAGGTATGGTTTTGGATCTACATACACTATATTCTTTTTCTTTTTTAAGTTTTTGGGTTTATATGGCTGAAAAATATTAGCATGATTTAAGCCACCAGGTAAAACTCCACCCTGTAAAATCTGTGGTGGAGGAGCCATACAATCTTTTCCATTACCGTCTTCTCTATAGGTAAATGAATGATATTTTATTTTTTCTTCCTCTTCTTCATCATCTCCTTCATAACCATCATCTTCTTCTGAATCATCATAATGAGCACTATTTTGAAGACCTGAAGTATGAACAGTTCCATTTTTATTATTATCACAATCTGAGTCTAAATCAGAAACATTTGCTACACTACAACGCCTGCCTAACATACTTACATCTGATCCAGATCCATCATCACTCTGATCTGTCTCCACATCAAAAACATCTGGTGTACTAGATCTTACACCCAACATACTTATACTACTTGAAGAAGACCCTGTTGATCTTAATTGTCCAGAAGTTTCTCCTTTTTCAACAAGCTCAAAACTTGATGTAGATAATGCTTCTAACTCTGAAAAATCCGAAGAACCTTCTAAACAACTTAGTATAGAATTTATTGAGTCTGTATCAGAACTCTCACTACCTGCTCTTGATATTCCACTAGGACCTGCTCTATCAAGCAAACAAGAACATGTATCAGGAGATGGACAATGAACAGGAGCTGGAGACGCTGGACTTGATGGTGAATTAAATGGCGTAGGAGCTGGAGACGATGGATTTGATGGTGAATTAAATGGCGTAGGATCTGGAGACGCTGGACTTGATGGTGAGTTGGGTGGCGCAGAAGGTGGTGATGCTGGACTTGATG
>CAYJFS010000002.1:0-409806 GCA_964369665.1 uncultured Lawsonia sp. | reverse complement strand
GCTGGACTTGATGGTGAGTTGGGTGGCGCAGAAGGTGGTGATGCTGGACTTGATGGTGAGTTGGGTGGCGCAGAAGGTGGTGATGCTGGACTTGATGTATCCGTTCCTGAGCATCCATAAGGACCTGGTCTATAATTAAATGAAAAACTACTTTCTTCTTCACCACTACTTTCTTCTTCATCACTACTTTCTTCTCTCTCTGCCCCTCCAAGCGTATCTGGTCTACCACCACCCCTGCCAGAAAAACCTCCAGCAACAATTGGTAACCCTCTACGCTTATTCATTTTTTGAGTAGTTTTTCTGCTTCTCAAAAGCTGGATTATGTTTCGAATATCTTGAAAAAATAAAAATTGTTTAATGTAATTATATATTATGAAATAATTAATAATAAAAATACTTATTTTTTGAACTTCAAAAAACAGGAACCATTTATGAATACTTTTTATTTCTCTAGAATAAAAAATATTCTGTGAATATGGTATTACTCCCTTCATTTGACCTATATATGTAGAATTCAAGCTAACCTTATCATAACTACATTTAATTATCTTCTGATGATAACCATACAAAACTCCATATAATATCAAAAATACTAGGATATAATTACTAAAAAACTTTAGCTTGAATATGACCATTTTTATTGAACTTCAAATAATTATTAATAAATAAGTATTTTTCTTAATTAAAAAATACTAAATATAAAACATAAAAATATATGAATAAGAAAATATATGAATAAGAAAATATATGAATAAGAAAATATACAAATAAGAAAATTGTGTAAATTATAATTTTACATAAATAAGAAAAGATCTAATAAATAAAAAATATTGAAAAACTTTTGTTAACTATATATTGTCTTAGCAGACAAAAAATCTATCTGTCTACCCAACATATAATGTTATTCATTACCTTTTAGATAATTAGACTTATTTACTACATTTTTTAGAACTTTAAGATTTGAAAAGCTAAATTAGAAAATGATATGGCGGAGCGGAAGGGACTCGAACCCTCGGCCTCCGGCGTGACAAGCCGGCGTTATAACCACCTTAACTACCGCTCCAAACTTACAAATATTTGAAATGTGCTTATATAAAAAACAAGCTTATCATGCAACTGTTTTTATCTTTTTTACTAAAAAAATTTATTTATACTAAATTTAAGTATACTAATTGATTATAAATACTTAAATAAACCATAAGCCGCTTATATTCTTCTTTATACTAACTAAAAAGATACTCTTTTTAATACATATTACTTATTTTTAGTAAATAATACAAATAGTTATACACAAGACTCTTAAAATAAATCCTTATGCATCAAAAATATAGTACTATTCTTCTACAAATATACAAAAATTTATTAAGAACACTAAAGCCAAGTGGATGGTGGCCTGCCCAAACACCTTTAGAAGTGATTGTTGGCGCTATACTTACACAAAACACCTCTTGGACAAATGTAGAAAAAGCACTCAAAAATCTTGAGCAAGCAAACATCTTACATGATGGACCTAGGTTACTTGCCCTTACTGATACTGAATTAGCATCAATGATTAGACCTGCAGGTTTCTTCAATATTAAAACCAAACGACTTAAAGCTCTATTACAATATTTTTCTGATCGTTGCTCTTTTTCTTTTGACTTCTTTATAGACATACCATACCCAAAAACCCGTAAAGAACTACTCTCTGTTTATGGTGTTGGTCCAGAAACAGCGGATTCTATCTTACTTTATGCTCTTAAAAAGCCAACATTTGTTGTTGATGCATATACTAGACGTATCCTTGTTCGACACAATATCATAACACAAAAAGCTTCATATGAAGATATACGTATGCTTTACCTAGATAACTTACCAGAGGATATCCAACTTTTTAATGAATACCATGCTTTAATTGTTCGAGCATGTAAGAATTGGTGCCACAGCAAACAACCTCATTGTAACCTATGCCCAATAAAAAATATTACCTGAATGATATAGCTATTTATTAAGCTTTTCATTGCTTTTCTAGCTAAATTTAGCTATTATATAATAATATCACTATTTTCTATGGAGGCATTATGCGTGTGTGGCTACAAGTTATAGCTATTGTCCTAGCAGGAAGTATACTTTTCTTTGGTGGACGATGTGTTATAGCTGCTGTCTCTGAATCAGAAAAAATTGATGCCCTTAAACGATTAAGTCAAGTCTTAGACATTGTTGAACATCATTATGTCAAAGATGTCCCTCGTAAAGAACTTGTTGATGGTGCACTGAAAGGTATGCTTCAAAGCCTTGACCCACACTCAACACTTCTCACAGAAGAAGAATTTAAGGAAATGCAAGAAACAACTTCTGGAAAATTTTGTGGTATTGGTATTGAAATTACTATAGATAATAACCAGTTAACTGTTGTTGCACCTATTGATGATACACCTGCTGATAAAGCAGGTATTAAAGCAGGTGATTATATTCTTGCCGTAAATGGAAGGCCTACAGCAGAGATGTCTTTACAAGAAGCAGCCAACCTTATACGTGGACCTAAAAAAACAGAAATAGAACTCACAATTCTTCATAAAGACTCTAAAGAACCTATTACATTAAAAATAAAAAGAGACACTATACCTCTTATTAGTGTAAAATACCGAGAACTTGAACCAGGGTATTACTGGATTCGTATTAGTCGATTTAGTGAAAAAACAACATCAGAACTCACTGAAGCTCTAAAAGATGCCTCTAAAAAACAACCTATTAAAGGTATTGTCCTTGATCTTCGAAACAACCCTGGTGGTCTTTTAGACCAAGCTATTAGTGTTTCTGATAATTTCCTTAAAAAAGGTACTATTGTCTCCATACGTGGTAGATCAGAAGAAAGTATAAAAGAATTTAAAGCAACAGCACGAAACAGTGATGTTACAGCACCAATAGTTGTTCTTGTAAATGCTGGTTCAGCATCTGCTGCAGAAATTGTTGCAGGAGCACTTGGTGATCAAAAGCGTGCATTAATTATTGGAGAACCTACTTTTGGAAAAGGCTCTGTCCAAAATGTAATGCCTCTTGCTGATGAAACAGGATTAAAACTAACAGTAGCTCTATATTACACTCCTTCTGGAAGATCTATTCAAGCTGAAGGTATTGAACCTGACATTGAAATACCATTTGAACCAAGTAATCAAACAACTCAACAACAAAACCCTTTACGAATGATGAGAGAAAAAGACCTACGCAGACACCTTGAAAAAAATAGTAATAAAGAAAGCAAAAACAGCAAAATTCCTAAAAGTAAACAAACAGAGAAAATAGAGAAGAATAAAGTATTGCCTGAAGCTAAAGAATTTTTAGATAAAGACAATCAGCTTCGTATGGGTCTACAGCTTGTAAAATCACTCCCAAAGTTTAGAGAAATTCAATAGGTTGAATAAATTACAATAGTTTGGTAATATATCACCTAATAACAATGATTCTAAATAGTTTTTGCTTTAAAAAATCAAATTTATACTAAATACCCATAATTACTCTATGTTCTTATTCAAGCTGCTTTATCAAATATTTACCATCTCTAATACTACATATTTGTCTTTAAAAACTATTGGTAAATAAGTACACTCTTACCTTTGGTAACAGAATAAAACTCAATGTCTTCATCTAACCATATACATTCGATATACAAAAAAAAAGGGTTGGTTCAACCATATCCACATATGGTGCGTACAGTTTTGGGTTCAGGTATTGTTTCTCTAATATTTTCCATTATTTTAATCATTGGTTATATTTCTTACCAAGCTGCTGTTATCAGTATGGACTTTATTCAACAAAAAATTCATACTTTACCTTGGAATAAAAACCCTTGCATAAGGCTTCCCAAACCTAATGTACTTGTAGGTCAATCACACCGTGAACTACTCTTACATACAACTATACCTTATATTGAAAAAATAACACTACCCCTTACTGATAGTGCTAGGCAAGCTGACTTTGCTCTTATTCAAACATTAACAAGACTTAATATAGATAAAGATCATCTTTTCCTTGTTGTCAAAGAATACAAGCAAAACAACAACGAAACATATCTATTCCAAAAAATTCGCCTTTTTCTTTCTGAGGATGCCAATGTTTTCATAAACATGCTTCAAGAACATCTTGATGTGTGGGCAGAAAATGTAAAACTTACAGCATATAGTGAACATATATACAAACTTACTATCAATGAAATACCTACCCATGAACTTATCTTAACACCAGTTAGTAACCACTTCATATCATCTCCTATAGATGAAAAACCACGAATAACTATTGTTATAGATGACTTAGGAGAAAATATTCATGCTGCTAATACACTTATTTCATTTGAGATCCCTATCACACTCTCAATACTACCACAAAGCAGATATGCTACAGATATAGCTCTAGCAGCACATGAAGCAGGACGTGAAGTTCTTATCCATCAACCTATGCAATCTATACAGTCACCCTATGTTTCTGCTGGTCCAAAAGAGCTTACAATGACGATGTCTCCTAAAAAAATTGAAGAAATTGTCCATGCAAACATTAAAAAAATTCCCTTTGCTTCAGGGATGAATAACCATATGGGTTCAGCATTTACATGCAATGAAAAGAAAAATGCTCTTGTTTGTAAAATTCTTGCAAAAGAAGGCTTATTTGTTTTAGATAGTGTGACTCATAGTAAATCATCTTTTTGTGCTACAGCACAAAAACAAGGTTTAACAGCTTTTCGTAGAACAATTTTCTTAGATCATGGTATTCATTCTGAAGCAACAGTTCTTCAACAATTAAAATATGCAGAAAAATTAGCATATACTACAGGAAAAGCAATCCTTATAGGACACCCATACCCAGAAACTATAGCAGCAATCAAAAAATGGATTAATACAAGAGACACATCTATTCATATAGTACCATTACGATATCAAGAAATTGCTATTGACCCACTAGAATCAAAAAGTCTTTAAAAAACAAAAAGGAGCCTCACTATGGAACAAACCTTTGCTATTATAAAACCTGATGCTGTCCAAAGAAACCTTATTGGTGATATTATCTGTATGATAGAAAAATCTGGCCTCTATGTTTCTGCCATAAAAATGGTTCATATGAACAAACAACAAGCTGAAGGTTTTTATGCTGTACACAAAAATCGTCCTTTCTTTAATGAACTTATTGATTATATGATATCCGGACCTATCATTTGTCTTATTTTAAAAGGTAAAAATGCTGTCATGCACTATAGAAAACTTATGGGATCAACTAACCCAAAGGAGGCAGAAGAAGGAACTATAAGAAAAATATTTGCTTTAAGCTTACAAGAAAATTCTGTTCATGGATCAGATTCTCTTGAAAATGCCAATATAGAAATTCAATATTTTTTTAATGTCTTTGAAAGGTTTCGTTAATGTTTTGCAAAAAATCACTTGTTGGAGTACGCATTGGTTGCATTGGTTGTGGAAGTATGGGTAGTGCAATTCTTTCTGCACTTCTTCCATATTCTCACCAAGAAAAAGGTCTTACTTTATCTGGTTATAACAGAACTCCAGAACGAATTACCCCTCTTGAAGCAAAAGGTGTCCATGCTGTAAAAACAATAGCACAACTTGTCCAAACAAGTGATATCCTACTTTTAGGCATAAAACCTATAGGAATAACGTCTGTCCTTAAAGAAGCTTTATCACATTTAAATCCAAATCATCTTATTGTCTCCCTTGCTACAGGGGTTAGCCAAAAAACACTAAGTAAAACTGTTGAATACTTTTGTCCTGTTGTTAGAGTTATGCCAAACACAACAGCACTTGTCGGGGCAGGTATTTTTGCTATCTGTACTGATGATCCAAAACTTTCAGTTGATCAACAGCAGAGTGTTTTTGATCTTTTTTCATATATTGGTCTACCAATTATTTTGCCTGAATGTCATTTTAGTGCTTTCACAGCTCTTATTGGCTGTGGATCTGCATATATTTTCTACTTTATGGATGCACTCGTTGAAGCAGCTGTAACTTTAGGTTTTTCTCGTCAACAATCTATCCATATGATTAATGAACTTATTTCAGGTTCTGCCAAACTTGCTAATCTTCCTGGAAGCCATCCAGCCTTACTGCGTGAACAAATTTGTTCACCTGGAGGCATCACAATTGCAGCTATTAACCACATGGATAGAATGGCCATACGAGGAAATCTTATTGACGCAATTTTTGCAGCATATCAAAAAGACAAAGAATCACATGTGGCACCTTAAAAAATAATTACTCTATAGTATATAATATTATTTATTATAGTTTATTATAGTTTATTATAGCTAATTATTCTCCATAGTATAAAAATTTATTTTTACAACTTAAGATATAAACTTACTGTATCTAAACAATATATAATTAGTATATTACTATACTAATTATATAATATATAAAAAATAATTTATTATATAAATTAATCAATAATAAAATTATTATTTTTATCTAAATATATAAAAAAATCTTATTTAATTAATATATACTATATTATGCTAATACTATATACATAACCATTATAGATTAAATTTTAAAATATATATTCATATTTGTACTAATTATTATTTCAATATAATTAATTAACTAAAATGGTACCTTATCTTCTCCAGGGGGGATTATGTCACAAACCAATATCCTACTTGAAACTGGTACTAATGAATTAGAAATAGTTGAGTTCTATATCGATGAGCCTGATTATAGAGGCTATTATGGGATAAATGTAGCCAAAGTAGTTGAAATCATTAGAGAACAACCTGTTACCGCCATGCCTGAAATGAGCCACCCTGCTGTACGAGGTACCTTTTTATATAGAAATGGCAGAGTTGTTCCTCTTATTGATCTATCTGTATATTTAGGTAAAGACCCTATTGATACTTCAGACTCAAGGGTAATCATTACAGAATTTAATATGCTTATTAACAGTTTTATTGTTAGTGGTGTAAACCGTATTCATCGCCTAAGTTGGCTTGATATAGAGCACCCAGGAAAATTTATACAAATAATGAGCCAAAGTTCTATTACAGGTGTAGTTAAAATGGATAATCGAGTTATATTTATTCTCGATCTAGAAGCTATTGTAGCTACATTACATCCTAGTTTAGCTATCCGTATGGATACAAATGTTAATCAAAACTTTGATCGTACATATAGAATCCTTCATGCTGATGATTCTGTAAGTATTCGAAAGCTTATTTTATCACTTTTAGAAAAAGAAGGGCGCTTTGAAATTATCCAAACAGTTGACGGCCAAGATGCTTGGAACACTCTATGTAAACTCCGTGATGAATCTATAGAAGCCAATAGACCAATCACAGACTTTGTAGAAGGTGTAATTACGGATATTGAGATGCCTAATATGGATGGATTAACTTTATGCAAAAAGATTAAAGATGATAACATTCTTAAAAAAATACCTGTAGCTGTATTTTCCTCTTTAATCACTAACAGTCTCATTGCAAAATGCAAAAAAGTTGGTGCAGATGCTCAATTTGCAAAGCCAGACCTACAGTCTTTAAGTAATGCTATGTCTCAACTTATAGAATCAAGAGAAAAAGAGTAAGATAATAAGCTCTAGCATATTAACACATAATAAGATACTCTCCAGCCATGAAAGAATGTGTTGGTATCATTGCAGGCAGTGGACAATACCCTATTATAACTGCTCAAGAAGCCAAAAAAAAAGGCTATAAAGTCATAGCATGTGGTTTCAAAGGTTATTCTGAATCCTCACTAAAAGATGTTGTAGACGTATTTCAAATATTTCAATTAGGCCAGCTTAACAAAATGCTCAACTTCTTTCGTAAAGAAGGTGCCATTAAAATCTGTATGGCTGGCTCAATTAACAAACCACGTGCATGGAATTTTAAACCAGACCTCCGTGCTTTACGACTCTTTTTCTCTCTTACTAATAAAGGCGATGATGCTTTACTTCGTGCTGTTATACATGAGTTTGAGCAAGAAGGTTTTTGTATAGTATCAGCCTCAAGTTTTGTTCCATCACTCCACTGCCCTTCAGGTATATTATCCAAAAAAAAACCTAATGACACCCTATGGAAAGATATTCTTTATGGGTGGACTATTATTGAAACAATAGGCACTTTTGATATAGGCCAACTTATTGTTATTAAGCAAGGCGTTGTTGCTGCCATAGAGTGTATGGAAGGAACAAATGCAACATTACAACGTGGTGCTGAACTTGGTGGTAAAGGCTGTGTAGCTGTTAAAAGAGCAAAACCTAATCAAGATGAACGAGCAGATTTACCCTGTGTAGGGCTTGAAACAATCCAAAAACTTATATCTTGTAACTTTACAGGATTAGCTGTCCATGCAGAAAAAACATTATTCTTTGATCTTCCAGAAGCACTATCTCTTGCTGATCAACATGGATTATGTATTGTATCCTTGACAGATGAAGATATACAAAAACTCTCCTGCCATTAATAATATTGATTCTATATTTTTCCAACATTGATACTTATTAATAAAGATATCTAAAGCTTAAATACCAGCTCTTAAATATAGGTTTAATAAAGTACTGTTATCATAAAAACTATAAATAAACATCTCAATTATAATGAACGCTTAAAACCTATTCTAACTACTAAATGCCCTTTTCATATATTAAGTTAGTAAGATCTGCTATACGACAAGAATACCCCCACTCGTTATCATACCAAGAAACAACCTTAGCCAAAGTACCTGTTTGTATAGTCGTATATTCTGCCTCAACAATAGATGAATTTGGATTACCCTTAAAATCCATAGAAACAAGAGGAGCATCACTATATTCTAAAATACCTTTAAGTGATGTTTGAGCAGCTGATTTTAAAGCTTCACGAAGCGTCTTTGTATCTGTACTCTTTTCCAATACAGCAGTAAAATCAATAATAGAGACTGTTGGCGTTGGTATACGTAAAGACCAACCTGTAAACTTGCCTTTTAATGATGGAATAACCTTAGAAACAGCTTCAGCAGCACCTGTTGATGTAGGAATAATATTACAAGCAGCTGCCCTAGCACGGCGTAAGTCTTTATGGGGAAGATCAAGGATTCTTTGATCATTAGTATAAGCATGTATTGTCGTCATAGTACCAGAAGAAATACCAAAAAGCTCATTCATAATAAGTGCAATAGGTGCAAGACAATTTGTTGTGCAAGAGGCATTAGAAATTATAGTATGTTTACTAGGATCATATTGATGATGATTCACTCCAAGAACAATCGTAATATCCTCATCTGTAACTGGAGCTGTAATAATAACTTTTTTAGCACCATTTTTAATATGTACATGTGCTTGTTTAGCAGAACGAAAAATACCTGTTGCCTCTATAACAATATCAACACCAATATTACCCCATAAAAGCTTTTCAGGCTCTTTTTCTGAAAAGCACTGTACTTCCCAGTTACCAACAGTAACTTTATTATTTTTAATAGAAGCATTAAGCTCTGCTCGGCCATAATTTGTATCATATTCTAGCAAATGAAAATTTGTTTCTGCATCATATAAATCATTAATAGCTACAATTTCAATATTTTCTTTATACATAGCATAAATGGCTTTAAAAACCTGCCTTCCAATACGACCAAATCCATTAATAGCTACACGTACACGTGTTTTACCCATTACAAAGCTCCATTTCTCAAAAATATATCAGAGAATATATTAAATATGTTGATTATTATAAATAATTATATATAGGCTAAAAATCATTCATTTTTAACTACTAAATAACATAATCCTAAATATAGATAATAAAAATTACTATCAAAAAATAAGTTTGTAGCAACATACTTTTTTAAAGTATGTTGCTACAAACCTTTTTGTAACATTCATAAAAACAAAGATCTTCTATTTATAACTAGTCCACAACTTACGTTATAAACTCATAAATATAAAAGCTCTATAAACGCATATTTAGTAATACAAGTATATACTCAGTAAGCTTTACCCTTTATCTATCCAATAATTCTATTGCCCTAATATTCATTCGCCCACATTGTAACAGTAAATCTAACCAATCATTCAAGTCTCTTTCCTTATCAATATTACCTTCTCGATCTGGAACTCCTGCAGCCAATCCCTGATAAATAAAAGCATAAAGCTCATCATCTTCTTTACCAAGTATTGATGCATGGTATACATATGATGCTGTTCCCTTAAGACCATGTAAGAGCATCTGCATAGCTGACTGTATCTTTTGATCTGAACTAAGTCCTGAAACACTGAGAGACATAGACTTCATCGATGCTATTTCCTCGATTGGACGTGCTGTATTATCAATTTTACAACCTCTAAGCTGAGCAAACTTTTTTCTATTAAAAATTGCCTTTTCTATAAGATCCTCAACAACATCAGGAGTAAAATTACTATTAGATAATGTAGCAACTAGAGCTTTAACCATAAACCTGTCTGTTTCAGGAACAATAATACCTTTTGCACGTGCTGAAAGGGCTGAATGTGACAGGCGCCGCAAAGCATGTATAAGCACATCATGAAGATGCATTACCCCTATTTTTTTGCTATTTTGATTTACAGAAACACAATCTTCATATTTTCTTCCATGTCCATGTTGATTATCAAGCATAGCTGTATCCTTTAACAATTTAAAATATTTTTACTTTTAATATTTTTAAAAATAGCCTGAGCATATAACCATAAACTATTCTTTATAAACAAAAAAATAATCCATATATACAATATTCACATGTGAATATTGTTTTCGTCAAGTATTAAAAGAAGATACTTATAATAAGCCCTATCTATATCTATATCTATATAATTATTACCATCAAAAAAATATAACACAAATATTACTACTAACTATTATACTTTTATAAAATTATCGTCATAATATAGTATTTATATAATAACATATAACGATTTTTAACAAACAACTAAAAAATCAATTTCTGTATGCTTAAGCGACTCAATACATATGACAAATAAAAATATCTTATTTCTTACACCAGCCCATACAATAACACGCATTTTCTCTGAACTACGGGATGCTGGTTTTGAAGTTGGCATTGCTGAAAATCTAAAAAGTGCTCAAGCAGCAATAAAAAAATCTCAACCAAGCATCATTTTTTCACGCCCAACACTTCCAGGCTATACTGCAGAGGAACTTCTTACTATAGCTAATAAAAATCCAGATTTTCCTCAAATTATTATTATTACCAATAAAGGTTCTGTAGAAGAAGCTGAACGCCTTATGCAACTAGGTGCTCATGACTATTGGCTAGAGCCTCTTTCTCTTGAAAAAATAAAAACAGCTCTGCCAACAAACATAAAGCAAACACCAGTTCCAAAAAATACAACTCTTGGCGGACATAAACCTGAAATCCACACTGGAGCACCTGCAATTATTGGCAGTAATCCAGCTATTCGCAGAGTTCTTGCGCTTGCAAAACAAGTTGCTCCATCTAAAGCTTCTATTCTTATATCTGGAGAGTCTGGAACAGGTAAAGAAATGTTTTCACGCACACTACATGCTTGGAGTAATAGAAGCCAAGGGCCTTTT
The DNA here is from genome assembly GCA_964369665.1 of uncultured Lawsonia sp. Classification (GTDB taxonomy): domain Bacteria; phylum Desulfobacterota; class Desulfovibrionia; order Desulfovibrionales; family Desulfovibrionaceae; genus Bilophila. The sequence continues at coordinate 398,291 of CAYJFS010000002.1, read as the reverse complement.
ATAGCTGTTAACTGTGCTGCTCTTCCTGAGCATCTTTTAGAAAGTGAACTTTTTGGTCATGAAAAAGGTGCTTTCACTGGTGCTATAGGACGTAAGCTAGGAAAATTTGAACTTGCAAATGGAGGAACTATTCTACTTGACGAAATTTCAGAAATGGATCTTGCACTCCAAGCTAAACTTCTGCGTGTATTACAAGAAGGCGAAATTGACCGTGTTGGTGGAACAGAAACTGTAAAAGTTGATGTGCGTGTTCTTGCAACAACAAACAGAGAAATGGAAAAATGGGTTGATGAAGGAAAGTTCAGACAAGATCTTTTCTTTAGGCTTAATGTTATACCTTTACGCCTTCCATCATTACGTGAACGTGGTGATGATGTTATTGAGTTAGCTCATTTTTTTATCAATATGTACGTTAAAGAATATAAACTTAAACCAACACCACTATCTGAAGATGCTATTCATTGGTTAAAAAAACATCCATGGCCAGGTAATGTACGAGAACTACAAAATCTTATGGAAAGAGCTGTGCTTCTTGCTGGAGGATCGCCTATTACACCACACCACTTTCTCCTTGAAAGTGAAGAATGGCCTCTTTTTGAAGAAACAGATACCACATCAACAAATACTAATCCCCAAATAGACAATACACTAAATTCAGATCCTGATCCATTTCCCAATGCTGTTATTCCTCTTCATGAAATGGAACGAATTATGATACTAAAAGGTTTAGAGTCCACATCTGGAAATAGAACACAAGCAGCAGAACTCTTAGGTATTTCTATCCGAACATTACGTAATAAACTTAATGAATATAGAGAAATGGGGTTTATCATTGAATAATAGTCTTACTGCAAAACCTTGATCACAAAAATTTTTCTATGTATACTATATCAGTATACTCTATAAAATTTTTACATATAAAGGTATTTATACTATTTAACTACAATAAAATACTACTTATTAAAGATAACTTTATTAGGGTAGTGTTTAAAACTTACTATAATAAAATTATTAACAATACTATTTCTATACCATAATTAACGGAATTATTATGTTAGACTTTATTCGTTCCAATGCCCAATCATGGGTAGTTAAAATCCTTTTGGGACTGATTATTCTTGTCTTTGTCTTCTGGGGCATTGGCAACCTTACAAGTAGCCCTACTGTAGAAGTTCTTAATGTAAATAATCAAACTATCACTGTCCAAGACTTTCAAAGACGTTGCTTTGAACTCCAACATATAATATCTCAAAATATGCCTAACATCTCTGAGCAAGAACTTAAGCCTGCTCAAATTAAACAATTAGCTGTACAACAGCTTGTTGTTGAATCACTCATTCTCCAAGAAGCACAACGTATAGGTCTTATTGTTACACCTTATGAATTAAAAAAAGCTATTGAATCCTTACCTATGTTTCATAATGAACAGGGCTCTTTTGATCCAAAAATCTATGTTCAAACATTAGAACAGCAAGGAGATACACCTACTCATTTTGAAAAACAATTCAAAAATAATATTATTATAAATAAGCTTCAAAATGAAATAACAGCAGGGATATATTTATCACCTAAAGAAGCTCATGATGTTTATCTTTATGAAACAGCTTTACGTTCTATTAAATACATCCTCCTTCCTACAGAATCCTATTTTAATAAAGTAATGGTATCCCCTGAAGAACTGGCAAAAGCATATGAAGAATCTCTTGGAGATTTTAAAGTACCTGTAGAAATAAATTTAGAATATCTTCTTATTACACCTCAATCTTTAGCTTCAAGCCAAAAAATTAATGATGCTGATGTTACTGAATATTACGAAAAAAATATTGAAAAATATAAAAACCCAGAACAGGTACATGCTCAACATATTGTAATCTTAGCTCCTGAAAATAGTAGTCCAGAAGTGCTCAAGGCTGCTAAAACAAAAATAGAAAAAATTGCACATACACTAAAAAAAGAAAAAAACTTTAAAAAACTTGCCCAAAAATATTCTCAAGATAATTTTGCCCAAAATGGTGGTGATATTGGATGGGTTAGCTATGATCAAGTTATACCTGCATTTGCTGAAGTAGCTTTCACACTAAAGCCTGGCCAAATATCCAAACCTATAAAAACACCTCTAGGCTACCATCTAATTAAAGTTATTGAAAAAAAACCTGCTGGAACAACACCTCTCAAAAACGTAAAAAACTCCATACATCAAACACTTGCTGAACAAAAGGCCGCAGGTAAGACACAAGATATCATTGAACAAATCCAAATCGAGCTTTTATCTGGTAAAAATCTTGAAACTGTAGGTAAACCTTATGATCTTGTCCCAGCAACAACAGGTCTTATACCAGCAACATCAGCTGTTCAACAAATTGAGCTTAATAATCCAGATGATATGTCTACAATTCTTAGTCATACACCAGGTAAACTTATAGATACCCCATTCCTTACAAAAAACGGATATGTTCTTGTCTATATAAAAGAAATTAAACCAGAATCTGTAAAATCACTTGAAGTTGTAGAAAATGAACTAAATTTTTGGATAAAAACTAAAAAAGCAACAGAAATAGCTTTAAAAGAGGCTGAAAAAATCCTTCCTCAACTGAAAAATGAATCTATACCTAAAAATTTAGAAAAATATGTCCATACAAGCCAACCTATAATGCGTTCAGGTAATTTGAGTGAGCTAAAAAATTCAAAACTTTTATCTGCTGTTTTTAAAGCAACACCTGGAACATGGTTGTCTGAACCGTATGTTACAAATCAGGGGGTTGCACTTGTATTTGTCTCAAAAAACGTTACATATGCTTCAAAAGAACAATGGGAAAAAATAAAAGATACTTTCATTTCCTCTGTACTTAAAGCAAAAAAAGAACAAATATTTAGAGGATTTATAGCAATGCTTGAACAGCGTGCTAAAATACATGTTAACAATGAAACTATTGTTAAATTATAATACACATGTATTTTAACATATGTAAAAAGCTATCTTAATAAATACATATCCTAATTAAATTAAAACAATAATCAGGACAGGATGTTAAAAAATTTTATAACCATACGAGATCTTAGCCACACAAGTGCATGGGAATTACTCATTCATGCTAATGATATGAAAAATAACTACTGCCAAGATTTATGTATGAAAAATAAAGTAGCAGCACTTATCTTTGAAAAAGCATCAACCCGTACTAGAGTATCATTTGAAGTAGCTATATACCAACTTGGTGGTTCAACTATATTCATAACACCTAATGAAAGCCAAATAGGACGCTCTGAGCCATTAAAAGATACAGCACGTGCACTCTCTCAATATGTTGACTGTATTATCATACGCACAAAAGAACAAGAAAGGATTAATGAGGTTGTCGAATTTAGCTCTGTTCCTATAATCAATGCTTTAACTGATCAAGGACACCCCTGCCAAGTAATGGCAGATTTACTGACTATCTACGAAAGACATCCTAAACTTGATGTACGCATTGCATGGGTTGGCGATGGGAATAATGTCCTCAACTCATGGATAGAAGCTGCTATGTATTTTCCATTTGAACTCTTTATTGCTATTCCTAAAGGTCATGAACCAGATAAAGATATTCTTGGTTTAGCACTTCAAGTTGGTGCTAAAATATTTCTTACCCATGAACCTGAAATGGCTGTAGATGAGGCAAACTATGTTTATACAGATGTATGGACATCTATGGGAAAAGAACATGAACAAAAAAACCGTCTTAAAGACTTCCAAGGATTCTGTGTTGACTCTAAACTCATGGCTAAAGCTGCACCAGAAGCAAAATTTCTTCATTGTCTTCCTGCACACCGTGGTGAAGAAGTTTCTGAAGACGTCATGGAAAGTAGTTATTCTCTTATTTGGGAACAAGCAAAAAATAGACTACATATACAGAAAGCACTTTTACAATGGATTTTTTCAGAAAAAAATAAATAAAGATATAACTGAATAACTAAATATAATAACAATAAAAATTAATTTTAAATAATGTCTATTATTAGCTTAACATGTAGCCCCAGGCCAAATGGTAACACAGACACCATAGGTAAAGCTATCTCTGATCAACTTAATCAGAGTTTACACCCAACAGAAATCATTCCCCTGCGGTCAGTTACTATTCAACCATGCACTGCTTGTGGATTTTGTGCTCAACATACAGAACAATGCATACTTGAAGCACAGGATGAAGGAGGTTGGCTTTTTGATAAGGTATGGTCTGCACAGGCACTTATTATTATTGCTCCTATTTTTTTCTATGGACCACCTGCACAACTTAAAAGTTTTATAGACCGAGCACAAAAATACTGGCATGCTTCAGGCTATACATTTAATAATTCTGCATCAAAAAAAACGCTCTTTAAACCTGCATTCACAGTACTTATTGCTGCAAAAAATACTGGTGAACGTATCTTTGAACCCAGTTTGCTTATTCTCCAATGTTTTCTTCAAAGTATCGGCTTTTTTCTTCAAGATGAACTTCTTCTACGTGGTCTTGATGGACCACAAGACTTCTTACAATCCAAACATGCATCTTCAGATCTTCATACTTTTATACAAGAAATACAAAATGCACTCTAATAACCATACATATCTATTGTTTAATGCATATTTTTCATATTATTAAAAACGTTCTTCTATTCTTTATAGAAGAACGTCGATGTATGTCTTGCTATATACCCTTTACCCCACTACAACAAAACCAGCCTAAAAATAATATTGAACAATGGCTTTGTTTAACATGTAGTGCTCTATTACAACCTAAAAAAAAAGGCTACTGCCCAACATGTGGTTATATTTATCCTGATGAAAATTTCCCAGTTATATCTTGTATAAAATGTATGAATACTCCTCCTCTTTGGGAAAACTTCCGTTTTTTGTCTTCATATTTAGGTGCATATAAACATCTACTTATACAAGCAAAATTTAAAGGAGAGACAAGTACCTTAAAACTACTTGGTATTTTACTATCAACCTATTGTTTAGACTTACCAACACCAGATGTCATTATACCCATGCCCTTACACCCATCTCGTTTATATGCAAGAGGTTTCAACCAGTGCCAAGAAATTTCTCGCCCTATTGCAAAAAAACTAAGCCGACCTATAAAAAACAATTTGTTGTATAGAGTTACACCAACAAAACATCAAACCAAACTATCAAAACAGCAACGTCTAAAAAATATCCAAAAAGCATTCACAGCAAGTAACTTAGTAGAAGGTCTAAGAGTACTTCTTATTGATGATGTCATGACAACAGGAACAACACTACAACAAGCAAGTAAAACTTTACTAGCTCACAAAGCTAAAACTGTGGACGTTTGTGTTGTAGCCAGAACACCTGACTTCTCTTCAATATAAAACTACCATTGGTTAAAAGGATAATCTATAAGGTTACTGTTATAATAACATGTATTGCTACTGACCTCTTGCCCAACCCAAGGTGGTATTGTAAAAGCTTGTGTAGGTGTTCCAAGTTCTAACTCAGCAATAACAAGTCCTTTGTTATCATCTAAAAACTCATCTATAACCCATTTTAGACCATCATACACACGTGTATATCTATATTTACGGATAGGCTTCTTTTCACATAAGTTCTTTAGTATATAATCTGCTTCATCTATAGGAATTGGATATTCAAACTCATGACGAATAATATCCTTTAATGGCTCTTTTATTGTCAAAAAACTTGAAGTACCTTCTATACGGACACGAATAGTATATGGTAAAGTTTTTAGATAACCTTGTATATATAAAAGACCTGCATCACTCTCTCTCCAGCTATCATTCTTTACTAAAAACTTACGTTCTATTTCTAGATTCTTCATTTTATTACTTACATAATTATATTTTATTAACCTACACAAATTCTAAACTCATATTCCTATACCTATATATCTAATTATTTACTACATAATAGCATTAGATTATATGCTTTACAATTACCATTTATTAACAAAGAGGTTTACTTAAAAAATTACATATAGATATAACTTTACTCAATAGCTTATCATAATTATAAAAAAACAGCCTACATATATAGGCTGTTTAATAAGAGTGGTAAACTTTATGTTATTATTAGTTTGCTTGTTTTTGAATAAAAGTAGGAATATCCTGATCATCCTTATCAAAGACAAAATTCTCATGTCCAGGTTTATGCATGCTTTGTCTATGAGTAGAGCCAGTATGCCCATAAGCATCAGGTGATGTTTCCTGAGTCCCTTGCTTTGCTAACAATGTACGCAAATATGTAGGAATACTATAATTTACATCTGTTGACTCATTAGAATGAACATCTGCAGCTTCAACTTGATCTTTATAGTCCATTACTTCTGGATTTGTTAATAACCTTGGTGTCCTATAGGAAGCTCTCTCAGAAGATGATGATACATTTGCTGCATCTGAAGTCACTGTAGATCGAGCATTAAAAAAAGTTGATTTCCTAATAGAAGGTACCTGCATAGAAGCTTGAGAACCTGGAAGTTTAACTCCTGCTGATGTTTCAATACCTGTAGCAATAACTGTAATTCGAATTTCATCTCCTGCATCTTCATCAAATGCTGTACCAATAATAATATTTGTGTCAGAAGCACCTTGTGCAGCTTCATGAATGTAGTTTGCTGCATCACTATATTCATCAATACCAAGTTCTGTTGTTGCTGTAATATTAATAAGTACAGCTTTAGCACCAATAATAGAGATATCTTCTAAAAGAGGACTTGTAATTGCTCTTCGTGCTGCTTCTATTGCACGACCTTCTCCTGATGCTACACCTGTACCCATCATGGCAAGACCAGAGACACTCATAATCGTTCTAACATCAGCAAAATCCACATTGATTATTCCTGGAACAGTAATTAAGTCAGAAATACCACGAACTGCACTGTATAAAACATCATCTGCACATTTCAACATATCAGTAAGTTTTGCATTCTTAGGTGCTATTGTTAATAACCTATCATTAGGAATAGTAATAAGGCTATCTACATGTTCCCTTAGCTGACCAATTCCATGTTCTGCTGAACGGGTCCTTTTATGCCCTTCGAATATAAATGGTTTTGTTACAACACCTACAGTTAAAGCACCCATTTCTTTAGCAGCTTGGGCAACAATAGGAGCAGCACCAGTTCCTGTTCCACCACCCATACCAGCAGTAACAAAAACCATATCTGATTCGCCAATAGCCTCTTTAATTGCACCAATACTTTCTAAAGCTGCATCTCTTCCTACAGCAGGCTCAGCTCCAGCTCCAAGCCCTTTTGTAAGCTTTTCACCTATCTGTAGCTTTATATCTGCTTTTGAACGAGCAAGAGCTTGTGCATCTGTATTTGCACAAATAAAAGTAACACCTTTTAATACTGATTCAATCATGTTTTGAACAGCATTACCACCACCACCGCCTACACCAATAACTTTTATTTTTGCTTGCGGTACCATTGTATCAAAAGACATAATATCCATTACACCCCTCCACTCTTAACGGGGATACGTCAAAAAGGTTTATATTACTTATGAAATCTCAGAAAACCATTTTTTCATACGTAATAAGATTGAACTAAACACTGTACTATCACTTCGAATACGAAAACGTTGCTCCATACCCTCTTTTTCTGCACCAAAATGCAATAAGCCCATTGCTGTAGCAAATTTTGGGCTATTCACCATATCTCTTAAACCACCAACATTACGTGGATAACCTATCCTTGTTGGCAAATTAAAAATTTGTTCACCAAGTTCTTGGCAACCTTCTGTAAGTGCTGTACCTCCTGTAAGAACCACACCTGCACCTATCATATTTTTAAAACCAGAACGCACAAGCTCTTGATCAATAAGTGTAAGAATTTCGTCAACTCGAGGCTCACAAATCTCAGCTAGTACCTGACGTGAAAGTTTGCGTGGTTCACGGCCACCTACACTAGGAACCTCTATAAATTCATCTGAACGTACCATATCTGCTAAGACACAACCATACTTTATCTTAATTTTTTCTGCTGCAGCAATAGGTGTTCTTAAGCCAAACGCAATATCATTTGTAAGGTTTTGACCACCAAGTGGAAGTACACCTGTATATTTTGTTGAATCATTTGCAAAGATGGCGATATCACTTGTTCCACCACCTAAATCAATAAGAGCAACACCTATTTCTCGCTCTTCTTCTGTAAGCACTGATTTAGAGGATGCAAGAGACTCAAGGACAATGTCTGCAACATCTAAACCACTTTTATGACAAGAACGAACAATGTTTTGTGCAGACGTGACAGCACCTGTAACAATATGAACTTTTACCTCAAGACGAACACCTGCCATTCCAAGAGGATCAATAATACCCCTCTGGTCATCAATAATATATTCTTGTGGTAATGTATGAATGACTTCACGATCTAAAGGTATTGCTACTGCTTTTGCTGCATCAAGTGCACGCTCTATATCTTTTGATGATACTTCACCACCCTTTACAGCAATGATACCATGACTATTAAAACCTTTTATATGACTACCAGCAATACCTGCATACACAGAACGAATCTCACACCCTGCCATCAACTCTGCTTCTTCAAGAGCTTTTTTAATGGATTGGACTGTTTGGTCAATATTAACAACCACACCTTTACGGAGGCCATTGGAAGGACTTGTTCCAATACCAACAATATCAATACCACCACTATCGTTAGCTTCACCAACGACTGCACAAATTTTTGTTGTACCTATATCAAGACCAACTATGAGATCGGACTGTGGCATGCCCTTCTCCTTCAATACTATATAACAATTTGCACTCCATACATAAAGAAGTATCAACCATACTCTTTTCCTATCTATTTTATAAAACCTTAAACCTCTACATCATACTTTCTTAAAAAAGTCTAGAAATACTTTAAAAAATACATTTTTTACTGCATAACACAAACACCCTCTGCTGATGTAATGATTTGAGAAACTTTCTTCAAATCACCTCTTTGAACTAAGTCTGATAAAACAGCACATAACCTCTTCAAATTACCCTGCCAATCATTGCTACCTATACATAATAATGTATTATATTCTTCTATAAAAATTTCTATGCCTCTTGACTTGCTAAGCTTTATAGCTGAAATTGAATTAACTTCTATAGGGCTTGTTGCCTGAAGTGTCTTTAGTACACCTTCAACAATAGGTAATAATAATTCACCATTATCGAATATCTCTATTGTTGGCAAAGAAACAAAATTATCTTTCTCGACAAGAGCAATAATTCGACCAGTACTATCTACATAATGCATCAAGCCATCTCTTAAAATCCAAAACATAGGTTTACGTTCTGTAATAAAAATATCAATTATTCCAGGAAGCCTTCTCTTAACTGATACTCTTTCAACCCAAGGACTTCTAAGAAGTGTTTTTTCTATCTTACCTATATTTATAGAAAAACTATTTATCCCTAAATGTAAATCTGTTTCATTAAGAATAGCAGACTTTGAAAAAAAATTTGTTCCATGGATATTAATTCTTTCAACTGAAAAAAAATTACTTGTTGTGATTGAGCGGTACATCTGTAAAAAACTTATTGCGATAAAAAGTAATGTAATACCACCTATACATGACCAAAATATCCATGAGATAAAAGGAAAATACTTCATTCTTGTAAATGGACGTATTGTATTAGTATAGTATGTATTTACATATGTATTACCTATACGTCTTTTATTTACTGAGGTTATGAACATGTCCATACCCTTACTTCTGTTTGTAAATCAATATCAAAAGTATCTTTAACTGTTTGCCTTGCTTCTTGAAGTAATTCAAATGCTACAGAACTTTTCCCATGACCATCATTAACTAAAAAGTTAGCATGTAAAGGAGAAAAACTAATGCCATTTCTACCTTTGCCTTTAAATCCTGCTTGATCTAAAAGCTTTCCTGCTGAGTTACACTCAGAATTTTTAAAAATACAACCAGCACTTTTGACTTGCATAGGTTGGGTAGAAGTTTTTTTGGCAACATTGCTTCTGATTCTTGCAATAATTTGTTCTTTGGCATCATGCCGTAAAGGAATAATAGCAGATATAATAGCAAAACTACCTGAATCTTCATCGATTGAAAAGCATCTATATCTATATTGTATATCATTTTTATTAAGTACACGAAGACCATGTGTAAAAGAAAAAATGTCTATTTCATGAATACATTCACATATTGACATGCCGTATGAGCCAGCATTACCAGCAATAGCACCTCCTACAGTCCCAGGAATACCTGCAAAACTTTCCATGCCTGATAATCCATGTTTCGAACACCATGCTAAAAACCGTGCTAAACCCATTGCTGCATAAACCTTTACAAATACCTGTCCATCTTTATCAACATGTATAACCTGAGGTTCTTTAAGAATTTTAGTACGTATAAGAACAAAAGGTAACTCTGTATCTGCAGCAAGAATATTGCTACCTCCACCAAGAAGATAACTCTTACCACCCAAACGTTGAATTTGCCCTGGTATATGATCAAGATCATGCTCTTCATAAACATCAATAAGCGCTATTGATGTTCCACCAATACCTAATGTTGTAAGCTCTGATAATTTAGGTGATGAAGTAATTTGTAACATACAAATATACCTTATTTAGGGTTACATGTTAAAAGCCTAGAACCAATAGTTGTTATATTACCTGCACCTAAAGTAATCAGAACGTCACCTGTATTTAATACATTTGGTAGGGCTTCCAAAACAGCTTCTACATCAGGATAACAGGTAATGTCTGTGGAAGAAACTTGTTGTATGCCTTGTCCAAGGTTCTGACTATTGATACCTGGAATAGGCTTCTCTGAAGCAGGATAAATTTCTGTAAGTAGTAACTTATCAACTGTCGATAAAACCTGACAAAATTCACCAAACAATGCTTGAGTTCTAGTAAACCGATGAGGTTGAAAAGCAACAACAATACGGCGATCAGGAAAAACTTTTCGTGCTGTTTCTAATGTAGCTTTAATTTCTACTGGATGATGACCATAGTCATCAATAATAGTAACACCTTCTTTTTCTCCTTTATATTCAAACCTTCTTTTAACACCTTTAAAACTTGCTAGTCCTTCTATACAAGAAGAAACAGAAATCCCTAACTCTAAAGCCACACCTATAGCAGCTAATGCATTAAGAATATTATGTTCCCCTGGCTGAGCAAGAGTAATTTCACCCAACAACTCACTTTCTACATAAACACGAAATTGATTTATATGGCTACACTCAATAATTTCTGCATAAATGGCATTACTAGGATCAAAACCATATGTCTTAACTTGCCTGTTGACTGAAGGTAGAACTCTTTGAACACCATGATCATCTCCACAGACAATATTTACTCCATAAAAAGGAACATTATTCATAAAACGTATAAATGCCTGTTCTATACATTCTATATCTTTATAATAATCCACATGATCAATATCTATATTGGTCACAACATTAATAATTGGAAGCAAGCAAAGAAATGAACCATCTGACTCATCTGCTTCTGCTACAAGATGTTTACCTTTTCCAAGACGAGCATTTGATCCATAAGCATTCAACAAACCACCAATAATAACAGTTGGATCAAGACCTGCTGTATCAAAAATTGTCGCTACTAAAGAAGTTGTTGTTGTCTTACCATGTGTTCCAGCAATAGCAATACCCTGACGCAATCGCATAAGCTCTGCTAACATTTCAGCACGTGGAATTACAGGTATTGCATAATCTCGAGCTATACATACTTCTGGATTATCATCACTAACAGCACCTGACTTCACCACCACACTAACATCTTTAATATGTGATGCATTATGTCCAATATAAACGGTTGCCCCTAACTGACGCAACCGTTCAATAGTCTGTGAATCAGCTATATCAGAACCAGAAACGTCATAACCTGTGTTGAGTAGAACTTCAGCTATTCCACTCATCCCAGATCCACCAATACCTATCATATGTATACGCTTTATCTTATACTTCATTATATTCCTTTGTAGACAAGAGGTCTATAATCTCTTTAGCTACAAGTGTTGCTGCACTATTATCACCACAGTTATATGCAGCTCTTGATATTTCTTCTATCCTATTGCGATCTTTAAATAAATCTATAATAACCTTAACCACATCTGTAGTCCAAATATCTTTCTCATGTATAACTAATGCAGCACCTTCATTCACTAAAAACTGTGCATTATGTGCTTGATGGTTATGAGTAGCATGAGGAAAAGGTATTAAAATAGAAGGTTTACCTATTGCTATAAGTTCAGCAATAGAAGATGCTCCAGCTCGACAAACAACAAGGTCAGCCCAACTATAGGCCTTTGCTATATCTTCGATAAAAGGCATTACTTGATATGAACGTTTTTCATGTAAAGCATAACTTGCTGCTGTTCTATCCCAATCTTTAAACCCTGTTTGATGCTGTATCTCTATACCATTTTCAAATAATTCTTTTAATCCATTTATAATAACTGTATTAACAGTACGGGCACCTAAACTTCCACCCATAACTAATAAATTTTTTGTAGATACTTTTTTCTGAGAATCTATATTTTTTCTAAGACTAATAACTCTTTCACGTACAGGATTACCTGTATACACAGATTTATTTTTTGGAAAAAAACTTCCTTTATCTGGCATAGACAAAAGAATTTTATTTGCAAAGCGAGCTAAAAAACGATTTGCCAAGCCAGGAAATGCATTCTGTTCATGAATAATAATTGGTATACCTTTTAATTTAGCAGCAATAAGTGGTGCAAATGAAGCATATGATCCAAAACCAACAACAACATTAGGTTTAAATTCTTGCAAAATCTTTTGTGCTTCAAGAATACCTTGTCCCATTTTACAAAGAGAAAAAAAAGATTTCCATCCTTTACCTAAAACACCTTTTACAGATAGACCATAAAAAGGAATATCTTCCCTCTGAACCATATGAACTTCTGGTCCATGTTGTGAACCAATAAAAAGTATCTCTGCTTGATCACGAAGCTTTTCAGCAACAGCAAGTGCTGGATATACATGGCCACCAGTACCCCCTGTTGTAATAACTATACTATACTTCATATACTACCTAATAGCTCGAGAAAAATTTAAAAGTAAACCAATACAAATCATTGTAGCTAGTAAGCTACTTCCACCATAACTTAAAAATGGCATTGCCACACCTTTAGGTGGAGCCATACCCATAATAACAGCTAAATTTAAGACAGAACCTAAAATAATGACCAGTGCTACCCCAAAAGCTGAAAGCCGATCTCTTAAGTCTTGTTGTGCAACAATAATTTTATAACTTCTAAAAAAAATTATAAACAGGAGAAACATAACTATAGTCATACCAAAAAATCCTAGCTCTTCACCTAATACAGACATGATAAAGTCATTATGTGCCTCTGGTAAATAAAACATCTTTTGATTACTACCACCCATACCTGTTCCCCAAAAACCTCCAGAACCAAGAGCATATAAAGACTGAACCAATTGATAACCTGTATTTTGTGCATCCTGAAAAGGATTAAGAAATGCTGCTAATCTACGTGCTCTATATGGGGAATGTAGTACAAGCGCTGTTGCAGTAGAAAAAAACATGCCTATAGATAAAAATAGATAAATAAATTGTGTTCCACCAACAAAACACATAAAAAACAAAATCATAACAAGTATTGCTGCACCACCAAAGTCAGGCTGAACAAGAAGCATTAAACTCAAAACAAGCGTTACTGCAAATGGAGGTATAACACCCTTACTAAATGTTTTGATCAGCTCTTGTTTAGTGCTCATAAAGTATGCAAGATATAAAGCTAAAGCTATCTTTGCAAATTCAAGTGGTTGTATAGAGAACAAACCAAAAGAGATCCAGCGTCTTGCACCATTAACCTTTGCTCCTAAAGGTGTAAGTGTTACTAATAAAAAAAGTATGACAGTAAATAAAAATGGATACTGTAATTTATAAATAATTGATCTTGGTAATACTGCTGTAATCCATAATGCTACAAAGCCAATACTCATAAAAATAATTTGTCTTTTAAAAAAATAGTATTTATCACCTGTAAGCTTTTCAGCAACGATACTACTAGAAGACAAAACCATTAGTAAACCTATACATAAAAGGATAATAACAACAGCTAACAACCACCAATCATATGAACCTTTATAAATAGAATTCTTAGAAGATACTTGTACATCTTGATTATAATACTTTTTATTTTTCATATAAGAACCTCATGTACAATTCTCTTAAAATCATTGCCTCGTTCTTTATAGTTGAGATACTGATCAAAGCTTGATGTAGCTGGAGCAAGCAAGACAACATCTCCTGGACAAGCAATGCGAAAAATAAATTTAACAGCTTCCTCTAGTGTTTTTTCCCAATGCATTAGAACAAGATCACTCCATGCATCCTCAAAGACTTCACGGCTATCTCCAAATAACCCTACTGCACGAACTTTTTTTAGTATACTAGGACGTAAACTTACTAAGTCTCCACCTTTAAAAATACCACCAGCTAAAAGTAAAATAGGTTGTTCAAAAGAAGATAAAGCTGCTAATAGAGCTTCAACAGTTGAACATTTTGAGTCATTGATATAGCTCACTCCATGTAAATCTTTTACAGGCTCAAGCCTATGTCCTAATGGATGAAATTTTTCTACAGCTCTTTTAGCAGCATTAACACTAACACCAAATTCTTTACAAGCCGTCCAAGCTGCTTCAGCATTTTCACGATTATGAGAACCAACAAGTTGTGTTGTTAAAAACATACCAGTATCTTGGTATAAAAGCTTTTTTGACTTTATACCATGCTCTGTAAGAAGCTTGTCTAAATTTTCTTTTATAACAATATAATCTGTACTATGCTGCTTTTTACAAATTTGCATCTTTGCAGAAATATATTCTTCTATATGACTATGATAGTCTAAATGATTAGGGCTAATATTAAGTAACACAGCTACTTCTGGACGAAAATCTATACATGTCTGAAGTTGAAAACTTGATAACTCTAAAACCACTATCTCTACTTTTGTGTCACCCAAAACATACTCAGAAAGGGGCACACCTATATTGCCACCAACAAAACAAGATATACCTTGTTCATTAAACATTGAACCACATAAACTTGCTGTAGTTGTCTTACCACTTGTCCCAGTTATTGCGATAACTTTTTCACTTGTTAACTGGTACCAAGCAAGTTCTGTTTCGGAAAAAACACTGACTGATCCTGAAAAAAATGGCTGAATATTAGAAATACATACTCCAGGGCTGGGTATAACTACATCTATTCCATCAAACTGGTCTAAACAATGTTTACCAATGACAAGATTACATCCAGCTTTTTTTGACCACACTACAAAATCACGAGGAATATGACTCAACGATCTATCTATGACACGTACCTTAGCACCAAGAGCTTTTAAAAGTTTTGTTGCTGCTATGCCTGATCGCGCAGCTCCAACAACAGCTACACGTGTAGATGACCATGGTATATCCTTAATAGATAGCTTATGATTTTGCTCTTTTAAAACTGCTAACATACTTTACCAAACTTAACGAAGTTTAAGTGCTGAAAGTGCCATTACACCAAACATCACAGACATAATCCAAAAACGAATAATGATTTTTGATTCTGGAATACCTTTTAACTCATAGTGGTGGTGTAGTGGTGCCATACGAAAAAAACGTTTACCACCTGACCACTTAAAAAAACCTATTTGGACAATAACTGAGAGTGTCTCTAAAACAAAAAGTCCACCAACAATAAGCAGAAGGAGTTCTTGCTTACATAACACAGCTAAGAAACCTAATACGCCTCCAAGGCCAAGTGATCCAACATCACCCATAAACATTTGGGCAGGGTATGCATTAAACCATAAAAAACCAAGACCTGCACCAATAATACCCCCACAAAAAACAGCAACCTCACCAACACCAGGGATATAACCCACTTGTAAATATTGAGAAAACTTAGCATTTCCTGTTACATAAATATATACTGATAATACAAATACAGAAACAATAACAGGTGCTATAGCTAAACCATCTAATCCATCCGTAAGGTTTACGGCATTTGAAGCTCCAACCATAACTAAAATCGCAAAAGGAACATAAAAATATCCAAAATCTGGAGCTAAAGACTTAAAAAAAGGAAAGGCTAATTTTGTAGAACATGCAGGCTCAGAGACTAAAAACAACATGGCAATACCAGCAATAATAACTTGCAATACAAATTTTTGCTTTGCTGAAAGTCCTTTATTATGCTGCCTAAGTATTTTGATGTAGTCATCAAGAAAGCCTATAAAAGAAAAACCTAAAAAAACAATAATCGTTAACCATAGATATATATTTGTTAAATCACCCCAAAAAACTGTACTTAATACAGTGCTAAAACAAATAAGAAGTCCACCCATGGTAGGTGTCCCTACCTTTGACTGATGTGCCTTAACTTCCTCATAAATTTGTTGTTTAACTTTTATTTTCTGTAACCACTGAATAAAATATGGACCACAAAGTATACTAATCATAAGAGCTGTAACTAAAGCCCAAACAGATCTAAATGTAATATACTTAAAAACATTAAAGACACCATATTCTGTACTAAGAGGATATAAAAGATTATATAGCATTAATGTGCCCCTACCCATCTTGTAAATGTATCTACAAGTAATTCCATTTTATTTGAACGAGAACCTTTGAATACGATTACGCCTTTATTCATGTTATATGACTGGATACTTTCTCTAAACTCTTTATTTGTTGAAATTTTCTGTACAACACCTGCAAAACGTCCTCGCTTTAAACCAATTTTCACTGCATCTAGCTGCTCACCTTTCCAAAAAATAATTTTTGCACTTGTTCCAGCAAGAACATACCCTAATTCTTCATGCTCTTTTTCAGACTGATCTCCAAGTTCAAGCATCTCTCCCAGTACATATATAAGAGGTTCTTTTTCCTTTGATACTTCAAAAGCTGTTAATATTGTTTTTTTCATAGAAAGTGGATTTGCATTATAACTATCGTCAATACATACCCAGTCGCCTATTTGGGAACAGTTAAACCTTTGCCTAGGTAATGTAATTCTACTAAATGTATTTACAATATGTTCTTTTGATATACCGAACACATGTGCAACAGCAGCTGAAGCAATAACACTTTCTGTACCCAAACTACCCAAAAAAGGTGTTTCTACATCCAAAAATTCACCATCAAGCCGCAGTCTATATATACTTTTTCCTAAGTCTGATACCCCAATATACTGACCATAATAGGGAACATTTTCATTCTTTGTTGAAAAAAAATAAGGCTCTGAAACTATTTTTTGTGCTTCATGTACAAGCTCTGGATAATCTCCACTAATAAAGGCTACTCCGTCTTTTTTTAAATAATTCAATAGAGAAGCTTTATGATATGCAACACCTTTTTCCCCAAGACCTTCTACATGTGCAGAGCCTACATTTAAAATAAGTGCTATATCTGGCTTTAAAATAGAACCAAGCTCTGCCATATCATCTGTTTTACTTATACCAACTTCCATTACCCAAACTTTTTCATTTCCTTCTGCTTGAAGCATTGATACTGACATACCTATTTGTGTATTATAATTTAAATAGTTTTTAGCTACACATAACTCTGTACTTAGTAATTGGGCAATAAATTCTTTTACTGTTGTTTTTCCTGCTGAACCAGTTATACCTATAACTTTAGCATGTGTTTGTTCACGCATTTTTTGAGCTATTAAACAAAGACTCTCTACTGTATTTTTCACAAGAATTATGGGAACAAGAATTTCGCCTATACATGGATTCCTCTCTGCCAAAACTGCTGTAGCTCCATTCTGAACAGCCTGCTCTACAAAAGCATGACTATCAACAGTATTTCCTACAATACATACAAATAATACATCTTTTTCTATGCTTCTGCTGTCTATACTAACTCCAGATATAGGAAATATCTTATTATCCTTTGCTGGAATAAGTTTACCACCTGTGATAGAGAGAATATCTTCTATAGTTACATGCATCCTAAAATCTTCCTAATAACAGCTTGATCACTAAACGGATATTTTTCATGACCTATTTGCTGTGTAGCTTCATGGCCTTTACCTGCAACCAACAAAACATCCCCAGAACCTAAAATATTTACAGCTTTTTCTATAGCATGTTCCCTATCAGAGTCTGTAATAACCTTTTTTACACTATTCAAGCCAGGTAACACTTCAGAAATAATGGCATCTGGATCTTCTGTCCTAGGGTTATCAGACGTTACAATAACTACATCAGAAAATTTAGACACTGCTTTACCCATAAGTGGTCTTTTTGCACGATCTCTATCACCACCACAACCAAAGACAGTAATAACTCTTTTGAAACCAAGACTCTTTAAACTTGCAAGAACATTATAAAGAGCATCAGGTGTATGTGCATAGTCTACAAAGATATCTAAACCTTGATTATTAGTAATACGTTCAAGCCTTCCAGGAACGCCAGGAAACGATTCAAAGGCAGAAAAAGCTTTTGGCTGAATACCTAACTGTAAGCTTAATGCTTGTGTAGCTAACAAATTTTCAGCATTATGTGCACCAATAAGCGGTGATGCCATTTCCCAGTGCTCTCCTTCAAAAGACATCTTTAGTTGTAAACCTTTACTCGTAGAAGAAAGAATAGTCCCTGATAAATACCGTGTTCTATTTTTCTGAATTTTAAGGCCAAAACAAACAGGGTTAGAAAGGAGTTGTGCAAGCTTTTCACCCCAAGAGTTATCTGTGGAAATAGCCATAAATTTATCTTTATGAGGATATTCTAAAAAAAGCTTAGCTTTTGCAAAAAAATAGTCCTCCATATTTGAATGATAATCAAGATGATCTTGAGTAAGATTTGTAAATATTGCTCCTGAAAAACAAATACCTGCTACACGTTGTTGATCTAAGGCATGTGAAGAAACTTCCATGAACCCTATATCTACACCACCTGAATCCATTTTTCCTAAAATTCTATGCAAATCTAAACAACTAGGAGTAGTAAGTGATGCATTCTCAAAATGGCCTGGCCAACGATAAGCAATGGTACCTAACACACCAGTTTTTTTACTATGCATAGTAAAGATATAGTCTAATAGATATGTTATAGTTGTTTTTCCATTTGTTCCAGTTACACCAATAACAGGAAAGGATAATGATTCTGTTCCATAAATAATTTGTGCTAACCTACCTAGAGCCTGCCTTGGATCTTTAACAAGTATGGCCTTTGCTGTACCACAAAATTTTTCATCCTCAGAACAACATACAACAGAAGCTGCACCTTGAGAAACTGCATCTATAATAAAAGATGCTCTATCTGAACTTTTTTCTGAAAGAGCTATATAAATGGAGCCTGGTTTAACCATACGTGAATCTGTGTAAATATCTTTAGGCTGTTTTTTCAAGTCAGCTTCAAGCTCAGCAAGTCTATATGTACTCATTTTATTTCTCCGAAAGCCAAAGAATATATTTCTGACCTGATTTTTGATCTGTAATTGTTGTTCCTGGCTCTGGCTCTTGTTTAACAACAATAGTACCTTGACCCTTAACTTCTGGAACAAGCCCTTTACGTACAAAAATTTCCATAGCTTTACGAATAGTTTTACCTGTAACATCAGGAATATCTGCATCTATATATATTTCTCGAGGCTTTTGAGAAACTATTTTCTTACGTACTTCAGTCTTTATAGGGACTTCTTTAACTGCTTCTTGTGTATCTCTTGTTAAAGCCAAAATAGCTGCTTCTCTTTTATAATGTAGCTGTTTTTTATCTACATGAGCTACAAATCCATTTGGATCTGGTAAAGATCCATAGTAAGCCATCATTTTAGTAGCAACGTTACGAAAAACAGGTGCTGCTATGAGCCCACCATATCTCTTAGTATTTGGCTCATCAATAACAACAAGGACTAAATACTGAGGTTCTTCAGCTGGGAAAATACCCACAAAAGAGGCTATTCGCTCCTGACCATACTTACCTGTTTTGTCAGCTTTTTGAGATGTACCTGTTTTTCCAGCTATAGAAACACCAGAAATTTTTGCTCTTTTTCCTGTTCCTAAACTGACAACATTACACATCATTTCAAGAAGATTACTACTTATTTTTTTAGAAAAAATTTGTGTTTCCTTTGATTCTTTCTGAAATAAATCTTTATTCATTACAATTTTTATAGGCTTATATATGCCATGATTAGCAATAGTCAAAAACCCTTGTGCTAACTGTGCAGTAGTAGTTGAAATACTTTGACCAAAACCTGTTGAAATGAGATCTGTCTCACTCCAATCACGAGGACGCCTCAAAATACCTCTACCTTCAGCAATATCTAAACCAACAGGCTGACCAAAACCTAGTTTTACAAGGTATTGATGGAACCGCTGTGCACCAAGCTCTAAAGAAATTTTACCACAACCAATATTACTAGAATAACGTAAAATCTCACTTACAGTAAGTTCTTTCTGAGGAATACCGTCATCACGAATAACAGCACTTTTTATCTTCCAAAGACCATTCTCACAGTCAAAAATAGTATCTTTTGTAATAACACCTTCTTCAAGAGCTGCCGCAACAAGGAATAGTTTAAATGTTGATCCTGGCTCAAAAGCATCTAATGCCAAACGATTCCTATAATCTATAGGTTTATGTTGACGGTATGTATTTGGATTAAAAAAAGGATATTGTGCCCATGCTAAAACTTCACCTGTTTTTACATCGGCTATTAAAACTCCACCCCATTTAGCTTCAACAGTATCTACCATCTGAGCGACACTATCTTCAGCAATAGACTGCACTTGTGTATCAATAGTAAGTTGAAGATCTGCACCTTGCATTTCTTCTGAATCCATACCTTTTATATAGAATTTTCTCCCTGAAGCATCCTTTTGTACAAATTGCTTAGTTTCAACAGTGCTCAAATATTCATTAAATGTACGCTCAATGCCTTCAAGGCCTATGCCATCAACGCCAACAAAACCTAAAAGCTGACCTGCTACTTGCTTATAAGGATACACTCTCTCATATTCTTTTACTAACATAATACCAGGTATTTTTGCATGACGAATAGCCATAGCTGTTGCATCATCAATATGCCGTTTAAGCCAAACAAAACGACCTGACTTACTAAGAAGCTTTCTATACTTTTCTTGACTCTCTCCCAAATATTCTGCAAGTAATGTAACGGCTCTTGAGCTATCTTCCACTTGAAGGGGATCTGCATACACAGAGTAACATTCAACACTTTTTGCTAACACCTGGCCATTTCGATCAGTAATAGTTATTCTAGGAATTGATACTATTTCTAATGAAACATATTGACGTCGTGCTTTTTCTGCTAAACTATTCCCTTCCCAAAGCTGAATATATCCTGCACGGATCCATAAGCCTCCCCAAACAGCACAAAAGATTATTGCTATACAGCAAAATCTAAAAGAGCTCCAATCAATATAATTAGCTCTAAAACGGTGTCTACCTGCATTTTTATGATAGGTCTTTTTAATATCTTTTTTACGACACCCGTATGCTTTTCCTAAATAAGACATATTGATCCTTATTTACTATAATTCATACATCCAAAATACTTCATGTACATTTTTATCTTGGGTTAGATATTTTTCTTATTTGCCCTGCCTTAGCTTCATGCATACCAAATTCTTGTGCTTTACGAGTGAGTTCAAATGGTGCAAGCAATCGTTCCTTTTCCACTTCTAACTTGTTTTTAAACGATACACGATAAGCAAGTTCTTGCTGAAACTTTCTAATAGTATAGGCTTTATCTGTACATCCTATGCTTAACCATATAAGGCAAAGGCCCATACTTATACTAAAAAAAATAGATACAGTAAGTCCAAACCTCCACCTTAATGATACATCTTTCTTCATATACTTAGCCTTTACAGTTCGTTAATAAACTTCTTTAATCTTTTCTGTTCATAACGTTCTTTAGAAGAAATCTCTTCTACTTCATCTGGTATAC
The DNA here is from genome assembly GCA_964369665.1 of uncultured Lawsonia sp. Lineage (GTDB taxonomy): Bacteria > Desulfobacterota > Desulfovibrionia > Desulfovibrionales > Desulfovibrionaceae > Bilophila. The sequence goes on along the minus strand of CAYJFS010000002.1, from coordinate 376,336 downwards.
ACTTTTCTGCTACCCTTAATTTAGCACTCCTAGAACGAGTATTTTCTAAAACTTCTGTTTCTGTAGGAATAATAGGCTTTTTTGTTAAAATTTTTGCCTCTTGTTTATGGTTACAAACACATACAGGTATTGATACTGGACAAATACAACTTTGTGACCAAGCTTTCATATATTGTTTAACAATCCTGTCTTCTAATGAATGAAAAGAAATGACTGCAATCCTTCCTCCAGGTATGATATATGACAAAATCGTACTAAAAAAATGATGCAACTCATCAAGCTCATTATTCACAGCTATGCGAATAGCTTGAAAGGTACGAGTTGCTGGATGATTTCGTGCTGTATACCTCCATTGTGCTGGATATGCCTTCTCTATTATAGATGCAAGTTCTTTTGTTGTTTCTATTGACTTACTTTTTCTAGCTGTAACAATAGCCTTTGCTATTTTATATGCCTGAGGCTCTTCACCATACTGAGCAATAATTTTTTGTAATGCTTGTTCCTTACTTTTATTAATAAGTTCTAACGCCGATAAAGCTTTTGAACTCTGATCCATACGCATATCAAGAGGACCATCAGATAAAAAACTAAAACCTCTATTAGATGTATCTATCTGTAGTGAAGAAATACCCACATCTAGAACTGCTCCATCTAAGTAATCCCAACCTAATTCTTCTAATATTAAAGCAAAGCGACTATATTGAGTATGTATTAAGTGAACATTATTTCCAAACGGCTTTAATTTCACTCTTGCAATTCTAAGTGCATCTTTATCTTGATCTAAGCCACACAACTTAGCATCATTACCTGCTGCCTTTAGTATAGCAAAAGCATGTCCACCTAGACCAACTGTACCATCTAAGTATCTTCCGCCAGGTTTAGGTTGAAGCATAGATACTGTCTCTTGAAGAAGTACTGAATAATGTGTATTCAAATCCTTCATATCTTGGACTGCTCTACTCATATGAAGCTGCTCCTAAACATAATGTATAAAGTGTCCACATGAGGCTATTAAGCAATACAACTATACCTAAATGTATTGTCACTCCTTATTTATAAAGGAAACTCTATACCACTTTCTACAAGCTCAACTGCTACATCATCAAAATCTTGATCTAATAAAGCTCTAAATCTACTTTGATCCCATATTTCAAAATGATCACCTTGACCTAAAACTACAATTTCATGAGAAAGACGTGCATATTCTATATGTGCACGTGAAAGTCTAACACGACCCTGTGCATCTAAAGATTGTTTCTCAGCACCACCAAGAAAAAGACGACGAAAGTCACGAATTCTTTTTGAACTATTCCTCAATTTAGAAAAACTTCCTTCAAGCTCTAACCATTGCTGTTCAGGATAACCAACAATACAACTGTCATAAGTAGTCAAAACAAAACTACTCTCCAGAGAAAGCTCTTCCAAAACATCTCGATAATCTGGAGGAAGAATAAGGCGTCCTTTAGGATCAAGATTCCTATATGACTGACCTCTAAACTGCATAGTTTCCCTCAAAAAAATATTTCCCAAAATCTATGAATTTAAATTACCACATTTCTCCACAAATTTCCACTTCCTTTCACTTTTGGTTTATTTCATTTTCTATGTCAAGAGTTATGCATAAAATTTATCAATAACTTATTGAAATTTCTTGACAGAAACATGCCCACTGATAACAATCTTTTTTATGAAAACAAAAATTATTGCGACTATAGGACCGTCATCTAATCAAACTGATATCCTTTCCCAATTAATTGAAGCTGGAGTACGCATTTTTCGTCTTAATTTTTCTCATGGTGATAGAACAACTTTCACAAATCTTATTGCAACAATAAGAACTTTAGAACAACTATTTCATATACCCATCACTATTATGCAAGACCTATCTGGTCCTAAAATTAGAATAGGCCTTCTTCCTGGAAATACATCTATTTCAGTTACTAAAGGAGATCTTCTTTATCTTGGACCAACAGAGAAAAAAAAAGAACTCTATCCTTATATTCCTTTTGATCATAAGGAAGTTTTAGCTGAACTTGAAACACATGACGAAATTATTTTAGCTGATGGAACATTACAGTTTTGTGTCAAAGAGCAATATCCAGATAATACTTTTCTTATAATGGCACAAAGTAGTGGTATCATTACATCTCGTAAAGGATTATCACTTCCAGGTAAAAATATTAAACTCTCTGCTATTACTGAAAAAGATAAAAATGATCTTATGGATGGTCTTAAACTTGGTGTTAATGCTGTTGCTGTCTCTTATGTTCAAACACCAGAAGATATTTATGAAGTAAAACGTATTATTCGTGATAATGGCTATGATATACCTGTAATAGCAAAACTTGAGCGTCGTAATGCTCTCAATCACCTTGATGAAATACTTAAAGAAACTGATATTATTATGGTTGCAAGAGGTGATTTAGGTATTGAGTGCCCACTACCAGAACTTCCAACCATTCAAAAAAGAATTATTAAGGCATGTAATAAAGCTTCAAAACCTGTTATTGTAGCAACACAAATGCTCTTATCTATGGTAACAAACCCTATACCTACTCGTGCAGAAACAACAGACGTTGCCAATGCTGTACTTGATGGTGCTGATTGTGTTATGTTATCTGAAGAAACTGCTATAGGTAACTATCCTGTAGAAACAGTTAAGTTTATGGAAGAAATCACAACAAAAGCTGAAGAACTCATGTCTGAAGACCAGCATATTAAAAGACCAGAAGAAAGCAAAACAACAGCAAAATTTCTTGCATATGCTGCATGCCTACTTGCAGAAAAAGATTCTGCTAAAGCTATTGTTACACATACTATGACAGGAACAGCAGCACGCCATCTTTCTGCATGTAAACCACCACAACCTATTTATGCACTTACGCCAAATATTTCCTCACTAAAAAGACTTAATTTTTCTTGGGGCGTCATACCACAATACTTACCTGAAACATCAGAAGGACATCTAACACGAACCGAAAAATTCATAGAAATAAGTAAGTTATTCAAGCATAATGATAATGTCGTTATTACTGCAGGACAATCATCAGCTCCTTCTATAAATCAATCCAAGTTTAGAGGCACAAACCTTGTAAAGATTTATAGGAAATAGCGTCATGCAAAAACATAAAAAATCCAGTAATATCCCAATGAATGTTTCAGAAGAATATTACCAAATAAGTCAAGAAATTCTTAATAGTTTTCATAAATATAGGCCTCCTGTTGATCTATTCCAGTTTCGTGAAGACATTGCTAAGCTTTACCCTTATAGCCGTAAAGATACCCGTCTAACAAATGAACAAATAGAAAAAATTCATGAACTTTGTCATGAAGGACTGCTCTTTGTTTCACGGACTGACCACCCTATCTACTCTGAACATATTATTAATCAAGTAGATTTAGTCCTTCTTGATAAAAACTTCAAAGAAGCTGAAGCAACTGATATTATTATAAGAGCTCTGCATATGCGTCTATTAAACTTTATAAATCAACCTGTATCAGCTATTTTTGAATTATTGCTTAATGATCTTATGGTTTTTATAGAATTTATCTTACAAGATAAACATAAAATAAAACTTTTTATGAGAAGGCTATATACAGAACACACACTTGTTCAACATTCTCTTAATAGTCTTTTTGTAGGCACATGGTTGTTGTTTGAGACAAATGATTTTAATAAATTAAAAAAGAAAACTATAGAAAAATCGCTACTAGGACTCATGCTTCATGATATTGGCATGAGTAAAATACCAAGTTTTATTCTAAAAAAAACAACACCATTAAAAAATGAAGAAAAAGATAAAATTCAGCTACACCCTCTTCTTGGCTCTAAAATGATACAAAAACTCAACCTTGGCTTTGAAGAGATGACACAAGCAGCAATGGAACATCATGAACGCCTTGATGGATCTGGCTATCCTAATAAGCTTACTGAACCTAACATAAGTAACTTTGGCAAACTGTGTGCTGTAGCAGACTCTTTTTCAGCTATGATTACAAAAAGATCATATGCCGAAGCTATACCTCCCAAAATAGCTGTGCAACAACTTGCAAATGATGCTAAACGGTATGCATCAACATTCACTACTCCTTTATTAAGTGCATATGCTACTGGTGTATTAGAAGAAAAACTTATTCAAGGTATGCCTTCTCCTACTAAATAAAAAACATTAAAAACATTATTAACTCAAAAAATACATATTTATATATTACTGAGTAAATCTATTTAAATCTCTTGAAACTTCTTGCGTTCTTAGCTCAGAAGCAGCCATTTTCCCAAACACACTCTCTGGTTCACGTTTTATAATTTCCTCTAAAAGCTGCTTCCATTTGTCTAAATTACCCATTTTTCGATGTAATCGTGCTTTACGAAAAAGAAATCCTGCATAATCAGGTGACGTATTTGAAACAAAAGGTGCATATTTATCCGCCCAATCAAGAGCCTCTGCAAAACGATTGGCTACTTCAGTAACATCCATAAGTGCTGCAATAGATTCACGTACTCGCTCAGCATCGGCTTTATCAGATCGCTCTTCTTCTAATGTCAAAAATAATTTTAATGTATCCATATTTAACTTATATGCAGCATCTAAATCTCTACGGCGCTCTGCATCTCGGGCCATAAAATATGTTGCATAAGCTTTCTGATATAAAGGGATATCTTCTCTTTGATATAACTTTTTCCATAGTGGTAAAGCTTTACTACCTAAACCAAGATTCTCTGCTGCAATAGCCATTGCATAATCTAACTGTACACGTGCTGAGGTAGGCAAATTCCAATGAGCAACTTTCTCTCCAAGTTCAAGGATTTTATCCCAATTCCCATTTCGTAAATACCGAGCAAGGTATAAATTATATGTATAATCACCGTATGTAGGATTTTGTGGTGTACCTAAAAACGGCTCAAGCATATCCATACCTTTTTCCTCATTACCACGATTTAAGTAAGCTCTTGCAAGTGCCACACGGAGATCATCTCTCATATTTTTATAAACTAACTGAACATATGGATATTTTTCCCAAAGAGATAATATACGCTCATAGTTTTCTTCTTGAAGTGCTAATGCAAAAGACTGATCAAAACCTCGTAATATAATCTCTTCTGCCCTTTTAGAGTAAGGAGAGCCTGGATTCTGATCAATAAACTGTTGTGCTAACTTCATAGCAGATGGAATATCTCTATTCCATAATTTCCAAGCTGCAAGACGAATTTCAGCCTGCTTTGCTTCTGGGCTATTAGGATAGTCTGCAATAATTCTTTTATAATAAATCTCTGGTATCGTAGAGCTAGGGTTCTGAAAAATTGTAAAGAGTTCCTCTAAAGTAGGATTATCTTTTGGTATTTGTTCTTCTCCCATTGCTAAAAGGGCTTTAGGGGCAGATTCAGAGTCAGGATATTTCTTCAAAAGTTCTTCAAAAACATCCTTACTGCCTTTCAACAGACCTTTTTTTAAATAAGCCGAACCTATATTTAAAAGAAGTTTATGATTATCTTTAGCTTGAGGAGTTAGGTTATAATGAATCCAATAATACTTTAAAGCATCATCCAAACGGCCAGTTATATCGTATAAATCCCCAACCATTGTTAGATATGATGGATCTTCTAAATATAAACGAGGCCAACGTCGATCCACAAAATCAACAAGAATAAGTGCACGACTATAATGGCCTTGCTTAAATAAAGCTTCTGCCATAAAACGTGCTGCATCTTGAACAGCCTTACTTTCTGGATAATTATCCATAATTATCTGAAATGTCTTTACAGCATCTGCATATTGCCCTTTAGCAAACTGGTCTTTACCTAATGCTAAATACCCCTGAGGAACAAGAGCATCTTGAGGAAACTTTCTTCTCAGAGCACCAAAGTAACCTTCTGCTTCATCTTGATTACCTGTTAAAAGGTTAATCATACCTAAGCGCATCAGTGCTTCTGCTACCCTTGGAGAACGTAAATTTGCATTCATTGCTGCATTAGTACTACTTACAATAGGCTCATAACCTTCTAACCAACGATCTTTGTATATTTTTTCATTAACTTCACTTAATAAATACAATACTTCTTCATTTTGTTCAGGTGAAAGTGTCTCCTGTGTTAAAGTCGTGAGCAGTGTTTTTGCACTTTGCAGCTGCATTGTTCGTATAGCTTGCTTTGCTTCTTCAATAGTGGCAGGAATATCTAAAGGTGGAGGTATAGGATTACCATTTTCATCAACATATACAACTTCTGGTTTTTTTTCCTCTTTCTTTTCAGTATTTATTGTCTCATCTGTAACATTACTTTCTGGCTGATTATGCTGTACACTACGCAAATAATTTTCTAACTTATCTAAAGTTGTTAAACCTTTTTCTTGAGGCCATGCTTCAGGACCTTTAGTATTAATAGGAGCACGTAGTCCATTCATACTATCTTCTTTTACTTCTACATCAGATAATGGTTTAACCTCGACTTTTGATACATCACTATTATCTTTAGATATAGGTTGTGTACTAGATCCTTCAGGTCCTTCTTTCTTTACAGCTATTTTTGCATCACCTGAATCTTTTTGAGCACCTAAAGGCAGATCTGTAGATGTATTATTCTCTTTACTCCAAGTAAATTCACCTGATTCTGGAAAAACTTTATCTATTTTATCTGTAATTTTCGTAAGTTCATCAAGCGATGGTGGTGGTGGTTGATCTTTTTCTTCTACAGGGACAGTATCTAAATTTTTAGTTGCTATAGTATCTGAAGATGCTTCTGTTGTAGGCTTATTTTCATCACTATCTATCTCATTATTAGATGTTAGATCATCCTTCTTTGGTACTTCTGCTTTTTGAGTATGAGCTGTTGTTGCTTGTTGTTCATTTTCAACAGACTGTTTCACGTCAATAGTTGGTTGTACTTCAAGTGTTTGAGGAACCTTTTTACTATTTATAGCAAGTGCTGTGTCTTTAGTCGTAGTTTTTTCAGTAGCAGGTTTTATCTCTTTTTGTGGAATAGTCTGTGGCTCTGGTAATGCAGAAGCAGCTCGAGATGGTGCTGAAGAAGATACTGGAACACCAGGATCACGCCAACGGTTACCTAATGGATCTGGAAAAATATCAATAGAAAGTTCTTTAGGTGCTATCTTTGAGACATAACCAAACGCTGCATCACGAAGGTTAACATGTATTTTAGTTCCATCAAGGGAAACTCCAGAAACAAGACTACCTTCTGATGGAGCTGAACCATTACGGGTAAATGTCTTTGCTGCATCTGTTAAAGGTATTTCAAGAATTGTCAAATCAACACGAGAAACAGCTTTTCCTTGACCTGATTCATCAAAAAATACTGTAACTTTTTCCCTATCCGAAAGTTTAGACCACTGCCATGTAACAGCTTCAGTATCTACTACAAGTATTGAAAAAAAATATGTAGTAAGAGCAACAACATATGCTATCAATATTTTCACAAAACCATTCCTAAAGACCTTCTAAAGGTATTAATTGTCTTTAACAATTATCAACCATCTATACGACGTTTTTTTAATTTCTCTATAAGCGTTGTCCGCTTAATACCCAGAATCTCTGCAGCTTGATTTTTAATACCTTCGGATAAAAGAAGTGCTTCATCTAAAAGATGATCTTCTATATGCTCTAAGAACTCTTTAAGTCCCATGTTATTTTTATGCATGTCTTCTAAACAAGGCCAAGAAAAATTTCCAGAAGCTACAGTAACTGGTTGTATGGAGTTTTTCTGTACAGTATCTAAGTCATGAAGTGTATCAAGTTCTCCAACTGCCTCAAGTATCTTCCTTGGTAAATCTTGAACTGTTACAATATCTCCTTCTACTAAGATACTTAAACGTTCCATGATATTTTCAAGCTCTCTTACATTACCCGGCCAATTATAAGCTAATAAAACCTTAGTAACAATTGGATCAAGAGATAATGTTGGACGCTGCTTACGTGCACAAAAACGCTCTAAAAAACTCTTAGTCAGTAGTAAAATATCATTACCTCTTTCACGTAATGGTGGAAGATGTAGAGGTATAACATTCAAACGATAGTATAAATCTTCACGAAATCTACCTTGTTCGACTTCTATATCAAGATCTCTATTTGTTGCAGCGATAATTCTTACATCAACCTTTCTAGGTCCAGTACCTCCAACTCTTTCAATTTCTTTTTCCTGTAGTACACGAAGTATCTTAACCTGTAAGCTTAAATCCATTTCTCCTATTTCATCTAAAAAAATCGTTCCTCCATCAGCAAGCTCAAAACGACCTGCACGGGAACGTATAGCATGTGTAAAGGCACCTTTCTCATGCCCAAAAAGCTCAGACTCAAGAAGCTCTTTAGGAATAGCACCACAATTAATAGGTACAAACGGCTTTAATGCACGAGAACTTTGTGCATGCAGTGCACGGACAATAAGTTCCTTACCTGTACCAGACTCTCCTGTTATGAGAACAGTGCTATCAGTAGGTGCAACCTTGTGAAGGACATGAAATATCTCTTTTAAGGTTGTACTTTCTCCTATAATCCCATAACTTCCTATTTCCATTGTCCCCCCTACTGATAAATAAACACAATATCTTTGCCACATATGGAAAAGGTGTCAAGAGTCTGACAGCCAGAAATATCTATAATAAGCCTTAATCTCCCTAAAATAAAAAATAAATAAATTATGATTTATTTTTGATACCTAAAATAGTATCCTAATATAAAACATGTGTTTATATTTCTAATATAAAGGACTAGTATAGCCCAATATCATTATTTATTTTTTGTATATGGTGCTTAATGAGCTACAAATTGATGTTCTATACAAGCAAAAGCATTGTGTGCATGAATAGATTCAAAACTTTCTACTTCTATACGAAACCCAGATGCATTGTGATAATTCTTAAGCTTACTTGCCATGTTTCTAACAACATCTTCAACAAATGTTGGGTTAGCAAAAGCAAGTTCTGTTATGAATTTCTCATCCGCACGTTTAAGAATAGAATATAAAGGTGATGATGCTGAAGATTCAGCCATTTCAATAATATCTTCAACAATCCATGAACTATTTAACCTCATTTCTATATATATCTCTGTCCTCTGACTATGTGCACCTTCATGACTTATAGCTTTAGAACATGGGCAAACTGTCATTACAGGTACTGTTATTTCAAAAAAAACATCAATATTACCATTATTTGATTTACCTACTACTTTACAGTCATAAGACATTAAACTAATAACGCCTGTAGCAGGAGCAGTTTTTTTAAGGAAGTAAGGGAAAAGGAATGCTATGTCTGCTGATTGTGCTTGTAGCTTACCTTCTACATGTCTTAATAAATTCTTTAATGACTCATATGAAAGAGGCTTATTCCATTCTTGCAATAGCTCAATAAAACGACTCATATGAGTACCTCTAAAAGCAATAGGAAGTTCAACACCAATATCAATGACAGAAACCGTTTCTTGTATTTCAGAATATTGTGTTTGAACTTGTATAGGAAATTTAAGCCCTCTAATTCCAACAGTATTAATAGGAAATAATACTTGTGCAGGCGTGTTTTGTATATCTTGCATAAAGTCAGAAGTCCTTCATTATGAAGAATACCTATCTTCAACAGGCAAAAAGGAAAATGAACCAAGTACTACACCTCGTGTAGCACGTAGTGTATCAGCTAACTGATGTAAGCAATTGCCTTCACCTTTCAAAATAAGAACCTCTAAACAATTATGTAAATCTAAATGTATATGCATTGATGCCACAATATAATCATGGACTTCATGCTGCTGTTCTATCAATTTTTTAGAAAGATCACGTATATGATGATCATACACTAATGAAAGAACACCTGCTGCCTTAACATTTTCAGACTTTAAACTATCTTGAGCCAAGGCCTGTCGAATAATGTCACGTAATGCTTCTGAACGACTTGCATACCCTTGTCTCTCACATAATAAATCAAATCGCTCTAAAAGCTCAGAATCTAATGAAACACCAAAACGGATAGTTTCTCCCATAAAATTATTCCTTAATAATAAAAAACCATAAATCTCAATCAAAATATTATGTATATTTTTTAATGTACATAAATTCAACGCCTAATTTCCCATATATTAACAGGAACAACCACAGAGTCTTCCTGTACACTTTTTACTTCTTGAGCATATACATTTTGACATTTCCAACCGAATTTACATAATGCTTTATATAGCTCTCTATATATGGAACGGCTAGGCTCTGCAATCCATACAAACCCATCTTTGGCAAGAACATGATCAAAAAAATTTATAAGAGAAGATACTGAACGCTTTTCATAGATAATATCAGCTCCCCAAATAAAAGATAAAGAATGCTTATGTAAGGCTGGCTCCCTCCAATCCATAACAACCCATGTTGACAAAGAAATATTATTATTTAAAGCATTATTCTTTGCATAAGTAAGTGCCTCTAATTCATAGTCTACACCAAGAACATAAGCACCTAAATGTTGGCCTACTAATGCTGTAAAACCTAAACCACAACCTAAATCAAGACAATATACCCCTTGTATACAATTATGTTTCAAATATAGCCACTCTGCTAATGCATAACTTGCAGGCCAAATATCAGTCCAATATGGAAGCCGTTCATCTCCTGAAAATATGTCATCTATTTTACACCATATAGAAAGTGTATCTTCTGGACGATTGATAAACCACTCACGTGAACATGCTAAAAAATGTAATGTAATGTTTTCCATAAAATCATACTCAAAAAAAGCTTAGTAAAAACTCATTGTAAAAAATACATAAAACCTGATTGATCATATAATTAAGTTAGACTACTGTTTGATCAACAATAACTTATAGATAAAACACTAAAAGCATTCATTCAACACAATAATCCATAAAAGTTTATATACAAATATTCTTGAATAATTGGGGTTTAATAATCATGATAGAAATTATATGTATACTGCTAGGTATTCCCATTGGTTACCTTATAAGAAATAATGCCTCATTAGCAAAAAATACAGATTATGCTTTGTCTTGGTCTGTACGAATTTTATTATTTTTATTAGGGCTATCTCAAGGTGCCAATGCAAACCTGCTTGTAGATATCCACACACTTACTTTTCAAACACTTGTTTTCTCTATAAGTTGTATTGCTGGGAGTCTCCTTGCTGCAAAAATCTTAGAGTACTTCATACATCCAAAATTACCAACAATATAAGGATATTTATTTTGAGAGAATCGCTTATCCTCCTAGTATGTTTCTTTTTTGGTATAATTATAGGATATCTGCAAATTATGCCAAGTAACCTTATTGAGCTTAACCTTGCACATTGGACTGTTTTATTTATGCTCTTTACTGTAGGTATAGGTATGGGTACTAATGCCCGTGCTTGGCATATTATTCGAGAATTAAAGGGAAGAATTCTTTTAATACCCTTAGGTATACTTATTGGGACCACTATAGGTGGTATTGCTTCTTGGCTTATTCTAAAAGACATAGCATTCAAAGATGCCTTAGCTATTGTTCTTGGACTTGGTTATTATAGTCTTTCAAGTATGCTCATAACACAATATTCTAATCCTGACATAGGCTCTCTTGCATTACTTGTTAATATGGTGCGTGAACTTGTTACACTTCTTTTTGCCCCAATACTTGTAAAAATTGCTGGGGGTTTAGGACCTCTTTCTGTTGCTGCAGCTTCTAGTGAAGCTTGTGTTCCTATTATTGCAAAAACTTCTGGAGAACGTAATGCTATTCTAGCTATATTTTCAGGTACAATACTGACTGCACTTGTGCCTATACTTCTTACACTTTTATATAATTAATTATATACATTTCATTAAACTTACACATTTTTGCTCAAGCATAATAAAGAATAATTTTCTCTTTACTTTCTTCTTATAAAAACACTATCCATTTACAATGGTTGTCCCAAAACTATTTCTACCTTTTATAAAACATTATTTTAAACTTATTGTAGAAACAATATCTCTATAAAAATATAAAGACATGTCGAACAAATACAGCTATAATGAAAGCTAAAACTGTATTAAAAACAAGGCTAAAAATAGGCCATCCCCAAGAACCTGTTTCTTGCCAAATCGTTATCAAGGTGACAAGACATGGAGCATAGAGTAACACAAAAACAAGTAAAGCTAATGCTGATGCTGGCGTCCAAGCAGTATCTTTCTTGATTTCTTCAGCAAGTGTTGTGGGTGTTTCTGTGTCTACCTGACCCAATGAATATGCCGTACCTAATGTTGCAATAATTACTTCTTTGGCAACAAACCCACCAAGTAATGCAATATCTGTCTGCCAATTAAATCCAGCCATTTTTGTGATTGGCTCAAGTGCCAGACCAAGTCTTCCTGCAAAAGAGTTACGCAGTGAAAGCATTCCATACTCAGCCTGAACTTTTTCTAACTCTTCCTCCTGCAAAATACTACTTATATTTATTCTTTGCAGCTTTACTATTTCTGCCTTAAGCTCTTCTTTCCTTAGATTATAAGGGCTTGCTATTCTTTCAGGAAGCTCTGGATATGTCATAGCAGCCCATAATACTATAGAAATGAGTAAAATAGTTGTCCCTGCCTTCTTCAAATAACTCCATGTTCTTTCATAGGTATGAATAAGAATACCACGTAAAAGTGGCAATCGGTATGGAGGAAGCTCCATAACAAAAGGTGTTGATGGACCTCTTATAATGGTTAAACGAAGAATTTTTGCTGTAATCAAAGCCACACACCAACCTGTAAGTGTTAAACCAAACATAACGCCTGCTTCATGCCCAGGGAAAAAAATTCCAGCAAACAATATAAAAACAGGTAATTTAGCACCACAACTCATAAAAGGTATAACTAACAAGGTTGCTAACTTTTCTCGAGGGCTACGTAATGTTCTTGCTGCAAGAACACCTGGAACAGCACAACCACCTGCAATGCCACCTCCAATAACAAAAGGCATTACAGAACACCCATGAAGTCCAAAAAATCTAAATATCCTATCCAGCATATAAGCCATACGTGCCATATACCCTGAGTCTTCTAAGATTGCTATCTGTAAAAAAATAAGTAGAATAAGAGGTATAAAACTCATAACCCCACCAGCACCATCTATTATACCAGAAATAATAAGAGACTTTAAAAAACCTGTTGGTAAAAGCTGTTCTACAATATTTCTAAGGAACACAAAAAACCATGCAACCCACTCCATGGGTAATGCCCCAAAAGTAAAGGTAAAATGGTATATAGCATATAAGATAATACCCATACATAATGGCCCAAAAAATGTATGTGTAAGTATAGTATCTATTTTATCTGTTAATTGTATCCGTTCTCTTGTTGTATCCTTATGAGTAATAACCCCACCTTTGAGTACAGATGATATATAGCCATAGCGGTAATCTGTAATAACCGATTCTGGGCGTAAATCTAGGGTAGACTTTAAATGTTCACTTACTTTAATAACATCTTGCTGAAGTTCTTTAGAAAGACTTAAATGTTTTTTTTGAACTTTTTCTATGACCTCTTCATCTGCTTCCAAAAATTTTAAAGCAAACCATCTTATAGGAACCTTTTGATTAAAAAACCCAGAAGCTTGTATTTTTTCTTCCATAGAAGCAATAACAGGATCTAAGTCAGATCCATAAGAAATAACCAATGGCTTTGGTCGATATTCATCATATAAATCTATTTGACTACGTACTTTCTGTATTAAAAGTTCTCTACCATACCCTGTCCTAGCAACAGTTTCAACAATAGGTATACCTATCTTTGCAGATAATTTTTCAGGATTAATAGTCATACCATGTGACTGAGCTTCATCTATCATATTTAAAGCAATAACAATAGGTATGCCAAGTTCAAGAAGCTGTACAGTTAGGTATAAATTCCTCTCAAGTGCGCTTGCGTTTACTATATTAATAATAGCATCAGGCCGATTATTTATAAGTACCATCCGCACTACAAATTCTTCTTGTGTATATGCAGTCAAAGAATATGTTCCAGGAAGATCTATAATACGTAATGGATCACCTGATGCTGTATAGGTAATACCTTCTTTCTGTTCAACGGTAATACCTGGATAATTCCCTACATGTTGATGTAACCCTGTAAGAACATTAAATAGTGTCGTTTTACCTGAGTTTGGATTACCAACAAGAGCTATTGTTTTTTTATAAAAAAAAGCCATATCCAATACCCTAGTGTAACCAGATAATATCTTTGTTTAAAAGTTGTATACTAAAAAAGTAAGCTACTTTAGCTATAGCTTACTTTTTAGTATATATATGATTTATATGCATTTAATTAATAACTCTAACTGTAATATAATCTGCCTCATTATTACGTAATGTTAGAGTAAAACCTAATAATCTTAAAGCAACTGGATCTTTTAAAGGAGCTCTGCCTACAACAGAAACTTCAGCTCCAGGAATAAGCCCCATTTCACGAATACGCCGTCCTAATTCTCCAGAAGCATTTATTTGAATAATCTGTGCATGTTGACCTATTTCTAATACTCGTAAAGAGATCTCTTCCCCTATATTATCTTCTATAGAACTTCTAACTTCATTAGTGTAAGTTTCGTCACCACTAGGATAACGAAGCAATTCTACTTTACTTGCTGCCATAGCCATATTTGCCTCACCATTCTAGTCTTATAAAACTAGAAACGTTTCCTATGTTTAATAACAAAAAATTTAAGCTATCTTTCACATTATTTAATTAAACTATACTTAGCAATCTGCTGTTCATGACAACCTTTTTGACTAAACATAGTACATTTTTTATTACACCCTGTACAGGAAACATTCTTTTCTTTTATAATTTTTATTATTAAGAGAAAAATAGCACACAGAACAATAACAAATGTAATAACTGTATCCCATATAAGCATATACACCAACTTGTATCCCTAAAGGGTATAAAAATAATAAAAAAATATATTTTATATTACTATTTTTAATAATCATTGTCAATAAGGGAACTCTAAAATCCTTACTACATTTAACCATTAACCTATCCTATTAACTGCTTGCACCATATATATATATAAATTATTATCCATAGCATATTTAAATTATATTTATATTGGATTTCCATGGATTACGATAATACTTTCTCCAAAAACAACAATCATCAAGCAAACATTTTAGATATTAATAATCTCTCTGTTAGCCTCAAACATGCTCATGAGCATATTCCTATACTCCAAAACATCCAATTTTCTATTGCTCAAGGAAAAACACTATGTATAGTTGGTGAATCTGGTTGTGGTAAAAGCATGACAGCACTTGCAATACTTAGACTTTTACCTGAAATTGCCTCTATTATGTCTGGAGCAATTACCTTTAATAATCAAGACCTAACAGAAATCTCAGAAACACAATTACAACAAATACGTGGAAAAAACATTAGTATAATCTTCCAAGAACCCATGACATCCCTTAATCCAGTACTTTCCATTGGTAACCAAATTGCTGAACCACTTATACAGCATCTAAATATTTCTAAGTCAGATGCTATAAATTATGCTATAGAACTTCTTAATCTTACAGGTATTTCATCACCAGAAAAACGTATTTTTGAATATCCTCATCAACTTTCAGGTGGTCTTCGACAAAGAGTTATGATTGCTATGGCATTATCTTGCAATCCTGAACTTCTTTTAGCAGACGAACCAACAACAGCTTTAGATGTAACTATCCAACAACAAATACTTACTCTACTACAAAAATTTACTAAGGAAAAAGGTATGAGCATGCTCTTCATCACACATAACCTTGGTGTGGTTGCAGAAGTTGCAGATGACGTCTGTGTTATGTATGCTGGTGAAATCATTGAAAAAGCACCAGTAGTAGAACTTTTTAAAACTCCAAAACATCCATATACACAGGCACTTATTAATGCTGTTCCATCTTTAAAGAATAAAAAACAAAAGCATCTACAGTCTATCCATGGAAGTGTACCTACCCCACAAAATCTCCCTAAAGGATGTAGTTTTAGCCCACGTTGCCCTTTATTCCATAAAGAATGTCTCCAAAAGCCTCCCTACATTACTATGAACAAACATTTAGTAGCTTGTTGGCTTTATCATAACAAATAAGAAGGGAAGCCTCCCAACTTCCCTTCTCAAGTTTATTAAATGTTCCTACACCATACATTTAAATAAAAATATATACCACTTTTACACCCAATACATAAACTACTGATGACCAAGTTCCTTTTTAAGCCATTGCTTAATTTCTGGAAGAGGTTCAAATACACCTTTTAAATCTCCATATTCTTTACGAAAAACAGTTACAAGATCATTTGGTAAAGGAATACTTATAAGATCTTCTGCTTTCTCTGAATTTCTTCGAACTAAATGAACCTGGATAGGATCACTCCATGTATCTACTACAAAATATACTGAAACATCGCTTTTTGAACGTACTGGAGGATGTGCAGCATTCCAATCATTGTTACCCCATTCAAGATAGAGTGTAACAGCCATTTCTGGAGACAAATTCCAATCAATATGCTCATCTGCAAAAGCTACAAGTGCATGTGCTTGATCTGTTATAAGATTACTAGGATTATGCTTATTTTCTTTAGGGGATAACTTGACTGCCTGCATAATACCCTCCTAGCACATTAAATAATTATAAATACCTTTTAATTTAGATATTTTATTTTTACAAATACTCTAAAATATAAGATAGGAATCAAATCAATAGCTGTCAATATCACTCTATCCCATATTTTTTAAGTTTATTATGAAGTGTTGCTCTTGTAATACCAAGACGACGGGCAGCCTCACTTTTATTATCTAAAGTTTCCTTTAGCATATTTATAATGGCTATTTTTTCAATTTCCTCAAGGGTTAAAAGGTGTGTATATTCAAAATTTTCAGGTATATTCTTTGTTTGGAGAGCACTATCTACATTAAGAGATGCATAATCAACATTTTTATGTGGAACCATAATAACTAAAGGAAGTTCACGTTCAGAAATATATTCTCCTGTACATAAAATCACTGCTCTTTCAATAGCATTCTCTAACTCACGGACATTTCCTGGCCAATTATATCGTAACAAAGCATCCATACTCTGTGGTGTAAAACCTTTTATAGTCTTACGATTTGTAAGAGCAAACTGTTCTAAAAAAAAGGCAGCAAGCAATGGAATATCCTCACGACGTAAGCGTAAAGGTGGAACTTCTATTCCAATAACATTGAGACGATAATATAAATCTTCACGAAACCTTCCAGCAGCAACTTCTTCTGGTAAATCTCTATTTGTAGCAGCAATCACACGTACATTTACAGTAATAGCTGTATCACTTCCAACACGCTGTATTTCTCCTTGTTGTATAGCACGAAGGAGTTTTGCTTGAAGCACAAGTGGGAGCTCACCTATTTCGTCAAGAAACAATGTTCCTCCATCTGCTTGTTTAAAACGACCTTCCCTACGTCTATCAGCACCAGTAAAAGCACCTTTCTCATGTCCAAAAAGTTCTGACTCAAGAAGAGCTGGACTTAATGCAGCACAATTTACAGTTATAAAGGGCAACTCGTTACGGTAACTTGCCTTCATTATAGCACGTGCTACTAACTCTTTTCCTGTACCTGATTCACCAACAATCAATACAGTTGCATCCGAAGGTGCTACTGTATTTACCATACGTACCAATTCTATCATACATATACTTCGACCCAAGATACCTAAACCAGGCTGCTCATGGATACATCGACGTAAGTCTCTATTCTCTGTAGCAATTTTTGTATGTTCAAGTGTTCTAACAAGTGTCTGTCGCAATACATCAAAATCTAATGGTTTTGAAAGATAGTCATATGCACCAAGCCGTAAGGCTTCTACTGCTGTATCTACAGAAGACCAAGCTGTCATTACCAAAACAGGTATTGATGGATTATAGTTCAAAATTTCTTTTAATGCAGAAATTCCATCTACCCTAGCCATTCTTAAATCAGAAATAATAGCATCATATACTTGTTTTTGTACCTTTAAAATAGCAAGATCACCATCATTAGCTTCATCTGTATTATATCCCCACTCTTTTAATAATGCACAAAGCATACTTCTATGTGCATCATCATCATCAACAATAAGGATTGTAGGCTTTATCATGAATTTTCTCTCTATTACTTACTTAGGTAAATATTGGAACAAAAGGGAATGTTAATTGAAATATGGTCCCTTTATTAATTTCTGATGAAACTGTGATCATACCCTTATGGGCTTCTACAATTTTATGAACAGTAGCAAGACCAAGTCCTGTACCACTTGTCTTTGTAGTATAATATGGATCAAATATTCGTGGTAATGAAGCACCATCAATACCAATACCTGTATCTTTTACTTCAATAGAAAAACTTTGTAATTGATGGTCAAAATGTACACCTAAAGTAAGCATTCCCCCATAAGGCATAGCCTCTAAAGCATTTAAACAAAGATTTAGAAGTACCTGTCGGATACGATCTGGGTCTATGTATGTAAGAGGAAAACTTTTATCTTTATCATCTAACATTAAGTTAACTGAACGACCTTTAGCATCTTGATCAATCAAACGAAGAACATCTTGAAGGACTTGACATAAATCTGTCTTCTGTAAACGCAGATCTGTAGGTAAAGAAAGACTTATTAGATCAGAGACTGCACGGTTAACCCGCTCAACCTCTTGAACCATAACTCTAGCTGCCTCTTTATCAGGACTACCTTCAGGAAAACGTTCACCAAAATAACTTGCATACCCTTTTACTGAACTTAAAGGGTTTCTGATTTCATGAGCAACACCTGCAGCAAGACTACCTACAGCTGCTAACTTCTCTTTTCGAAGAATTTCAGCTTCTAAAATTCGAACAGCTGTAATATCCTGTAAAAATAATAAAAATCCAACCCAACGTTCTGGATGATAACCAACATGGCCTCCACGGACACTTACATAAGAAATTTCACCATCTTCCTTAAATAGTGTTACTTCTGTATCCCCTAAAGAACCATTTTCTACAAGATCTTTTATAAGGCCAGTTAACTCTTGTGGAAGGACTTCATTATTGTTTTTATCTTCATATGTCTGCCAACCATCACTGGAAATAGCTTTTATCCCCAGAAGCTGCACAGCAGCCATATTCATCCGTGTGATATTCCCAAGAGAATCAAAAACAATAAGTCCATCTGGAAGTGTTAATGCTAACCCTTCTGCTAAAGCCTCTGCAGCTCTTTGTTGTTGCCTAAATCCTTGAATATGTCCAAAAATATGTAGTCCTGAAAGAACAAGGATCCCAACAACTAAAACACCACTTCCAACAAAAAGTGCTCGTTCATTGTCATCTTCTTGAGCAATTTCAAGTGGTTCAGGATCTAAACCAACAAAAATAAATGCTGGTACACCTACAAAGCCTAATAAAGCCTTATCCTGAGGGTGAAAGACTTTGTAAACAACAAAAGAATCTTTCCCTTCCAACTTCATCATTTTCCAACCATATGTCTCACTTGGATTAAGAGCTTCAAGGGCTTCCTGAGAAAATTCTTGATAATCAGAAACCACTAATCTTGAACCAAACCTATTAACATTATTATGAGCAAGGATAATTCCTTCAGGTGTTGTAACTGCAACAAAATTTATATCTCTTCTTTTTGCAAGCTCTTCAAGCATAGATTGTAAACGAACCCCGCTATAAGGCCATTTACCAATCCTTACTGTACCTTCTACAGCATTCACAAGTGCTTCACCTTTCTCAGCAAGTACTTGAACCATAGCATTCTGAGAGCGATCAACAGAAACACCTGTAACTAAAATAACACCAAGAATAAGTATAACAACAGCACCTAAAGTTGCTGATAATGGTATAGCATAACCTGTCGTTAATGATGAAGAAAAATTAAAAAACCATCTTATAGCCATAATGTCTAATTTTTATACATAAGTAAAAACCTTGTCTAGATACTAGAAAAACTACTAAAATATCAATAACCCTATTTTATCTGCCCATAAATACTTCTTATTTCCCAATTATGTATAAGTTAATATAGTCTAGTATATTATTGTTATATATATCTTAAATAATTAAACTAAAAAACAAAAAAAATAGCAACTTTCATTTTTAATAATATGAAATACTATTTTTATTTCTATAAAGAAATGCCCAATGAATCCTAAAAAATACACACCATACTTACTATTATCATAATAACTAATAACTATAATAGAGTTTCTTGTAATGATTACTTATTAAAATAATAAATTATTTATATATTGTTTTATTTATTATGTGTATATTTTTTATGCAAAATGAATAAAAAATATACATAAATTTCATTTATGTATATTTTTTATATATATCAGATAACTCATTGAAACTATCTTTCACTTATGAAACATAAATATTATCAGCATTTTATACTTTTGGCACACGAGTTGCTTTAATGCTAAAAACAAGTAATATTTTAGTAAAATTTTTTAGTGACATTCAAAAATTTGTCCCTTAATATACCAATAGTTTCAGACTAAAATATATGTTCTTTTTCATGATGAAGGTTTTGTAGCTTCTTTAAAAATTTATACCTTTATATATTGTGCATATTATTTATATGCTCCTAAAAAGCAAAATACATACAATACACACTAATTAGGCATAAATTATCTGAGCCTAACCCTATAAAGGCTCTAAGTCCTTAACTATTATGGTTAAGGCAGCTTAATCGGCAAGATTGCCGTTAATATATACAGGCTACACATAGACCGCTAGGGTGTTACCAACAAACATGCATGACTAGTGTGAGTCTATTATTGAGGAGAACTGACCTCCCTAATCACCTCATCCTCCTCCTTCCTATACAGCGACCCCTCCTCCTCCGGGTCGCTGTATTTTTTATGCCTTTACCCTAAAGTACCTCTATAATAGGCCGATAAATACACCAAACAAACATTTTATCTTAGGATTATAAGGATGATTGAAGGTATATCATCATTTTCAGCTATAGAGCTATCCAGTAGCTTTACAAACTCTGAAAAGCATCCATCTAAAAATGGTCAATCAGAACATAAGCCTGTTGCTTCTAATAAAGATAATGACACAACAGGGTTACGTTTGACACCTGAACAAAAAAAAGAAGTTGAAGAACTTAAAAAGCGTGATCAGGAAGTCCGTACACATGAACAAGCACACATCACTGTAGGTGGTTCTCTTGCAAGCCCACCTAACTATACAACAGTAGCTGGACCAGATAATAAACAATATGCCACTGGTGGAGAAGTACAGATAGATACTTCACCTATAGAAGGTGAACCTGAAAAAACTATTGAAAAAGCTATTAAAATCCGTAATGCAGCTACAGCACCTGCTAATCCTTCAAGTCAAGACATGCAAGTTGCTGCTCAAGCTTCACAAATGGAAGCACAAGCAAGAGCAAAAAAAGCAGAAAAACAGAATATTGGAGATAATGAAAAAGACTATAACAAAAATTTCTTAAATGAAAAAATATCTTCTTTACCATATCAAAAACAAAATACTGTGAATATGGTTCAAAGTAATGAACCTTTTTTGAATATATTTGATTTATCTAAGCAAATGAAAACAGCAAATATTGATAATATACAAATATTTAATACACATATAAGTAAGACCCATACTCAACAGAGTGCAGCAGCACTTTATGCACAGAGCAACCAGATCCAAAAAAATAACTATTCACTATCTATTGTACTATAAAATATACAAAAATTCTTACTATAAACATAACTATAGATAGAAATAGTACAATTATTACTACCTCCTAATAAATAATAATAAAATTATTTATTAGGAGGTAACTATTGTATTTTACAAAATTCAAATAAAAACAAAAATAAAGCTTTTTGAAGTGGATTTGCATGTAAACACTTGGAGAACGCAATCTCACCTATATGTTGACCTTTAATTATCAGCAATAAAGTCTGAATATTCAGATTTCCTCTATAAAATAATTGTTCCAAAGGACATGGCTATATTTATATAGACTATGAAACAAACAATCATTCAAAGTACTATACTTTGAATGATAAAGACTGAATAAATGTCTCAAATTCTTGCTGTAATGTAGTTATCAATTCTTTTACTGAAATAATTTTATCTATCTTGGGTACATTAGCTCCAGCAAAGGCAAAGCCACGTTCAAGGTTTCCTTTCATAGCATTAATAAGTGCTGCAGCTATACAATATGGTGTTGTCTCATGCTCACAAGTAGTTACACATTTAAAAAGACATTTAAAAGGTCTTTTTTTACCTTTACGCATTGAGTCAATAAAATTATTAAAAAGTGCTCTGCCAGGCATTCCTACAGGACTTTTAATTATTGTTACATCATCCTCTGTTGCCTTTATATATGCTTGTTTAAAACGATTATCTGCATCACACTCATGTGTTGCGACAAAACGTGTCCCCATTTGTACACCAGAAGCACCCATTTCTAAATAACGACCAATATCATTACCTGTGTAAACACCACCTGCTGCAATTACAGGAATATTTTTACCACTTTGATCTTCAAAAGGTTTCACTGCTTCAAGTACCTGAGGTACTAGTTTCTCTAGAGCATAGTCAGGATCCAATAAATTTTTTTCAGAAAAACCTAAATGACCACCTGCTTTTGGACCTTCTACAACAAAGGCATCTGGGAAATAATTATAGCGAGATATCCATTTTCTGGCAATAAGTGTTGCAGCCCTACCTGAAGAAACTATAGGAACAAGTTTTGTTTTAAACTCTTCTTTCTTTTGTTCACAGAACTCTAAAAAAACTTTAGGGAGTTCCATAGGTAAACCTGCGCCAGAAAAAATAACATCTGCTTTTTCTTCAATAGAGGTACGGACCATGTCAGCAAAAGTTGTCAGTGCAACCATAATGTTTACACCAATAACACCCTTTGTTGACTCTTTTGCCTTACGAAGTTCACGACGCAAAGCACGTATATTAGCCTCAATAGGATTTTTAGCAACATCTAACTCTTTCATACCAATCATAGCTGCAGCAACAACACCTATACCACCTTCTTTAGCAACGGCAGATGCTAAACGGGAAAGGGAAATACCCACACCCATTCCACCTTGAACAATAGGAATCTTTACAACCAAATCACCTATCTTTAATGTTGGAAATGCCATAATAATCCTCTATTTATATGTATAAGTTAATTAATAATATACTAAAAAATAATAACCAAATATAAATTTTATTAATACTATATTTTACATATTGTATTCCATGAGCACCATAAACAATGTTTACCCTCATGTGGATTGAATTCTGTGCAATATTCCATATGTAACAATAAAAAATGTAAAAGATTTGATATACATTCAAAAATTTTATCTTCTTTTATGTCTGTTGCCAACCCTCTCAAAAGCCAAAATTCTTCACCATTCTCCCTAAGGGAAATATAAGCTGCATCATGGACATCTTCTCCTGTAGCATAACTATATAGATACATATAATATGGTAATTGTATAGATGGAAGCTTTTTTAAAATAATCTGTAATATATTATTAAAAGAGCCACTTTTAATACTACTTATACAATTATCAGATGCTAATAATGACCATAATTCGTCATCTCTCCATAAGCTATCTGTATTCTTTTTTAATAAACCTGTTTTATAGTCTAATATAACAGTTTTATTCTCCCTTCTATCTACTCTGTCTAATACACCTTCAAATATACGATTTTTGCCATGTATTGAGACCATTGTCTGAAAATGCTGCTCTATATGAATAATTTCTGTTTTATCTGGCTGTTTATCTAAAAATTCTTTAAGTTTTTCTAATCCAGAAATCTTTAACATCACAGCACTCTCAGGTGGTAGAGTATCCATAAGTCTACTGTTATTAAGCTCATCAAAAAAAAGATTTTTTAATAAAGACACTGAAAGATCTTTTTTGTAACAGACCTTACCTATATAATCTTTATAATAGAGGTTGAGTACTTTATGAAGTAATTGACCAACTGCTAGATGATTATCTTCTTCACAAAGGTACTTCATAGATTGAATACTACATAACCTCTCAAAATAAAAATACAGTGGACAAAATAAATAACTATCAAGGAATGTTGCTGATATTGGCTTTCCAAGAAGCATCATTAATCTATCTTGTATCAACTGGGTTTTGGCTACAGATCTACATTCTTTTTTAGGTGGCTGTATATCTAGGTTAGGAACTCGTATATAGTTATTATTTGAAGATATTCTTTCTCCAATACGTTGCTCTTCTTGCCACAAAATTTCTTCTACAAATCTACTATGCTGTTTCTTTCCATCAAATATACCTGAAACTTCAATGCCTTCTTGCCAATAGATATATACATCCTTAGCTCCAGCTATTAATCTATAAAAAGTATAGGCTGTCAATAAATCTCGACATTTTATATCAGGTAATCCTATCATGTTTCTTAAAGTATCTGGAAGCAAAGGATTTCTTACAGGTGCTCCAGGTAAATGATCATCTGTAGCATCTATAATGAATACTTTAGAAAACTGAAGTAACCGTGTTTCTAACATCCCAAGTACTTGCAAACCTATTAAATGCTCAGCCTCAAAAGGCACACGTTCTGCATGAATAAGTGTATACCACATTGATTTAATAAGTTCCCATGGAAGGACCCTATCAGACATACTGTTATTCTTTAAGTTAGGGATTATTTGATGTATAAGACGAAACAAACACTCTGCATCCAATGGAAATTGTTTCCACATGTTCCCACTATACATTAAGAGCATTTCACAAATTACACTAAGAATTTCAGCAAATTTAGATAATGTCTGAATATCTAAACATTCACTCACAAAAGTCTTTATAATGGACTTAAGTAATACATTATGGGCATTAAAATCATTATCATTATATTCTTCTAAATACATTAATAGTGTAGAAACATGAATATACCTACTACCCTTTAAAATTTGCTGCTCTAAATTTTGCAATGATTCACGTAAAGGGATACTATCTTCTTCAAGTAAACGAAGATATGGATGTCTTAATAAATCAAGTAACACCCTATAGTAAACAGATCCATCTTCTTGACATGAATCACGAATATGAACAACTAAATCTAACAAACGAAATAATAAAGAATTATTAAAAGGATATCCCAAAGAAATATTGCACTGTTTATCAGGTAAATGATGTAAAACAGGTAATAATAAATTACTATGCGTTAAGATTACAGCCATCGATGATTTTTGGCTTTGGTCTAAAGCCTGCAAGTCATCATTTAAAATTTCTAATTGCGAATGTAAGTCATAACCAGAAAAAAAATGCCAGTTTTTATTAACAGGAACAGTAGAACACACCAACTCTGTATCAGCCTTCCATGATTGTATCCATTGTATTTGTGACTCACATGCCCAATGAGCCTCTTTAGGCCTTATTGCTACTTCTGTGTCTACATGTAAACATACATATGCTCCATGCTCCCAAAGATAACGAAACAAAATATCTTCTGTTTTGGATAACTTACTAAAACCTGCAAAAAAAAGTTTTTTTTGCTCAAAAAACGTTACTATGTCTTTACCTTTCTGATAAAGAACATTTACAAGAAGAAAAGCCTTTAAACCAGGCGTGATTTTGTGATTACTTATTAAATAATCTTTATATAAAAAATAAATTTGCCCAAGAACACCTAATAGTGCTGCAGCAAATGGCTCAACCTCTCCTTCTGTATAAAGCAGGTTTTCTGGTTCAATACCTTGTACTAAACATTCCTCAATAAGCCCTGCTAAGTGGACACCCCACGGGAAAAAATCTGCCATTTCAATTTTTGAAAAAACATCAAGCATAGATGGAGCAGTAAAAGAACATTTCTGAACACACGAAAACAAAATAAAAACTTGTTCTAGTAAACTAATTTCACACCATATTCTTGTATCTACAAAACCAGATAACTTTACCCAGAGCTCTTGAATCGTCAACATTTGGGGTAATAAACATGGTTTCTGTATCTCTGGATGATTCTGTAGACATTGAACTAAATACTTTCTAGGTCGGTCATGTGTAAAAACAACAAAAGCAGAACCTATTTGGCCATGAGTTTCTTTAATAATAATGTTAGATAAGCACTCTAAAAAATCCTTATCCCATGGTATGATAAAAAATGGTGATCCTGACATACCAACCACCTTAACTTTAAAAAGCAATATGCTAGCAAATCATAATCTATACAATATTCTTACAAAGAAAAACTAGATTATATCTGTGCTTCTAGAACTGCAAGCTTCAGATAGAGTTCACGACCAACCCAAGCATCTGTAGCAGCATAACGAATTTGTTGTAATGAAAGCTTATCTTGTTGCCAATTAGAACACTGTGCTGTTTTACTAATACGTCCACCAAGAAGGTTTGCAGCAAGATTTCGTAAACCTTGTGTTTTCAAATGTAAACGCCTAGCAATATCTGCAATGTCAATAATACCTCGTGGTTCAAAAAAATAGCTTTTTTGAAGAAGTCGAATATCTTCATGAATAGCAACACCAACTTTAATAACATACGGACATGAAAGTAACCTTGCTAATAAAGGACCAAAGGAAACTTTCATAAGTTGGATAATAACAACGTCTTGAGAGCCAGCTAACTGAATAATTGATCGAGGATAAGAAATACCTTTTTTAAAAGATGGTCTTGCTTCTGTATCAAACCCAAGAACAGTTTCATTTTTTAAAACTTCTAAAGCGTCAATAAGTTCATTTTCTGTTTGTACAAGAAAAATACGACCTTCATAGGTAATAACAGGTAATGTATTAATTTCATCTTTTGAAACAGGTCTTCTATAATATTCTAATAAACCTTCCATAGCAAGCTACTTTCCAATACAAAAAGATGCAAATATCCCATTAAGGATATCTTCAGGTGTATCAGAACCTATAATTGAACTAAGCATTGTAGCAAGGCTCTCCAGTCTTACTGCACAAATGTCATATGGTATACTTAACTTTATATCATGAATAAGACTATTAATTTCTTGAAGGGCTTCAGAGAGAACACTAGCTTGGCGAACATTAGGAATAACTTCATCAGGCTTTGGTTCATAGTTCTTTATAATTTGTGTATATTCTTGAATCTGTGCCATTAATTCATCTATACCAGAACCTGTTTTAGCAGATGTATAAACACTATTTATAGATGTTCCCATGTCATAATTTATGCTAACCTGAGCTTGTGTTACCAGGTCTATTTTATTCCAAACATAAATAATATACTTACGATGAAACTCTGTTATTAAACTCTGTATCTCTTCCGTTAAGCCTTGTGTACTATCTATTACTAACAAAACAATATCTGCATTATGAGCTTTTTCTTTCCCTACATATATGCCTTGAACCTCTATAGGGTCAGAGGTTAAGCGATGGCCTGCTGTATCAATGATACGTATAGGAAGCCCAGAAACATATATTGTGCCTTCTAAAAAATCTCTTGTTGTTCCAGGATAATCTGTAACTATTGCCCTTTCTTGACCAAGCATTGCATTGAACAGGCTTGATTTACCTGCATTCACAAGCCCAACTAGTGCAACAACGACTCCACTACTCCAACATTTAGAACGCTCAAAGCTCCCTAAAAGATTTTTAATTATTGTATGTATAGATTCTAGTTCATGAATAAATTTATCTTTTGTAAAAATATCTTCTATATCCTCTTCTGAAAAATCAATAGCTAAACAAAGCAATGTTCTTACTTTTACAATGTTTTTATGGAGCTTTTTTATATACCTTCCAACTAAACCATTTAAACGATTTGATGCAAGCTTGACTTCTTCAATTGAAGATGCAGATATAAGCTCTGCAATAGCTTCTGCTTGTGTTAAATCAATTCTACCATTTAAAAAAGCTCGATAAGAAAACTCACCTCTATTTGCAAGACGAACACCTTCTGCTAATAATGCTTCTAAAATAACTGTTAACAGTATGTAACTACCATGGCAATGAAGCTCTACAACATCCTCACCAGTAAAAGTATTTGGAGCAGGCATATATACAGCTAAAACGTCATCAAGTATTGCTCCTCTGTTATCACAAAGATAACCTCTATGAAGTTTCCATGGACAAAAATCAACAAATGTAGACAATACAGACCTAAAAAATTTTTTAAGACAATGCTTTGCCCCTATACCGCTTATACGTATAACACCAATACTACCAGAACCTTCAGGCGTTGCTATTGCTGCAATAGTATCATCTCTAAACATACATAAAACCTATAAAAAAATAAAAGACGAATACCTTGTTTATTCGCCTTATTGCTGCACAAATAAAAAAGCTTTACTACTCTAAAAATTTTATAAGCAACAACATAGTTAAACAACTAAGTTTAATCTTACTTTATTTTACGCTTATAGTGCACAATAACACGTTTAAGAACACCCTCACCAGAACTTCTTGTATAAATATCAGGAAACTCCTGCAGTGCTAAATGAATAATCCTTCTATGATAGGAACTCATAGGACGAGTAGAACATGAACGGCCAAGACTCCTTACTCGCTCTGCTAAAGATAGTGCTATCTCACGGAGCCTATCATCTTGGCGTTCACGGTAGTCTCCAACATCAAACTGAACACGAACTAAAGAACCAAATATACGAGTTAATATTCGAGAAGATAAATACTGTAATGCTACTAATGTTTGGCCTTCACGACCAATAATAAGCCCTGAAAATTCTCCACAATCAAGGTGTACGCTAAGCCTATTATCGAATACAGTTACATCAACGACAACATCACCAACAATAGGCATAAGAAGATTTTTCACAACCTCTTTTGTTTTAAGTATTAATTCATCTTGATTAAAGTTATGAAGAGATATTAAAGAATTATCTACTGGTTCATGATCTTCAAAAGCTAACCCCTGCTCACCTGAAAGACTGTACTCTTGCGATAAACCTTCTTGCTTTTTATATTCCAATAAAACTTTAGGTTGTTTTTGTTTTTGATGACTATCTTTCTTATTTTTTTTACATTTTTTATGATTAGAGACTTCCAATAAGACACTTTGAACAGCTTGAATAGCTTCACTATTAGCTTTTTCTTGAGAATCTTTATAGTTTTTTTGAAGCTTAGGTTTAGAATGTTTTTCTTTCTTTGATAACTCAGTATTTGGATCAACTGTAGATAAACTTTTTTGCTTTAAATTATTTACTGCTGAGTTTGCTTGATGAAGCCTTGCTCGGATTAATGCTTTCCTTGCACCTACAAGACCAAAAATACCATTTTTAGCATCTTGAACTAACTCTATTTCAAGTTTTTCTCGAGTTGCATCAAAAAATCTGCATGCAGCACGAATGGCTTCATCCAGCGTGTTATCTTCAAACTCTTTAAATTTTTCCATGAAATCTTTGTTCCCTTTCCTAAGGATTACTTACTACGCAACATCCACCACTGCTGGATAATGGAAAGCACATTGTTAAACAACCAATAAATAACAAGACCAGAAGGAAAATTAAGAAACATAACTGTAAAAATTACTGGCATAAGCATCATAATTTTTTGCTGTGTTGGGTCTCCTGAAGCAGGTGTTAAGCGTTGCTGCAAAAACATACTTGCACCCATAAGCAATGGTGTAATAAAAAATGGATCTGCTGCTGAAAGGTCTGCTAGCCAAACAATATGTGTAAAAGGCAAATAATAAATAAAGGATGCATGACGAAGCTCTATTGAATTAAGTAATGCTTGATATAAACCTATAAATACCGGTATTTGTAAAAGTAATGGTAGACAACCACCAGCAGGATTTACTTTATATGTTCTATATAAATGCATCATCTCACGATTCAATGCTTCACGATTATTAGCATATTTTTCACGTAATTTTTGCATCATTGGCTGAAGTTTCTTCATCTGCTCCATAGATTTATAACTTTTTTGTGTTAATGGCCAAAAGACTATTTTAATACAAACAGTTAATAAAATTATAGCAATACCCCAATTCCCTGTATATTCATAAAAAAAGGCAAGTGCGCTAAGGAGAGGCTTAGCAATAATAGAAAACATACCAAAATCAACAGCGTCCTCAAGATCATTAGGTGCTTTTGCAAGGAAATCACGATCTTTTGGTCCAAACCACCAATATACAGGGAAAGAAATACCACATGATAAAGGTACAGTAATATCCGCACGTTCAAGAGCCACTCGCCATACATCACCAACAACTTTAGCTTTAAGTGTATAGCTTAATGTGTCAGATGGTATAGTAACATTCATAAAATAGTTACTCATAACACCACTCCAGTTAAGCATACCTACTTCCTGGATACCTTTTTCTTTTAATGTATCAACACTTGTTTCTTCTTTAAAAGATCCCCCAACACTCCATGCAACACGTGTAGGATCATATTGTCCAGTACTAAAAGGTGATGCTGCAATAAGGAAACCTATCCTTACAGAACGATATTTTTGATTCTCTGAAATAACAAGTATATTTTCACTCATCAAATATGTGTCTGCATGAAAAGTGATAGCACGTATAATCTTGATACCGTCAATAATACCTGTAAAAGTAAGTGTAGCTTCTTCACCTGAATTAAGCGTCAAGTCTTCTCCTGAAAAAGACCATTCACCTGTACTCCATGAAGGTTGACCATTAACAAGAAGACCTAATGGAGCAGTTTGAGCAGCATCCGCACTAACAAGATTGACTAAAGGTGCATCTGAATCTAAGCTTACTTTGTAATTTTTTAATATAAATGAACGTACTATACCTCCACCTGTGTATATAGTGGCACTATATAGTGGAGTATTTATAGTAACATCTTTACCTGGAGATGGTGCAAATTTTGATACACTTGTCTCTGAAGGATATACAAACTTACCAGTTTGTTCTTTAGGAGCATGAACTTCATCTATAGATAGTTTTTGCCTGGGAGCAATCCACCCCATATATTCAGCTAAATAATTCCAACCTAAAAAAATAGCTAAAGAAAGGCATACAACTAAAATTGTCCTCTTATCATCCATAAAAACCCTCTAGTACCCCTGATGTGTAGATGGAGATACAACTTTTTTTAAAGGAATAGGATCATAACCTCCAGGAGATAGAGGGTGACAACGCAAAAGACGCCATAAAGATAAAAAAATACCTTTTAAAAGACCATATTCAAAAATAGCATCTATAGCATAATTTGAACATGAAGGATAAAAACGGCAACATCCAGGAGAGAAAGATGATAAGACTTTTTGGTATAGATAAATTGGTAATACAACAACTTTGTAAATAATAGGTCTCTTCACTATAAAATTTCCTCTACACTATTCTCAACAAACTGAATAAAAAAAATTTAAATCTATGTTAAACCTATAAAAATAGGTAACAACTCACAAGTTACATGATTAAAATCTATGTTTAATTGAACAATATAAGATTTTGGTATAACAACAACATCTATTGCTTTTGGTATACAAAACTGGTGTATACGAAAAAACTCCCGAAGCAATCGCTTTATCCTATTCCTTTTTACTGCAGAACCAATTTTTTTACTTACAGCTAAGCCAAAACGCCAATTCTGATCTGCAGTAGACCTCTGATAGACATATACAATAAAATTTTTAGAAAAAAGATGAAAGCCTTCATTATAACATATTATAAAATCTTTTCGTTTATATATCTTATTTACCTGTAGTTGTTTTAAGCAGCCAATCTTTTACGCCCCTTTGCACGACGACGATTAATCACTAAGCGCCCATTTGCTGTCTTCATTCGAACACGGAAACCATGTGTACGTGCTCTTTTCACCTTACTTGGTTGATATGTTCTTTTCATTACAAAAACTCCTTATAGAAGAACATCAAGTCAGGGTTGTATACCCTTAGAATGTTCTACAGTCAAGTAACATATAAGTTCTATACAAAACACACAAAGAACCTAGTATTGATTATTGTCTTTATATTTAAATTAATACAATATGCTGTATAGTTACTATAAAGGACATTTTCATCAAAAATAACAACATAAAACTATGTCAAAACGATTTCGAAGTATAAAAAACATAATTAGAGCAAATATTGCAACGCCTCAATGGCCTAAAACATTAGATGAACTTTTACAATTACCACCTTTAGAAATTATTAATCCTCTTATCTCATGTTTACCCATTGGTGGAGAAAAAACACAATATGCTGCTGAAGCATTAGGAGAAGCTGTAGCACAATTAGCTCATAATGGTTCTATTGAAGATGCAAGAAACATCTTACGACGCCTTATGTGGCATATGAACGAAGAGTCTGGAAATATTGGTTGGGGTATACCTGAAGCATTTGTAGAAATTCTAATACGACACAGAACATTAGCAGAAGAGTTTAGTAAGATACTTATTTCATATATTATTAATACTGGTGTAGATGACAACTACTGTGATCATGACGTGCTTCGTAGATCATGTTACTCTGCTGTTGGAAAACTTGCAAAATCATGGCCAGACCTTGCTCAAACTGCAAAACCTTACCTTGAAAAAGCATATCTTGACCCTGATAAAGACTGCCAAAAAATTGCACAATCTACCTTAAAAATTTTAAAAAAAGACCAATAATTAAAACAATTATCATAATATAGATAACTAGTTATGAACCAAACAACTCTTATTGTATTCGAATATCTAAAACATTAGAAGTTAAAGTATACTCTAACTTATGTGCTAAGGCATATTGTGTCATTTTCTCTTCAAACAACTTTTTATTCGTAAGAGATATTGTCCACTGTGCTATAACCGTTTTATTAAAATTTACTTCACAGAGCAAAAGATCCTGCACACAACATACCCAATTTTTTAAAACTTGATCTAACTCTTCAACACTTGAACCATTTCTCCATCCAGAAACTTGTAATAAATATTCTTCAACGTCTAAAGCTTCTCTTGTCTGACGCTGTGCAAAAAATTTACTCCACATACAACGCCAAACCATATCTAAAGAAAGACCAATTTCTTCTATAGGCTCACCTTCTGTATGCCTAAGTATAGCTGTCCATTTTTCATCTTCTTTCTTAATATGTACTGCTGGAAATTTTTTTAAAGAAGGATGAGCACACTGTGTAACACCACTCACTTTTTCTAATAAAGATATATCAATAGAATTTTTTGCTACTTCAGGTATATCTGTCTGTAATACATATGGTTGTAAAGAATCTAATGTATATGGAGTACCTAAATCACGCAGCAATGACTGTAACGAGCCCTTTCTGATAGTAACATCAAATGCTCCTCTTTTTTTTTCATTTTCAAGTATGATATTATCTACTTCTATAACTTTTAAAACAAGTCCTTGTGAAATCATATGTAAATATTGCCGAAAAAAAGATCTACGATCGTCTGGGATCCTCTGAGCAAGATATTCTTCTGTTTCTGCTAGTAATGCTTCGGTAATAGCAAAACTCTGTGCTTCCTCCTGTGTCGCAATAGCACAATCTTGTCCATAAATAACCATAACAAGACGTGCATCTGCCTTGTTAATAGCAAAACCTAAAAGCCACAGTATAAAAAAGAAAAAAAGAAAAAAATTTTTGTTTACCATACAGTTATTCTACATAACATTATATATAATCCTTTGTACCTAAGCATGAACTAGTATACAATATATCTAATACATGCGATAAATGATCAACCCATATCTCTATAAAAGCATAATACTCTATCATACCTTTCAAAATAGGTATACATAGAAAACCATTATCTTCAATCCTAGATTTCCATGAATCTTTCTGAACACCGGCCATATCTTCTAATACATGGTTACCCACAAGCGTGAACAAAGGTAACAACCAAATCTGATTTTTTGAATGCTTTAATGTAGGTAATATATGTTCTAATCTGTAAACCCCATTCATTGTACCAATAAAAACTAAAGGATCTTGAGCTGCTACACTGTTTGCTAGGTCCATATATTTATCTTGAGGTAAACGACGACTCCCATGCCCCATAAATAAAACAGGTTCTTCTATTGTTCTTTCTTTAGGAATACATGTAAAAATAGCCTCTACAGCTCTCAAAACATCTTCTTTATTCTCTGTGAGAATCGGTTTACCTATTAATACAATAGGAAAATTAGGTTCTCTTTTAAGCGTATGTACAGTAGAAACAATTTCAGAATACTCTATACCAGAAATAATGTGCAAAGGTTGCAATGCAACATGTGTAAACTGCTCAAAGGTCATGCGTATTAACGAATCTTTTACAGATTCAAACTTATTGCCTTCACAGTCAAATTGATGCTTTACATTTCTTGAAGTAAATGCCCAACGAATAGGTATACCAGGGAACTGTCTCTGAACCTGTTCTTCAAAAAAAGATAACGTTGCTCTTCCTTGAATAGTATTTGATCCAAAGACAGCTAAAAGAATTCCACATTTCATGATTTTTTTACTTTCACTAGTATTCTTTACTACAACATGAGTAATTAAATATATTTCTATACAATAGAAAGTATAGACTGTTACTCATATCTATAAAAAATAATAAAAAATATAAAGTAATAACTTACACTTATTCTTCTTACTACAAATAAAAGCTCTATTATTCTTGCTATTTTTATATTTACTTTATATATGCATCCTGTTTATGCTCTTATTGTATAAATAAATGTAGCCCTTTCTCTCAAGTAACTCTAGGAGTATAGATGCGACTACTTATAACTGGTGGATGTGGCTTTATTGGAACAAACTTCATTCAAACAATATTTAAAAACTTAGATGATGTCTTTATTGTAAATATAGATAAGCTTACTTATGCAGGCAACCTTTCTAACCTTTCCAAAATCGAATCAACTCAACAACAACAATACCTATTTATTCATGGTGATATTAGCAATCGCCCTCTTATACATGATATTATGAAATCACACAAATTTGATGCTGTTATCAATTTTGCTGCAGAAAGCCATGTTGACCGATCCATTATTGATGCAACACCATTTATTACTACAAACATTCTTGGAACACAGGTTTTATTAGATGTTACTCGCTCTATGAAAATTCCAAAATTTATACATATTTCAACAGATGAAGTATATGGAACGCTTGGTTCTAAAGGAAAATTCACAGAATCAACACCACTAGCACCCAATAGTCCTTACTCTGCATCTAAAGCAAGTGCTGATATGCTTGTCCGTGCTGCCCATGAAACATATGGATTACATACAGTTATTACTCGTTGTTCAAATAATTATGGCCCATACCAGTTTCCAGAAAAACTTATACCGCTAACTATTCATCGTGCACAAGCAAACGAAAACATACCTATCTATGGTGATGGTATGCAAGTCCGTGACTGGATACATGTAGAAGACCATTGCCATGGAATTCTTCTTGCCCTTACTAAGGGCTTACCTGGTAGTATTTATAACTTTGGTGGTGATGCTGAAAAGTATAATGTACATGTTGTTAAAGAGATAGTAAAAATTTTAGGTAAAACAGATAATTTAATTAAACATGTCCCAGACAGGCTGGGCCATGACCAAAGATATGCCATGGACTTTTCTTTTGCAACAAAAGAACTTGGCTACAAACCTAAAAAAACTTTTAATGAAGGCCTATTATCTACTATACAATGGTATGCTTCACATACTGAATGGGTAAAAAATGTTACATCTGGAGCTTACAAAGACTTTGTAAAAACATTATATGGAGCACATCTGTGAATAATCAAACAGCTCTTGTCCTTGGAGGTGATAGTGGACTTCTTGGACAGGCACTTCTATATAAACTGCAGCAAAAAGGTTGGAAAACTTTTTCTATTAATAAAAAAGATGGTGATATATTACAGCCAAATTTCCTTCAAGAATATATCATACACTATGCACCTGATGTTATCTTTAACACTATAGCATGGACACAAGTAGACTTAGCTGAAACTACCCCTGAAGAAACCTTAACAATAAATAGAACTCTACCTGCCTTATTAGGTACGCTTGTTAAAAATACTTCAATGTACCTAATACACTTTAGCACAGACTTTGTCTTTGATGGTACAAAAATAACCCCATATACAGAAAATGATATACCCCACCCACTTTCTATATATGGATCAAGTAAACTAGAAGGTGAAAAAGCTCTCTTAAACCTTCATTTAGATAACTACTGTATCATTCGTACAGCTTGGCTTTTTGGACCTGGGAAAAAAAATTTTGTTGAAACAATTCTAAATTTAGCACAAAAAGAAACTTCTTTGAATATTATACATGATCAAATTGGATCTCCAACATATACCCATGACTTAGCAGATGCTGTGATGCATCTTATCCAAACAAAAGCAAAAGGTCTATTTCATATTGTAAATACTGGAAAAGCTTCGTGGTGTGAGCTTGCTGCAGAAGCTGTACACTTAGCCAACCTTCCTTGCACAGTGCATGGTATATCTACAAATGATTGGGGAAAAAACATTGCACAGCGCCCCCAATACTCTGTACTTGATACAACTCGGTACCAACTACAAACAGGTACATCTATGCGCCCATGGCCCCAAGCATTACGGGAATATATATTTACCTATTTTCTTCAAACAGAAAATAGGTAAATAAAGAATAATCCATACTATACAAACTCCTTGTGAAAAACTTTGTAAGCTAAAAATAACACCTAAGCATATTGTTAGCCATGGATTAACACATCTTGACCATTTAAATTTTTCACTATTTTAGCAGGATTACCTAAAACTAATGAATAACTTGGGATAGACTTTAACACTGCTGAACCTAAAGAAACTATAGAATACTCCCCTAAATGAACATTATTTGATACTGTTGAACATGGGGCAACTTGTACTCCAACCTCAAGAGTACAACTTCCACAAATACAACAATTAGAACCAATAAAAACAAAATCTTTAACTTGACAGTCATGACCAATGTTAACACCTGAACGAAGAGAAAGAAACTTTCCTAAACTTACACCTGGCTGAATAACCACATATGGACCAATATAACTTCCATAACTAATCAGTACGTCTTGAGCAATAATAGCAGTTGGATGAATAACTGTTGCCCAACGTTCCTCAGGGATACCAAGCTCTAGAATTCTTCTTACCCTGAAAGGCATTTCCTTAACCTTATGTAAAGCAGGAACAAACTTATAATGTTGAGGAAGATCTACCCATGAATCTAATGGTCCAAACACAGGTATTCCATAAAAATCTGTACCAGGTAACGACATATCATTCAAAAAGCCTACAACTGTCTGAGAATAACTTTTTTTAAGCTCATCAAGAAGACATAAGCCATCACCTAATCCTCCAAGAATAACTAATGCTTCTTTATCCACAAAATACCCTTTTATATCATATAAAAATAATTACATATATATTCTAGCACAATCTCATGTCTATAAAATAACCTATCTTAAATACATGCAGTATTCAAAATATATAACTGCCATATATCTATAGCATCGATATAATAGTTAGATCAGTATAAATAAAATGTATTTAATTATGATAACTGCTATTTATTATAAGGGCTTAGTATGCTTAAAGGACAACATATTTGCATCACAGGCGGTGCTGGCTTTATTGGTTCTACTATAGTGGGTGTATTAATAGAGAATAATACTATTACTGTTCTTGATAACATGAAGCGCAATGCTCTAAGTCAATGTTCTTATGCTAAACATCCTAACCTAACTATTATTGAAGGTGACGTTTGCCATCTAAAAGATGTTCATGATGCCGTAAAAGATGCTAACTATATTATACATTGTGCAGGTATTGCAGGCATCGATACTGTATGTAAACAACCTATAAAAACACTCTCTGTAAATATACTTGGATCATATAATGTTCTTGAGGCTGCATTAGCTCTAAAAAACCTTAAACGCATAGTCTGTTTTTCAACAAGTGAAGTTTTTGGTGGGATGGCTTTATCTGCTTGTGAATCAGACAAGTCTGTTATTGGATCTGCAGGGGAAGCACGTTGGACATATGCTGTTTCTAAAATTACTGAAGAACATTTAGCTATGGCGTATTTTAAAGAAAAAAACTTACCAACAACCATCCTTCGACCTTTTAATATTTATGGGCCTGGTCAAATTGGCGAGGGTGCTATAAAAATCTTTATTGAACAAGCACTTCAAAACAAACCCATTACCATTTATGGAGATGGCACACAAATCCGAGCATGGTGCTATATTGATGATATGGTTGAAGGCACATTGCGATGTTTAGAATATGACTGTGCTATTGGTGAATCATTTAATATTGGAAATAGTAGAAGTGTACAAACAATTTTTGGCCTTGCAAATACTGTTGTTCGTGTACTTAAATCACAATCAACAATTACTTTTGTACCAGCACTCTCTGCTGACATAGAGTTACGTATCCCATGTGTCGAAAAGGCACAAAATTTTCTCAATTTTGATGCAAAAATAGACTTAGAGGAAGGCATACTCCGCACTGCTCATGCCTATAAACAAAACTAACCATGGCTATACCTCTTATTAAACCTGTCTTTGACTATAGCGAATTTAAAAATTTACAGAAATGTCTTGAGTCATGCCATGTTACCCAAGGAATATTTACAACTAAATTTGAAAATATGTTTGCACGTAAACATAATGTACCATATGCATGTGCTGTGACATCATGCACAACAGCATTACATCTAGCTTTAGTAGCTCTAGAAATAAAACCTGGAGATGAGGTTATTCTTCCTTCTTTTACATGGATATCCACAGCAAATGCTATAGAATATATAGGTGCTAAACCTATCTTTGTTGACATCATGGAAAACACTTTTACTATAGATCCAAAAGCTATTTATAAAGCAATTACACCAAATACCCGTGCTATTATCCCAGTACACTTATTTGGCCTATGTGCAGATATAGAACCTATTATATCTATTGCACAAAAACATAACCTTTATATAGTTGAAGATGCAGCATGTGCTATGGGTAGTAAGTATAAAAATGATTATGCTGGAACTTTTGGAGATATTGGTTGTTTCTCGTTCCACCCAAGAAAAGTCATTACCACTGGAGAAGGTGGTATGCTTACAACCAATAACCCAACTATAGACAAACTATTTCGTGTTCTTAGAAATCATGGTGCAATACAACAAAAAACCACACAGCCATGGGAGTTTGCTGAATTTCATACCTGTGGTTTCAATTACAGAATGTCTGATATACAAGCTGCTGTTGGGTGTGCACAGATTGAAAAAATAGATACAATTCTTCATACACGCTCAAAAATAGCCCGTATGTATATTCAAGAGCTAAAAAATGTTCCAGGCATTGCTATACCATATGTGCCTAAAGGATATAAACACTCTTGGCAATCCTTTGTGATTCGTATTACTAAAGGAGGAGAATCTAGGCGTAATCATATCATGCAACAAATGAAAGATGCTCTTATAGAAACACGACCAGGCACTATGGCTGTACATAATACTGATTTTTATAAAAAAAAGTATAGCTTAAAACCAGAATTGTGTCCTAAAGCAATACTATGTGAGACAACAAGCCTTACTCTTCCTATTGTACATGATATGAATATCCATGATGTTATACGTATTGTAAATATACTTAAACATACATAACAACATGGAATAATTACTATAACTAATCCCAAAAAAAAAATAATTAGTTCTCTTACTAAAATTATATCAGCTCAAATAAGCCAATACATATTTCATTTTTGATGAAGCACATGAAGAGATACACCAGGAGTCCTTTCAACAAATTCTAATGCACTTGTAGGACAACTCTCTACACAAGCAGGTTGTAATCCTCTATCTACTCTATCATAACAAAAATCGCATTTAACAGTCTTACCTGTTTTGGAGTCTGTCCAAAGAAGATCATGTGGACATGCTTCTTGGCATAATATACACCCAGAAATGCACTTATCTGCATCAACATACACTGTTCCATCAGATCCTCTCATGACTAAAGCATTAGTAGGACATGCTTTTACACATTTAGCATGATTACATTGAGGGCATGCCCTAAAGCGCACCTCCTTTTGATTTTCTCTTTCTGTATATAACAACTGACCAAGCCAAATATCTGATGCTGTATCATGCAAAGATTTACATATATTTTCACAAGCTTTACAATTAATACACTGATCTGCATGCATTACAAAACGATATTTACCCATAATAGGTTACTCCTATATAAATTTATAACTCATTTAAATTCTAAACATTTTTATAATACACACTTTTTTTCTATATACTACTAAAAACATATAAAAGAATATTTGAACATGCTCAGCATACCCTAATATAAAAAAACTCTCCCCTATTTTATTGACTAGGTAGAGAGAAGTTTTATTTTAAAAGACTATTTTTCTAACTATTTTTATATTGTAAACTTTGACTAAAAATAAAAAAAATGGCTTTTTTCTATGAATAATAATTAATATGATGCAATATAGTCATCCATGTTATCTGTAGAACAATTACGACTTACCCAAAAAGCTGAAGCCCAAACCATTAATGCTGCTGCCTGTGTATCATCTAAACGCTTAATTTTTGCCTCAAGACTTGAACGACTTACACCATAGCGGTTATGGACAGCTGTGGTATCACATGCATCACCCACCCGTAAGACTAAATATGACAAACGTGTATGTGCAGGAAGTAGTTTAAGATCTCTATGTGCTTCAATAATTGCTTTTAATTCTACATTAGAAAATATATCTTTAATATTTGTTACAGCACGAAAAAAAGTATCTACAACCCAAGGCAAAACAAACTCTGCTCCAGCACTCTTAGTCCGAAAGTAGTCTTTAAGCCAACGTTCTTGTTGTTCACTTATACGTGCAGCAACCTGAGGCATCATTAAGCTCCTAATAATATTTTTATTTAAGTAATACTAGATTACTCTAGAAAGTCTCAAGAGTCCATACATGACTTTTTTATACTTTGTGTAAATAGGTAAAACAAAAATAGACTATATTCATGCTTTTTACTTATTAAATACTTACTTTATCAGCAATACATACAAAAAAACAAGGCTACATAACTCAAAAAATATATAACAAGATACATATATTTTATAATTTTTTATAAAAACAAACTAACTATATAACACATTTTTAAGTGTAAGACCATGTGCTGGAGCTGTAAGAATCGTATGGTTCCTTATATCTGAATTCAAAAGTATTGGAATTTCTTGTGGCTTTATTCGACCACGACCAACCATAACAAGGAGTCCAATCATATTCCTTACCATTTGTTTTAAAAAACCATTTGCTTCAAAAAACCAAACAAGCTCATGTTCATCTATTGAAAGTATTCCAACAGGTTGTCTGTATATTGCATAAACATTTCTTACAGTTGACTTTTGTGTTGTACCTCTATTCTGCAAACTTGAAAAATCATGTATGCCTACAAGGCATCGACTAGCCTCATCCATTGCTTGAATATCTAATCGTCCACATGACCAAACAAAAGGATACATATGTGGTGGTGTATATTTTTGACAAAGCCATAGTCTATATGCATATATTTTCTTTATTGCATTATGTTGTGCATGAAAAGCTTTACTCACAAATTCAAAGTCAACAATACGAATATCTGGAGGGAGCAGTGCATGTAATGCACATTGCCAATCAAGATTCTGCTTATCTTCTGGAATATCAAGATGTGCTACTTGTCCATCAGCATGCACACCAGAGTCTGTTCTTCCAGAACCATGTATATGAACATGGTAACCTATAATGTAAGAAACAGCTTCCTCAAGTATACTTTGTATTGTAGGAAGAGACTGATCTTTACTACCTCTACAGGATTGAGTTTGCCAACCATGGTAATATGTGCCAACATAAGACAATGTAAGTTTTAAACGTGGCATAAGCTAATAATTATTATGGTAAAGATGTCCGACTCAATAACTCAGACAGCTTTGCTGCAGGCTCTGGAGCCATGTATGTTAAAATCTCACCAGCTTGTCGACCTCTCATTCCAGACAAAATTTTGACAGCAATACGTGGATCCAAACTTGCTAAAACATCTGCTGCCTGTTTAGCCTTCATGTTTGAATAAACATCTATAAGGTGTGTTAGCTTCTGATCTTGTATATCGTTTGCTTGATTAAGCATTTTCTGAATTTTATCTTCTAATACACGAAGCTCATCTAAGCGAGACTGCATCTGATTCTGTAAAGCTCGCAACTCCTGCTCACGTCTATTAAGCTCTTCTTGCTTACGTTGAAGTGAATCCCTAGGTACAAACGGACTCACCTTTGGTGCTGGTGCTGGTGTAAATGTAGCTTCATCTGGCCTTACAGGGAATTCAGACTTTTTAGGCAAATCTTGAGAAAATGGAGAAACACTAGGCACAACATTAGGTGCTGGTGCCGACATTTTAGCTAAAGAAGATGGCTTTGTATTTACTAATAAGTCAGCAGACTTCTCCTTTTCTGGAAGACTATCTTTCTTAATATCAAGCTTTGGCTCTTTTGTTGTATCAGGGGATGCTATAGCCACATCTGAAAGTCTTACCTCAGGAAACATAAACATAGAACCTAACAACATTAACTTAAGCGTACCTAAAGTTAGAATTAAACGACAAACCCTAGAGAGCCTTAGTGTTGAAACGGATGGAGGCTGTTTCGTCATAAATTTGCTGCTCTTTATGGCGCTCTTTTTGTACATGACGCTCTGCCTGCTTATCTTTAAGTTTTTCTAACACCTTATGTTCTTTTGCCAATCGAGCCACAGTTTTTTTAGCTTCTTCTTGGGCTTGATGCAATTCATGTAATTTCCCTAACATAACAGAAAGGTCTTCCTGAAGGCTTTTAATAAAATTCTCTGTTAACCAGCGTTCACCAACATTATTCAAATCTATTTTTGATATAGATTGTTTTTGGGCTTGGATAGCCTGATTTGTATTATCAATTGTTTTTTCCAAACCTAAAATTGCTGCTACAATTTTAGCAAGCTCTATCTGTGCTTGATCACATAGCTGCTCTCTA
Source organism: uncultured Lawsonia sp. (assembly GCA_964369665.1). GTDB lineage: Bacteria > Desulfobacterota > Desulfovibrionia > Desulfovibrionales > Desulfovibrionaceae > Bilophila. The sequence goes on along the minus strand of CAYJFS010000002.1, from coordinate 333,460 downwards.
TATTCCAATACCTGCTGTAAAGAAAAACGAAATACAGCCATTTGAACACCTATGTTATTAATATAAAGCTCAAAAAAAGCTAAAAACACAAATATACTATACAAAAAACATTCCTAAATACAGTTTAGCTATAATTATAGATGTGTTACAATATTCTCTACTCTTTTGATTCTAATATACTACAAAAAGCATCACTAGCTAGCAGAAACCTTAAATGCAATAGAATATAAGTAATGGAAAAAATTAACACTTTCTATAGTAACATGCCCTGGAACATTTACCCTTGTAGATACAAAATTAAGAATACCAAGCACGCCGGCTTCTACCAAACGTTCTGCAGCATGTTGTGCACGCTCTGGTGGTGTTGCAAGTATACCAATCTCAATTTTTTCCTTTTTGGCTGCTTCCCTAAGTTTACTTGTACACATCACTTCAAATCCATATATTTTTTCACCTATTTTAAATGGATCACTATCATATGCACCTACAATATTAAAACCACGGAGCTTGAACTCTTCATAATGCAGCAATGACTTGCCAAGATTACCTATTCCAACAATAACAACTGTCCATTTCCGGTTAACCCCTAAGGAAACTTTAATGGCATTAATAAGATTTGTAACATGATACCCAACACCTCTTACACCAAACTCACCAAAATAAGCAAGATCTTTACGTACTTGCGATGGGTTTACCCCACAAGCTTCTGCTAGTGGACCTGATGATGTCACACGTATTTTATTACGCTCCATCTCTTCAAGAACCTGAACATATAAAGCTAAACGTCGTATAGTAGCTATAGGTATTTTTTCAGTTTTATGAGAAAACATACTAATATAACTTTAATTTATATATTAAAAAACAAGGTAATGACTAAAAATACAAGTAATGCCAGTGTTCTTATACAAAAGGATTTGCAAAAAGAATAATTAAATTTACAACCAAGGCATAGATTGCTAAAGATTCTATAAATGCAAAACCAAGAATCAAAGCAATTTGTATTTTACCTGCAGCATCAGGATTTCTAGCAATGCCTTCGCAGGCTGATTTTAAACCAAGACCTTGAGCAATACCACAACCTAAAGCAGCTAAAGCCATGCCTATAGCTGAACCAAAAACAGCTAAACCTAAACCAAATGAGTCAAGTTTAATATTTTCTACGATAAGGGGCTCTGCAAAAGCAACACTTGATCCCATATAAAAAAGTAAAAAAAGCATACCTAAAAAAATTTTATGCATTAAAATGCTCCTTACTGAATTATTATTTATTAAGTTTATATTACTATCAACTAAATCTAACTATTAATACACATTTAGTGTGCAGGTTCTAAAGCACCTTTTAAGTATATCATAGCAAGCATATAAAATATAAAAGCCTGCATTACTTTAGCAAGCAAAAATAAAAAATAAATAGGTACTGTTCCTATAATAGGTGCCATTAAAAAAAACAACACTAGAACAATTTCTTCGCCTCTAATATTACCAAAAAGACGTAACGTTAATGAAAGAGGACGAGCTAAGTGTGAAATAAATTCTAGTACTATCATAAATGGAGCAAAAATAAGCAATGGACCCATAAAATGATGGATATATCCCCAATGCCAACGTTTTATACCTTGATAATTATAATAAAAAAAGACAAAAACAGCCATACCAACATTTGTATTAATATTAGCTGTTGGTGCATCACATCCAGGGATAAGTCCTAATAGATTCTGGACAAGAATGAATAGAAATAATCCAATAAGTATATGGTATACCTTACGACCATCTTCCCCCATATTTGTCACAGTAAATTCTTCTAATCCATCAATAATTGCTTCAAATACATTCTGCATTTTTCCAGGGATAAACATAATATTTTTTCTAACAATGAGCCCTACACTAAACAAAATAAGCATAGCAACCCATGTATAAAAAACATGTTTAAATTCAACGACTTGACCAGCAATATTCACTGTATCAAGATGTAGTAATTCAGAAATAAGGAGAGGTTCTGGAAGAGAGCCTGCCACTGTGTTGCCCTTATAATACGTTTATTAACAAATTTTAACCCTAACAAATTTTACCATAATCCAACAAACTATAGTGTATATAATTATTGTTACACTTAATGAGGAAATACCTAAAAATAGTGCTAAAACATGTGCTTTTAACTTTATTAAAGCTATATAACCTAAAAAAGCCGTGAATAAAAGTCTCAAATTTGTATATATAAAAAAACGTGAAAATGAAATACTATCTACGCTTCTAAACATATGTAAAATAGTCTTTGTTAATATATAAATATTCCACAAGCTTAATACTGAACCTAAGGTAAACCATATAAACCATGTTGAGTATAAATAGCTTATAATACTTAAAATAAGACTTATACCAATAATACCTGTTTGCCAAACTAAAATATGCCGGATACCTGAATGCAATATACCTTCTTTCCAGTATACTGTTTCAACTGCATGATAAAGCTTCCGTATGCTATTCACTTTGGTTCTCACATACAATTTTTTTTATGTCTTTCCAAACATTATAAAAACCAGAAGCAACACCAAAAAAAAATCCTAAGCTTATACATAAAGGATAACTGTCAAAATATTGATCAAGACTATATCCTAAAAAAGATCCAACCATCATGCCAGAAATGAAATGAAAACCTATTACACTTGCCGTAATTTTTGTTTGTTGCAAAGCATTATTTATTTTAAAGTTCAAAATAATTACTCACTCATGTAAAAAATTTGTGTAAAATAATCTTTGCTGCACGACATGCACTACCTACATCTCCACATTTATCTCTTATTTCAGAAAAAGCTTCTTCCATAAAAATTTTTATAGAAGGCTTTTCCATCCAACAACATATTAGATCTGCTATTTTTTTACCACAAGCATCATTTTGTAATAATTCTGGAAAAACCTCTCTACCCAAAATTAAATTAGGTAAGCCAACCCACTTCACCTTTAAACAAAAACGTGCAACGATTTCTGAAAAAAAACCTACTTTATATGTAATAACTGTTGGAACACCTGCTAATGCCGTTTCAAGTACAGCTGTCCCAGAAGCAGCAACAATATATTCACAAGAACGCATTGCCATATAACGATATTCTGGTACCTCTATTTGCAAAGGAATAGATTTTGGCCATATAGATTGTATTAATTCTTCTGGAATATTAGATGATCGTAAACAAAAAAACGTTACATGAGGATACTTTAACAACAATTTTTTTGCTGCTTGAGCAAATTCTGGTAATAATTTTGCTACTTCCTTCTTCCTACTGCCAGGCATTATACCTATACGACCTTTTATAGGAGCAATTGTATGTATTTCTTCCCAGTTTACAAGATCAACTAAAGGATTACCTACGTAATCAATCTCCATACCATATTTACGATAAAAGCTTTGTTCAAAAGGAAGTATACTTATAATACTGTTTGTATACTTTTTTAAAAACCATACTCGCCTTGTACGCCAAGCCCATATTTTTGGTGAAATAAAATAACATACTTGAAGCCCTAGTTTATACGCTATTTTTGCTACACGGAAATTAAACTCTGGTGCATCTACAAGAATAACAACCTCTGGACGTAGTCGAGATAGTTCTTTTTCTATACGACGTAACATTGTAAAAACATGAGGTAGTACTGTAAAAACTTCTGTTATACCCATTACTGAAAGTTCATCACTATTCAGCAAATTCTCCTGACCTGCAGCAGCAAGTTCTATGCTCCCCATACCATAGGCCTTGATTTCTGGATTATATTCTTTTAATGCTTGTAAAAGTCTTGATGCTTGTAAATCTCCTGAACGCTCTCCTGCATTTATCCATATAGTTGACATAATAAACCTATGTAATTTTTGTGTACATTATCATTGAAGCCTAATAAGACACAATCAATGCATTATTCTGTATGTGTGTATGTAAATAAGATAGGAAAAGCTATAAAAAATAAGTGCCCTGTAGTTCATCTATTCTTTATACTAAAGAAAATAGATATACAATGACTCCTTAGAAAACAAAGACTTATATAATTTATAAATGGTGGACCCAGGAGGACTCGAACCTCCGACCTGCCGGTTATGAGCCGGTAGCTCTACCAACTGAGCTATGGGTCCATAATAAGTAAGAGAGGGATATACATAATATTTCTTTATACGTCTACACTTTTACTCTTAACCTACCTTTAAAAAAATCTTATTCTACAAAAAATTTTTCTATTATGTATTCTTCAAACAATAATAAAATAAAAAGCTCTACATCAAGAATATAAAACGATGATTACGATATAAACTCATATTATTTTTTAAAATCTGACTGTAAAATTTGTTTAGCTCTTTTTGCTTCTGGAGAACTAGGAAATTTTTTTGCAACCTCTTCAAGTCGAAATTTTGCTGCATCCTTTTTACCTGTTCTATAAAAACATAAGCCCTGTTTTAAATATGCTGAAGCAATTTTCCTACTCTTAGGAAACTTAGAAATAACTTGCTCATAATCAAGAGCTGCAGCAGGATAGTTTCCCAATTGATAATTAACTTCTCCACGCCAAAACCATGCATTCGAAATAAGTTTGTTTGAGCTATAATTTTTTATAAAATCAGAAAATGACGCTAATGCCTCCTTATATTTACGCTCATTAAAAAATTTAATACCAGAATCATAAAGCATCATAGCAGGATCCATTTTTTTAGGAGAGCTCTTTTCAACATACATAGGCTGTTGTGTAACTTGTATAGTACTTGAATTTACTGTATCTGGTTGTTTTGTTTTATCTAAAAGCTTTATATCAAACTGCTGCTCAAGTTTTCTTATAGCGTCTTCCATATTTTTAACACGTTGTGCTAAACCCTGAAGTCCACCTACTGAAACAGTAGCATGGTTAAAATCATCAAGCTTTCCATTTATTGCAGATAGCTCCTGCCTCATATTTTGTACTTGAGACCATGTTTCAGCTTGAGCAGGTTGAGTGTTCGATAGTTGAGATTTCAGTCTACCCACTTCTTCTTGCTGTTGACTAAGTCTATCTTGTAATGTTTTGACCTCTCTTTTCTCTCCTAAACAACCTGACATGATACTGATCAATACAATAGCTATAAAAAAATTACCCCTCATAGTTAGTGCCACCTTACTTTTTAATGAAGTTCAACTACTCTATTGTCACCAAAAACTTCTTCTTAAACTCTATAAAATTATATATTTTTGGCTAAATAGAATCTTACTGTTTAGCCTGTTTTTCCTTATACCACATAAAAAAAATTATACCTATCCCACCTAAACAAATAGCAATATCTGCCACATTAAAGGCAGGCCAATGCCATTCCCCTAAATAAAAATCCAAAAAATCAATCACTGCACGTAGATGTAGCCTATCCAAAAGATTACCTAATGCACCACCAAGTATAAGCCCAAAACTTATAAAAACCCACTTATCTGATGCTTCTGCTTTATAAGTAAAAAACAAAATAGAGCACACAGCAATAACAGTTGCAATAAGAAATAACCAAAATTGCCATTCTATATCTGGACGGTTTAAAAAGCCAAAAGCAGCCCCTCTATTTCGTATGTTTACTAAATCAAAAAAATGAGGAATAATTGTTATTGTACTATATAATGGTATCATTTGATTCACCCAATACTTAGTGACTTGATCTAAAAAAAACACAATAAAAGCTATACCCAAAATTATATAATACCTTTTTAACATGGACAATTACACCTTATCCAATTGCATATCTTTAACTGCAGCTGTACATCGAAAACATAAATTTGGATGATTACTATCTATACCAAGATCTTCAGAATAAATCCAACACCGTTCGCATTTACATCCTTTAGACTTTAAAACAACAATGGCTAATCCTTTAAGTTCACTAAAAACAGCATCTTCTGGTGCCTCTGTTAATGCTTTTAGTTCTAACTTAGAAACAATAAATATTGAACGCAATTCTGTATTCATAGAAAGTAATAATGTATGTATCTCTGGTGAAAGATACAAAATAATATGTGTATCCAAAGAATGACCAATTACACCCTCTTTACGCATAGGTTCTATTGCGTGTGTAACTTCTGAACGTATGGCTAAAATAACATTCCATGTCTGACGCAAACTTTCATCTAAAAAAAACTGTTCTACATCAGGACTAGGCAATGCAAAAACAGTTTCAATATTTTGATCTTTCAATGCTTCAGGGAAATACCTATATACTTCTTCTGCAGTAAAACTTAAAATTGGAGCCATTGCATGTAACAACATATGAACTATATGAACCAGCGCTGTTTGAGCAGAACGACGCTCCACACTTTCCTTACCAAAAGCATAAAGTCTATCTTTCACTACATCTAAATAGAATGCAGAAAGCTCTATTGTACATACATTATGTAATGTATGAAAAACATTATGAAAATCATATTTAGTATAGGCTTCCTGGATTTGTAAGTATGCTGAAGAAACAACACCTAAGATATGCTGATCCAGTGCATCCATATCAGCAGTAGAAATATAATGCTCTGCCTTCATATCACCAATATTTCCAAGAATATATCGACATGTATTCCGAATACGACGGTATGCATCAACAAGACGTTGCAAAATTTCATCTGAAATGCGTATTTCTTCTTTATAATCAACAGATGCAACCCACAGCCGTAAAATTTCAGCGCCAAACTTATCAATTATCTCTTGTGGAACAATAACATTCCCTATAGATTTTGACATTTTTCTTCCATCACCATCCACAACATAGCCATGTGTCAAAACAGTATTATATGGTGGAACACCTCTTGTCTCCACTGAAACAAGTAGAGATGAATGAAACCAACCTCTATGTTGATCAGAACCTTCTAGATATAAATCTGCAGGATAACCTAGTCCAGAGTACTGCTCCATTACAGCAGCAAAGCTTGTTCCTGAATCAAACCATACATCTAAAATATCCATTTCACGCTTCCAACGACTTCCACCACAGGATGAGCATATAAGACCTTCTGGAACAATATCATTACTGTCTGCTTCATACCAATAGTCACACCCTGTTGAATATGAAGCAAAGCCAAAAGCTATTTTTCTCATCCAAGAAGGCTCATTCCATACAGCTCCACAGCCCTCACAAAGTAATGCTATAATAGGCACACCCCAAGTTCTTTGCCGAGAGATGCACCAATCTGGTCGAGTCTGGATCATTGAGTATATACGTTCTTCACCCCATGCAGGAATCCAGTTAACATTAGATTTTATTGCCTGTAGTGCTCTTGTACGTAACTCTGTTTCTTCCATACTTATAAACCACTGTGTTGTTGCTCTAAAAATAACAGGTGAACTGCAACGCCAACAATGGGGATATGAATGCTCTATAGATGAAGAATGTATAAGGCAATGAGATTCATTCAGTTTTTCAATGACTGCAGTATTTGCCTGATCTACTCTCATACCTGCAAAAAATTTTACACTATCAAGATATCTACCTTGATCATCCAAAGGGGAATAAATATCTAGATTATACTTCAGTGCTACTTCATAGTCTTCTCTACCATGTCCAGGTGCAGTGTGCACACAACCTGTCCCAGATTCAAGAGTAACATGTTCTCCAAGAACAATTACTGAATCCCTATCATAAAAAGGATGCCTTGCTTTAATCCCCTCAAGTTCAATACCTTTTACTGTTGAAATACATTTTACATCTTTCCAGTGAAAGATTTCCTTACAAGCTTCAAGGCGTTCTTTACCAATAATACTGTATTCATTGTCATGTGATATAATGACATAATCAAAATCTGGATGTACTGAAATAGCCATATTACTAGGAAGAGTCCAAGGCGTTGTTGTCCAAATAATAATAGCAACTTTCTGATCATGTATCTCTGGAAAAATTTTATAAATAGCTGGATCATCTATTGGAAATCGGACAAAAATAGAAGAAGATGTATGCTCTTTATATTCCACCTCAGCTTCTGCTAAAGCTGTTTCACATGAATAACACCAATAAATTGGCTTCTTACTTCTAAATAATGAACCTCTTTCTACAAAATGTGCAAGTTCAGCTGCTGTAGTGGCTTCATATGAAGGATCCATTGTAAGATATGGGTGCTCCCATTCACCAAATACACCAAGACGCTTAAATTCCTTTTTTTGAATCTCTAAAAATTTTCGAGCATAGTCACGACAACTTTTACGAAACATTGATGGTGTATATTTATGCTTTTTCTCACCTAAATCTTGCTCTACCTTCAATTCAATAGGGAGCCCATGGCAATCCCACCCTGGAACAAAACGTGTGTGATAACCCTGCATATTACGTGACTTAACGATAATATCTTTTAAAATTTTGTTTAATGCTGTTCCCAAATGAATATGGCCATTAGCATATGGAGGACCATCATGTAAAAGAAAAACACCTTTTCTTCCTGAAATACTTAACATTTTACTATATACATCTATTGTTTCCCACCAGTTAAGCATTTCGGGTTCATTTTGAACAAGATTAGCTTTCATTGGAAATGATGTATTAGGAAGATGCAATGTTTTTTTATAATCACTCATGAATTTAAACCTCAGAAACAAATATTATGCTTATTAAAAAATGATCACAAACAAAATCACATCAAAGCAGTGCTCTATCATCCACTAGATGTCAAGATGCTTTTGCTGTAAATATAAATTTACAACCCATCCTTGGCTGAAGATAAAAAAAAATGATATACGTGTATAGCTTCTTTAAGTTATTTATAATTACAATATAAAAATACTTACAATAGTCATACTACTAAGGACACACTTTATGCTCTCTTTACAAAATAAACACCTATACATTATAGCTCATCGTGGGGCATGTGCTTATGTTCCAGAAAATACTATTGCTGCTGCACTACTAGCCTATCGATTTCAGGCTGATATGTGGGAAATGGATGTTAGTCTTTCAAAAGATGGATATCCTGTTGTTATACATGACAATACGCTTGAGCGCACAACAAATATTTTACAACATCCAGAATTCTCTCATCGTAACTCATTCCAAGTATGTGATTTTACACTTTCTGAGTTGAAATCTCTTAATGCAGGCTTATGGTTTATACAAAAAGATCCTTTTCAACAAATAGCTCAAAATAAAATTGATACACCCACGTTAGAGCTCTACTCAAAGAATATAACAATACCTACATTGGAAGAAGCACTTCTTTTTACAAAAGGTAAAAATTGGCTTATAAATGTTGAGATTAAAGATCACTCTGATCTTTGTGGCCATGAATATATTGTATCAACAGTGATTGATTGTATTCAGCAACTTGATATGGTTGAACAAGTTCTGCTCTCATCATTTCAGCACACATACCTTACTGAAGTATATAATAAATTGCCAGAACTTGCTACTGCTGTCATTACTGACAATGCCCCTAATAATCCTCTTGAACTTTATAAAAAATTTAACGCCAAATTTTATCATCCAAATATTAAAAATCTTAGCCAAGATACAATTACACCACTTCTTGAAGAAGGTATTACTATAAATGCTTGGACTGTAAATGAATTTTCAGACTATCAACAAGCACTTAAATATGGCGTTACAGGAATTATTACTGATTTTCCTGAAAAATTCAGACAATCTTCCATAGAAACATCCGACATTGTGCAATAATGATTATAAACCTAACTTGCTCTATGTCTCTCTTTTAAGGCATTCAGTAATGCTACAGTTACACGTGTCCTACCACGCCCTTTACCCAAAAAAATATTTGGCTTTGCTGTACCATGATAATCTGATCCACCTGTAATTCCAAGATCATAACGAGTAGCTAAATCAACACAATATCTTTCATCTTGTAATGAATGATCACTATGGTATGCCTCTATAGCAGATAAACCATAATTTTTAAAAGATGCTATACTCTTTTCAAGCCATTCTCTTGGACAAGGTAACAGCATAGGGTGTGCAAAACTAACCATTGCTCCAGCATCAACAAGTAAACTTATAGCTTCTTTTGGCTTAAGCATTTCTTTGGGAATATAGGCTGACCCATGGCAACCAAGATATTTTCTAAAAGCTTCATGTATACTAGACACATAGCCTTTATGAAGTAAAGCTTGTGCAAAATGAAGACGGCCAATAATTTTTCCACAAGATTGAGTAAGAACGTCCTCATATTGTAATGCACAACCAAGTTTATTAAATTTTTCGACTAAATATAAATTACGTTCCACTCTATATTTATATAACCTGTTGAAAACATCGTTTATTTTTTCAACATTTTTGGATACCCAGAGTCCAATAAGATGTATCTCTCCATAACAACTTGTAACACTTAACTCACAGCCACGAATAATTTCAATATTATACTTTTTCCCAGAATCTTCGGCTTCATCTAAACCATCAAGAGTATCGTGATCTGTAATAGCTATAGCAGCAAGATTTAATTTTGCTGCCTTATTAACAAGCTCTGCAGGTGTATCTGTACCATCAGAAATTGATGTATGTGTGTGCATATCTACAAGCTGTACTTGCATTTGTATCTCTCTACTTTTCTTAACTCTTGATAATGATACCTAATTAATAGTATATATACTACATGTTAACTTGATTCTTTTTTTATGTAAAATGTATACAGCTTACTTTTTGCTTAAATAAATAATTTAGTTCTATTAAAAATATCTAGGAGTTACCCTTGGCCTTAAACTATGAATTACTCAATATTTTAGCATGCCCACAATGTCATGGACCAATAACTTTAGTAAATAAAGAGCAGGGACTTCTATGCCCTAACTGCAAATGTGTCTACCCTATTTATGACGATATCCCTATTTTACTCATAGAAAAAGCTATACCTGAAGATGACTGGAATAAAAAAGTCCTATAATATCTCTATGTTTAGCAACTACAAACTATTGTAACATACTTATACAACAACCTTTACTTGTTGTTAAAAAGCATAGGCTCGATGACACTCATACTTCCAAGGTATTTTCCTAATAATTTTGAATTTATACCCCGCAAGTATGGTGCTACTGGTTTACTTGTTTCATTATATCCAAAAAAAACATTAAAAGCTTTTTGTGCACGTGAACGAAATGTTTGTACTTCTGGGCTATCTAAAGGTAAAGAAACACTATTCTTGAACACTTTTGGTAAAGGCTCTCTGTACTCTAAAATAACTTTAGCTTGATTAAAAAATCCTCTATATGCATATCTCTGTGCAATCCAATATATTGAGTCAAGTTCATTTTCAGATGCAACTAATACTGTAAAAGGATCTTTTGATCCATGTACTATCTGTACAGAGCCATCAAAGGTTACACCATCAAAAAAAACCTGTGAAGTTACAGGACTATCTGCTGTACTAAATGATAAAGGATCCCATTCCCAATTATTTGGTGCTATACTTAATATAGAAATAGCCATAGGTGTCTTTGCATCTATGCCATAAACAGCAATATATGTTTCTGGAAACTGGTAACCATATGCTGTATAAAGGTATGGAGAAATTTGCCCAAAGCTTAATATTGGCATGTCTACTTCCACTGACAATGCAGGTTTAGCACTGGATACAAGACTTGTTCCATCAAAGCCCCTTCTTAGTGAGCCACATGCCAATAACAATACTGTACAACTAAACAAAGCTATTAAATTTAGTATTTTCATAATTGCCTCCTTACCTTCCTCAATATACTACCTAATTTTTTACTAAACTCACAATTAAGCTAGTAAAACAATTTTTTTAGTAAATAACAACAGACAACAGTTGTTTACTTCTACCTACACTATATACTTTTGCTCATATTATCAAAAAAATGAGTAGAGAGTATTGATAAACATACCAATACACCCTACTCAATAATACTATAAACTTTTTATTAAAAAATAGCTATTATACCAATAAGTTACACCTGAAAATTTTTACTAAAAAACCCTTCTAAAAACTAAAACCAGCATAGATTCATACCTATGCTGGTAGTGTTTTACAAAAAAATACAAAAAAACAATAAATTACAATATTAACCTACTACATTAATATTTTGGCCTTTTCCTTGTTCAGACATAGCATTTGAACGCACCTGCTCACTATTTTTTAGTGTGCCCTGATTGACTAAAGGACCAGACATAATTTGATTAATTGCTGTTGCTTGTGCTTCTAATGCACTAGTAACTCCATGAGATGCAAAACCAATACTTTCCATGATTACCTCGTATATGAATCTATATAATAGGCTAAAATATACAGCAAACCAAGAAAGTTATCTTGATTTTTGTTCTATATAAGCACTATAATCGTCCAAAATAAAAAAAGTATTAGGTATTATACCATAATACTTTCAAAATACTACTATTACAAACTCTATTAATAATAAATTTAGGGGAGTTAATGTAATTTTTTATAAAAAAACAAACAAAAGCTTGACTATGTATACTCTAGATATACCATATCAAATCTAATAAAAATCACTGTAAAAGGAATATTTATGACAGATCAGCAGACCCATCAAAATGAATCCACTACAGAACAAGTACAAACTGAACAAACAGATGAAAAAAACCTTGAAGAACAATGCAAAAAACATATTTGTCCTACATGCCCAATTAACGCAGAAGCAACAGAAATCCGTCTTCGTTCTCTTGCTGAGATGGAAAACTTCAAAAAACGCCTCCAGCGAGAACATGATGAACATATTAAATATACAACTGAAAGACTCCTTACTGAGCTTTTACCTGTTCTTGATAGTCTTGATTTAGCTATTCAGTATGGAAGTAAAGAAGATGCATGCAAAGACATGCTTACAGGAGTGTCTATGACAAGAAAACTTTTCCTTGATATCCTTAAACCACATGGTATTTCTGTTATTGGAGAAATTAGTGAACCCTTTAACCCAGACGTCCATGAATCTGTTGCTTATGATATCCATGAAGATATTCCCGAAGGACACATAACCGTCGTGCATCAAAGAGGCTATCAACTCCATGATCGACTACTTAGACCAGCAAAGGTTTCTGTATCCCAAAGCTCTACAGAACAATTAGAATAAATAGTAGTTGGATCTACTTTAAATATCTTGACAAAAGTAAATCATCATGTTCTGGCTATACTTAATAGAGTCCCAAGATAACTAAGCATTAGTTTATAAAAAATTAAAGTAAACCAGATAACTAATGATACAAAATACTATCAAAAAACCACAATCTTTAAACCTATCTCCACCCCTAGTTGATACCAAACAACAAGGGGATACACTATACATTACTATTTCTGGCAACTGGACAATCAATCAACCACAGCCATCTATTGATGCTATTATACACACATTACTTAAACAACCTCTTACAACAATAGCATTTAATACATATAATCTTGGCATATGGGACAGTAGTATCCTTGTCATTATGACAAAATTTATGACCATAGCAAAAAATAATAAACTTATCATTCAAGATAAAAATGTTGATACAGGTATAAAAAATTTAACACGACTTGCACTTGCAACACCACCAAATACAGATGCCTTAAAAAATAATACTCAGGAATCATTTTCTGAATATGTTGGTAAATTAACACTATATTTCCCACAAATAATACAACAAGTCCTTGCATTTATTGGAGAAATCACTCTTGCTATACAACGGTTATTTATAGGTAAATCATCATGCACTATATCAAATGTTTGGGTGTGTATTCAAGAATGTGGCATTGAAGCATTACCTATTGTCTCTCTTATTAGTATGCTTGTTGGTCTTATTCTTGCTTTTGTAGGTGTAGTTCAACTCCGTATGTTTGGAGCGGAAATATATGTTTCTAGTCTAGTTGCTGTTGGCATGACAAGAATTATGGGTGCTATCATGACTGGTATTATTCTAGCTGGAAGAACTGGAGCAGCCTATGCTGCTGTAATTGGGACAATGGAAGTTAATGAAGAAATTGATGCCCTTACAACACTTGGTATTATACCCTCTGATTTTCTTGTTATGCCACGCCTTATTGCTCTTACATGTATGACACCACTCCTTGTTGTTTATGCTGACTTTATGGGTATGCTAGGAGGATTTCTTGTTGGAGTTGCTGCACTTGGCATTGAACCTTTAGAGTATATTACTTTTACACAAAAAGGTTTTGTTTTAAATAATTTATGGGTTGGTATTATTCATGGTATTGTTTTTGGTGTTATTGTTGCTATTACAGGATGTTATCAAGGTTTACGTTGTGAAAGGAGTGCTGCTGCTGTTGGCCTAGCAACAACTTCAGCTGTTGTATACTCTATAGTAGGTATTGTTATTGCCACTGCACTTTTAACTATTTTATTTAATATACTTGGTATATAGTATGCAAAAAAATACTCCCATTATTGAAGTAAAAAATCTAGCTATTGCTTATGGTGACTATATTATACAAAAAAATCTCACCTTTAGCATAAATAAACAAGATATATTTATCATTATGGGACCAAGTGGAAGTGGAAAAAGCTCATTGTTACGTGTTATGATAGGGTTAATGCCACCAGCTGAAGGTCAAATTTTTTATGGAGCAACAGACTTCTGGTCTCTTACAGAAGATGAAAGACTTCACTATACATATAATATAGGTATGCTTTTTCAAAGTGGAGCACTATGGACTTCTATGACTTTAGCAGAAAATATTGCTTTACCACTTCAACAGTACACTAAACTTTCTTCTAAAGCTATAAAAGACCAGGTTTCCCTAAAACTTATGCTAGTAGGCTTAGCTGGTTTTGAAAATTATTATCCATCAGAATTAAGTGGTGGTATGAAAAAACGTGCTGGATTAGCAAGGGCACTTGCAATGGATCCTAAGCTTGTCTTTTTTGATGAACCATCAGCAGGTTTAGATCCTATAAGTGCTGGCTTACTTGATGAACTTATCCTAGAACTAACACAAAACCTTGAAATGACTGCTGTTGTTGTTACACATGATCTCAATAGTATTTTTACTATAGGTACTAACAGTGTCTTTCTTGATACAAAAGCCCATACAATGCTTGCATATGGTGATCCCCATAAACTCAAAGAACAAACCCAACAACCAGAAGTTGTTCGTTTTCTTACACGAGGTAAAGAAACAACAAAAAACCTTACAGGGCCAAATATATGAGTAAAACACCAAATAAATCACTAATAGGTGCTTTTGTTATAGGTGCTTTTGTTCTAATAATACTAGCTATTGTGCTTTTTGGATCTGGAAAGCTCTTCAAAAGAACTATGACTTTTGTTCTTTTTTTTGAAAAATCCATCAGTGGTCTTTCAATAGGCTCACCTGTTGTTTTTATGGGTGTCCCTGTTGGAAGAGTTATTGATATTAGGGTTGATTCTACTAACGATGATATAAGTTTTACAATCCCTGTATATATTGAACTTTATGAATCAAGCCACACAATTTTTCTTAAAGAACAAATGCACCATATAAAAGAAACTACATATCTTAACACACTTATCAGTAAAGGTTTACGTGCTAATCTTGCACAACAAAGTATCCTTACAGGACAGCTTATGATAGAATTAAGCTTTATACCTACTGCACAGTTACGAGACCATGTTACTATGATATCTTATTATAAAGGTGTTCCTGTTATCCCTACTGTATCATCAAGATTTGAAAATATTGTAAGTGAAATTATAAGTTTACCTATTAATGAAATTGCTCATAATATCCTCATTTTTACAGAAGGTCTTAATAAGCTTATTCATACACCTGAAACACCAGAACTCATCCCCCACTTTGACATTCTGGTCCAAAATATAAATAAATCATTCATAAGTCTTGAAAAATCAAGTAAGGAATATGGAAAAATGATAAAAGCTACTAATACACAGGTCAACAAAACACTAAAAAAAATTTCACGAGTTGCACACAAACTAGAACTTGCAACTCAAAAAATTTTTGGAGAAAATGCTCCTACAGTTATGCTTATCAATCAAACACTCCAAGAATTCTCTCAATCAGCAAATGCTATTCGTAACCTTGCCAACATGCTTGAACAACAACCAGAATCCATTTTTCGAGGAAAAAATCTTACTCAGCCATGAACATACAAAATATATCCATAAAAATTTTCTATAGTATTTACTTATTAACTATGCTTACTTCCTGTATAGGAAGAAGTCCTGCGTCCACTTTTTATATTCTTCCTGTTAATACCTCTACATCAAGTACTACTAACTCAGATGATATAGAGATCAAAGGACCAATTATAGCAATAGAGTTTGTTACAATACCAGACTATCTTAAACAACCACAAATAGTCATTCATGAGCCAAAACATATACTTATTAAGCTTGCAGAGTATCACCGCTGGAGTGAACCTTTAGCAGAAGGCTGTAAACGTGTTTTACAACAAACTATATCTAATGCATTGTCAGAAATTAATGGTATTGTTGTTAATAAAAGTCTTACACAACAACAACATTGGAACTTACGTATAAATATCATTCGGCTTGATGGTTACCCTAATGGAAGTGTCACATTAGATGCTGTTTGGACTCTCACACATATAAATGGTAAAGATAAAATAGGACGCTTTACACAAACACACAAAACAGGCTCAAGCATTGCGGATATGGTTACAACACAAGGACTTCTTTTAGAAAAACTTGGTTTAGTTATTGGACAAGAAATACGTCAACAGCTGCCATATACACTTATAAAATAATAATATCCTCATAGTTATTTATGGTATCTAAATCAACAGTAACATAACCTAAACAAACCTAAGAATCCAAGGAGGTTTTATGCAGCTTGTAATTCTTGATGGTAAAACACTAAACCCTGGCGATAACCCATGGACTCCATTAGAAAAACTAGGTAAACTTACTGTATATGATTATACAAAATTAGAAGACATTACTCATCGTGGTCTTAATGCAGACATTATTATAACAAACAAAACAAAAATAACTGCAAAAACACTAGAACAACTCCCAAACCTTAAATGTATTGGTGTTCTTGCTACAGGGTATGATGTTGTAGACATTGAAGCTGCAGGGAAAAAAGGTATTCCTGTTATTAATGTTGTTGAATATGGTGTTGCTGCTGTAGCACAACACGCTTTTGCCTTGTTACTGAGCTTGTGTCATTATATAATAAAACACGATAAAAACGTACGAGACGGTAGTTGGGCTCAACCTAATTGGTCTTATTGGAAATATCCTATAACAGAACTTACAGGAAAAACTATAGGTATTCTTGGTTATGGACATATTGGACAACGTGTTGGACATCTTGCTCATGCTTTTGGAATGTCCGTTTTAGCCTACAACCGTTCACCTAAAACAGAACCATCATATACACCTTTTTCCTTTACTTCTTGTGATGATCTATTTAGAAAATCAGATATTATTTCACTACACTGCCCACTCACAAGTGAAACATCTCAACTTGTTAATAAACAAAAAATATCTATAATGAAAGATGGTGCTCTTATTGTTAATGTAGCACGTGGTGGTCTGCTTGATGAGGCTGCTGTAACAGAAGCTTTAATATCTGGAAAGTTAGGCGGACTTGGGACAGATGTTGTATCTCAAGAACCTATACAGCCAACAAACCCTCTTCTTTCTGCCCCAAACGTAATTTTTACACCTCATGTAGCTTGGACATCGCTCCATGCCAGACAAAATATCATTCGTATCCTTGCTGAAAACTTACATGCTTGGATAAATGGAAAGCCTCAAAGTGTTGTAAATGCATCGCTGATTATTTAAAGATATAAATAGCTGATAAAGTATTAATTAATAACTATATTACGTATATATAACTACTATTATATATATACAAAATATCTAAATTTATATTGACAATACTGTATATAAATATATTCTTTCTTGTCAAACAACTAAATTTTAATACTATGAATATACATTCATAGTATTTTTCTACAAGTTAATATATATATATTATGATTATATATTTTTAATATATATTAACTCTATGTTATATTTAAAGTATATATAGTTGGTAATGTATATAACTATTATTTATATATTGTTATACTACTATAAGAATATACACAAAATATGTTTATAATGTCTTCTAA
The DNA here is from genome assembly GCA_964369665.1 of uncultured Lawsonia sp. GTDB lineage: Bacteria > Desulfobacterota > Desulfovibrionia > Desulfovibrionales > Desulfovibrionaceae > Bilophila. The sequence continues at coordinate 315,448 of CAYJFS010000002.1, read as the reverse complement.
AAATAAACTACTATGAACTCTAATCTGAGGTATATATGCCAATTAGAAATGTGAGCCCTAGCAACTCTTCTTCTGTAAGTAGTGCAGCTTCTCAAGATGTAGAAGCAGGCAGAACCCAAGACCCACAAAATAGACCTGGTGGTGCAGGTGGTGGAATACCTCGTATATCCAACACCATTAGCACACAACCTCCTAACACTCTTCGATCTATTATGAATTTCATTACTCGAGCCAGTGCACCTATAATGGCTCAAATACCAGGCTCACATAATCAAGCACAAAACCGGCAAATCTTAGCTGATCTTACAGCAGGGAAACCAACACCTTTCTCAGCAGCACTAAGTTCAGGTATCCATCTAGCAAAAGACGACCTTCAAGGTCTCCCTGGTTTTCCTTCAGACATTGGTAGCATGGTAAAGAACTCAGTAAGTGCCTTACAAATGAACCCTCCTAATACATTATATAAACCTGAAACCTTGCAACAAGGCATTCGCAGCCAATTAAAAATAGAAGCTGTAAAAGCTAGTGTTGTAGAAGAGGTTAAAATAAAACTTGGTCAAGCTGGTGCTCCAAACGATGAAGGTTCAATAGCTACACTACTCACCTCTTCTGGAACCAAATATATAGATATGAAACTAATTGGTATAGCTGGTAAAGATGAGTTACCTGGCTTACGAGCAAACCTTGTTAAGTCTATGGTTCAAGAAGGCATTAGCCAAAAGAACTATACAGAAGCTAAAAAAGAAGCTCTAGTTAAAGGTGAGCAAATGCTAAAAGATGTTGGCCTTAATGAAGGAAATACTCAAAAAGAAATGAAAAATTTAAAAATGGGTATTGATGGAGCTGCTCTTCAATTAGAAGAACAACTCACTGAAAAAAATGGTGGAACAATGCCTGCGATAGCCAAGCATCAATATGAAAAAGTCTTCAGCCAACAAGTTGATGCACTAGGTGTGCGAGTAGGTATCTATTAATTAAAGTATATTGGAGTAAAAATCTCTTTTTACTCCAATAAAAAGAGGTTCTCTATGCCATGGTTTTCTCGTTTTCCAACAAGACAACACAATACTGAAGATATAGAAAAACAACAACCTCTTATACAATCACAAAACCAAGAACAAAGCCATAATACAGGTAATAGACAGCCCAGGTTATCTTTATTAAAACAGCATCTTACAGGCTTTGTTAATAGCATACATACATTCTTTGCTCAAAGCCTTAGAGCCCGAAGTGGCTCATATACTCTTGAAACTCAAGTTTTAGGTGCTCAAGGGCAAGCTCATAACCGTGAACTATTATCTGAAATTATACAAAACCAAAGAGACGACTTTACTTCTTGCCTAGAAATAGCTTGTTCAAAAGCTCAAGAAGATCTATCACCTATCAATAAAGACATTGACGTTAAAAGCGCACTCAATAATGCTTTACTGGTGATACAAAGAAACCCTTCAGACAAACCCTATACACAAAGTACTCTAGAAAAAGATGTAATAACAAGTATAAAACTAATTTTTATTAGACAACATCTTACTGAACTAGTTCGCCCAGATTTTAAGCAAAAGCAGTTAGGAGATGAGGGTTCTATATCTACTATGCTAACTGCAAAATCTACTGATTTAAAGCTGATAGCTGCATCTCCCAAAGATAAGATACCTATGTTATCTCAAAAACTAGCAAAAGAAGTAACTGATCAAGCCATCACTATGTCAAACTATACACAGGCAAAAAAAGAAACTGTTCAAAACTTGAAAGATATACTTATATCAAAAGGGAAAAACTCAGAAGAAATCAGCCAAAGCGCTGAAATGAAATCTTTAGAAACAGAAATTACAAAAAAGGCACTTGAACTGGAAGAGCAAGCTACTATAGGTAATGGTGGTATACTGCCTGCTATATCTAAAGAAAAATATATTCAAATATTTACAGCTGTCATTACCCAATTTAAATAGTATAAATCTATGTTATACATTTTTTTAACACTAAAAATAAATATTAGAATGTTTAATACTATTGTTATTTAGTTATATAATAATTATATAATATCTATACTTAAACATAAATATAGAATATTTTTATGTATTTTTAAATATTTATATATTTATTCTACATATTTTAATATAAAAAAATAGATTCTATATATCTAATAATATATATTTACAATATAAAAATCATATTTTATTTAAAAGATTAAATTATTATAGTAATAAAATATATATAATTAGCTATAAAATTATAGTATATAGTACATTTACTAATAGGATCTTATTATGGTAGGTCCAGCTTCACAAGTAAGAAATACACATATCCGAGATGTAAGCAACCCTCAACAACAACAAGTTCAAAATGGTTCATTTGGAGGCTATTCTACTAGCTCTCAACGTATATTAAATACTGCTTTAACTATTCTTACATTAGGTCTCTTTGATCTTGTTAAAATGGCTATTAACTCTTACAAAGCAAAACAAAATACTGGTAATCTTCCCCGTGTAGCTCAACAAAAAATACTGCAACATAATTTAGCAATACTTGACTCTGAATTTCAAACAGGCATAGACCCTTACCACTATGGAATAAAAGAAGCTGTTGCTGATGAAGTTCGAAAAAAATTATCAGAATTAGGAGGACCTGACTCATTTATCTATATGCCTGCAGCCATTAAAGAACTACGTAAAGATATCCAAGAAGAACAAAAAAAAATGTCTTCCCAACGTTATGCAGATCTCCTTACTGGCAGTTTAACACAAATTATTCTAAAGCAACATCTTCAAGCAGAAGTACAAGCAAAGCTTCAAGATAGTGGTCTTACATTACCAAATAATTCTATAGATCTATTAATAGGCCTTAATGCTAAAGATTTCCGTGCACTAGAAAAAACAACCAATCCTACTCTTGTAAAAACAAAATTCGATCATCTTGTCCAATCAATGTATACAAGTGCGTTTAACCTTACTGTCCAAGCTCAAGTTATTGATGAATGCATGATGGATGGCTTTAGATCACTGCTTCGATCGCTTGATCTTACACCCCAACAGACATTGCTCATTCCAAGAGCACCAATAGTTGCTTATTTAGAAAATATAGCTACAAAAGTTGAAGATAACCTTAAAGTTTTGAATGATGATGAACATATCTTAACAACACCACAGGACTATCAAGATGTTCAACGCTATGCTGCACAACTTTTTGGTAGTCTTATTCATGTAGGTGTCCTGGCTAAAGCCAAAACTGGTGATACAGCTGTAACTGCAGACCTCCTTGCAAAAACATTAATGCTTTTTACACCAATTTCTCGTTCTAATATTCCTATACTGATGTCTAGTCCAGACCCATCTGTAGCACTTGACGCAACTGTAAATTTATATTCTTCATACCTAGAGCATGCTCCAAAAGTATTTGGACAAAACAACTGGGATGCCTTACCTCAAAACCAAAAAGATATATTTTTATCTATGGTTATTATGTTATTAAAATTTGAAGATCAAAATATAAACAATATGTCTAATAATAGGCCTCTCCTTGAATCTTTAGAAGCTCAATTCCATGCAGAAGGCCTACAAGCTGCAGCAAACCTTGCAGGGCAAAGACCAACTAGTCCAAACAGTACAAAAATTAGAAGAAGAATGCAGCTTCTCTCAGGTGGATTAAATATTACAAAAAGCATTATGGGAGGAAAAGGCTTTGGTTTAGAATAATGACACATATGATGAAAGCTAGAAATACTAGCACTCAACTACTTGACAATAATACTAATAAATATAGGATCATAACTAAATATAACTGGTATACTTATTTCATAAAAATAAGGAGCTTTCTATGGATGCTCAAAGCCTCATTAAAGAACTCGGGCCCATTATTAAACTTCCTGATCTTGCTCTTGATGAAAATAATGTTTGTCGTGTAGAATTTGATGATATGCCTGTAGACTTTGAAGCACTTCCAGATGGAAGTATGCTTTATATTTATGCTCAAGTTATACCAGTACCATTATCTGGACGTGAAAAACTTTTTAGTAGAGTCCTTATAGGTAATCTTTTTGGTGGAGAAACACTTGGTGCAACATTAGGTTATGATGTTAACCAAGAAGCAATTATTATGCATATTGCACTCTCTGTTGAAAACACTACCTATCCAGATTTTCAAACAATCTTAGAACGCTTTCTTGATCGACTAAAATATTGGCGTGGTGAGTGTCAACACTTACTTCATGCTTCTGATGATAATAACTTTTCTGAAGTCATTAATTATAAAGATGGGTTACGTGTATAAGTCATTAATAACTATTTAACTTTTATAAATTAAAGTCTAAAAATATTGAAAAAAAGCTTATACCAAATCTATGATAATAAACATTAAATAATTATAAATAACCCTCTTCTAATAACATCATAATATCCTTTTCAGTAAATGAAGAATTTTGTCTTGTATACTTCATGCCACAATGCCCAATTATGGTAAGGTGCTGTGCTAAACGAGATATTTGAGATATATTATGTGAAACCATAATAATGGAATAATTCTCAGACAATCGTAATAAAAGCCTTTCAATACTTTGTGCAGCTTGTGTGTCTAAAGATGTAGTAGGCTCATCAAGAAGGACTATAGATGGCTCTAATGCTAACATACGTGCCAAACATAATCTTTGTTGTTGTCCACCTGAAAGATGTATTGCTGGAGCATGAAGTTGATCTTGTACCTCTCTTAATAATCCAACAGATTCCAATACAAAATAGACTCTCTCAGCTATTTCTCTCTGATTAGCACTTGTAAGCTGCTTCAAAGGTAATGCTATGTTCTTATATATACTTACAGGAAAAACATTAGGTATCTGGAAAACCATACCTATACGTCTACGTAACATAGATAAACTATAATCCTTAGGTAATAGAGGATAAATTGGTTCCAACCCTTCTCCTATATTTGCCTCAATATATCCTTCTGTAGTGCAACCATCAAACTCTTCATTTAACCGATTAATACTCCTTAACAAAGTTGTCTTACCTGAACCAGAATAACCTGTAACAATTGTAATACCTGAACACAAAAAATCTATATTTATGTTTTTTAGAACCTGTTTTTGATAAAAAGAAACTGTTATATCTATCATTTTCACAGAAACGCTCATACTTCTTTCCTTAACCTATAAAAATATGAAGCCAAAATTTGAGCAAAAACGAATAAACCAACAACTAAAATAAGAAGAACAAGAGCAGCTCCAAAACCTCTATTAAGCTCATCTTCTGTCTGATATTGTGTTGCTGTATGGTAGATAACAAAAGGTAGTGCCTCAAATTTTGAACCTAAACCTGAAGGTAACCCTGCATTCACAACAGCCCCTGTAAGTAAAATAACGGCTGTATCCTCAGCAACTCTGCTAAGAGCTAAAGCTAACCCACTCCATATACCCTGAAATGCAGCTGGAATTTGTATAAATAAAAGAAACTGCTCACGTGTATAGCCTAAAGTATAGGCTGTAAGTCTCAAACTTTTTGAAACAGCTAATAGTGACTCTTGTGTAGCCATGACCAAAACAGGAAGAACAAGTAAAGCCAAACATAGTGCAGCCAAAAATAAGCCTGTATTCACTTCTAAAGAAACAATGTTTCGTAAAAAAAGAATAAAAGTAAAGCCAAACAAACCCATGACTATGGACGGTGTTCCTGCTAAGATATCAATAGTCGTTCGTATAAAAATGTGTTGATAGTGAGAAGCATATTCAGCTAAAAAAACACCACAAGCTATACCTGGAACAATAACAATACATGCTGTAAGCATAATTAGTTCTAGTGTACCTATAACCGCAGGCCAAAGACCATCCCACACATGCTTTACATTAAAAATTGCTTCTATTGGTTGGGTATCACCAAAAAAGAGCTCCATATCTAAGGTGGGAACTCCTTTCCATAACAAAAACCCTACTAAAAAAGTAAATGCTGTAGAAATAATTATAACAGATAAATAAGAACATATTGAAACAATTCTTAAATAATTACCCATTATTTTCCTATCTTCCTTAAAATAAAAGCCATAAAAACATTCATACTAAGCAGAATAAAACCTGCTAAAAATAATGAACTATATGCTGATCCACTAACCTCATTAGCACTTACAAGAGCAATATGTGCTGTTATTGTTCTAAAACCTTCAGTAAAACTCTGTGGAACTTGTGGCGTATTGCCAGATAACATAAGAGAAATTAATGTATCTCCTATTGCACGACCAAAACCAATGATTGCAGCTGTAATAATTACTCTTAATGAAGAAGGTATAACAAAAAATAATAATAATTCTAAACGTGAAAAGCCAACAGCAAGAGCTTCTGGGCATACTGTCTCTAAACGTGGTTGCAAAGCTGATGTTATAATCAACACCATTGTTGGAACAATAAGTATAGAAAGAATGATACCTGCAGATAATAAAGAAAAACCACTACCACCAAAAAAGTTGCGTACAAAAGGTATCAATAAAAAAATAGCAGTAAAGCCATAAACAACTGTAGGAATAGCTGTCATACTTTTAATCAAAAATTTTACTGATTTTACAATAAGACTATTACTAACCCTACTTAAACTCCATAAACTTATCCCTACTGAAAGCGGTAATCCAATAATTAAAGCAAGCATGGCAAGAAGAAATGAGCCTATTATCATAGATAATAGACCAAAAAAGCCTTGCTTAGGGAACCATGTTAATAAAAATAAACTTCCTATACCTTCATGAACAACTATAGGTGCCATAAAAGAAATAATCATTCCAAGCAACAAAATAATAGCTAAACCTGTTATAGCAACTATAAAAAATATACTATATTTCATCCACACATATGACGATGAACATACACAGATATTTAATGAAGTATTTCCCGAAAAGAAAGAAGAACTCTTAATTGCTCTCAAGAGGAATATACCCTGCTTTTATAACAATATTCTTTCCTTCAAAAGAATAGATATAGTCGATAAAAAGCTTTGTAAGCCCTTGAGGCTTTCCTTTTGTATTCATATAAAGAAAACGACTAACTCTATATTTCCCCTGAGCTGTATTTTTTTGTGAAGGATATACATTATCAAAAACAAGAGCCTTAATAGATGCATCAACATACCCTATTCCAATGTACCCTATGGCATTTCTATCTTTTTTAACAGCCATTTTCATGGCTCCATTTGAATGAAGAACATTAACATTACTACTACCATGTATACCTCTAATTGCCTGATCTTCAAATACATCTCTTGTCCCACTTCCGTCTTCCCGAACATACAAATGGATAGGTAGCTTCTTACCTCCGACCTGATCCCAGCTTATAATTTTACCAGAAAAAATATCTTGCACTTGTTTTGTTGTTAAACCTCTTACAGGATTTTCTGGATGAACAATTATTGCTACACCATCAATTGCAAAAGGAAAAGAGACTAAACCATATTTTCTAATCTCTTCATCCTTAAGAGCACGACCAGTATTACCTATTTGAACTAAGCCTTCACCAACTTTTTGTATACCAGAACCTGTACCACCGCCAGCTATAGTAATAATGATATTTGGATTAACTTCCATAATATTCTTAGCAGCCTGTTTCATAACAGGAATATGTGCTGTCCCTCCAGCAATATCTAGGTTACCACTCTTATCAAGAAAAACATCTAGTGAAGAAGCATTACATGGATACAGATTTATAATGACAGTAAAGAATAAACCTATTATTTTAAAAGCAACGTTCATAATTATCCTGTAATCTAAAAAATATTTTACCTTAACTAAAAAATAAAAACTGTATCCTAATTACTATTCAATAAAAGCCTCTTTTTTACCACACACTTACTTATTCTAAAAGAATAACAATATCTTAATAATTGCTTACTATAATAAGCTGTATTATTATAACATAATAAATCTTAAAATCTATTTATATAAAATTTTAAAAAAAATTAAAGCACTTATAGCTGACATGTTATGAATATGAATTCTTCCTTTAAAACCATATTTCTCTTTAAACAAAAAATGCTTGTGATAGCCAAACATCTCTATAAAAGACTTAAATCTTCATAATAAACTAACAACTTTTTTGTAGTTATTAATATGCTCTTCTATAAACACAAACCATAACCATTCATAACTTTTATACAAAAATTTAATTTACTACTATAATAGCATGCTATTATTAACATTTTTATGACAATGAGCTTATACCTAAGTATTTTACTTTCGTTTTTATCAAAAATATAAAAATCTTTTCCTCTTAAAAAACTAAATCTAATGTCTATAGAATATAAAATATACCATTTTATGGTATATACGTTTCAGTATAGTTTCCTAAAAAAACATTTTACCTTTTAATTTTGATAATTTTATACTTTTCCTACTACAAATAACCCATCTTACCAGGCTTATTGTCAGACTTAAAAAATAAAATCAGCGTCGATTTATACATTACTTCTCAAAAGATTATCTATGCAAGTCATCTATATCTCCTTACTATATGCTCATACATTTATATTTAAAATATATTCATTTCCTGATAAATATCGAATTGCTCTGTGCCTAACCTCAAACAAATAGTCTGAACCTATAGATAAACCACTGGTCATTGTAATCTTAATAAAAACATCAGATAGAATGCTCCAATAATATAAAATAACTCTTGCATTGAATCTATATTCTTTAGAAAGAGTAATATTTATTGTACCTATATTAGAAGATAAACATAGTAATAGATATTTTAGTTTAAATACTATCAGAAGATATTCAGATATAAACTATTCTTTATTAATAATATTCATTAAGATAAATATCTGTTATCTTCATAACATACTTAATCTATAACAAATATTATATCCAACAATTATACCTACAGATTTTTATAGTTCTTCATTGAAAACCCCAATAACAATTTATTATTTCAATACCGTTATTCAGAATAATCAAAATGATTTCATCAACAATAAGAATATCTGGTTTTATTGAAGTTGATGGCATACATACATGCTGAGTAAGTCCTTACAGGCTGATCTAAAAATGTGCCAAGTTCCACAAAGTCTTCTATTTCTTCCTCATATAAGAGCCTTTCTTCTATACTTAACCCATGATAAGTAAGGCTAGCCTGGATATTTTCACGTCCAGTAAAATCAGGGTGAAATGTTGTTCCCATTTCCATAAGAGCCTGAATTTCACCATTGACTTGAATAACACCTTCTGTAGGTAGTGCATTTCTACAAATCAACTTGAGTAATGTATTTTCCCTGCACCATTACGGCCTACAAGTGCAATACGCTGTCCACGTTGGATAGAAAGATTAATACCACGTAAAGCCCAAAAAGATTGTGTCCGCTTTAACCCCCTAGAGAAAAAACGGAGTAAACCAAAAGCATCAAGAAGTTTATCTTTAGGATTGGAATATAAATTATAGCGCTTTCCAAGATTAGTAATGTGGATTGCCGTATCCATAAAAATCTACTGTAGTCAAAAAAAATATTTTTCCCTAAACAAGAATTGTTATCATTAATTCTGTATAAAGAACTTCTTTATACTTACTAAATAGTAAACATAAATTATAGCAATACTAAAATTTTTTTCTAATTAATGATTATACCAATGAAAAATTATGCAAAAAACTAAAAAATACTAGCCTTTAGGACTATGTTCCAACTTTATAATACACATATTTAACAATAAAGGCATCTAAATTCTTATACAACGAAAATATCTAAAACAGTATAAAAATACAAAAAAGATATTATACGACCTATAAAAAATAAAAAAATGGTTCTAGTTCATCATAAAAAGAACATCTCCATATAGAATCTTCTTAAATAATAAAGGAATTCATATATAGCTAAAGACACAAATTAAACACTCAAAAAACTCTATGTATGTCTTCTTAAGATTATTTCATGTTAGATAAAAAAGTATCAATATTAGTTTTACATTTTTCTGGATAGCATATTCCTTAGGAAGTATAGCCTAAAATAATAAAAATCTTTATTGATAAATTATTGATAAATTACTCTACATGCACTATCTGAATTTATTTAATCACAAAAATTTATTATGAAAATCGACTTAACTTTTCTGGCTCCCCGGGACGGACTTGAACCGCCAACCTAGTGATTAACAGTCACCCGCTCTGCCGATTGAGCTACCGGGGAATATTACTGACTACTTTAATGTGTAGGATGGTGTTTACCCAAACAATAGAATACAGTCAAGCTTTTTTTATCCTTTATTTGGTTTTATTCTATTGACTATCATAGTCTTATAAACTATGATATAGTTAGATATATCCCAAAAACAACTTTTGGAGAACTTCATTGGATACCCAAGGTAAAAAATCACGTAATCCCATTAAACTACCAACAAAATCAACATATGCTGATTACTTTTTACCTATGCTTACAAGTTTTGCAGAAAAAAATGAACTCAATGATATTGCTAAAAACTGTGTTGTAAAATCTTGTGAACTCCTTGAAGAAGGTATAGAACTTTACCCTGAAGAATTTTCTAAAGAACATGATGCTGGTATGCTTCGTGCTGAATATGAAGCATATACAGCTGAAGAACTTGCTTCACTTGAAGAAATTTTCAACTGTGCTGGTCGTATTATTTCACATCGATCATTTGGAAAAATTATTTTTTTCCACATTTTAGATAAAAACGGGCGTATCCAATGTTATGCTTCTAAAGAACACATGGGAGAAAAAGCTTTTTCTATATTTAAAAAATTTGATATTGGTGATATTGTTGGAGTTAAAGGTACTCTTTTCCGAACAAAACTTGGTGAACTCACAATATGTTGTCTAGAAGTAACATTATTAGCAAAATCCTTCCGATCATTACCAGAAAAACATAAAGGACTAACAAATGTAGCACTCCGTTATCGTCAACGCTATGTTGATCTTATTGTTAACCCAAAAACAAGAGCTATCTTTCACAAACGTAGTAAAATTATCCATGAAGTTCGACTATTTCTTGAGGAACATGGTTTTTCTGAAGTAGAAACACCCATACTCCACCCCATTCCTGGTGGTGCACTTGCTCGACCATTTGTTACACATAATAATGCTCTTGACATGCAGCTTTATATGCGTATTGCTCCAGAACTCTATCTTAAAAGACTCTTAGTTGGTGGTTTTGAAAAAATTTTTGAACTTAATCGCTGTTTTCGTAATGAAGGCATTTCTGTTCGCCACAATCCTGAGTTTACTATGTGTGAATTTTATTGGGCATATGCAACATTCTATACACTTATGGATTTTACAGAAAAATTTTTTTCATATGTAGCCCAAAAAGTCTGTGGTACAAATAAAATTACATATCAAGAGCATACCATTAATTTAACCCCAGGCTCCTGGAAACGCTACACCTTTTATGAAGCTCTTGAAAAAATTGGTAATCACTCATCAAAATTTTATATGAATGCTCAAACTATACAAAACTATCTTAAAGAACGTGGGGAAAAAATTGTTACAAACGACAAACTTGGAAAACTACAAGCTAAGCTTTTTGAGCTTGATGTTGAAGAAAAACTTATTCAGCCAACCTTTATTTATTATTATCCTATCGATATTTCTCCTTTAGCTAAAAAAAATAATAAAGATCCAAACCTTACCAACCGTTTTGAACTCTTTATTGCAGGTCAAGAACTTGCTAATGCCTTTTCTGAACTTAATGATCCTATTGATCAAAGAATTCGCTTTGAAGAACAAGTAAAAGAAAAAGAAGCTGGAGAAGAAGAAGCCTGCCCTATGGATGAGGACTACCTTAGAGCACTAGAATATGGCATGCCACCAGCAGCAGGTGAAGGCATTGGTATTGACCGACTTGTTATGCTTTTTACAGATACACCTTCTATTAAAGAAGTTCTCCTTTTCCCTCTCTTAAAACCGGAACAATAATGCGTTTTGAACTTTTTGTTGCATCACGCTATCTTTTTGCTAAACGTAAACAAGCATTCATTTATCTTATTTCTCTTATGTCTATACTAGGTGTTGCAATTGGTGTTGCTGCACTTATTATTGTCCTTGGAGTGTATAATGGTTTCTCTCACGATATCCAAAATAAAATTATTGGTGCCAATGCACACATTATTATAACAGGTATATTTAACACACATACACTACAAAAAAAGCCGTATCCAACAAAACCTCAATTTGTATCTAAAACTACAGAACACATTCTAACAAAAATTAGACAAACAAAAGGCATTAAAGCTGCCACACCTTTTGTTTATGCAGAAAGTATGATATCGTCACAACATGGTATAAAAGGTATTATCTTACGAGGTATAGAACCTTCAACAGCAGAAAATGTCATTTCTCTATTATCAAATCTTAAAGAAGGTCATATTGAAAATTTACAAACACATAACTCAAATGATATAGAAGGTATCATTATAGGCAGTGAATTAGCACACAAATTAGGTTTAACTGTTGGTAGCCGTGTAAACCTTCTCTCCCACTCTGGACAAAAAACAACATCTGGATTTCAACCTCGTGTTAAACCATTTTCTATAGCAGGTATTTTCCATACAGGTATGTTTGAGTATGATACATCTTTAGCCTTTACTTCTATTCCAGCAGCACAAAAAATTCTTGGTCTTTCACCAGATTACATTTCTGGAATTGAAGCTACTGTCAATGATGTCTATGAAGCTGAAAATATTGCTCAAAAATTACAAATAACCTTAGGAAAAACATTTTCTGTAAAAAGTTGGATAGACATGAATGCAAATCTATTTGCTGCATTGCGACTTGAAAAAATAGGCATGTTTATCATTCTGGCTATGGTTGTACTTATTGGGTCTTTTTCTATTGTTACAACATTAATTATGCTTGTTATGGAAAAAACTAGAGATATTGCTATACTCCTTTCTATGGGAGCTACACATACAATGATTCGTTCTATTTTTATATTACAAGGTACGATTATTGGTATAATAGGTACAGGCTTAGGGTATATTATAGGAATAAGCTTAGCTTTACTATTACAACAATATCAGTTTATTAAACTTCCTCCAGGAGTATATACTATTGATCATTTACCTGTTCTATTAAGTTGGAGCGATATTTCTATTGTTGGTGTCTCTGCTTTACTACTTTGCTTCTTAGCCACACTATATCCTGCTCGACAAGCATCTTGTTTACAACCAGTTGAAGGTCTAAGATACGAATAAATTATGTCACAATATATTCTTAAAAATATTTCTAAAAACTATAAAAGCCATATAGAGCCTGTACCTGTCCTCAAAGATATAAACATGACTATATCCAAAGGTCAAACACTAGCTATTATTGGTGCTTCTGGTACAGGTAAGTCCACCTTATTACATATACTAGGAGCACTTGATACACCATCATCTGGAACAGTATTATTTGAAGGTCAAGACTTAATAAGAATGAACCAAAAAGAAAAAGCATCTTTCCGTAACAAAAAACTAGGCTTTGTTTTTCAGTTCCATAACTTGTTGCCAGAGTTTTCTGCTATAGAAAATGTTGCTATGCAAGCGCTCATTGCAGGCACTCCTAAAAATAAAGCACTTACATTAGCACAAGAGATGCTTGAGCTTGTAGGTCTAGAAACAAAATTTAACTATAAAGTATCTATGCTTTCTGGAGGAGAACGCCAACGCATAGCTATAGCAAGAGCAATCCTTCTTGAACCAGAAGTACTACTTGCTGACGAGCCTACAGGAAATCTTGATGAAAAAACAGGCGATGCTATTATTCACTTACTTACTACGCTTAATATAAAACTTAATATGACACTTATTATTGTTACACACAACAATGCCATTACACGTGCCATGGGACACTGCTTTGAGCTAAAATCTGGAGACCTTTATGAAAAGACATTTTCTCAGAATACTTGTTCTGCTAATGTTTAATACAGTAATTTTTATATCTACAACAATATATGCAGCTCAAGAAAATACAACTATCCTTATTTTGCCATTTCAAATAAAAGGCTCTTCTAAACTTGACTATTTAAATACAGAAATTCCAATATTACTATCACAATCCATAACAAACAAAGGATTTTCCGTCATCCCTGACGAAACTGTACAAAGCTCTCTTGAAAAACAAAAAATCTCTCAAATTAATCTTTCAACAGCAAAACAACTAGCAAGACAAGCACATGCAGCCTATGCTATTTATGGAGAATTTAGTCAAAAAGGAGAATCTATTGTTATCAATGCTAGGCTTGTTAAAGCATCAGATGCTCAACCTGCAAAATCTTTCTTGATCAAAAAAAAAGGACTCATTCAACTACAGTCTGCTATTGAAGAACTCACTACAAAGATTAATTCTACCATTAGCAAAAAAGATGTCATCACAAACATTACCATTCAAGGGCTTAAGATCCTTGATCCAGATATCATTATCACTCGTCTTTCTATACATAAAGGTGATCCAATTGCTCCTACAAAAATTGATGAAGAGCTCAAACGTATATGGAGTCTTGGCTATTTTAGTAATGTTTCTGCACATCTTGAAAGAAACAATAATGGCCAAACACTCATCTTTACTGTAGTAGAAAAACCTAAAATTACTGATGTTGTTATTAACGGCTCTAAAGCTGTAAGTAAAGACAACATCCTTGCGGCTATGGGTTCAAAAAAAGGCTCTGTTATTAATGACAAAACACTATCACAAGATATTCAAAAAATTATGGAACTCTATCGTAAAGAAGGTTACTATCTTGTTGATGTAAAATATGAAATACAAGAAAAAGCTGATCCAGGAGTGGCTGAACTTATTTTCAATATTCATGAAGGAAAAAAACTCTATATCAAAGAGGTCCGAATAGAAGGCCTGGAGACAATAAATCCACGTAAAATAAAAAGAGAGCTTGCTTTATCTAAACGAAATATTTTGTCATGGTTTACAGGTACAGGCGTTCTCCGTGAAGAATATCTTGAGCGTGATTCTATAGCTATTTCAGCATATGCAATGAACCATGGATATATTGATGTGCAAGTTGCTGCACCAGAAATTACTCATGACGATAAAGGTATTATTGTCACATTTAAAGTTAAAGAAGGTAAACGATACAAAATTGGTCATGTAGGTTTTAAAGGTGATCTTATTGAGACAAAGCAACAATTACTAGATGTTATCAAACTTGATGAACACAAAGAGTATGAAAAATTTTTTTCTCTTTCAGTTATGCAAGACGATATAAAAACACTAACAGATTTCTACTCTGATTATGGTTATGCTTTTGCTGAAGTCGATCTTGAAACCAATAAACATGATGAAACAGCTCTCATTGATGTTATTTTTGTTATTGATAAAAAACAAAAAGTTTTTATTCGTAGAGTAGGTGTAGAAGGAAATGTACGTACAAGAGATAATGTTATCTTCCGTGAACTTCGTCTTGCTGATGGTGATCCATTTAATGGTGCAAAACTACGCCGTTCTAATGAACGACTTCATCGTCTACGCTACTTTTCTCAAGCTGACACAGAAATTTTACCCACAGGCAGTGATGATGAGATAGATCTACTCATCAATGTAAAAGAAGAACGTACAGGCTCACTATCAGGTGGCGTAGGTTATTCAACATATTCTAAGTTTGGTGTTTCTGGAAGTATTATGGAACGCAATCTTTGGGGGAAAGGCTATCTTATTGGCCTTGAAGGGTTTATTTCAAGCGTCACTGCATCTCTTGACCTTTCCTTCATCAACCCAAGAATTTTTGATACAAACTTAGGTTTTAGTAATAATATTTATGCAGTCCGAGATGAATGGGATGATTTCCGTAAAAAAACATATGGAGATACTATACGACTTTTTCATCCCATTGGAGAATATACATCCGTCTTCATTGGTTACAGACTTGATAGGTATACACTCTACGACATACCTGAAACTGCTCCACGATCCTATCTTGACTATGAAGGTAAAAATACATCCAGTGTTATTAGTTCTGGATTTACCTATGATTCCACTGATAGTCGTGATAGACCATCTAGAGGTTACATTGCAAAACTCACTGCTGAATATGGTGGTGGTGGTCTTGGAGGTAATGACAATTTCTTCAAACCTATTGTTGAACTACAAGGGTTTCATACTATCCTAAGAAATAAAAATTATATTTTCCACTGGCGTGCTCGTGCTGGTGCTGCATATAAAAATGATAAAAAACCTGTTCCAGTGTTTAACCGTTTCTTTATTGGAGGTATAGATAGTATTAGAGGATATGATACAGAAGATCTTGCGCCTAAAGATCCTCGGTATAAAGATGAAATTGGTGGAGATAGAATGGCTTTCCTTAATTTAGAATATATTTGGACATTTCAACCAGATTTAGGTTTAGCTCTTGTTCCATTCTTTGATATAGGTTTCCAAGTAGATTCCGCTCAAACTTCTAAACCATTTTCAAAACTAAAACGTTCATTTGGTCTTGAACTCAGATGGCGATCACCTATGGGCGACCTAAGGTTTGCATATGGTATACCGCTTAATAAAAATGTTAATGGTGAAAAAACTCATGGTAGGTTTGAATTTTCAATGGGACAATTCTTTTAAGAATTCAACAGTCCTATAAAAAACAAGAGAGACTTATTCCTTCCCTGGAGATAGATGAATAAAAACATATATATTAAAAAGCTGCATGAGCACTACTACAAAAAAACAAGTCCTTGCTGTTTCTCAAAACACTTCTTATTACAATAGATACATTTTATATGTATTCATTATATGCTACTTTTCTTTTCCCAGGATGCTCTTAGCCATAGAGAGTAAAATACAAACACCTGTTACTCAATATCAACAAGCAAAACAAGAACTCAATAAACTTTGTGCTGATGTAAAAAAAAGAACATTACGAGAGCCTTGGATTAAACTCTCTGATACTTTTTCTAATATCTATAAAATCACCCCTGAATGGATTAATAGACCTTTTGCAATGTATTATTCTGCACTAGCTCTTGAATATCTAGCTATGTATTCAGCATCAACATCTGATGCAAAAAAAGCTCTTGAACGTTATGAAATACTGGTTAAGCAATACCCTAAAAGAACTATTACAGAAGATGCATTATTGCATATGGCTAAAATATACGAAGAGCAAATAAAAAATTCAAATAGAGCACAAGAACTCTTAAAAAGACTTATCCAGCAATACCCTAATAGTAAACAAACACCTCAAGCAAAAGCTTATTTAGAAAAAATTATATCTTCTAAAAAAAAAGACAATCCTAAAATAGAAAACTCAAAGAAAAAAGAACAAGAGCATACTTCTATACAAAAAAAAGAACAAAATAAAAGCAGTTCTACACAAAAAAAACTCTATCTTAACAAAATCCATTGGGAACAACAAAATCATATAATTAAAATTATTTGTACATTTAATGAGCCTGTTCAGTGGAAAATTTTATCAGAAGCAGCAAATACTAAAAAAAACTTATCTCCTCGCTTAACTTTAGAAATACCTAATGCAATACCTAAACCAGACATTAAGCCTGGCGTAAGTCCTAAAAAAGGTGACCTAAAAAAATTAAGGGTTGATGTTTCTACACCAGGCAATATAAAAATCCTATTAGATATTTCAGCTTTAAAAACTTTTAAAGTAGAAATAAAAAAAAACCCTTTTCAAATTATTGTATATGCATCAACGCTTGCAACAGGCCTCAATAAAAGTCTTAAAGTTGGCCAGTCTGCACAATCAAAAAAAACTGTAAGCAACGAAATACACCCCATATTAAAAAAAAACCATAATCTTGCACAACAACTTGGTCTGCGTGTAAAAACAATACTAATTGATCCTGGACATGGTGGAAAAGATGTTGGAGCTGTGTATAATGGTATAGTGGAAAGTGAAGCAGCATTAGATGTAGCAAAACAAGTGGGTGATATATTATCCCGTCAAGGGTTACGTATACATTATACCCGAACAAATAATACCTGGATTACCTTAGGGGCTCGAACAAGAAAAGCTAATGAACTAAAAGTAGACCTAATGATTTCTATCCATATTAATGCTAGTGAAAATAATCAAGCACATGGATTTGAAACCTATTATCTTGATTTTGCAAGAAGCACAGAGTCTATGAAATTAGCATGTGTTGAAAATGCTACTAGTGACCATAAACTTGGAGACTTAGAACGATTTCTTGCAGATGTTTTACTTGGAGCACGAACACAAGAGTCAAGAAAACTTGCTGAAACAATTCAAAAAAATGCTCTTGTGCATCTGTTACAAAAAAATTATAAAGCTCATGATGGTGGTATTCGTTCTGCACCATTCCATGTTCTAATGGGCTCAAGAATGCCAGGAGTGCTTATTGAAGTTGGTTACTGTAGTAATAAAACAGAAGCACAACGTCTATCATCTAACAAATACAGATCAGCCTTAGCAGAAGGTATTGCAAAAGGCATTCTTATTTATGCAGGAGAGTTACATCAACGACCATAGGATGCCGTACCTTTTTATAAATTACATTTAATATCTTGACGTATTTGTGTATGGAGGCTATCCATGAGCTTTTGGCTAAAAAAATCAAAGTAATCTAAAACTGAACTATTCAAGGAGACTCATTATGATAGGTAAATCTCTACCACTACTCGTGGTTATGTTTTTAATCATGACAAGTAGTGTTATTGCTGCTGATTTCCCAGTTGGTATATTTAACTCTCAATCAATTGCTATGGAAAGCGAAGCAGCTAAAGCTGCACAGAAAAAATTACAATCTGACTTTGGCGATGAAAAAACACAGCTTGAGAAACAAGCAAAAGACTTACAGACAAAAGCTGATGATCTACAAGCAAAAGCAGCTGCTATGTCTGCTCAAGCACGAGAAGAAAAACAGAGAGAATTTTTAGAGTTACGCCGTTCTTTTGAAGAAAAATCACGCGATTTTGCTGTTAGAGTTGAACAAGCTGAAAATAACTTACGCCAATATTTAGCTGAGCAAATATATGCAGCAGCAGAAAGTATTGCAAAGAAAAAATCATTAAAACTTATTCTTGATAGTGCAAGTGGTAGTATTATGTATCTTGATAAAAGCTTAGATGTTACAAAAGAAGTTCTTGAAGCTATGAATACTGCATGGAAAAAAGCTGGAAGTAAGTTACCAGAGAATCTCTTAAGGAAAAAATAATGCCTTATCAACTTGCTGAGCTTGCTCAATATCTGGATCTACCATTACAGGGAGAAACAATTGAAATTACAGGCGTTAATACCCTTCAAGCAGCAGCACCAAACGAGTTGAGCTTTCTCTCCAATCCTAAATACATTCACCAGCTTGCAACAACGCAAGCTGGTGCTGTTATTATAAAAAAAGAATATGCAGATGCTATCCCACGTGCACTAATTAGTAAAGATCCTTACACAGATTTTGGTAGACTTCTTTCACTATTTGATAAACCACAAGGATGCTTTAATGGTATAAGCCCACAAGCATATATCCACCCAGAAGCAATAGTTGATCCAACTGTTACTGTTTACCCATTTGCTTTTATTGGTGCACATACAATAATAAAAAAAGATGTTAGTATATTCCCTGGTGTGTATATTGGTGAAAAATGTTTTGTAGATGAAGGAAGTATTCTCTACCCTCACGCTGTTATTATGGCTCATACACACATTGGTAAAAAATGTATCTTACATTCTGGATCAGTTATAGGCAAGGAAGGTTTTGGCTTTTCACGTAATGCATATGGAATACAAAAAATTCCACAAATTGGAACAGTTGTAATTAAAGATAATGTAGAGATAGGAGCCTCTACTGCTATTGATCGTGGAACTCTCAATGCAACAACTATTGCTGAAAACACAAAAATCGATAACCTTGTCCAAATTGCCCATAATGTCACAATAGGAAAAAACACATTTATTGTTTCCCAAGTTGGTATTTCTGGCTCTTCATCTGTAGGTAACAACTGTACACTTGCAGGTCAAACTGGTGTTGCAGGACACATTACTATTGGTAACAACGTTACCATTGGACCACAGTCTGGAATTGCACGAGATGTTCCAGATAATAATATCCTTGGTGGATCTCCAGCTGTTGACCGAATGACATATCTAAAAACACTTAGCCTTATGCCACAATACCCTAATATCTTTAAAAGGCTTAATGCTCTTGAAAAAACAATATCTTTACTAAAAGAAAAATATCTACAGGAATGAAAAACTATGGCTCATAATACTATGTCTATTCAAGAAATTTTAAAACTATTGCCACATCGCTACCCTTTTCTTCTTGTAGACAGAATTAATGAAATAATCTCTGGAGAATATATTAAAGCACATAAAAACATTACTTTTAATGAACCATTTTTCCAAGGTCACTTTCCTGGTTTACCTATAATGCCAGGTGTACTTATCTTAGAAGCTATGGCTCAAGCTAGTGGCATTACTATCTTACATGCTATTCTACCCAGTGACTTAGAAAATAAATTTTTCTTTTTTACTGGTATAGAAAATACCAAATTTCGTCATCAAGTTACTCCAGGTGATAGGCTTGATCTTGAATGTAAACTTGTGCGTCACCGTTTACAACTCTGGAAATTTTCATGCCAAGCATTTGTTGATAATACCATTGTAGCTGAAGCTGACATTACTGCAGCTATGGTAAATAAAGAGGATTTCTAATGAATCAAACGACTATTCACTCTACAGCTATTATTGCTCCTTCTGCTCAGATTGGTTCCAATACAAAAGTTGGACCCTATGTAGTTATAGAGGACGATGTCACTATTGGTGAAAGAAATATTATAGAATCACATGCTGTTATTAAACAATATACCAAAATAGGCAACGATAACCATATTTTCTCCCATGCTATTGTTGGTGGTACCCCACAAGACTTAAAGTTCTCTGGTGAAAAAACATGGATTGAAATAGGTAATAAAAATAAAATACGTGAATTTGCAACACTACATCGTGGTACAGAAGGTGGTGGAGGCATTACAAAACTTGGTAATGAAAATCTATGTATGGCTTACACACATGTTGCTCATGATTGTATTCTTGGGAACAATATTGTTATGTCAAATGCAGCTACATTAGCTGGCCATGTTCAAGTAGAAGATTATGCTATTATTGGTGGACTTTCTGCAATTCATCAATTTTGTAGAATAGGAAAACATGCCTTTATTGGAGGTGTTACAGGTATTACTCAAGATCTTCCTCCATGGATGCTTGCTGCTGGCTATAGAGCTGTTCTTCATGGGCCAAATCTTATTGGATTAAGACGAGCACATGCATCTCCTGAAGTTATTAAAGCATTTAAACATGCTTTTAAACTTATATGGAAAAGTGATATACCTAGAACAGAAGCACTCCATTTACTTGAGAATGAATACACAGATATTCCTGAAATACAAGAATTTGTTGAATTTATCCGTAAAAGCGAACGGGGTATTTGCCCTATAGCACCACAAAATGAAGTATCAGATTAATGTAAAACATACCATGCCCTTGTAGCTCAGTTGGCAGAGCACATCCTTGGTAAGGATGAGGTCAGCAGTTCAATCCTGCTCAAGGGCTCCATAATATCATGATATAATCATATACACTATCTAATTAATAACTTCTTATTTTTTGTCTTCCTTATACACACCACTACTATCCATTTTTACTACATTATTCTAATATTCTTTACTTTTTTGTTTTATCTTTATGTGTTCATGTATATAGTTTTTATATGCATATACTTATCATTAATTTAACCAGATTAGGTGATTTATTACAAACACAGCCTGTTATACATGGACTAAAAACAAAAGGCCACTCTGTTGGTCTCATCTGCTTAGAAAGCTTTATAGAAGTAAGCCATTGTTTATCTGACTTAGAGTACATCAAACCATTTCCTAGTGATCATATTTCAGTATCTTTAAATAAAGATTGGTATAAAAGACTCTATAAACTTCTTTGTTGGGTAGAGGATATAAAAAATACTTTCCCTGCTGACTATATATTAAATCTTACACCTACATTACCTGCCCGTATTCTTGCACACTACATTGGCATTACCAATAATATACAAGTAAAAGGCTTTAGTATTGATAAATATGGTTTTGGCATTAGCGATACCATGTGGGGTAATTTTTTTGAAGCAACAAGCTATAAAAGAAACTGTAGTCCTTATAACATTGTTGATATATTCAGAAAAATAGCTCATGTAGACCATATTCCATCTAAGTATCAACTAAAAAAACAATCTCAAGATAACATAAAAAAATCACTCTCTTATATAAATAAAGAACAACAAACACCTCTGTATGTAGGCATGCAATTAGGTGCAAGTGCACCTTATCGTCAATGGCCTGTAAAACATTTTGTATATTTAGGGAAACAATTATATAAAGAATTTAATATCATACCAATATTATTTGGACATTCATCAGAGCAACACCTTGCCAATGAATATAAGCAAACAGGTGCACCTTGTATTGATTTAATAGGTAAAACATCCCTTATAGAACTAGCCTCTACACTCTCCCTATTAAAGTTACTTATTACAAATGATACTGGTACCATGCATTTAGCAGCAGGTTTAGGTATACCCTCTCTTGCATTATTTTTGGCTACAGCACAAGCATATGACACAGCACCCTATCTTGAAAAATGTTGTTGTATTGAGCCTGCATTAACATGCCACCCATGTGAATTTGATACAAAATGTCCACATAACCTCATTTGCCACAATAAAATTTCACCTGAACATATCTGGACACTCACTGAATTCTATCTAAAACATCACTCATGGCCTCAATCCGTTTCTTCAGCCATTGCTTCTGAAATACGTGTTTGGATAACACAAAAAGACACAACAGATTTTCTTGATTTATATTCTATATCTGAACATAATAAAGAAGATAGGAGTACTTGGTTTTGTATCCAAAGACACTACTACCGTCAGTTCCTTGACAATATAGACATTAAACAACAAAATATCTCCTATAAACCTATACCTCAAAAAAGCTCATTACTTTCAATAGAGTATAGAAAAAAAGCTCAAGAAACATTATCTTATATATCTAACTTACTTACATTACTTTTGGATCAAGGCAATCATTTATTATCTTGCAAATCACAAACACACCTTAAAAAAAAGTTCATGAGTACTGTGGAAAACATCACAGTCATACTCATGAACAATAACCAGTTTAATGCACTAGGGCATGTTTGGTCCACCTCTATACAAGAATATGGTTATGAACTTCAAGCAGTTCTAAAATTTTGCTTATATTTTCAAATATTTATAGAATCATGGGCAAAAGATTTATCCAACTAACTACAATGGATCACCTCTTGCAAAATGGTTAAGTAAAAACTTATATAGCTAGCCTGCAATGAGGAGGGTTTTTATGATTATAATTGATGGAAATAAAACAGATATGCATATAGAAAACTTTGCTAACCTTGAAGAAATATTAGTATATGCTACTGGTGATTCTTCTTTACAAAATAGAATTGTCACTGATGTTTATCTTAATCATGAAGCCTTTTCTGAACTCTACCCTCATCAAGCAGAAGATATTTCTACAAAAGAAATTAAAACTTTGGAAATTCGCTCTGTACCCCTTGGTGAGATGGCATATAATATCACAGAAGAACTTTTAAAAGTTACAAAAATTATTAGTAAAGGTGGACGTAAAGTTGCTCAACTTTTCCGTAAAGGTGAAGATGATGAAGCTCTTGAAATGCTTCAAGATCTTTTAGATGTTGCTCGTGATTTTATGTCTATGTTAGGTGTACTTCGTACAGATTTTGTTGTTGTTACTGAAGAAAAAGATTTTGTTGATGCCAGTGAACAAATGTCTGCTCTTCTTAGTGATATGACTGAAGCTCTTGAAAACGAAGACTGGGTTATGCTTGCAGATACTTTAGAATATGAGCTTGTTCCAGCTAGTGAAAGATGGGATATTTTAATTGAAGATATCCGTAAGGCTATTAAAGAAGACTTAAGGAAATAAATACATGTCTTCTATAAGCATAGCTCTTTATAATGATGCTTTAAACATTGGTAAATTAGAACTTGAAGCATTAAAAAATGGTGAAGTAGAAGCTGCAGAAGAATACTGTACACAGCGATCAGAGCTTTTAGAAAAAGCTTGGAACATTCGTGATGCTGCAGATGATCAAATAAAAGCAAAGCTTATAGCCATGGATACATTACAAAAAGAACTTGTTAAAGAAGGAAAAAAACTTAGAATTCAAATACAAGAACAGCTTTCAAAATCACGTCAACAACAACAACGCTTAAAAGGTTATAAGCAAGCTATTGGTCAAGCAACTTCTGCATTAGAGGAAAAAGAGAGTTTTTCTACTGTTGCTCATTAGAATATAAATTTTTCATTTATTCCTAGAGTACCCCCTCTTTGAAGATAGCCAGCAAGAATAAAAAGGATATGATAGTATCATATCCTTTTTATTCTTCTATATAAAAACTATAGCTTTACTTACTTTTTTTGAGTGCTTTTTACTTAGATCTTCTATTCATGAATAATCAATTGTGCTCTTGTGTGGTAAGAATAAAAAAACACAGCAGAAATATCACCCACTAATCTCTAGTATAAATATATGTTATTATACTATGTTATACTATTAAAACATATGCCTTTACTTATGCTTTTCTCAAATGTGCTGGTAATTCTAACATACTAATGATTAAAGGCTTTAAAAAAGACCACTTGATGTCATGAACACCATAAACCTCCATCATATCACGAATAGCATCCCAACAATTATGGCATGGAGATATAACAAGCTTTGCACCAGTTTCCTGAATTTGCTGAAGTTTAATATAAAGTCCAATATCACGTTGTTCACGATATTTTCCAATACCATTAAAGCCACCACCACCACCACAACAAAAGTTATTCTCACGATTACATTTCATTTCACGAAAATCTTCAGCAATATGACTCATAATATACCTTGTTTGCTTTGCTAAACCATAACTACGCACATAATTACAAGAATCTTGTAGTGTAACTGGATCTTTAATACGCTTTGAAGGATCTATCTTTAACTTACCTTTTCTTAATGCATCAGCAAGCCATTCAACATAATGTAAAAAAGGCACTGGTGGTGTACCATCTTCTCTCCCTGCCCAATATGGACCCTCTATGACTGTGGCACGATGTGCATGGCCACACTCTGTACCTACAACCATTTTAGGACGTAACCGCTCAACAGCACTATACACTCGTTGAACATTCTGTGTACAACCTTCCCAGTCACCAGCAAAAAGACTCAAAGATGTTGTTTCCCAACCATGCGAAGGTACTGTCCATGTTTCTCCTGCTACATGAAACAAGATTGCTGCTTCTGCAACATCTTCAGGATAATGTTTAGGTTCTCGAGCATTTAAAACATACATAATATCACAATCTTCTTTATCAACAGGTATTTCAAGACCTCTCCACTCTTCAGATGTCTCTTCCTGCATCCATTCACAGGTTTCTACCCATTCTTCGCTTGTTACATCCATCTGTGCACCATATACACGATGCATTCCAGAACCAATTTTTAGCTCCCATGGAACAAAACCTTGTGAAAAAAGAAGTCCACGCAAATAACTAAACATCACTCCAATATCAATCCCATAAGGACAAAATGTTCCACAACGATTACAACAAGTACATTGTGACCATGCAACCTTCATGGCTTTAAGCATAAATGCTGTATCTACCTGGCCTTTATGCTTAACCATTTCACCTAATGTTGACTGTATTTTATAAGATGGAACCTGTTTTGGATCCCGATTATTAGCAAGGTAAAGGAAACAGCTATCGGCACAAAGACCACAGTGTGCACATATATCAAGCCAAGTACGTGTGCGAGACTTACAGGTATTTTCTAAAGCTTTAGCAAGAGCTTCTACATCTACTTCTAAAGACTCCATTTCTTTATAGTATTCTTGACCACCTTTATCGCCTAAAAGACTCTTTAATTCTTGTTTTGTTGTTATAGGCTTTCTATAACAATATTTACCTTCTGGCATATTATCCTCCTATTTGGTGCATAAACACCAACGTTGGATTACCAAGGAAATGCAGCTCCACGTTTTGCTCCACCACGCTTAATTGCATAGTCCATACCTATTTGTCCCCTAGACATAAAATATAAAACCATATGTGAAAGTTTTGTAAATGGTGCTAGTATTAAAACAAGCTCAGCTGAAAAAATATGTAATAAAAGCCAAGTATCATATCCATGTATGTCAAGACGTGCAAAAAATCCTGATACTAAAACAAAAAGAGGTAAAACAAGTACAAACCAATCTTCTAAACTTGTAATAAAACGTACTTCCGGCAATGCTACACGACGTAATGCTAACATTAAAGCACCTAAAATGGCACCTACAGTAAGTGTATCTGCTAACCACATTGGCATAGATGGTAAGCTAAAACCAAGACTTTCCTGTAACATAACAATGTGCCCTATAAAAAAAATAGGTACAATTATTACACCTAAATGAAAAAGAAAAAAACCTATTGTAAAAAAAATCTGCTTCCTCAGACTATGTGTTCCAAAGGGAATAAGCCACTGGAAAATTGAGGTTATAGCACCACTAAAACCACGAATCCATGAAGGACCATGATAAGCAACCCTATCAAGCTTTGTATCCAAACCTTTTATATAAAGTATAGAACGCCATATCAAACCAAAAACAAAAACAATAACTGAAAACCATAAAAATGGACCCGTAAGAAACATATACATACATTGCTCCTATAATTTATTAGGATCCTTACCAGTTTTTTTATCTCGAGCTGTAAGAAAATGCCAAAAACCCCATAAACAAAGAAGTGTTACTCCCATAAGCACATATGTCCAATTCTTCGTAAAAAGTGTAAATAAATATATATTTGGAAATTCATCCATACTACACTCCTTTTCTCAAAGACTAATGATGGCTTTTTCTGAAATCTCTATGTTCATAGAGTACTGGCATATAGGAAACAATAATCCTATATGCAGTAACAATTAGTGTTACTATAAAAATAGACAAACCTATTTCTGCAAAGCTTGGGAAATAACGTTCACCTACAGGAAGTTGCCAATTAAACCCTATAATAGAAACATTAAACCTATTAAGAATGATACCCAAAATAGTCATCACGGATGCTACACGAATAGCTTTTAGGTTATGCTCACGAACACCAATTGCATAAATAAAAGCAGGTAGTAAAACAAAACCTACCATTTCTAATAAAAACCAAACACCATACCATGTAAAAAGATATGGCCAATTATGATCCATCATAACATCCATTATTTTAATAGAAAAATAACCAATAAGAATAAATGCTGCAGCTTTACCAAAACCAAGTTCAACATCAATACTACCCTCAATATGTTCTTTATCCATAGTCTGAGAATAAGCTTTTTTAGCTAACATACCTTCAAAAATAACCATTGAAAGCCCAGCAGGCATAGAAGAAATAAAAAAGAACACTGGTATAAAAGGAGAATACCATAGCGGGTGTAGTTTACCAGGAGTGATCAAATACAATGCACCTAATGAAGATTGATGCATGGTCGAAAGAACAACACCAAGAACTGTAAGAGGAATAACAAGAAATAGTATTCCTTTATGCAATGACCATAAAGATGATTTCCACCGATTTATCCAGCGTGGTGTATCTCTTTTTCCTATTATCCACTCTAATGCTATTGGTGCACATTCTATGAAAAGAACTGTTAAATACACACCTACGCATAAACCTACCTCAAAAAGAAGTGATGTTGTTCCTTGTGAATAAACAAGTGGTAATGCAAGACGCCAAGGCTGACCAACATCATATAAAAGTGCTACAACAACAAAAGCATAGCCTAAAAATGCTGTTAGTATAGCTGGACGAACTGCTGAATGAAATTTTTTTATACCAAATAAATAATATGCTGCAGTTGTTGTGTAACCTCCTGCAGCTAAAGCTACACCACAAAGAAGGTCAAAACCTATCCATAAGCCCCAAGGGTTATTATCATCCAAATTTGTTACTGCACCAATGCCAAAACCAAAACGTCCAATAGTAATCCCTATACCCATAAGCAATATAAGTGCTGTTACGATATTTCCAAAACTCCAAAAATGAAAGTAAGGTTGCTGTTGTGTATGACACACTGTGCATGCTTCTTGTGAATCTTCAACACCTAGTTTCTTTACATTCATAGTCTATTCCTCTGTCATGTCATGAATATCTTACGTATCATCACTAGGATCTGTATCTTTATCACTTTTTACTGACACATTGTTATGTGTATCTAATTGTTTTATACCTTGTTTAAAATCTTCTTCTGCTCTTTCTACAGCAATAATAGCTTGTTCTTTTTCTTTTTTAGCCTTTTCAAGACACTCTGCTAATTTTGCTTCTGCCTCTTTATGTACTTTCTCAACAGCAGTTTTAACTGCTTGTTTTTGTTTATCCTCCATATCATGCTCTTTACGCTTACTGATAGCATAAGCACCACCAAGCAATATAGGCCAAATACCTATAACCATAGGAACAGCTCCTAGTGCTCCACTTGTATAATCAGAGGCTATACGTGTTCCAAGATTTTCATCAAGACCAACAGATGTAAAACTTGCTTCAGAAATCGTTAACCATGCTGTACCACCCATCTCGTTTTCTCCATAGACATGATGTTGATAACGATCTGGGTGTGCTTTGATCCTCTCCCATGCTATCCGTATAAGATCCATACGCTTACCAAAAACTAAAGAACCTGTTGGACATTCTTCTACACACCCAGGCAACTTCCCTTCCTTAAGACGTGGCTGACACAATGTACATTTTTGAACAATAGGATCTAATGCATCATGATATGTATAGCCAGGAATATTAAAGGGACAAGCTACCATACAGTATCTACAGCCAACACATAATGTTGGATCATATGTAACAGAACCATCTAGATTTTTTTTAAAGGCTTTTACAAAACAAGCTGTTGCACAAGCAGGTTCATTGCAGTGAAAACACTGTGATTTACGAAATACTGGCTTACTTGCATCAGGTTGATCATATTTATTAACGACTGTCCATTCTTTCGCTGTTGTACGACGCTTCTTATTAAGTACTTCAAGATCATTAAAAGGCTCTTGTGGTTTAGGCAAACTATTAACTGTTGCACAAGCCTCTTCACATTTACGGCAACCAATACATAATGTTGTATCGTGAAGCACACCAAAAGAAGATTCCAATAATATTTTATTATCTGCAGAATCAGAAGCTGCTAGAGCACTTGTATTACCAAGTGTTGCACTAGCTCCTAACCCACCTAATAAGGCAAGGAATGATCGTCGATTCATATATACTCCTTACCACTCACTGTTTAGGTATAGGTATATGACAACCTGAACAGTCTGTAGCTATGGGCTTTACTTGCATTTGCTCATGACAAGCCATACATTGCTGATGATATGCAGCTTTTAATGATGGTTTATTTTCATCAACAGCCAATTTATCTGCTTGTGCACTATGACAATCTGAACATTTTGGTGGATTGCGAAGCTCTGCTATAGGACTATGGTGATGACAAGCTGCACATACGGTTGTAGGCGTTGTATGAAATGTTTCAGCTAATCCACTCTTTTCTATACCTTTAAGTAAAGCCTCATAAATTTTACGATGAGGCATACTACTTGGCTCATATTCTTTTGATAATACACTTATTGTAACTATATCTGGAATTTTTGATGGATCTAAAGGTTTAACAGGATACTTTTTCTTTTTAAAATTTGCTAGCGCAATAGAACCTAGTTTTTTCTGACTTATATTAAAAGCTGATCCATCAGCTATTTGTTTAAGAGAAATACCTTTAACATCTGTATGACATGTCGTACAACTATTAAGCTGCATTGGCTTTATATTAACATGACAAACTACACATGCTTCCTGCTCCATTGTGTATTTCTGATGACAACCAATACAACTGTATGTAGAATCTTTACTATGCATAGCTTCTGATAATGTTATAAAGTTACCTCTCTGCTTCCCTTCAACTGTATGACACTGTGTACAAGATCCAATCTGAATATGGTGACAAGCATGACAACTATCAACAACAGCTTCATGTGCTTTATGATCAAACAGCACAGGTTTCATACCAGGATCAGCTGTACTTAAAGTGCTATGAGTCCTCTCTGTTACAGGTAACAATACCGTAACATTTGGCTGACCACGCATAAGCCGTGGTATTTTATCCACTGGTGTATCTATATGTATTTGATCTGTATGACACTTTGCACATGTTAAAGGACCATTAAAAATTTTATTCTCTGCTTTTGCTTTTGTAAAAAGATCAAAATGACAACGCACACATGTATTATGTGAGGCTACTTCTAAAGATGGCCTACCATCTTTTTCTTGCTTGCCATGACATGTTGAACAAGCATCCTCGCTACCTTTTTTCCAAACAAGTTTTCTGAGCTTAGGATCATAACCATGATGACACACACCACAATTTTTTTTACTACCTGGATATTGTATTTCATCTGAGTATACATGTATAAAATGAAAAAACTTACTTTGTATTGAAATATGTTTATCTGCAGGTATATATTTTGGATCTGAAATATGACAATCTCGGCACTGTCCTATTAGTGGACCAAAAGTAAGACCTTTACCTTCACGCTCTAAGTGACATCCAATACACATTTTATGATAAGCATCTTCAACTTCCTTTGGAGTCATACCTTCTTTGTAGGGTAAAAATGCAAATGGCTGTTCTCTATTGCTTATATCATGACAAATATTACAATCTTGTTCAGAAAGAGCTTGTGTATGTTGATCATGCAAAAAAACAGCTGGAGACATTTCCAACTGTTTTTTTATTCTTTTCATATCATCTATATAGATAACATCAGCCTGATGAACTTTTTGAATAGCAAAAAGATCCTGTCTAAAAAAAACTATAGCTAAACATATTGCATATACAGCAATAACTACTAATCTAAATTCTTTAAACAGATTTTTATTATTTGCCATACAAAACAATCCTTTTAAAAAAGCATATCAAAACCATTCTTCTTTATAGTTCTTAAATATACATATGTTACTTTCTAAAAGGCTTCTTTACATAAAAACTATAGGAACATAACTACCTCTTTATACGTATATTTTTACACTTAAACAATAAAAAACATCATATTTCACAATTAAATCTAACTATATATTAGTATATCATTATCAAATAAAATCAGGGTCTACAGCTGCTCTACCTTGTGCAAGCATAAGCTTAATATAGTGAACAGTCCTTTCATCAACAGGAACGAGTGGAAAAGGTAAACTACATGAATCACATTGAGTCATTGTAGGTTGGGTTGGAGAAATAAGAGGCATCTTTCTTCCACAATGAGGGCATTTATATATAAACAGTATTTCTAGACCTGTAGGTGCTACTGGAGCAACAGGAATATTATTCTTACTCATGCTTACCCTCTTGAACCTTTATATTTAAAAGATTATTACCTGTCATAGCATAAGGTATATCTATCCCCAAAATATTTAAAATCGTTGGAGCAATATCACCAAGCTTACCACCAGGAGTTAAAGAAAGTGACTTACCATCAAAAAGGACTGCTAAAGGCACAGGATTACATGTATGTGCAGTCTGTTTATGGCCAGAAACATCAAGCATTTGCTCTATATTCCCATGGTCAGATGTAACAACAAGACAAGCATGTTGCTTCTGTACGGATGCTTCTATACAAGCAACACATTTATCGACTACTTCTAATGCTTCTATAGAAGCCTGAATATTACCAGTATGGCCTACCATATCTGAATTAGCCAAGTTACATACAATAAAAGAATATTTCTTACTTTCTATAGCATCTATCAGATTATTAGTTACCTCTATAGCACTCATTTCTGGTTTTAAATCATATGTTTTAACCGTTTTTGGTGATGGGACTAAAACTCGATCTTCCCCAGGAAAGGGTTCTTCTTGTCCACCACTAAAAAAATATGTTACATGTGCATATTTTTCTGTTTCAGCAATACGTAACTGTTGCATACCTAAGTCCGAAATAACTTCACCTAATGTATGCATAACATGTTCTTTATAAAATAAACTAGGAATAGTATATGTATGATCATAATCTGTCATAGTCACTATGCTAGACAACTTTGGTATAAAACCACGATCAAAACCATCAAATGCTGATATAAAAAAAGGTGCAACAAGTTCACGTGCACGATCAGCTCGAAAGTTAAAAAATAAGAGACCATCGGAATCTTGTACACAAACGTCTTCTTTTGAACCTATAATTCTTGGCTTAATAAATTCATCTGTCTCACCATTTTCATATGCTTGTTGAACAGCAGAAATAGCATCTTCTACTTGTATACCTATACCATGAACAATGGCATCCCAAGCTTCTTTTACTCTTTCCCAACGTTTATCTCTATCCATAGCATAAAAACGTCCACAGATTGTTCCTATTTTTATATTCTTTTTAGATGTTAAAAAATCTTTAAGCTGTCGTATATAAAACAGCCCATGCTCTGGATCTGAATCACGACCATCAGTAAATAGATGTAAAATTATAGTAATATCGTGATTCTCTGCAATACAAATTAATGACTTCAGATGATTAATATGACTATGAACGCCTGCATCAGAAAGCAAACCTAGCATATGTAAACAACCACCAGCAGCCTTTACATCTGAAAACATTTGAAGCAACACCTTGTTATCTTTTAGTGTATCTTCATCTATAGCCAAATTTATAGCCGTTATCTGCTGATAAACAACCCTACCTGCACCAATATTAAGATGACCAACTTCAGAGTTCCCCATATATCCATCAGGTAACCCTACTGAGGATCCAGATGCTTGTAGCTCAGTTGCTCCTGGCATAGAAAAAATTTTCTTCAGTGTTGGTATATGAGCTAAAGATATGGCATTACCAGCTCCAGGTTTAGCAAGTCCATATCCATCAAGAATAAGCAAAATCAACATAGTCTTTATTTGATGCATAAAAACCGTCTACGTTTGCTGATACAGCAACTGAGACTTTTTCCATAGTGTTTCAATTGCATAAAGCTCTCTTGTTGCAGCCTGAAATATATTTATAACAATATCATTTAAATCAACCAAAATCCATTGGCCATGGTGGTAACCTTCCATACGTAAGTATTCATACTTATACTTTGTACATTGTTCCAAAATACCATCTGCAAGCCCTTGTCCATGACGAGAAGAGGTTGCTGTTACAACAATAACAACATCCATACAGCTATTTATTGCTGTAACATCATAAGCCGTAATCTTTTGTGATTTATGCTCCTCAAGCCAAGAAATTAAAATAAATGCTCTTTCATTAACATGTTCTGAAAAGTCATGTACAGCTGTCAATGCTTTTCTTGAAGATAAGTATCTTTTATGAATACTTTGAGTATTATACATAAACACTATCCATAGTACTGTTTAAATAGTTCATTAAGTTCATGCTTAATATCTCAAAACTATTATTTCAACAATAGGTAATATATCAACTTTTTAAATAAAAAATTATCTAAACATATCAATCTATTTTTACCTAAAAATTCAGTAAAAACACATACGTCCACAAAGAGTTGCCATTTACTAGTTTATAAAATATATAGTCTCATAGTTACAACTTGCTCCCATCAACAAACCCATTAAACCTCAATTTACCTAACCCCAAAAAACTTAAAAAACAAAGTACTAATTTTATCTATGAAACATATACACTTAATCGGATAGATAGAAGTCATGCCAAACCCTATACTCCCTATACCCTTTCCAAGAGTTCTCCCTTGGGTAACCTTTATGGCTCTTCTTTTTACAACAATTTATGCATCTAGATCTATACTAGCACCACTCTTAGTACCAATAGAGCAATCTCTTCAGATTGGACATACTCAATCAACCAGTCTCTTTCTTATACAATATATAGGCTTTAGTATAAGTTTATTCCTATGTGGATTTTTACTATCAAAAATTACACCAGCACATATGGCAGCTCTTTCCATTATATGTACAGGTCTTTGTCTTTGTCTTATGTCTTACGCAACAACCCTTAATGAAACACGATTTACCTTTTTTTTAATAGGCATTAGTGGAGGTGCCTATTTCCCTGCTGGTATGGCTATTCTTTCTACACTAGTTTACCCAAAAGATTGGGGTAAAGCTATGGGTATTCATGAGCTTGCACCAACAATAACATTTATTATTATTCCACTTTTAGCAGTAACATTATTAAAAACAACTACTTGGCAAGGTGTCTGTATATATATTGGTGTATTTATAACAATTATAGGCTTTTGTTTTTTACTTATTGGCAAAGGTGGTAAGTCTTGTATTGATATACCCTCCTTTGCTGGCTGCAAAAAAATCATTCATGATCCAGCAAGCTGGGCATTTGCTGTACTACTAACCATTTCTATGACTGGTGAATTTGCAATATTCAGCACACTACAACTATACCTTACAAACACTATATATCTTACACCTCAACTTGCAAATACAGTTACTTCTTACTCTCGTCTTTTCACACCTATTGCTGTACTTATTGGCGGTTGGGCATCTGATCGATTTAATCCATATACGACTATTAAAATTTCACTTATAATACATGCTCTAGCCCTTATCCTTATGTCTATAGACTCTGTAAGCATTGTAATTGTTGGTATGACCATTCAGCCAAGTGTTATTGCTTTTTTATTTCCTATTGTTTTTAAAGTTTTTGCTTTGCGCTTTCCTATTCATCAACAACCTATTATTCTTTCCTTATTTATGCCTATTGCTGGACTGTGTTCTAATGGTTGTATCCCACTATTTATTGGTTATTGTGGAGAATTTTTAACTTTTAAATTCGGTTTTCTATCTATAGCACTATTTTCAATAGCTAGTATTTGGGCCATACATTTTTTAAAAAAATACCCATCAACTGAATACTAGTTAATTATATTTTCTGAGACTTTTTTTGTGACGACGAACAGGCCGTGTAAATGCATGCTCTGCCAAGTAGCCTAATTCTTGTAAACGCTTATCCACTTTATCATATAAAGACCCCTTAGAAAAACCACCATCCTTTAATGGACGTCCAGCAGGAATACCTGTAAGAAGCTCCAATGCTTCTGTAATATGCTTCACTGGGTAAATAGCAAAGTTTCTATTACTTACAGCATCAATTATTTTATAATCAAGCATTAAATGATCAATGTTGTCATAAGGAATAATAACACCTTGATCACCCGTTAAGCCTCTACGTGAACACACGCCAAAAAATCCCTCTATTTTTCTATTAACTCCACCAACAGCCATAACTTGACCTGACTGATTTACTGCACCTGTAAAGGCAAGTGATAATTTTAATGGAACTTCTGAAAGTGCAGACAACAAAGCTGCAAGTTCTGCTCCTGATGCAGAGTCACCTTCTACACCAGCATAACTTTGTTCAAAACAGAGGCTACCCGTGAGCACTAATGGTTTTTTTCTTGCAAACTGATCAACTAAATAGCTTTTTAATATAAGCATTGCTTTGGTATGGATAGGCCCACCAAGTTCAGCCTCTCTCTCAAGGTCAATAATACCACCATGACCAACACCAACAGTACATGAAATTTGATGTGGTAAACCAAACTCAAAATCACCATACCATGAAACAGATAATCCATTGGCTCTACCTATAGATGCTCCACTTGTTGTAACTTTAATTAAATCTCTATCATATTCTTCCAAGTATAACTCTTCTACAAGGTTAGCACGATAAAGACGTGCAGCAAGAGCTTCATCTAAATGTGAAGCTTGTACATGGCTTGCCTTAGCCATAGAAGCAAGAGTAGAGGCTTCTATCATAACATCTTTGATTACAGGAAAACGTAAAGAAAGCTTTTTTTGATCTTCACAAACACGTGAACTGTGATCAACAAGCCGAGCTAATGCTTCTACATCAAAAGGTAATAATTCAGACTCCTGTATAATCTTTGCTATCCGTATTAGCCAATTACGTATGCCATCTGCTGTTCGCTCGGTTGTATCACTTAATTGTGCTTTAATTTTAAAAATTTTTCCAAAGCGATCATCATGTGTAAGGAACTTCTCATATGAATCTTCACTGCCAATAAGAATAACTTTAACATCAAGAGGAATCGTTTCAGGTTCAATACTTTTTGTACGCACAGAACCATCTTCTGCAGAATCTTCAATTTTTGCTTTCCCAGAACGTAAAGCACGCAATAGTCCTTCCCAAGCTAATGGATGTTGCATGATGTCTTCAAAATGAAAGACTAAAAATCCTCCATTTGCTTGATGCAATGAACCAGACTTGATGAGTGTAAAGTCAGTAACAAGTGCTCCCATTTCAGACTCACGCTGAATACAACCAAGAAGCGCAGATACTGTAGGATGATCTTCAAAAATAATTGGTGCACCTTGTGTATTACTATTATCTACAAAAACATTAACATCATACCTATAATGATCAAGTTCCTGAGCTATGGAAATAATATCGGTATGTTGAGTTGTAGCTGTATAAGTTTCTCTTGATATAAATGGTTCTGGATGATCCAATATGTCTTTTTGTAAACCAGAAAAATACTGCTCTAAGTCAACATTGTTACCACAGGCCTTCTGAACCTGCTTTACAAAACGCATCAATTTATCATCTAAAATATCTTTTATAACTTCATGATCAAGTTCTTTTTCTTTTAGTTTAAAAGCATTCTCTTCACGAGTTAACCTACGAACAATAGTAGACATAGAGTGTAATAATGTATCTCCTTTTTGCTTTAATGCTTGACGAAGATTATTATCAAGTTGGCTAAACGCCTCTTCGCTTAATCTCTTACCATCAACAAGAGGATATAATGTTATTCCTCCATGCTCATCAAGATCCACATTAAATTTCTGCTTATTTGCGATACCCCGCATTTCTTTGAGTAATTTATTCCGAACTGTATGAAATTTATTCTGTATTGCAATACGTCTCTTTAAATATGCTTCTTCTTCTAAATGAAAAGATACTTCTTTACGAATAGTCGCTATTACGTCTATTAATCCTAAACGAATTTTTTTCCCTTGTCCTGCAGGAACCTTTATTAATACCGGTTCATCACTATTCTCAAAGTTATTTACATATAATAAGTCTGGGGGTGTTGGTTTCTTAGAAGCTCTTGTAAACAAATATTCTTTCAAAAGATATGAACGCCCTAAACCTGCATTCCCAGAAAGATATATATTATATCCTGGAGCTTTGATATTAAGAGCAAGCTCTAAAGCTTTAATTGCACGAGGTTGAGGTGTACCTCGACGATAATTTTTTTGTAAAATTTCATCACTTGTCTTCCAGGGAATCTGCTGAAATGGAACAGTCACCCTAAGAAGACGTACAGGCAATGGTAAGAGTTTACGCACACAGTACTCCACATAAGTTAATGTTTAACACATTGAAACTAAGTATAAAGTTTAGAAAGAATAGCTTGGGCTCCAGATGAGATAAGCTTATTTGATAGCTCTGCTCCAAGCTCTTGGGCACTAGCTACAGAACCCTCTATTATATCAAAAATACGTTGAGAACCATCAACATCAGCTACAAGCCCTTCTAACTTCAAAATCCCTGATGTTTGTATTGTTGCATAACCAGCAATAGGAACCTGACAACCACCATTTAAACCAGCAAGAAAACTTCTTTCAGCTTCAATACAAACACGTGTCTGTTCATGCTCCATACATCTTGTTAAAGCTATAAGATCATCTCGATCCTTTTTAAACTCTATACACAAAGCACCCTGGCCAACTGCAGGTAAAAATTTGTTTGTGGGCAAAGAAACCATATGGGATGCCAAAAGTTCTAATCGCTTTATACCAGATGTAGCCATAATAATAGCATCAAAATCTTGATCTATTAATCTCTTTAAACGTGTATCTATGTTACCCCTAAGGGCTACTATATGTAAGTCCTTCCTATGAAATAGTAGTTGTGCCTGTCTTCTCAGACTACTTGTTCCAACACAAGCATTTGGAGGTAAGTCATCCAATGATTTGTAATGCATAGAAATAAACATATCAGTTGGATCTTCTCGCTCTAATATTGCACCTAAAAAAAGCTCAGGAGGCAGTTCCATAGGCACATCTTTCATACTATGTACTGCAATATCTGCTTTATTCAACAAAAGCATTTCTTCAATTTCTTTAACAAAAAGGCCTTTACCACCAACTTTTGCTAATGGTGTATCAAGAATTTTATCACCTTTTGTTTTAACAACCATTAGTTCTACTTGAAGGCCAGTATGCCTTGCCTCTAAAATACTTTTAATATAATTTGCTTGCCAAAGAGCTAAACGGCTTCCTCGTGTTGCAATAACAATCTTTTTCATTCTTCTCCCTAAACGACTATATCTAAGCAAACTATATATATTTTCTTACATTACATATTTCATATAAAGACTAATGGCATGTAGAACAACTTCTACCAGAACACCCACTACATGATGATTGCCTAGAAGAAAATCCTGATATAGGTGAGCCACTTTCTATATGTAAACATGGTAATGATAGGTGCTGCTCTGTATCTAAAGAACAACAGTTTGGACATAATGGCTTTTCATTATTAGTAATAATCTCTTCAAAACTCTGACCACACTTCTTACATTGATATTCATAAATAGGCATAAAGCTATCCTCCAATACCTTAAAATATAGATGTACCTTTAATATCATTCCATGATTATCTAGCGGCTAATAAAGGTTGAATAGCAGCAACATTTTCAAAGAGAAAATAATCAGTTAATGCACAAAGCATATGACCTATTGTACTATGAATTTCTTGTATAAGTGGCGTTGATGTATGAGGAACGGCAATTAAAAAATCACATAATGAAGCCATACGACCACCATCTTTACCCGTTATCCCTATAGTAATAAGCTTACGCTTACGTGCAACAGTAAGTGCTTCAATAATATTTATACTATTACCAGAGGTTGAAATACCTAAAAAAATATCTCCAACACAACCCAATGCTTGGAGTTGTTTTGCAAAAATAAGATGAAAACCAAAGTCATTACTTATAGCTGTTAAAACAGATGTATCCGTAGTCAAGGCTATGGCTGGTAATGAAGGACGATCTATAAGAAAACGATTAATAAACTCACCAGCCCAGTGTTGTGCGTCTGCAGCACTACCCCCATTACCTGCAAGGATAATTTTGCCTCCTTGTGCTATTGTCACAGCAAGTTGGCGTGCTGTATCCACAATAACCTGAGAAGATTCAGCAAAAAACTCTGAACGTAGTTTTATTCCTGCCTCAGCATGTGTAGCAACCAGTTGCAATGCTTTGTCCATAGATTTAAAATGTCCTTCCTGTATTGCTAAAAAGCAATATATCACTGCTAAGGATACGCCAAACAATTATTGCTGACAACTCTACTTCAACACTATAAGATTTATTTGTTTACTAAATATACAATAACAAAAAAGTTATAGTTATTCTATAATACTTTTAACATAAACCATAATAGTAGCATCTACACATAATAAATACAAAAAATTATTACCTTATATATTTATAGCATATGGATACCTTAAAACATATTATCATAATTTATAAAGCAAATCATATACAAGCAAAACAAACCAGTCTTGAAATACAAACTTGGTTACATGAAAAAAACATAACTTCGGTACTCTTCTCTGCTGATGTTCTTGAAGAAGAACTTGCATCAGAAATAACACATGCCCAAGCAGCACTTATTCTTGGTGGAGATGGTACATTCATTGGATCTGCCCGAAAATTTGTTGATACAAATATTCCATTACTAGGTATCAATTTTGGACAACTTGGTTTTCTTTTAGAAATCGC
Source organism: uncultured Lawsonia sp. (assembly GCA_964369665.1). Lineage (GTDB taxonomy): Bacteria > Desulfobacterota > Desulfovibrionia > Desulfovibrionales > Desulfovibrionaceae > Bilophila. The sequence continues at coordinate 275,666 of CAYJFS010000002.1, read as the reverse complement.
TCCCCAAAATTGGCATCAAGCACTTGAACAACTCTATTTACAAAAACTCATTATCAAAAAAAAACCAGCTCTAACATGGTCAATTATGTATAAAAAAACCCTTTTCAAAAAAGGTGTTGCTATCAATGATATTGTAGTAGGACGTGGCGCCCTTGCTCGACTTCTTCCTATACACCTTACTATTAATAACCATGCATTAGGTCTTATTCGTTCGGATGGAGTTCTTATTGCTACACCAATTGGTAGCTCTGCATATACTGTCTCAGCTCATGGACCATTGGTCCACCCAGAACTATCAGCCCTTACTGTAACATCAATTTCAACACTTTCTAGACATATACCTCCACTAGTTTTACCGCTAACATCATATATTGAGCTTAGACCAATATATAAAAATAATGTAGAGGTATTCCTCACCATTGATGGACAAGAAGGTATACTTCTTCATTCAGGTGCATATGTCATAATAGAAAGTCTTAAAAACACCTTCCTCATGTATACAACACCTAACTATGATTATTTCCAACAAATACAAAATAAAGTACTGACTTCTTCTTAATAAACAAATGGCCAACTATAAATACAGGTATTATATATGAACAACTTACCTATAATTAAAAAACCTAGCAATGTTATATTAGGAGAAAACTCTGTTTTTGATGCATGGTTTTATACCTTTAAAGCAGAAAATAATATTGAACACCACATAAACCCATCATCTGTAGCAAGCCATGAACAACTTTGTTTTATGGTTGCCCTAGAAGAAAATCATATCTATGTACCATGTTCAGATAGTATATTTCATGATTTAATAATAAATGCCCGTACTCGTAAACTACCCATAGCTCTCCATAAACAATATAACAAAACATGGAGAGATATTATACGATTATGTAAAAATCATATCTCAGATAAAAAATTACGTAAAACTATCATTAACTATTGCCGATTACGTTTTATGGGCTCATTGGTTAGTAGAATTATTCTACCTTCAAGAGTTGCTAAAAGGCTCATAACAACATTTATTTGTCAACTTGGAGTAGATGATCCATGGATTAATGAAAAAATGACTGCTTTTCAAACAACAAGTGCCTTTATACGTCTAGAAAATTTTCAAAAATCATTAACAGCACTACCTCATGATATTGATCAATATAGCGATATTAAATCGTTACGCTGGGCACTTGATGTTACAGAGTTAACAAGGCTTATTTATCTTGCAGCACATACCCATAGTCATCTGCAGAATATAATAAAACAATATAAAGAAATAGAAAATATAAATATATTTCCACAAGCTGAGCAGTTCATTCCTAAAGTTAAAACTTTTCTTGAAGATGACTATACAGGAAAAACTTTTTTATATATTTGCGACTTAGAAGGTGGTTTTTCTCTTGATTTAACTATTACATCTATTTTACTTCGCTTAGGACACAAAGTCATCTTAGCCGTAAAAGAACTTCCTATGTATTTTTCCCCAACTATCCAAGAACTAGAAAATAATCCTTTATTAGCAAATACATTCATTGATTCACATATCCTTAAAGATCAAGCTGTATCTAAAAATAAACTCCTTAGACATCTTCATGAAAAACGTCTTCTAATTATCTCTGATGGGACAGGAGAGCAACTTAACTTATACCGAACATCCATTACTTTTGCACGAGCATGGAAAGAATCTGATCTTATTTTAGCAAAAGGCCTTGGAAATAAAGAGTGTATTCTTGAAACAACACAACAATTCACACGAGATATTCTTTGCTTTTGGGAAGAAAATGATAATATTTATATAGAACATAAACCTAGAGCACCATTTATACACAAATTTAGTGAAGCCATGCTTACAGAAAAAGCACGTGATATCATCCATCTTATGCGCATATCACGAAATACAGGAAAAGCTGTTATGTTTTATAGTTGCATTATTGGAAGTATACCTGGAGAAATAAAAACAGCTATTGAGGTAGCACAAACATTTATTCATCATTTACGTGAACGAATTGAAGACATAGTAATTATCAACCCTGCTGAATATTTTGAAAAAGGTATGGATGGCGATGACCTTATGTATATGTGGGAACAGGTACAACGTAGTGGCCTTATCAATATTTGGAGATTCCAAAGTATGGAAGACATTGAAACAAGCTTTGCTCTTATGGGCAGGAAAGTACCTTTAATATGGTCTGGTAAAGATGCCACATTTTCTACAGGTTGTACAAAAGAAATGCGTATTGCTCTTGATATACAAAAAAATCACCCAGAACTCCAAATTATAGGGCCAGCTCCAGAAAAATTCTTCCGTCGTAAAGACTACAGTATAGGTAAATTTCATGGGAACTAAATAACATTAGGAAATCAATCAATGACTATCACTGAACTTACAAATATGCTCTCTATGTGTTTTGAATTACAAAATGAAGCCACTCAACGTTGGCATAATGAAGAACCACAGTCAGATCATCCTAATATTCTTGAACCACCTAGTGAGCTGCTCTTTAAACAAATTATACTTGCCCAACACCTAGCTAACTTCCAACTATGGCATATAGAAGATATAGCTAGACGCCGTGATGTAAGCTTAGATACTATTGCAGACTGTAAATATCGTATTGATAGTCTTAACCAAAAACGCAATGATCACATGGAGCATATTGATCATTGTTTCCTTCAGCTTGTTCAACCGTTGCTCCCCTCAAATACACATGCACGGCTCAATACTGAATCTATTGGTATGGCTGTTGACCGTACATCTATTTTAAGCCTCAAAGTTTGGCATATGAATGAACAAGCGGAACGTATAGACGTTATGCATGAACACCTTGTACAGTGCAAAAAAAAATTTACTATTCTTAATGAACAACGTAAAGATCTTATAAATGCTATCATTGAACTTATTCATGATTTTCATCAAGGCACAAAAAAACCAAAACTTTACTATCAATATAAAATGTACAATGATCCTACGCTCAACCCAGAACTTTATCAAAATACAAAGTAACTAAAAGAGATATATAGTATGAATGCTTTTAAGCCTGCTATTGGACTAGAAGTTCATGTCCAATTATCTACACAATCAAAACTGTTTTGCTCTTGTCCAACAACCTTTGGAGTTCAACAAAATACAAATATCTGTGAAGTATGCACTGGAATGCCTGGAGCACTACCTACACTTAATGCTAAAGCTATAGAATATGCTGTAAAAGCTGGTCTTGCTCTTAACTGTACTATACATACAAACTCATTATTTTCTAGAAAAAATTATTTCTATCCTGACTTACCTAGTGGGTATCAAGTCTCTCAACATAATAGTGTCATTTGTACTTCAGGTTTTCTTGACATACTTATACATCAAGAACAAAAACGCATTGCTATTCAACAAATACATTTAGAAAATGATGCTGGAAAAAATATACATATCCCAAATGAAAATAAAAGCCTTATAGATTTAAATAGGGCTGGGACACCCCTTATTGAAATTGTAAGTAAACCAGATATGCATAGCTCTAGTGAAGCTATAGCCTATCTAAAAAAACTATACGACATAATAATGTATCTTAAAATTAGTGATGGTAATATGGAGGAAGGTAGTTTTCGTTGTGATGCTAATGTTTCTATCAATAAAGAAAACACTCAGACTTTAGGTACACGCACTGAAATAAAAAACCTCAATTCTTTTCGCAATCTTCAACGTGCACTAGACTATGAAATTCAACGTCAACAAGATGTTTTAGAAGATGGTAAAACAATAATTCAGGAAACACGTCTCTATGATAGTGTAAAAAATATTACACTTCCTATGCGTACAAAAGAAACAGCTCATGACTATAGATACTTTCCTGATCCTGATTTATTACCTATCCAACTTACACAAGAACAAATTAAACAATGGGAACAAGAACTTCCAGAACTCCCAGAAACACGTCGAAAACGTTTTAAAACTCAATGGGATCTTTCAGAACAAGACGTGGAAACCCTTACTTCAACACCAGCACTTGCTGACTTCTTTGAAGCTGCTGTTAAATACTATCCAAAGCCCAAAAGAATAATGCACATTATTACCGATAATGTTCTTCGAATGCTTAATATACATGGATTATCTCTCCAAGAAACAAAAATAAAACCTGAAGCTATTGCTGAACTTGCACGTATTATAGATGAAGATCTTATTAGTATAAAAATTGCCCATGATATCTTTATTGACCTCTTTGAAACAGGTTCTATGCCTGAAACATACATAAAAGAAAAAGGTCTTATACAAATTTCAGATACATCCATGATCAATGCCTTCATTACTGAAGTTCTTGCAGAAAACCCAAAAGAAGTACAAGCATACAAAAATGGTAAAACCAAACTTATAGGCTTTTTTGTAGGGCAAGTGATGAAAAAAATGCATGGACAAGCAAACCCAACTCTTGTAAATAAAGCTTTATCTAAACTATTAAAGCAAGATAACTAACAAACAAAGAATTTTTATGCTCATCCATAAAAAACACAAAACACTTCAAAAAAGTACATATATATCTAACAGACTTTCTATGAGTTCTAGGTTAACACGAACCTGCCTTTATACAATGAAATCAATGGCTAACGACGACGTTCCCCACGATACCCCCGTCCATGTTCACCACGATCATTTTTTGATGGACGAACATGCTCTTCAGGAACCCATTCAACACCCTGTTCTTCAAGAAGAACCGCTTTATGACTTGCTCGAACACGATCACCTATAATTTCAATAACCTTAACAAGCATATCGTCACCTACATTTGCAACATCGCTTACCTGAGCAACTCTACTTGTATTAAGTTGAGAAATATGTACAAGTGCTTCAACATTAGGAATAATTTCTACAATAGCACCAATTTCTAACAATCTTCGAACTTTTCCTAAATAGTTCTTACCAAGTTCTGGACGTTGATCATAATACATGATCATCTCTTTTGCTTGCGTCATAGCTTCAGCAGTAGGTGCAAATACAGAAATACGCCCACTGTCATCAATATCTACAGATGCACCTGTTGTAGCAGTAATATTCTTAATATTCTTTCCTCCAGGTCCAATAATCATACGAATAATATCAGGGTTCACAACCACTTCTGCATGTTGGGGAGCATATTTTGAAAGCTCTGACCGAGGAGCATTTAAAGCCTTTCCCATCTCAGAAAGTATATGTAATCTGGCCTCTTTAGCTTGCTCCATAGCCTTACCCATAACCTCTGTTGTAATACCTTTTATCTTAATGTCCATTTGTATAGCTGTGACTCCATCAATAGACCCAGCAATTTTAAAATCCATATCACCAAGTGCATCTTCATCACCAAGGATATCTGTTAAGACAATAAAATGATCATCTTCTTTTATAAGCCCCATAGCTACACCAGCTATAGGTTTAGATATAGGAACACCTGCATCCATAAGTGATAAACAACCACCACAAACAGCAGCCATAGAAGAAGAACCATTTGACTCTAATGTCTCAGCAACAATACGCACAGTAAAAGGAAACTCTGTTGGTTCAGGAAGAACGTATTTTAAAGCTTTTTCTGCCAATGCACCATGACCAATTTCACGACGAGACACTCTTACAGGTTTAACCTCACCTACAGAAAATGGAGGGAAATTATAATGCAGCATAAAATTCTTTGTATTATCTCCAGCAAGAGAGTCCACACGCTGGTTATCTGTAGAACTTCCTAAAGTAGTAACGCAAAGTGATTGTGTTTCTCCACGTGTAAACAATACCGAACCATGTGTACGAGGCAAAATACTTGGCTCTATGGCAATAGGTCGAACAGTTTTAGTATCACGACCATCTATACGTAAACCTTCCTTAAGAATTCTCTGACGTACAACTTTCTTTTCTATATCACCAATGATGTCACTAATAGTAGAAAGTAATACTTCTTCTTCAGCATACACAGGATCATTACCAAGAATGACTTTAACTGTATCTTTAACTATAGAACGAGCTTCCTTACGTGCTTGTTTTTCCTTAATAAGCATAACTTTTTCAATTCCAGCTTCATAAGTAAGATCTATAACTTTCTCTATAAAAACCTTATCTTCATCTTTTGGAGTATACTCGATCTTTGTTTTTCCAGCTAATGAACAAAGCTTAACTTGAGCTTCAATAAGTGGCTGAATTTCTTTATGCCCCCATTCTAGTGCCTCAATAATAATTGATTCCGGAACAAATTTTGCGTCACCCTCTACCATGACTAGTGCCTCAGCAGATGCAGCAAAAATAATATTAATATCACTGATCTCAATTTCAGCTATTGTTGGATTCAAAACATACTGACCATTTACACGACCAATACGACCACCAGCAACAGGACCTTCAAAAGGCAAAGAAGAAAGCATTACTGCTGCTGAAGCACCTGTTAGTGCTAACACATCTGACTCATTTATTTGATCTGAAGAAATTACATTAGCAAGAAGTTGTACATCTTCTAATAAACCTTTTGGAAACATTGGACGAATAGGTCGATCTATAAGCCGAGAAACAAGTGTTTCACGTTCACTAGGTCTACCTATCTCACGCCTAAAAAAGCTTCCAGGTATACGACCAGCTGCATACATTCTTTCAGAATATTCAACAGTTAAAGGAAAAAAGCCTTTATCAAACTCCAAAGATTGAGAACAAACTGTAACTAAAACAACTGTACCACCACATTGAATAGTTAAAGATCCTTGAGCTTGAGTTGCCATACGTCCAGTCTCAAAAACAATTTCTTTTCCACCAACATGAGTAACAACCTGTATAGGTGGTTCTCTAAAACCCATACCTCACCTCATTATATCAAAGGAGACTCCACAAATAATATCAGAAAAGCAAACTCAATTACCTATAGTCCTGAGCCTATTTCTGGATCCTCCTTTAAGGAGTTAATAACTAAAAAATAGAAAAAGGGGCAAAATAGCCCCTTAATCTTTTCTATTTTCTTAATCCAAGTTTTGCAATAATATCACGATAACGCTGTACTTCTTTATTTTTCAAGTAAGCTAACAGCTTACGACGTTGTCCTACAAGTTTCAATAATCCCTGACGGGAATGAAAATCTTTTTTATGCTTCTTAAAATGCTCTGTAAGAGCATCTATACGTGCTGTTAATAAAGCAATTTGTACTTCTGGTGAACCTGTATCACCTTCATGCTTTGCATGTATTTCAATAATATTCTTTTTTTCTAAAACGTTCATAACCACAGCATTCCTATTGCGTCTTTAATAAAAATTATATTTCTATAGTCCTCTTAATATTATCCATTCTAAACCATGTATACTCATCCTTGCTTCTACAAGAGCTAATGGTAAACCATTTTCTAATATAAGGATTGCTTTATCACCAGGCATTCCTTGCCCATTTTCCCTAAAAAGAGGTGTTCCATTTTTTATAGACATAGCTTCTTTTTCTGTAACAATCACCTTTAACCAGTTTGGTAATGCTTCTGTAATAGGGACAACTTTTTCTAATAAAAGATCTGGTTTATCTATAAATGCTCTAAGAGCAATAGCTGATTCTATCCCAAAAGGGAAACTATACTCTCGTATCAACTCTGTGAGGACTGCACCACATCCCATTCGAATCCCCAAGCTGTGGGCTAGGGATCGTATATACGTTCCAGAGCTACAAGTAACACGAAACGTTACGTATGGAAGATCAACCTTTATAACTTCCACACTTGAAATTTCTATTTTTTTTATTTTTTGTGGAAAGTTTTTACCTGAACGAGATAAAGCATAAAGAGGCTTTCCTTGATATTTAGCTGCAGAATATGGTGGAACTACTTGTGTGCTTAAATTTTTCCAAGAATATATTGATTCTATAACTTTTTCTGGTTTTAAAGTATGCCAACACCTCCTAGAAACTATCGTACCTTCATTATCCCATGTATCTGTTGTTATTCCAAAACATAGTGTTCCTTGGTATATTTTCTGACCACTGTCCAATAAGTAGCTAAATATCTTAGTTCCATGCCCTAAAAGGACAAGCAACACACCTTTTGCCATTGGATCAAGGGTACCAGCATGACCAATCTTTTTTTGTCCAAAACACTTCAACTGCTTTATACATTCAGCAGAAGTGACTCCATAAGGCTTATTGACCACTAAAAGTCCATGTTGTTGTTCCATGGGCACATAGTAATACCTTTTTTTTTTTTATGCGTCTAGTTATATTTTTAATGCCTATAAATGAATACAATAGAACATTTCTATTTTCTTCTATAAGAAAATAGTATATTCTTTCTTTTTACTATTATAATTTTTATTTATATTTACAATAAATCATTTTTTATATTCATGCCATCAAATCTAACATTCCATATAAAAAATACACAAGAAATGATCAAATTTGGAAAACTTATATCACAAGTGGTCCAAAAACAAAACTACAAAGGCTTTATTCTTTTCTATGGATCTATGGGGAGTGGTAAAACAACTTTTACTAGAGGATTTGTAGAAAACCTCCCTAAAGGTGATCAAGCAGAAATAACAAGTCCTAGCTTTACTCTCTGTAATAACTATCCTACTGAACCAGAAGTTATTCATTGTGATTTATATCGATTCCCTGAAATACAGGCTTCTGAAGTTAACGAACTTTTTGATGACTTTTCTGGTATTATACTCATAGAATGGTCCGAACACCTACCTAAGATAACATATCCAAATACATATTTACACTTTCATTTTTCTATAACAAGTTGTAGTGATAGAAAAGTAACATGTTCTTTTTATGGTATAAAAGAACAAAACATTTTTCAAAAAATTAAACAACAAAAAGAAGATATCCAAAGCTCCTTAATAACCTTTGCAGATCAGGCATGAGCTAGTTATGCATATTCTTGTACAAAAATTTGGTGGAACCTCTGTTGCTTCTATGGATTGCCTAAAAAAAGTAGAACAAAAAGTCAAAAATGCTCTTCAACAAGGTTATAAAGTTATAGTTGTTCTTTCAGCAAAATCTGGAAAAACAAATGCTCTTTCAGAGCTTGCTGAATATTGGTCAACAAAACCTGATCCTATAGAGCTCGATAGTCTTCTCTCAACAGGTGAACAAGCATCCGTTACTCTTTTTAGTTTACTACTTAATGATCATGGTATTAAGGCACGATCACTTCTTGGTTGGCAAATTCCTATTGTAACAAATAGTGATTTTGGTAAAGCTAGAATACTTTCTGTTAATAAAAAAATACTTCTTCAACACCTTAAACTCTATGATGTATTAGTAATAGCAGGCTTCCAAGGTATAAGCCAAGATGGGTATATAACGACTCTTGGGCGTGGTGGATCAGACACATCTGCAGTAGCACTTGCAGCAGCACTTGGATCATGTCCATGTGAAATATATACCGATGTTGAAGGGGTCTATACAACAGATCCTAATATCTGTTCACCAGCAAAAAAGATCAACCGTATTAGCTATGAAGAAATGCTAGAAATGGCCTCTATGGGCGCAAAAATATTACAAATTCGCTCTGTAGAATTTGCCAAAAAATATACTGTTCCTATTCATGTAAGATCTACTTTTACAGATAATCCAGGAACACTTGTCACTCAGGAGGATTCAATGATGGAAGCTGTTTTTGTATCTAGCATTGCTTATGATAAAGACCAAGCAAGACTTACTATTTGTGATATTCCCCATAACTCAGGGACATCTTCAGCAATTTTCAGCACCCTAGCAAATCATAATATCCTTGTTGATATGATTATCCAAGCAGCAATTCGCAATAATACTACTGATATTACGTTTACAGTTTCACGAAAAGACTTACCAAAAGCACAAAGTCTTATGGAAGAACTCATTAAGACTATAGGAGGTAAAAAAGTCGAATATGCTATAGACGTAGCCAAAATTTCTTTAATTGGCGTAGGTATGCGTAATCATACTGGGGTTGCATCACAAGCATTCAAAAAATTGCATGAAGAAAATATCACTATTCTTATGATTAGTACCTCAGAAATTAAAATATCTTGTCTCATTGAAGAAAAATACACAGAACTAGCCGTACGTACACTTCATGAAACATTCAATTTACACAAACATAATAGATCTGAGTTAAAAGAACAGAGTTAATAAAAAAACAAACGGTGTTAGGAGCATATACTCTAACACCGTTTATTTTTGATGTTTATTATCTTAATTTATTCTTTTTCTTTTTGGTCAGATACTTTTTTATTACCATCCCAAACTAAATCAGCTTTAGGTAATGGCTTTAAGTATTTTAGCCAAGGATTTGTTTTTAGAAGTTCTGGATCTTGCTGCATCTTACGGCTCCATTTCAAAATAGGTGGTACAATTTTCTTAATATCACCTTCAAGGCTTGCTCCTATACCATAGTTGGTTGCTTGCATTGCAAAGTCAATAGCTTCCTGGCTATACTGCATTGAAGAAGCCAATGTATTAAGAGCCTTTGTAGGATTATGGAATCCTACACCATTTTCAGCAGAGACATAATCCCAAAAGAACTGTCCTTTACGTACCATTTCTCTTGCTTGAATCATAAGCTGAGTATAGTCCTTTGCCTTTTGTCCTTTATACTCATCAGCCAATCGTACAGCCTCATGTGCTTTTACAGAAAGCTCTTGAGCTACTAACAGCTGATCAAACGTTCTCTTTTGGGTATAAACAACCCTTTCTTTTAAATATTCAGCAGTCTTATCAGAGTGACATTGACGACATGCACGCATTTCTGGATCTTTAAGAGGTGATGTCCACCAGTGACTAGACATTTTTTGCCCATTAACTATCTGATAAGGCATATGACAGTCTGAACATGTAACACCAGCTGATCCATGAGGACCATCAATCCATGTTTCATACTCAGGGTGCTGTACTTTAATCATTGGTGTTTTAGATACAGGGTGAACCCAGTCAACAAACTGCCCCTCAAACCCTGGTATAGTAGAATCACCATGTGTCTTATAGTATTCATATATCTCTTCTGGAGCAAAACCATTTGCCCAAGGGAAGACTGGTTTAGCTGCCACACCTTGACTTGGTTTCTCAAAATAATACTCCACATGACACTGTGCACAAACAAGTGCTCTCATTTCATTACGCGGAATATTATTAGGCTCTTTACCTATAGAACGTAAATAGTCTTTTAAAGGTTCACTATATAATTGAAGCTCCATTGTTTCAGAATTATGACAATTTGCACATCCAATAGTATCATCTTCTGGATTAACTCGTTCTCTAAATTCATTGACATCTTTAGCCCAAAAATCATCACCATATTGCTTAATCCACTTTACCATCTGTGGAGTCTTACATGTCCAACATGTAGCAGGTAGACCACCTTTTTCTGCATAACGATTTATACGATCTATATGTAAAAAATCATGAATAGCAAGTGTATGTCCACGAGCTTCACGATATTCATACATAAAAGGATAACCTAACCAAAGATTTTTCAAATATGGCTGTGCATACCTATAGCCTTCTGGCAAAGCATCAACATTATCGTTCTTCATATAAGGGACAGAGCCTTTATATACTGTCATAACTGTACTTTCATCATTACGCATATAAGACTCATAATGAAGAGGAAATATTTTTTTAAATGGTGTGTTACGCAACTCGTCTGGGCCAAGCTTTGTATCATATTTGGGTGTCTTTAGTTCTATATCATCACCACAGCCACCTAAAACAAATACTAAACAAAAAATAATACTACAATTTTTTAAAAATTTTTGATTACTCATCACCTACCATCCTTGTGCTGATGGGTTCCATACGCTCATGTGGTACATTACGATGACAATCTACACAGTATGGCTTTACAGCCATAGATGAAACTGTTGTATTTGACATTGTATGACATTCCTTACAATTCTCATTAACAACATCTTTTATGCCTATTCCTGATAAAATAGGCAACTGTGTGTTGCCAAACATATTCATATACACATCTTTTAGAGCTTCTTTTGCCTTAAATGGAATCTTTTTCCATAGTGACTTTGGTGCATGACAATCATTACAACTCAAATTTGCATGTACAGACATTTTTTGTGTCAATGCTGCTTGTTCCATTATATGACAACCTCCACAAAATGGTCGTGAATCAGTATAGCTCATCCCCCAACCAAGTACTAAGATAATAAGGATGCCTAATAGAACACCGCTTAAAAGGTATTTCAGCCAAGAATACTTACATGCTGAATTTTTAGACATTTTTACCTCCTTAGCAAAGCTTACTAGAAACATCTAAATATTATCTTTAATCTATTTTGTTACTATTTTCACACAAGGTCAAGTTTTTTTCTTAAAAAACTACAGATATTTTTAAATATTTCAATGGTATATGAATATTATATTTCTATCAATTTACTTCCCTCAAGGTTAAGATATAGAAATTTTGCTATAAAAAAATGGTTTTTATGCTTTAAATACATAAAAACCATTTTTAAATAATTATTCTTGTGAATTATTGATCAATAAAGGGATACTTCTGACGATAAATAACTTTATCACCTGTAACAACCTCTACAAGCAGCTGGCATGTATCTAAAGTAGCTTTAGATACAGATAGTGGAGCATTAATAACTATGCTTTTAAACCGACTTATACGAAAACTTGTTTCTGATCCAAGAAGCTCATATTTTTTCCCATCACTTGCAATAAGTGCAAGCTGAACATAACCAGAAATTTGTGGAACCTTTTCTGTACTAAAAAGACCTAGTTGTACCTGTATTCTTTTATCGTCTAAGACTTTTGCTTGCACGTTTTCAATTTTAACGACACCATGATCTATCGTATTTGAAGTAGAAGTCATGGTACTTTGTCTTGAAATATCTATTGCAGAAGACTGTAAAACAGTTTTTTCTGTAGGAGCCACATTAGGTGTTTGTATAGAAGTATTATTTACCTCTTTTACTTGCTCCTCTTTCTTTTTTACAGACTCTTTTATAGCCTCTACTGGAGGTTGAGATTTTTTATCACCTTTGTCTTTCCCTGATACAGATGGAACATTTGGATTCTTATTACTTAAAGCTGCATCTTGGCGTTTCAATAAAGCCTCAAGTGTTGCAAATCGTTCAAGCTGTACACGTAGTTCATCTACTTGAATTTGGTAAGCAAGTTTTTCTTGCTGCCAATTAGATATAGAGTTCCATGCTTCCCATCCAACCCATAAACCAATAAGCCCTGTAATAGGCGACATAATTGTAAGAGTAATTAGTAGTAATAAACCTTTTTTGCTAATACGTATACTTCTGGCTTCGCCATCATCACGCATAAGAATAAGACTTAGTTTGCTACTTGTTGTATTCATTTATGGTACCTCGATCCACTCCTCACGAACAATAACCCATGAGTTACCTATAGGTCTTAATAGTAGTGTCTTTATACCCTTATCTTTATATGCTACATCACAATAGCTCTGAGACATGTCTACTTGTATCCCATCCTTGACTGTCATAAAACGAAACCCTGACAAAATAACTTCTTGTGGCTTTCTCATACGCCATGTATCTTTCTTATGTTCTACTATGGCAAGTTTCCCATATCTACTTCCTTGAATAGAGTCTTCTGCATAACATACTGCATACTGGTCAATATTAGCTGCTTCCCAAGCAGATCTCCACTTTTCTATAAATGTTGATATTCTACTTGCTACATTTTCTAAATAGACATCCTCTAAATCAAGCTCTTGAGGGGTCCACTTCATTCCAACCACTTTTAATTCACCATGCTCATCTTTATTCCAATAAAGGCGCCTAATACCTTCAACTGTGCTATGAGCCTTTTGTAAATACTGAGGAAACCAAGAAACCCAGTATCCATCTTCTTTTTCAACATGGATTTCACCATAAAAACTGTCTACCCAAATATCTTGTTGAAAAAACTTTTCTTCTCTTTCTTTAAATTCTTGAAACGGTACTCCTTGAAATGAAGCATACCCTTCAGGCCAATATAAATCAAAATATAATGAAGAGCGTGACGACCAAGCTTCATGCCAACGAACTGTTTTTTCTTTCACTTCAGAACGATGTGTATCATAACAAAAAGAACTCGTTGGCATTGTTACTGGTATAATATTACATGTTGCTACACTAACATAGTATACATTTAAATAGTAAATAACCAATATACCTATATTTAAAAAAATAACTCTATGTATTAAAGTTTTTAAAAAAGGATACAATTGTTGTTTATTCTTCATATTGTATTACTTATAAAAAATAATAGCATAAAAGCTCACTGAGCTAGAACATAATGTTAAAGAAATGCTACCAATATAATAAAAACTATCTTCTACTATATATTTACATATAATAAAGCTAGATTGTTGTACAAACTTTTTTCATGTACCATTAAAGCATACACTAAGTAACACATCTATTAAAAAAAAAAAATATATATTATCAAATATATAAGCTAAATATGTGAACTCAATTTATTAATCCTATTTCTTTTCAAGAATAATACAGTCTTATTTCTGCCAAATTCATAACAACTATTAAACTTGATGAGCTAATTCAACAAGTTCTTTACGTGTAAAAAGTGAAAAAAACTCATATCCAGAATTATGTATAATCTCTTTACCCCCCTCCTCTCTGTCTAAAACAGCGCATAGAACAACTATTGATAGCCCTATAGCTTTTATTCTTTCACATGACTTAAGAAGCGAACCACCTGTTGTTACAACGTCTTCAAGCATGGCTACTTGATCACCAGGTTTCACATTCATAAGACCCTCTACATATGCTTCAGTACCATGATTTTTAGCTTCCTTACGCACAATAAGTCCAGAAAGAGGCTTTCCTATTTCATGCGAAATAACTGTTGTTGCTGATATAAGAGGATCTGCACCTAAGGTCATACCTCCAACAGCACTAATATTAAAACTAGAAAGCATCTTATTAAATAATGTACCTAATAACCATGATCCTTCTGGATGTAAGGCTGTTTGTCTGCAGTCAAAATAGTAAGAACTTTTACGACCTGATGAGAGTGTAAAATCACCTTCTTTATATGAACGCTCAAAAAGAATCTTTGCTAGCCGTTTTCTTAATATCTCCATAAACTAACTATATACCTCCTAGCTAAAAATAGTATCACCAAAAACTTTTTTAAGAATATACTGTTCATTACGTAAATAATAGTCTGGATTAAATAGTTGTTCTAAAGACTCTACACTCAAACACGACAAAATTTCTTTATCCTTCTGTATAAAACTAAAAAAAGGTTGCCTAGTCGACCAACTTTCCATTGCATTACGCTGTACAACTACATAGGCATCTTGACGCTTCATTCCAGCATCAATAAGTGCTGTTAAAACTCGCTGGGAATAAAATAAACCAAAGGAAGCTTGTAAATTACGTTCTATATTTTCAGGTATAACATGTAACTCTTTTATCACTTTTGCTAAACGAGCAAACATATAGTCTATCAAAATAGTTGTATCTGGCATAATAACACGTTCTACTGAAGAATGACTTATATCTCTCTCATGCCACAAAGCCTGATTCTCTAAAGCAGCTATTGCATTACTTCGAACAAGTCGTGAAAGACCAGTCATATTTTCTGCAGAAATAGGATTTTTCTTATGAGGCATAGCTGAAGAGCCCTTTTGACCATCACTAAAGCCTTCTTCGATCTCATGAACCTCTGTACGCTGCAAGTGTCTCAATTCCACACAAAGACGCTCAATACTTCCAGCAGTTATAGCCAATGACGTAAAATACTCTGCATGCCGATCTCTTTGAATAACTTGTGTAGAAATTGTATCTGACTGCAGACCAAGAAGGTGACATGCTTCTACTTCTACTTCTGGAGGAAGCAGTGCATACGTTCCTACAGCACCTGAAAATTTACCAACACGAATACCTTCTAATGCCCTAGAAAAACGTTCTCTGTCTCTTTTGAATTCTGCATAAAAACCAGCAAATTTTAAAGCAAATGTGGTTGGTTCTGCATGAATACCATGTGTCCTACCCATGCAAAGTAAGCCTTGATGCTTCAAACTAAATACTTTTAATGCAGATAGTAGATTATCAAAACCATTTAAAATTAAGTGTCCAGCATCAACAAGAAGTATAGCATTTGCAGTGTCAACGATATCTGAAGATGTACAACCTAAATGGATATAGCGTGACTCAGGACCTATTTTTTCCTCTAATCCTGTTAAAAATGCAATAACATCATGACAGGTGGTTTGTTCTATTTCAAGTATCCGATGAACATCAATAACAGCTCTATCTTTAATAACTTGCAAAGAATTTTCTGGAACAACACCAATTTTACTCCAAGCCTCACATACAGCAATCTCTACATCTAACCATTTTTTATAACGATTTTCTAATGTCCAAATACAACCCATTCCATGACGTGTATAACGATCTATCATAGTTATTTCCTAATATTCTAAAAATATTAGGGTACCCCTCTTAATATTATACCTTAGATTAATATGCTTATGTTGCAGTACTTGTAGGAGCACTTTTTGACTCTATTTTTGCAACAGATGTCTTTTGAGTATCTTTGCTTACTGTATTCTTCTCAGACTTAACATCTTTCTTTACTGTTCCTGATACACCAGTGCTTTGGCTATTATTATCCATCTTACTTTCACTAGATTTTTGACTATCACTCTTTTTTTGATTGCCATATTCTGTAACATACCAACCACCACCCTTTAAAATAAAGGACGTATTTGAAACTATACGTTGTGCAACACTATTACATAAAGGGCAATGTATATCTTCTAAAGCATCAAAATGCTTAATCCACTCTTCAAACACATGTTTACACTTTGTACAACAATATTCATAAATTGGCATAGAAACAAATCCTTACATACCCTAAAAATAAAAACACACACTAATAACACTAACAAGCCATTGTTCAAAATAAAAAGGTTTTCTATACATATATAAGAACAAATACAACCTTTTACTTACCTGTTTTTGCTTTCTTCAGCTCTTGTATACGCTTTTTTAAACGTTTAGCACGACGCTGACGACGTCGATCAAGTTCCTTCTTTCGTTCAATTTTCTTATGAGCCATATACTCTCCTTAATCATATATTTAGACTAGTAAAATAAAATATAATATACACTATGTCTAGTACATTACCTAAACATAGCTATACTTAAATACATCTAACCTAACTATTTTTATATCTTTAAAGTATTACAGAAATAATAATAAAGCTATTTTTTTATACTATGGGGCTGTTCCCAACTGCCACCAAGTGATAAACAGACACTTACAATAGCTGAAAGCCTATCACTCCATGCACTTGCTAAGCTAAGCTCACTTTGGAAAAGCACCCTTTCTGCATCTAAAACTTCAAGATAGGAAGAATACCCATTTTCATAACGTGTACGTGCAAGAGCCGTAGCTATACGTAATTCTTGTACCGTTCGCTCTAGAGAATTAACAATATTCGCAGATTCTTCCTGCATGGTTAAAGCATCACGAATATCTTTAAAAGCATTTTCTACTGTTTTTTCATAAGTAAATAAGGCTTCTTGCTTTTTTGCTTCAGCAGCTTCTACATTAGAATACACTCGTCCAAAGTCGAGTATGGGCACAGAACCATTTCCACCATAGCTCCATGTTGTTAGAGGATTCTTAAGTAATGTATCTAAATGTGGACTTACAATACCAAGCAAACCAGTCAATGATATAGAAGGAAACCAAGCAGATCGAGCTACACCAATACTCACATTAGCAGATTTTAAAAGATATTCTGCTTGAAGGACGTCAGGCCGACGCTCTAAAAGCTCTGAAGGAATACCCTCTGGAATCGCAGGTGCTACAGATAATGTATTAAGAGAAACACCATTATGTACTGTATATTCCATGACTAATCGTGGTGAACGTCCAAGTAACACAGCCAAAGCTGTTTCTGCCTTTTCTCTTGCAGCTCGTGTTTGATATAATGCTGTCTTTGCAGACTCAACTTCTGTCTTAGCACGTGTAAAATCAAGCTTATTAATCAAACCTTGTTTATACTGTGCTCTATAAATAACAAGAGCATCTTCTCGTGTTTTGATTGTTCTTTCAGCAATTTTAACTTGCATATCAAGACTATTTAATAAAAAATATGCCTTTGCTGTTTCAGCGGTAATAGAAAGGAGCATACCATGTTGTGCTATTTCTGTAGCTAATAACTGATAAAGAGCTGCATCCCTAGAGTTCCTTATTTTACCCCATAAATCTATCTCCCAAGATGCTGAAAAATTCGCATAATATGAAGATTTTCCACTATCAGAAACTCTTTTATGGTCTACCCATACAGGAGCTATTTGTGCATTACCAGATACCTGTGGGAAAAAATCTGAACGTGCAATCCCTAACTGAGCCCTTGCATAATCTACACGTGTAATTGCTATTAATATATCTTTATTATTTTGTAGTGCTTCTTGAATAAGCTTGTCTAAAACTGGATCATTAAAACGTTGCCACCACTGTATAGAAACAGGTATACCCTTTTCTATGGGCAACACCCAAGACTCTGGAAGTTCCATAGGTGGACGCTTATACTTTGGTGCAAAAGAACAACCAGATAAGAAAGCAAAAACAAATATACAACAATATGCTATTCTCATGGTACTACTCCTGCTCGAGTTTTTTACCAGAAATCTTTTCTGAAAATACCATAATCCACCGAAAAAAGAATGGAACAAACATTGGTGCAACAACCGTTGCTACTAACATTCCACCAATAACGCTTGTACCTATAGCATGACGACTAGCTGATCCAGCACCAGAACTTATAGCTAAAGGGACACACCCTAAGATAAATGCTAAAGATGTCATAATAATAGGCCTAAAACGTATCTGTGCGGCTTGTTCAACTGAATCAATAATACTAAGACCTTCTTTACGGTATTTCTCAACAGCAAACTCGACTATTAAAATAGCATTCTTTGCAGATAAACCCACAAGTGTTATAAGCGCTACCTGAAAATACACGTCATTAGCTATACCTCTAAGCCAGATAGCAGCAATAGAGCCAAGGACACCAAACGGCACGGCTGTTAAGACTGTTAAAGGTAAAGACCAACTTTCATATTGAGCTGCAAGGATAAGAAAGACCATAACTAAAGACAAAATGAACATAAGCGAACCACTGCTACTTACAAGTTTCTCTTGATATGCCGAGCCTGACCATGCAATGGTAAACCCTTCTGGTAAAACATCATGAGCTACATCAGTAATAGCAGTTATAGCTTGGCCTGAACTATATCCTGGAGCAGGACCTCCCATAACTTTAGCAGCAGGTAAACCATTAAAACGTTCAACTGTCTGAGGACCTGCTGTTGGTGTAATAGATAAAAGGGAAATAATAGGTACCATATCACCTGACTTATTCTTAACATAAACATCAGCCATGTCTTCTGGTCTAGCTCTATATTCTGCATCTGACTGGGTATATACTCGAAATGTTCTATTATAAATATTAAAGTCATTTACATAATATGATCCAAATGTAGCTTGCATTGCAGAAAATACATCAGAAACACCAACACCAAACGTTTCTGTTTTCTCTCGATCAAGCTCAACAAAAAGCTGTGGAGCATTAATGCCAAAAGTACTGTTAAGGCTTTGTAAGTCTTTACGTAATCGAGCTTTCTCCAAAACGCTTTGTGCCACACTATAAAGCTCAACATTACTAGCACCAATACGATTTTGTATCCACATCTCAAAGCCACCAGTATTACTCATACCTGTAATTGGTGGTGGATTAAATGCAACAACATAACCTTCAGGGATGCTCATACCCATAGCAAAAATTTTCTTTACAATATCAAAGGAAGACTCACCTTTACCTCTCTCATCCCATGGCTTTAAAACAATAAAAACTGTTGCTACATTTGATTTAGAGGCATTACTTATAGCATCCATACCTGAAAAGCTCATAACATCTTTAACTGCTGGCTCTTTTGATAACATATCCTCAAGCATTCTAGCAGTCTCAGCTGTACGAACAAGAGAAGCCCCCTCAGGTAACATAATTAAGGCAATTAAATAGCCTTGATCTTCCTCAGGAACTAATCCACCAGGTACACGTGTAAAAACACCACCTATAAGTAAAAATATAAGAACAAATAATCCTAATGTTAGTGTTGTACGACGAATAAGCGTTTTTATAACTAACAGATATTTACCTGTAATATCTTCAAACCAAGCATTAAATTTTTTAAAAAAAGCATGCTGACTGAAATGTTCTGGCCTTAGAAAAAGCATACAAAGTGCAGGAGTAAACGTTAATGCAACAATACCTGATATCGTGACTGAAATAGCTATTGTAATAGCAAACTGTTGATACATGCGTCCAGCCATACCACCAGTAAATGCTACAGGAATAAATACAGCACAAAGGACAAGGACTATAGCTATAATAGGTCCTGTCACTTCATGCATAGCTTTTACTGTAGCATGTTTTGTATCCAAACCTTCAGAGATATGCCGTTCTACGTTTTCTAGAACAACAATAGCATCATCAACAACAATACCAATAGCAAGAACAAGACCAAACATTGTTAACGTATTGATAGAAAAACCAAAAAGCTGCATACCTGCAAAAGTACCAATAATGGAAACAGGTACTGCTAAACAAGGAATAAGTGTTGCACGCCAATTTTGAAGAAATAAATATACAACTAAAAAAACCAATATCATAGCTTCAAACAGTGTTTTTACAACTTCTTTAATAGATATGCGGACAAATGTTGTCGTATCATAAGGAATATTATATGCAACACCCACAGGAAACTGTTTTGACAATGTTTTCATTGTTTTTTCTACAGCTTCAGCTGTAGAAAGTGCATTTGCTCCTGGTGCTAAAAAAATGCCTATTGGAACAGCAGCTATGCCATTTTGTTTCCCTTCAAAATTATACCTTTGTGCGCCTAACTCTACTCTAGCAACGTCTTTTAATCGAAGTATAGAACCATCTGCTTCTGTTCTTAAAATAATATTTTCAAATTGTTCTGGTGTCTGCAAACGCCCTTCTGTTGTAACCTGCCAAGTTACACCTATTGAAGGCATCATAGGCTCTTCACCTATACGCCCTGCTCCAAACTGAGCATTTTGTGCATTAATAGCTTGAATAACTTCATCTGAAGTAAGCTTAAGCTGCTTCATATGATCTGGTTTTAGCCAGATACGAATCGCATAGTCTTGGTCAGCAAAATTTTGCACATCACCTACACCTGGTATGCGCTTGAGCTCATCAATAACATTAAGTAATGCATAGTTACTTAAAAATGTTGTATTATACCGTTCGTCTGGAGAAGTTAAAAATATAATTTGTAACATTGCTGGGGATCTCTTTAAAACAGAAATACCCATACGCTGTACTTCTTGTGGTAACTTAGGCGTTGCCAACTGGACACGATTATTAACATCTATTGTTGCCTGATCTGGATCTGTACCTACATCAAACGAAATATTTAATGACATGCTTCCTGCACCTGAACTTACAGAACTCATGTATGTCATATTACTAACACCATTTACTTGTTCTTCAATAACAGAAGCAACATTTTCTGCAACGACTTCAGCACTAGCACCATTATATGTTGCTGTAACTTCTACTTGAGGTGGTGTTAAATTAGGATACTGCTCTACAGGTAAAGCTACAATAGCTAAAACCCCAACAAGAATAATGAACAAAGAAATAACCGTTGAAAAAACAGGCCGACGGAGAAAAAAACCAGGCCTAACATCAGTAGTATGGTTATCTTTATTATCCATTACTGTACCACCTGATCTTTTTGAATAGTAGTATCCTGTTCATTGTCTTTTACCATCACAGGTTGTCCAGGAATAGCTTTATTATTCCCTTCAGTTATAACTCGATCACCATTAACAAGGCCTTCATAAACAAGAAAGTTTTCTCCATAGTTTTGCCCAAGAGTAACATGACGCATCTCTGCATTACCTTCATTATTAATAACAACAACCATACTGCCTTTTTGTGTCTGTATTATAGTTTTTTGTGGAATAAGAATTGCGTTTACTAATATAGGACCACTAATAATAACTCTTACAAATTGCCCTGGAAGGACATGTAAATCTGGATTCACAAATTCTGCCCTAGCTGCAACAACACCTGTTGTGGCATTGACCTGTTTATCTATAAAAGTAACAACACCACTCTCTTTATACAAGCTACCATCTGCAAGTACCATTGTTGCTAAAGGTTTATCCATACGTAAACGACCTTCTGCAGCTAATGTTTTCATATGCATATATTGTGGACTTGGAATAGAAAAATTTGCATAGATAGGATCAACTTGATTTACAACTGTAAGTAAATTTTCTTTAGATGAACCTGCATTAATAAGATTACCAACAGTTCTATGTTCTTTACTTGTATAGCCAGAAACTGGTGCTGTTACATAGGCATAACCTAGCTTGATTTTTGCTTCTGTTAAGGCTGCATTTGCAGAATCAAAATCAGCTTTAGCTGCATTATATGTTGCTACAGCATTATCTCGATCTTTTTGGCTTACAGCATTTTTTTTATAAAGAGAAAGTATCCTTTCTTGATCTTGATCTGCCTGTATAAATTTTGCTCGTGCTTGTTCCAACATACCTTGTGCTTGTTCAAAGTCTGCTTTATAGCTATCTGGTTCTATTTCAAAAAGAAGCTGCCCCTGACTAACATATTGACCCTCTTCATATGTTCTTTGTACAAGAATACCTGAAACTTGTGCACGTACCTCAACAGCACGTGATCCTTCTGTTTGACCTACAAAAGTTAAAGAAATAGGTGTATCTTTTGACTCTATTGTCATAGCTTCGACAAGAGGTGGAGGTATTTTACCCTGCTGATCATCTGAAGAACAAGCAGTAAAACTCAAACAACATATAAATAAACTTATCACACCTCTTATACAAAAAAGACAATGCATAGTAACTCCTATAGTCCTTATCATTGAGTAATCAATACATAGCCCATTATTTACACTACAAATAGCCTATGATATAAAATAATAAACTAAACAAGATATGTTATGAAAGTACACATTTTTCTTCAAGCAACTAATGACATTATTTATGAAAAAATTTATTATTAGAGGCATACTTATTGGAGGTTCTTTTGGTATTTTAAGTGCCTTATCTGGATTTTATGACAATATACCAAAAGCATTTTTTATTGGGGTCTTATGTGGCTTTTTAGCTGGGCTTACTTTAGGTATACTACAGAAAAAGAAAAAAATATCTACACTTAAACACTAAAACCTTCTCCTTACATGTTGAAACTATAGTAATATAAAAAAATTTTTATTAAACTCTTAATATAGAAACCATACTAGTATAAACTACTTTTTATACTATAAGTATCATAAATCTATATATCAATTATGTACTATAATATTTATTAATTTATATTATTCTATATTGTTTTAATATATATTATAAAAATGTATTACAACAACAGTAAAATATGTATTAATATATAAATATAGCATATTATATCTAGAGCATCTATAATATACAATAAAAACACATAAAAAGAACTATATGTCTATATAGATCTCCTTATCTATACATATACATATATAGATATATTCTATATACGACTAATTATAATAACGATAAAAAGTATATAGTACTTAAGATTTTATAACTATTTCTTTAAATGTACTAAAAAAATATTGATCATCCATAGGTCCAGGTGATGCTTCTGGATGATACTGCACAGCTATAATAGGTTTAGTCTTATGTGCAAATCCTTCCAATGTTCCATCATTTACATTTATATGTGTCACTTCTACATCAAAAATATCCTTAATATCTACACAGAAACCATGATTTTGAGATGAAATTTCTATACATCCAGTTCTAAGATTTTTAACAGGATGATTACAACCATGATGGCCAAAAGGGAGCTTATGTATGAAGCCACCTAAAGCTTTTCCTAGTAACTGATGCCCTAAACATATTCCTGCTATAGGATATAGATCTATTAACCCTTTAATACACTCAACTTCATCAATCAAAACATTTGGATCACCTGGACCATTAGATAAAAAGACTGCCTTTGGATTTAAACATTTTATTTGGTTTATAGAAAATGATGACGGAACCATAAGTGGATCAAATCCTTGTTCGATTAACAGCCGAATAATATTCCACTTAATACCATAATCATATACCACTAAAGGTATTTTCCCTTTTTCCCAAGAAAAACAATTATCTTTATCAAGACACACAGATTGAGGTATGCCGTCTTTCCATATCCATGCTTCCTTAGGTGTAACTTTTTGAACAAGGTTTTGACCCTCCATCTGAGGAAGCTTTTTGGCTTTTAAAACAAGCTCTGAAATATTATGTGAATATGTTGAAATAATTGCTCTCATAGAACCATGCATACGTATATGTGTTGTTAGTGCTCGTGTATCAATCCCTTCAATACCAGGAACAGCATGTTCTTTCAAAAATTCAGGCAATGATTGTATTGCTCTCCAATTAGATGGCTCTTTACAACACTCTTTTACAACAAATGCTGTTGGATAAACCTTTGAAGACTCCATATCTTCCTTAGTAATACCATAATTACCTATTAACGGCCATGTCATACATATTATTTGACCATAATAAGAAGGATCTGTAAGAAGCTCTTGATACCCTGTCATGCTTGTATTGAAAATGATTTCACCACCAATCTCACATGGTCCTGTAAAAGATTGACCTTCTAAGGAAAAACCATCTTCTAAAACCAACATTGCTTTCATAATATACTCTTTTGTCACCCTTTCTGTGCTAAAATTTTTTGAACAACTATAAGGTCTTCTAGTGTATCAACACCTAAAGAATTCTTGGTTGTATATACAACACGAATAGGTATATTGTTTTCTAATAATCGCAATTGTTCCAATTTTTCGAACAACTCTAACCGTGAGGGTGGAAAACTTACAAATTTTTTTAAAGCATCCATACGAAAAGCATATAAGCCTATGTGTCCCATATAGATATTTTGACTATCCACACCCTTACTGTCTCTTAATGAAGGAATCAAAGAACGTGAAAAATATAGTGCATCACCATTACTAGCTATAACAACCTTTACCTGGTGTGGAGACTGTGCTCTTTCTTCTGTAATATCTATAGCTAGTGTTGTAACTAGAACAGAAATGTCACTAAAAGGTTCTACTAATCGGCAAAGACTACTTGGTTCAATAAGTGGTTCATCACCTTGTATATTTACAACTACAGCATGTTCTGGAATACCCAGTTTTACAGCTGCTTCGTATACACGCTCAGTACCTGTCTCATGAGTAGTGCTTGTCATGATATAAGGTACTGAATACTGTTCTGCAGCAGAACAAATTTCTTCATTGTCAGTAGCTAAAACTACAGAAGTAAATATAGATGCTTGTACAGCTTGACTATACACATGCCAAAACATTGGATAACCTTGAATTTTTGCTAAAGGTTTTCCAGGAAACCTTGAAGAAGCATACCGTGCAGGTATAATTCCATAAAACTCTAAATTTTTCTGCAACATAGTCTAACTACTTAAGTGTACTTTTTACAAATACCAAACATAGATAATGGCTTTAGAAAATTATTTATAAAGATGACAACGAATAAATCTATCTTCAACATTTCCTTCTTTTGTTTTTTCTATTTTTATAAAATTTGGTAATTTCTTCTTACATATCTCCATTGTATATGGACATTGTGTATGAAAAGGACAACCAGAAGGTGGAGATAGAGAACTAGGAGCCTCGCCTTTTAACACTATTTTCTCTTTTCGATAACATGGATCTGGGATAGGAACTGCATTTAATAATAACTGTGTATATGGGTGTGCAGGATTATTCAAAAGGCTATCAGTAGAACCTAGCTCTACAATTCTTCCTAAATACATAACAGCTACACGATTACTCATATACCCAACAACAGCTATATCATGGGAAATAAAAAAATATGTTAAACCAAACTGACTTTGTAAGTCTTTCAAAAGATTAAGCACTTGTGCCTGTACCGAAGTATCTAAAGCAGACACAGCTTCATCACAAACAAGAAGCTCTGGATGTGTAATAAGTGCTCTAGCTATTGCTATACGCTGCCGTTGACCACCAGAAAATTCATGAGGATAACGTATAGCATGCTCTGGCTGCATGCCTACCAAGTGGAGTATTTCTTCAACTCTTCTTTTCCTCTCTTTTTTATGAACACCCATTGTAACTAATGATTCTGATATTGAAGAAAATATTGATAAACGCGGGTTTAAAGATGAAAATGGATCTTGAAATACCATCTGTATTTTATGACCAACAATATTATTTCTTTTTGAAACCAAAAAAGGTTGACCATGAAAAAAAATATCTCCACCAGAAGGCTTTAACAAACCAACTATAACCTTACTTAGTGTCGATTTACCACAGCCAGACTCGCCAACAAGACCAAATGTTTCCCCTTTCTTTATAACTAAAGATACATCCTTTACAGCTTGAATATATCCTTGATTACGCTTCCATAATTTCCCATACTTCACAGAAAAAACATGTGTTATGTTACGACACTCTAAAAATGATTGTTGATCACTTATAACTTTAGACATGGATACTCCAACGACAGTATATATGAAAAATATTATCGTGTTTATTATACTGCTACCCTTAACTATAATAATATATCTACTTAATATCTGCAAATTATTATATCATTTAAAAAAGCTCTCTTTGCATAAAGACTTTACCTTGCTATTTATGCAATATTTTTTATACTAGATAAATCTAACTCTAATTTTAAAAAATTAGAGTTTTTAATAGCATATATACCTTGTTATTCAAAATTTTCATAACTTTCATAACTTTATTTTTAAAAATCATATTTTTCTATATTAAAGGTAACTATGAAAAAAACGATATCCTTTCTTGGTGGAATCCTTATATCCATAAGCCTCTTCATATCAACTTCATTTGCTGAAGGTTTTGCAATTACAGACTTTAGTGCACGTGGAACATCTCTAGCTGGTGGCCTTATAGGACGTGCAAATGATGCTTCTGCTGTGGCATATAATCCTGCAGGAATTACACAGCTCCAAGGAACACATGTTATGCTTGGAGCAACACTAGTCATACCTAAGGTAACTATTGAAACTATAGGTTTTAGAGGAAGAAAACAATCCACTACAAATAAAAAGAGTGTTTGGCCTCATGCACATGCATACCTAACTCAACAACTTAATGAAAAGCTTTGGCTGGGTTTTGGTCTATTTTCTCGTTTTGGGCTAGGTGAAAAATATCCGCATACATGGCCAGGCCGTATTAATATAGTAAAAGTACATTTACAAACACTCTCACTCAATCCTAATATAGCATTTAAATTTACAGATAACTTCTCTATGGCTGTTGGACTTGATATCATGGGCGCCAAAATGTCCATGGAAAAAGATATGTATTTTAGACGTAAAGGTTTTAACAGAAATCACCTTAAAGGAAAAAGTCTCTCTTTTGGAGGAAATATCGCTGCCCACTATACATTTGATAAACAATGGGCTGCTGGACTAACATATCGTAGTCGCATTAAACATACTATTAAAGGGACATCTACATTTGATAAACACTATGTTACTCTTAATGGATCTATTATAGCTGACGCTAATGCTTACGGAAAACTTAACCTTCCAGATGTAATCAGTGGAGCTCTTACATATACGCCTATCCCTGAATTAAGTATCGAAGTAGACACAACATATACTTTATGGAGTGTATATAAAAATCTTGATATACGACTAAAAAACCCAGCTAATATAACAAGTAAGAATCCAAAAAGCTGGAAAAATACTTGGACTTTCAGTGGAAGTGTAGAGTACCAAACATTACCTTGGTTAGCTTTACGTGCAGGCTATTCTTATGAAACAAGCCCTATAAACCTTAAGCATGCTGACTATATGGCTCCTAGCCATGGTCGCCACAGAATAAGCATTGGTTCAGGTTTTTCTATTGATGAATTATGGAAAATCGATCTTGCATACTCTTTCATTATTATTAATGAACTCGAATACAAACAATCTGCTAAACACACTTTGGGCGTCCTCCCAGGAAAAGCACATAAAGGAAAAGCTCATGTTATAGCTTTATCTCTTGGGTATGTATTTTAAATAATATAAAAATAACAATTATTAAAAACAAATAAAGTTAGTTTGCCTGTTTTTACTTAAGCTCCTCACGCAAACGCAGACCAAGTTCACGAAGTTGCTTAGAAGAAACTAAAGAAGGTGCTTCTGTCAATAGACAGGCACCTTTTTGTGTTTTTGGGAATGCAATAATTTCTCGGATTGATAACGATTTACTCATAAGCATAAGTAATCGATCCAAACCAAAGGCAATACCTCCATGTGGTGGTGCACCATACTCCAATGCTTGTATAAAAAATCCAAATTGTTCCTTCATTTCCTCTTCAGAAAAACCTAAGTTTTTAAAAATATTTTGTTGGACTAAAGCATCATGTATACGAATAGACCCACCACCAACCTCATTCCCATTTAAAACAAGATCATATGCACGTGCTTTTGCTTTAGCTGGATCAACATGACTACCATCTAACTGGGGAGCAGTAAAAGGATGATGGCATGAAACATAACGCTGTTCCTCTTCACTATATTCATAAAGAGGAAAATCTGTTACCCAAATAAAAGCCCATTTATCCTCTTGAGCAAGCCCTAATTGTTCACCAAGATAAACTCTTAAATTTCCAAGAGCAGCATTCACTACTGCAGGTAAGCCAGCCTGAAAAAAAACAATATCTCCTGATAATAACTCTAACCTTTGTCCCAACTTTGCACGTTCATCATCAGAAAGGAATTTAGCTATAGGTGATTGCCATTCATCATTTCGGATTTTAATCCATGCTAATCCTTGTGCTCCATATGTCTTCACAAATTCAGTAAAATCATCAATTTCTTTACGACTAAAGTTTTCACCACCAGGAACTCTGATAGCTTTTACTAGCTGTGCTTGTGAGAAAAGTTTAAAAGATGAATTTTTAACAATATCAGTAACATCTTGAAGTTCAAGGCCAAAGCGTATATCTGGCTTATCAAGACCATAGCGTCCCATGGCTTCTTCCCACGTTAAACAAGGGAATGGTCTCTGTAGTTTTATAGACAATACATCTTGAAATACACTTCCCATAAGACTTTCTGCCATTGACATTACTTGTGTTTCATCAACAAAACTCATTTCTATATCTATTTGAGTAAATTCTGGCTGTCGATCTGCTCTTAAATCTTCATCACGAAAACATCGTACTATTTGGAAGTATTTATCTAAGCCAGCAACCATACAAAGCTGTTTAAAAATTTGAGGAGACTGAGGTAACGCAAAAAACTGTCCATGGTATAAACGACTTGGAACAAGGAAATCTCGAGCACCTTCAGGCGTGGACTTGGTGAGACATGGTGTTTCAATCTCTAAAAAACCATGAGAAGACAAGTAACTTCGGATTGCTTGGTTAACATGACTTCTTAATACTATATTAGAGGACATTTTTGGACGGCGTAAATCTAAATATCGCCATTGTAAACGAAGGTTTTCACTCACTTCTATTCTATCTTCAATCTGAAAAGGTGGTGTCTTTGAAGTATTGAGTAATTTCCAGTTTGAAACAATAACTTCTATTGCACCTGTCTGCAATTGAGGGTTTAACATACCATCTGGTCGAGGACAAACAACGCCCTTCACTGCTAATACATACTCTAAACGAATTGTATGAGCTGAAACGTCCATTTCTGAAAGAATTTCTGGTGTAAATACTACCTGTGTAATACCAGTCCTATCTCTTAAATCTACAAAAATTAGACCCCCATGATCTCTACGAAATTGAACCCAACCCATAAGACAGACTTCTTCTGTATCATGATCTAATGATAATACTCCACAAGTATGCGTTCTTTTCCAATTACCAAGTGCTTCACAAACAGTTATGCTTTCATTAACTTCCACTTCTTTCATGAACATGACCTGCTTGGTTGACCCAACCATTCTATATCTTTTTTCTTAAGAGCATCAAAAATATAACTTTCTATAGTATCTAATGGTTGCTGTTCTTGCAGACCACTATCCATATCTTTAACACTTATAACACCTGATAAAAATTCTTCTTCTCCTAATAATAAGCAATACAATGCACCAGACTTATCCACATAGCGCATTATGCTTCTCATACTACGTGAAGAAAACAACATCTCACCACTAAGACCACTATCTCTTAATTTTTGTACAAGCATAAAGGCTTTATCTTTAACTGTATCATTCAAAGCTACAACCATAAAAACCATTCTTATAACTTCTTTTTGAGGTATAAGCATTGCTAACCGCTCTATACCACATGCAAAGCCCACTCCTGGTTTATTTGGACCTCCAAGTTGCTCTATGAGTCCATCATAACGGCCCCCTCCAGCAATGGCTCCTTGTGCACCTATATATGTAGAAATAACTTCAAATGTTGTCCGCATATAATAATCAAGCCCTCGAACTAACTGGCTATTTAACTCATACTCAATCCCTGCTACTGTAAGAAAATGTGTAACTTCTGTAAAATGTTTTGTACATTCAGAACACTGATAATCTATTATACTGGGTGCATCTGATAAAATTTTTTTACACATAGGCATTTTACAGTCTAAAACTCGCATAGGATTTGTCTCTTTCCTCTGAATACAATCAACACAAAGCATTGTGTTATCTAATTTAGAAAGCCATTGCTGTAATATATGTTTATAGTTAGGACGACAAGATTTACAACCTAACGAATTTAATTGCAGTATAAACGGAGGTATATTCAACATTTTTAAAAAACGAATAAGCATAATTATGAGCTCTGCATCAATATATCCATCAGAAGATCCAATACATTCACAATTAATTTGATGAAACTGCCTCATACGGCCTTTTTGTGGACGCTCATAACGAAACATTGGACCAATACTTAAAAACTTAGCAATAGTTTCTGATGTACTATATCCCTTACTTTCAGTATATGCTCGCATTATTCCTGCTGTAGCTTCTGGACGTAAAGTAAGAGATCGACCCTTACGATCTAAAAATGTATACATTTCCTTTTGAACAACATCTGTTTCCGTGCCAATACCACGTAAAAAAAGCTCTGTATGCTCTACTATTGGTATTCTTAGTTCTGTATAACCATAACAAAAAAATAGTTGCCTTGCAGTTTCTTCTATATAAGTAAAAACAGCACTTTCTGGCTGGAAAAGATCAGTAAATCCTTTAAGTCCTTTAAGTCCTTTTATCATAATACCCATATTATTAATAATTAAAACTAAAACTCTTTTTTCAAAAAATACATATCTTATCTTCTATATGAATCAAACTTTGTATAAGTTAAAAATTATGAATTTTTAATATATTTTTTAATAAAAAACATATTAAAAATGTATAACAGGCTCATTATTTTTTAATAAATAATTTTTTATTCTACCTGTTGTAACAAAAAAGCTACTTTTTTTGTACAGGGTAATTTTTTTACAAAATATTCAATCTTACAAGCACTAGCTCTATCTTTTACAGCTATAGATACAACCAACGATACTGGTCTACGAGCACGGGTATATTTTGCTCCATATATTGTTGAGTTATGCTCTAAAAGACGTCTTTGAACATTCTTTGTTATACCACAATAATATGTTCCATCTACACATTGAAGGATATATACAAACCAGGTCATAAATATATTCCTGAATAGTCCTAAAAAATAGAATCTTGTTCGTAACTGTTTATGTAGTTTAGTTAATCAAAAAATATAAATATACAAACTGAAAAAAATAAAGCCATGCAGTACCAATTATTTAATAGTATTGCAACTGGAGATAATTTAGATAAAGAACCTATAAGCAATAGTTGAGCTCCATATGGTATAAGTCCTTGTACAATACAAGAAAAAATATCTAATAAGCTCGCACTCTTTCGAGGCTCTATTCCATACTTATCAGCTATCTCTTTACTCACCTTTCCTGCCAAAATAATAGCTACTGTGTTATTTGCCACACATAGATTCGTAAGCATTACTAAAAAACTAATACACCATTCGCCTATTTTAGGAGAAGGATTCTTTGAAATAGACGACATAAATTTATTAACTAACTTTAAAAGCCAAGCTATACCACCATGATAACGAATAAGCTCTCCAAGTCCACCTATAAACATTGATAAAATAAAAATTTCATTCATGCTTAAAAAGCCGTCATAAATACTCTTACCCAAAGTAAGAAAACTATACTCTGGTACGGTTATTAGTCCTACAATACCTGTAAATATAATTCCAAGACTCAACACTATAAATACATTAATACCTAAAAGTGCCATAATTAAAATAAGAATATAGGGAGCAACTTTTATAAATTCATATTCATCACTATAAATACTATAATTAGTAGAACCACTATACCAAAGTACAATTATTGTAACTAATGCTGCAGGTAGTGCAATCCAAAAATTTGTTTTAAATTTGTCTTTCATATCACACTGCTGACTTCGTGTTGAAGCAATAGTTGTATCTGAAATCATAGAAAGATTATCACCAAACATAGCCCCACCAAGAACAACGCCCATTAATAATGATAAATTAATATCTGTTTGCTCACCAATGCCAATAGCAATAGGGGCCACAGCAGCAATTGTTCCCATGCTTGTCCCCATAGATGTTGAAACAAATGAACAAATTAAAAAAAGCCCTGGCAAAACTACTGATGGCTTAAGAAATGAAAGACCAAAGTTTACT
Organism: uncultured Lawsonia sp.; assembly: GCA_964369665.1. Lineage (GTDB taxonomy): Bacteria > Desulfobacterota > Desulfovibrionia > Desulfovibrionales > Desulfovibrionaceae > Bilophila. The sequence continues at coordinate 242,940 of CAYJFS010000002.1, read as the reverse complement.
ATATCAGAAACACTTCCAATAGATGATGCAACTGAAGCAAATGCTCCAGCAAGCAAGTATATCATACACATGGTAATGATAGTTACTTCACCCATCCCATAAAGAAATATTGTAATATTCTTATTTATACCAGCTTTACCCTGTAAAACTGATAAACAAATAGCAGGAAGAATAGCTACTGTTGCTGAAAGCTGATAAAAAGCCATTTCCTTTCCAGAAAGTGTTAAGTAAACACCTGTACCAATAAAAAGAACAAGAAAAAAAAGAAATGGTATTAATGCAAAACCATTTGGATCTTCCTTATTATCAATATTATTCATTGCCTAAACAACCTATTTTAAAAAATAAATACAATATTTATATATTTTTCCTATAATACCAAACATCCTTCAAAACCATCTTAAAACTCTAGTTTACTCTTAGAAAAGGCCATTTGTAAATATAGAAAACACACTGTATTATTTAGGATACTCCAATTATCTTACTCAGAATATTTCAAAATAATATTCCTATCCCATCCATATAAAGTTATACTCACTATAAATAAAACTATTCTTAAATACAAAAAAACATAGCTTAAAACTATTTCTCTATACGACCATAAAGATCTTCAAAACGAACAATATCATCCTCACCAAGATATGAGCCTGATTGCACTTCGATTATCTCAAGATTTTCATTATTCGAATTTTTCAAACGATGTATTGAACTTTGAGGAATATCTAAAGATTGATTTTTTTCTATTATATACTCAGAACCATCAACTTCTGCATGGCCTATACCTTGTACAACAATCCAATGTTCTGATCGATATTGATGCTTTTGTAGTGACAATGATTCACCAGGATATACTATAATTTTTTTTACTTTATACTGATCATTAGAAAAAAGAACTTTATAGCTTCCCCATGGACGAAAAACATGGTTATGTATTTCAGTTTCTGCTCTTCCAAAAGATTGAATTTTCTCTAAAAGATCTTTTACTTCTTGGCTCCTCTCTCTATCTACTACTAAAACAGCATCTTCTGTCTCAACAATAATCAAATCATGAATACCTAAAGCACACAACAGTCTATGATTTGTGTTAATATAACAACCATGAACATCTTCAGTGACAACATCTCCTTGTATGACATTTTCATTAATATCCTGTTTACCTGCATCATAAAAAGCCTCCCATGAACCAAAATCACTCCATCCAGTATTAAGCACAACCATACAACTCTTTTTTGTTTTTTCCATAATAATATTATCAATGGAACCTGAAGGAACAAGAGCCATACCTTCTTTCTCTGGACGAAAAAACTCCATATGCATATCAATCTTATGGTTATTCCATGAATATTCACATGCATTAAACATTCTTAAATCATATCGTTTTAACTCATCTAAATATAATGAAGGATGAAATAAAAACATTCCACTATTCCAAAAATAATCCCCACTCTGAAAAAATTCTTTTGCCTTTACCGTATTTGGCTTCTCAATAAAAGACGCTATAGTATAAACACCTTCTTCCAATATATCTCCAGGCTGTATATACCCAAAACCTTTCTCTGGACGTGTAGGAACAATACCAAAGGTCACTAATCGTCCTTTAGTTGCAACATCATAAGCTTTTATTATAGCTCTATGAAATATATCTATGGATTCAATAAAATGATCTGAAGGTAATACAAGTAATAATGCCTCTTTATCTAGCTCTTGTGATAAAAAAGCAGCCAAAGCAATAGCTGGAGCTGTATTTCTCCCTTCTGGCTCAAGTATTATTCTAGCCTTTTTACTATGTTCTTTTAATAAACTAAAAACAAAACAACGATGTTCTTCATTACAAACAACTATTGGTTCACTTATACCAGGTATTGACCCTACACGATCTAAAGTCTGCTCAAAAAGCGTCCCTGAACCAAAATCAATAAATTGTTTTGGATAACATGCTCTTGATAAGGGCCAAAGGCGCTTTCCACTACCTCCACATAAGATAACAGGACAAATCTTAGCCTTCATACCCATCCTTACAATCTATTTTACAATAAAAATTTTATGTAATAGACAATTTTTCAACTAAATTCAGAATACTCAGATGAATACATTTTATAATAATGGGTTTGGGCATGATTAACTAAGTCGTTTATTATTGTATTGTTTCTACTGACTGAGAAGTCTCTACTTCTTTTTGATGTGTAAATTCAATAACAGCCATTGAAGCACAGTCACCTTTTCTTGGTAAACCAAGTTTTATAACACGTGTATAACCTCCTGGAATACCACTAAAAACAGGTGCAACCTTATCAAACAATTTCTTAACAAGCTGATGATCTCCAAGAATCTGAAAAACACGACGTCGAGCATGTAAAGTATCTTGAAGAGCTAATGTAATAAGAGGTTCAACAATTCGACGTAGCTCTTTAGCCTTTCTCTCTGTTGTGCAAATCTTTCCATAAGTAATAAGAGCACTTGCCATATTCCGAAATAAGGCTTTACGGTGTGCAGGTGTACGACCAAATTTTTTCCCAGAATTTCTATGTCTCATTACCTCATTCCTTCTTCTAAATTTAACAAGCCACTAATCAAAAGACTAAAAATCTACTTAAAAACAAATAATATTATGCTTCATGTTGTTTTCTCTTCCACTCTTGGTATTTCTTTTCAAACCCATCAATTTTCATACCAAAATTAAACCCCATACTTGTAAGCAATAATTTTATCTCATCCAAAGATTTCTTACCAAAATTCTTGGTTTTAAGCATATCTGATTCTGCTTTTTGTACAAGCTCACCAACAGTAGAGATATTTGCACTACGTAAACAATTTGTTGCACGTACAGATAATTCAAGTTCATCTATACTTTTAAATAAATTACCATTAAGATCTGTAGTACTATTATTTTCACTACCACTACCACCAGAAATTTTCTCATCAAAATTGATAAAAACAGAAATCTGATCTTTAATGATCTTAGCGCTATAAGCTATTGCATCCTCAGGAGTTACAGAAGCATCAGTCCAAACCTCAAGAATAAGCTTATCATAGTTTGTCATTTGACCAACACGTGCTTGCTCAACGGAATAAGCAACCTTACGTATAGGAGAAAAACTTGCATCTAATTTAATAAGTCCTATATCTTCAGGTAAATCTTCATGCATTTCTGCAGGAACATAACCTTTACCCATACGAACCTCAAACTCCATAGAAAAATCTATATCTTCTGTAAGAGTTGCAATATGCTGATTAGGATTTAATACTTCTATATGTTGGTTTGTTTGGATGTCTGCTGCAGTTATCAATCCTTTTCTGGAAACATTCAATGATATATGTTGTGGCTCATCAATATCCATTGACAAGCGGACTTGCTTAAGATTCAAAACCACATCTGTTATATCCTCAAGAATTCCAGGGATAGTAGTAAATTCATGTTGAACACCAGAAATTTTTACTGCTACAAAAGCTCCACCTTGAAGAGATGAAAGCAAAACACGACGTAGTGCATTGCCAATAGTAACACCATAGCCACGTTCAAGTGGCTCGTACTCAAAACTTCCATATGTTGAACAATTATTACTCATTGGGTTTATAATGGGTTCTGGATAAACAAGTTTTCCCCAATTGCGTGCATTAATAAGTCTATTACCTTCTTTAAAAAGCATGGATTCCTCGATCTATTTGGAATAAAGCTCAACAATAAGATGCTCATTGATAGGAAATTGGATATCCTCACGTTGAGGTAAAGCTTTTACTATACCTCTAAAGTTAGACGCATCTAATTCAAGCCAGGAAGGGCAACCACGACGAGCAACAGATCCCTGTGCTTCACCTAGCACAGAAATATTACGGCTCTTTTCAGGCACCTCAATACTATCACCAACACTAACCTGTAGTGAAGGAATAGTTACTTTATGACCATTCAACTTAAAAATACCATGTCTAATAAGCTGACGTGCTTGTGATCTTGAGTTTGCAAACCCAAGACGATAGACAACATTATCAAGACGTCGTTCAAGGTAAGAAAGAAGATTTACCCCAGTTACACCTTTTGCCATATCTGCACTAACAAAATATCCATGGAACTGTTTTTCTAACATACCATAAACACGACGAACTTTCTGTTTTTCACGAAGTTGAACAGCATAATCACTCATTTTTTTACGAACACGTCCATGCTGTCCAGGAGCATATGGTCGACGATCATATGCACATTTATCAGTAAAACAACGATCACCTTTCAAAAATAACTTTGTTCCTTCACGACGACATAAACGACATTTGGCATCACTATATTTAGCCAAGACTAAAATCCTCCTCTAAAAACTAAACACGACGTCGCTTAGGAGGGCGACAACCATTATGTGGAATAGGTGTAATATCGCGGATAAACGCAACTCTAAAGCCTACTATGTTAATAGCACGCATTGCTGCTTCACGACCAGCACCTGGACCACTTATATATATACCAAGCGTTTTCATACCATTATCCTGTGCTCTACGGGCTGCTTGCTCTGCAGCAACCTGTGCAGCAAAAGGCGTGGACTTTCGAGAACCTTTAAATCCACTCTGACCAGAACTTGCCCAACTAATTGTATTTCCACGAGTATCTGTAAAAGTAACAATAGTATTGTTAAATGATGCTTGAATATAAGCAACACCTACAGGAACATTCTTCTTCTCACGTTTCTTACTTAGACGTTTTGGTTTTGCCATATCTTTTTTCCATACTTATAAATATAAGCTCTTATTTTTCTCTTACTTCTTCTTACCTACAGCACCACGACGTGGTCCTTTACGTGTTCGAGCATTAGTATGTGTTCTTTGACCATGAACTGGAAGTCCTTTCCTATGTCTAAGACCACGATAACAACCAATACCCATTAAACGTTTAATGTGAGCAGAGACATCTCTACGTAAATCACCCTCTATTTTATAATGTTGTTCTAACTCTTTACGTACTTCATTAAGTTCTTCAGCTGAAAGATTATCTATTTTTTGATCCCATTTAATTCCAACACTATCAAGAACTTTACGTGCTGTTACTCGACCAACACCATAAATATACGTTAAAGCAATGTCTGCATGCTTTCCTTTGGGTAAATCAACACCAGCAATTCTGGCCACAGTTTCTCTCCTAAAAATTTATCCTTGACACTGCTTATGTCTAGGATTTTCACAAATAACTCTAAGTATACCTCTACGCCTAATAATTTTACATTTAGGACAAATCTTCTTCACTGATGGCCGAACTTTCATAACAAACTTCCTATAAAAATAATTTCAATAAACAGGCTACTATCTTTTATCCTAAAACAGGAACCCTTATCTTGTTTTATATATCTTGTCAAGAAAACCCATAATTTCTATATGTATGTTATAGCTGATCCAAAATATATGGACCAGTAGAAAGTACTGCCACACTATGTTCGAAATGTGCAGCTAGCGAGTTATCACAGGTAACAGCTGTCCATTTATCTTCTAAAATTTTTACATCCGATGAACCTATTGTTACCATTGGCTCTATTGCTAAAACCATACCTACTTTAAGAGGTAATCCTGGACCATTATATGGAACAAAATTTGGTATTTCAGGCTTTTCATGCAATCCTGTTCCTATTCCATGGCCAACAAAACATTTCACTATACTAAAATCTGAACACTCTATGTGCTGCTGTATTGCAGCAGAAATATCATATACATGGTTCCCTACACAGGCTGCTTGAACTCCAAGTTCTAAACTTTCTGATGTAACTTGTATAAGGCGAGATGCCTCTTTAGAAATAGAGCCTACACCAAATGTTCGAGCAGCATCTCCATGGAATCCCTTATATGTAACACCGACATCAAAACTTACAATATCACCTTCTTCTAACACTTTCTCTTTTGAAGGAAAACCATGAACAACAGCTTCATTAACAGAACAACATAATGCAAAGGGATAATCATGATATCCTTGAAATGCTGGTTTTACTTTAAATTCTTTACACATTTTTTGAACAAGCTCTTCAAAATAAAATGTAGAAAGACCTGGTTTAATGTTCCTTCCAAGCTCATCTAATATTGTTGCAACTATCTTATTAGCATCTCTAAGTATCCCTATTTCTTTTTCATTTTTAAGAAATACATCTCGATACTTTTTCAATATTCTAGCTCCGTGCTTTAGACTTTGTTTTATTCATGAGACCTTCATACTGCCGAGATATAAAATGAGATTCTATCTGTGACATAAAATCTATTGCAACCCCAACAAGAATAAGAATACTTGTACCACCAAAATAAAAAGGAACGTTAAACTGTGCAATTAGCAACATTGGCAAAACAGAAATAACTGAAATATATACAGCTCCCCAAAATGTAAGCCTTGAAAGAACACTATCCATATATTTTTTTGTTTTCTCTCCAGGACGAATCCCAGGAACAAACCCACCGGCTTTCTTTAAATTATCTGCAACATCTTTTGTATCAAAAATAATAGCAGTATAAAAAAAGCAAAAGAAAAATATAAGTATAACAAAAATAAAATTGTATAAAAAAGTTGAAGGAGAAAACCATACTGCTAAAGCTTTTAACCAGTCTGCTATCTCAAAACTTGCTATTGTAGCAGGAAATAACAATAAGCTGGATGCAAAAATTGGTGGAATAACACCAGCAGTATTAATTCGTAAGGGCAAATGTGTTGACTGACCACCATAGACCTTTCTACCCATTTGACGCTTAGCATATTGAATTGGAATTCTTCTCTGTGCTCTTTCCATAAAAACAACTCCAACAAGAACTGCAAACATAAATAGAGCTAAACCTACTACAACAAAAATATTTATTTCACCAATTTTTATTAGTTGATATGTTTTTACTACAGCACCTGGAATGCCAACAACTATCCCAGAAAAAATAATCAATGAAATACCATTACCAATACCTTTTATTGTAATTTGTTCACCAAACCACATAATAATTACTGTTCCAGCAGTAAGCGTCAAAACTGTAACTATCCGAAATGTCCATCCAGGAGAAAGAACTATAGGTATATTTGATGGGCTGTACATAGTCTCAAGCCCCACAGCTATCCCTAAACCTTGTATAATAGTAATAAGTACTGTCCCATAACGTGTATACTGTATAATTTTACGTCGCCCATTAGCACCCTCTTCTTTTGTCATACGTTTAAACTCAGGCATTACAACCTGTAACAACTGCATAATTATAGATGCAGAAATATATGGCATAATTCCAAGTGCAAAAACAGAAACATTACGTAAACCACCACCAGAAAACATATCAAAAAGTCCAAAAAGGGTTCCTGCAACACTTTCAAAAAAATGAGCTAAAGCAACACTATCTACACCAGGAACAGGGATATGTACACCTATACGATAAGCACATAGTAAACCTACTGTCCATAAAAGCTTTGTTTGTAATTCTGGAGACACAGAAAGCTCTGAAGGAACATTCGTTCTTGACTTATTCACCAACTTTTCCTTCCAATTCTTTAATTTCACCACCAGCAGACTGTATTTTTCTTTTTGCAGCTTGACTAAATTTATGTGCTTCAACTTTTATTATCTTAGCAAGATCTCCACCAGCAAGAATCTTTATAAAAGATCCAACAGGACAAAGCTTACGTTTATAAATATCTTCAATAGTAATATCAGTCTTATCTTCAAAAGAATTAATTAAACAGTCAATATTAATAACTGCATACTTTTTGCTAAACACTAAATTGTTAAAACCATGCTTTGGTAGCCGACGTTGAAGCGGCATCTGACCACCTTCAAATCCTGGACGAACACCACCACCAGAACGAGCATTTTGACCTTTATTGCCTTTACCAGAAGTACATCCCCAACCAGATCCAGAACCACGGCCAACACGCTTACATTTTTTCTGCTGCTCTGAAAAAGGAAACAGATTATTCAGATTCATTTTTTACCTCTATCAAGTGTGATACTTTACTAAGCATACCATGTATAGCAGGATTATCAGGAAAATTTTTTACTGTTTCACGCCTATGCAATCCAAGTGCATCTAAAACTTTACGTTGATTAGGATTACAACCTATACGACTTCTTGTAAGTTTTACTATAAGTTTTGTAGACATAATTACTTCCTAAAAATTTCTAAATTTTTACCACGTATATTACTTACAATAGCAGCGCTACGTAGTGAAGAAAGTCCTGCCATAGTTGCTCTAAGAACATTATGAGGATTATTAGTGCCAATAGCCTTTGCTAAAATATCTGTTACACCAGCAGCTTCCATAATTGCTCGAACAGCACCACCAGCAATAATACCTGTACCACGTGAAGCAGGTTTAAGTATAACTCTACCAGCACAAAATTCTCCTAAAACTTCATATGGTAATGTTCCTTCTATTAAAGGAATTTTTATCATTGTTTTCCGTGCCTGGTCAGTAGCTTTCCTTAAAGCTTCAGGAACTTCTTGTGCTTTACCTAGTCCAAAACCAACACTTCCACTTCCATCACCAACAACAACAAGAGCACTAAAACTAAAGCGTCGACCTCCCTTTACAACTTTAGCCACTCTATTTAAAGAGACAATTTTCTCTATAAGTCCTAGTTCTACTTGTTCCATGAAATAGCCTTTTACCTTAAATTAAAATTCTAAGCCACCTTCTCTAGCACCATCAGCAACAGCTTTTACCTTTCCATGATATAAATAACCATTCCTATCAAACACAACCTTTTTAATGTTCTTTTCTAAAGCTAATTGTGCTATTTTTTTACCTACTGATTGTGCATCAGAAATATTACAGGAGCTTTTTTTCTTTTTGCCAAAAATGGAAAGCGTAGATGTAGCTAATAACGTAATACCTGAAAAATCGTCTACAACTTGAACATATGTATGCAAATTTGAACGATATACAACTAAACGTGGACGTTCAGCTGTACCAAAAATCTTTTTACGAATACGTATTTTACGTTGGTATCTATATTCATTTTTACTTAAAACCATTTAAATCACCTACTATTTCTTACCTTTGCTTCCAGATTTTCCAGCCTTGCGTCTAATAATTTCTGTTTCATATTTAATACCTTTACCTTTATATGGCTCAGGCTTTCTTATTCGACGAATACGTGCAGCTACCTCTCCAACAAGCGCCTTATCTGCACCCATAACAGTAAGTTTCTGTCCTTCAGCTTTTGCGGTAATTCCTGTAGGTAAATCTATATGTACAGGATGTGAATAGCCAACAGATAACTCTACAATATTACCTTTCACTGCTACACGATAACCAACACCAATAACCTCTAATGTTTTTGAAAAACCTTTTGTTACACCTTCAATACAATTAGCAAGAAGTGTTCGACGCAAACCATATTGAGCACGTGCCTCACGTGTATCATATTTACAAATAAGACGTATCGTTCCATCCAAAATTTCATATGAAACAAGATCACATAATGGTGTTGTAAGAGTATATTTTGAGCTTTTAATCTCTATATAACTCTGGAAAAGTTTAACTTCTACACCAGAAGGAATAGTTATAGGTAATTTCCCAATTCTAGACATAGACTAACCTACCATATCTCGCATAAAATCTCACCACCAACTTTTATATGATGTGCTGTATAACCACTAAGAACACCTTTAGATGTAGAAAGAATGCATATACCAAGACCATTCTGTACTTGTGGTATCTCATTAAAACCAACATATACTCTACGACCTGGCTTACTAATACGCTTCAAACCTTCAATAGCAGCTTTACCTTTATAATACTTAAGACTAACTAAAAGAAACTTTCCATCTATTTTTACTTCTTCAAGATAACCTTCTTGTTTAAGAATATTTGCAATTGCTTCCTTTGTTTTCGAAAAACGTACACGTACTTCTCTATGAAGAGCTAGATGCGCATTACGAATACATGTAAGCATATCTGCTATGGGATCTGTCATCATTTAACTACTCTCCTAAAACAACTTATATTTACCAACTTGATTTACGAACACCAGGCAGTTCACCACGATGTGCCATACTACGAAAACATATACGACATAGTCCAAATTTACGTAAATATGAGCGTGCTCTTCCACAAATGGGACAACGATTATAAAATCGAGCCATAAATTTTGGTTTACGCTTTGCTTTCACTTCAAGAGAAGTACGTGACACTATTAAACTCCTTTATTTTCTAAAAGGCATACCCAAAAGATCAAGCAATACCTTCCCTTCACTATCTGTATAGGCAGATGTTACAATAGTTATATTCATACCTTTTGGATTCTCTATTCGATCTATTTCTAGTTCAGGAAAAATTGAATGCTCTTTAATACCAAGAGTAAAATTTCCATGGCCATCAAATCCATGATCAGAGACACCTCTAAAATCACGAACTCTAGGTAAAGCAAAATTCATTAGTTTATCAAGAAAATCCCACATACGCTCTTTTCTTAAAACAACACGACAACCAATAGGCATACCTTCACGTAATTTAAATGATGCTATAGACTTTTTAGCACGAGTCATAACAGACTTTTGGGCTGCAATAGAAGAAAGCTCGGAAATAGCTTCTTCCATAATCTTATTATTTTGACTAGCTGAACCTAAACCTATATTTAAAGCAACCTTTTTTACTGTAGGAACTTGCATAATAGATGGATATAAAAACTCTTTCTGCAATAAAGGTATTACTTTCTCACGATACATATTCTCAAGACGTGTCATACTTTTACCTAGTTACAATATTTCATTACATTTTTTGCAAACACGATTTTTTTTACCCTCTTTGCTATACTGGTAACCAACACGTGTAGGAAAAGAACAAGCATTACAAATAACCATTAAATTTGAAATATGTATAGGCATTTCTTTGTCAACCACACCACCTACTTCTTTACGATATGGATTAGGCTTTACATGACGCTTTACAATGTTTAACTTTTCTACAATGATACTGTCGTGCTTACGAATAATTTTAAGAACTTTACCAATCTTACCTTTATCTTTTCCAACAACAACCATTACTTTATCATCTTTTCTAATACGGGATTGTTTCATAAATAGTTCCTATAAAACCTCATGAGCAAGAGAGACTATTTTCATAAAGTTTCGAGCACGCAATTCACGTGCTACAGGGCCAAAAATACGTGTACCTATTGGTTCACCCTGTTTAGAAAGTAATACTGCTGCATTAGAATCAAACTTAATATATGAACCATCTACACGACGAACTTCCTTCTTTGTTCGAACAATGACAGCCTGTAGTACCTCACCTTTTTTCACCTTACTATGTGGGATAGCATCTTTCACAGAAACAACAATAATATCACCAACAGTAGCATAGCGTCGTTTAGATCCACCTAAAACTTTGATACATGCTATCTTTTTAGCTCCAGAATTATCTGCTACCTGTAATGTTGACTGAACTTGAATCATAAAATCTAACCTAGTTTAAATAGCCTTTTCAATTATTGTTACAAGGTGCCAACGTTTATTACGACTCAATGGCCTAAATTCTATTATTTTTACCTTATCACCAATCTTACAGTCATTCATAGGATCATGAGCCATAAATTTTTTACGACGACGAACATATTTTTTTAAAAGAGGATGCTTTACTAATGTTTCAACACGAACCGTAATTGTTTTATCATTTTTATCACTAACAACTGTACCTATCAAGCTTCGACCCTTACGCTTTTCTATAAAAACTTGTGACATCATTTATACTTTTTCCTTTAAAACTGTCAAAATTCTTGCAATAGATTTACGTACTTTAGAAAAAGATGACGTCTTTTCTATTGGTGTTGTTGCATGTTGAAAACGTAAATTAAAAAACTCTTGACGTTGCTCAAAAAGTTTTTTCTTGAGATCTTCAATGCTTAACTTTCTCAACTCATTGGCTCTCATGATTAAAGCCCTTCTTTTACTACAATAACTGTCTTTACTGATAACTTATGGGCTGCTCTAATTAAGGCTTCTCTTGCAAGTTCAAGATTTACACCTTTAATTTCATATAAAATCCTACCTGGTTTTACTGGAGCACACCAACCAACAGGAGCTCCTTTACCACTTCCTTGACGTGTTTCCAAAGGCTTTGCTGTTATAGGATGATCTGGAAAAATACGAATCCAAACCTTTCCTCCACGCTTTATATGTCTCATCATAGCAATACGTGCAGCTTCTATCTGTTGACTTGTCAGCTTCCCATGTTCTACTGCCTTTAAACCAATATCACCAAAAGATATCTTGGCACCACGTAATGCAGGACCACGTAGACGTCCCTTTTGCCATTTACGAAATTTTACTTTTTTAGGTGCAAGCATTATTTCTCAACCTCTTTATCAAGGATTTCACCCTTATATACCCAAACTTTAACACCAATAATTCCATATGTTGTATGTGCCTCAGCAAAACCATAATCAATATCTGCACGCAATGTTTGTAGAGGTACACGTCCATCTCGATACCATTCGGTTCGAGCAATTTCTGCTCCTGCTAAACGACCAGAACATGTTATTTTTATACCTTCTGCACCAAATTTACGAGCCATACTTACAGTACGTTTCATAGCTCGACGAAAAGCTACTCGGCGTTCAAGCTGCATAGCAATATTCTCTCCTATGAGTTGAGCATCTATTTCTGGTCGACGGACTTCAGATACTTCAAGAGAAAACTCTTGACCAAATTTTTTCCGTAAATCAGAACGAAGCTTTTCAACTTCAACACCTTTTCGACCGATTACTATTCCTGGACGAGCTGTAGAAAGAATGAGGCATATCTTCCCACCTGCGCGCTCTATTTCCATTTTAGAAATCCCTGCACTATACAAAAGCTTTTTTATGTATTTACGAATTTTATAGTCTTCATAAACATAGGCAGCATAATTTTTTTTACTAAACCAACGTGACTGCCAGTTTTTATTATAACCAAGCCTAAACCCATATGGATGAACCTTTTGCCCCATAATCTATTCCTGTTCCTCTGAAACTATCACTGTAACATGACTTGTTCTTTTACGAATATGTGTTGCACGACCTTGTGCACGAGGCATAAAACGTTTCCATGTAGGCCCCTCATCCACAACAACCTTTTTAATAAACAACCTATCTATATCCATTTTAACGTTATGTTCAGCATTTGCTATTGCTGATCGTACAACATCAAGGATTATTCCTGCAGGTTTATTAGGTGTAAAAGTTAAAATATTTATAGCAGATTCCACAGATAAACCTATTATATTTTTAGCAACAAGTCTTGTCTTACGTGGTGAAACACGCATATATTTAGCACTTGATCTTGCTTCCATAATTTTTACCATCATTTCTTGGCCTTAGTTTTTCTGTCAGCTGCATGCCCATAAAATGTTCTTGTAGGAGCAAACTCACCTAATTTATGACCAACCATATTTTCAGTTACAAATACAGGAAGAAACTTCTTACCATTATGAACTGCAAAAGTTAATCCGACCATTTCAGGTAAAATAGTTGAACGTCTTGACCATGTCTTTAAAACACGTCTATCATTATTTGCAACTGCTGCATCTACTTTTTTCATAAGATGACCATCAACAAATGGTCCCTTCTTTAAAGATCTTGGCATAAGCACTCCTACTTATTTTTGACCACGACGTTTAACTATTAAACTTGAAGATTTCTTTTTCTTATTTCGAGTTTTATATCCTTTGGTAGGTACACCCCATGGAGATACAGGATGGCGCCCTCCAGAACTTCTTCCTTCACCTCCACCAAGAGGGTGATCAACTGGATTCATGGCAACACCACGAACTTTAGGACGACGTCCTAACCAACGATTACGGCCAGCTTTACCTAACGAAATATTCTCATAATGGACATTCCCAACCTGACCAATTGTTGCCTTACATGTAACTAAAACTTTACGGACTTCCCCTGAAGGCATTCTAAGAAGTGCATACTTATCTTCTTTTGCTACAAGCTGTGCATAACTCCCTGCGGATCGACAAAACTGTCCACCTCGTCCAGGATATAACTCTATATTATGTATTATTGTTCCAACAGGAATACTTAACATTGACATTGCATTTCCAGGTTTTATATCCGAATTTTTACCTGTTTCTATAATATCACCTTGTTTCAAGTTAACTGGCGCAAGTATATACTTTTTTTCTCCATCAAAATAATGTAACAAAGCTATGTAAGCCGTTCTATTTGGATCATATTCAATATGAGCAACTTTAGCAGGAATACCTTCTTTATTTCTCTTAAAATCTATAATACGATATCTACGTTTTACACCACCACCACGACGTCTACTAGTTATACGACCATGGTTATTACGACCTGAGTTTTTTGTATGACCTTCAGTAAGCATTTTTTCTGGTGTTGAACGTGTTATCTCCTTAAAATCAGAAACTGTTTGGAAACGACGACCAGCAGATGTTGGCTTTAGCTTACGTACAGCCATAACTATACTCCCTCAAAAAATGCTATTTTCTCACCAATAGCAAGTTTTACATATGCTTTACGCCACCCAGAAACATGAACTATACGACGATTCTTTTTTCTTTTCCGTGCATTGTACATAATAACATTTACAGAAAGAACACGCACATTAAACATTTTTTCTACAGCTTTTTTTATCTCAATCTTATTTGCATCAGGATGTACTATAAAAGAAACATGATTTGTACTATCTCTTAAAATAGTTGCTTTTTCTGTTACAACTGGACGTAAAAGAATTTGAGTATAATCCATATTATGCTCCCTACATCAGACGTGATTCAATAGATTCTATAACAGGTTTTAATAAAACTAACTGTCTACAATTCAATATATCGTATACATTTAAACGTTCAGGCGTAATCAATAATACTCCTGGTATATTTCTCATAGAAAAAGTAATCTCTTTGATAGCTTCAGGAATAACAATAAGAGGCTTCTCAAGATCAAGCTGTTTCATGATTTGTACAGCATATTTTGTTTTTACTTCAGGAATATCAAGCTGGTTAAGGACAAGAATCTTCTTATTTGAAAAACAGGAAGAAAGAGCCATCCGTAGTGCAAGCTTACGTATCTTTTTATTAATTTTAAAGCTGTAATCTCGAGGCTGTGGACCAAAAACTATTGCCCCACCACGCCATATTGGAGAACGATTTGATCCAGCACGTGCACGACCAGTTCCTTTTTGACGCCATGGTTTTGCTCCACCACCAGAGACATGACTCCTTGTTTTTGTTGAGTGTGTACCTGAACGTATAGAAGCAAGATGGCATCTTACGATAAAGTGAAGAAGCTCTGGACGAACAGGAACTTCAAAGATTTTAGAATCTAGCAAAATATCACCAGCTTCCTTTTTACTTTGATCATACATTTTCACTGTAGCCATAGCTTTTCCTCTAAATTTACTGCTTACGTAAAAAAACAAAACTATTTTTAGGTCCAGGTACTGAACCTTGTACTAAAAGAATATTATCTTCTGGCCTTATGTCTACAATAAACAAATTCTGTATAGTTACCTGCTCTGAACCCCAGTGACCTGCCATCTTCTTACCTTTAAAAACATGGCCAGGCAGTGTATTATTTCCTATAGATCCACCTGAACGATGCACCTTCTCACATCCATGTGTATCCTTAGCACCAGCAAAATTCCAACGACGCATAACGCCTTGATAGCCTTTTCCAATACTTGTACCAGTAACTTTTACCAGATCTCCTATAGAAAAAATATCTGTATTAATAACTTGACCAACTTCATGATTTGAAACTTCTTCTAGGCGAACTTCTTTAACTTTAGAAAATAAACTAGAACCTGCCTTAGCAAAATGTCCTTTCATAGCTTTAGTCACATGCTTTTCTTTAGCTAAACTAAATGCAAGCTGTAAAGCATTATAACCTTCTTTTTCTGTTGTCTTAATCTGAGTAACGACACATGGACCAGCTTGAACAACTGTCACAGGAACAACAGAACCATCTCCAGAAAAAATACGTGTCATTCCAAGCTTGCGACCTAATATACCCATTTTATTCGACATAACATCCTCATAACTAAAGCTTAATTTCAACATCTACACCTGCTGGAAGGCTAAGCTTACCAAGTGCATCTACAGTTTGTTGTGTAGGTTCTAAAATATCCATAAGACGCTTATGAATTCTCATCTCAAACTGCTCACGAGATTTTTTATCAACATGCACAGAACGATTAACTGTAAACTTATGAATATTTGTAGGTAATGGTATTGGCCCAGCAATACTTGCACCTGTATTCCTAGCTGTATCTACAATTTCTGCAACAGCCTTATCAAGAATACGATAATCATAAGCTTTCAATTTTATGCGGATACGATCACTACTTACTGCCGTCATCTACAAAACTCCATAAACTATACTTAAATACTATGTTCAAAGTCATGATTAAATAAATAAAAAACTTTGACCTAAACTATTTCCTTTGACTCAAAAAAAAGACTAATATCTTAACTAACATAAACCTTTAAGTACTTCACTCTATAAAAAATTAAATCTCATACTAAAAACTACTAAGGAAAAATTTATAGAGGTAATTTAACTTTGGCTAGATTTCTAAAGCTATATGCCTAGAAATAAGTAGATGAGTCTATAACTAAAAATAAATATGTTGAAACAATTTAAATCTATACTATAAAAACTACACCCTTCTATCTTTCTTTAAAATTTCTCTCTAAAATAAACTACAAAACAGCTACACCATGCTAAACAATAAATTTAGATATCTATCAAATTATTTTTCTCAAAATAGATTTTATAGTTATGTTCTAAAAAACATTAAATTCATAAGAAAAGCATTAATACCTAAGGGCAATAAATTCGTCAAGTACTGATCATACTTTTTATATATTTTTAATAAATTTTTACAACTTTTTTCTTTAAATTTTCATCTATGGATGAGCTTTTTAAAATACTTCTCTATAAAAACTACAAAAATAAAGATAGTAAAATTAATTAAAATATAGCCATAGTATCTCTTGACACAAATGAATAAGAGTCTAAAGAATATTTTTCTATATCTTATGATTAACAGTAAAGGTCTTACTTTATTTACATTAAAGTAAAAAACAATAAAAATTAACAGTTGGTTAAGCTATCCCATGACGCTCCTTATAGTAACCGTAGTTCTTGTTATCGTTATTTCTGCATTATGCTCTATGCTTGAAGCAGCCATTTATTCTGTACCTTGGACCTACATTGAACACTTGAAAAACCAGGGTAGTAAAAAAGGTAAAATTCTTTACCATCTCCGTAAAAATATTGATCAACCAATTACTGCTGTACTCACACTTAATACAATAGCCAATACTGCAGGAGCAACATTAGCTGGTGCATTAGCATCAAAAATACTTTTGCCTTCATCAATAACGTTTTTTACCATACTCCTTACAATCCTTATACTTACATTAGGAGAAATCCTCCCAAAGACAATAGGTGTTGTATATGGAACCACTATTGCTACACTTTTTGCTCGCCCACTAACTATTCTTATTTTTATTCTTAAACCTTTTATTAAACTTGCTACATATCTAACACGCCTTATCTCCCCACCAACCGGACCAACAGCCACAGAAGATGACATACGTGCTATCACAAGTTTATCACGTGAATCTGGACGTATTGAAGCTTATGAAGAACATGTTATCAAAAATATTTTAAGTCTTGATCTTAAATATGCTCATGAAATTATGACACCTAGAACAATGGTTTTTTCTTTACATGAAGATACAACTGTTGCTAAAGCATATACTGAACCTAAAATTTGGAATTACAGCAGAATCCCTATTTATAGTGAAAATAATGAAGATATTATTGGCATTATTCAACGTCATGAAATTGCAAAATGTATGACTCAAGGAGCAACTGAAAAAAAACTTTCAGAAATAATGAAACCTGTTCGATTTGTTCTTGAAAGCCAGACTGTTGATCGTCTTCTTTTTGAATTTCTAGAAAAACGCCAACATCTCTTTATTGTTCTTGATGAATATGGAGGACTTTCTGGTGTTGTATCATTAGAGGATGTTCTAGAAACTATGCTTGGAAGAGAAATCGTTGATGAGAGTGACCAAACACCTGACCTTCGTGCAATAGCAAGACAGCGAAGACACTCTTTAATACAAAATAAAACCCCTAATATAAAACATAACAATTTGACTTCATAAGTTCTATACACTATAAATTCTATAACTTATCAATAATAACATATAAAATATCTCTAATAAAAATTGGAGCTATCAAATGCATAAACCTTCTAACAAATCTATGTATTTTATTGTGCTTATACTTTTTATAGGAGGTATATCATACCTTATATACACAGGTTTTTCAGAAGATAGCGTCTATTTTCTTACTGTTAATGAAGCTCTAGCTGTACCAAAAGATAAACTTAAGGCTGCTCGGCTCTTTGGCGTTGTTTCTGAAGAAAATTTTACTTTTTCTGACGATAGACGATCTGTCCACTTTAAACTTAAGGATAGAAGTGACCCTTCACAAATATTTTTTGTAGATTACATTGGTATAGTCCCTGACACCTTTCAACCAAACTCTGAAGTTATTGTAGAAGGTAGTTTAAACCCTAACGGCATATTTCAAGCAAAAACTTTAATGACAAAATGTCCATCTCGATACGAAAAGGAAACCTAAACTATCAAAACAGCAAATTTATAAAAAACTAGTAATCCATATAACAATCAATACAATAAGCTAAGACTAGTTTTAAATGCAGGGATAATACATGTATTCTTTTGCTTTTACATTACTTATCATTACAATGTGTGTTTCATTATGTGCTCTCACTATATCAATAAAAAATATATGGCCACAGCACTCAACAAATGATGCTCTTATATTAAGAAAACATAATATAAACTTCATTGTAAAAATTGTATCTTCTCTTAATATACTACTCACCTTATGCCTAGTCATTGCGACTATTATTTTACTATATGCCTTTATAACATATGATTTTTCCCTTCAATATGTAGCAAACTATACAGATATTTTCTTACCTTTATTTTATCGCATCACAGCACTCTGGGCAGGCCAAGCAGGCTCAATGCTTTTTTGGGCACTTTCAATAGCTATCTTTGGATGTATCTTTCAAAGCACTTCAGCCTATAAAGCATTACCTCCAGAAACAAAATTATGGTTTTGGTTCTTTTATTTAGGTACGATGGCATTCTTCAGTTTTCTTTTGATAACATGGAATAATCCCTTCATCATGCTTAATGTAAAACCACCTGACGGTAATGGTCTTAATCCTCTTTTACAAAACCCTGGAATGATTTTTCATCCACCACTCCTTTTTCTGGGTTATGCTGGATTTATAATCCCTAGTTGTCTTGCACTTGCACAGACAATGAGCCCACATAACCATATAGAAATAAACTGGACTATATTAACACGTTCATTTATTCTTATAGCATGGGCATTTCTTACTGCTGGAATTGTTCTTGGTGGATGGTGGGCTTATATGGAGCTTGGTTGGGGTGGCTACTGGGCATGGGATCCTGTAGAAAATGCATCGCTTATTCCATGGCTCATATCTACAGCAGCATTACACACAATTATTATTCAAACACAACGAAATAAACTCCATGCTGTTAATGTTTTTCTTATGGCAATCACGGCTCTATCTACTTTTTTTGCAACATATATTGTCCGTAGTGGAATTATACAATCTGTACATGCTTTTGGCACAGGAGGCGTTGGTACACCTCTGTTAATATTTATTTTATTATCAACATTAGTTTGTATTCGTGTCTCTTTACTCTCGAAATCATATGAAAAAAAAGAACTCTCTGGCATTGATAGCCGTGAGGGCTTTCTTATTCTCACTGCATGGCTACTTCTTGCGCTAGCTACTCTAATTGTTCTTGCAACTATGTGGCCAGTCATTTCTGCATGGTGGAACACATCTATCCTTGGGCATCCTACTGTACAAAATTTAAATGCTATGGAACAAGAGTCTAGTGGAGCTATAGGACTTACATCAGGTTTTTATAATCGAACATGCCTTCCACTTTTTGGATCTCTCATGGGTATTCTTGCATTATGTCCATGGATTGGGTGGTCGGGTGGCATTAAAAACATGAAAATTTTTATACTTGTCCTTATGACTCTATGTATATCTGCTATCATCATGTATGCTTCTGGGTACCGATTACCAACAGCTATTTTAGGTGCAGCATCTTCTATAGCTATATTCATAAGTCTACTTCTATTAATGATAGATAAGCAAACCAAAAAAAACAAAACAACACTTACTTCATATGGTATACATTTAGGGGTTGCACTTATCTCATTAGGTATTGCATTTTCAGGACCATACAAAATAGATGTTGAGCATATTCTTAAAGAAGGTGAAACACTAAAAGTTGATGATTTTGACGTCACACTCATAAAACTTAATGAAGGCACAGCTTCAGATTATATCTTTATTGAAGGTGTTCTTGAAGTTAAGCATAATGGAGAAAAGATTGGTATCGTTGCTCCACAACGTCGTATGTATAAAAAGTGGGGACAAATGCAGTTTGCTGAAGCAGATACAATTGCCTCTTTAGGTAACGAATTTTACGCATCTTTACTTGCTGTAGATCGACAAAATAAAGCACTATTCAAACTAAGCTCCACGCCACTAGTAAACTGGATTTGGATCGGAGGTGCACTCATGAGTATATGCCCAATTATAGGTATTATATGCTACCGTAGGAAAAATGTTTAATGTTACTTCAACTTTCAGGAGTCAATAAAACATATGGTTTACGTACTGTATTAAAAGATGTCTCATGCAACATATCTCCTGGAACAATATTACTTCTAACTGGTAACAATGGCTCAGGGAAAAGTACTCTCCTAAAAATCATGGCATCCCTTATAAAGCCAACAGCAGGGACTATTACTTCTACATGTAAAGCTGGTAAAATAGGTTATTTAGGACATGCAACATGTATCTATCCTCAACTATCTGCCATAGAAAATCTTAAATTTTGGGCCTCAATACATCAAATGCCTATAATAAAAAAAGACCTCAAAAAAATTCTTGAACGTGTAAACTTACTACAATTTGCTTATGAACGTACAGGAACTTTTTCTCGTGGAATGGCCCAACGTCTTAATTTTGCTAGAATACTACTCCTTAAACCTCAACTTATTTTACTTGATGAACCTAGTACAGGTTTAGATGGACACTCTATTACACTACTTCATAAAGAAATACTCCAAGCCAAAGAAGCTGGATCCAGTATTGTTTGGGTTACCCATAATATTATGCAAGACTTTCCTAAAGCAGAAAAAATTATTAAACTTAACAATAAAAAAATTGAATATTATGGCACAGTAACTGATTATAAATATCATTACCTTAATGAAAGTATTATTCCATGCTAAAAACATCTATATGTATAGCATCTAAAGATCTTAAAATTGTCTTTTCTCAAAGTTCTGGTATTCTTCAAGCACTGTTGCTGGGATTACTTCTTATTTTCATTTTTAGTTTATCAAAAAATGCAGATGAAATAATAACACCACAAACAGCTGCAACAATTTTTTGGCTAGCATCAATTTTTTGCCAAGTTCTTACTTTTAACATGCTTTATGAATTAGAAACAACAAACTCACCACTAACAGCTCTTTTACTTATGCCAAAACCAGTCCAAGCTATCTTTTTTGGTAAAATGCTTGCTGGACTATCCATCATTATTTTAACACAGTGTATTTTTCTTCCTGCAACACTTATTTTTCTTACACAAACAATTGGTCCACTTTGGAAACATGCTCTACTTATCATCATTCTTATCGATATAGGACTTACAATCCTTGGATCACTTATAGGCGGACTCTCACAAAAACAAACAGCAGGAGAATCTATACTTTCAATAATTTTATTTCCATTATCTATACCTTTACTGTTTGCAGGTATTCAGATCTGTACCAATGGACTTTTAGTTGAACCCTTAACAGAGAATACATCGTGGATAAAAATTACTCTAGCATTTGATGCCATTTTTCTTGCTGTTAGCCTTATACTTTTTCCTTTTATGATTACAGGAGATGAATAACTATGTATAGTTCATACACAAATAATATACACCTTACCAAAGGACCCATTCTATGAAAACATTATGGATATATGCTCTAATCCTATTGAGTAGTATAGGTATGGTAGTCTCCCAGTATTTAATTTATATCTATGCACCCATAGAAAAAAATTTAGGTATTGTACAAAAAATATTTTATATACACATGCCTTTAGCATGGTGGTCCTTAACAAGCTTTCTTGTCGTATGTATTGCAAGCATACTTTACCTAAAAACACGCTGCATCTACTGGGATAATATAGCAAGTGCAGCAGCTGAAGTGGGTGTTGTACTTTCTACTTTTGCCATTATTACAGGAGCTATCTGGGGGCGTTATGCTTGGGGCATATGGTGGACATGGGATCCACGCCTTACAACTGCTTTTATCCTTTGGTTTCTCTATACTGCATACTTATTATTACGAAATATTACTACATCACAAGAACGACGTGCATTTATCTCTTCAGTTATTGGAATACTAGCTTTTATAGATGTTCCTCTTGTTTTCCTTTCTGCACGATTATGGAGATCAATACATCCAACGGTTTTTGCAAATGAAAATAGTAGTCTAGACTCAGAGATGAAACTTACTATAATCCTTTGTACTCTTTTTTTTGGCTTTTTTTGGCTTTGTCTTATAGTTATTCGCTCAAGACAAAACATACAAAAAAATCTTCTTACAAACTTTACTTTTAATAAATTTAATAATGGAGAACTATCATGAATGCTATAGATTGGCTTATTTATGCAAATATTGCTGTATGGGTAGGACTTTGTGGTTATATTTTCTTTATAGTGTATAAGCAAACAAAAATTGAACAACAGCTTAATAAAATAGAGTGCATCCATTATGATCAATAAACAACAGCCAACAAATAAACAACAGCGTCAAATTTTGGTCATAAGTATCATAGGAATACTACTTATTATTTGGTCAACAGCAACATATTTCTCAGAACACTCAAATATAGTTTCCATTATTGAATCTGGAAACACGACTCTCCAAGAAACAACAAATGAACAATCCAATGTAACCATTAATGACACAGAACCTCTTATATCATTAATGCAAGAGTTACAAATAAATCCAAAAAATTCACAACTACTACTAAAAATTAGTCAATACTTTATGCAGAATGCTGACTGGCAACAAGCAGAAAACTATGCACTAAAAACCATAAAGATAACACAAAATGACATAAATGCTTTCTATATATTAGGCATATCACAATATAATCAAGAAAAATATATTGAAGCTGCTCAATCTTTTCAAACTGTACTTAAAAAAGAAAATGACCCAGCAGTTCAATACAACCTAGGGCTTCTTTACCTGTACTATCTTCATGATATAAAAAAAGGAAAAAAATATCTTAATGATGTCCTAAAAAATCCAAAAACTACACCACAACTAAAAGAAGCTGCAAAAAAAGAACTCAATACTAAAAACTAATATTTTTAAGCCTCAAAAAATAAGTAATTATGACAAACATCTTCTAAAAAAGTCTTCCAGAACCTTGTCTTTGACAAAAACGTAACTGTAACTCCATAACAATCAAACGCTCATAATCCTGTGCAGGAGCTACAGTTTGTTGATATTCAGCACGAAGTGCAGACTCTATCTGCTGAGTTTCTTCCCAAAAATCAAGCAGCTCTTCATCAGCAAGCTGTTTAATCTGAAGTGAAAAAGGGATATCCTCATTTTGGGCCAATGTTGCCATACATACTCCTTAATTGCTCCAACATACTCCAAAAATATCTATGTATATTTATTTATTATAAAGATAATCTAATGTACTGACAAGCCCAATCCTCTAATTTAAAAATATCTTATAAAGATTTCATGTACAAAGACTGAATCAGTGCTAAAAAGCCTGCTATGCGCTTATCTACTCTATACTCTTTACAAACATAAAAATCTTATTGTTAATAGTAATCTATATTGTAAACTTTATGAGATCATAAAAAATATTTCTTTAGAAAAATCTCTATAACACACCATACATAAAAATGATATACAACTATAAAAATAAATTAAAGAAATACACGTGGATTTTTTATGCTTAGTAAATTTTCTCTGATAAGTACTTCTACAATTTGAACAGCATTGAGTGCAGCTCCTTTACGTAAATTATCTGCCACAATCCATAAATTAAGACCATTTTCAATAGAAAAATCTTCACGAATACGACCAACAAAAACATCATCCTCACCCACACTATCTATAGGTGTAGGATATATATTTTCATGAGGATTATCATAAACATAAATGCCTGATGTTTGGGCTAATATTGCTCGAGCGACTTGTGGAGTAATCTTTTCTTCAGTTTCAATGTTAACAGACTCTGCATGTCCATAAAAAACCGGTACCCTTACACATGTAGCCGTAACTTTTATGTGAGTATCTTCAAGTATTTTACTTGTTTCATTTACAATTTTCATCTCTTCCTTTGTATATCCATTTTCAAGAAAACTATCTATATGTGGTAAGCAATTGAAAGCAATACGTTTTGGATAAACAAATACTTCTGGCTCCTGTACATTAAGAAGATGACGAACTTGTTGCTCCATTTCAGATATAGCTTTTTGCCCTGTGCCAGAAACAGACTGGTATGTAGAAATGACAACACGCTTTATTTTAGAAACAGCATGAAGTGGAGCTAACACAGCTAAAAGCTGTATTGTAGAACAGTTAGGGTTGGCAATAATACCATTGTTATCTTGTATAGATTTAATATTTATTTCAGGGATAACTAAAGGACACCTATCATCCATACGCCAAGCCCCAGAATTATCTATAACAATACAACCAGCTGCAACAGCCTGAGGTGCATATTCTTTAGAAACAGCTTCACCTGCAGAAAACAGTGCAATATCAACACCTTGAAAACTTTGGTTTGTAAGTTCTTGTACTATCAGTTCTTTACCACAAAACTGTATTTTTTCTCCTATAGAATTAGATGAAGCAAATAAAAGAATTTTACCCTTTGAAACATTACGTTCATCAAGGATAGCAACCATTTCTCTTCCTACAGAACCAGTTGCACCCACTACAGCAATAGTAAGATCTTTAGACATAGTACCTCTTAGATGATATAAGACTACATTATAAAAAAGTTCTGGATGGTTTTGGTATATCTTTTTTTATCTGTCAACTAAAAATATATATTATATGAATTTTTATATCTAAAACAATTAGAATACCATAATACATAAATAGAAATTATATATACTCTTATTACACCAATAAAAATTTTTCTCTATCTCATGAAAACTTACTGTGTTATATCAGTTATAATATATACTGTATTCTAAAATAAGTATAGGATACATTTATACAAGTATGTTCAAGGGCATCATACAGGAGATATACATATGATCCCTATATTAGATAGTACAACATGGACTCAACATATCAACAGTCTACAACGTCCAGGAAACTCAAACTTCCTTGCGTTCTATGACTATAGCATTGACTCAATCTGTTGTGATCCCAAACAAATGCTTATACCTATTGATGATCATCTTGTACATCGGGGCGATGGAATTTTTGAAACACTTCGTATTACACAGAACACCATTCTCCAACTAGATGAACATATGGATAGGCTACAAAAATCTGCAGAAGGCATAAGCCTTTATATACCATTAACAAAAGACGAACTAAAAACTCGTATATTAGCAGTGGCAAAAGCTTCAAATAGTTCAGAAGGGTATATCCGTATACTTGTGGGTAGAGGCCCAGGTGGTTTTGCTATTACTCCTAATGAATGTCCTAAATCAAGCCTCTATATTATTTTCTATAAGTCACATCCTATCACAGAACATACCTTCCAAAAAGGCCTAACTGCTTGCAGGAGTGAACTACCTGCAAAAACTCAGGAGCTTGCTAAAATAAAAACAACTAATTACATTTTAAATGTTCTTATGACACTTGAAGCAACTAGTAAGCATGTAGATCTTACTTTAACTTTTGACCATAATAACTGCTTAGCAGAAGCTGCAACGGCAAATATCGCAATTATTGATAATCTAGGCTCTTTTATTATCCCCAAATTTAAACATACTCTAGTTGGTACAACTGTAGTTAAAATAAAAAAAATTGCAAAACTACTAATGCCAACTATAACTCGTTGTATCCAAGAGCAAGAAATTTATTCTGCTCAAGAACTATTAGCTCTTGGAACTACCTATGAATGTATTGGTATTACTCACTATAATAATAAACCTATCAAAAACGGAAAAACGGGTCCTATGAGCCACAAACTCCGTTCTCTTCTTAAAGAAACACTTTTAGTTGAAGGAACTCTCTTTTAACCCTCTAACAATACTGGAGTATATATGAAGCATATATTATCTATTCTAAGTATAGCATGTATCATTACTGTATACTTGATTTCACCAGCTATGGCAGATGGTCCTAAAGTTAGGGTTATAGGTGAAATAACAAGTATTAACCAAGGAGAACGTTCATTTATACTTAAAGGAAAAAATGGACAAACGTATACTTTTGTAACAGATAGACATAGTGACTTTGAAATTGAATATCGTAGCGAATTTTATGATGAAGAATCAGACACAGTTTTCCAAGAATTAAAAGTTGGTGATAAAGTAAAAGTAAAAGCCTATAAAGGTACACCTCTTGTTGTTGATGATGTAACCATTTTCCGTTAAAAAAATAAGGACGTACTGTAGTAAAAACTCAGTACGTCCTTTAAAAAAAACTAGTACTTGATACAATGATACTATATAACAGAATATAACTATTTATTAATAACTTTAGAGGTCTAGGTATATTATGCATATACTCTTTTTAGATCTTGGCTCAAAATTTCTTGAACGTCAAGAACAACTATACTATCTTGCTAAAATACTCTTAGATTCTTCTAAAATTATTCCTTTTATTGCATGCCCAATACAAAGTATTTTAGCACAAAAATGTAAAGATACCATCCCATTAATTCCTCTTAAAGGAAAAAGCTCAACCAATCCTCTTATTTTACTGCAAATTGAAAAAGCACTTCGTAAATACTCAATTAATACACTACATACTAATGACGCTCAATCTGCTACCATAGGTGCATTTAGTAAAGTATTACATACAAATCAACTTATGTTTATTCATAATAAAAGAACATCTGAATCTCTACCAACAGGTACCCGACTAAAAAAATATTTCCTTGCAGATGGTCTTATCGCTCTTAGTGAAGAAATTCGAAGCAAAATTGTTGAAGCAGGTATTATACCTGAAAAAGTATATACTATTCACTCATGTATTAATGACTCCATATACATTCAAAAAAAAGAAAGACATGACGGTCGCTTTGTTTTCCAATGTACTGGAGATCTCATTCCACAAAAAGGGTATAGTGTCTTACTTAAAGCTATGCATATGCTAAAAAAAATAACACTTCCTCCATGGGAAGTGCGTATAGTTGGCTCTGGCTCTCTTTTTAACTCATTACTTAGTGAAGCATTTGAGCTTGACGTAGCTTCCAATCTTGCCTTACTTGGACAACAAAACAACCATGATCTTCTCCCTCTGGCAGATGCTATCGTCGTCCCATCTATAGCTAATGAAGGCAGCAGTATGGCTATTAAAGAAGGTTGGGCAACAGGCATTCCTGTTATAGCTTCTGATCTTGAATCAAATACTGAACTTATCCAAGATCATATAAACGGACTTATTGTTCCGGTAGGTGATCCAGAAGGGCTAGCTCTGGCTATGCTACAATGTATGCAAAATAAAAATCTTTGTGATCAACTAATATATTCAGGGAAACAATCTATAGCAAAGTTTACGATCAAAGCTATCGGGAAAAAATATTTATACTTTTATGAACACTTAAAATCACGATATATATCCAATATAAAAAAAGACATACCTGCTGAATGTAATTCATAAAAAACCCTCCTATTAAATGACTATATCTCTTTAGCATATGCCTTTTCTAAAACATATATAAAATTATTCATATCATTTATACTAAATAAAAATATCTGTTTTACCAACGCTTCTTTTGTAAAAACTTGACGAATATTTTTATAGCAAAATACTTCCTTTCTACTTTTTTTAAACTCATACTAAAAAACAGCCATATGCTTCTAGAAAAAATAGTACCTCAAATGCTCATATAAGTATCATAATTAAAGTTACCCAATATACCTTCTTACCAAATATTATTTTAATATCTAGATAGTATAATAAATAACAAACCCTAACTGGACTCTCTATTTATGAAATAATCAATACTTAAAAAACTGCTCTATTTTTGTAGCACATATTTATACTAACTACTTTACTTTCTTACTTTCTATCAAGATACATATCTTGAACTTTAATCAAATTAAACATGAATAAAATATATGCTTGACAAGGAAAAAAATATAAGACATAGAGCACAGTTCTTATAAAACTATATTTTGTGTATCAAATAAACAGGAGTCTATATGAGTACAAAAAAACTACTTGAAGGTGCTGTTAAAACAACTCAAGGAGTTGAATTAAAAGGTATCGTAATGCAACCTATAGTAGAAAAATGTGAAGGCTGTGATCGTATCCGTGAATTTGAAAATCAAAGATTTTGCAGTACATACCCTGTACCTGAAAAAAAATGGTTTAATGGTCGCTGTAATTTTGCTACACATGTCAAAATTGAATCAGGTAAAGTAGCTAAAGTGAACCCACTTAAGGCATCTAAACGTGCAGCTAAAGGTCGTTAACTTTTATCTTATATGGTATACATTTTCCACTCATATTGAATAACTCTTTAATAGGCTTTCGATATAAATTTTTATAGCTGTACTTGCTAAAAAATAGTATATGACATTTTAATATATAAAATGTAGTAAATATCTATAATAAAAAAGATATAAGGCCATTTTCAAAAAGTATAAGCTATAAACATTTTAAAATACATTTAACTATTCTATAGTGCTGCTTATATAGCCAATACACACTTATTTATTAAAAAATATTTATTATGGTATCTTTTGACTGTATCGTTGTTGGTGGTGGACATGCAGGATGTGAAGCATCTATAGCTTTAGCATGTCTTGGGCAACAAGTTCTTTTAATAACAGGAAATATAGATAGAATTGGTCATCTATCATGCAACCCTGCTATTGGAGGTCTTGCAAAAGGCCACCTTGTTCGAGAAATTGATGCTCTTGGTGGTATGATGGGACTTTGGGCAGACAAAGCAGGTATCCAATTTCGTACTTTAAACAAAAGTAAAGGTCCTGCAGTCCAAGCAACACGAGCTCAGGTAGATCGTGATTTATATATGCAAGCAGTTAAGCATGATATCTTTAGCCAAAAAAATTTATTTATTTGGCAAGATACTGTAGATACTATCCTTGAAAAGCATGGACATACCTATGGTGTTAAAACAGCTCTTGGAAGAACATTTACAAGTCACCATGTACTTCTTACAACAGGCACTTTTTTATGTGGACTGTTACATATAGGATTAGAACAATTCTCAGGTGGAAGACTTGGTGATACCTCTGTTTCTAAGTTATCTTCTTCATTAAAATCTCTAGGGCTTAAACTAGGAAGGCTCAAAACAGGAACAACACCAAGGTTACTAAAATCTTCTATAGACTTTGATGTCATGGAAATCCAGTATGGAGATACACCACAACCTTCTTTTAGTTTTCATGGTCAAAAACCATCACAAAACCAAATAGTTTGCCATATCACTTGGACAAACAAAGCTACTCACGACATTATCCATGCTGGTATTGATCGCTCTCCTATGTTTAATGGCATTATATCTGGTGTAGGTGCACGGTATTGTCCTTCTGTAGAAGATAAAATTGCACGCTTTCCAGATCGAACACGTCATCAAATTTTTGTTGAGCCTGAAGGTATACATAGTCAAGAATGTTATATTAATGGTATCTCTACAAGTTTACCCATTGATGTTCAATTATCCATGATAGCAACTATACCTGGATTAGAAAAAGCACATATGATACGTCCAGGCTATGCTATTGAATATGATTACATAGATCCTATACAACTTCATACGACTTTAGAAACAAAAGTACTACCTGGATTATGGCTAGCAGGACAAATCAATGGTACATCAGGCTATGAAGAAGCTGCTGCTCAAGGTTTATGGGCAGCACTTAATGTCTTTTGCAGAATTCATGAACAAGAACCTTTTATTTTAGGTCGAGATACTGCATATATAGGTGTACTTATTGATGATCTTGTCACCCATGGTACAAAAGAGCCATACCGTATGTTCACCTCTCGTGCAGAATATCGATTACTTCTTAGAGAATCAAATGCAGATATACGCTTGACACCCCTTGGTAGAAAGATTGGCTTAGTAAAAGATCATCAATGGGATATCTTTCAAAAAAAGAACACTGCTATCCAACAAACACTACAAATCTTAAAAAAGACTTGTATAACACCAAACTTAGAAGTTCAAACAATACTTGCAGAAATAAAAGAACGTATACCTAAAAATGCAACAAGTTTAGAAGAATTACTGCGTAGGCCTTCTGTAACTTTGGATACACTAAAAAAACTCTCTTCTAACATACCTTCAACAACAGATGAAGTCTGTTTAGAAATAGAAACTATGATAAAATATGCAGGTTACTTACAACGTCAAGATGAATTAATACTACGATCAACAAAACTAGAAAAAATTATCCTTCCTGAAAATATTGATTACATGAATATTGCAGGCCTTTCATCAGAAGCAGTAGAAAAACTATCTATCATAAAACCACGAACACTAGGCCAAGCAAGACGTATCTCAGGCATAACACCTGCAGCTATAACATGCCTTGAAATCTACTTAAAAAAAATACAAACTCTTTAATTTTATTCAAATCAATGATATATTAGATTTAAAAATTACCTAGCATTAATAAAACAAGCACTCTACTTTTTATACTTACCTTTAGCTATTTACATTAAATAACCTCTTTCTTTTATCCATATATTTGCCTTCATTATCCCTACTATAAAAATATCGACAAAATAAACATTATCCAGAGCTATTTACATTATATATCTTTTTAGTGCATTAGAAAGTATAATACTGCTTTGTAAGGTTATTGATAATGATAAAAAGAATATTTAGTAAATGCTGGTTATATCTATTACTTTTTTCTATTGTATTCTACAATCTTACTGGTTGTGCATTTAAAAACATTCATAGATCTCATGTAAAAAGAGAAGCTATTATAGATAAAGTTATAAAAACAGCACAAAGCCAAGTTGGTGTATGCTATGTTTCTGGAGGAACAACACCCAGAGGTTTTGATTGTTCTGGACTTATTTGGTGGGCCTATAAAAAACATGGTATAGATATTCCAAGACTTTCAGAACATCAAGCAAAAGCAGGTATTTCTATAAAAAAACATGCTGTTAAACCTGGAGATATTATTGTTTTTAAAACATATAGAGGTAGAACAGGTCTTCATACAGGTATGTACATAGGCAACGGTCAATTCATTCATAGCTCTACAAAAGGAAAGCGTGTCCGGCATGATCATATGGAAAATAAGTATTGGAAAAAAAAATTTTTTGTAATTCGTAGAATTATTAATTAAAATTTATATATTAAACTAATTATAACTCATTATGCACCTATCTTATAATTATTATATACCTATACTGCATAGCATCTTTATATGTATTATCAGTATATATTTTCCTATTAATAATGCTCATGCTGCTAAAATTGAACCAGGCTTTCGTACAGAAAGCCTATGGTTACCAAAAAAACAAATAAAAATAGACCTAGCCATTTGGTATCCCACTCTAAAAAAACCATTGCCTGTTAACTATGGAGATTGGTATCTTTTTGTTGCACAAAATGCTAAACCCCTTCCAGGGAAATATCCTGTTATCATTCTCTCTCATGACTCTGTAGCTTCACGATTTTATCATCACCATATTGCAACAATTCTTACACAAAAAGGATTTGTTGTTATTGCACCTACACATCAAGGAGATAATGCTGATGATATGGAACATATATTTACATTGCAACAAATAAA
This sequence comes from uncultured Lawsonia sp., assembly GCA_964369665.1. Lineage (GTDB taxonomy): Bacteria > Desulfobacterota > Desulfovibrionia > Desulfovibrionales > Desulfovibrionaceae > Bilophila. The sequence continues at coordinate 210,884 of CAYJFS010000002.1, read as the reverse complement.
AAACCGCATTTATCAAATAAATACTATCATAGATTTTTTATTTAAAGAAAAAGAATTATCCCAAATTATTAATACACAACAGATAGGTTTTTTAGGTATAGGTATTGGAGGAACTGTCGGACTTCTTTTAGCTGGAGCAAAACTTGATCCAGCAGGATGGCCAGACTATTGTCATAAAACAATATCTACTAACAGTAAAAACCAACCCACTTTAGATATATACTGTTCCTCTTGGACAAAAAAACGCATAGATACCCTTGTACAAAATCTTGATCCACAAGAAAGCTATCTAAACCCTCGACTTTCAGCTATTATCTCTGTTGCTCCAAATTTCGGTATGTTATTCTCTAAATCAAGCCTTGCTTCTTTAAAAAAACCTCTTCTTATTGTTGAAATAGAAAACGATCATATTAATATTCCTCAGTATCACTCCAGAAATATTGTACAACAACTTTCTACACCTTACGAACTGTTTGTACTTAAAGATACTTCACCATTATTGCTTATAGCTCCTTGCTCAGAGGCTCTTGAACAAATTTTACCTGAAATATGTCCAAAACACCTTGATAAACAAAAAACATATGTATGTCAGCAATTTACAGATAAAGTAGCCTTGTTTTTTTTAACAAACTTTAAAAAAAACAAAAAAAGACCATAATAACTTTATCATAGTCTTTTTTATTTATTAAAAATTATATTTTAATTATGTACGACTTTTCACAACTTCTTCAGCAATAGCTGCAGGAACACGCTCGTAATGATCAAATTGCATAGAAAATGTTGCACGCCCCTGTGTGCGAGAACGTAAGTCAGTAGCATAACCAAACATTTCAGATAGTGGCACTTGTGCACGTATAGCTTGAGCACCAGAACGTGCCTCCATAGATTGCACCTTACCACGCCTACCATTTAAATCACCCATTACATCACCAAGATAATCATCAGGTGTAACAACTTCAACATCCATAATAGGTTCAAGAAGTATAGGAGAACTTTTATTCATAGCATCTTTTATAGCCATAGAACCTGCTATGTAAAAAGCTTGTTCCGAAGAATCTACTTCATGGTAAGAACCAAAAACAAGATCAACTTTTACATCAACAACAGGAAATCCTGCTAAAACTCCTGACTTTAATGCATCCTGAATACCCTTATCTACAGCTGGAATATACTCTCTAGGTATAACACCACCAGAAATAGAATTTATAAACGTGTAACCATTCCCAGAATTAGGTTCTACTTCAATAACACAATGGCCATACTGTCCTCGACCACCAGATTGTTTAGCATACTTTGTATCGGACTTCCCAGACTTTGTAATAGTTTCACGATAGGCAACTTGTGGCTTACCAACATTGGCATTCACACTAAATTCACGTACAAGACGATCAACGATAATTTCAAGGTGAAGTTCACCCATACCAGCAATTAAGGTTTGACCTGTTTCTTCATCACTTTTTACACGAAATGAAGGATCTTCCTTTGCAAGCTTATTAAGTGCTGTAGAAAGAGCATCTCTATCTGTTTTTGTTTTAGGTTCAATTGCAACCTCAATAACAGGTTCTGGGATATCAAGAGACTCTAAAACAACAGGACGTTTATCATCACATAATGTATCACCTGTTGAAGCTTGTTTTAAGCCTACTAATGCAACAATATCACCAGCACCTGCCCATTTAATATCTTCACGTTTATTGGCATGCATCTTAAGGAGCCTACCTACACGCTCCTTTTTACCAGTTGTAGCATTAAGTACTGTCATACCTGTCTCAATGAATCCAGAATAAATACGAAAAAAAGATAAATGACCTATAAAAGGATCAGAGGCCAATTTAAAAACAAGTCCAGCAAGAGGCTCTTTATCTGAACAGCTACATGTAATTTCTTGTTCTGGACTGTCAGGATTATGACCAATCATCTGAGGTATATCAAGAGGAGATGGCAAATAATGTACTACTGCATCAAGTAATGGTTGCACACCAACATTACGAAAAGCAGATCCACATAAAACAGGTACAATTTTCTGTTCAATTGTAGCTTTACGTATACAAGAAATAATTTCTTCTGGAGTAAGCTCTATTCCATCAAGATATTTAGACAAAAGAACTTCATCTTCCTCTGCAACAGCTTCCAACATTTCAAGACGTTTTTCTTGGTACATATCTTGAAGCTCTGAAGGAATAGGCTCACTTTTGAGCTCTAATCCTTTTGTATTTTTATCAAAAGTTAAGGCTACACCATGGATAAGATCCACAATTCCATCAAAATTATCTTCTGAGCCAATTGGTAACTGAACACAGATAGGTTTTGCTTGTAAACGTTCTTTGATCATATCTACACAACGAAAGAAGTTAGCACCAATCCTATCCATTTTGTTCACAAAACAAATTCTAGGAACACCATAGCGATTTGCCTGACGCCAAACAGTTTCAGACTGAGGTTCAACGCCTGCAACAGCGTCAAAAACTGCAATAGCACCATCAAGAACTCTAAGAGAACGTTCAACCTCAATAGTAAAATCTACGTGTCCAGGCGTATCAATAATGTTTACTCTATGATCTAACCAGAAACATGTTGTAGCAGCAGAAGTAATCGTAATACCACGTTCTTGCTCTTGTTCCATCCAGTCCATGGTTGATGCACCATCATGGGTTTCACCAATTTTATGTGATACGCCAGTATAATACAAAATACGCTCAGTAGTTGTTGTTTTACCAGCATCAATATGAGCCATAATACCAATATTTCTCTGCATTTCTATAGATACTGTACGTGACACAATAAGCTCCTAACTACCAACGATAATGAGCAAAAGCTTTATTTGCTTCAGCCATGCGGTGTGTATCTTCTTTTTTCTTCACAGCACCACCACGATTATTGAATGCATCTAAAAATTCTGCAGAAAGTTTGTTAATCATACCTTTTTCCCCACGTGATCGAGCATATGTAATGAGCCAGCGAATACACAACGATATTTGACGATCAAACCTAACTTCCATAGGTACTTGATATGTTGCACCACCCACTCGACGTGCCTTAACCTCTACTTGAGGTTTAACATTATTTAGTGCACGTTCAAAGGCATGAAGAGGATCTTCACCTGTTTTATCAGCAAGTGTTCCAAGGGCACCATAAAAAATTTTTTCAGCAGCACCTTTTTTCCCATCATACATTAAACGATTGACAAAACGGCTTACAAGTCTGCTGTTATAAATAGGATCTGGTAAAACTTCTCTTTTGGGGACAGGTCCTTTACGAGGCATGATATTGCTCCAAAATAAATATTTTTATAACTTATCAATAAAAAACATCATAATTTTTTTTAGACTTAAGAATAATAATAGTACTTATTTTTCATTATTCTATAAAAATTATTTAGGACGTTTTGCTCCATATTTAGAACGACGTTGACGACGATCTTGTACACCTGCTGTATCAAGTGTCCCACGTACAATATGATATCGTACACCAGGGAGATCTTTTACACGCCCACCTCTAATAATAACAACTGAATGCTCTTGAAGATTATGACCTTCCCCAGGGATATATGCTGTTACTTCTAAACCATTTGTTAAACGAACACGTGCAACTTTACGCAATGCTGAGTTTGGCTTTTTAGGCGTTGTTGTGTATACACGAGTACAAACACCTCGACGCTGAGGACAAGCCTGAAGTGCAGGGGTTTTCTTACGCTTTACAACCTTCTTTCGCTCATGACGAATAAGTTGGTTGATTGTTGGCATAAATTCCTCCATTAAATAAAATACTAATATAAGAGAGATTGGCAATACCTTGCTTAAGAATAGAAGTCAAGTAATCAAAAAATTTTATCATACTTTAGTCTTTTCTTAACTAAATTTTTACATATTAAAAAACCAAAAATTAAAATTACTTGGCGTATTATTCTTCTTTCTCTTCAACTTCTTCTTTCAAAGATGGGATACTTTCCACATGTATTTTTTGTAATTGTTTGACGTCAGCCTGGGTAACTGTAAAACGCCATCCATTCATCTCAAAAATTTCCCCAACTTCTGGAACATGTCCAGCTTCAAGAGAAAGATAACCACCTATAGTATCGACTTCTTCAGATTCAAGCTCAATACCTAAGCTAATAAGATCTTCTAAATATGCACGACCAGAAATCTCATATTCATTATCAGAAACAACGTGTATATCCTCTTCTTTTGGTGCATCATGCTCGTCCTCTATATCACCAACAATCTCTTCAAGAACATCCTCTATTGTGATTAAACCTGAAGTTCCACCATATTCATCAACAGCAATGGCAATATGATTTTTACGTGTACGAAACTCTTGTAATAATTCACTAATAGGCTTTGTCTCTGGGACAAAAAAAGGAACCCTCATGCTTTCATCAACAATAACTTGATGCTTTTGAGGATCTAAAAGTAAACCTATTAAATCTTTTGCATAAGCAATACCAATAATATTATCACGAGTATCTTTATATATTGGTATACGAGAATGGCCTGTTTCAACAATACAAGCAGCAACATCAATAACTAAAGAGCCTGATGGCATACAGTCAAAATCAGTCCTTGGAATCATAACATCTTGTACTTGCAATTCATCAAAACGCAAAATACTAAGAATCATACTGCCTTCTTCTGTATCCAGCTCTCCATCATCCCGAGCTTCTAATATAGCTTGTTCAAGGGTATCACTTGACCTACTATGAAAAAAACCTAAAAGCCGTGACCACAAACTTTTCTCTATACTTCGATCCAAACAAACCTCCTTTTGATTTTTTATTTAACACTATTAGTATTATGCGGTCATTATATCTCAGATCAAATACATAAAAAATATACGCTCTATAAAGACTATATGCAATCCTTCATAAAAAAAACTTAATAATAAAGATTACCAAACTACATAAAAAACATACTACTAGAACTTAATAGTATACATACACCCTTCTATTCAAAATAATCCATACAACAAATATATAATACTCTTATTGTATTGCTTAACAAATATTTTTTACTACCCTACAGTAGGTGCTAAATTTCTCTTACCCTGAAGAAACTCTCTAAAATCAAATAATATCTGCTCATGATCAAAAACAAGACTAGGAAGATTAGATAAAGAATATATAGTAACTTGAAGTGCATCATCACCTGCCCTAAATACACCTATATTTTCTTTATATGATACAAAAACAATAGATATTGTATGAAACCTTGGATCCCTATCTTTACAAGAATATACACCTAACACACCTTGAAGAGAAACATCTATACCTGTTTCCTCAAAAGCCTCACGTATTGCTGCATGCTCTACTGTTTCACCAAGATCTACAAATCCTCCAGGTAAAGCAAAACCTAATGGTGGATTCTTTCGAGAAATTAAGACTACTTCTTGACTAGAATTATAAATAATAATATCTACTGTAGGAATAGGGTTTTTATAAGGCTCTTTTTTTAAAGAATTCGTTAATGTGTGATGAATATCTTCCCTCAAAATAATTCCTTTAGCTTATAAAGCTTTTATCTTATCCTAAGCTAACCAAACAAAAATAACCTTGCAAGCAAAAAATCATGTATCACAAAAAAGATCTATTATTTTCCTACTCAAAAAGGATGTCCTTGTATGCCTAAACGCACAGATCTAAAAAAAATTATGATTATTGGATCTGGGCCTATTGTTATTGGTCAAGCATGTGAATTTGACTACTCTGGAACACAAGGTGTTAAAGCACTTAAAGAAGAAGGATACTCTATTATCCTTGTAAACTCAAACCCAGCTACTATTATGACAGATCCTGATCTAGCAGATCAAACATATATAGAACCTCTTAATTTAGAAACAATTACTAGTATTATTAAAAAAGAGCGTCCTTGTGCATTATTACCTACACTAGGTGGACAAACAGCTCTTAATCTTGCTCTTGAACTTGAAAAAACAGGCACCCTAAAAAAATATCATACTGAACTTATTGGTGCGTCTGCAGATGCTATAGAAAAAGCAGAAAGTCGAGAAAAATTTAGACAAGCAATGAAAAATATAGGCCTTAATGTTCCTAATAGTAGTATTGCTAAAAATATAGAAGATGTCAGACAACTCAGTTCAAAAATACCATTTCCTATTATTATTCGGCCTGCCTTTACTCTTGGGGGCACAGGTGGTGGTATAGCATATAACATGAAAGATCTTGAAATTATTGCAACAGAAGGACTTGCTGCAAGCCCTACACATGAAGTTATGTTAGAACAATCTATGATTGGTTGGAAAGAATTTGAAATGGAGGTTATCCAGGACTCTACAAATAACTGTATTATTGTCTGCTCTATAGAAAACTTTGACCCCATGGGTGTACACACAGGTGATTCAATTACTGTAGCACCAGCTCAAACACTTACAGACCTTGAGTATCAAAACATGCGTAATGCTTCTATTGCTATCATGCGTGAAATTGGTGTCAAAACAGGTGGATCAAATGTACAATTTGGTGTAAATCCAAAAACAGGAGAACTTATTGTTATTGAAATGAACCCACGTGTTTCACGTTCTTCTGCTTTAGCATCTAAAGCTACTGGTTTCCCAATCGCTAAAATTGCAGCTAAACTTGCTGTAGGCTATACTCTTGATGAGCTCCGTAACGACATTACCTATGAAACATCCGCAGCTTTTGAACCTACTCTTGACTACTGTGTAATAAAAATACCTAAGTTTACCTTTGAAAAATTCCCTGGTACTCAAGATGAACTCACAACTTCTATGAAAAGCATTGGTGAGATCATGGCTATTGGGCGTACATTTAAGGAAGCTCTGCAAAAAGGCATTCGTTCTCTTGAAACTCATACTTCTAATTTTACACACCTTTCTACACTAGACAAAGAATCATTAGTTGCTCTTTTAAGAAACCCCAACTCTCAACGTATCTTTGCTATCCGACAAGCTCTACTAAAAGGCATAAGCCTTGAACAAATCTATCAATATACATATATTGATCCCTGGTTCCTTAGACAAATAAAAGAAATTATTAATATAGAAGTTAAGCTTTATAACTTTGCTCTATCCCACACAATAAATGCTGAAAACCCTGAACTCAAAACAATATTACTCTATGCCAAACAACTTGGTCTTTCTGATAAACAACTAGCAGACATTTGGAAATGGCAAGAATCGGATATTCGCAATCTACGAAAAATGATGGATATAAAACCAACATATTATCTTGTAGATACATGTGCTGCTGAATTTAATGCTCATACACCTTATTTTTATTCTACATATGAAACTGAACGTGCACCTGTACATAAAAAAAGAAAAAAAATTATTATTCTTGGAGGAGGGCCAAACCGTATTGGTCAAGGCATTGAATTTGACTATTGTTGCTGTCATGCCTCCTATGCTTTAAAACGAGCAGGCTTTGAAGCTATTATGGTAAACTCTAATCCAGAAACTGTCTCAACAGACTATGATACTTCTGACAAACTCTATTTTGAACCACTAACATTTGAAGATGTTATGAACATTGTAGAGTATGAAGAACCTGATGGCGTTATCATACAATTTGGTGGACAAACACCTCTCAACCTAGCCATACCTTTAGTTCATGCAGGTGTTCCAATCATTGGAACACCACCTGATGCTATTGATAGAGCAGAAGATAGAGCTCGCTTCCAAGCACTTCTAAAAAAACTTTCTTTAAAACAACCAGCCAATGGTATAGCCATGTCATTAGAAGAAGCTTGTACCATTACTAAAAACATTGGCTATCCTATTGTTGTTCGACCAAGTTATGTGCTTGGTGGTAGAGCAATGAAAATTGTTTATGATCAAAATGAACTTGAAGCATATTTTACTATGTATATACAAAACAATTTTCCAAAACATCCTATACTTATTGATCAATTTTTAGAACATGCCTTAGAGGTAGATGTAGATGCACTTGCAGACGGAACAAATGTTTATGTTGCTGGTGTTATGGAGCATATTGAAGAAGCAGGTATTCATTCTGGTGACTCCTCCTGTGTTATTCCTCCATATTCTTTATCGCCAAAAATTGTTGAAGAGATTCACAGACAAACAATCAGTCTTGCAAAAGAATTACAAGTTATTGGTCTTATGAACATACAATTTGCTGTTAAAGATAATGATATCTATATCCTTGAAGTAAACCCAAGAGCATCAAGAACAACACCCTTTGTTTCTAAGGCTACAGGTGTGCCTTTACCACAATTAGCTACTAGAGTTATGCTAGGTTCAGATCTAAAAACCCTTGATCCTTGGTCAATGAAGCGTTCAGGTTATGTTTCCATTAAAGAATCTGTTTTTCCCTTTCATCGTTTTCCTGGTGTAGATATTCTATTAGGACCAGAAATGAAATCTACTGGTGAGGTGATGGGAATAGCACAAACCTTTGAAGAAGCCTTTCTAAAAGCTCACTGTGCTTCAGGTCAAAAGCTCCCAACATCAGGTAAAATCTTTTTATCTGTAAATGATAAAGATAAACATTTCATACCAGAGCTTGCTCGACAATACAGCTTACTAGGATTTGAACTCATAGCAACATCAGGGACAGCATCCCTACTAATAAAACAAAATATTCCTGTAACACCTGTACTTAAAGTTTATGAAGGTAGACCCAATATTGTAGACCTTATCAAGAATAATGAAATAAGCCTTGTAATCAATACTGCTTCTGGAAAAAAAACAGCAAATGATTCAAAATCTATTCGACAAGCAGCGCTTCAACACCATATACCTTATAGCACAACTATAGCTGGAGCAAAAGCTCTTATGCGTACGATTCAGTCTACAAAAAACATGCGCCACATACCTGTAAAAAGCCTTCAAGAATATTATAAAAATACAACCTAACTTTTATACTCTGTTATTGCAGACTAATGATTTAACATTATACTTAGGAAAAAATATTTCTATTTTACTATTCATTTTCAGTTACATAAAAATCTCTTCCAGGATATATCTATGTGTGGAATATTTGCTATAACAAATCATGAAGAAGCCTCACGTATGACCTATTTTGGTCTCTATGCACTCCAACATAGAGGCCAGGAAAGCGCTGGTATATCTGTATATGACAAAAAGAACATACAATCGCATACAGACATGGGACTTGTTCCTGATGTATTTAATGAACAAACTCTTACAGAACTTAAAGGTCATCAAGCCATTGGTCATGTCCGATATTCCACTACAGGTCACTCTTCTAAACGTAATGCTCAACCATTAGCAACATCTATTCAAGGTATTGAGATTGCTCTTGCACATAATGGCAATATTACTAATGCTCAACAATTACGTATGAAGCTTGAAACAAATGGTACTATATTTCAAACAACAAGTGATAGTGAAATATTTTTGCATCTTATTGCCCATAATCTTAATGGGAAAACTATAGAAGAAGCACTTATATATGCTTGTACGCAAATTCAAGGAGCCTATTCTATAGTAGTTTTAGTAGAAGGAAAAATAATAGCTTTACGTGACCAATATGGGTTTCGACCACTTGTGTTAGGAAAACAAAATGATGTCTATGCTATCTCTTCAGAAACTTGTGCTTTTGACCTTTTAGACATCACATATATCCGAGATATTGAACCAGGTGAAATGATTATTATTGACAGTACAAAAGTAACATCAACATTTTTACCACAAAAAAATGCTCCTACACGCCAATGTATTTTTGAACTTATTTACTTTGCACGTCCAGACTCTATTGTTTTTGGTGAAGACGTATATAACTGCAGGAAAAAAATGGGCATAGAACTTGCCCATGAATACAAAACATCAGCAGACTTAGTTATGCCATTTCCTGACTCCGGGATATATGCAGCTATAGGTTTCTCACAAGCTTCAGGCATACCTTATGAACAAGCGTACATTCGTAACCACTATGTTGGTAGAACCTTTATTCAGCCCTCACAAAGTATTCGTGATTTTGGTGTCCAAATGAAATTGAACCCTGTCCGTTCAATGATTACGGATAATAGACTATGTATTATAGATGACTCTATTGTCCGAGGTACAACAGTAAAAACAAGAGTCAAAAAACTTCGTGAATTTGGAGCACGTGAAATACACTTCCGTGTAAGCTGTCCACCACTATGCTTCCCTTGTTTCTATGGTATCAATTTTTCATCCCGAGGAGAGCTTATTGCTGCAACAACTCAAATTCACGACCTACCCAAAATACTGAACCTATCAACTCTTCATTATCTAACTATTCAAGGATTACTTAAATCTGTTTCAAAGCCAAACAATTATTGTCTTGCCTGCTTTAATGGAGACTATCCTGTACCACTAGAACAACAATAATTCAGTTGGATCACTCCACAAAAATAATCTATCACTTTAGACATATGTATAAACCTCACTAAGCCATTTTGAGATGCCATTGAAGTCTGTTCTATTTTGAGAAGGCTCACCTATAAAGCTATTGATTGTACTAGTTAAACTTGCTTTACTCTGTTCTATCTCTACCTCTAAAATTGTTGTAATATAACCGTTTGCAAAAAATAGTGGTCATAAAAATAGAAACATGCATCAGTATCAATAAAAAGATGCTGCTTATTATAATTATAGCTTTAATGTAAAAACATTTAGAATACTGTATCTACAGTTCTCAACAATAACTAGACACTTAACTTAATTGTTTTTGAACTGGCATATTAGTTTATTATTAGAAAAAATACCCTTTCAAACCATCTACATAACAAAAATGTTTCTGATTATTCAAACCTTTTAGATATCTTTGTCTATCATTTTTCAAGCTTTGCATTAAATAATCCAGCTATTATTAAAATTACTATAAATAGCAAGTAAGAAAAACAATACCTGCTGAACATCAATACACACAAATTCCAGATACAACATGGTCTAGTCAAATATAGTATAGGATATAAAAAAGGAAATAACTGTTCAATATTGAAGAATTTAGTATTACAGATATGCGTGCACAGGTAGGAATACATAAAAAAGTATCTAGTGTATATAAAGGAACACTATGTGTTAATTTCTTGATTGTTATAACTTGTGATTCAACCTCATGAAGAGGTACATGCCCAGGCCCTTCAATCATACATTGAACACCAGCTTTAATAGATTGATATGCAAGTTGATCCAAGTACCATACTTTCCTCCCATTGTGCAGCATCACAACCTGCTCCAGGTCTTAAACCATCACCAAGAGATATTGTTATATTGTATTTTTTTGCAATCTTTAAGTAATCTTTCATACTCAGTATATAATGGATTTTCTTTTTTGTTTTTTAACATCCAACGAGCTATAATGGCTCCACCTCTTGAAACAATACCCAAGGCTCTAGATGCATTAGCTCCTAATGAAGCAGACTTAAGAGTGACACCACAGTGTAGTGTCATAAAATCTACACCCTGCTCAGCTTGATGCTCTATTTCTTCAAAAAACTCTTCAAAACTCATCTCTGAAGGATCTTTGTTTTTTTGTATATACTTTTGAGCAACCGCATAAATTGGGACAGTACCTAAAGGAAGCCCTGTAGAATCAAGCATCTTATGTCTGATACTATACAAGTCACCTCCTGTAGACAAATCCATGACAGCATCTACACCAGAATTAAAGGCTATTTGAAGCTTATCCATTTTTTCTTCTAAAATACTTTTTGAAAGAGAGGTACCAATATTAGCATTTATCTTAACAGATGCAGGCTGACCAACAAGTGTTGGAATAACATTTTTCATGTTTAATATTAGCAAGTAAAACCATAGTGCCAGCATCAACACATGAACGAATTGTTTCAGCAGAAAGTAACTCTTTTTCCATAAGAAATGTCAGATTATCCTCTAAAAGCCTAGCTAAAAAGGATTATTACTTAAAATAGACACTTAACTCTCCTTTAAATGCATATACTATAAAAACATAATTCTTAGTTATATTTATAAATAGCTTCTCTAAAATCTAACTAATGTAACTATCTCTCATTTTTTTATGCTAATCTAGTATTTTTATACACAAAATTTTTACTTTATATTTTCTCTAAACAATCATATTATGCATAAAGTATAAAATACACTTTCTCCCTAACTAGGCTAAGGAGCTTATATGCATTATAAAATACCATTTTTAAATCCTTTATGGATAAAAAAAAATAAACTTCTCTTTATTATTATCATAAGCCTATTAGCCTCACCATGTATAGGAAATAACTACCTTTATGCAAAAGCACCTGCAAACCAAACATCACTCACTACTTCTATCCACACTTCCCAAAAACATTCTACTGTTACACAACTTCCTAATGGTCTTACTGTACTTATCCTTGAAGATAAAAGATTTCCTATAGTGTCCACAAGACTTTATGTTCGTACAGGTTCTGCCTATGAAACACCAAAACAAGCTGGCATTAGTCATATTCTAGAACACATGGTTTTTAAAGGAACTAAAACAAGACCAAACAGTAAAATAAGCCAAGAAGTTGAAGCTGCTGGTGGATATTTAAATGCAGCAACAAGTTATGATTATACTGTATATATTACTGACATGCCTTCACGACATTGGAAGTTAGGTATGGATGTAGTAAAAGACATGGCTTTTCACCCTACCCTTGATCCTAAAGACTTAGAATCTGAAAAAAAAGTTATTCTGGCAGAACTTGCTCGAGGTGAAGATAACCCACATAGTTTAGCTTTTAAAAAAGTGCTTGAACAAAGCCTTGATGGAACCCCTTATGCCAGACCAATTATAGGTTATCCTGATACCATTAATCAAACAACCTCTCAGAATTTAAAAGACTATATTGCCGAACACTACCAACCTCAAGATATGCTTTTAGTCGTTATTGGAGATATTAACCCACAAGAAGTCCTTAAAGAAGCAACAAAGCTCTTTGGTTCTTATAAAAACACAAAGAACATACAAAAAACAATACCTATTGAAGCAAAGAATCTACCTATACCTACAAATCAAGGAACCGTTATGGTTATTCCTGGAGCATGGAATAAAGTCTATATAGCTATGGCTATTCCTGTACCAGATATCATGAACGTACAGTCAAATACACTTGATGTTCTTGCACAGCTTCTTGGTGGAGATAAAACAAGTCTATTTTATCGAACATACCACTATGAAAAACAACTTGTTGAAGATATTAGTGTCTACAACTATAATTTTGAACGCCTTGGTGTGTTGCTTACGATAGCAGAAGTAGATGTCGATAAACTTCAGCCATTCTGGGAAACATTTACAAAAGATCTATCTAAATTGCATACAATAAAATTTACTCAACAAGAAATGAACCGTGCCAAACTTAATTTAGAAGACGATCTTTATCGTACAAAAGAAACACTCCCAGGCCTTGCATCAAAAATAGGCTATTTTGCACTATTTCTAAATGGTGAAGAAGGAGAAAAAAATACTATTGAATCTATTAGAAACGTAGATATGACAATGATTAATAATGCCATATCTCAATGGATACAGCCTGAACGAATTTCAACTGTTGTATTATCGCCAAAAGATATTCCTATATCTAATTTACAAACTACTCTAGAAAAAAATTGGCCTAAAACTACCCACAAAAAAATTATAGAGACTGTAGAAAAAGAAGCAATTGAAACAATACAGCTAGGCAATGGCCAAACAATTATTTTAATCCCCGATGAAACATTACCTTATTATTATACGACGCTTATGTTCTCTGGTGGAGAAGCTCTTATTACAAAAGAGCAACAAGGGCTTCCATTTCTTGTTGCAAACCTTCTTAGTAAAGGCACACAAGCAAAAACCGCTACTGAAATTCAAGATTTTTTAGCAGATAGAGCTTCAATTCTTTCTACCTCAATAGATCGAAAAACCTTTTCTATTAGTATTACTGGTCCATCAAGATTTAGTACAGATGTTTTAAATTTACTCCTAGACACCATTAAAGATTCAACTTTCCCTGTCACAGAAGTCTCACGGGAAATTCAAAATCAGCTGGCTGCTATTAAATCCTCTGAAGACCGTCCCATAGAACTCGCTTTTAGAAAAATACCTCCTTTCCTCTTTCCCAATAGTATTTATGGATACCTAAGACTAGGAGAACCAGAGCAGATAAAACTCTTTACACAAAATGACATTAAAAAATTTTGGGAAAAACAAAAAACTCACCCTTGGGTTCTTTCAGTTGTAGGGAAATTTAACCGTGAACAAATTCTACAATTTGCAAAACAACTACCTAAACCTACAGAAGGAAAAGTTTATGTCCCTGAACCTGTATGGAGTAACAACCATGAACTTACCATAAATATGCCTGAAAGGCATCAAGGACACCTCATGCTTATATATAAAACAGTCCCTGATACTAACCCTGAAGAACCTGCTTTTGAAGTTATAGAAAACGTCCTTAATGGTTCTGGAGGCATTTTGTTTAGAGAGTTACGTGATGAGCAAGCACTTGGATATGCTGTTACAGCTATGAATAGACAAAATACAGATTTTGGTTATATGTTCTTTTATATTGGAACAGATCCAAAAAAACTTTCTATAGCAGAAAAAAGCTTTGAAGAATCTATTAAAAAATCTCTTATAAATAAAGTACTTCCTGAAAACGAAATATCTCGAGCAAAAAATCAAATAGAAGGAGATTTTTACCGGGAAAGACAAAGTCTTCAAAGTCGTGCACATGAAGCTGCAAAACTTACTATGGAAGAAAAACCTTTATCCTATAAGATTGACCAAATAAAAAAATCAATGTCTGTTACACCAAAAGAAATACAACATTTAGCACAAAAATATTTTTCTAAAAAACAACCATATATTATTAAAATATTGCCATAAAGAAGAAAAAATATTATTCTTAATCTTAAAATAAATTTATACTATGCTCCCTCTAATTTTGAGCAACATTCATTTTTTACTTGCCAAGTTTTAAAAGAATAGATAAAAAGCTTGTCCTGTTGCTGGTGTAGCTCAACTGGTAGAGCAGCTGATTTGTAATCAGCAGGTTGCGGGTTCAAGTCCCATCACCAGCTCCATTGGAGGGGTTCCCGAGTGGCTAAAGGGAACAGACTGTAAATCTGTCGTCGTGAGACTTCGGAGGTTCGAATCCTCCCCCCTCCACCACAGGTTTAATAATTGTTTATGGCTGTAGGAGGCAAGATGACCGGGGACTACGGCATAAAGCGGGAATAGCTCAATTGGCTAGAGCATCAGCCTTCCAAGCTGAGGGTTGCGAGTTCGAGTCTCGTTTCCCGCTCCAAACCACCACCCCCACCCAATGATCCATACTACATGTTCATAAAAGCAAGATGACAATATTTTTTATATAGGATACATACATTTTTGTTTTACACATATTCTAAATCTAAACTGAGCTATAATACTTATTTTTAAGAAGCACTGAAGGGAGAAAACTTATGGCCAAGGAAAAATTTACACGAACAAAACCACATGTTAACATTGGTACTATTGGTCATATTGACCATGGAAAAACCACACTTACAGCAGCTATCACTAAAGTAGCTTCTATGAAAATGGGTGGGAAATTTGTTGGTTATGATGAAATAGATAAAGCTCCAGAAGAAAAAGAACGTGGTATAACCATTGCAACAGCACATGTTGAATACGAAACTCCAAAACGTCACTATGCACATGTAGACTGTCCTGGACATGCTGACTATATTAAAAATATGATTACTGGTGCTGCACAAATGGATGGTGCGATTATTGTTGTTGCAGCTACAGATGGACCAATGCCACAAACCCGTGAACATATTCTTCTTGCTCGACAAGTTGGTGTCCCTTATCTTGTTGTTTTTATGAATAAATGTGATATGGTTGATGACCCTGAACTACTTGAGCTTGTAGAACTTGAAATCCGTGAACTCCTTACAACATATGGATATCCAGGAGATGACGTTCCTGTTATTCGTGGCTCTGCACTCAAAGCACTAAATGCTGATAGTCCTGATAGTCCTGACGCTAAACCTATTCTTGACCTACTTGATGCATGTGATTCTTATATTCCTGATCCTCAACGTGATATTGATAAACCATACCTTATGCCTATTGAAGATGTTTTCTCTATTTCTGGTAGAGGTACCGTTGTAACAGGTCGTGTAGAACGTGGTATTATTAAAGTTGGTGAAGAAGTAGAAATTGTTGGTATCAAAGACACAGTAAAAACTACCTGTACTGGTGTTGAAATGTTTCGTAAATTATTAGATCAAGGTGAAGCAGGCGATAATGTTGGTATCCTCCTTAGAAGCGTTAAACGTGAAGATGTTGAACGTGGCCAAGTTCTTGCTGCACCTAAATCAATAACTCCACACAAAAAATTTAAAGCAGAAGTATATGTCCTCTCTAAAGAAGAAGGTGGAAGACATACCCCATTCTTTTCAGGTTATCGTCCACAATTTTACTGCCGTACAACTGACGTAACCGGTGTTATTACACTGAACGATGGTGTGGAAATGGTTATGCCTGGAGATAATGCAACCTTTAATGTAGAACTTATTTGCCCTATTGCCATGGAACAGGGATTACGTTTTGCTATTCGTGAAGGTGGACGTACTGTTGGTGCTGGAGTTGTAACTGAAATTGTGGAGTAAGTTTATGCGTATTAATATTCTTCTTGCTTGTACAGAGTGTAAACGTCGCAATTATGCTACAACAAAAAATAAAAAAACATCGACAACACGTGTTGAGCTTAAAAAATACTGTCCTTGGGATAAAAAACATACACTACATCGTGAAACAAAATAGTTATATTTCTATTATAGGGTAGTAGCTCCAATGGTAGAGCGCCGGTCTCCAAAACCGGATGTTGGGGGTTCGAGTCCCTCCTGCCCTGCCACCATGTTTATGTTTGTATAAAAACAAATTAAAAAGGTCTATAATGCAACAAGAAAAACAAAATACCTTTATGGGAAAACTTTCTTGGATAAAAAACTATCTTGATCTCTCATATATAGAGCTCAAAAAAGTTACTTGGCCAACAAAAAAAGAAACAAAAACAACAAGTATCGTTGTTTTTGTTTTTGTTGCCATTATGTCTATATTTCTTGGGCTAGTTGATCTTGGACTTTCAAAAATTATTGCCCTAATCCTTACTACCTAGGATATACTATGACAAAACAAGCTGAAGCATCTATACAAACTGAAGAGATACCGGAACAAGAAAAATCTAGATGGTATATAGTTCATACATATTCTGGTTTTGAACAACGTGTAGAATCGACAATTCGAGAAATGATGCGGAATGGTCAAGATAAAGGCCTTATTCATGAAGTTATTCTCCCAACAGAACGAGTTGTTGAGCTTGGAAAAGGTGGCTCAAAACGTACAACTACTCGTAAATTTTATCCTGGATATATCATGCTTCGAATGATAATGACAGATTATTCATGGCATCTTATTCAAACTATACCTAAGGTTACTGGTTTTGTTGGTGGAAAAAATCGACCAGCACCAATGAAAGATGAAGAAGCAACACGTATTCTTGCCCTTATGGAAACACGACAAGAACAACCTCGTCCTAAATTTAGCTTTGATAGAGGTGAAGAAGTTCGTGTTATTGATGGACCTTTTGGTGGTTTTAATGGTATAGTTGAAGATGTTAATTATGATAAAGGAAAACTTAAAGTTTCTGTATCTATCTTTGGAAGACAAACACCTGTTGAACTTGATTTCATTCAAGTTTCTAAAGGGTAATATATAATTTTTATTGTGAATTTTCATCACACTACATTTAAGGTTTAAAAACAATGGCTAAAAAAGAGCTTGCAAAAATAAAATTACAAATTCCTGCAGGAGGAGCAAATCCTTCTCCACCTGTTGGTCCAGCACTAGGCCAACATGGACTAAATATCATGCAATTTTGTAAAGAATTTAATGCAAAAACCCAAGATCAAAAAGGTATGATTATTCCTGTAGTTATTACAGCATATGTAGATAGATCATTTACCTTTATAACTAAAACACCCCCTGCAGCTGTCCTTATTATGAAAGCAGCAAAAATAGAAAAAGGATCTGGAGAACCTAACAAAAACAAAGTTGGAAATATCTCTATCCAACAAGTTGAAGAAATTGCAAAATTGAAACAACCTGATCTCACAGCAAAAGATCTTGAAGCTGCTAAGAGATCTATATTAGGCACTGCACGAAGTATGGGTATTGAAGTCAAATAATCTTATATTTTTACTTTATTTATAACAAAATAAAAGCTAAAAAACATATTTTTAAAGGAATAGAACAATGCCCAAATTCGGGAAAAAATATTATAATGCAATAAAAGATTTAGATCTCTCACAGCAACTTTCCGTTAAGGAAGCTGTAGATAAGTCATTAAAAAGTTCTTTTGCTAAATTTGATGAAACTGTAGACATAGCCATGTCTCTTGGTGTTGATCCTAAATATTCAGATCAAATGATTCGTGGTGCTGTATCATTACCACATGGCCTAGGAAAAACAATCCGTGTAGCTGTTTTTTGTAAAGGTGAAAAAGAAGCAGAAGCTAAAGAAGCTGGTGCAGATTATGCTGGATCCGATGACTTGGTAGCCAAAGTAAAAGACGGATGGCTAGATTTTGATGCTGCTGTAGCAACACCAGATATAATGGCTCTTGTTGGACAGATTGGAAGACAATTAGGACCAAGAGGTCTTATGCCAAATGCAAAAACTGGAACTGTTACCTTTGATGTTGCTCATGCTGTAAAAGAACTAAAAGCAGGCCGTGTAGACTTTAAAGTAGATAAAGCAGGTGTTCTTCATGCACCATTAGGAAAAGTTTCCTTTGGCACAGAAAAAATTTTAGATAACCTTAAAGCCTTAGTAGAAACAGTAATCCGTCTTAAACCTTCATCTGCAAAAGGTACATATATGAAAAGTATAGCTATTTCAACAACAATGGGCCCTGGATTTAAAATAGATGTTGGCCTTGTAAAAAAATTTCTTGAAGGCTAAATAACTTTCTTGAAAAACTGGTTCAATATACTACTGAATCAGTATTTGTAATTAATAAACCAGGAATTCTAGTCGAAGACAACAGGTGGGCTACCCCTTAATAACCTGTTTAGACAAAATCTTTGGCTTAGTATTCCACCATAAACATACCCTAATATGTGGAGTATTCACATGAACAGATCTGAAAAAGCTAACTTAATTGAACAAATTAAGTCTAAAGCTGATACTGCAGAATTTGTGGTTATCACAGATTTTAAGGGCATAACGGTGGAAGAGCTAACGTGCTTACGATCCAAGCTCCGTGAAAATGGTGGCGAATATCTTGTTGTAAAAAATACACTAGCACGTATAGCATTCACCAATAGCATGCATAGCCCCATTAAGGACTGTTTCAAAGAAAACTGTGCAATAGTCTTTGGATACACAGACCCTGTTTCTATAGCTAAAGCAATAAATGACTTTGTTAAATCAAGCAAAGTTCTAACCATTCGCTATGGTAGTCTTGAAGGTAAACAACTTACTTCAAATGAAGTGGAAACCCTTGCCAAACTACCAAGTAAACCTGAACTTCTTGCTAGAACGCTAGGAACAATGAATGCTGTGCCTACTAATTTTGTCTCTCTATTCGCAAATATGATACGGCCGTTACTCTATACTTTAAAAGCTATAGAAGAAAAAAAGGCAGCATAAGCAAAACGTAAAGCTAAAGATTTTTAAAGGAGTTTTCCATGTCTGTAACTAAAGAACAAGTTATTGATTTCATCGCAAATATGAGTGTTCTTGACTTATCTAACTTTATAAAAGAGCTAGAAGAAAAATTTGGTGTATCAGCTGCAGCTCCAGCAATGGGAATGGTTGCTTCAGCTCCAGCATCAAGTGGCGCAGCTGCAGGAGCTGAAGTTGAAGAAAAAACTGAATTTGATGTTATACTTAAAGAACCTGGAGCTAACAAAATTGCTGTTATTAAAGTTGTTCGTGCACTCACAGGCCTTGGCTTAAAAGAAGCAAAAGATAAAGTTGATGGAACACCATCTACTTTAAAAGAAGGTATATCTAAAGATGATGCTGAAGAAGCAAAAAAACAACTTACCGAAGCTGGTGCAACTGTAGAAATAAAATAACGTTCACCATATATATTTAAAAGAAAAGCACATTCACCCTTGATTGTGCTTTTCTTTTAGGCATAGAATAAACTTTCAGAAAAAGGAGTTCTAATGCCTTTATTTTCTATTGTAATACCTGTCTATAATATGGGATTCTGGCTGCCCACTGCCTTAGAGTCATGTCTTTGGCAAACACATAAAAATATTGAAGTCATTATTATCAATGATGGCTCTACAGACGATACCCAAACAATAGCAGATTTTTATGTAAAAAATACTCAATGCATCACTTGTCACACACAACCAAACAAAGGTATTGGAGAATCACGAAAAAAAGGGCAAGATCTTGCCCAGGGAGACTTCATCCTTTGGCTTGATGCTGATGACTTTCTTGCACCAACAGCAGCAGAAAAAATGTTAAGGCTAGCTATTCAAGACAACGTTCCTTTTGTATGTGGCAATGCTGTATCATTTTCAGATAAAACATATCATACTCATACTTATGTTCCCCACCATGAAGCACACAATCTAACATTCTTAACAAGCCCAAATTATTGGAAAAGTAAAGCTTTATGGCGATGGATATTTTCATTACCTTTTTTAAAAAAAGGAAAAAACGGTCTTCCCTTTATACATCCTAACTTTAACTTTGGTTTAAGTTCAACATGTTTTATGTTTGATGTACTTACATCAGGAGGAACATTTTCTCAATGTATTGATGAAATCTATTACTTTAGAAGAGAACATAAAGAAATGACACCTTCCCCTAAACTTCTTGTTGATCAAAAACTTACTCATTATTTAGAAATAAAAAATATCCTTTTAAAAGCCAATACAATAAAACCCTTTATAAAATATCTTAATGAAGAATACTGGCATGATCTGCAGCTTACAATGCCCCATATGGTTACACAAAATATTCAATGGCTTAACCAAATTCTTGAAATAAGTTTCGAAGTTTTTTCTGGCTTATCCATTGACTGGTTTACTGAAAAATTTCTACGCCCAGAACTCAAAGAACATTCAAAATTTATACATTTTGCAAAAGCATTTATAAATAAAGATAAAGCTACAGCTATAGAACTTCTACTCTCACTAACGACAATAAAACAACCTTTATTCTCTGAAGGAACTGGTCTACTAAAAACATTACAAAGCGAAATTAACCTGCTCTTTTATAACCGCTCACGAAAAACAAAAGCTTATCTAAAAAAACTTGATACCTTAGTTGGTATACGTACCCAGGATATGCTACCTAAACACTGAAAAAAATTGTTTAATTTCTTTTGGTGATCCAAGCTTTGAGTAAAATTTTTCAAGGGCTGCTTTGCCTTTTTCCACATACACGCTAGAGCTAAACTACTTATAATCCTGACTATAGATAAATAATAGACTATTATTAGTCTTTACTTACTATAAAAATCCTCTATATTCTTTTTATAATGAGTAAATACACCTTGTTGGATAGCCTTCCGTGCATCATGTACAAGCTTTAAAAAATATGTAAGATTATGAATACTTGCCAAACGAAACAGCAAAAACTCTTGAGCATGAAAAAGATGTCGTAAATATGCCCGAGAAAAATTCTGACAAGTATAACAAGAACAATTATGATCTAATGAACCATCATCCTCACTGTATTCGCTACGCTTAATATTTATTTTACCTTCTGATGTATAGAGTGTCCCATTTCTTGCATTTCTTGTAGGAAGAACACAATCAAACATATCAATACCTACTTCTATACCTTTTATAATGTCCAAAGGTGTTCCAACACCCATAAGATAACGAGGCTTTGTAGAGGGTAATAAAGGTGCAGTATGATGAAGAACTTCAAAAGTAACTTCCTTTGACTCTCCAACAGATAAACCACCTATAGCATAACCTTCAAAATCAAGATCAAGTAATTGCTGTACTGAAAGCGTACGCAAATCTGTAAACATGCCTCCCTGAACAATGCCAAACAAGAGGTTATTACCAGTACCTTTTGGATATGTCTTTCTACATCGAATAGCCCATTGTGTTGTTAATTTAAGAGAATTTGCAACATAACCATAATCTGCAGAAGCAGAAGGACATTCATCAAGGACCATCATAATATCAGAATTTAAATTTTTCTGAATTGCAATAACCTTCTCTGGAGTAAAAAAATGCTTTGAACCATCAATATGTGAACGAAATATAACACCTTCTTCTTTAAGAATACGTAACGAAGCAAGGCTAAATATTTGAAACCCACCACTATCTGTAAGAATAGGCTTTGGCCAAGAAATAAATTGATGTAAACCACCTCGACGAGCAACAAGTTCATCTCCTGGACGAAGATACAAATGATATGTATTGCCTAAAATAATTTCAGCACCTATTGCTATAAGATCATCTGGAGCAACAGCTTTTACACTACCAGCTGTACCTACAGGCATAAAAATTGGCGTTTGTATTATACCATGATTTGTATATAAATAACCTGTTCGTGCAGATCCATCTTCTGCTGTTATTTCAAATGTCCCAGGGGCCTTCATTTTTCACCTATTTATAACTATACTAGCTTGCTTTACTCTATTTGTTTAAAATCCACTAAGTAAAAAAACTATCAACCTATGATAAAAACATCATCATACCCACAATGTTCAAACATACATTAATAATAACAGTAGGCAATTGTATTTCTAAACTTCTTGGTCTTATTAGAGACGCATCTATTGCATGGCTCTTAGGTAATACAATTGCTGCTGATGCATTAACTACAGCTTTACGAGTACCTTTTCTTTTTCGAAGGTTACTTGGAGAAGGTTCTCTATCTATGGGACTCATTCGAATTTGTCAATATGAAGACATACAACATAATACAGGTGTACAAGCTACACTATATATAACATATCTTATCACAATAAGTATATTATTACTTAGTATACCTTTCATTTTTATACCACAATTAACATTAGCTATACTAGCACCTGGTTTTTATAATAAACATTTCTTGTCAAGCAATACGCTAGAACTCTTTCGCATTTGCTTACCATATAGTATTTTTGCTATACTAACAGGAGGGAATATTGCCATACTCTATACAAAAAAATACTTTCTATTTCCTGCTCTCTCACCAATCATTTTCAACTGTACTGTATTAATTGGAGCATATATATCCATTGGATATTCCCCAACAACTATAAATATAATACTTGCTTATAGCATCCTTTTTAGTGGAATTTTACAATGGAGTATACAGGTACCAATTGTCTCAAAACTCAAAAAAAATGAACCTTCTTTTTCACAACACACAATTAAAATAAAAAGACTCTTATCTCATGTACCTATAGATATTTTCACTCTATCTATACCACAACTAGCCTTTATATTTGCATCTACACTTACATCTTTCATGCCTACAGGCTATGTTTCAGCCCTATTTTATGCAGAACGTATTATAGAGCTTCCTATTGGTATCTTTAGTAGTGCTCTTGGTCTTACTCTGCTTCCAAAACTTATTACCTTACATCATAACCAAAATTTCTCATTAGTTTCAGAAGAAATTACTCAACAAATCTCCTTTTGCTGTTGTATATATTTACCTGCAACAGCAGGACTTATGCTCATTGCTACACCATTAATACAAACAATTTTCTACCATGGTTCTTTCACTCCTGAAGCAACCCAAATGACTGCGCTTGCTTTATTTATTTATGCTCCAGGCTTACCAGCTACAGCATTAGCACGTATCCTTATTGCAGGTAACTATGCTTTCAACCAACATAAAAAGCCTTTTTTCTCTGCACTCATTGCTCTTACAGTAAGTATTATCTCTGGACTTATTTTTATATATCTATTAGGAGAAATTGGACCACCCTTAGGTGTATCACTTGGTTTGTGGGTATATTGTATCTTACTTTGGAAAAATTTATCAAAAAATATACCTATAACATTCCCTGTTAAAAATTGTATTGTTCAAGGTATTGCTACAATCTGTATGTTTATTATCAGTTATAGCTTAATTAAATTACTGCCAATCAACATACCTTTACTTACTTTACTTATTACTATTCCAATGAGTATTAGTATTTATGGAGCACTATTGTGGTTTGCTGATAAACAACAGCTTAAAGAACTCTTTTCCTTTCACTTAAAAAACTAATAGAATCCAAAGACTATAATAATTAATTATTTAAAATAATAACTATGTATATACCAATAAAAATCCCTAAATTCATTATAACAAGTACTAAATGTTTACTACTAAACTGGTTTATTCTGTTTACTGCAAGAATACTTATGTTGACATTATTATGGAAGGACATTTCAGGTTTACCCAAAAAAGATATCTTATATGCCCTTTATATAGGTAGTAAATTTGACATGCGTATTGCTGTATTCATGTCTCTACCTCTATGTACACTTCTTGCTATACCACATATAGATAATACTATCCAAAAAATAAAAACATGGGTTATACTTTTCTATAGTTTCATTTTCAGTACCATACTATTTTTATATATTACTGATTTTGGCTATTTTTTTTATACAAGGCATCGTATAGATGCTACTCTTTTTGATTTTTTTAAAGATCCTCTTACTTCAACAAACATGGTTATAGAAAGCTATCCTCTCTATTTACTGATACCTATAGCACTTGTTATCCTTACTTTTTATCTTAAATCTATACAAACTATCCTCTATAATCATCAACAACATACATCATATATAAAACCTACTCCTCGTATCATTTGGACACTACTTGCTATACTTACTCTATTTATATTTGGCTATGGTCAAATACAATCAAACCTATTTCCTCTTCGCTGGAGTAATGCCTATTTTAGCGTTAATAGTGATCTTGTAACACTTGCCCTAAATCCAATCCAAAATCTCTTTGATACATATCGTATGACTTTTAATACTCCACCAGATATTAAAGCTACACGTAATAGTTATCAACGCATGGCTCAATGGCTTCATGTCCCACAACCTAATAAAGAAACATTGTCTTTTCTTAGAATGCATGAATCCTCTATTAAAGAAAAAGATGTTCCTATAAATATTGTTATTATTATAATGGAGTCTCTTACATGGCCAAGAACATCTCTAGCTCCAGGAAAAGACAACCCTACACCTAACCTTAAAATGCTGGCAAAAGATGCCTTAGTTTTCCCTCTTTTTTTTGCACCATCAAGAACAACTGCCAGAGCTATTTTTACAACTATGACAGGTATACCTGATGTCAACAGAGGTGGTGGGACAAGCTCTAGAAACCAAAAACTTATCCACCAACACCTCATTATGAACGACTTTAAAAACTATGAAAAATATTATCTTATTGGTGGTAGTGCTAGTTGGGCAAATATACGTGGTTTATTAAAACATAATATTGAAGACCTCCAACTTATTGAAGAAGGCTATTGGAAAGCACCTAATATAAATGTTTGGGGTATATCTGACCTTGCACTATTTCAAGAGTCTATAGAACTTTTTAACAAAACACATCAACCATTTATTGCAGTTATTCAAACAACAAGCTTCCACAGACCATATACTATCCCTAAAGATAATGCTAACTATATTCCTGTAGAACCATCAACTGAAACACTAAAAAACTATGGCTATACAGATAGCCGCGAATATAATGCCATGCATTTTGCTGATCATGCATTAGGTGTATTTTTTCTTTTAGCAAAAACACAACCCTGGTTTAAAAATACAGTTTTTGCAATCTTAGGTGATCATGGTCTTAGTGATCCTTCAAAAAATATGACACCTGGATACCTAGCATGCAAACTTCAAGATAGCCATATTCCATTACTACTTTATGCACCAGGAAGGATAAACCCAGGGATATATCCATATCCTTGTGGACAACCTGATCTTTTCCCAACGCTTGCATCATTAGCAGGAATTTCATATCGAAACCAAACTTTAGGTAGAGATCTATTCAATCCTATCCATCAAACAAACACAAAACAATTTATTACCGGAAGTACAGAAGCATTCATAAGGCTTATACAAGATAATTACTGCTATATAAAAGAAGGTTCTGAAGGACTTTATGATCTTAATAGTAAAGAACTTATAAACTTACTTGAAACAGATACAAAGCGTGCACAAAATATGCGTGAAGCAGCTACAGACTTCTTTAATACAGCTAAATATATGCTCTACAATAATAAATAATGCTATAGACTACCCCTAGACTAAAAGTAGATGAAAAGTTACCATTAGTAAGTATTAAATTAACAACAAACTAAACTATACTAAAGCATGATTATGAATCACTCAAAACACTGGATATTCCTATTTGGAGCTATTCTACTTGAGGTTATAGGCACTTCTATTATGAAAATTTCTCAGCCAGGTGATTGGATTCTTGGACAAACAACAGGTCACATACTTATGCTTATATGTATTGGATTTTCCTATTATATGCTATCTCTAGCAGCTACAGGGTTACCTATTGGCGTTGCCTATGCTTTTTGGGAAGGTCTTGGACTTATACTCATTACCTTAATAAGTGTTATTGTCATTGGAGAAGAAATGTCTATCCTTAGACTGTTTGCTTTACTTGCTGTATTTATTGGGGCTATACTTATTCATCATGGAACATCAGAAGTAATTAACAACCCATAATAATGTATGGATATTTCTAGTTTTTTTAATATATATTTTATTGCTATTGTTTTAGCAGCAGCTCTTGACATTATAGCCAACTTAATGCTTGCACGTTCTCAAGGATTCAAAAAAATATCCTATGGAATTTTTTCGCTTATCTGTGTTGGACTAGCATTTTCTGTATTAGCTTATGCCACTCTTGGTATAGATTTATCTGTTGCATATGCTATGTGGGGAGGATTCGGTATTCTTGGAACTTCCCTTGGAGGATGGCTTCTTCTTGGACAAAGACTTAACTCTTCTGCATGGATGGGTATTATTATTCTTATTAGTGGTATTATAACTCTACATCTTACATAAAATACTTAATAAAAGATTTATTATACATCAATCAATTGTCTTCCCAATTCTATCTAAACGAATATCTTTTAATCCTTGAGAAGACCAGTAAATAATCCAAGCTTTTCCTCGAATGTTCTTATGATCTACAAACCCCCAAAAGCGTGAATCAAGAGAATCATCTCTATTGTCACCCATTACAAAATACTTCCCATCTGGAATACTTAAAGGTCCCCAGTTATCACGAATAGGTATCATAACCATTGGCTGTGAGTGTTGTGTATATGGCTCATTAATTTGTATACCATTACGATACAACTGCTTATCTTTCATCTCAAGAATATCACCAGGTACCCCAACAACTCTTTTAATATAGTCAATACTAGGATCTTTAGGATATCGAAAAACAATAATATCACCAACTTTAGGATGGACACCTTGAATCAAATAAGCATCAGAAAAAGGGTCCTTAAGTCCATATAAAAACTTATTTACTAATAAATGATCACCTATTTGTAATGTTTCTAACATAGAGCCTGAAGGAATTTTAAAAGCCTGTATAATAAAGGTCGTAATAAGCAGTGCCATACAACCTGCCCAAAAAATTGCCTCTATATACTCTCCAACAACGGTCTTTCGTAATTTTTGAACTTTCTGTACTATGCTCATGTAAAAAAATCCCTTTCTAAAAAACTGCTATTATACTTAGTGTCTCTCTATATAATAATATTCTAAATATACATTTACTTGTTCTCTATAACTTTAGCTGTAGATATAACCTGATCTTTAAAATTCTTCCGTGAAATACACAAACGCTCTTTAAGAGCATCATCATGTAATGCTAATATCTGTGCAGCCAACCATGCTGCATTCCTTGAACCTGCAGAATCTAAAGCAACAGTAGCTACCGGATACCCTGGAGGCATTTGGACTGTGGCAAGTAATGAATCCATCCCTCCTAATGAAGAAGCGGTTATAGGAATACCTATAACCGGCTTAAGCGTTCTTGCTGCAACAGCACCTGCTAAATGTGCAGCCATACCTGCAGCACAAATAAAAACCTCACACCCACTATTTTCAAAAGTCCCTATAAGCTCTAAAGTTCTTTCTGGTGTCCGATGTGCAGAAGAAACTGTAAAGATATAAGGTATTCCTAAATCTTTCAAAATTTCTGTACAAGGACTTACAACACCTTCATCAGAAGCAGAACCTATAAAGATAGCTACTTTTATCTTTCTCATTTATATAACCTTTTTAAACCTTTATTACCAATATCTCTACGATAACGACTTTTCTCTATATGAATATCTTTCAAAGCTAAATACACTTTGTTTTGAGCCATATTAAGATTTTCCTCATATGCAGTAATACATAGTATACGGCCACCAATCGCATATATCTTATCTTTTTCAAGTTTTGTCCCAGCTTGAAAAATCTTCACACGTGGTAAGGCCTCTACTTGATTCATACCATTTATAAGCATACCTTTAGTATAAATATAAGGATATCCTTCTGCAACAACAACAACACCTAAAGAGCTTTCTGAACGAACCTGCAGTGTTGTATTATTAAGTGTACCTTCTAAGCATGCCTGAATTATAGGAATAATACTATTTTCTAAACGTACTAATAATATCTGACACTCAGGATCTCCAAACCTAACATTATATTCAAGGACCTTAGGTCCATCTTCAGTAATCATTAGTCCTGCATAAAGAATCCCTACATATGGATGATTTTGTTTAGCCAATTCCACTAAGATAGGACGAATAATTTTATGGGCCATATCATGTACTTTGTCATCTGGTATAAGTGGGGCAGGGCTATATGCACCCATTCCTCCAGTATTTGGCCCTTTATCATCATCAAAAGCTGCTTTATGATCTTGTGATGATGGCAATGGTAACACTTCCTCTCCAGAGCAAAAAGCCATTAAAGAAACTTCTTCACCTATTAAAAATTCCTCTATAATGACAGATGTCCCAGCTTGTCCAAAAACTTTTTGGTCCATAATTGACTCAAGAGCAAAAAAGGCTTCTTCTTCTGTATTAGCAATAAAAACTCCTTTACCAGCAGCAAGACCATCTGCTTTTACTACAAGAGGCACACCTATTTTTTTAACAAATCTCTTTGCATCCTCAATATCAGAAAAAACGCTATGTGCTGCTGTAGGTATACCAGCTCTCTTCATTATATCCTTTGCAAAAGCCTTACTGCCTTCAAGTTGAGCACACCACTTTGATGGACCAAAACATGCTATACCTTCTGCTTGCATAGCATCTGAAATACCAAGAGTAAGAGGTAATTCAGGACCTGGAATAACTAAATCTATACTATGCTCTTTAGCAAAAAGAACTAGTTCTTCAATATTACTTTCTTCTATAGGAATATTGGTTGCCTCTAAAGCTGTACCTCCATTACCAGGTGCAACAAAAACTTTGGTAACGTTTACATCTTGCTTAAGCTTCCATGCAAGTGCATGTTCACGACTACCTGAGCCTATAATAAGAATCTGCATAATAAATATCCTCCACAGGTCCAGTTCACAGCCATATGGAGTATCTCCTTATGATCAAAAAAATAACCATACATACTATAAATAACTTTATATAAAAAAAAATACTCTTAACTTTGATAATTTGCTAAAAAACATAACACTTCTTAGCTGTGTTCATATATCTATATTCAAAATTAAAGAATATTGCCTAACAATAAAACTTATACCTTTTATAAAAAATACATATATAAATAAATATATAATTAATATAAAAAGTATAAAAACTATATATCAAGATAAATATAACTAAATAATCACTAAATTTCTATAAAAATAATATACTTTTCTCTTCTATAGAAAAATATATTTTTATACCAAATAAGACTGAAATATGGTTGACATAAATAAATAAGTATGGATAATCTAAAAAGTATATTGCATTAATAATTTATTTAATCATAAACAAAGTAACTGCTATAATACATTAATAAACACAAAATAAATTATTATCTTACTGTTTCAATTATTACAAATATAAAAAGTAAACTTTAACAAATGTTCCATCTTGAGAGTTCAATAATATGTTTTTTTCTAATTATCATGTAATATTCCTTAAAGAAACAAATGGAACCAGTAAAAATTTTTATCTCAAAGGTTGGCTTGGTACATTTGTTCTTATCTCTATTACTATATTAGTTATAAGTAATTTTTGGCTTTGGAAAGAATATAGAAATACAAATAGACTCCAAGTTCAACTAGTAGAATCTGAAAAAACCATTGAAAATCAACATTCTCAGCTTATGGGCCTTGTAAGTAAAATAACCTTACTTCAAGAAGACCTTGCTCGTGTCCAACAGCTTGACTCAAAATTAAGGATGATCGTTAATATTGAAAAAGATCTAACATCATCATCTATTGGAGGCTCTAGAATAGAAGAGTTCTCCCGCACTTACCTACCATTACATCGACATGAACTTATTATCCGAAAAATGAACAACTTTCTTAAACAGCTTACTGAAGAAGTCAAGCTTGAAGAAGTCCACCAACAAGAGCTACTACAAACCCTACGCACAAAAAAAGAAACTCTTGCCTCTATGCCTTCTATATGGCCTGTTTCTGGTTTTATTACATCCCATTTTGGTAGCCGACCATCCCCTTTTACTGGTCGTATCGAATATCATAAAGGACTAGATATTAGTGCTGCTACTGGAACACCTATTTTAGCTCCAGGTAGTGGACGTGTTATCTTTTCAGGTAGCGATGGTGGTTATGGGAAAAGTGTTGTAATACAACATGGCTCTGGAATCACTACCCGTTTTGCACATATGAGTGCTGTGGCTGTTAGAACAGGTGAGCATGTACGTAGAGGTCAAAACCTAGGATATGTAGGTAGTACAGGAAGGAGCTCTGGACCACATCTTCACTATGAAGTAAAAGTTAATGGTATGAATGTAGACCCACTACGTTATATTCTTGACTAATACAAAACTCTGCTTATTATTAATATTATATAAAAATAGCCTTAAAATCTAATTTCTTTTTTTCAATTATTTTTCTTATAAAACTAATTTCTTTCTAGTCATGACTGTTTTCTACTAATAATGGCTATACATATCCCTCTTCATAGCTAACCATATATATGCACAAATCTTTTCCATCAAGCCAAATGATTAAAACAGTTCAAGGTCTAAAAGCACAAATTGCTTCTATCTTAGAAATAGAAAAAATAACTATGCTACTTACAAAAAAGATATCTCCTTTTCTACAAAATAATACCTCTCCACAGCAAGCATTATTCCAAGTCCAACCACTACTTGTAGAAATTGAGACACTCTGTTTACTACTATGGAGGAAAAAACACTATATTGTCTTTTCTAAATTAAAAACAACCATTCAAAATAATAAGCATAAAACAGACCTTAAAAATATGCAAAAAGCTCTAAGTATCATCATAAACCATATAAAAGAACTTACTGGCGAACGCTTACTTCAAAAAACCTATCTACAAAAAACAAAAAAACAAATACAAACTATAATTATAGAATTACAACAAAACCTAGATAGACTTTATAAAACCTGTACAATAATACAGAATATTCTTACAATATCTATACATAATATGTATAAAACAAACTTAACTATTCAACATATAACTACTAATCAAGCTTACTATTTTACAAAAAATACTCCAGAAAGTACTAAAGGAACTATAGTTACCACCACTATATAACTATAACTAACAAGAAAAAATATTACTAAGTAAAAACCTAATCTTCAACACACTTCTTGCCGGAATTGTAAAGATTGACGTAATGTTTCTTGATCCATAAACTTTACTTCAGCACCAAGAGGAATCCCTTGAGCTAATCTTGTTATCTTAATATAAGGAAACTGTTTTAGTAGTATCTTCCTAAGAAATACTATTGTTGTTTCTGCTTCAATGGTTGCACCCAAGGCAAAAATAACCTCTTTTATTTGTCCTTCAGCTAAACGTGCAATTAAGCGTTCTACTTCTAATTTATCAACAGTCATATTTTCAAGTGGAGCTAAAAGCCCTCCTAAAATTAAATAACGACCTTGAAAAAAACCTCCCTCTTCTAGGGTAATCATACTATCCCACTCAGCAACAATACATAATGTTTCATTGCTTCTTTCTGTATCTGTACAAACAGCACAAATATCTTTATCTGTTAAAGCACCACATCGGGCACATAGATGCAACTGCTCCCTTAACATATAAATAATCTGGCCAAATGCTCTAACTTCACTTTCAGGCCATTTAAGCAAAGTCATAGCAATACGCATAGCTGATTTAGGCCCTAAACCTGGAAGCTTAGTAAAATAATCTACAAGAATTTTTAAACATTCTGGTATACGCTCCACAATTCACCCTATATAAAAACTAAAGAGCCTTTATGTTTACTGGCTCAAATAAAAAATTAAACATCTACTGGTGTATCATTAATAGGTATACACCGTACAAGTTCTGCATCAAGGCTTTTTTGTACAACCTGTATAACTGGATGAGATAAAAAATCTTTCTTTAACTCTACCTCTGGTTTAATAATTTTTTCTGGCTCAAATATCTGAACAGAATAAGTATCATTTGTATATAGTAATACAGCTTCTTGCAAAACATTTAATTTCTCATTAGCTATTAATTCTTCATACTGAAAAAAAGAATTTGTTCTTATTTTTAAAATATTATCTTGAAAGTAACCTTTTATTTTTTTTAAAATGTATAGCAAACTACTCAATGAATTCTGTGAACAAAACTTTAAAAACCCTTCCCATGTTGGTTCTAAAGCTAAACTAGCTATTTGGATATTTTTTTTTTGCTTTAATCCTAATAATTTTTTTTCTTCAAAAAAACTATTCTTATCCTGTTTAAGAGTAGACTCATCTTTTTTAACTAAAACTTTTTGTTGTTTGACCTCTGGAATTCTATGTTGAGGTGCTATAACCAATTTTGAAAGATCTTCTAATGATAGAAGTTTTGGTAGTAATACAAGGTTTAAAAAAAGGAGTTCCAATGCTACAGGAGGTTCAAGACTCATCAATATTTGTCTTTGATTTTCAAGCACCATCTGCCATGCTGCATGAACATATGATAGACTAAACTTCTCTGATAAACACAATAAACGCTGTCTTTCCTCTAAAGAAAAACCAATAATACTTGCTGCATTTTCTCCTAATTGTTTTAATAAAAAAATATTTCTCCAAAAAACAACAAATTCTCTAAGGAAAAAACCTATATCAATACCTCTATCATGCAGTGCATAATTAAGGTTAACTATAGCTATATAATCTTGCTTGCTACAAGCAACTAAAAAATTTTCATACCACTCTTGATCTGCAAGTCCAAGAACTTGACGAACAATATCACTTGTTAGATGCTGATCACTCAACATTAATACTTGACTTAATAAAGACATGGCATCACGAACACTACCAGATGCTCTACGTGCAATAAGCTCAACAGCATCTTTATTATACTGGTATTGTTCAATATCAAGGACATGATTCACATGCTGTATAATTTTTGTTTCTGAAATAGGGTTAAAAACAAAATGCTGACATCGGCTAACAATAGTTATTGGAAACTTATGAGCTTCTGTTGTAGCAAAAATAAACGTCGAGTAACTAGGTGGTTCTTCAAGCGTCTTTAAAAGAGCATTAAACGATTCCCGTGTAAGCATATGTGCTTCGTCAATAATAAAAACTTTATATCGACCTTCCATTGGAACATAAGAAATAGACTCCCGCAAACGCCGAGCATCATCAATACCCCTATTAGAAGCACCATCTATTTCCACAACATCAACATGAATACCTTGTGTAATATGCTTACATTGATCACAGGTATTACAAGGTTCATCAATAGGTGCTTGTTTACAATTAAGAGCTTTAGCAAAAATCCTTGCTATTGTAGTCTTTCCAACACCCCTTGTTCCACTTAGTAAATATGCTGGTGCAACTTTATCTTCTTTTGAAGCACGAGAAAGAATTTTTTTTATCTCATCTTGACCTATGACTTCTGCAAAAGATTGTGGTCTGTAGCGAATAGCTAATGAAAAATGATTCATATAAAGATTCTACTTTTATTCAAAAATTTATAATAATTCAATGACTATATGGAACTTTTGTCAACCAAAAAGAATAATGGGTATCCTGACCCTTTACTACCCGAAAGTATGTTTCTTGTATACGTTTTGTTATATGACCAATTGTACCTGTACCAATACTTCGATTATCAACTTCACGAATAGGTGTAATCTCTGCTGCTGTTCCACTAAAAAATGCTTCTTCAGCAGTATAAAGCTCATCTCTAGTAAACTGTTGTTCAACAACTTGATAGCCCAAATCTCTGGCAATACATATCACTGTATCACGTGTGATACCACTTAAAACAGATGTCAATGGTGTTGTTTTAATAACACCATTATGAACCATAAAAATATTTTCACCTGTAGCTTCAGAGACAAACCCATGTACATCAAGCATTAATGCTTCGTCATAACCATCTTTCTTAACTTCCATCTTTGCAAGCACTGAGTTTACATAGTTACCTGCTAGCTTTGCTTTAGTCATCATTACATTGACATGATGGCGTGCAAAAGAACTTGTCTTCACACGAATACCTTTTTCAAGAGCTTCTGAACCAAGATATACCCCCCAAGGCCACACTGCTATTATCGTTTGAATAGGATTACCACCAGGATAAACACCCATAACACCCTCACCAACAAAAGAGAGTGGTCGTATATAGCCTTCTTTTAATTTGTTCACATCTACTGTTTTAATAATTGCATCACTAATGGTTTCTTCAGTATGTGGTATGGATAAACCTAAAATTTTCATAGACTGAAATAAACGTGAAACATGCTCAGATAAACGAAATATTGCAGAAGATCCATCAAAACATCTATACACCCTAATGCCCTCAAAAGCAGCTGTACCATAATGTAGGGCATGTGTAAGAACATGTACTTGTGCTTTTTCCCATGGAACTAATGCACCATCAAACCAAATATACTCTGTCTTTTGAATCATCCTATAACCTCATAATCTCTACTTAATATTAAGGTATATAACTATGCTTAACAATCACTATATAAACAGTCTTTCAATAATATTAAGCTACTCAAAATATACTGCTAAAATCTTAATATATTAAACAAACAAATAACTAAATACTTTTATTATCATAAAAATATATCTCAAAAAACCCCTTGTATTTCACAGGTATTTTAAATAATGATCTTGAAACTATTTACATATTTTCATAAAACCATATTGCATTCTTATACTCTTTTTCATACTCTGATTATAAGAACCATCAAAATTTTTCATTTTTAGTTTTGGAGTGAATGTGTTAACAAGACGACAATTTCTTTCTGCAGGAATTCTCACTGCACTTTCTTGTTGTGCATCTATAGAAGATGTAGAAGCAGCAATCTCCAAAAAAAGACTAAAAAGAAAATCTACACGTCATATAGTACCAAAACAAGAAAATGATCCTACTTCTACAATAAAACTTACACCAACAAAACCTAGCCAAGAAGAATTCATTACACTAACAGATGAAGAAGTAAAAGACTATCTTTTCAAAATGCGTAACTTTGACAAACCTTTTCCAAATGACATTATCCTTCAAGCAGAAAAAAAAGAGCTACTCAACAGTAGCATGAAAAAATTTAGAAACATCCAATCTATTGTTGGTCATGGTAAATTTTATCTACTTGGTATAGATGATGCTATATCTATTGCCAGGAATTCAAACATAGGAAGCTTTTCTAATAAAGAACTCCTTTTTCTTGAAGAACTCTTTTATGTTGATGCCTCCAAATATGGTTTCATGGACACAAAACCTCTAACAAAATTTACAGATTCTATTTCACAAAAAGAAGTATATAAAGTTCCAAATATGGGTAATTATATTTATAAAGGTCTTCCTCAAAAAAAATGGGAAGAAGTCAAAAAAATTGTTGGTAAAGATCTTATTCTTACCAGCGGTGTTAGAGGAATTATAAAACAATTTTATCTATTTCTAGCAAAAGCACAAAAACATGAAGCAAACTTATCATTAGCTTCTCGCTCTCTAGCCCCTCCAGGTTATTCATTCCATGGAATTGGCGACTTTGATGTTGGTCAACGTGGCTTTGGCATTCATAATTTTACAGCAGAGTTTACATCAACTAAAGTCTATAAACTACTTTCTATGCATGGCTATCTTTCTTTACGCTATCCTAAAGATAACTTCCTTGGTGTACGTTTTGAACCATGGCATATTAAGGCTGTTTCTTCATGAAATATTGTCTTCTCTACGTTGCCTTATTCATTTTAATCTTTGTTTTCCCAACTTCCATACAAGCAATGATGCCCCATTTTACACTCCATAAACTTGGAAATGGAGAACCTTGTGCACTTATCATTGGAGGCATCCAAGGTGACGAGCCAGGAGGTTTCTCTGCTGCAACACTCTTCATAACACATTATCAAATAACAAAAGGTGCTGTATGGGTTGTGCCTAACCTCAACTTTCCAAGTATTATTAAGCGCTCTAGGGGCATCCATGGTGATATGAACCGAAAATTTCATATTTTATCTTCATCAGATCCAGAATATAATGTTGTCAAAGAAATACAATCTATTATATGTATGCCTGGAATTGATCTTGTTCTTAACTTACATGATGGAAGTGGTTTTTATCGTCCTGACTATCAGTCAGAGCTGTTTCGTCCTGGACGCTGGGGACAATGTGTCATTATTGATATGGATAAAATAAACCATAGTACTTATGGCCATTTAAAAAATATTGCTCAAACAGCTATTGCCTATGCCAATAAACAATTATTAAAACCAGAACACATGATCCACCTCAAAAATACAAACACAGATAAAGGTAACAAAGAAATGGAAAAAACCTTAAGCTGGTTTGCTGTAAAAAACGGTATTCCTGCATTTGGCCTTGAAGCCAGTAAAAGTTTTCCTGTAAACATACGTACATATTATCACCTAATCATTACTGAAGGATTTCTCAAACAACTTGGGATAGAGTTTAAACGCAAATTTCCTATGACACCTTATGGAGTTTATAATGCTCTTTACAGAGATAACTATATTACATTTGAAGACAATAGAGTTATTTTACCTTTAGATAATGCTCGACCACGCTTACTTGGATCTATACCATTATCTCACAGTGCTATAAATAATATATCTACAAGCAAACCAATTATTGCTATTATTCCTGAAAAAAAAGAATGTATCGTACAATATGGTAATAGAACTATTACCAGGTTCAAACCTGACTGGCGTGACATAGACACAAAACTTACACATGTTATTGTTACAGCTGATGGAATACCAAAAAGTGTACATTTTGGAGAACAAATTACGATTAGAAATACCTTCAAAGTACATCAGATACCAGGATATCGTGTAAATGCTATTGGTACCAATGCTGGTATTGATGAGAGTAATATTGTCCTTGCAAAGCATATGTTTCTGCCAAGCTACTCTCTTGATAAATCAAGTAGAATATTTCGTGTAGAAATTTATAAAGGAGAAGCTTTTGCGGGTATGTTTTTAGTAAAATTTATAGACATCCCACAAAAAAACCTTGTAAATTCTCTTACTAATACCGCAACTAAACCATAAAAGTTTAGTCAACAAATACTCCTCTGTTATTTATTTACCATTTTTATATATTTATTAAGGATTAACATGCATAACTTTCGTAAAGAATCTGATAGCCTAGGTGAACTTCTTATCCCTATAGATGCTTATTATGGCAGCCAAACACTTCGTGCTTTTGAAGCATATAAAATAACAGAAGAACCTATTAGTAAAACACCGTCTCTTATTATTGCCCTAGCTCAAGTAAAAAAAGCTGCAGCGATAGCAAATAATAAACTTGATATCCTATCTGGGGAAAAATGTAAGGCTATTTGTCAGGCATGTGAAGAAATCATTCATGGTAACTTTATAGATCAATTTGTTGTAGCTAATATCCAAGGTGGTGCAGGTACAAGTACAAACATGAATGCTAATGAAGTCATTTGTAACCGTGCACTTGAAATATTAGGATACAATAAAGGTGAATATCAATATTTGCACCCTAATAATGATGTGAATATGTCTCAATCTACTAATGACGTCTATCCTACGGCTCTAAGAATAGCTCTTATTAATGAACTTACAAAAATGAATACAAGTATTTCTTATCTTACTAATGCTATTGAAGCAAAAGCTCACGAATTTACGCATATCTTAAAAATGGGCCGAACCCAATTACAAGATGCTGTTCCTATGTCTCTAGGACAAGAATTTCATGCTTGGTCCATTATGATTAATGAAGATATTGCATGTGTTTGTGACACATCACAACTTATTCATGAAATAAATCTTGGAGCTACAGCCATTGGAACTGGTATTACTGCTTTACCTGATTATGCTAAATTAGTAACAGCAGCTCTTGTTGATATTACAAATCTGCCACTAAAAAGTGCACATGACCTCATTGAGGCAACACAAGATACTGGAGCCTATGTACAACTTTCTGGCGTTCTTAAAAGGGTTGCTGTTAAACTTTCAAAGGTATGTAATGATCTTCGATTACTATCTAGTGGTCCACGCTGTGGGTTAAATGAAATTAATCTTCCACCTATAGCACCAGGATCCTCTATCATGCCAGGAAAAGTAAACCCAGTTATTCCAGAACTTGTAAATCAAGTTGCGTTTAGAGTTATTGGTAACGATATTACTATAACACTTGCTGCAGAAGCAGGCCAGCTTCAACTTAATGTTATGGAGCCTATTATTGCTTATAGTCTTTTTCAATCCATTCAATTTATTAGTAATGCTTGTTATACATTAACAGACAAATGTATTAAAGGTATTACAGCCAACCCTGAACGTTGCCGTGAACTTATGAACAATTCTATTGGACTTGTTACTGCCCTAGTACCATTTCTTGGTTATGAAACCTGTGCAAATATTGCAAAGGAAGCCTTTAAAACAGGTAAATCTATACGTGTATTAGTCATAGAACATAATTACATGACAGAAGAAACACTAAATGATGTATTGAAACCAGAAAATATGCTTCAACCTATTCCTTTTAAACCTTTAGTAAAATCTGATTAACCTACTTAGAATTTTTAGATTACTTTTTTCTACTTTATTTCTAATAAATTAAGGAGGCTATCAAAATATAATACTGTACCTATCAACAAAATTCTTTTCAAATTTTATTAAAACTTTCAACTCTATAAAAAATAGACAAAAAACTCTCTTTCTATATATGGCTGCCCATCAACATAGAAATATTTTTCTAAAATTTTTTTGAATCTTATATTTTAATTCTACAATAGAAAACATTTAAAACCTTCATTCTAAAAGGCTTTCAACCTTATCCCATTTTCTTTTATCTTACAAAAATCAAAGCCACCATCTAGAAAACAAGAAATACTATAGCTACAGAAAATAAAAGTTCTATCCTAAAAATAAACTTTGATAAAATT
Organism: uncultured Lawsonia sp.; assembly: GCA_964369665.1. Lineage (GTDB taxonomy): Bacteria > Desulfobacterota > Desulfovibrionia > Desulfovibrionales > Desulfovibrionaceae > Bilophila. The sequence goes on along the minus strand of CAYJFS010000002.1, from coordinate 171,404 downwards.
ATGCGTATATGTCTTGACTTCCACCTCTCCATAAAAGAAGAGGATTCTTATTCAGAGATGTGTTTAACAACACATTCTATAGGCGGATTCCTGATTATCGTGGACGCTTGAGCCCTTTCCACTCCACAGGCTAACACGGCAGCAAGCCCTGCACTAAAATATTCAAGGCTGCATTGTGTTCAGAAAAAAAACTATTCATAATTTAAACCATAGAATCTAACCAAAATAACCTGTGTATTTTAAATACAAAAACAATCTTGAAAAAATCCACTATAATCTTCTCTATATCTAGAAATTCTGAGTTAAAACTTATAAAATTTACTATGATGATCCATACATACAAAATAAACAATTAAAGAAGAATATAAACTTGGCTTTCCAGGTGGATAAAAATCCAGACATAAAAAAGGGGGCATACGCCCCCTCTCTAAATACTTAAATAATTCAAAAAAACTATTTTACTTCCGTAAAGTCTGCATCAACAACATCTTCACTACTCTTAGTTTGTTGTGCTTCAGCTGAACTAGCTTCGGAAGAACCTGAAGCATCTTGTGTTTGTTTATACAATTGTTCAGCAAGTTTATGGGAAGAAGCTGCTAACTCATCTGTGGCCTTTTTAATGACAGCAACATCTTCTCCTTCCATTTTTTTCTTTAACTCTTCTATTTTAGCTTCAATATCTTTTTTTAAATCTTCTTCTATTTTACCTTCTAAGTCTTTCATAGACTTTTCTGTTCCATAAATAAGGCTATCTGCATGATTACGCACTTCAATAAGTTCCTGCTTCTTTTTATCTTCAGAAGCATGAGTTTCTGCTTCACGGACAAGTTTTTCAATATCATCATTTGAAAGTCCTGAAGAAGCTGTAATTTGAATAGACTGCTCTTTCCCAGTACCTAAATCCTTAGCAGCAACATTTACTATACCATTAGCATCAATATTAAAAGAGACTTCAATTTGTGGAACACCTCTAGGTGCTGGAGGAATACCTGTTAAATCAAAACGTGCAAGTGTCATATTATCAGTAGCCATTGGACGCTCACCTTGTAGTACATGAATTGAAACAGAAGGTTGATTGTCAACAGCCGTTGTAAATGTTTGACTCTTACGGGTAGGTATAGTTGTATTGCGTTCAATTAGTTTTGTAAAAACACCACCCATAGTTTCAATACCAAGAGAAAGAGGTGTCACATCAAGTAATAAAACATCTTTTACATCACCAGCTAAAATACCACCTTGAATAGCTGCACCCATAGAAACAACTTCATCTGGATTTACAGAACGATTTGGCTCTTTTCCAAAAAATTCAGTAACTTTCTTCTGAACCAAAGGCATCCTAGTCATTCCACCAACAAGGATAACTTCATCTATATCTTTTGTAGTAAGGCTAGCATCACCTAATGCTTTACGGCATGGCTCAATAGCTTTTTCAATAAGATCAGAAACTAGTTGTTCCAACTTTGAACGAGAAAATTTAATTAATAAATGTTTAGGCCCTGACTGATCTGCTGTAATAAAGGGCAAATTAATCTCTGTTTCCATTGAGGTAGAAAGTTCTTTTTTTGCATTTTCAGCAGAATCTTTCAATCGTTGAAGAGCCATATTATCTTGAGAAAGATCAATACCTTGATCTTTTTTAAACTCTTCCACTAAAAAATTAATAATGCGCTGGTCAAAATCTTCACCACCAAGAAAAGTGTCTCCATTTGTAGCAAGAACTTCTACTACACTATCACCAACTTCAAGGATAGAAACATCAAATGTTCCTCCACCAAGGTCAAATACAACTATTTTTTCATTTGCTTTTTTGTCAAAGCCATAAGCTAATGATGCTGCTGTTGGTTCATTAATAATACGCTTAACATCCAAACCAGCAATCCGACCAGCATCTTTTGTTGCTTGTCTTTGTGCATCATTAAAATAAGCAGGCACTGTGATAACAGCTTCAGAAACAGTTTCTCCAAGATATGTCTCTGCATCTGCTTTAAGTTTACCTAGAATAATTGCAGATATTTCTTGCGGGCTATATTCACGCCCATCAATTTCTACAGATGCATCACCATTAGAAGCTGCAACAATCTTATATGGTGCATGTTTTTTCCAATGCTCTACTTCTGTAGAATCTGCCCTACGACCCATAAGACGCTTGACAGCAAAGACTGTCCGAGCTGAATTTGTAACGGCTTGACGCTTAGCTGCATCACCAACAAGTCTATCCTTGTCAGTAAAAGCAACAACAGAAGGAGTAGTTCTTCCGCCATTAGGGTTTGTAATGCATTTAGCTTCACTACCCTCCATGACATAAACACAGCTATTTGTTGTACCAAGGTCAATACCTATAATTTTACCCATTGTTATATCCTCCTCACATGCTCCATTGTATACTCAGAACAAAAATAATATTAGAAAAGTCTTCATTTCACTAAAAGCTATTTTTAAATATACTTAAGTTCAAAAACTATCATGTGAAAAAATAAAACATGCTTAGAAGTCGTCCAGAGGTAGAATGAAGATTTTTTATTATAATTCAATTTTTTTATGTACTTTTTCTTTAATTTAATTTTTATAAAATCTTAGATAGACTTACCCAAATGCATAGTTTCATTCTTTATATTTTTGATAAAAAATTTTTTTACTTATTTTTTATATATTCGTTGAATCTTAATATATGAAAATAGTATAATATTGATTATTATAAAAAAAATGATATATGGTTATTCATAATCAAAATATTTCCTGAAATTTAATAATCTTAATCTAAAGGAACAATATGTATTTTTCTACAGCAGGAATAGATGTATCTCCATTTATTCCACCCATTGCCTCATTTATTGTTTCTTTTTTTATGTCAATGCTTGGACTCTCTGGTGCTTTTCTGCTTATTCCTTTTCAAATATCATTTCTTGGCTATACAAACCCTTCATTAAGTGCAACAAATCAACTCTATAATGTCATTTCTAATCCTATTGGTGCACTACAGTATACACGTGAAAAACGTATGCTTTGGCCTCTTGCATGGCTTATTATTGCCGGAGGAATTCCTGGAATGCTTATAGGCTCACTTCTACGAATATTCTATTTAGCAGATGTACGAAGTTTTAAAATGTTTGTAGCAGGTGTTTTATTAATTATTGGAGCAAAACTTATCCATAGTCTATTTATATCATATTTCTCTAAAGAAGAAAAAACAGGATATAAATCTACATCTTGTAAAGCTATTATAATCACTCAAAAATCTTTACGAAAGATAAGTTATACATATAATGATCAAACTTACACATTTCCTGTCATGAGTATTTTTGTTCTCAATATTATTGTTGGTATTATAGGTGGCATCTATGGCATTGGTGGTGGCGCTATTATTACACCTTTTCTTATATCTTTATATAAACTTCCAATTCATACACTTGCTGGTGCTACACTTATAGGTACAAGTTTAACTTCTATTACTGGTGTATTATTTTATACTTTATTAGCACCTCTATATCCTCATATTGCTATAGCTCCTGACCTTTCTATGGCACTACTCCTTGGTGTAGGCGGCATTTTTGGCATGTATTTAGGTGCACGCTTCCAAAAATATATTCCATCTACAATGTTAATGCTACTTATGACTTTAACAATATTTGCTATATCTGTAAGATATATGATTGATTATTTTTATAGCTAAAAAATGTATACTTACTCTTATACTTTTAAATAGTTCTTTATTTCTTAATAAACCTATCCTTATCAACTAAAATAGTATAATATCTTAATTTATGAATTATATCTCAAAAAATCCACACATAATTATTACTATTGATGGTCCTTCTGGTGTAGGTAAATCTACAATTGCTAAAAAACTGGCAACTATTCTCAACAAACCATATTTAAATACCGGAGCTATGTTCCGAATGATGGCTCTAAAACTTGGACCAAAAATACATACAATTTCTGAAAATGAACTACAAAAACAATGTACAAGCTGCGTATTCCAACTAAAAGGTACTGGTGAATCTAGTACGCTGCTTTTTAATAATGAATTATTACCAGATACAATCTACAGCGAAGACACAGCAAAATTTGCTGCACAACTAGCCCTTAATCCTATAATGCGAACATGTATGAAAATACTACAACGTAACCTTGGAGCATCAACTTCACTTATTGCCGAAGGCCGTGATTTAGGAACAGAAATATTTCCAGATGCTCAATATAAATTTTTTTTGCATGCCGATATACATATTAGAGCAAAACGTCGTTTTAATCAGCTTGAACAAAATGGACTATCACAAGAGTTTACTGACATCATTGCAGCTTTAGAATATAGAGATAATCTTGATCAAAATAGACATATCTCACCACTTATTCCTGCACATAATGCTTTTATTATAGATAGTTCATGTCTTGAACTTGATGAAGTTATACAACTTATGCTAAAAAAAATTTCTAAATAACAAAAACAACATAGCCAACTATGTTTTACTATAAAAATTCATTAGCTATGCTTCTAATTATAAAAACATTATTTATATCTTCATAATCTATGCTTTTAACCATTAATCCTATAGCTTTTTCTATTGGCTCACTTGATGTTCACTGGTATGGCATCATGTACATATTTGGGTTTATTTGTGCCTGGATCCTTGGATGCTACAGAACAAAAAATCCATGTACTCTTTGGACTAAACATGATGTAGAAGATCTTATCACATGGGTTATGGTTGGTGTTATTATAGGTGGACGTATTGGATATAGTCTCTTCTATGAGTTTTCAACCTTTCTTAATGATCCATTAGAAATATTCCGACTTTGGAATGGAGGGATGTCCTTTCATGGTGGACTCCTTGGTGTATTATTATCTATCTATCTCTGGAGCAAAAAACAAAAACGTCATTTTTTAGTTGTGGTAGATTTCATAGCTTTGATTATACCACCAGGTCTTTTTTTAGGCCGTTTAGGCAACTTTATTAATGGAGAACTTTGGGGCTCAATTACGAATAAGCCTTGGGGTGTTATCTTTCCAAATGCAGGACCTTTCCCAAGACACCCATCACAAATCTATGAAGCCTTATTAGAAGGCGTGCTTCTTTTTATATGCCTATGGGTATACGCAAAAAAGCCAAAACCAGAAGGACATATAGCCGGATTATTTGGTATACTCTATGGTCTCTTTAGATTTAGTATTGAATTTATACGCCAACCAGACAGCCATATTGGCTATCTGGCTTTTGGATGGTTAACTATGGGACAAGTTCTATCCATACCTCTTATCATAGTTGGTCTATGGCTTTTTCTCCGTCCAGCTCCACTCAATCAATCATAAGTATCACTTAATTCTCTATTGACATATGCCTCTTTTTAGGTGATAGCTAAAGCCCACTAGATTTTTTAGGAGGATACATGGCAAAAGAAGATGCCATAGAAGTAGATGGTGTAGTACAAGAGGCACTTCCTAATGCAATGTTTCGTGTCGAACTTGACAATGGACATCCTGTACTTGCACATATTTCTGGTAAAATGCGAAAATTTTATATCCGTATTCTTCCTGGTGATCGTGTAAAAGTAGAACTTTCCCCTTATGATCTTACACGGGGTCGTATCATCTATCGTATGAAATAAACAATTTATTTAACTACTTATTTAAATGTCTAAAAAAGCCCTATTTAAAATATAGGGCTTTTTTAATAAGCATATAAAATTGTAGCCTCTATCTACAAATCAACAATTTCAAAAACTCTGTATGAAAAGTATATATATTTATCATATCTAATTTTCTCAAATATATATTTGAACCCTTTGAGAATATTAGATAACTATATTTAATATTATAACACTATTAATTTTTATATTAAATAATAACTATGACTAAAAACCTCTATATCACTTATAAAAATCAAGCCATCCAACAATGGATTGCTGCTGTATATGAAACTTATCCACTTGAAACCATAGGTTTCATGCGTACAAAAAAAGATATCTTCTCTAACCCTGTAGGCTATGCCATACAAAAAATTGCAGAGCCACTCTATGACATTATTGTTGGAGAAAAAAAAGATATAAATGAAACATATGAATTCCTCTTAGAACTTATACAAATACGTACTGTACAAAATTTTAGTCCTGAACAAGCAGTCGGTATTATACTCCTCTATAAACCTATACTCCAAAAACTTTTCCTTCACAAAAAACAAGAAAAAATTTCTTTTCAAGAATATCTTATTATGGAGTCAAAAATAGATTCTTTAATGCTCATTACATTTAACTACTATGTGAAAGCACAAAGTACAATATATGAACAACGTATATTGGAACAAAAACGACAAGTTATACAACTTCAACGCTGGGCAGAAAAACATAACTATATTTTAGAAAAAAATATATAAAAACTATTGAACAAATAGACAGATTATGCACAAAAAGTTTAAGGGAGGCATATAATGCTTATTTCATTTATCTTTGTCCTTCTCATAGGCATAAGTGCCTGGATAGGTACAAACTTAGGATTTCAAAGTATCCTTGGCTTTACTATTCCACTTTGTGCAATAACAATCTTCATTTTTGGAACAATATGGAGAATACTATACTGGGCAAAGTCTCCAGAGCCATTTCCTATCCCTACAACAGCAGGGCAAGAAGCTTCTCTACCATGGATAAAAACAAATCCTTTAGAAACACCCATGACATATACAAATGTTTGGAAACGAATGCTTTTAGAAATTCTTGCTTTCCGCTCTCTTTTCCGAAATACAGATACAAACATTTTTCCTATTGGACCTCAAGTTAGATATCTATCATCAAAATGGCTTTGGTTTTTTGCACTCCTCTTTCACTATAGCTTTCTTATTATATTTCTTAGGCACTTTCGATTTTTTATAGAACCCATTCCTGAGTGGCTTATGTGGCTTGAATCATTCGATGGCATTATGCAAATTGGTGTTCCTCGATTTTTTATGACTGATATGTTTGTTACTATCTCTTTACTCTATCTTTTTTTACGAAGAATAGTTCATCCAAACGTCCGATATATATCTCTTACAAATGACTATTTCCCACTTTTCTTACTTATTGGTATTGTATTAACAGGTATGTATATGCGTTACTTTGATAGGATTGATGTAGCACAAGCAAAAGTATATGCAATGGGTATAGTAACGTTCAGGCCACAAACAAGTATAGGATTAAATACTATCTTTTTTATACATCTCACATTGCTCAGTGTACTTCTTATGTATTTTCCTTTCAGTAAACTTACACATATGATAGGTATATTTCTTTCACCTACAAGAAATATGCGCTGTAATACCCGAGAAGTACGACATATTAACCCTTGGAACAAACCTGCTCCATATCGAACATATGTTGAGTATGAACAAGAATTCCATGATGTCATGATTGCAGCAGGCATACCTTTAGAAAAACCTATCAAACCTACCCAAGTACCTACTGAATAACTTATATAAATAAGGAAATTACATGGCAGTGCTTCCAAATCCAGAAGAACTCATTGCTTCACAAGACCACTTTCCTAAAAAGAAATGGATGGATACTAAACCTACGTTTAAGTCTGGAAACTATTGTTATCCTGCTAAAGTAGATATTATGGAAAGCTTACATCTGCCTCATCCTCATGAATGGAAACCTGAAGATGAACATTGGAGCCTCCCCAAAAACTGGGAAAAAATTATATATAAAGCATTAAAAGACAAATTAAAAAAACACCGCTCTCTTAAACTATTTATGGATACCTGTGTTCGTTGTGGTGCTTGTGCTGACAAATGCCATTTCTTTATAGGGACAAACGACCCTAAAAATATGCCAGTATTACGTGCAGAATTGCTTCGATCTATTTATAGAAAAAATTTTACTTTTGCTGGAAAACTCTTAGGAAAAATTATTGGTGCACGAAAACTTAATGAAGACATTATCAAAGAATGGTTCTTTTATGCTTATCAATGTACAGAATGCCGTCGTTGCTCGCTATTTTGTCCATATGGTATTGACACAGCTGAGATTACTGTCATCGTACGTGAATTGTTACTTGAGCTTGGTTTAGGTATTAATTGGATTATGGAACCTATTGCAAACTGCAATAGAACTGGAAACCACCTGGGTATTCAACCACAAGCATTCAAAGAAATTGTTGAATTTCTTTGTGATGATATTGAAACTATTACTGGTATCCGAATAAATCCTCCTCTAAATGAAAAAGGTCATGAAGTACTTTTTATTACTCCTTCAGGAGATCTTTTTGCTGATCCAGGAATATATACTTTCATGGGCTATCTAATGCTTTTTCATGAAATTGGTTTAGATTACACACTGTCTACCTATGCATCTGAAGGAGGTAACTTTGGTTCTTTTGTATCTTTTGACCTAGCCAAAAAACTAAATGCAAAAATGTATGCTGAAGCTGAACGCTTAGGTTCAAAATGGATATTAGGTGGAGAATGCGGGCATATGTGGCGTGTCATCAACCAATATATGGCAACCTATAATGGTCCAGCCCCCAAAAATATGATGAACATTCCTATATCGCCTATTACAAAAACGGTTTTTAACAATGCAAAGGCAACAAAAATGGTTCATATCGCTGAATTTACAGCTGACCTTATTCATCACAATATACTCAAATTTGATCCATCAAGAAATGATCATATTAAAACAACATTTCATGATTCATGTAACCCAGCAAGGTCGATGGGACTTCTTGAAGAACCTCGTGCTATCCTCAAAGCTGTCTGTAATAATTTTGTAGAAATGCCTATACATACTATTCGTGAAGAAACATTTTGCTGTGGCTCAGGATCTGGACTTAATACAGAAGAAATTATGCCTCTCAGGTTACAAGCTGGTTTTCCTCGAGGCAATGCTTTACGTTATGTACAAAAAAAACATAATGTTAATTGGATGGCTTGTATTTGTGCTTTAGATAGAGCCACACTACCACCTGTTGCCGACTACTGGTCACCTGGAGTTACTGTAAGTGGGCTCCATGAACTTGTAGCAAATGCCTTAATTATGAAAGATGAAATACCCAGAACGATGGATATGAGACAAGAAGATCTTCCAAACCTATCAGAAAATAAAGAAGGCATGTGTGATGTATAACCGTCTATACATTATCCTCATTATCTTAGTCTTTGTTGGAGTCTTTAGCTCTCCATTTTGGATAAATAAAGACACACCCTTATACCAATATCCATGTTGTATTATCCCTCAAGGCAAAGAACGTAATACTTGTATTGAATCTAATGCATGGATGCAGGCAAATCACATGAATCTCCTTGATGAATGGAGAGACGAAGCAACACGCAATGGTAATAATATATATATTAGTTCTAATAACCGTGAATGGCTCATTAGCCTCCAAAATACATGTATGGGCTGCCATACAAATAAACAAGCTTTCTGTGATAGATGCCATAACAGCAATAATGTCCATCCCTATTGTTGGTCTTGCCATGTGGCTCCAGAAAGGAGTTATTAATGAATACAAGCCGTAGATCTTTTCTTAAAGTTGCTAGCCTTACTGCATTTGCATTAGGGACATTACCTACAACAACACTTCATGCAACACAAAAAACGCCTGGAACCTACAAAAAATCAAAAAAAGCTTTACTAGCAAAACGTTGGGCCATGGTCATTGATACACGGGCATTTACTACAGATGAAGATTTCCAAAAAATTATTGATGCCTGCCACTATGCACATAATGTCCCTAACATTACTGGAAACCAAGATATTAAATGGATATGGTCAGACACATACAATCATGTTTTTCCTGATGACTCCAATCCATACCTACCAGAATACCTTTTACAGAAAAAATTCTTAGCACTCTGTAATCATTGTTCAAAACCACCTTGTGTGGATGTATGCCCTACAGGAGCTACATTCAAAAATAATGAAGGCTTAGTTGTTATGGATCCACACCGCTGTATTGGTTGTCGCTTTTGTATGGCTGGATGCCCCTATGGTGCACGAAGTTTTAATTACATGGATCCTGAGCCTTTTATAAAAAATGTAAATCCCAAATATCCTATGCGCACTCGTGGAGTTGTAGAAAAATGTACCTTTTGTCCTGAACGCTTGGCTGTTGGAAAACTTCCAGCTTGTGTTGAAGCCTCAAATGGAGCAATTCTTTTTGGTGATCTTGATGATCCAGACTCTATTGTTAGACAAACATTAACAAAAAACTTTACTATTCAACGCAAGCCAAACCTTGGAACAGAACCAGGGATTTACTATATTATTTAAGGGAGTATCTCAATGCTTGAACTTGTCTTTACTGGGCGTTCACGCTTTTATATCTGGTTATGTTTCCTATCTATACTCATTGGACTAGGTTTCTATATATACCTTATCCAACTATCTTATGGTCTTAGCATTACAGGTATGAGTAGAGATATTTCTTGGGGTCTGTATATATCGCAATTCACCTATCTAGTAGGTGTTGCAGCCTCTGCTGTTATGCTTGTTTTACCTGCATATTTTCATAACTATACAGAATTCAAACGTATAATTATTTTTGGGGAATTCATGGCTGTTGGTGCTGTAATAATGTGTATGCTTTTTATTGTTGTAGACCTTGGACAACCACAAAGGATGCTCAATGTACTTCTCTATCCTAGCCCAAAATCTGTTATGTTTTGGGATATGATTGTTCTTTTTGGATATCTTATCCTGAACCTTATTATTGGTTGGATATCTTTAGAATCTGAACGTAATGACATTGCTCCACCTATATGGCTAAAAAGTCTTATCTATCTATCTATAATTTGGGCATTCTCCATACATACAGTAACAGGCTTTTTATATGCAGGGCTTCCAGGAAGACACTATTGGCTTACAGCTATTATGGCAGCTCGATTTTTAGCCTCTGCTTTTTGTTCTGGACCAGCTATTTTAGTCTTACTATTGCTTATGCTTCAACATATAGCAAAATTTGAACTTAGTAAAAAAGCACTACAGACATTAACTCTTATTATTACTTATGCTATGTGCACAAATATCTTTTTTTATCTTTTAGAAATCTTTACAGCTTTTTATAGTGGAATACCTTCACACCAACACCCTATTGCTTATTTATTTACAGGACATAATGGTCATAGTGCCTGGATCAACATCTGGATGTGGGCAGCAGCTATTTTAGCATTTATATCCATAATACTACTCATTCCACCATCACTGAGAAACAATGTAAAAATTTTACCTTGGTCATTACTTGCACTTGTTATTGCCTCATGGATTGATAAAGGACTAGGACTTATTATAGGTGGATTCACGCCAACGCCGTTTGAAACAATTACTGAATATACACCTACAATACCTGAAATCATAATTACTATTGGTGTTTATGCTGTTGGTGCACTTATTATTTCTCTACTTTGGAAAATGACCCTTAGTGTTAAAAAGGAAACAGGAACACTGTCCTTATCCAATGTGTCATAATAACATTTTTTACATACTATATTTAAAATAAGCAGCACAACTGCCCTCTGTAGAAACCATACAAGGACCAACAGGGTTTGCTGGTGTACAAGCTTTAGCAAAAAGCTCACATGTTGTTGGAATCATTTTTCCTTTTAAAATTTCTCCACATACACAGCTACTTATAGGTTCTATAGAGGGAAAAGATAATCCAAACTGAATCAATGCATCAAATTTCTCATACTCTTTCCTAAGTGCAAGACCACTTTTAGGAATATTTTCTAGTCCACGCCAACAAGTATCTACTTCCTCAAATACTGTATACAAAACCTTCTGTGCCTGAATATTACCTTCAAGATTAACAGCCCTAGGGTAAGCATTCTCTACCCTAGCTTCTCCTTTTTTTAACTGTATTGCTACACGATATAAAGCATTTAAAATTTCAGCAGGCTCAAAACCAGAAACAACAGCAGGTTTACCCCATTTTTCAGCTACAAAAGTATATGGTGATAAGCCAAGAACCATAGATACATGACCTGGTAATAAAAATGCATCTATTTCACACTGAGAATCCATAAGTAGGGCTTCAAGTGCTGGCGGAACAAGTTTATGGCAAGAAATAAGTGCTATATTTTTTATCTGTTGCTTCTCTGCCATAAGTATTGTTGCAGCAATAGTTGGTGCTGTTGTTTCAAAACCAAGAGAAGGGAATACTATATGATCATGAGGATGCTCAAGAGCAAGTTTTAACAAATCCATAGGAGAATATATGATAGATACACGTGCACCTTCTGCCTGAGCATGCTTCAAAGATTTACCACCAGGTCCAGGAATACGCATTAAGTCACCAAAAGTTGCAATGATTACATTATCCCTCTGTGCAAGGTCCAAAAATAAAGCAATTTCTCTATCATGAGTTACACAAACTGGACATCCAGGACCTGTAAGATGAGAGACTCTTTCTGGTAATAATGATGGAATACCTCCCTTAAAAATAGCAACAGTATGTGTACCACAAACCTCCATAAATTTTAATGGACGTGTTAATACTGCATCAAATTTTTCAACAAGAGCTTCACACAACTTTTTATCATGAAGTGTAGCTTCCAACATACAAACTCCTTTATTCTATGCTTTAACTCTCAGTACTTTACAACTGATATCACGATATAATTATACATTTCTTTAGTAAAGAACATACATAAACATACCTTTATGCTATATATTTACTGAAAAAATTATGATCTTCACTTTTCTCATCTATTTATTTAAATAATTAAAGAAGACTAACCATTATTGCATAATAACATAACAAGTGCTAATTTGATGATAGTATGTAAACTTGTTTTCCTTAAAAACAAATAAAAATAATGTATATGTATGACATACCCACTCACAAAAATTGAATGTGCTATTTTACAAAAAGTTCAGGGTAATATCCCTGACTCCATGACACCTTATGCAGACATAGCAAAACAGGTTGGTACAGAAGAACATGTTGTCATTGAACTACTATCACGTATGAAGCAAGATGGTGCTATTCGACGCTTTGGTGCAAGTATTAAACACCAAAAGACTGGTTGGAATCATAATGCTATGGTTGCCTGGAAAATAGATGATGATCTTGTAGATGAAGCAGGAGAACAAGCAGCTAAGCACCCCTCTATCTCTCATTGTTATCATCGACCTTCTTCAGAGCCAGATTGGCCATACACCCTGTATACTATGATACATGGACGCTATGCTGGTGACTGCCAAAAAGTCATAGAACATCTTAAAAAAGAAACAGTTCTTGAAGAATATGCTATACTAGAAAGTATAAAAGAGTTAAAAAAGACCTCTATGAAATATTTCCAATTATAAAACTACTAATAAGGTTTATCCTTTATGAATATGAAAAACTCTCAAGAACTCTATGCAAAAGCTCTAAAACTAATGCCTGGAGGTGTGAATAGTCCTGTAAGGGCATGCCGTAATGTACATTGTGAACCACTCTTTATAGACTCTGCACATGGTGCTTATATTACAACTGTAGATGGACAAAAAATGATAGATTTTGTCCTCTCATGGGGTGCCATGATCCTTGGTCATGCTTATCCACAAGTGACTACAGCCATCCAAAAAGCTGCTGAACGAGGCACAAGTTATGGTGCTCCATGTAAATCTGAAATAACTCTTGCTAAAATGATAGTTGATGCTTTCCCAAACATGGAAATGATCCGTATGGTAAACTCTGGAACAGAAGCCACAACCAGTGCTCTTAGGCTTGCCCGTGGTGTTACTAAACGTAATAAGCTTTTAAAATTTATTGGTTGTTACCATGGACATGCAGATCCCTTCCTTGCTAGTGCTGGTTCTGGAGTTGCAACACTATCTATACCAGGCACACCAGGTGTTCCTGAGTCGACAGTTAGAGACACTATCTTAGCACCATATAATGACCTTAATACAGTTAAAGATCTCTTCAGCATGTATGGAAAAGATATTGCTGCTGTTCTTGTTGAACCTATTGCTGCAAATATGGGACTTGTTCTACCTAAAGAAGGCTTCATAAAAGGCCTCAGAGACCTCTGTGATACTTATGGATCCTTACTTATCTTTGATGAAGTCATCACAGGTTTCAGAGTTGAATATGGAGGTGCACAAACACGTTTTGGCATAAAACCAGATATAACAACCCTTGGAAAAATTATTGGTGGCGGACTACCTGTTGGTGCTTTTGGAGGAAAAGAAAAGTATATGAAGAATATTGCACCAATAGGCAATATTTACCAAGCAGGAACACTTTCAGGTAACCCTCTTGCTATGGAAGCTGGTATTACTACACTAACCCATCTAAAAAATGCTGACTATAAAAATCTTGAAAAACAAACATATGCTTTTACTCAAGAACTTGAATCAATACTTTCCAAAAAAAATATTCCTCTAAAAATAACACAAATTGCATCAATGTTTACAGTATTCTTTACAGATGGATCGATAGAAAATTTTGATGATGCAAAAAAGATAGATACTAAACGCTACACACACTATTTTACTGAAATGAGAAAACAAAATATTTATCTTGCTCCATCGCCTTTTGAAACAAATATGACTTCTTTTGCACATACTGAAAACCTTTTTGAAGAGACATTAGCAGCAGTTCGTAACATCCATTTTTAAAACAATCTATAGAACTATCCCTTGTATTTTCTATATATTTTTTTATCTAAAACACTATTATTATACATAAAAATAAAAACTTATGCATAAGAAACAAAAATACTTGCTATCCTCTCTCATATTCTTTAATATTTTTTATTCATGATTTAAACAAAGAGGTAATACCTACACATATAAAACTTCCTAAAATGTACAATCTTTAATACAAAAAAAACATAATAAACCAAAAAAGGGTTTATTAGTTAACTTTTATGGATTTCTATTTTATGGTTCTTTCACATTGTGTTTAAGATTATGCCAGCCAAATCTCCCGAGGTGAACAAATGGCTCAGCTTACAAAGCAATTTGGTAAAATTAAAGTTGAAGTACCAATTCCCCATCTTCTTAATCTTCAAGTTGATTCTTACAAAAAATTTTTACAAAAAGGATCTCCTGAAGCAATCCCTGAAGAAGGTCTAGAGAGTGTCTTCCGATCTGTATTCCCTATAGAAGATTTTAATCGTACATCAAGCCTTGAATTTGTTAGCTATAAGCTTGGTGAGCCTAAATATGATCAAACAGAATGCATAGCTAAAGGGCTTACCTATGAAGCACCTATAAGGATAAAAGTCCGTCTTATTTTATATGATGTAGATGGCGAAACAGAAAGCCGCACAGTAAGAGATATCAAAGAACAAGATATCTATTTTGGTACAATTCCACTCATGACAGAAAAAGGTACTTTTATTATTAATGGTACTGAACGTGTTATTGTTAATCAGCTTCAACGTTCACCTGGTATTATTTTTGAACATGATAGTGGCAAAACACATGCAAGCCGTAAAGTTCTTTATTCTTGCCGCATCATACCTATGCGTGGCTCTTGGCTTGATTTTGATTATGACCATAAAGATATATTGTATGTACGCATTGACCGCCGACGTAAAATGCCTGCAACTATTCTTCTTAAAGCAATGGGCATGAGTAAAATTGATATCCTTAACTTCTTTTATAAAAAAGAAGTATTTCTACTTGAGCCCAATAACTGTGTAAAAAGGGTGTTTAACCCTGAAATTTTTCGAAAAGATGTTGCTTATAAAGACATTACAGATAATGAAGATACTATTATTGTTAAAGAAGGTAAAATTATTACAAAACGCCTTTGGAAACAAATGGAATCCTGTAATATAGACTCTTTTGAAGTTGCACCAGAAACGCTTATTGGGTATTTTCTTGCTGAAGATATTGTTGATTCAAATACAGGTGAAATTCTTGCTGAAGCAGCTGATGAACTTACAGAAAGCCTTATTGAAACTTTAAGAGATACAGGTATTACTACCCTTACAGTTTTACACACTAAAGGTTTTGATACATCATCCTCCATACGAGATACATTATACCAAGACAAAACACCCACAACAGAAAAAGCACAAGAAGAAATCTATCGACGGTTGCGCCCAAGCTCACC
Organism: uncultured Lawsonia sp.; assembly: GCA_964369665.1. Taxonomy (GTDB): domain Bacteria; phylum Desulfobacterota; class Desulfovibrionia; order Desulfovibrionales; family Desulfovibrionaceae; genus Bilophila. The sequence continues at coordinate 155,380 of CAYJFS010000002.1, read as the reverse complement.
ACCAACAATAGAAATAGCAACCTCTTTCTTTGATAATCTTTTTAGAAATAACAACTATTATGATCTTTCTCCTGTAGGCCGTTATAAATTAAATCAACGCCTTGGACGTGATACAAATCAAACGCTTTATACTCTTTCAGATGACGATATCCTAGAAGCTATTCGTGTTCTTACATACTTAAAAGATACCCATGGGCCTGCTGACGATATAGATCACCTTGGTAATCGACGTGTGCGACTCGTTGGAGAACTTGTAGAAAATCAATATCGCATTGGGCTAGTACGTATGGAGCGAGCCATTAAAGAACGTATGAGTATCCAAGAAATTGCAACATTGATGCCTCATGATCTTATTAATCCAAAACCTGTAGCTGCTCTACTCAAAGAATTTTTTGGTACTTCTCAATTATCACAATTTATGGACCAGACAAATTCTTTATCAGAAGTAACACATAAACGCCGACTTTCTGCTTTAGGTCCTGGAGGACTTACCCGTGAACGTGCTGGCTTTGAAGTCCGTGACGTTCATGTATCCCACTATGGAAGAATATGTCCTATTGAGACACCTGAAGGTCCTAATATTGGTCTTATTGTCTCTCTAACAACATATGCAAGAGTCAATGACTATGGGTTTATAGAGACACCTTATCGTGTTGTCCATGATGGTTTTGTTACTCATGAAATTGTTCATCTTGATGCTTCATGTGAGTATAATGAAATTATTGCTCAAGCAAATGCTGCTGTAGATATTGAAGGCCGTTTAGTTAATGACTATGTTACCACACGTGTTCGAGGAGATGTACTTATGTCTGCACGTGAAGAAGTAACACTTATGGATATATCACCAAGTCAGATGGTTTCTATTTCAGCAGCGCTTATTCCATTCCTTGAGCATGACGATGCAAACCGTGCTCTTATGGGATCCAACATGCAACGCCAGGCTGTCCCACTACTCCGATCAGAACGACCACTTGTAGGTACAGGTATGGAAGTCGATGTTGCACGTGACTCTGGAGCATGTATTATAGCAGAAAGTGATGGAGTTGTCCGTTATGCAGATGCAAATAGAATTATTATCTCTTATAATGATCCTAAACTCTATCCAACTATTGGTGGTGTTCGTGCATATGAGCTTCTAAAATACCATAAGTCAAACCAAAACTCTTGTTTTGGACAAAAACCTTCTTGTATACCAGGACAAATTGTTAAAAAAGGCGATATTCTTGCAGATGGTCCAGCTATCCATGATGGTGGTTTAGCACTAGGAAAAAATCTAGTTGTAGCCTTTATGCCATGGTGTGGATATAACTTTGAAGACTCTATTCTTATTTCTGAACGTGTTGTTAAAGAAGATGTATATACATCTGTACATATTGAAGAATTTGAAGTTGTAGCTAGAGATACTAAGCTTGGACCTGAAGAAATTACTCGTGATATTCCTAACGTTGGCGAAGAAATGCTTCGTAACCTTGATGAAAATGGTATTATTCGAATTGGTGCAGCAGTAAAACCAGAAGATATTCTTGTTGGTAAAATTACCCCTAAAGGGGAAACACAACTCACACCTGAAGAAAAACTATTACGTGCTATCTTTGGTGATAAAGCACGTGATGTAAAAAATACTTCTCTGAAAGTACCTCCTGGTATAGAAGGTATTATTATTGATGTTAAAGTATTCAATCGTCGATCTGGAGAAAAAGATGATCGAACACGTCTTATTGAAGATTATGAAATACAACTACTTGATAATAAAGAACAAAACCATATACATGCTACAACTCAACGTATAAAAGAAAAAATTCTTACATACATAGAAGGAAAGCCTATAGATGCACCTATTTTAGGAAAAACAAAAGGAGAAATTCTTTTAAAAGAAGGCCAAATAATCACAGCTGATATTCTTAAAGATATCCCTATAAAAAAACTTGATGGTATTTTTAAAAATAAAAAGTTTAATGAGACACTCACAGAGCTCCTTTCAGAATATACAGCACAAATAGCTTACATTAAATCCATTTATGATGCTAAACGAAAAAAAGTCACCGAAGGTGATGATTTACCTCCTGGTGTTATTAAAATGGTCAAAGTTCATATTGCTGTAAAACGTAAACTTGCTGTTGGTGATAAAATGGCAGGGCGTCATGGGAATAAAGGGGTTGTTTCATGCATTTTACCAGAAGAAGATATGCCTTTTTTTGCAGATGGTCGACCTGTAGATATTGTTTTAAACCCCCTTGGTGTTCCATCACGAATGAACATTGGTCAAATTATGGAAACACACTTAGGATGGGCTGCAAAAGAACTTGGTCATCAATTATCTGAAATGGTTGAAAAAAACTTTATAGTTCAAGATATTCGAGATAAAGTTAAAAACGTTTTTAATTCTCCAGAAATTTCTCATGAAATTGATCAAATGGATGATGAAGCTTTCTGTCAATCCATACGCAAACTCCAAAATGGTATTATCACTATGACACCTGCCTTTGATGGTGCAAGTGAGAATGAAATCTGGGCTTGGCTTTCTAAAGCTGGATTACCTGATGATGGTAAAACAACTCTCTATGATGGACGTACTGGTGAACCATTTAAAAATCGTGTTACAACAGGTGTTATGTATATTCTTAAATTACATCACCTTGTTGATGAAAAAATACATGCTCGATCAACAGGCCCATATTCCCTAGTCACACAACAGCCTCTTGGAGGAAAAGCACAGTTTGGTGGACAAAGACTTGGAGAGATGGAGGTTTGGGCTTTAGAAGCTTATGGAGCATCTTACTTGTTACAGGAATTCCTTACAGTTAAATCAGATGATGTTTCAGGCCGTGTAAAAATGTATGAAAAAATTGTTAAAAGAGATAACTTCCTTGAAGCTGGACTACCAGAATCATTCAATGTTCTTGTCAAAGAACTTATGTCTCTTGGATTAAATGTCACTTTACATCAAGAAGAAAGTAAAAAGAAGTCTAAGCATATTGAGTCAGCAGAAAAGCAAGTATAAAAATTTAGTTAGCTAAAAAAAGCACCTATTGAGCATACTTCAGAAAGGGAGCCTTATAATGAGTCTTGACGAACTATTTACTGTTCGCAGTACAGTAACAGCAAATGCTACACAAATAAAAAATCTAAAAGCTATCCAAACTTCTATTGCTTCTCCAGAGCATATTAGGGAATGGTCATATGGTGAAGTAAAAAAACCAGAAACTATTAATTACCGAACATTTAAACCAGAACGTGACGGTCTTTTTTGTGCTAAAATTTTTGGTCCTGTAAAAGACTATGAATGCAACTGTGGCAAATATAAGAGGATGAAACATAGAGGTATTGTCTGTGAAAAATGTGGTGTAGAAGTCATCACCTCTAAGGTTCGTCGTGAACGAATGGGCCATATTGAACTTGCAGCACCTGTTGCACATATCTGGTTTCTTAAAACATTACCCTCAAAAATTGCTACACTTCTTGATTTAGCTATGGCTGATCTTGAAAAAGTTCTTTATTTTGACTCATATATTGTACTTGATCCAGGAACTACAAATCTAATAAAATTACAAGTTATCTCTGAAGACCAGTACTTACAAATTATTGAACATATACATGATGACTCCCTTGTTGTAAGTATGGGAGCAGAAGCTGTTAGAGGCTTACTTGAAAAACTTAACCTTGAAGAACTTCGCAATGCACTTCGTGAAGAATCACAATCCACACGCTCACAAACAAAAAAGAAAAAGCTCACCAAACGCCTCAAAGTTGTTGAAGCATTTATTGATTCTGGGAATCGTCCTGAATGGATGGTCATGGAAGTTATTCCTGTTATACCACCTGAATTAAGACCACTTGTACCTCTTGATGGTGGACGTTTTGCTACATCTGATCTCAATGATCTTTATCGCAGAGTTATCAATCGTAATAATCGCCTTAAACGACTTATGGAACTTGGAGCTCCAGAAATTATTATCCGTAATGAAAAACGTATGTTACAAGAAGCTGTTGATGCACTTTTTGATAATGGACGTCGTGGTCGAGCTATTGCTGGAACAAATGGTCGACCTCTTAAATCTCTCTCTGATATGATTAAAGGAAAACAAGGTCGTTTTCGTCAAAACCTCTTAGGTAAACGTGTAGATTATTCTGGACGATCTGTTATTGTTGTAGGGCCAAAACTTAAACTCCATCAATGTGGTCTACCTAAAAAAATGGCACTTGAACTTTTTAAACCATTTATCTATTCAGAACTTGAAAAACGTGGACATGCCTCGACAATTAAAAGTGCAAAGAAAGTTGTTGAACGTGAAGAACTAATAGTATGGGATATCTTGTCTGATGTTGTTCGTGAATACCCGATATTACTTAATCGTGCACCAACACTTCATAGACTAGGCATACAAGCTTTTGAACCCCTTCTTGTAGAAGGGAAAGCTATACAACTACATCCACTTGTTTGTGCAGCATATAACGCAGACTTTGATGGTGATCAAATGGCTGTGCATATTCCGCTATCTGTTGAAGCTCAAGTGGAATGCCGTATTCTTATGATGAGTACTAACAATATTCTTTCTCCAGCTAATGGCTCACCTGTTATTGTTCCATCACAAGATATTATTTTAGGTCTTTACTATATGACTGTAGAGCGCTCCTTTGAAAAAGGTGAAGGCATGATTTTTTGCAGTCCATGGGAAGTGATAGCTGCTATTGATGCTGAACAAATTAATATCCATGCAAAAATAAAAGTGCGTATGGATGATAACAAAATTTATGACACAACACCTGGCCGTATTCTCATTTGGGAAAGTTTACCTAGTGGCCTTAAATTTGAATATATTAACTGTGTTTTAACAAAAAAGAATATTGCTACTCTTGTGGGTAATGCTTATTGTGATGCTGGTATCAAAGCCACGGTCATCCTTTGTGACCGATTAAAAGATATTGGTTATGAATATGCTACACGTGCAGGCATAACCATTGGTGTTAAAGATCTTATTATTCCTATTAATAAAAAACAAATTATTGAAAAAGCCACAGCAGAAGTAGATGACATTGAACGCCAATATAGAGATGGTATTATCACACGAACTGAAAAATATAATAAAGTCGTTGATGTATGGACAAAAGCTACACAAGATGTTTCATTAGAAATGACAAAAGAAATATCTACTGAAGCTCTCCATGATCCTAAGACTGGAAAAACAGAAATTAACCAAAGTTTTAATCCTATCTTTATGATGTCTAACTCTGGTGCACGAGGTAACCAAGATCAAATGCGTCAATTAGCTGGAATGCGTGGTCTTATGGCTAAACCTTCTGGAGAAATTATTGAAACGCCCATCACTTCAAGCTTCCGTGAAGGTCTAACAGTTTTACAATATTTCACCTCTACACATGGTGCACGTAAAGGACTTGCTGATACTGCATTAAAAACAGCAAACTCTGGCTATCTTACTCGACGCCTTGTTGATGTTGTCCAAGATGTTATTATCTACAAAAATGATTGTGGAACAGTTGATGGTATTGAAGTTAAATATGTCCAAGATAGTGGGGAAATTAAACAAAACTTAGCAGAACGTGTTCTTGGAAGAGTATTGCTTTATCCAGTATACCACCCTACTACCAATGAATTATTATTCCCTGAAAATACACTTATGGACGAAACAGTTGTTAAAAAACTTGATGAACTAGGCATAGCATCCATTATGATTCGCTCTGCATTAACTTGTCAGTCTGAACGTGGTATTTGTGCATTGTGTTATGGAAGAGATCTTGCTCGAGGACAACTTGTTAACATAGGTGAAACCGTTGGTATCATTGCAGCACAGTCTATTGGTGAACCAGGAACACAACTCACAATGCGTACTTTCCACATTGGTGGAACTGCATCACGTGAAATTGAACGCTCAAAATTTGAAGCACTTCACTCTGGCCATGTTATCCTTACAAGAATAAAATCTGTTGAAAACCGTGATGGTATACATCTTGTTATGGGTAAAAGTGGTCAGTTATCTATTGTTGATGAACAAGGACGTGAACGGGAGCGTTATGCTTTACCTAATGGAGCTCGTCTCTACGTTAAAGAAGGACAACAGGTTACTAAAGGCACATTCCTTGCTGAATGGGATCCATTTAATGAACCTTTTGTCTCTGAAGTTAATGGTTTTATCAAATTTACAGATCTTGTAGATGGAAAAACCTATCAAGAAAAACTTGATGAAGCTACACATCAATCTTCTATGACTGTTATTGAATATCGTACTACAAGTTTCCGTCCATCTATATCTATATGTGATGCTAATGGAGAACCTAAAGTACGTGGTTCCAATCTTATGCAAGCCATATATAGTTTGCCTGCAGGTGCCATCATCATGGTGAAAAATAGTCAAGAAGTACAAGCTGGTGACATTATTGCACGTAAACCACGTGAAACTTCAAAAACACGCGATATTGTTGGTGGTCTACCTCGAGTTGCAGAACTCTTTGAAGTACGTAAACCTAAAGATATCGCTGTTGTTTCTGAAATTGCAGGAATTGTTGCTTATATTGGTGAAACAAAAGGAAAAAGAAAACTTGTTGTAACACCAGAGCTTGGTGATCCTAAAGAATACCTTATCCCAAAAGGTAAACATATTACTGTCTCTGATGGAGATTTCGTTGAAGCTGGAGATCTACTTACAGAAGGACATCCTGAGCTACATGATATTTTACGAACACGTGGAGAGAAATTTCTTGCAGCATATCTTGTGGATGAAATTCAAGAAGTATATCGCTTCCAGGGAGTAGGTATCGATGATAAGCATATTGAAGTGATTGTACGTCAAATGCTTCGTAAAATTACTATTACTGACTCTGGTGGAACAACATTCCTTGTTGGTGAACAGATTGATAAAGGTGACTTCAAAAATGAAAACCAGAAAGCTGTAGAACAAGGTTTAACACCTGCAACAGCAGAACCTCTTGTTTTAGGTATTACACAAGCATCATTAACAACCTCTTCCTTTATTTCAGCAGCATCATTCCAAGAAACAACAAAAGTACTTACTGAAGCATCACTCAAAGGAAAAATGGACTATCTTAGAGGTTTAAAAGAAAATGTTATTGTTGGTCGTTTAATTCCTGCAGGTACAGGATATAGGGAATACATGGAGTTAGATATTACCGTACCTGAACAAAAGGAACGTCCCAATAAATTTCTTGAAGATCTTGAAGAGCAACCTATTTTAGTAGAAATAGAATAATACTCAAAATAGTTATAATAAAAAAGAAGGAAGGTTAAATAACCTTCCTTCTTTTTTATTGAATTATTAAGTCCATTAATTAAAGAATATTACTTCTGTACGACGATTCATAAATCTACCTTGGGAAGTTTTATTATTATAACGAAATGACTCCCCCATACCTTTAGCCATAATCCTGCTTGGAGCAATCCCCTGGCTAACTAAATATTCTTTTACAGCATTGGCACGCCGCTCAGACAATTTTAAGTTATATTCATCTGTACCAAAACTATCAGTCCAACCCAAGAGTCGAACCTGAAACTGCTCATTTGAATTAATAATTTTAGCAGTTTCAGTAAGGATAGCTTCAGCATTCCTGTCTAGTGCCCAAGACTCTACAGCAAAATTAACACCTTGTAAGATAGCAACTTCTTCTAATGCAAAAGATACCTGACAGAAAACGCTTTGTATAAACAATCTAAGCATTGTAGGTTGTTGAAGAAGGCATACACCATCAACTAAAATACTTTTACAATTTAAAGCTGCTATTTTCTCTAACACAGCCTTACCTTCTGCAGTATCTGCAAGAGAAATAATATGAAAACAAATATCAGGATTAGCTTGATATACTTTTCTTACTTCTTCAACAGGATCAAGACCATGATTGTTCTCACCATCACTAATTAAAAGAACAACACCACTAGATTTCATTTTAGCTATTTCTGGTGAAAATGCTTGTACTCCATCACCCATAGTAGTAAAACGAGCAAAAACTTCTAAATCAGAATTAAGCTTCCGGACACCTGCAGGAATAATACATGGTATCCATGTTGTCTGAGGAACTATAGCAGAGTATGGAGCAAAAGTGTAAAGCCCAACTTGCAATCCTGGAATTTCTGGCATCATCCCATTCATTTTTAAAATGATTTCTTTTGCCAAATTTAATTTAGGTTCATTAAGTGTTGGATTCTCCATCATCATAGAACCTGAATAGTCAACAAAATAATTAATACTATTAATATGATTTTTACAAGTCATTTCAGCACGTGCTGTAATAGCATGTACAAGTAAAATGAATGTTGCAACAAAAAATACAATATGTGTCCTTTTTATCATATAATTCCTCTCTATTACTCAGCTATAAATACTTTCTTGTATCTAATATTTTTTAAAGAATAGCGATTATGGCCAGTTAAATTAATGTAAATGTATTTACTCAAATTCTCAACTATTTTACCCTCTTTATACAATATTAACTAATTGTATTAATATACAATATTAAGCTAATTACCTTTCTTAACAAGAAATACAATACTAAGCAAATAAAGTATATTATACACAACCTGTTGGTTTTGGTAACCCAGCCATTTTACATGCACCTTTCCCTGGTCCAGAAGGGAATAAATCATAAATTTCTTTAAGTTTATATCCTGTATTCTTTGAAAGAATCCGAACCATAGGTGCTATACCATTCTTTTTGTAATAATCTTGAAGAAAATCAATAACTTTTTGATGGTCATCTGTTAACTCAGAAATACCTTCAGATTCCTTTACATAATCAACCCATTCTGGGCACCATGCATCAAACTTTAACAAAAAACCATCTTCATCAACTTCAAAACTCTTCCCCTTATGTGTTACCTCAGCCATTATTTATTCCCCCTCTTAACTTTAATATATAATTGGCTAACAGGACATTATGACATTATTATCCACATATAAATAAAAAATTACTGAATTCAGACTACCATATCTTTTAACAACATGGCAAGATCACTGTCCAAAATACTACTCTTATATAGAACAATAATATTAACTTATAAACTTTTCCATAATTCTATGTAAAACTTGTACTTACCATCCTAAACAGTTGTCTGCTCTAATAAACTATTACAAAAACTATCCATTTCAACACCATGCTCATAACCTAAAATATGGCCAATACCATGCAACAACAAAGTACAATAATACATGCTAATATTTTGACCATATAACAAAGATTCTCGGTGAACTGTATCTACAGAAAGTACTAAACTTCCAGAATTATTATATATATCCATAGAAAATGAAAGTATATTTGTTATACCATAACAATCCATATATTTTTTATTTATTGTTGCCATGGTGGCATCTCTTACTAAAAAAATTTCTAAGTATTTTAAAGAAAGTCCTTTACATATCTTACTTATAAAATCCACAAGCTCTGAACGGCTAAGAGGAAACTTCCAACAATGCTTAGAACCTACTAGTACTATATCCATAACCATCTATCATTATATTTAATATATTTTGTGAACAAAACACAAAAAGGATGATAAAAAAACAATAATAAATATTAAATAATAAGCTAAAAAATTTCCTATTATATTACAAGCTATATAAAAGTGCTCATAAGTCCCCATAAATAGCTTGACACTTTTTAAATATAATTAAAGTAATTCTTAACCTAATCTTATTATAAATCATATAGCTAAAAATATATGGTATACATTTTGCTTGAATATTCTATATATAAATAAAACTTAAAAATACAATCAATTATATTTTTGAGGAGGATCTATATGCCTATTATTTCAACAAATAATAACTACCCCTCTCAGGTATATGGCCTTAATCAAAATGAAAAAAATTCTTCAAAAGAATCACAAAAAACAGAAGAAACATCTGATGAAACAAAAAAACCACAAAAACCTTCTTATACAAAACCATCATCAACAACATCTTGGCTACAAGCAGCTGTAAGTGCTACTATGGCTGGTATGGGACTTGGACCTACAGATAAAGTAACATTCTCAACAATTGTTGCTTATAGAGATCAAATGCAAAAAGACTTTGATGAAAAAGTTAAACAAGGTCTAAAAGAAGCTGGTGTTAGTGAAGACACAAACTTTCAACTTGTATCTGGACCAGAAGGTGGTATTAAAGTCATATGTGATAATGAAGAAGAAAAAGCAAAAATAGAAAAATTCTTTAAAGACAACCCTGAATTAGTCAAAGATTTTGAAAAAATACAAGCTCTTAACAATGTTGAAGCTATGCGTAAGGAACAACGTATTGATCCTAATGCTATTCGTCAACGTATTCAAATTGAATCAATGACAGCATGGTTTGCTGGAGCTGGAGGAAATAGTGTTAGTGCTATCATGAACCATTCAGGTGGATCATCATCTTTTTCTAGTGGTGTTAACACACTTGTTTAACAACAGTGCACATAATCTACCAACACAATATCATAATTTAAACTGGTAAAATTCTAAAAAAAGATCGAGTATTATCACCACATTGTTTCCAAACCTCTCCTATAGAAATACCTTTAAGTTCTGCTATTACTTTTGCAATAAATACAACAAAAGCAGGTTGGTTCTCCTTACCTCTCCAAGGGGTTGGTGTAAGATAAGGACAGTCTGTTTCCAATAACAAAGATGTTAAAGGTATTTGAACAACAGCATTTTGGAGATCCCTGTTTGCATGATAAGTAACAGGACCAGCAATTGATATAAACCAACCATTAGCTAAAACCCTATCTAATAGGGACACAACATCTCCACTAAAACAATGCCAAAGTATAGGATATCCTACACATCCTTCCTCTTCAAGAATTTGAACAGTTTGGACTGCAGCTTCTCGAGAATGAATTACTATAGGATAATTAAGCTCTTTTGCTAAAATCAACTGCTTCCGAAACAATTTTTCTTGAACAGAAAAAGGACAATTTTTCCAATAAAAATCCAAGCCAATTTCACCAATAGCTTTAACCCTATCATCTGAGAGAATAATTGTTTTTATAGCACTAAGATTTTCATCAGTATAATGTAAAGCATCACATGGATGGATACCTAAAATAAAAAAAACTTGTGGATATACCAGAAACTTATCTCTATATTGATAATATTCATCTGGACCTAAAAAAACATTCCCTATGGATGCAACACCACTATTTTTTGCCTTTTCAAGAACTACAGGCAAAAAGTTCAATAAATTCAATGAAGTGAGATGAGCATGAGCATCTGCACCAACTAAAGACAAATGAAAATTTTCTGGTTCTATTTGTTCAGACTTTTTTTTAGACATATCAGCTTTATTCACTCATTGCTAACTATGCATTTACAATGCTATTTAAATAAGCCTAAAACTCTTTAACACAGTTTGCAACTTATCTAAATTCATCATAGAAAGCTCTGTCATTGGCATTCTAAATTCAAGCATAACCTTACCCATAAGTGCTAATGCTGTTTTCACAGGAATAGGATTAGTTTCTATAAACATATACCTATTAAGTGCTGAAAGCTCGTAATGAATTTTCTGAGCTTTTTCCATATCAGCATTTAAAGCAGCTTTACAAAGCTGAACCATCTTTTCTGGCATAATATTAGAAACAACAGAGATAACACCACAACCACCAACAGCTAATGAAGGAAGAACAGTAAAATCATCTCCGGATAAAACCTGAAACCCATTAGGACAAAATTCTATAATTTCTGATAATTGTGTAAGGTTACCCGTTGCTTCTTTAATACCAACAACATTATGAACACTATGTGCTATACGTGCTACAGTTTCTGGCAAAAGATTACACCCTGTACGCCCAGGAACATTATACAAAACAATAGGGATAGCCACAGCTTTACCTATTATTTTAAAATGTTGATATAAACCCTCCTGTGTAGGTTTATTATAGTAAGGTGTAACTTGTAAAACTCCATCAGCACCAGCTCCTTTTGCAAACTTTGTAAAACCAATAGCTTTTGCTGTATTATTAGAACCTGAACCAACAAGTACTGGTACACGACCATTCACCTGCTCGATACAAGATTGAACCACTTGTTTATACTCATCATCTGTAAGAGAAGATGCTTCACCTGTAGTCCCACAAGGAACAACTCCTTGTATACCCTGTTCTATTTGCCATTCTATAAGCTGACGATAGGCATTTTCATCAAACAGACCATCCTTAAATGGTGTGATCAATGCTGTAAGTACACCTTGAAAACATCCTTCCATAAATCTAACCTATAATAAATGAAAAGAAGCCATATTTAGTCTTCCTGTAAAAGTTTTTACAGCAGGACCTTCCATAAAAATCTTATCATCTTTTAATGTAATATTTAAAACATCACCACTTCTTGTAGTAACAGCTACACAAGGTTCTACCATACCTAACTGTTGTGCAATAATAGCTGTAGCACAAACACCTGTTCCACAAGCCAATGTTTCACCTTCTACGCCTCGCTCATATGTTCTTATAGTTATATGTGCTTGATCAATAATGGCTGCAAAATTAACATTTGTACCCTTAGGCATATAATATTCATTATATCGAATGAGTTTTCCTTGAGAATTCACATTATAATCCTCAAGATCCTTTACATCATTAACAAAAACAACAACATGTGGTACACCTGTGTTCACATTATGAACATTTATGGTTGTACCATCCACTACTAACTGAACATTAAGTTCTAAATCCTGAGTATCTGTCATAGTGACTGTTGCTCTTTGTAAATCATCAGCAACTGAAATTTGTATTGAACCAGCATCTGTACCTAAAACATGTTGATATCCAGCAAGTCCTAACTCAACAGCTAAAACCCCTACGCAACGTGCTGCATTTCCACACATTTCTGCCCTTGAACCATCAGCATTATAAAAATGCCATATATAATCTATGCCAACTCTTGTTGTTATATCTAAAAAAGCAAGACCATCTGCACCAACACCAAAAGAACGCCTACAAATATTTTGTGCCCAAATAGGCATACTCTCTTTTGGAATAGAAAGCTCTCGATTATCAATAAAGACAAAGTCATTACCACAACCATGAAACTTAAAAAACTCAATAGATTCTAAATTAGAATTACTTAACACCAATATAACCTCATTGCTATATTTTATAGTCTTTACATAGAAAAATATACCTGTAAAGTACTCCCATAGAAAAATAAAAAGACTCTTAAGATATCCTTTCTTAAAAGTCCTTTCTTATAAAAAATCTTTTTTAATAACTATCAGAAATATTTTATCTTTAAAATATTTAACCTTCTTTAAAAAAACCATAATTCATGTCTTTATTATATAAAAACATCCTGTATATTTTTATTTTAACTATAACTCACAAGTATAACTACTTAACTATTTAAATATTCTTTTAATTCTTTCCCTGCTCGAAAAAATGGCAAACGCTTTGGCTGCACAACAACTTTTTCTCCTGTACGGGGATTTCTTCCAGAATATCCACCGTATTCCTTTACTTTAAAACTACCAAAGCCACGGATCTCTACACGACCACCCTGAAGAAGAGAATCCTTCATACTATCTACAAAAGTATTCACAACCAGAGCAGCCTCATCTATAGAGATATTTGCTTGTTCAGATAATGCTTTCATAAGTTCACTTTTGTTCATAGCAACTCCATTAAATGCTTTGAATATCTATATTATGATAATAATACCCTATCTTTACCTCTGGAGCAAGTATTCAAAAGAATAAAACACATTATCATATTTGAATATTACTGCAAGAGCTTATAAATTTTTTTGCTAATATTTTTATATCTTCAGACACTTTTGTCTTTGGAAAAATCTCTAACAAAAAATTTTGGTTACAAATAGCATCAAAAATATAATGATCAAAATAAATATATCCAAGAAGTACAAACTCTATATCCATATCCTGTCTGCACATTGTATAAAATCTCTCAAAAAACTGTTCTTCTTCTTTATGCTCTACCTGATTTATTACAACAAAAAACCTCTTTATATTATGCTTCTGTAAAAAGTGTTTTACTAATGCATAGCTATTGCTTAATGAAGATGGCTCTGGTGTTACAATAAGAATTCTTACTGTTATAATATCAGTAAATATTTGTGTTGGAGCAACAATACCTGAACTAAAATCCATAAGAACATATTGATATGACATGAAAGAAGAATGTAATTTTTGAATAAAGTTATTTTGCCTGTCTTTATTATATATCATTTCTTCTAATATACTGATGCCTGAAAACCCTGGAAGTATATCAAAACCATCATATACAGTATGAATGACCTCTCTTGGAGACATATCAGAAATAAAAAGATCTTGAAGTGTTTTTTTAGGTTTTATGCCAAGCATAACATCTATATTAGCAAGTCCAAAGTCACAGTCCATAAGCAATGTTGAAGATTGTTCTTCATATAAAGCATAGGCTAAACTTAAGGCAAAACTTGTTTTACCTACACCACCTTTTCCACTTATTATAGCAACAGTTATTGTGTCTTTATGCATAGCAACCTTCAGGCTTTTGCAAAAACCCATCTATACATTTTAATTACTCATTTTTATCGTAAAGTACAATAAACAACAATCCATCTAGAATAGTATAGAAAAAGTTTCCTATATGCTCCTCTTACTAACTACTAACTAATATTTTAATAAATATAACTATTTTACAGAATATAAAGATAGAAGATAACTTCTAATAAACTTATCAATCTGCCCATCAAGAACAGCTTCAACGTCGCTTACTTCACAATAAGTCCTATGATCTTTCACAAGCCTATATGGTTGTAATGTATATGTACGAATTTGACTACCAAAACTTATTGCATCTTTACCTGCATATTGTTCTTTTCTCATTGCATCTTGTTTATTAATTTCTTGCTCATAAAGCCTTGCCCGTAAAATACGCATAGCAGATTCTTTATTATGATGCTGAGATTTTTCATTCTGGCACTGTGCTACTATACCTGTAGGTATATGTGTTATGCGTACAGCAGAACTTGTAGTATTAACACTTTGACCTCCAGGCCCACTTGAACGAAAGACATCGATCCTTAAATCCTTATCTTGAATATCTATGATAATATCCTGACCAACATCAGGAATAACATCTACTGAAGCAAAAGATGTATGCCGACGGCCTGATGCATCAAAAGGAGATATACGTATAAGCCTATGAATACCTCTCTCTCCCTTAAGAAGACCATATACATTATTCCCTGAAATCCTTAATGTAACAGATTTCAGACCAGCCTCATCCCCAGGAAGATAGCTCATTTCTTCCACAGAAAAATGATGTATATCTGCCCAACGTAGATACATTCTTTGAAGCATTGCTGCCCAATCCTGTGCCTCTGTACCACCAGCTCCAGGATGGATTTCTACTATAGCATCCATTGCATCTTCTTTTAAAGAAAGCAAAAGATACAGTTCTATTTCCTCAATAATATCTTGAAAAGCCATACTTTGTTTATCTAGAGTTTCTAAAGCTTCTACAAACTCTTTCTGTGAAGGCTCACTCTCTATAAGCTCTTGTATCAAAGCTAACCATTCTAAAATTTCTGTATGGGTATTATTAAGAGACTCAAAGCGGACTATATCTGATTCAAGTTGACTTTTTTCTTTAAGGAGTGGCATCAATCGATCTGGATTATCCCATGCATTGGGTGCAGATAAAATAGCTTCAATCTCTTGAAGTCTTCTTGAATAACGAAGATGGTCAAAGACGACTCCAAAGAGCCGTAAACTGCTCAGACAATGAAAAAATACGTGTCTTTAGCTCAGCCAATTGAAGCATGAATATCCCTCTTCTTAAATATAAGAAAAAATGTTTCTCGGCTATGCCATAATACTATAAAAAAAACAACTAAAAACACATACAGAAGCCAAGGAGCTATAAAAAAATACAATACTATCGAAGATCTCAAAAGGCCTAAAAGCCATCCATACCTTAATGCACATGTTGCATTAGAAGAATAACGACTAACATAAGTAAAGATACTGGATACAAATAATTCCTGGTAAGTATAAAAAGTTTTCTATACCAAACCATAAGCTGCTTATACCTATAACCATCCAAGTTATCTTCTTCTTTAACAAGGATGTGATAGAGTAACCGTTGCCTCTTATCAAAATATCTACTCTTGAATTTTAAATTAATATATCTTAATGATGGTAAGGTGTTTTGTGTAATAAAGATTCAGCACGATATAACTGCTCAAAAAAAATTACACGAGCAAGTTCATGTGGAAATGTAAGTGTACTTAAAGCTAAACAATGCTGAGCTTGTTCACAAACACTTTTATCAAGTCCAAAGGCTCCACCAATAATAAAGCAAGGCCTATATGTTATATTTTCAGAAATTTTTTCAAGGAATACTGAAAACTGCTGTGATGTCATTTGTTTACCCTTTTCATCTAAGCAAATAGGAATATCTATAGACTTAAGACTCTTAAGAATACGCTGTCCCTCTATAACTATACGTTGTGAAGATATATGAGAAGTATTACCACTATGAATAATTGTTTCAGAAAATGTTCTCCAACGACGAATACGTATAGTATAATATTCAGCAGCAAGCTTCCAAAATACTGACTGTAAACGCCCAACAGCAATAACTCTTAATGGTTTTAATGTCATCACATTCTATTATTATGGTTTATACACTACCTAAGACTTTATCGACTAAAAATGCTGTTGAAGCTTTACATTCAGGAGAATGTATCATCTTCCCTACAGAAACATTTTTTGCTCTTGGTTGTAAAATCTCACATACTCAAGCAGTACAACAAATTTTTATAGCTAAACAACGGCCCATACATATGCCTCTTCCTGTCATCATCAGCAATAAAAAACAACTTCTTATGATTGCTCATGTACCAGATGTAGCCATACCTTTATTAGAATATTTTTGGCCTGGACCTTTAACAATAATATTCAATGCAACAAAGCATGTTCCTAAAACTATTAATGCACATACAAACACTATTGCTGTAAGAATTTCTTCACATCCACTAGCTTCCCAACTGACACAACTTGCTGGAGAACCTCTTGTAGCAACAAGTGCTAATATACATAAAACACAACCAGTAACAAAAATCAGCAAACTTGATCCAAAAATTCTTATTCATATCAAAGGCATTATTAGTAAACCACCACAGCCCCATGGAGGATTACCATCAACAATCATAACAATTCAAAATGATGGAGGCCTTACTATATTACGTAATGGTGCTATTACAAAACAACAAATTACTGCACTACTACAAAAAGAAAAACAACTATACTTTAAATATTAACTATCCTCTTCCTCAAAAGGACGGACCGTCAATACTGGACACTGAGCATGTTTTACAACTTTTTCTGCAACAGAACCAAATAAAATAAGATCAAGACCTTTTCTACCTCTTGTACCCATAATAATCATATCTACCTGCTCTAGTTGTGCAAGTGACAAAATTTCCTCAGCTGCATAACCTACTACAACACTAAACGTCACATCAACACCCTGAAAATGTTTTGCGACAAAATCTTTCATAGAAAGCTCGGCACCAGCAACAATTTCACCAACAAAATTATCAATAGTGTTTGAAGGTACATGAAAACCAGTATATTGTGTAAGTGTTGGAGCTGCATATACCACAGTAACAGATGCTTTTGCCATTTTTGCTATCATAACTGCATAATCGGCAACAAGCTTACTGTGTTCTGATAAATCAAGTGCACAAAGAATTTTTTTTAAACTAGGCATATTTACTCCTTAAATAGTAGATTAAGGTAATGAACAGCTTATAATTACTTGCTCTAGTTCTTAAATGGCAATCTCTTTTTACTTAACTAATGAATATTATGCTGTTTTTTAAAATATTACCAGCGGCAATTTTTACCTACCTTATTTTCATAAACATAGTTTATTTATAGTATTATAATATAATCATCTTTGGCAGACTTTTTGCAGAGAATTACAATAAAAAACCCTTTGTGGAGATAGTATGAATATCCGTACTGACCATCTAAATAATATACAGCAACAAGAAGAAACAAAAAAATCTTCTAAAACTGTAGAAAACAGTAGTGCATTTGAAGAGTTACTTATAGAACAGCTTAATAGTGCCTCCTCAAAAGAGCCTCATTTAGAAGTGCCTATTAATGATAAGGCTACAAGTATTGATCCAACTCTAATGATGGCTTTAAACTCTTCCTCTGAACTATCAAGTAATACTAAATCTACTAATTTAGACTTACTTACTGAACAAACAGTATCTCTTCTAGAAAACTGGGAAGCTTATAGTAATGCCTTAAAACAGGGCTCCTCTTCACGGGATGGCTGGAATATGCTGACTGGTATGGAACAACAATTAAACTCTATGGAAGAACTTCTTGGAGCATCTAGTCAAGCTAACCCAGAACTACAATCTATATTTGATGAACTAGAAATACTCACTTCTGTAGAAAAAGTTAAAATCAACCGTGGTGACTATTTATAATAATTACTCCTGCCCAACTATAAAATTATAACTAATCTGAAATTGCCTAAAAGGCGATATCCTCTCAAACATAAATAAAGAGATATTGTCTTTTTAGGTATTTATTAAAAAGACCTTAACTATATCTACTAAAAATAAAGAACATTTGCTCTTTAACTCTTTGCTATATAAGAATTTATACCTTATCATAGTCCAATAAGAATACAAAGGAGAGCATACTGTGTTTAAATACACTTTGTTCTTATATATAATTTTACTTTCAATATGTTGTCCAAAACATATTGAAGCAAAATACCCTAATGGACCTATTTCTATTATTGTTCCATCAAGAGCAGGTGGTTCAGCAGAAACTACAGCTAACCTTTTTATTAAATATGCAAAAAAATATTGGCCTACAGCAGAATTTACAATAAAAATTGTTCCTGAAAATAGTGGTAGGCAGGGATTTGAAGAAATTGCAAAAGCAGAACCAGATGGTCAAACTATTGGTATAGTTTTTACAACACAAATCATTAACCATATCATCACAAAACAAGGAGATTACACTCTTAAGAGCTTTTATTACCTTGGAAACATTGAAATTGACCCAGAAATTGTTGTTGTACCAAGAGAAAGCCCTATAAATAACCTCAAAGATCTTGCTAATATGGCTAAATATAAAAAACTCTCTGTAGCCATTAATGGCTTTGGCTCTGATGACTTTATTGCACTTAAAGAATTTGAAGAGATGACAAATACTTCCATGACATTAATGCCTACTAAAGCTTCTACAGAACAAAGAACAGCTATCATGAGTGGGCAAGTAGACCTAAGCTTTATGAATCTTTCACAAATGTATGCTCAACATAAAGCAGGGCAAGTTAAAATTATTGCCATACTTTCTAAAAAAAGAGATCCCCTGATACCTAATATACCAACAGGTGAAGAAGAAGGCTTCCCTATCTATATGGAATACACTCGAGGACTGATAGCTCCGTCAAAAATAGGACCTGATATCCAAAAAAAACTTAGCGAACTTTTTGCTAATATTATTATGAATCCTAGATTTGCTGAAGACTGTAAAAAAGAAAATATATATCTAGTACCAATGGATGGCAAAAAATACTATCATTACCTCCAAAACTTACAAAAAACTATTCAAAAGCTCTACAATAAAGCACCATGGTAACCTACTGTAAGCTTTACTCTAAAAATTTTCTTAGTACCCTTTTCGTGCAAATATTATCTTGTATTCTATGTATACAAACATTTTTTGTATACAAACTCCTCTATGGAACTATCCTAACAAACTAAAAAGTTTGGATTCATCTAAAGCCTTTTAATATATTTAAGAATACAAACCAATAAAAAATTCTACTATAAATCTCAGCATGTTACCACATTTTTAATCTATACGCATAGTTATAGCTTATATAAATCCATCCTATGTAAATTACTATATAAAATGAATATTTAAAAATAATTCAGCTAACTATATAACAATATATTTTTTATAAATTATAAAAAAACTATAAAGATTTTACTCATTTTCTCGATAAAATAAAAAGCTTTTATATAAAAATTATTATTGAATATGTGTCTATAAGGAGAATACACTATGTCTCTTATTATTAACCATAACCTAATGGCTGCTAATGCTACCCGTAACCTTAACAAATCTTATGGTGAACTTAGTAACTCTGTCCGTAAACTATCCTCTGGTTTACGTATAAATAATGCAGCTGATGATGCTGCTGGTCTTGCTATTCGTGAACTTATGAGAGCTGATATTGCTACTATTAACCAAGGTATTCGTAATGCTAATGATGCCATCTCTATGATTCAAACAGCTGATGGTGCTCTTAGTGTTATTGATGAAAAACTTATTCGTATGAAAGAACTTGCTGAACAAGCTGCTACTGGTACTTATAACTCTACTCAACGTCTTATTATTGATTCTGAATACCAAGCTATGGCTTCAGAAATTACCCGTATCGCGAATGCAACAGAGTTTAATGGTATAAAACTTCTTGATGGTTCTCTTTCTGGAGCACACCAAGGTAGTGGTCTCAATACAGAAGGAGCAGTACGTATTCACTTTGGTACGGCAAACAGCTCGGCTGAAGACTATTATGATATTAAGATTGGTGGTGCTTTTGCTGCAAGCCTTGGTCTTATCGGAGGGACTGGATCGTCAGTGTCTACACAAGCTGCTGCACAAAATGCCTTAGCTGCATTAGATAATGCAATTATTTCAAAAGATACCATTCGTGCAAATCTTGGAGGATTACAGAACCGCCTTGAATCTACTGTAGAGAGTTTACAGATCCAAGCAGAAAATCTTCAAGCAGCAGAATCAAGAATATCTGATATTGATGTAGCAACTGAAATGACAAACTTCATCCGAAATCAGATCCTTACTCAATCTGCTGTTGCAATGCTTTCACAAGCAAACGCAATACCAAGATTAGCACAACAACTTATTGGCTAACCTGATAAAAGAAAAGGCTTTAGGAATAAAAAAACAAAAAGACTAGTGTATTCCTTATACAAAAAAGGATATGGTAACTATTGAACCATATCCTTTTTTATTTTTTATATCTTTAAACTATACATTTTTTTGAGTAAAACTTGCTTCCTATAACCACTCATGACATACTAAATAAAAGACAATAAACATTTTACAAAAATTATAATCTAAATTTTTGGAGCATACTATGCTAACCCAGAAGCACCTGACTTATTTAGCATCAATGATCAAGTTAGAAACAAAAAATTTTGCTGATATTGCAGAACAATATACTATCATTTTAGATTATCTAAACAACTTATCTACTATTGATACTACTGATATTGAACCACTATTCACACCTTTAGAAAAAACAACGCCATTACGAGCTGATACACCTATTCCATATAAAAATCCTAAAGAACTTTTAAGAAATGCTCCTGAAACAAACCAGGACTTTTTTGTAGTTCCATGTATACTTTAAACATATTCTAAAAAACATTAATATAACCTAATCTTAGACCTATGTCTGACTGTATATACCTTTCACTCCATCAAATACGCCAACAACTTCTTGAAAAGAATATTCATGTTGAAGAAGTTATACAAATATGTTGTAGCTATAATACCAACACAGAAAAAAAACTCCATTCTTTTATTACTCTATGTACAGAACAAGCGCTTGAACAAGCAAAAAATCTTGACAAAACAGGACCTGATCCTCAAAAACCTCTTTGGGGTATTCCTATAGCAATAAAAGATAATATCCTAACAAAAGATATATGCACAACTGCAGCATCAAACATGCTAAAGACCTTTATTCCTACATATGATGCACATGCTGTTGAACTACTTAAAAAAGCAGGTGCCATTATCATAGGTAAAACAAATATGGACGAATTTGCTATGGGTTCTTCTACTGAAAATTCAGCCTTTGGCCCAAGTTATAACCCATGGAATACAATGTATATTCCTGGTGGTTCAAGCGGAGGTTCAGCAAGTAGTGTTTCAGCATATCAATGTTTTGCTGCACTTGGAACAGACACTGGAGGCTCTATTAGACAACCTGCTGCACTTTCTGGATGTATTGGCCTTAAACCAACTTATGGAAGAGTATCAAGACGTGGTGTCATCTCCTATGCATCTTCCCTAGATCAAGTTGGACCAATGACACGTACAATAGAAGATGCAGCACTTCTTCTGTCTGTATTAACTCAACATGACCCATTGGATACAACGTCTTCTCAACATCAGCCACCAATTCAAATTGATGCTATTCATAAAAAACACCTTAAAAACATTATTCTAGGCATTCCTCAATCATTTATAACAACAGATGTTCATCCAGATATTGCTCAAGCATATGAGCAAACTATACAGCAAGCAAAAGAGTTAGGTGCAAAACTTATTAATATTTCTTTACCACATGCCTTACATCATGCTGTTGCAGCTTACTATACAATTGCTACAGCAGAAGCAAGCTCAAACCTTGCACGCTTTGATGGCATCCGTTATGGCTATCGTTCCCTTGACAGCAATACCCTTGATACACTGTATTTTAAATCTCGATCTGAAGGCTTTGGTAAAGAAGTCCAACAACGTATCCTATTAGGCACTCATGTTCTTTCTAGCAAAAATTATGAGAACTATTACATTAAAGCAGCTCAGTTACGTAGGTTAATTCAACAAAATTTTGAAGCTGCTTTTGAACAATGTCATGCTATCCTTACACCAACATCACCAGTACCAGCATGGCCAATAGGCTCTACTGCTCATGATCCCATCATACGATACCTTAAAGATATCTATACTGTTTCCATTAATCTTGCAGGCTTACCTGCACTGACTATTCCTGTTGGCTTTACAAATAATCTACCCATTGGAATCCAAATTATAGGTAAAGCCTTTGATGAAACAACTATCCTTAGTATAGGTCATGCATTACATAGTCAGTTAGATCTTCTTACTAAACCTAAACTATAGCCCATTTACAAACAATAGTTATATATACACATAAACTATAATAAAACATACAAGTAAAAATACTATGGCTATTATCTTTGGAACTGCTGGACATATTGATCATGGAAAAACCTCACTTGTCCAAGCGCTTACAGGTATTCATTGTGATAGGCTTGATGAAGAAAAATATCGGGGTATTACCATTGAACTTGGATTTGCTTATTATGATCTTCCTACAGGTGAAAAACTAGGTATTGTAGATGTCCCTGGCCATGAAAAGTTTATTAAGAACATGGTTGCTGGAGCATCTGGTATTGATACTGTTATGCTTGTCGTTGCTGCAGATGAAGGTATTATGCCTCAAACAAAAGAACATATAGAAATCTGCTCCCTTCTTCATATCAAACATGGTTTCATTGTAATAACAAAAACTGATTTAGTCGATTCTGAATGGTTAGAACTTGCAAAAGAAGATATTAAACTCTACCTTAAAGACACTTTCCTTTCCAATGCACCAATGTTTCCTGTTTCTAACAAAACAGGTGAAGGACTTCTACAATTAAAAGCATACCTTGATGATCAAACAAAAGAACTTACCCTACAAAATAAAACAGATCTATTCCGAATGCCTATTGATAGAGCCTTTACAATGAAAGGTTATGGAACTGTTGTTACAGGGACTATTGCCTCAGGTTCTATTTCTGTAGGAACAGAAGTAGAGCTACTACCATCAAAAAAAATAACAAGAGTAAGAACTATCCAAAATCATGGACAAACTATACAAAATGTAACTACAGGACAGCGTGCAGCTATCAATCTTCACAACATCAATCTTTCTGACGTTGAACGAGGCCATGTTCTAGCTCTACCCAAAACCCTATTCCCATCTCAACGTTGGCTCATATCTTTAACTTGCCTTCACTCATCACCTAAACCTATAAAAAATCGAGCAGAAGTACTTTTTTATCATGGAACACAAGAAACCTATGCTCAACTATACTTTTTAGATAAAAAATCACTACAGCCTGGTGAAACAAGTATATGTGAAGTTAATTTCAATAAACCATTGACTGGTATTTTCAATGATTACTGTATTATACGAAATTTTTCTCCTCTAAAAACTATTGCAGGAGGCATACTTCTTAACCCTCTTATCTTCCAAAAAAATTATACAAATACTGTACATGATATCAAAAAATTATGTGCACTACCTTCTATGCAAGAAGAACATCTTGTTTTAACGCAAATTATGCTTGCAAAACATAGTACATCACAAGCTCAACTTTTGGCACTAACAAACCTTCATACACATACACTTACATCTATTCTTACAAAGCTTGAAAAAAAGCATACTATTATTTGCTTTGATAAAGAGTTAAATGCATACATTACTTTTGATCAGTTTGAGCAGTTAAAAGCAGCATGTATAGCTACTGTAGAAACTTTTCATAAAAAAGAGCCACTTAAACAAGGTATAACACGATCTATTCTTTCTAGCACAACTCAAAATTGGTATAAAGATGTACCAATAAAACTTATACAGTATATAATTGATACTCTGTGTAATGAAGACATTTTTATAGCTACAGAGGAATATATTCGCCTTAATTCTCACCAAGTTCTTCTTGGTCATGAGCAACAAAGCTTACACGATACTATTCTCAATATATATATAAAAGCACTGTATACACCACCAACCTTTAATGAGCTTGAAGCATATGGTATTCAACTTAGTCTTGCAAAACCTATCATGCATCTACTTATAGATAAAAAATTGCTTATTAAAGTGAAGGATAATCTTTATTACTCAGCACAAGCACTTGATGAACTTAAAAAAACTATTCTTCATTGGTTTACATCAAATAATGAGCTTGATCTCATATCTTTTAAAAATCTTTGTGGGGATATTTCAAGAAAGTATGCAATACCGCTATTAGAATTTTTTGATAAAGAATGTCTTACTATCCGAGTAGGTGATAAGCGTCAGTTAAGAAAACGCTCATAAACAAGTATTAAGGTAAGCACAAATAATAAACAAAAACTATAGAATTTCTCTATAAAAAACAAAATTTATAGTTAAAAATAAAAATATTCTTCTTGCTATAAGAAATTATATAACAATACTCTCTATAACAACACATTTTAAAAATCATATATTCTTCAACCACAAACATATACAAGCTTATTTTATATGACTATTTCCACTTCATCAGTAAAAAACCTCTATATAAATCCTCTTAGAAAAAACTAAACACGCTAACTAACACTTCTATAATAAAAATTATGTAATACTCACATACAAAAAGTTGTTTACAAATTTACAATATCTATTTTATAAACTGTATAAATAATATAAAATGTACTATTTATTTCTAATATAGAAATATTTAATCTTGTTTATCCTAATGAGAACAGTATGCTAAAAAAATTTAATTTATATACATAAGCATACATATTTCATAGGCGTATATATTTTATCTTTAAAAAACATATATAGCTATATGATATATAAATTTTACTTAATAAAGCCACTGTCAAGATTTAACATGTTATATAAATATTCATAAAGTTTGTTTCTTAATTACTATTTAGTGACATATTCTTATCCTAAACAAAAATACAAAAGGTTCATTATGAAAAAAAAACATAATAAAAAAAAAGATCTTGCAAGCAAAAGTATTGGTGAGCTAGCAACACATCACCCTGAACTTATTAATGTATTTGAATCTCTTAATATGGATTACTGCTGTAATGGAAAAAATAATTTATTAGAGGCTATAGAAAAATCAAACCTTGGCTTAAAAAAGGTTATTTCCATCATTGAAAAAACTATAAAAAATACAAATAATAACTCTAAATTAGATGCTCTCTCAAACCTTAGTTTAACAGAACTTGTTGACTACATTGAAAGTACACATCATACTTATGTAAGAAACCAACTACCTCTGCTTACCCAATTTTTTGAAAAAATCTTACATGTACATAACAAACACCATGGTACAATGATTCAATCAGCACAAAAGGTATTCTTTGAGCTAAATTCAGAAGTAGAAGAACACCTTAAAAAAGAAGAACAAATTTTGTTCCCATATATTAAACAAATGGAAAAAGGTATGAAAAAAAATAGTACAGTACCACCTATGCACTGTGGAACAGTACAGCACCCAATTCATCAAATGCATCATGAACATGAAGAAACAGGTAAGGCACTAGGGCAACTACATGCTATTACCAATAACTATACTACACCTGAAAATACCTGTGAATCATTTCAAGCCTTATTTAAAGGATTACAAGAACTAGAACTAGATTTTCACAGGCATATTCATATAGAAAACAATATTTTATTTCCCAAAACAATTACTCTAGAACAAAAAATTTTTATAAATAAAAACTAAAAATCCTAAAGCATAGACTACTTTTTCTAAAAACACCTCTACTATTTTTTGAAAGATATGATTTCTAAAAAAGAATGTATTAAACCTCTTTAATAAAGGCTTATAAAGACATACTGAAAGTATAATAAAACTGGCGCGCCCGACAAGATTTGAACTTGTGGCCTTTAGCTCCGGAGGCTACTGCTCTATCCAACTGAGCTACGGGCGCATAGATAAACGCAACCTAGCTATTGTTCTTTACTCTGTCAAGCTGTATACAAAAGCAATATATAATAAAAATTTTAAGTTTATATAGAAACAGTTGGAGGAGCTATTTGAAAACATACATCACCTGGCATGGTCATTCAAATTTTCAAATTTCTACTAATGATGTTTCTATTCTTATTGATCCATTTTTTACAAATAATCCCACCTGTAAAACTTCCTGGGATGCCATTAATCCACCAGACATAGTCTTAATAACCCATGATCATGAAGATCATGCAGGAGATGTTATCTCTATCTGTAAATCTACAGGTGCTTTATGTGGATGTATTGTTGGAACAGCAGATACATTAATTAAAAAGGGCATGCCACCAGAGCTTATTATTGGATCTATTAGCCTTAACATTGGAGGCACTGTTGAAAAAAAAGGTATATGTATAACTATGACTCAAGCTTTTCACACTACATACTCAGGTGCACCAGCAGGCTATATAGTATCTATGCCCAATGGTTTTACTTTTTACCATGCAGGTGATACTGGTATTTTCCATACAATGAAAACCCTTGGGGAACTCTATCCTCTAGACTTAGCATTATTACCTATTGGAGGTTTCTTCACAATGGATGCTTATCAAGCTGCACATGCCGTAAAAATGCTTAACTGCAAAGCAGTAATTCCCATGCATTGGGGCACATTCCCACAGCTTGAGCCTGACACAAAAACATTTGAACATATCATTAAGCAAAACTCAACCAACTGTGAACTTATCCTTATGAAACCTAATACTTCTTATATCCTTTAACCTATGTCACTTATAAATCATGACCAGCTTTTACAAAAAGCTCTTCTTTTTCTTACGGAGTTATATATAAACCAACCCAATACCTCTATTACAAAACTTATTGATGAAGTAGGCATGCGCTTTAATCTTACACCTCTTGATTCACTCCAACTTATGAAAATATTTACAGAAAAGACAACTAACCTTCCTATAAAAAATTCATAATAATTTATGTATGCCCTTATCCAACGAAAAATTTTTTTAGAAATTATTAAACTATTTCTTATTTCTGTAACTGTCCTCTTACTGATTATAATCATCAGTCGTGCTGTACAAATGAGGAATATTTTTATTGGACTTGAACTAGGTCCACTAGATACTATTTTACTTATGAGCTGTATGATTCCTATACTCCTCATGCTAACAATACCTATAGGCTGTATGCTTAGTGTTTTCCTTACTTTTCTTAGAATGAGTACTGACAAAGAACTCATTGCCTTAAGAGCTGGAGGTATTAGTATCTATCAACTACTCCCAGCACCAATTACCTTTAGCATCTTATGCTTACTATTAACTACGTATATATCTCTATTTGGACTGGCGTGGGGCATGGATCTTTTTCGCACAACATTAATTGAATATGCTCAAACAAAAACAAAGATTTCATTAACTCCAGGTATATTTAATACTCATTTCCCTAAAATTACAATTTTTGCTAAACAAATAGACCCTATTACTGGTGAACTTAAACAAGTTATTGTAGGTGATCAATCACGAGAAAATCAAAACCTTATTATTCTTGCTCCTAAAGGAATATTAGAAACAAACCCTAAAAAAGGTGACCTTATCTTCAAGTTAACAAATGGAAAAATATACACTATCAATACTACAGAAACTACATTTCTTATATTTGATGAATATATGGTTCAACTCCCTGTTGAGGCATTATTTAAAAGCTTCAGCCTTGGTGATATTCCCCCTAGAGAAATGCCTTGGAAAGAACTCCTCATTGAACGTAATACAACAAAAGACAATACCCCTTACTACCAAAGAAAAATCAATGTAGAAATCCATAAACGTTGGGCATATCCTATGGCCTGCTTAGCACTTACAGTATTTGCTCTTCCTCTTGCTGTAGTATTTGAAGGCATTCATCGACAATCAGGATTTATTTTAGCTCTTGTTATGTTTTTCATATATTATAGTTTAATGTCTCTTGGATTTAGTATGAGTGAGACAGGGACTATACCTCCTTCCATTGGACTATGGGTACCTAATATACTATTTTTATTGGTTGGAATGTATGGAATATATCTTACTGCACATGAAAGAACACCACATATTTTGTATCTTATGCAATGGACAAGACGCCGACTCAAAAAGGTTTCTGAATGAAAGTACTCCAATATTATATTATAAAAAACCATACCAAAATTTTACTCCTAACATTAACTGTTGGCATTTGTTTGTATCTCTTAACAGACTTATTTGAAAGACTAGAAAATTTTATTGCAGCAAATGTTAGCATAAAAGAAATTCTTATATACTTTTTTGTAAAAACACCACTTATTATCTCACAAATTTTACCAGTTATCTTTTTAATCTCTACAATTATACAGTTATGCCTAATGACAAAAAATAAAGAGCTTATTGCTCTTCAGTCTAGTGGAATCTCTCCATCAAATATTACAAAACTACTCTTTATTTGTGCTCTGTTCTGGGGAACTACACAAATTTTATTTTCTGAATATTTAGGTGTTCTTGGCAATAGAGAATCTCTTAAAATCTGGCAAGAAAGTGTCAGGAAAAAAAATCTATCCAAAATTACTATATATAATATATGGTTTACAGAAGATGATTGGGTTATCTCTATAGATGAATTAAAAGCTAATAATACAGGCAAAGGCTTTACAGCATATCTTCTTGATGAAAAAGGTTTAAATATTCTTAAAATTATCTGGGCTATGTCATTTTCGATACAAGAACATGAATGGAATCTTTATGACGTTTCTATATCAATACCTAATTTGTATACAAAAGAATCATTCTCAACACTTACACTTCCTTTTAAACAATCAACAGAAGCTTTACGTATTATTCATACTAAAGATTCTCCTCGCCAACTTCCTATTTGGGAACTCTTTAAAACAATTAAAGAACTTGAGCTGTCTGGCTCTAATGTAGAAGTATTAAAAACAAACCTATATGCAAGACCTGCATATGCATTTTCTCTTATTATTATGGTTATACTTGCAACAACGATCACAACATGGAAAAATAATATCTATCTTGCTATACCCATTGGACTTATTTATACATTTATCTATTATTCTGTATATATCCTAGGTATTTCATTAGCAGAAAAAGGTATCCTTCCACCTATGCTTGGAGCCTGGATGGCTAACGGAATATTTTTACTTATTGCTATATGGAAAAAATTTCTTCTTAACTCTAATATAAAGGACTATTTTACATTGCAAACATTTAAAAAATAACTCTTTCTTAAAGTCAAATAACCTTCCTAACAATACTACTCTATAAACAAATCCAACCTCTCCCCTAAACAAAGCCCTTTAGTTGTAATATTTATTCTATAAGGATACATTTCAACACCACACTTTTGAACACTCCAAAAAATTTGTGCATATAAATGATCAACAACATCTGCTGGACCAAAACATACTCCATCAGCTCTCTGGACACAGTAAAACATTGCTGCACGCTCACCATTCTTAACTATAGACTTTAATTCAAGTAAATGCTTTACACCTCTTTCTGAAACAGCATCTGGAAATATTGCTATATTATCCTCTACAAGAGTTACATTTTTACATTCAACCCATAACGGTGGAAGACCTTCTCCTTCTAAACATGCATCCAGTCGACTTGTACCCTTTTTTACCTCTCTTCTGTAAATAGAATAACCTTCTGCCCAAGGAAACAAACCATCATAAAAAGCTTTCTCAAAAATTTTATTTGGAATAGAGGTGTTCACACCAACCCAAAAGCCTTGTCCCCAATGAAAAGGTGTTCTACCTCCAACCAATGTTGGAAATGTATTTAACTCTTCCTCATATGGATACTTACCACCTGTCCAAATAAGCTCTAATGTCCAGGCAAGCTTACGTTTTTGACCCTTTGCTGGTGAAAGTAACACAGGTGATCCTGGACGCAATAATCCTAACATAGAACCTGTATTATTTGTATGGACATGCACAGCTTCACCATTTATAAGAGCTACAACAAAAAATCGTTTATATCGTTCTACAAAGCGTCCAACAACACAATCTTTAGGAAAATAAAGATGTGGCTCTTTCATTTAAATACCTTCAATAAAAAATTTATGAAATTAAAAAGCTACAACCTAGCTATTCTACTATAGCTAAATATTCACTACACATCTATATTTATCAACAATTGTTTCTAATACTTACTAGCTCCACATTTTTCAAAAACACAATCCACTCCAACTACTAAATTGTAAAAACTATTTATTACAAAAATAAAACCTACTTTTATTTTAAATATATTTCCCAATGTATAGGTTATATTATACAACTAAATATATAAATTATGTAGCATACTTAAAAAATCTACATACATATCTTTTAATTTATCAATTTTTTACTATAAAAATATAGTAAAGCTTCTAAGCACTCTAAAAAATATACTCCAAACATTTTTAATAAAAACTATATTTCACTATTAGTATCTAACCAAAAAAATCACTTATTATTTAATGATTGCTTTTTCTAGTGCTCATTATTTACTATATTATTAAACATCGTCATGTCTTTTAATCATAAAAAACTATTTTACTATAAAAATCACTCTACAAAAAAAATTTTATAAAAGTAGGTTAACAAACATAAATATTAAACATATATTTGACAAAGAATAAAAGCATTGCAACAATAAAAAGACCCTAGTAAAATAATAAAAGTTTAGTTTAAAAAATATATAAAATTAAAAAAGTCTTTTATACACTCTTAATTAATTTAGATTTACTAAAAAACACAAAAAATTTGTCTATACTTTTAAAAAAATCTACTATTGCTGTTTTCCAAAATAAACATTTAGAAAACTTCATATATATGCATGAGCTTATACCTTATAGAAAACATTAAACCACATATCGTTTCCATGGAACATTTTCATGAATCAAAATAAAATAAAATCTAATAAATATTGTTTACAATGGGAACATGCTTGGAAAGGACGCCTAGAAACCTATAAAGATACTTTACAAATTTCCCCTACAAAAATACTCCATAAGCTACAACAAGCACATAAAAATATGGCATTGCCTTTTATCTCTATGGATTATCAAAAAGAACTTGAACTACAACTTAAAACAATCACACCTCTACTAACAAAATTTAAACATATGCTTCTTCTTGGGATTGGAGGATCAGCACTTGGCGCAAAAACATTACAAAAGGCATTCTTTCCTCAACAAGATCAGCCTAATCATACAGGGAAATGTCTTTGGATTATAGACAATATTAATAACGATTACCTTACTGCTCTTTTTAACAAGCTTAACCCAAAAGAAACACTTGTTGTTACTATAAGTAAGTCTGGAGAAACACTTGAAACTATTGCACAATATTTTTTAGTAAAAGAATGGCTAAAAAAAACCTTAGGCAAAGAATGGAAACAACAAAATTTGTGCATCACAAGTTCAGATAGAGGTTTTCTTAAAAAAGAATCAGAACAAAACCATATACCAATAATACCCATACCTAAAAACCTTGGTGGTCGTTACTCCATACTGTCAGCCGTTGCTCTTATCCCTGCAGTATTCTTAGGTATCCCATGGGAACCTCTTCTTGCAGGAGCTCATGAAATTATGCAACCCTTAAAAAATCCAAATATACAAACATTACAAGAACATCCTGCATGGCATATAGCACAGTGGTGCTATGCTTTAATGCAAAATAATTATACACAACTCATATTTTTTACATATATTCCACAATGGGCAATATTTGGACAATGGTTTACTCAACTTTGGGCAGAGAGCCTTGGAAAAGAAGGGAAAGGCAGTATGCCTATAGCTGCTGTTGGTGTTACATCTCAACACTCTATACAACAAATGTTTCTTGATGGACCTAAAAATAATGGTTGTATTTTACTTTCTACCATATTAAACTCCTCTGGCCTTATTTTTCCAGAAACATTATCTTCTTCATGGTCATGGTTACAAAAACGACATCTTAATGAACTTCTTGAAGCAGAAAAAATAGGTACTGCTGCAGCACTTACAACAAAAAACATACCTCTATTGCAACTTCAATTAACTGAAAACTCATACTATACTGCAGGCACACTTATTGCTCTCTGTCTCACTTCAACCCTTTTTACTGGATGGCTTCTAAATATTAACCCTCTTGATCAACCTGCTGTAGAACTTGGAAAACGTCTAACACAAATACAGTTAGGTGCTAAAGGAAGTACCTCAGATAGAACAATCCTCCAAAACTTTTTTCAACAAAAAAAATTATAAGAGACAACGACTTTGTCTACAACATACCATAAAGAAACAGAACTGATTTTCCGATTTACACGATTTTTTTCATGGACATCTCTTATCCTTATTCTTGCCTCTAGTATAATTTTAGCTCTATTTATTGGAAACTCAGCACGCAACACATTGACTTTACGGCAACAACAATATGCTCTTCTTATAGCTAAAAACCTCAATCACCAAATCTACCGAAGATTTACCCTACCAACATTCCTTACTTTTGGTAGGATAGAATTAAGACAAGAAGCACAATATCAACAACTTAATGATGTTATACTATCCACAATCCATGGTCTACACATAGATACACTTCGTATCTATGGTGCAGACAATGTAATAAACTACTCTCTTTTTAAAGAAGAATTAGGTAAAGAAGAACTTATGCCACCAAATGTTCCAATAACAATGGATACAGGCATTCCTTCTTTTGAAACAATCTCAAATATTCATATGCTCTTTGCTATATTTATGCTTACACTTCCAGAAAAAAGTTTTATCCTAAGAACTATTTTTCCGCTTACTGTAAAACTCAATAGCTATGAAGAGTTAGACATAAAAAACACAACTCCCATTATCACAGGTGTATTAGAAATAACACAAGACACTACAGAAGATTATATTGATATAGTTCGATTCCAAAGGACGATACTAGTAACTTGTATTGGTTCATCTTTATTTCTTTTTTTCCTACTACAATTTGTTATTGTTAAAGCTGAACGAATTCTTTCAGAAAGACTAAAGAAAAATCGAATCCTTGAATCTGAAATACACAAAAATGAAAACTTTGTAAGCATGGGAAGAGTTATAGCAAGCATTGCCCATGAATTACGAAATCCTCTTGGAATTATTCGTTCAAGTACAGAACTCTTACTCAAAAGACTTCTAAATATAGAAACTATTAATAAACGCATCTTACAAGCTATCTATGATGAATCATGTCGTTTAAGCCAAACAATTAATGATTTTCTTGATTATGCACACCCAAAAATTCCCAGACAAGAGCAACTTGACTTAAATACAATCATCGATCAAGTTCTACAATTTCTTGAAGGATCTGTCTCTAAAAAAAATATTTCTATTGTAAGAAAAACAGAAAACCCTCTTCAATTACTTGGAGATAAAAATCTTCTTTATAGAGCACTATACAATATTTTTATTAATGCACTACAATCTATTAAAGATGGAGGAGAAATATGTATTTCGGGCTTTAAAAATTCAAAAAACATGATTGAGCTACATATTCATGATAGTGGACAAGGTTTTCCTCCTAAAGGACTTCAACAAATTCTAATGCCTTTTTATACAACAAAAGATCAAGGCATCGGACTTGGGTTACCCATTGTAAACAGTATTATTACAAGTCACCATGGAAAACTTGAACTAACAAATGCACCTAGTGGTGGTGCTCTTGTATCTATATTTTTACCAGCATCAGACCATCAAGAAAAATCTATAGTCCTTGAATAAGCAATACTTATAGTATACTCTTCATATATGTCTCATTCAAACCATATACTCCTTATTGATGATGAAAAAAACTACCTTCTTGTTTTAGAAGCATTGCTCAAAGATGAAGGCTATTCTGTAACTGCACTTAGCGACCCTGAAACAGCTTTAACTTTTCTTGAGGAGTCAGAAGTAGATGTCATCATCACAGATATGAAAATGCCAAAAATAAATGGTCGTGAAATTTTAGAGCATGTAAAACAACGATGGCCCTATATTCCTATTCTTATTATAACCGCCTTTGGAAGTATTGAAAGTGCTGTACAAGCTATGCGTTATGGCGCTTTTCACTATGTGACAAAACCTTTTGCAAATAATGAGTTGCTCTTATCCATACAAAGTGCTTTTACACTAGCACAAGCCAATAGAAAATATCGTATTCTTTATGAAAATCTTGAAAAACAGTATGGAAAACATCAAATTATTGGCCAAAGTAAACCTATTAAAGAGGTAATGTCTTTAATAAATAAGGCTGCTCCAAGTAAATCAACTGTTCTTATAACGGGTGAATCTGGCACAGGTAAAGAACTTGTTGCTCGTGCTATCCATTTTTCTTCTCCACGAAATAAAGATCCTTTTGTCTCTATTAACTGTATGGCACTAAGCCCAACTTTACTTGAAAGTGAACTTTTTGGACATGAAAAAGGATCTTTTACAGGTGCTACAACTCTGCGTCGAGGTCGTTTTGAACAAGCTCACAAAGGTACACTATTTCTTGACGAAATTGGTGAACTTACACCTGAACTTCAAATAAAACTCCTTCGAGTTTTACAAGAACGTACTTTTGAGCGTGTTGGTGGAACTGTAGAAATAGAAGTTGATATTCGTATTGTTGCTGCTACAAACCAAAACTTACAAAACCTAATACAAAATGGTTCCTTTAGAGAAGACCTTTTCTATAGACTTAATGTTATACATATCCCTCTACCTCCCTTACGAGAACGACGTGAAGATATTCCTTTACTTATTGCACATTTTGCTGAAAAAATAGCTCAAGAGAATAGTATAAAAACAAAAAACTTCTCTGCTGAAGCCCTCAATTATCTTTCAGGCTATGAATGGCCTGGAAACATTCGCCAACTACAAAACGTCGTTGAACGCTCACTTGTACTTGGATACAATGACGAAATTACTCTTGAAGATCTACCACCAGAAATCCAAGATGAAGAAATCCAATTCAAAAGTGCTGTGGATATTCTTCCTACAGAACTTAATTTAGCAAATACATTAGAAAAAATTGAGGCTGCTCTTATTCGAAGAGCGTTAGTTAAAGCTAATTTTACCCAAGTCAAAGCAGCTGAAATTCTTGGAATATCAAAAAGTTTATTACAATATAAGCTAAAAAAATACACCATTACAGGTCATTAACCATCAAAAAAGACTTTTCCCAATAGTCATGGTTATGAAAAAAATAAAAAAACATTTTACAGCTCGTGAGCATGCTCTTGCTATCCTTATACAGTCTGGCATTAAAACACCTGTACAACAACTTCTTAACCAGGTCCTAACAGAAAACATTCTTTCCAGACAAGATACTGCACTTATCACTGAACTTGTTTATGGGTATTTACGATCAGAATTACGTATTACCTGGCTATTAAACCAATTTCTTAAAAACAAAAAAAAATTGCCCTATGCAATGTGTATTACTTTAGGTATAGCACTCTATGAAATACTGTACCTTGAAAAAATACCACCTTATGCTTCTATACATAGCTCTGTTGAAACTGTTTATACAATGTTTGGTAAAAAACTTTCTCAAGTTGCAAACGGAACACTTAGAAGTATCCTACGTCAATGTGAAAAACCAGATACACCAAGGCATGTATCATTCTACCAAAAAAAATTGACTCTATATACACAATATCTATCCGTTTTTTATAGTATTCCTCAATGGATTATTGAATTATGGATCAAATCTTATGGAAAAGAAAAAACGCAAGCTTTAGCACAAGCATCAATATCTACACCTTTTACATGTATTCGATTAAACGTACACCAAAAGACATGGAAAGATTTACACAATGATCTCTGTAATGCTGGAGGTGTTGCAGTAGGATATTCAGGTATTTACTTTGAAGCTCAAAAGCAACCTCCGCTATTACAACATTATGTCAATAAAGGTGCTGTTTCTTTTCAAGGCTCAGGTAGCCAAGAAATATTAGCAGCTTTAGATATCCATACCTGGGAACAACCCATTTGGGATGCATGTGCAGGAGTAGGAGGAAAAACACTCCTACTCTTAGAACAAGGTCTATCTATTTTAGCTGCAAGTGATCGTTCTTTTCAAAAAATACAAAAACTCAAAAGTGAGAGTAAGCGCTTAGGTCTGCCTTTTACCAAAGTTTTCTGTGCTTCAGCAGTACATACAGTTTTTAATGATAAAATAGTCCAAAAGCCAAGAACAATTCTCCTTGATGTTCCTTGCAGTGGTCTGGGAACACTTGCTCGTCATCCAGATATCCGTAGACTCCGCAAACCAGAAGAACTAACAATACTTGTACATTTACAAAAAAAACTTATTGCTACAGCCTGGGACCAACTACCAACCAATGGACATCTAATATACATTACATGCACTATGAATCCAGATGAAAATGAACACCAAATACTACACCTTTTGAACACGTATAAAAATGCAACTATAGAGAAACAGTGGGAAAGTACTATTACTAATACAGGATCAGACCTTATGTTTGGTGCAGTTATACGAAAAAAAAATACTTAGCTATTTTTATTCTTTACAAGGTACTGCTTAACTGAATGTATTGTATTTTTCATAAGCATAGCAATAGTCATGGGACCTACACCACCAGGAACAGGGGTAATTTTACCAGCAATCTCACATGCAGCACTGAATTCAACATCTCCTGTAAGCATAGGCTTTCCTGTTACTTCATTAAAACCAACACGGTTAACACCTACATCTATGACTGTTGCACCTGGTTTAATCCATGAAGCTTTCACAAATTCTGGAATACCAACAGCAACAATAAGAATATCTGCACGTTGACAATGTTCTTTAATGTTATGTGTCTTTGTATGAACAAGCGTTACTGTTGCATCTGCATTATTGCCTTTTTGACTAAGCATAATTGATATTGGCCTACCAACAATATTTGATCGGCCTACAACAACTATTTCAGCCCCACAAATTTTTACACCTGAACGAATAAGTAACTGTTGAATACCTGCTGGTGTACAAGGTAAAAACTGTATAGATGTACCACCTATACATAATCTCCCAAGGTTCACAGGATGAAAACCATCAACATCTTTATTTGGATCTATAGCACATATGATCCTATCTTCCCTGATATGTTGAGGTAATGGTAACTGTACTAAAATACCATGAATGTCAGGATCATCATTGTATTTTTGTATCAATGCCAAAAGCTCTGCTTCTGTAATTGCTTCAGGTTGATTATCTTGTATTTCATAAAAACCTAAGTCAACAGCTGTTTTTATCTTAAGGCTCACATAACTTATAGATGCTGGATTTTCACCAACTAAAATGGTTACAAGGCCAGGCCGAACACCATACTTTGCTTTAAGCTCATCAACTTCATGACGTAGCTCTTCAAGTATTGTCTCACGGATCTTTATACCATTGATAATTTCTGCTGCCATAAAATTTATATGTCTCCTTAAAAAATACCTTTCACTTTACCTGTTGCAGTATCAACGTCTATACGACGAAACGAAGGATTTGAACCTGTACCTGGCATAAGACTTATTCCTCCAGCAACAGGAACAACAAACCCAGCACCACCAAAAAACAAAACATCTTGGATATGGAGCCTCCAGTTATCAGGAGCCCCCTTCTGTATAGGATTATCAGAAAGCGAAAGATGTGTTTTTACCATACATAAACCCATCTCTTCAATAGTATCACATGTATCTAATTCTTTAAGTTTCTGTTCTGCTTCTGAAGAATATTCTACACCATCAGCACCATATACTTCACAGGCTACACGTTCAATCCGTTGCTTCAATGGCATAGTCCAACTATATAGTGGCGTAAAAAAAGTTTTTTCATTACATGCATCAATTACAGCATCAGCTAAATCTAGAGCACCAGAACCTCCATGTTCCCAATGTGTAGAAACAACAACTCTTGAACCAACAGATTCACATAGCCTTTGTACTCTTGCTATTTCTTCTTTTGTATCAGTTATAAATGCATTAATACATACTACAGGGGAAACACCAGAGCTCCTCACTATCTTAATATGGTGCAACAAATTTTTGCAACCTTCTTCTACATACTGTATATGCTCTTTTGTATAGACTTCTGGCAATGGTTTACCTGGCATTGGAACAGGAGCACCTCCATGACTTTTTAGAGCCCGAATTGTTGTTACTATTACAGCAGCATCTGGAGTAAGACCACTATAATGACATTTCAAATTCCAAAATTTTTCATAACCAATATCTGAACCAAAACCAGATTCTGTCACATGATAATCACTCAATTTTAATCCAACCCTATCTGCAATAACAGAATTCTGTCCTATAGCTATATTAGCAAATGGCCCTGCATGAACAAAAACAGGCTGTCCTTCAATCGTCTGTATTAAATTTGGATTTATAGCCTCTACCATCCATGCAGTCATGGCACCATCAACTTCTAAATCAGCTGTAGTTATAGGCTGACCATTATAATCATAAGCAACAACAATTTTCCCTATTCGCTCTCTAAAATCTTTTAAATCCCTAGCTATTGAAAGAATTGCCATAACTTCTGAAGAGACAGCAATATCAAACCTTGAGCGCATCATATACCCGTCAAATTTCCCCTTAACACCATCTATGCCAATAATAATATTTCGTAATGTCTGACAACAAAAATCCATAACCCAACCCATAGAAACTTTACTTGGATCAATATTAAGCCGTTTCATATGGGATAAAGTTTCTAATTTTTCATCAGTATAATTACGTTCATGCTGCATACGAGAAGTCAATGCTACCATTGCTAAATTATGTGCATTCATTACAGCATTAATATCACCTGTAAAACCTAAGGAATATTTTGTTAATGGTATACATTGAGAACGCCCTCCACCAGCAGCTGAACCTTTGACACCCATAGTTGGACCACCAGAAGGTTGCCTGATGGCTGCGGAACTATGCTTCCCTCGCTTTGCAAGTCCTTGAACAAGGCCTATAGTTGTTGTTGACTTACCTTCTCCAAGAGGAGTGGGTGTAATAGCAGTAACATCTATATACTTTCCATTTGGCTTATCTTCTAAACGAGAAAGCACAGACGCATACTCTACCTTACCCACATAATGACCATATGGTATTATCTCTTGCTTTTCTAAGCCAAGTTCACTTCCAAGCTCATAAATATTTTTCATAAAAGCTTCAGCTTCCTCAGCAATCTCCCAATCAGCATGTCCACAAGGACTTAATAACTTCATATACTTCCTCTAATATACATTAAAAAATTAATAGTTTGTATAAGGTAAAATAAAACCATTTATCTAAACCTTTTAAAACCCTACTTAACTCTTTTATTTTTATAAGCAAACAATCTATATAATATAATAATTAATATATTTTACTCATTACTAAAAAACTCTTTTGCATAAGAATCGTTATGAGTATATAATTAATGACTGTACTTTACTCTTCACTTTGGAGTAACTATGCTTACACCTGATAAAAATATAGATACAAAAACTATACAAGAATTATGTAATGATCATTTTGACATTCGTACTATTACCCTTGGTATTAATCTTTTTGACTGTATGAGTCATGACTTTGATATCTTTGCTTATCGTATTAGTTCTAAAATCATTAAGTATGCAGTAAACTTTATCCATGTCTGTAACAATGTAGAAAAACTTTTTGGTATTTCTATCATTAATAAAAGGCTTAGTATTAGCCCTATAGGTATAGTAGGATCAGGGTTTTCAGTAGACCAAATGATTAAAACTGCTCAGGTTCTTAACGATGTTGCAAAAAGTATAGAAATTGACTTTATTGGTGGTTTCAGTGCTCTTATAGAAAAAGGCATTACACCTGGAGAACAAAATCTTATTGATGCTCTACCAGAGGTAATGGCAACAACAGAACATCTTTGTTCTTCTATCAATGTAGCAACTACACATGCTGGTATAAATATAGATGCTATTAATCTTATAAGTAAAAAAATTATAGCAATAGCTCATGCTACAAAAAATTCTCATGGCCTTGGTTGTACAAAACTTGCCGTATTTTCCAATATTTCTCAAGATATTCCTTTTATGGCAGGAGCCTATTTAGGTATTGGAGAACCTGAAGTAGTTATTAACATTGGTATTTCTGGACCTGGTGTTATAAAAAAATCTATAGAAAAAACCATAGCAAACAAAGATAATTGTACACTGACTGATCTTGCAGATGCTATTAAGCAATCGTCATATAAAATGACTGTTATTGGTGAACTTGTGGGAAAAGAAGTTGCTAAAAAATTACAAGTGCCTTTTGGAATAATAGATCTTTCACTAGCACCAACCCCTAATGCTCATGACTCTGTTGGAGAAATCTTTCAAAGCATGGGGCTATCATCTATTGGCATACCTGGATCTACAGCTATTTTAGCTATGCTCAATGACGCCATTAAAAAAGGTGGTGTCTATGCTTCTTCACATGTAGGTGGTTTGTCCGGTGCCTTTATACCAGTCTCAGAAGACCTAAGTATTACAGCAGCTGTAGATAAAAAAAATCTTTCTTTAGAAAAACTTGAAGCTATGACAAGTGTTTGCTCTGTTGGCCTTGATATGATTGCTATACCTGGAAATACACCACCATCAACTATTGCTGCTCTTATTGCTGATGAAATGGCTATTGGTGTTATTAATAATAAAACAACAGCTGTACGGGTTATCCCTGTTCCAGGGAAAAAAGCATACGAAGAAGTTATCTTTGGAGGACTTTTAGGAAAAACAACAATTATGCCCATGCCTAAAGGTGACTCTGCAGCATTTATAAATCTTGGAGGGCACATCCCTGCACCTATCCACAGCGTAAAGAACTAAACGCTCTCTTTTTATTAAAAGCTATTCTTCATCAACCATGAAAACACTGTATATTTATTATATCTTAGTTTCTAGTTTTGTTCTTAATCTATCACAAATTATATATAACTTTTGTTCATAGTATATCGTATAATTAATTATATAATTAAATGTCTTCACTAGTTATTGCTAAATGAATACAACTACTCTTAAACAATATTAAAATATCCTTTAAAAGTTTTTACTCTCTTCAGGCTGTGTTTTCCATCTATTATGCATCCAAAACCACTGCTCTGGCGATTGGCATACCATTTTTTCTACAGCTTCTGTATAATACTTTGCAACAATAAAAGCTTTTTCTTCCATATTACCTTTAAGTATAGCTGTATCTAAAGGCTCTTCTACCCAAAGAATATACTGATTTTTTCTCCTTTCTAAAAATACAGGTAATACTAGTGCTTTTGCACGTACAGCTAAAATAGCTGGTCCTTTATTCACAGCAGCAGTTTCTCCAAGAAATGGTAAAAAAAAAGCCTCATCTTGATGTGTATTATGATCAACAAGAAATGCAACAACCCCTGCTTTCTTCAAAATACGTAAAACAGAAAATGTTGCTCTTCTATGACCTAAAATAGTAGCTCCTTTACTGGAACGTAAACGAAGTGTAAAAAACTGTATTACTTTATTTTTGTATTTTCGTACAACAATAGCTCGTGGCTTTCTATCTGAAAATTCACCTATTAAAGCTGCCAGCAACTCCCATGAACCAAAATGACCAGTTGTTGCTACAATAGGCCTATCTATATCCTGCATAGATTGCAATACATCTGGACGTTCAACACATAACCCTTGATGATGAAAGCCAAAAAAAGGTATAAGAAAACATTCAAAAAAAGACTGAAAATTTTCTATAAAACTTTTACGTGCAAGAGGTATAGCCTCTTGTACAGGTATCTGTAAATGTTTTACTATTGAATCTATTGTCTGCTGACGGCGCTTATAAAGACTCTTCCAAAAAATAATACCCCAAGCTTTTGCAACAAAATAGGTTATTGAAAAATATATATCTCTAGTAAAACTTGAAACATACTCATAACAGCTTTGAATAGTTCTAAAATACTCTTGCATATCTATCTCAGATTATTGAGTTTCTCTTCAAGCTCT
The DNA here is from genome assembly GCA_964369665.1 of uncultured Lawsonia sp. Classification (GTDB taxonomy): domain Bacteria; phylum Desulfobacterota; class Desulfovibrionia; order Desulfovibrionales; family Desulfovibrionaceae; genus Bilophila. The sequence continues at coordinate 112,891 of CAYJFS010000002.1, read as the reverse complement.
TTAACAACACTTGTCATATCTCCAGACACATCTATATCTAAAATTTTATATGCATCACCCCAAACTATCTGTACTTTACTAAAAGGTTTTGGCAACTGAAATCTATCCCAACTTTTAAATCGTACAGCCTGGCTCATAAATATTCGAACAGGTATGATTGGTATCCCACATTTTCCAGCAAGAAAAAGTGCTCCTTTTTTTACACAATGTCTTGGTCCTCTTGGTCCATCAACTGTAAAAAAAATAAGGCTTCCTTTGTCCATTTCTTTTATTGTACTGCGTAACACCTGAAAACCACCACGAGAGCTTGACCCCCTATAAACAGTCAAGCCAAGACGTTTAAGCACCCCTGTTAATAAATCACCGTCTTTACTTTGACTAACTACTGCAATAGCTTTCTCTTTTTTTCTTATATAAGGTAAAGGAAACAATTCATCATGCCATAAACATACGACTGCAGAACCATACTTCTGTATAGTTTGTTCTTTAACTTGTTTATTTTTCTCTTTATATCGTAAAGTTCTACACCATAAACAATAAAAAAAATATAAAAAAACACCAATACTATCTTGCATTGTTTTCAAACTCTATCTTTACAAAATATACACATGCTTACTCATCATCCACACAAAATTGCATACTATATAATTTTGTATAAAGTTCACAGCTTCCTAATAGCTCTTTATGCTTACCGCTTGATATAATATGACCATTATTTAAAACTATAATACGATCTGCCTCTAAAATCGTAGAAAGTCTATGTGCAATAATAAGACTTGTGCGATTACGCATAAGATTCTCTAGCGCACCTTGAACCATTCTCTCAGACTCTGAATCTAAGGCACTTGTTGCTTCATCAAGAATAAGCAAAGGAGCATTTTTTAATAAAGCCCGTGCAATAGTGATTCTTTGCTTTTGCCCCCCAGAAAGTTTTACACCACGTTCACCAACAAGCGTATTATAGCCATGAGGTAAAGTTTCAATAAACTCATCAGCAAAAGCTGCTGCTGCTGCAGATTGAATCTTTATATAGTCTGTTTCTATTAATGAAGGCTGACCATAAGCAATATTATCTTGAATGCTCATATTAAACAAAAATGCATCTTGTGAAACAATTGCTACCATATGTCTCAATGATGTAAGATCATAATTTATAAGAGGGTATCCATTAAGATAAATACTACCAAATTTTGGATCATAAAAACGAGGGATCAGGTTAACAAAAGTACTTTTCCCTGCCCCTGAAGGGCCAACTAATGCTATTTTTTCTCCAGCTCTGATAGTAAAATTAATATCATACAGTGCTGGTGTATCTTGATTATCTGCACTATAATTTACTGTTACATGCTCAAAACGTAACTCATAAAAATCACACTCAACTAAAAGATTACCACCAGTTTCTACATTCAACTTTGAATCATCAAGAATATCAAAAATACGCTCTGCCCCAGCTAAAGCATTCTGTAAAGAAAGGTTTGCATTACTCAAAACTTTAACAGGCTCATAAAGCATTATAAGAGCAGCAACAAAAGAAAAAAATGTCCCTGGTGTCATTTTGTCATGAAGTACCTCCATACCACCATACCAAATGACCAAACCAACCCCTAAAGAACCTATAAGTTCCATAACTGGAGATGATAATTCAGAAACAGCTGTTTGACGTAAACTTACTTTAGAAATATGCTCACTTTCTTCATTAAATTTCTCTATTTCTTGTTTCTCTGTAGAAAAAGCTTTAATGATACGAATACCTGTAAGTGACTCTTGCAGTAAGCTTGATATACTTGCAGTAACTTCAGCATTTTTACGACCATAACGGCGTAATGCTCGACTAAACATAATAAATGGAATCACAGCAAAAGGTAAAACCAACATAGCCCAACAGGCTAAATAAAAATTTTGCAAAAATACAATATATAACAAACCACACATTGTAAGTATTTGTCGAATTGCTTGGACAAGAGATGGTAAACTTTGACGAATCATACCTACATCATTTATAATATAAGACATGATTATGCCTGTATTTGAAGTCTCATAAAAATGCAGTGGTAAATGTATAATTTTACAAAATAATTCTTGCCGTAATACTTCTAATACCTGAAGTGAAGAATAACTCATACACCAATTTTGAACATATCTACCAACACCTTTAAACAATGTTAAAAAAATAAAAGCAACAGGAATATATACAATTGCCTCCATATCTTTACGAATAAAGATATCATCCAGGGCAGGCTTAATAAGCCAAGCAATGCCAGCTGTTGCTACAGCTACAAAACCTGAAGCTAAAAAAGCTATACATATAAGCTTCTTATATGGAAGAAAATATAAAAAAATTCTCTTTAAAAGCTTAAGCTCTCTTTTTCTTTCTTTAGAAAAAAAAATTGTACATTGCTTGTTATCCACTTTATATTCCTTTCATAGTAGCAAAATATTTTTTAAAAAAACACATTATATATTCAAATTCTTTACTATAGAATATTTTATAAACTATTAACTAGACAATATATGTATATACCATATTTACATAATTAATGTCTAAAATAAAATTGCATGTTCTACTTCTATCATATATCATATACTTAAATATACAGTTAAAACTCACAAGCCGTAAATATGCTCCGTATTAATAAAGCTCTTGCAAAAGCAGGTTTTTGTTCACGACGTAAAGCTGAAAGATATATTCTTAATGGTGACGTCTTTGTTAATGGTAAACGTCTAACAAAACTTAGTACTCATATCCATCCCCATAAAGATACTATAACTATAGCTGGGAAACGTATTTACCTCAACAATGTCAAGCAGAATCATTACCTACTTACATACAAACCTATATACACTTTATCAACAGTTACAGACCCAAAAGGTAGACAAACCATTATTGATCTTGTTCCACATCCATGGAAAAAATACCGTTTGTTCCCTGTTGGAAGGTTAGACTTTTTTTCAGAAGGGTTACTACTTCTGACCAATGATGGCGAACTTACCTATAAGCTAACACACCCTTCTTACCATATTCCTAAAGTATACCATGTACTTACTAGAGGCATACCAACACAAGCAGTAATACGTACATTTCATAAAGGTATGATAGTTGATAATGCCATAAAACTTTTACCTGTACCAACTCGTATTCTTAGTAAGGATCTACAAAAAAATACCTGTTGGTTAGAGCTAACACTCTATCAAGGTATAAACAGACAAATTAGAAAAATGTTTCAACAAATAGAAATGACTATTTTAAAACTTATCCGTATTCAACATGGTCCACTTACTATCCACAATCTATCTCCAGGCACTATACGCCCTCTTAATGCACATGAAATCCAGAGTCTACAAAGGCTTGGTTCTCTAAAGTAACTTTTTCTTTTACTATAATTTTTCCCAAAAAAAATCTAGCTGAATGACATAAAAGGAAACATTATCTATTATAAAAAATAATTCTTCTAGTTTCTTTTTTTTAACTTTTGTATACTATGTATAAATAGTAAATGATAACTTCTTTATATTATTAAAAATAATTTTATATATAGCTGTGTTCTTACAACTAGGAGTATGTTTATGCCTAATCCTACACAACGTGTAGCTGCAATTCATGATATATCCGGATTTGGAAGAACTTCACCTACAGTAGTCATACCTATACTTTCAAGTATGGGTATTCAAGTATGCCCACTACCTACGGCAATACTATCAACCCACACCTCTGATTTCTCAAACTTTACATTTCTTGATCTTACAAATGAATTACCTAATATTCTTGATCATTGGGAACAACTTTCTCTAAAGTTTGAAAGTATTTATTCTGGATTTATGGCATCAGCAAGCCAAATGGATATAGTTGTCCGCTGTATCCATTCATGCTTAAAACTTCATGGCCTTGCACTTATAGATCCTGTAATGGGTGATAATGGAAAACTTGATCCAACAATGACACTAGACATAGTAAAAAAAATGCGTTGGCTTATTTCATTTGCAAATATAATCACGCCTAATTTTACTGAAGTATGTCTTTTATTAGACAAGCCATACAAAGAATCAATTTCTACTCAAGAAATTAAAGACTGGCTTGTACAGTTAGCTTCCTATGGACCCAATATAGTAATTGCTACAAGTGTACCTTTATCTCACATACCAGAACACACAGCTGTTATTGCATTTGATCAATTATCAAATCATTTCTGGCAACTTGAATGCTCTTATATTCCAGCACATTATCCTGGAACAGGTGATTGTTTTGCCAGTGTTATTCTAGGCTGTTTATTACAAGGTGACAGTTTACCCATTGCTATTGATAAAGCCGTCCAGTTTGTTACTATGGGTATTAGAGCTACCTTTGGACATGGTTTACCCCTTCGTGAAGGGATTCTTATTGAAAGAATTTTAAATACACTTAAAACACTTAACTCTACATATTGTTGTACACTCATGGAATAAACTATAATGGAATATGCTTCATCCTCTCTTCCCATTGGCCTTTTTGATTCTGGTGTAGGAGGTATTACTGTTCTTAAATCTATGAAAGAACTTATGCCTGGCGAAGACTACCTTTACTTAGGAGATACAGCCAGGCTACCTTATGGTACAAAAAGCCAAAAAACTATCTGTCAATATGCTATTCAAGCTGTATCTACTCTCATAAAAAGAAAAATAAAACTTCTTATTGTTGCCTGTAACACAGCGACTGGAGCAGCGTTACCTGTATTACAAAAAAAATTTCCTTTTATCCCAATACTTGGCGTTATTGAACCAAGTGCAAAAAAAGCATGTACGACTTCTATAAATGGACATATCGCTGTTATAGCTACACCATCAACTATTCAAGCTGGTATATATAAAAAAAATATTCTTTACTATCGACCTGAAGCACAAATAATAAGTCTTGCTTGTCCACTCTTTGTTCCTCTTGTAGAAGAAGGTTGGTTTGATGGACCTATTGTAAAAAACATTGTTACAAAGTATCTTGACCCTCTATTTAATAATAGCTCATCTATACATAAACCTGACTGTGTTATTCTTGGTTGCACACACTACCCACTTCTAACAGATACCATCCATTCTGTTGTTGGTTCAAAAGTACATATTATTAATTCTTCAGAAACAACAGCCAAACTTGCAAAACAATACCTTATAAAACATAATACAATACACCCAGAAGCCTCTACGCGTGAAGGATCTATACACTTTTTAACGACAGATGATACCCAAAAATTTGCTCATATTGGTAGTATGTTTCTTAATCAATCTATAAGTATATCCAATGTTGAACTTATAGATTTATACCCAACCAACGAAATTATATAATTATATATCAATAAGGAATATACCTTGAGTTATGCCCCTATACCTATGTTACCAGGACCTGTTTCTATACCTCCAGAAGTATCAAAAGCTTTAGGACAAGATTATGGATCTGGACAATATGAGGAAACATTTTTCCAACTTTACACAGCTACAAGTGAAAACCTAGCACAAATAATGGGAACAGATCACCCTGTTGTTCTTATGACTGGTGAAGGTATGCTTGCCCTTTGGAGTGCTCTTAAAAGCTGTCTAAAAGCTGGTGATCATGTCCTTTCTATTAGCACTGGTGTCTTTGGAACAGGTATTGGTGAAATGGCTGCTTCTTTTGGCTGCATAGTTAAGCATATTTCTTTTCCATATGACACAACAATTGATAACCTTAATATAATTGAGGAGAACATAAAACAAATAAAACCTGTAATGATTACAGCTGTTCATTGTGAAACACCTTCAGGAACATTAAATCCTATTGCTCACCTTGGAACACTAAAAAAAGACTACAATATTCCACTTCTCTATATTGATGCTGTATCAAGTATTGGTGGTATACCTATTCTTATGGATAAGTGGCATATTGATCTATTGCTTGGAGGTTCACAAAAATGTCTTTCTGCACCACCCAATATGAGTATAATTGGCGTTAGTGAACAAGCATGGGATTATATCCAAAAAATAAACTACCAAGGATATGACGCTTTGTTACCATTTAAACATATTTATCAAAAAATGCGTTGTCCATATACACCCTATTGGCAGGGTATTTCAGCTTTATATGCTGCAACACAAAAATTGTTTAAAGAAGGATTACAACAAGTCTATCTTAGACATAATAACGTTGCTGAACAATGTCGTAATGGTCTAAAAAACCTTGGAATTATGCTATGGCCAAAGGAACAAGCTATTAACTCTCCTACAGTAACAGCTGCCTATATACCACAAAAATTTACTTGGCAAAAATGGAAACAACAACTTGCTCAACATGGACTTATTTGTGGAGGAAGCTTTGGCCCTATGGAGAATAAAGTATTTAGATTAGGCCATATGGGTTCCCAAGCACAAACCTACCTAATGGAACAGGCACTTAATATTATTGCTAAAACTCTCTAGAATGCTAAAAAATCTTTATACTCATTCTTACTTAATAATATCTTTTGATCCAAAAAAATCTACATTGTCTTAAAAAACATAGTGTTATAAAAAGTTTTATGTAAATATTGTTTTTCTATTTATAAAAACCTTATTTTAAGGTATTATATTGGTCATATTTAGTGTCTAAGGCCAATATTTTTTCATGCACATTCCCTACAAAAACTCTATATATAAATTTTTCCATTTTACCTTCTTTTCCTCAAACAATACTTCTTTAAGTGATAAACCTCTAGTTCAACCAATATTATTTCGGCATAGTCTTATTCTTACAACAATTATTGGACTTGTTGCTGCAGAATTTCCACTACATGCATGCATAGCTGCTCTCACCCTTTTTTGGATTGATAGCCGCTACTGGAAAAAAAAGACCTGTATCCTATTTATATTATTTTTCATTATAGGTATGACAGTTGGTATTTACTCCAAACCCAAAAATCCTAGCTATACACCTCTATGGCTTTCATCATGTTTAGAATATCGAAAACCTATTCGTATTACAGGTACAGTTAAAGCTATCAAAAGTGCTCCTAATCATCGGCTATATATTATACTTGAACATGTTTTGCCTGAATCTTTAGAAAACACAAAAAATTTAGATCATAGTATTATAACACCACTGCCTTGTGACTTACTTTTAACCTGGGAAAACCATACACTTACTATGGAAAAACCTTTACCTGGACAAAAAATATCTATAACGGTTATGATCCGATTTTTACATGGGTTTCGTAATAAAAATGTCTATAATATTGCTCATTCATGGCACCAAAAAAATATTTATTTCCAAGCTTGGTTAAAAGATTCCACTGGTGAAATGGTCATCTCTGGCATACCTAAACCACATACATCTATACGAGAAAATCTATATAAACAAGTATTTCAACCATTTCTTAAATCTCATTTGCAAGAGTCTACTCAACATACTTTTATTGAAACTCAATCTATACCATTTGGGCATAGTTTTATACCAGCATTATTATTTGGTGATCGTTTCTTCATCCCAAGCGAACTGTATTCTTTAAACTGCTATGCTGGCATTGCTCATAGTTTAGCATTATCAGGCCAACACCTAACAATAGTTGTCACTATTGCTTTTATAATCATTGCCATCCTATTTAGACCATTACCTCAACTATTTATACCTATGCCTCGCTATAAAGTTCTTCCACTTGTAAGTACACCTTTTGCTTTTATTTACCTATGGCTTGGTAATGCACCTCTTTCTCTTCTTCGTGCATCATTTATGATGTTTTTATGGACTGCTTACAAAATAAAAAATACTGCTATAACCTTTACAGATGTTGTTATTCTTACTTTGTGCTGTATTCTTCTTCTAGAACCACAAAGCATCTACTCTATTGGTCTTCAGCTTTCATTTATTGCAGTTATTGCTATCTCTTCTATAAGTCCAATATTATACAAAATAGTACTAAAACCCCAAAAAGCTCCAACTCTAAATATAGATAGCTCTTTTTTACAAAAAATATTTTTAAGACTAAAAGCCATCCTCCTTAAAACTTTGCTCATAACACTTACAGCCCAAATTGCAACACTACCTTTAACTATATATATTTTTGGCTATATTTCTCCATGGTTTTTACTCAATGTTTTCTGGATACCTATTTTAAACATTTTTGTACTACCACTTGCTTTTTTAGGTCTTTTATTTTTTATTACATCTCTTCCAACTATAGCTCAATATTGTATCACTTTTGCAAGTTTCCCTTGTGAGGTACTTGCTCTTATTTTAATGAAACTTAATAAAAAAGGTTTTATTGAACCAATATGGCTCCCTCAACCTCACTGGACAGAAATCTTAGGACTCTATCTAGTTTTTCTTTCTATACTTACTTTATTTGGAAGAACATCTATTCCAACTGTAACTAAAAGGATATTTACTGCCAGTTTCATTATATTAATGATCACGCCTATATCTCGATATCTTTTCTATAATGATCATATGCTTAAACTACGTATTATGGATGTAGGGCAAGGACAATCCATCATATTAGAATGGGGAAAAAATAAACGTGCTCTTATTGATGGTGGAGGCTTTTATTCAAAAAATTTTGATACTGGTAAAGATATTCTAAGGCCTGTGTTATCTGCTAACCATCCACTAAAAATAGAATTTCTAGCACTCACACACCCTCATAGAGATCATATAAAAGGATTCCTTTTTCTTGCGAAAACATTTCAAATCAATAGGGTGTATTCTTCTTTATTACCAATGATCGATGTACCTATTGGGAAACATTCTCATCTTGCAAAAGAGCTTGATACTATCTTAAAAAAACGATCCATTCCACGACAGATACTTACCTGTGGAGATCGCATTTACTTAGAAGATAACCTTTTTCTTGAAATACTTTCTCCACCCAAAGGCATTGTTCCTAAAGGAAACACTGGCATTATTTTTCGTTTAGTTGCTAAAAACCATGGATTAGCTCTTATCCCAGGTGATGCTGAACATAAAGATCTTAAAAACCTTTTAAAAACACAACAGAATTTACAAGCAGATGTTCTTATCTTACCACATCATGGTTCAAAAACAGGATTCCTTCCAAAATTTTATCAAAAAGTTCAACCAAGGGTAGCTGTTGCTAGTACAGGGAATTTAAATAAACATGATTTTCCAGCACCTATCATACATAATATCCTTCTTAAATATGATATTCCACTCCGAACAACAGCTCAAGAAGGAGAAATCCAATTTGAATGGAATCTTCATACATTCTAATAAAATAAAAAGGCTTTTCGTACAAATAAATATAGGATACTTACACTCTATAAAAACAAGTATCTTTATTGAATACCTATTATGAAATTAACAACAACATATACAATGGGCTTTGCAGCTCTAATAATGGGTGGAAGTGTTTTAATTTCTCGATTTATGGGCCTTATCCGAGATAAAGTTATATCTTGGAATTTTGGTGCAACATCAGAAGCAGATATTTACTTTGCATCATTTATTATTCCAGATTTTATTAATTATCTTCTTGCAGGTGGCTATCTTTCTATTATTCTAATACCTTTACTTTCAACAGCCTTTAAAGATGAACAAAGCAATGGTTGGAAATTTTTCTCAACGGTTTTCTCATGGGCTACAATTACTATTATATTTCTTACTATACTAGGCTGGATATTTGCCCCACAACTTGCAAAAATAACTACACCAGGTTTCTCAGCAATTGAACAAGAACGCCTTACTTACTTTCTTAGAATTATTCTCCCTGCACAAATATTTTTTCTTCCAGGTGCCTGCCTTTCTGCACTATTGTATATCCGAAAACAGTTTCTTGTACCAGCACTTATGCCTATTCTTTATAATAGTTGTATTATACTCTTTGGAATTATTTTTACTAAAAATGGCATGGAAGGTTTTTGCTGGGGTGTCTTACTTGGCTCTGCTATAGGAGCTTTCTTTTTACCCCTCTGGGCAACAAAAAAAACCTGTCTTCAGTTGCAAATCTCACTAAAGCACCCTCTAATGAAACGCTTTCTTTTTCTTGCCTTACCACTCATGATTGGACAATCTATTGTTGTTCTTGATGAACAACTTTTAAAAATTTTTGGCTCTCTTACAGAAGAAGGTACTATTAGCCTTCTGAACTATGCTAGACGAATTATGCTTGTACCTGTTGGTGTTATTGCACAAGCTGCAAGTGTTGCATCCTATCCTTTTTTAGCATCTTTAGAGTCAAAAAATAATACACCTATGTTTAATCAAACCTTACATACAGCTCTTCAAGGAACACTCGTGATAGCTTTACCTATTACAGGTTGGATGATAGCTATTGCCTGCCCTACATTGGGGTTTATTTTTGAAGGTGGACAATTTACAGCCATACAATCACTCAAAGCTACACCACTATTACAAATTATGCTTATTTCTGTTCCTTTTTGGGTTATCCATCAAATAATAGGTCGAGCTTTTTATGCAAAGCAAAATACTTGGCTGCCTGCTTTACTAGGGACCTTTTCAACAGCTATCTTTATACCCTGCTTCCCTGTTGCTATACAATATTGTGGAAGTTCAGGTATTGCTTTACTCTCCACACTAGCAGTAGTCATGTATACTCTTCTTATATTGCTTATGTGGTCTAAACAGTTTGGGTGTGATGCTTTAAAAAATATACCCTCCCTTGTTATAAAAACAATCTTTTTAACAACACCTTGTACATTACTTACATGGTATTGTGTACCTATTCTTTTTATATGGCTTAATACTTTTACACCTTTTACTATGTATATCTTTGTGCTCTTTATAAGCACCTGTATATTTACTTCTTCTTATCTCATCCTTCTTGCTATTTTTTCACCTAACAGCCTAAAAAAAATTCTATTATGGCTTGTATATATTTATAAAAAATAGCACTCTTTACTCTCTTACATCATAGATAAAACTATCCCTTATATTGTATAACTAAAACCATGTGATTTTATTGACATACAAGTATTACTATTTTAAAATATGTAACACAAACAATAAGTTAGACTTTATCTATTTGAGGTTAGTGTAAATATAATGCATTATCTTTCTTTCATAATATTCCTTTTCCTAGCATTACCCATCTCCAGTGTGTATGCACATAGTGTAAATGGTCAAATACTTGATACACAACAAGCTATCACACTTATATTTCAATATTCAACAGGTGATCATGCTCCATATGCCAATATCAAGGTATTTAGCCCTGAAGACTCAACTATTGAATACCAAAATGCACATACAGATAAACAAGGATATTTCTCTTTTTTACCTAACATTGAAGGACCTTGGACTGTTGTTATGAGCGATAATATGGGACATAGAACTGAATCCACTATTCATGTACAACAGGATCATCTCCAACAGTCAACCAAAAAAACAACTGTTGACATAACTATGGACTCCACACAACAACTATATACATCATTATTAACCCGTAGTATCTTTGGAATCAGCTTATTGTTCAATATCTTTATTGGTCTCTATATTTTCATAAAACGACAAAAAAAAGGTTATACCCATGCATATTAGTGAAGGGGTCCTCTCACCTCCTGTTATTGCTAGTGGTTGGGTCTGTACTGTAGCTTTACTTATACTTTCATTGCGTAAAACTTCACATACTTTATTGCCAGCCATGGCTATTTTTTCAAGTATTTTTTTCCTTGCATCCCTTATTCGAGTTCCAATTGGAGCTACATCTGTACATTTTTCACTCATAGGCTTACTAGGCATCATTCTTGGTTGGGGAGCATTTCCAGCTATCTTTATTTCTTTAACACTGCAAGCAGTTTTATTCCAATTTGGTGGGATACTAGCTTTAGGAGTCAATAGTATTGTTATGGGCTTACCTGCTCTCATTATTTCATGGACTTTTGGAAAAGCTATGGTGAAGCCATCTTTTACAACAAAGATCTTTGCAGGCATCTCTGGGTTTGGAGCTATTATTTTAGCAACAATACTCCTGTATTTTGTACTACTTTCTAGTAACGAAAACTTCAAAGAGTTAGGTATTGTACTTTTTAGTGCAAATATAGGCCTTGCATTGCTAGAGGGCATTATAACTATGTTTGCTATTAGTTTCTTACAGCATGTTGCACCAGATATTCTTTGTCCAATTAGGACTGATGTCTATAATGAAAATTAATGGAAAATATCACCTCTCACAGTATTTTTTAACACCTTTATCTCCATTTTCAGGTCTTATTTGTGCATTGACCTTTACCTTAGGGACTATTTTTAGCCAATCTCTTATACCTGTAAGTATCTTTTTTACTCTTGCATTTGCACTAACCCTCTATAACCATATACTAAAACAAATAGTACCACTCCTCTTATCTACAAACAGCTTTATGCTTATAGTATGGCTAACGTTACCCTTCACTATGGATGAAAACCCCATATTTATCCTACCATCTATATCTTTTTCTCTATCATATACAGGAATATACCTTGCCTGCCTCCTAACACTCAAAACAAATACAGTTTTATTGTTCTTTGTAAACCTTGTATCTATTGAACCACATAAATTTGGTAAGCTTCTCCAAACAATAGGCATACCTGATAAACTTATCATTTTATTTATCCTACTTTATCAAAATACAACTTTTTTATATAAAGATATGCTTACTACACTACAGAGTCTCTCTTTACGCATGCAAAAGAGTAACATCTTATTATCATTAAAACTCTATGCCTACCTTATAGGAACAATTCTTGTTCATAATATAGACCGAGCAAACCATATTCGTATGGTGTTAGAACGTAGAACATCACCTTTACTCTATGTTGAACAAGTCCCTTTATATTCTAGCTATATTGATATTTTTTTTCCTCTAGTAAGTCTTGTATTTACCATTACCATTAGTTATTACTTCCTATGAGGCATTGATGCTACTCCACCTGAAAAATATTTCGTTTCATTATCCATATAAAAACTATGGCACCAATGACATACCTATATTAAAAAATATATCATTTTCTATAAACTATAGTGAAAAAATTGCCCTTATTGGAGCTAATGGTTCTGGAAAATCTACACTTTTGCATCAAATAGCAGGCTGCTTAGTGCCTAATAAAGGTACAATAACTCTTTTAGATGAAGTAATTGTAGGAAAACCAAAAAAATCAGGCAAATATATAGGACTTCTTTTCCAAAATCCTGAAGTACAGCTTCTTCTACCATCTGTGCGTGAAGAATTTCTTTTTGCATTGAAAACAAAAGGCATCCATAAAGATCAACTCCATCAACATCTTCATAAGACTGCTGAACTCTTTGAGTGTGCACAACTTCTTGATACACCACCTCAACGCCTTTCTATAGGAGAAAAACAAAAGGTAGCTCTAGCATTACTTCTTATATTAGAGCCTAAGCTCTTACTCCTTGATGAACCAACAGCACCTCTTGACCCAAGAACTCGGAAGAAGCTTATTCAAACATTGATGCAAATAAACACAACCTTGCTTATTGCAACTCATGACCTTGATTTAGCATTAATGGTTGCGACACGTGTGTTAATTCTAAAAAATGGCTCTATTGTTGCTGATGGAACCCCAAAGCATATCCTTATGAACAAAGAGCTTCTTGAAGAGAATCACCTTGAACTCCCTCTAATGTTACAAAAAATATAATTTGTTCCTTTTCTAATTAGTGTTCTATATATATTTTCTTATACATGTCTGATATTTGACAATATACAGACAACACTACAAATATTTACTGTTAGAATATGAACAATTTTACTCTGGTATATATTTTGCTTCAACAAAAATACCTGGCCTAATAAGCTCTATAAAGTATAGGGCAAGGAGGAGCAAAATGAAAAGCTTGTATGAACCACATGTAAACCTTGTAGCCAAGGTTATGGACATGCAGCTACAACGTCAAAATGTTATTATGAGTAATATTGCAAACGTAAATACCCCTAAATATAAGACCAGGACATTGGAGTTTGAAGATCAGCTCCAAAAGGCCTTAGGGTTAGATATGAGGGGAAGAGTCTCTCGGACTTCAGAGGGCCATATGCCTGCAGTATTTGATCCACAAGGTTTTAATGCTGACTGGACAAAGTCCATGAATCCTCGTGTAGTGCATGGTGAGGACAGAGTTAATTTAGATAAAGAAATGGCTAAAATGGCTAAAAATAATTTACAATATAATGCTCTAACACAGGTGATTAAAGGTAACCTTGAAGGTGTGAAAAATATTATAATGGAAGGATCAAAGGTATAGTTATGGACTTTATGACAGCTCTTGATATTGGTGCTTCAGCACTAACTGCTGACAGAACAACCATTAACATTACAGCAATGAACCTTGCAAATGCTAAGACTACACGTACGCTAGAAGGTGGACCCTATAGGCGTAAAACAGTCATTCGAGCTGCTACTGATGTAGATGAACCTTTTAGTAAGCATATGCAAAGTGCTCTTGATAGAGAGCTAAAAGGTGTTAGGATTTTAAATGTATTACCAGATAATCGTCCATTTAAACAAGTATATGAACCAGGTCACCCTGATGCAGATGAAAATGGTATGGTTAAATACCCAGATATTAATGTAGTAGAAGAAATGGCAAATTTAATGACAGCTCAGCGTAATTATGAAGCAAATACCTCTACAATTGAAGCTGTCAAAAATATGTATATGAAGGCTCTAGAAATTGGAAGATAAAACATTTTTCAATATTTTTAAGCTATTTATATAGTATATTAAGGGGGGAATGGCATATGAGTATTCAATCAACAGGCCTTAAAGCATATTCAAATGTTATGCAAGACTTTAAAAAAGTTCAAGAGAACTTTCAAACCAAGTCTGCTGCTGTTCCTGTTGAAATACCTAAAGAAAAAAGTTTTGCCTCAACTTTTAAAGAATCTCTTGCTAGTGTTAATGATATGCAAGCAACAAAAAGCACTATGATCCAATCATTTGCCTCAGGTGAAACACAAAATGTTCATGAGCTTATGATTACCTTACAAAAAGCAGGCCTAGCTATTAACATGACTTCTGCTGTACGTAATAAAGTACTTGAAGCCTATAAAGAGCTTAGTAGATTACAATTCTAATAAAACAACTTTTATTTATTTCCAAATATGTTCTGTCGCATATGGTCTTATTCTTTAAACAAGTAATAAATTATATGATTTTAAATTTTTTCTTCAAGGAAAGGGTATATGCAACAAATTATAAACCAATTTATAGAAAAAATTACAGAGTTTTGGGGTAGTAGTAGTCTTATCCAAAAAGTTGTTGTTTCTAGCTTAGCAACAGTCGTTATAGCTAGTTTTTTAGGTTTAATGATGTGGATCAATCGTACAGAGCTAAAAGTACTTTACTCAAACCTTGGAGCTGAAGATGCTAACCATATTGTTAAAATGCTCCAAGCTGAAAAAATAAGTTATGTCTTTGAAGATGGTGGTAAAAGTATCCTTGTGCCTGCAAAAGATGTTTATGATCTAAGAATTAAAATTGCTGGTGATGGTGGACTTGTTGGTTCTGGTATTGGTTTTGAAATTTTTGATGATATTAAAGTTGGACAAACTGATTTTGTACAAAAAATTAACTACCAAAGAGCATTACAAGGAGAACTCTCTAGAACTATTAGTGAATTTCCTAATGTAGAAAGTGCTCGAGTACACCTTGTTATACCTCAACGGAGTTTATTTATTGAAGAACAACAAGATCCTTCTGCTTCTGTTGTATTAAAGCTAAAAAATCCAGCTAGAAAAATAGAACCAAAAGAAGTTCAAGGCATGGTTAACATGATTGTTATGGCTGTAGAAGGCTTAAATAAAAATCATGTTTCCATAACTGATAGCCTTGGGAAACCATTATATTTTCCAGAAGAAGATAGTTTAGCAGGCCTTAGTCTCACACAGCGTGAATATAAACTAAAAGTTGAACAAGATCTCGAGAGTAGAATTGACCAATTACTTATGCCAGTTATGGGTCAAGGCAAAATTATTGCCAAAGTTAATGCAAATTTAGACTTTAGCCAAAGGACTATCAGAAAAGAACTCTTTGATCCTGAAAGTTCAGTGGTTCGATCTGAACAGCGTAGTGAAGAAACCAATAAAGGTCAATCAAACCTTGAGTCTGGTTCTCCTGATGTAAACTTTAGAGGTGATGGTCTTAATGGTGCCATAAGTACACAAGAAGGCTCTAGAGAAACAAGAACAACAAATTATGAGTTTAATAAAGAAGAACATAATATTGTTTCTGAAGTTGGACAAATTACACGTATGAGTGTTGCTGTAGTTGTTGATGGAACCTATGTTAAAGAAAAAAATGGTGAGTATAAATTCATACCAAGAACTCCAGAAGAACTTGAGCGTATCCGTGAGCTTGTTGCACATGCTATAGGTTTTGATCGTGCTCGTGGTGATACTATTGAAGTAAGCTCTATACCATTTGGTGAACCAGATGTTCCTGTAGAACCTACAGCTGCTGAGGTAGTAACACACTATGCTGAACGTCTTGGGAAACCACTTTTAAATGGACTCCTTGTCTTTTTATTCCTTATGTTAGTGGTGCGTCCAGTTATACTTGCTCTTATCCGACCAAAAGTAGATTCTAATACTGTTGTTGAAGGATTAGAAGGACTACCTTCAGCAGAAGAACAACTTGCACTTTATGAAACACAAGAAGAAGCAGCAAAAGCTGCTGCTGATGATGCACTAAAAAGGGCATCTGAATTTAATGATGATGAAATATTTGACATATTACAACAGCTTGAAGATATTAAAGCCTATACTTTACAATTAGCAGAAAACAATATGGAACAAACCATATTAGTATTGCGAGGATGGATGAAAGATGACTCAGCAACAAGCACCTCCTAATAATGTTCTACAACAAACATTAAAAAAAGGAGAAGCATCTGGAGCACCTTTGAACAATAAACAAAAAGCATTTGTATTACGTAAACAAGGAGAAGAACTTAAAGATCATATTCTTATTCTTGTAGAAAAACAAATGGATACAACTCTAAGTATACTACGTCGTTGGCTTAAATCATAGTTTAATATATAAATATAACTATATCTATTTATATAAAAACTTCTTTCCTTAAAGACTACAACTATATACATATAATCAATAATTACTCTAGATTATATAATACTAATATATATTTCATATACTATATACTTTCTGCATAACATAAAAATGTTTTAATCTTGCTAATTGCTATATATATCATATCTATTATTAATTAAGGAGCTCTATTTATGGAGTTAACTGGAACACAAAGAACTGCCATTTTGCTCCTTGCTCTTGGAGATAAGTTTACTACAGAAATATTTAAACGCATGGAACGTAAAGAAATTGCTGCAATATCTAAAGCCGTTATGGAACTAGATACTGTATCTAAAGAAACTGTAGAAGAAGTTTTACGTTCATTCCATCAAGATCTTGTCTCAGGTAGAGATCACATTGTTGGAGGGCAAGATAGCTTAAAACGCCTCCTTATGAAAAATCTTGATGGTGAGACAGCAAAATATATTATGGATTCCCTTAATGTTGATGCAGGTCCGGTACTTTTTAAAGAACTTGAACGTGTTAGCCCAAAAATACTCTCTCAAATGCTCAGAAACGAACACCCTCAAACCCTTGCACTTATTCTTGGCCACCTTAATCCAGAACAAGCTGCAGATCTTCTTACCATGCTTCCTTCTGGTGTGCGTGCTGAAGTGTTAGTCCGTCTTGCTAAACTTGAATCTGTTCCTGAAGATATGTTGGTAGAAGTTGATCGTGTATTACAAAGTCAACTCATTGCTATGGGTGGTAAAGAAGGTAAAAAAGTTGGTGGTATAAACTCTGTTGCTGAAATCCTTAATGCTGTAGATAGAGCAACAGAAGAAGAAGTCCTTTCTGAAATAGAAGAAGATTCTGCACAAATGGCTGAAGACATCCGTAATCTTATGTTTGTCTTTGAAGATGTAAAAGATCTTGATGATCGCTCATTAAGAGAGATCCTTAAAGAGTTACCTAATGAAGATCTTACTCTTGCATTACGTGGTGCATCGAATGAGCTTAAAGACCGTATTTTTAAAAATATGTCTGAACGTGCAGCAAATATGGTTCGTGAAGAACTTGAATTTATGGGACCAACAAAACTCTCTGATGTAGAACAAGCTCAACAAAATATTGTTAAAATTGTACGCCGACTTGAATCAGAAGGTAAAATTGTCATTAATCATGGCAGTAGTGACGTCTTCCTTTAATATATATATTTTTTGGCTATAAACTCTCCCTTAACTATATTAGGTAGCAACATCTATGAGTGACTCAAAAAAACATAAAGATGAAAGCAACCAACAGGTTAAGGGTACTATTTTTATGGGACCAAATTCAGATCAAGAAGCTACTGTAGATAATTTTTCTATCATTCAAAGCCAAAATCCCTGGGATCGCCGTACAGAATCTGATTATATGGAGCGTGTACGAGAAAAAGCAGCTTTACGAGTTCAAGCAATGCTTAGCCAGGCACGTTCAAATGCAGAAGCTATGCGGAAAACAGCAAGACAGTGGATAGAAAAAATCAAAGAAGAAAACCATGCTATCCATGAACAAGCAAAGAGCACTTTACAAGAAGCTGAACAAATTAAAGCAGAAGCTCAACAGATTCAAGCCATAGCTCATGAAGAAGGTTTACGTAAAGGTGTTGAACAAGCTATGCAAGAATTAGAAGAACATAGAAACCTTCTAAATGCTACCTTAGCCTCTGTTCTTAAAACTATTGAAGGACAATGTTCTATTATTTTTGAAAACTGGCGACTAGAATTAGCAGACCTATTAAAAACTTCTGTAGAAGTTGCAATAGGTTGGCTTCTTTCAAAAGAATATACATCTATTCTAGAAAGCCTTTTATCATTATCTATTCAAAAACTTGAAGAACACCAACAAATCACTATCCGTATTAATAAAAACGATCAAGAAATTATAGGAGATATTATTACTTCTGCTAAAAACACTTTTCCTGAACTCAAATCTTGGGAAATAAAAATAGATCCATCTCTTAATGCAGGTGATCTTATAGTAGAAAGTACTTCTGGTATGGTAGATAGTCGTCTAAACACTCGTCAAGAAGAAGTCAAAAAAATACTACAACACTTAACCATACCTGAAAGCACTATTGAGCATGTTGCACATAAAAATATTAGCTCTACCTTAGACTCTACTGGGATAACAGCTACAGCTGATGAAAAAATTCTTAAGGAATCTCTAGGGGAAAAATCTCATGAAGTTATACATACTGATAACAAAAATACACTTACTAAGTCTGATGAAAACACTTCTGAATTAGAAATTTCTCAAGAACCAGAAGAATTTTCTTTCCCAGAGCTTGAAGGCATAGAACTGCCTCCAGATGAACCAATACTTTCAACTTCTCAACAAGCAACCATACCAGAAGATTTAAAAAAAACAGACGAAAGTTTACTCAATGAAATAACACTGCAAGACGATATTCATTCATACCCAACTCCACATGAAGAATCACCAAATATACCCAATATCCATGAATCATCACCAGAGACAACCGATATTGTTGAAGATCAGTCTCCCATTCAACAAAATGAATTTGAGAAAATAGACGCTCCTCATAAAAAAACAAATAACTAATAAGGAATTATCTACTTTATGAGCCTTACTCCACAAGAATGCCATAAAATCCTGAAAGATCTTTCACCATTAAAAATCTATGGAAAGGTTAATAAAGTCGTAGGACTTATTGCTGAAGGTTCTGGACTTAAAGCACCTCTTGGTGCTGTTTGTCATATGATTTCTGGAAGCGATGAACAGGGAGAAACTATAGCTGCTGAAGTCGTAGGCTTTCGTGATGGGAACCTCCTGTTCATGCCTTATGGAGAAATGCGTGGCATCCAACCAGGAAGTCTGATACGTAATACAAGTCTTCCCCCTATATTCCCTGCAAGTAAAGATATTCTTGGAAAGGCATTTAATGCCTTTGGTGAACTCTTAAATGGAGAGACAAAACCTCCTCCTGAAAAAATGATTCCACTCTATACAGATCCACCTTCACCTCTTGATAGACCTCGAATCAAAGACCCTCTCGATGTAGGTGTACGGGCTATTAATTCAATGATAACACTTGGAAAAGGTCAGCGTGTAGGTATTATGGCAGGATCTGGTGTTGGAAAATCTACGCTTATGGGTATGATGGCACGTTATACCTCAGCAGACATTAATGTTATTGGGCTTATTGGAGAACGTGGAAGAGAAGTTGTTGAATTTATGGAAAAAGATCTTGGCCCTGAAGGCATGGCTCGATCCGTTATTGTTGTAGCTACATCAGACCAATCACCCCTTGTACGTATGCGTGCGGCCTATGCTGCCACCGCAGTAGCAGAATATTTCCGTGACCAAGGTAAAGATGTCTTACTTATGATGGATTCTGTAACTCGTTTTGCTATGGCAGCTAGAGAAATTGGTCTAGCTATTGGTGAACCACCAACAACCAAAGGGTATACCCCTACTGTTTTTGCACAATTACCTAAACTCCTTGAACGTACAGGCCGAAGTAATACAGGCACCATTACTGGAATATATACTGTTCTAGTTGATGGAGATGATTTTAATGAACCTATTGCAGATGCAGTACGATCAATCCTTGATGGACACATTGTCCTTACAAGAGATTTAGCAGATCAAGGACACTTTCCTGCTATTGATGTTCTTAAATCTATTAGCCGTTTACGCTCAGACCTGTGTACTCCAGAACAAATTCAAGATGCAAGAACAATAGGAAGATACATGGCTACTTTTCGTAAGGCAGAAGACATGATTAATATTGGCGCTTATGCAAAAGGGACAAATGCAGATATTGATAAATCCATCGATATGCATGGAGCTATAGAAATTTTTCTCCAACAAAATATTACTGAACAAGCAACACTTACTGATTCTTTTACACTACTTCATCAGCTTGCAACCCAATAAATAAGATACAGAATACTTAGATATATCTTACTTAACTTCTTTTATCATGATTTAATAATATTGTATAAAAGCTTTTAATAAACTACTACAAATTCTATCAATATAGAGCTAAGTTTTTTAAACAAACTATATTAAAGTTTATTCAAATATATCCTCAAAAAACTAAAACACTCTTAAGAAATACTTTTAGTAACTATTAATAAGTATACTGCATATAACAAGAAAACACTTGCTTATCTACTTTACTGAGTTTTTGCATACGGACTGAACTACTAAAACCTAACATACATGCCTCTGTATAAATAAATTGATATGAAAAACCAGCTTCTATACCTGTATAGCGTTTTTCATAATAAGGAATAGAAATTTCATATAATGGACTACCCATAGCTACAGAATGATTCAAGGTTAAACCAGTATTAGACTTCTTTCCAGAAACATGTGCAACCCAGCTTTGTAACTGTGTCTGTTGACCCAAAAGCCATTGACTTCGTAAACCAACACTTTGCTCTAAAATACGTTCTTTATTTGCACCAATAGTTGATGATATTTTAGAAACCTCTTCATACCCTTTCCAATGAGTATTCGAAATAATACCCTCAAAATAAGGTGTAACTATTGCATACTGTGAAAAAGGTATATTATACCCTATTTGAAGGATGACTCCTGTAAGAGTACTTTCCGGTTTACCCTTTGTATGAACAATACTATCTCCATGCTGTACATACCGATGAGCTTTTACTTTAGAAAAACTATAGGCACTTGCTAGATGACCTGTAACACCATGATCTTTTGGGTTAAAAACCACAACTGTAGAAAGACCTTCTGTTGTACTCTTTACTCTAGATGAACCTTGAGCATTTTGAAAAGAAAGCCCTGAATGTGATCTAACACCACTATTTAAAGAATTATATGCAAATACAGCATTTATTCTCCCTGGAATTAGATCAACACATACTCCAACCCTACCAGAACGAGATTTTCGTTCAAGATTTGCTTCATAGCTATCCATAAAACCAAAAACGGTATGTGATCTCTTTGAAAAAATTGCTTGTGTTGGTTGCGTTACTTTTCTAAAAAATCCATACCTGTGTCTCTTTGCTTGTAGATTTGTAGTATTAGACTGTTTTTCTTGATTATAGGCTTTATATACTAAAGTTTTTAACATAGTGATCGTCTGTTCCGAGGCCCCTAATAATACACCTTGTAAAGCAACAAGAGAACTTGTTTGTGCCTGACGATTATACCCTGAAATAAAATCAATTATTGTCTCTCTTTGGCTACTATTGCCTGAAGAGCACCTTACTGCTACTTGTGACCTAACAGTTGTTACAGAAGAAGGGTATGAAAATGAAGAAGAAGAAGAAGAAGAAGAAGATGATGATGATGATCCCCCTTCAGAAGTACTATCACCATCACTACCGACACAAGAAGTTACCCTTTGAGCTTTC
Organism: uncultured Lawsonia sp.; assembly: GCA_964369665.1. Classification (GTDB taxonomy): domain Bacteria; phylum Desulfobacterota; class Desulfovibrionia; order Desulfovibrionales; family Desulfovibrionaceae; genus Bilophila. The sequence continues at coordinate 90,532 of CAYJFS010000002.1, read as the reverse complement.
ACAGGTTGTTGTGTCACAACACCTAGACGAACAAATGATCCTCCTACAGAAACATTACCATACAAGCTGAGGCAACTAGAAGATACAAATGGTGATGAAGAAGAGCTTGCACTCACAGGCTGTTGTGTTACAGCTAAATCTTGCTGTGAGCTAGGAGGAGTATAACCTCCATCATCACATTTACCACAACAACAAAAATTCACAAAATCAACAGTGCATTCACTAGCATAGTCTAAACAACGAACACACATTTCAGCACAGTTTTGAAATGCAGATTGAATTTCAGGGCAACAACTAGAAGACCCTGCTGCACTATCTTGTGATGATGCTTCATTCTGAAGCATACCCTCTGGATTAGTATTAACAGCAAAAACTAACCTAGTATTCAAGAACAATAGTATCATAATAAAAAAAAACAACTTTTTACTCATAGGACAAACCTTTTTTCACTTCTAGATCCAATAATATCTAATAGTTACTATTAAATATTTATTCTTATTTTGTAGAAAAAATTTTTCTATGATTTCTCTGTAAAGATTCAAAAACTAAAGAAGTATCTAGTTCTTAACCAAGATAGTACTAATGGTTATTATTAACAAGTTGTTCCTATTTATAAAAGAAAAATTTTTCTATAAAGATTCAAAAACTAAATATTTTTCATTAAATTTAGTAAATACTTTTTCAAAACTCATACATACTTTTGCAAGATAACAGGTAATAAACATAAAATTATTATATAATATATCCAAAAAATCTTATAAATATAATAAAATTCAAAAATATACTTTTTATAATTTTCTATAGCCAAACAACAGCCTTCACACTTGACATAATTGTCTACCGTATCTAAACCTTCTCCAAGAAGAAAGACTGCGCCCGTAGCTCAGTTGGATAGAGCAACAGCCTCCTAAGCTGTGGGCCCCGTGTTCGATTCACGGCGGGCGCACCATAACTATACATATAACTATTATTGCTCTCTATTTCTTAACACTCTAGTGTAAATACCAAAAAAATTTCTCTATAATAAACTTTTACCACGGCTTACATATGGTATTATCTGATACTCATAATTCTTTTTAAAGCCATCAATAGGAGTTATAGGCGTAAACTGTTTAGATTTAATTATATAAGAATATCTATAAGAACCAATACTCATACGTGGAATTCTAAAACGATCTATACTTAATCCATCTTTATAAGAATATAGGCACTGTGGCATAGTAGTATATACAGCTTCACTTACTCCTGAAGAAGCAAGCACTGCTCCACTAAAACCTAAATCTTTCAATGCTTCAATGCCGTCTGCTTGAGGTGGTACACCATATGGATAAGCAAAGATGGGAACAACACTATCTATTACACCTTCTTTTTTAAAAACATGCATTTGATTTTGAAGTAGATCCTTTGTTTGACCATAATTCATATCCCGCATAATAGGATGCTTATGTGTATGGTAACCAAATTCTACTCCACTATATCTACTTATTGTTGGTTCAATAATCTGCTTTAGGGGCATAATACCACCAAAATATACATCTTCTAAACCAAGTTTTTTATAATCACAACTAGACATAAAAATAGTTATACGTGGTTCAAAGTTAAATTGACGACATGAATCAATCAAAATATTCATAAAAGAATATTCATTTTTCAGTGCATGAAGCTTTGTATCTTTTTTAGAAAAAAATACACTAGGAGATGCATCATCAATTGTAATTACCAATGGCTTAAGCCCTTGAGGCACGACACTGTCTACTCTCCTTTCAAGGATATCACCTACATTTATGGGATAATATCCATTGCTCCATGTATATGTAAAAAAATCTTTTAGCTCTTTACTTCTAACTTCTTCTGGAAACTTAGGCGTATCATTAACCCTATGAAACATACAAACAGGTATTGCAGACTGTTTTAATGAATGATTACTTGATAAACATAACCGTGTTGGAAAAGAAGCATAAAGTAAAAAACTTGCTAAATGTGTAAGGAATATACGCCTATTCATTCTTTAATATTATCCTCTTATCACCTTAATTGCTTTACAGCTAGATTAGCTATCTTTTTAAAACGTTAAAAAAACACCTTAATCAAGGATATTCTTTGTATAAAGATATTTTTATTCATAAAAATATCTTAACTTACATCTTTTTAATTAATAGTACCAACTAAAATGATAAACTTAATACAACCTATAAAAATTTTAGACTTATCTTTAAACAAATATATTCATATATGAACTAAACGTTAATTAAAACTTTCTCTGACTATGTTTATGTATTTTTAATTTTAAACTATAGTTTAAGATTATATAAAAATTTAATACACTAGATTTATAATTTTATTATTAAAGAGTAGTTAAAAAGAATATTATACCCACTGTACAACATCTTTTTGAGAACGACGTGTCTTTGGATATGCAGGAGGACTTGTACGGTAACCAAATGTAACTATACATGATACACCAAAAGTATTTATATCCATTAGTTGTTTTTCTGCCAACAATTCTTCAACACCCTTTTTAGTAAACCCTTCTATTGCACAAGAATCTATTTTTAAAAATGCTGCAGCAGTCATCATATTAGCTAATGCAATATATGTTTGTCGAGCAACCCATTCAAAGCATGCCCGTGTTCCAAAGGTAAGTTCAAAATCATTTTGTAAAAAATCATCATACTTATCTGCCCTTGCCTGTGCTATATCCTCTGGAAGGTGTTGTGTATCTTTCATAATTGTTTCTCTAATATACACTGAATCTGGCTTTAATGTCTCAGATTTACGTGCTAAAATAATAACAACATGACTAGCTGTAGGTATTTGTCTTCTCCCTCCCCAAGAAAGCTCACTCAGGATACTTCTCAAAGTTTTGTCCTGAAGAACAATAAATGACCAAGGTTCAAATCCAAAAGAGCTTGCTGAAAGACGTCCACATTCAAGAATAATATGAAAATCATTGTCATTGATTTTTTTATTAGGATCAAACTCTTTACAAGAAAAACGAAAATTCCATGCTTCTAACAATAATTCATGTACTGAAACCATATAGCACCCCCTAAAACAAAATTTTTTAATATACTTTTATAAAAGGCATAAATATAGTTCATGTAAGATCAAAAAAATATACAGTAACTGGACTATATTAGAAAAAGCAAGTATAAAAATAACATCTAGCTATCTAAATAAATATATATAATAATATTTACTATTGATTTTTAAACAATAGATAGCTGTTGCTTAAAAGCTTACCTTATTCTTCATAGCCAAGTATATTCTCATAGTACCCCACGGGAAACTTGCTCCTAAACAGAATATCTATAAAAATTTTTAAGAACAACCTGTTTTTTTAACGAACAAATTATGTCACTACTTTACTCATATTATGATGTTATTATACTAGGCGCAGGAGCTTCTGGTCTTGCCTGTGCTATAACTGCAGGTTCAAGAGAATTTTCTTGTGCTTTAATAGATAAAAGCCCTGTAGCAGGGAAAAAAATACGTATTGCTGGAGGTGGAAAAGCAAACGTCACAAACATCAATATGCATTCTAAATTTTATATAAGTAATAACTCAAAATTTTGTCAAAAAGTCCTTAATCACTACCCTCCTGAAAAACTCCTTGATTTACTTAATCAATATAATATCCCATGGGAAACCCGATCCTATGATCAAATTTTTTGTACTGTGCAAGCATCTCAACTTGTTAAAAAACTTGTTCAGCATTGTTCAAGCACTGGTGCACACCTATGGCTTAAACAAAACATTTTAGATATTTCTATAAAAAAAAATTTATTTATTATTAGCACAACAAATAAAACGTTCTGTGCACCACAACTTGTTATTGCATTAGGCAGTTGTGCACGGCCTACTACAGGCAGCAGTAACTACGGACTAACTATAGCTCAACAGTGGCAACATACAATTATACCTACACGGCCTGCTCTTGTTCCTCTAGTTTTAAAGCCAAACAACAATTTATGTAAATTAACTGGTATAAGTCTTCCTGTAAATATCCATGTTGGTACAACTAAGCATCCACAAATTTCTAGTTATCCTCTTTTGTTTACACATAAAGGGTTAAGCGGGCCTGCTGTTCTTCAGGCTTCTTGTTTCTGGAGAAAAGAACAAACAATAACTATTAATTTTTTACCAAAAATTTCCCTTATTGAAGAAATGCATAAGCAAAAAACAGCTTCTACTGTTGTTAGTTTTATTAAAAATTATCTTCCACAACGTGTGCTTCAAAGTTTAATCCCACCAAACCTACAAAAACAAAAAGTTATAGAAATGTCTAAAACAACGCGAAAATATCTAGCAAACCTTATACATAACTATACACTTACCCCTCTAAGAACTGAAGGTTTAGAAAAAGCTGAGGTTATGGCTGGAGGTATTAATACACACGAAGTTCACCCACATACTCTTGAAAGTCTTCTACAAAAAAATCTGTACTTTACTGGTGAAGTACTTGATGTAACAGGTATGCTTGGAGGTTATAATTTACACTGGGCTTGGGCAAGTGGCTATGCTGTTGGAAGAGCTCTTAGAAAATAAATATGCTTGTTATTGATAAAAATCCTTCAATACATCATGAGTATAGAGAAAGACTAAAGCCATATATAAAAAACATGATCATCAATGTATAAATCATTAATATTCCCAATAAATTATTCATTTTTTGAAATAGATATACTAGACTTTCCTGAAACAAGCTAAAAATATGTATTACATGGCTTGTTTCAAATAACTACTATTGGATATATTCAAACTAAAACTTTTAATATACTAAAATATATACCAATACTTTATTTTATACACAGATTTTTAGAAAGATTTACTAGTTAATCAAGCACTCTGTGCTTATTGTATGTAAGTGTCCAAATCAGTAAATCTTAAATATATTCTAAAAACAAATGTTGAGAACAAAACTATTCCATCTATGGAATAACATAAAAATACGGCTATGTGTCTATTTGAGGCTAAATTGTCTATATTAAATTTTAAAAAACTGAGCGTATATAAATCATTCTAAGGCTTCTATGTATGCCTGCCCAAGGACACATCACTTTTTTAATACAAATCATATACAAGAATTCATCTATGCTTTAATGCTGATCTTTCGTATTTGGTGAACTTTTTTTTATATAAACAAGACCTATAACTACAGTAATAATACCAATAAAGAACCAAAAAAAATCCATATCCATCCTCCATCATCTTGCTTTTAGTTTCTATGTTATTAAATATACAATATATATTAAACATAAATATTTAAAGAATTTCTATTATACATTATCTTAAATTAAAAAATTATGTCTATACAAAATGTTGCTATTGTTGGTGCAGGGTTAGCAGGATGTGAGTGTGCACTATACCTTGCACAAAACAAAATACATGTTATTCTTTTTGAGCAAAAACCACTTATCTTTTCTCCAGCACACAAAACGCCTCTTTTAGCTGAGCTAGTATGTTCCAACTCTTTTCGTTCAAACGAACAAACAACTGGTATAGGTCTTCTTAAACAAGAACTCCGTGATTTAAATAGTCCACTTATGTGTATAGCAGAAAAAACACAAGTACCTGCAGGGAAAGCCTTTGCTGTTGATCGAGATAATTTTTCTACATATATTACACAAAGTATAACAGGAAATCCTTATATTACTCTTATACGTAAACCTATACTATCGCTTGATAGCCCTCTATTAGAGCATGCTGATCGCATTGTTATTGCTGCAGGCCCTCTTGCTCATGCAGAACTTTCTCAATCCATAGGCAAAGCTGTAAATAAAGAACATCTATACTTTTATGATGCTATTGCACCCATCATAAACGCAAATTCTGTTGATATGTCCCATGCATTTTGGGGAGAACGCTATGGTGAACCTGGTACAGGCGACTACTTGAATTGTCCCATGACAAAAGACGAATATTTCATCTTTTATAATGCACTACTAAAAGGAGAAAAAGTCCCAAACCATAAATTTGAAGAAGAAAAACATTTTGAAGGTTGTATGCCTATAGAAACATTAGCAGAACGTGGAGAAAAAACACTTATTTTTGGTCCACTGAAACCAGTTGGTTTTATAGATCCACGTACAAAAGATCGCCCATATGCACTCCTTCAACTTCGACCAGAAAACCTTAATAAAACAATGTTTAATCTTGTAGGCTGTCAAACAAAGCTTACTTATGCAGCACAAAATGAAGTCTTCCGTATAATACCTGGACTTAAGCATGCTGAGTTTATCCGTATGGGAAGCATGCATAGAAATACATATGTTCATGCACCTAGTGCACTTACAGATTTACTTACACTTCATCAATATCCACACATTCACCTTGCTGGACAAATTACTGGTGTCGAGGGCTACGTTGAATCCATTGCTTGTGGACTTTGGGTAGGCATCCTAATTACCAACCTTGCAAAAAATATTACTATAACAAAACCACCAACAACATCTGCCCTTGGTGGCCTACTTAACCATTTATCTAGACCAACAAAAAATTTTCAGCCATCAAATAGTCATTTTGGACTTACTCCAGAACCTACAGAAAAAATAAAAAAAAAGGAACGAAAAGCATGGTATGCAAATCGTGCCCGTAAAGATTTTTTACAATGGAAAAACACTCTGAAAGAGTTAAAGGTAACAACTATATAGTGTTACCCTTAACTCTTTAATACCCTATGGATTTACCCAAAAAAGTATTGCTGAACGAATATTTTGCTCATCAGCAGGACCTTTTGTCATTTTTTCTGCTGACTCTGTATGTATTATCCATAAACCAGGTTTATCTGGTTTAAATGTAACCATACCTTTCTTACTACTTTTTTTAGTTTTAACAAAAACACTCTCTTCTTTACTAAAGCCATCATACGTTATGTTAATATGTGCTCCGCCAAAAGGTTTACCATTTATCATAATACTAAAAGAAAGTTTCTGACCAACTTTAACTGTATTAGGATCAAAGTTTGGAAGTATCACTAGTGGAGGTTTTCCTCCTGGAATAGTGTATTCTGAAGGAATAGATGCTTTAGTTCCAGGAATAAACATAAGAGCATACTTTTCATATCTGCCTACACTAAGGACTTTTTTACCTTGTGCTTCTAATTCTACCCTATTCCCTGCAAGAATTCCTTCTGTTGTATTGCTCCAATACTGTGGATTCCTTTTACCTACAACAAGCACACCCTCATCTGTCTCTGCAAAAAATGTCCCCCTAAGAAGATTTTCTGTAGTTACAGTTTCAAGAGCCACTGGTACAGCAGAATTTTTGCCTTGAATAGCAAAAACTTCGACATCCTTTGAAACAGGTAATTCTTCTGACATAATAAAAATATGTGTTTCCATTACATCTACAGTAATAGGTTTTTTCTTTTCTACTTTCTGCACATCAGGTTTCATAAGAAATTCATGAGCAAATAGAGGAGAACTAAAACACAAAAAACATATGAATAATACAATAAATTTTTGTTTCATACTCTTTCCCTTAATTTTTTTACCTAATGACAAATTTTTATTTAATATTTTATTGCAAATCTAAAGAAAAACTATAGCTGTGTTACATATTTTGAAAATGTAACACCCATTAGATCTACAAGTCAACATATTGTTTTTATTAAAATACTTTTTATATAAAGCTATATTCCAAACAAGATACATTTAATTCTCTTTATGTCTTATTTTATATTCCTTCTTTTTAAGAGAACTTTCAATAATATCTATCCAAGATGATAAACCTGCTTTAATATCTTTAGGCAAAACAAGCTTTCCTGGATCAGGTGCATGAATAATCTTACGTATTTGCTCTGCAAGATACTTTGGATCATCAAGTCTACTAATAACGCACTGTTTTGAAAGAAATATGCTAGAACCATTATAAATACTACTAAGAACACGTAAACCACAAGCTCTAGCCTCAAGAACAGCATTTGAACAAGCATCATAATATGTAGGCAATACAAAAATATCTAAGGCTCTATAAAACGGTAACATGTCTTCAACCTTTCCCATAAAAAATACTCTATCTTGTAAACCAAATTTTCTTACTATATTTTTATAATAGGTAGCATTTCTACCTCCAGCAATAAGTAGAATATAGTTTTCAGGAAGATAAGATAATGATTGTATAAGGACTTTTGTACCTTTTAATGCAAAATTGCTTGTAGCTGTTCCTATAACTATTTGATCTAAATTAATATTATATGTTGCACGAGCAAGAACTTTTTGTTCATCTGTTGTTGGTGTATATGCCTTAAGATCTGGAAGGTTATAAATAATATCTTCTATATGTACCTTTGGGTATTCTTCAACTATCCACTGCTGTACTAATTTAGAAACACAAATTATATACTCTGTTGTTTTCAACTGATGTTGATCTATGAAATAGATAAGCCAATTGGTAAGATTTAAATAACGACGGAACCTTTTGCTCCATCGTGGAATACCTGGAGACCATGCCTTCTCTGATAATTTCCAAAAAATTTTTTGTGGACCTCCACCTATACGAAGGATGTCTTGATTCAAAGTTTTTCCAAAACCTATAACAAGATCATAAGACCCTTTTCTACGTATATATTCTGCTTGAAGAAGATACCAAAAAACTTTAAGAAATTTAAATCCAAAAAATCTACCTATAACAACAGCACGCACCCCAAGAGGAGGAGCTACCTCTACTCGAGAACATATAAAGTCTATCTCATGATATTCTGCAACAGCTTCTGCTAATCGATAAGCAAACTGTTCTACACCACCATATAAAGCAAGGCGAGGCAACATAAATGCAAGTTTAGCCATATATTAACCATACATTCTAAATAAATAAAATTTTTTCCTCTTCTATAAAAATAATAGCACCTGCACATATATAACCTAGTGCTCATATATGTTTAATCTAAATAAATATATCATTTATATTAACGACATTTTGACATCTTCACATTATGCTATACTTGTGCTTTTCATTCTACTCTTAAAGAGTTGTCATATCTTAAAAGCATATATTTTAAAAATTTCAATATCAAGTTTTGATATAAAAACACCTGGAACTATACTTGCATTATTTTATTATTACAGCTTTGCAGAAAAACCTCAGTATCTATATTTGAGGAGGCATGCATGCCCATATCAAGAAGAAATTTTGTCAAACTATGTACTGGAACAGTTGCAGGATTTGGTGTTTCACAATTTTTCCACCCAATCATTTATGATACTTTTGCTCAAGTCCTCACTTGTGAAAGGGCTCCTGTTATTTGGGTTACAGGTCAAGCATGTACAGGATGCACTGTAAGCCTTCTTAATAGTGTACATCCAAAAATTGCAGATTTACTTCTTAAAATAATAAAGCTTGAATATCACCCCACACTTATGGCAGGTGAAGGAAACACTGCCTATGATTACTTACTAAATATTACAAAAAAAACCAAAGGGAAATATATTTTTGTAATAGAAGGCTCTATTCCTACCTTACATAATGGTAAATGTTGTGTCATTGCTGAACATAAAGGCCACCATGTAACAATGGTTGAAGCAACACAAAAATTAGCAAAAGATGCTGCAGCTGTTGTTGCTGTTGGAACATGTTCTTCTTATGGTGGTATTCCTGCAGCAAAAGGTAACGAAACTGGAGCTACAAGTGCTTATACTTTTCTAAAAAGCAAAAATATAACAACACCTATTATTAATGTTGCTGGTTGTCCTCCTCACCCAGACTGGATTATTGGTAGCCTTGCTTTAACTATACAAGCTCTTGCTACCAACACACTAGACATATTTATAAAGGATAATCTTGATTATATTGGAAGACCAAAAGCTTTTTACCGGAGAAATGTTCATATGAACTGTCCATATCTTGATGATTTTGTAGCTGGAAAAATGTCTTCTATCATAACAGATAAAGATGGTTGTAGATATACCCTTGGCTGTAAAGGTCCAAGCAGTGCTTGTGACTCCTTTGAACGAAAATGGAATAACAAAGTTAATTGGTGTGTAAACAACGCAACATGTATTGGTTGTACTTCAGAAAACTTCCCTGACGGAAAAACACCATTCAATTCTAACTAGATTCAGTTTTACCAAGGAAAAGACAATGGCACAAAAGACAAAAATCTCCATAGATCCTGTAACACGTATTGAAGGGCACCTGAAAGCTGAAGTTGTTGTTGAAAACGGTAAAGTCATTGACGCAAAACTTTCTGGTGGTATGTATAGAGGCTTTGAATCTATTCTTAGAGGACGTGATCCTCGTGATGCTATTCAGTTTGTAGAACGTGTTTGTGGTGTTTGTCCAACTGCACATGCAACAGCTTCAAGTTTTGCTCTTGAAAATGCTGCAAAAACAAAAGTTCCAGCCAATGGACGCATTACACGGAATCTTTGTTTAGGAGCAAACTTCCTTCAATCACATATTTTACACTTCTATCATTTAGCAGGCCAAGACTTCATACAAGGCCCTGAAACAGCACCTTTTATCCCCAGATATACACATCCGGATCTTCGTCTTACACCAAAAGAAAATGCTATAGGTGTTGATCAATACATCGAAGCACTTGAAATCCGTGCCCTTTGTCATGAACTAGTTGCTCTTTTTGGAGGAAGAATGCCTCATCTCCATGGAATTACTGCAGGAGGAGCAACAGAAATTCCTTTAAAAGGAAAACTCATAGAATATGCTACCCGTTTTAAAAAAGTCCAAGCATTTGTTAAAGAAAAATATCTACCTATTGTATACTTTATAGCTAGCCAATATAAAAATTTATTAACTATTGGCCATGGTTATCGTAATGCTATGTGTGTTGGTGGCTTCCCTTCAACTGATGATCATGATGACTATGTCTTCCCACCAGGTGTTTATATTAATGGCCAATATGCCCCTTTTGATCCTTATAAAGTAACAGAAGATGTTCACTACTCATTTTTTAATGACAGAACTTCTGGACAACTCTTTACAAATAGCCGAAATGTTCTTGATATGAATAAAAAAGATGCCTACAGTTTTGTAAAAGCACCTTTATTTAATGGGTATCCTCTAGAGGTTGGCCCTATGGCACGTATGTGGATTTGCAACAAACCACTTTCTAAAGAAGGCCAAGCTTTCTTTAACAAAGAACTGAATATTAAAGCAACACACTTCCGTGATGTTGGTGAAGACATAGCATTCTCACTTTTAGGAAGACATATTGCTCGAGCAGAAGAAGCTTACCACATAACTGACGTTATTGAAGATTGGCTTAAAAAAGCTCAAGTAGGAGAAGAAACATATACAAAATATGTTACGCCCTCAAATGCTGAGGGCTTAGGGATTACAGAAGCTCCACGTGGTGCATTAATGCATTACATTAATATAATAGACGGAAAAATTGATAATTACCAAATTATCCCAGCAACACTTTGGAATACAGCACCAAGAAGTGACACAGGCCTTAGAGGCGCACTTGAAGAAGCTTTAATTAATATTCCTGTCCCTAACATTGATAGCCCTGTTAATGTTGCACGACTTATTCGTGCATTTGACCCATGACTAGGTTGTGCTGTGCACGTGCTGCACGCTAAATCTGGAAAAACATCTATTATTCAAATAGATTAAAAATTCTATCTCTTAAAGGTTGCTAGAACTTTCTGACTTCTACTAAATGTAATACTTTTTACTTAATTTTTAGAGACAGCTTTTTCCATAGGAGAAAATACGACTATAGTTCTCCGTTTTCCTAACCCAAGAGCCCCAGCATAGCTATTCACATAACTATTCACAGAAGTTACAAGCTCTAACTGGCCATCATTATTTATATCACCAACAACAAAGTCAGTTATAGTACCTTTAATTAGGGGTGTCTTATAATCAAGTGCTAACCCCATTCCATCCCAAAATAACGCTTGTATTTCACCTTCTGTAAATGAACGATAATTTTCAAAAAACTGAGCTGCTATAGAAATGGATCGGCTAGCTAAAAGCCCCCACTGTTTTTTACCCTCTAGGTAAATTGGCACCATTCGTATTGGAATAAAGTATTTTGTAGGAATAAGATCTTTAGGTGTACCTAAGCCAGGCATATTCATTGGCTCATCAATACCAACAGAAGCACCATAATATATTTCACCTGTAATAGCTAATTTTGAACCAGTGGAACTATAAACAACTAACTGCTCTCTACTATTAACAGCTACCAGTTTATTATCACTCTTTGTTGCTGTACCCGGAATCCAAGAAAAACTAAAAACATTTATTTCTGTTGGTAACAAAAGTTGTGAGCCTAATGTAAAACTATTTCCATTGACGTCAACACGACAAACACCATTTCTAGAAAAAATCTGTGAAGAACCTTCTTTTTGTCCAATAATTACAGGAGAAAAATCTGGTGGTAATTTTACAACATTCATATAAAAAGGAATGTTTGAAGAAACTTCTTTAAATACTTTGTTTTTATAACTTAACACTAGAGAATATGGTTTTCCATATGTAGATTCATAGCCAGATACAATAATATTATGAACACCATCGCCATTAAAATCAAAACTACGTAAAGCTATAGGTTTTATAGATCTAGAAAGTTTATGCTCTCCAAGTAAAATAAGGCGACCATTCTCCCAACAGTATACATAAACCTGGTGCTCTCCTAATAAAACAACTTCATTTTTTTTATCACCAGTAACATCAGCAACAACAATACCTATAGAAGCAAACGGTAGTGCTTGACTACGTTTTTGTAAATCATCACCCCCCTGATAATGAAATTGAGGATTACAATATACTTGTTCCTTTTGTGAAGAAGTATCTGAATGTCTAATCACAGGCGTATTGGATACTTCTAACTCAGCCTGACCTACGCTTGATCCATGATTAACAATATTTTGATTAATTCCATCCGTTAGTTCTTGCAAAGCTGCAATCAAATCATTTACTTTTGTATTTTTATGCTGCCTCCACGCTATTCCACTATCTCTATAAATACGAATATCAAGTACAGCATCATCTCCAATAATAGAAACTTCACCCCAGATAACAACATCAATACCCATCTTTTTTTGTATTTTTTCTATGTCATCTGATTTAGAAACCTTTCCAATCTTTGCAACTTCAGATTCAGATACAGGTTGAAAATATTTGTCTTTATGTAAACGTGATGTTAACATTGAAGGTACTGCTTTTTCTAAATATATATATCCTGATGGTGCATTAACTTTAAAAGGTAACACAACATACTTTGTTGTCTGTGCTTGTACCATATGCACAGTTGTAGCTAATATAAAATATGTTATGAAAATAACCTTAAAAATGGCTTGCCTCATTAATAACAACTCCTTATTAGACTAAAAACCTTACTATGACTTCTCTTATCCTGCAATATCCCTATATCTAATTCATCATACTATAACTGTATATTTATATATAATCTATAACTTATGCCAACAACAAAAAATTTTATTCGCTCTTTTCGCTTTACTTGCAAAGTTCAAGATATAGCTTTAGTTCAAGAACTCCTCAAAGCTCAAAAATTTATTTTTGAACCTGATCCATATCTACCCTTAACTCAACATATTATCCAAGAACCTTTTCCTCTTGGACGAAGCTTAGCAGCATTTTGGGGACTTATCTATATCCAAGATCGCTCCTCTATGCTACCAGCTTTAGCTCTTAATCCATCTTTAGAAGAAAGTATACTTGATATGTGTGCTAGCCCTGGGAGTAAAACAAGCTTATTAGCTCAAATGGTAGGTAACAGTGGTCTTATTGTTAGTAATGAACCTTCAAGAACTCGCCTTATAACATTACGCCAGAATTTATTGAATTTAAATCTCTTTAATACAGTTACCTGCTCATGGTCAGCAGAAAAACTACCTATGGCTGCAGAAAGTTGGAAAGCTATATTGCTTGATCCTCCATGTTCTGGATGGGGAACAAGTATAAAGCATCCACAAACACTAAAGATGTGGAGAGGTAATCGTATTCTTCCACTTATAAAATTACAGAAAAAACTTCTTTCAGAAGCAACACGCCTCTTACAACCTGGTGGAAAAATACTGTACTCCACATGTACAACAAACATTGATGAAAATGAAGCCCAGATCTGCTTTGCTCAAGATATTCTTGGATTAAAAATTCTCCCACTTGAAACATTCCCAGGCTTTTCTTACACAACACCCTTGATGAAAAAATGTGAAGGGACACTCCGCATCACTAAAGACAATACTTCTCAAGGATTTTATATTGCATGCCTTCAAAAGCCCTTAACAACAAAAAACGAAACGCCAACACAATCTATTATCCAAAACGAAACAACCTTACTATATAAACCTATTGAATCTACTAATTTTTCAATAAATACACAGGCTCTTCCTCAAGGTGTATTTGGTGTTTTTGGCTCAGCAATACACTTCCTACCACAAAAAGCACTTCTATCATTACCACACGACTTGTATTGGCAAGGTTCTTTCTTTGGTAAATATACAGTAAATAAAAAAATTATTCTCTCACCACGCTTACGTCTCTTTGACAAAAAAACCAATACAATAGCCAAAATACATATTGAAGATAGTCAAACACTTGAAAAAATCATACAAGGACAAAGTTTACAAACAAACTTTTCTGGTAAAGAAGCCTTATTGTTTTGGAAAGAACTTGCTCTTGGACGAGTTCGCCTAAAGAATGGACGTGCTTTCTGGAGTGAAAAATAAAAAATGTACTACTAGTAAAAATACAGAACTTTTACATAAAGAACACAAAGTAGTATTTTATGGAAAAATAAAAACTAACTTGTATGTTCAAGCTGTTTAATAAGTGTTTGTAAACTATGACTTTGATTTGTAAGATCTGCTATAGCCGTGTTTAAAACAGCCATAGAAGCAGCTGTTTCAATAGCTACTCTATTAACTTCTTCAATAGAGTGTGTAATTTCTTCACTTGCTGAAGACTGTTCTTCTGATGCAGTAGCTATCGATAAAACTTGGCTTGCTGTAGACTCTACCATCAAACGAATACTATTAAGAATCTCTCCTGTTTTAGCTGATAACTCTGTCGTTTCTTTTATTGAGTCTACAGTTTTATCTACCTGACCCATATTCTTCTCAACACTATGCTGTATTGCACTAATAACTTTACCAACATCAGCAGTAGACGAGATAGTTTTCTCAGCTAATTTTCTAACTTCATCTGCAACAACAGCAAAACCTCTACCAGCCTCACCAGCCCGAGCTGCTTCTATAGCAGCATTTAAAGCAAGTAGGTTTGTCTGGTCAGCAATATCAGAAATAACACTCATAATTTGATCAATATTCTGAGCATGTTGTGTTAAAGCCTGCATTTCTTCTTTCAACATTATAGAATGCTGCTGAACACTATGTATGCTTTGTACTGTATTACTCATAATGTTTGAACCTTCTTCTGCCCTGGACCGAGCTTCTGAAGAAAGTTCTGATGCTTCACTAGCACTTTGAGCAACTTCTAACACAGTGCTACTCATTTCTGACATGGCTGTAGCTGTTTCACTAATTCTTTTTGCTTGTGCTGTAGCACCCTTTTCAGAACTTTCTGCCTGTATAGAAATCTCTTGTGATGCACTTGTAAGAACACCAACCACTTTCTTTAACTGAACGGTCACATTATGAAGCTCTTTTTGTTTATTTTTCACTTCTTCAATGGCTTCTTCAGCTTTACCTCTTGCAACATTAGCTTCCTCTTCTTTACGAAGAGCTTCTTCTGCCTTTGTATTAGAAAGCTCTAAAGTCTGTTTAATTTTTTGAATCATAACACCTAAAGCTTCTGAAAGCTGTCCAACTTCATCCTTTTGATTCAACGAAATAGATTCTTGCAAATTCCCTTTACTGACTTCTTTTGCATATCCAACAAGCTTCCAAATAGGGCTAACAATACTCCTACCCAAAACAATTGACAATATAAGACCACCTATAAGCATACTACATGCGCATATCAGAATGATATTAAGAACTGTAGAAATATTCTTCATAAGATTTTCTTGAAGAAGTATAATTTCTTCATCAAAAATATTTGTTAATTGCTTAAGCATACTCTGGATAATGGCTAGTTGTTTCATTGTAACTGATTCAAAAATATTTATAGCATCTTCGGTCTTACCTTCTTCCATAGCTTGAGTTATTCCAATAACTGACTGGTGAAGTGCTCTATGAGGCTCTTCTACAGAAAGAAATACTGGTGCTGTTTCTGGAATAACTTCTTCTATTTTTAAGCGTTGTTCACCATAAAGGAGCTTACCAAACGTGCATAATCTATCGTTTAATGCTACATTAAGAGGATTCTTACCACTTTCTATAAGATAATTTGCAACCTTATTCACCCAAACCAAATGGGCTATCTCTGCATCTAATACAGCCTTACGGGATTCTCCTGCTAATAATACACGACTTGTTATATCTCTAAGCCTTAAAACTTCTCTATAATCATTGCCAAGCCCAAAAACACCAGCTATAATGACTATAGAAAAGGCTATTATCAACTTTTTAAATATAGATATATTCTTCCAGTACATAAGCATCCCCTTACAGGTTAACTATCTTACTAATTTTATAAACAAAAAAGTTATAGTTATATTAACAATAATAATTTATGTACTCATTCTAACAAAAAAAAATACATTAATGAATGTATATATAAATAATATACTAAACATTATACATATATATAATAATTAAAATATATGAACTTTTTAAAAAATATATACTTTTTATTTAAAATTAACTTTATACACAAATGTGATAAATCAAATATTATAACATATAATATTTAAAAATTCGTCTATAATAAATTTATAAGAATAAAAATAAATTAAAAGAGGTAACATTTAATATAAAAATTTTTTAAAAATACATTTAAAAAAAGCTATTATAGAATAAAAATTCCTAATAATAATTCCAAAAGATTATAATGAATCTATAAATTCGGTATAAAAAACAATTATTGAAAAAGCCTAATAGAAAAATGGTAGTACATCCAACAAAGTAAAACTAAGGGAAATACCTCTATTTAGCCAACCACACTATATCGTTATAGTGAAAAAGATTATCTTACTTTAAAAATAAACATTATTACCATTGAAAAACTTAGTAAAATGATGGCTGTAATCTACATGATGACCATTGAAGAAAGCATAGATCTTATTTGACTATTTTATATACATATTGTTTGTGTAAAATCTATTTTTTTACTACTTGACTCATTTTATCTTCTTTACTTACTCTTTCCATACTATGGTATGGCATTATAATTTATAATAAAATGATTTAATCACTAATCAGACATGGATAATGCTTGAACCTCTAACGCCTGAAGATCCATATACCTATTGTAACAAACTTAATTGCCTTAAAAAATTTTTTCAACCATTAATGAGTGAACATGATGAGATTTATAGCAGGTATAATGTATTCAAAATTTTAGATGCCAATGAAAAAGTTAAAACATTCATCAAAGCTGATTTTCTTATAAATATGTTTTATACTACTTTTGTTACCCTAACTAAAGTAGATGATATGGAAATTCTTGTAATCTTTTCACCCCAAGGTCTAAATTTTTAGCTATTGATCCAAAGACACTAGCTTTTACACCATGCCCTACACACCAAAATATTTGGGATGTTAATAGTGATATTTTAAAACAAAATTTACTTGCTTTTAATATCCCTGCTAAATTTAAAAAAGTTAGAACTACCCTTAATTCTAAGAATGATCCTGTTAAAACTTAGAATCAAATTTTTAAAAAATTAACTACTTTGATAAAGATATCATTTCTCTTATTGGAAAGACTGCGGAAGGTAAACATTTTAAACAGGGTTTAATAGAGGGGAAACCACTAAAAAATCTTTACAATAAATATATATCTGAGATATCACAGGCACAAACTATTTACTTATGTGAGTATTTGGCAATTACCTTTATCTCAAAAAACACCATTGATAAAAAATTTTATCAATAAAGAACTAGTACTATCTTCTCTGTTTATATATACACTCTGATTACAAAAACCAAACCCATAACACTTTCCAGCCTGGGACATAACCACATCATATAAACAATAAGAAAAACATTGTTACTATTATATTCAAATCTACTTTTTGGGTTGCCAAATACTAATCAAAAAATATACTGTTTTATCCTTTAACTGCACCTGAATATAGTTGTCTGTCACTATCTGCTAATTTTATTAACAAACTGACATCTTCTCATAAAATATTTTGCACTTAAAAAAACATTCAATAACTCCATATTCATGGATAAACAATAAAATTATATTTTAAAAATTATCTAAAAACTTACTACAACACCAATATTGCTTCCTAGTTTTAGGATAAACTTGTGTAAAAAATTATACAAATTTGGCTTTTTATTGTTATCACAATAGTTCTGTAACTTTTACTTTAATGACTAAGTGTAAAGGAGTTCATGTAACAAACACTTATTTTATTATTACCAACAACATTAGTAATGATTCCTTACGATCTCTTGCTTTGTCTACTTTAAATAAAAACAAAAAACTCTTTCTGCATATCTTTTTGATTTTTCTTATTGAGCACAAAAAAATTTATTATGTAATATTCTCTTTATGGTGGAGCTGGTCGGGATTGAACCGACCACCTCTTGAATGCCATTCAAGCGCTCTCCCAACTGAGCTACAGCCCCTATTCTTTTCTTCATAAAAACTTCATAACAATCTGTCAATATATACTTAATAACATAGCTGTACTCCAAAAATTTTCAGACAATACATAAAAACAACTTTACATTTAATCTAAATAGCAATAGTATGTTAAATATATAATTAAAATAACATAACTTTAATTTATCATTAATTATCTTATACATTTTTAGAATTTTATATAATAATCATCCTAGGAGTTAAAGGAAATGAAAAAACTATGGACCTTACTTACAGTTTCTTGTGTCCTTTTAGGAACACCTTGGGCTGCTAACGCTGAACAGATTGGCGTTTATGCTGCTCCTAAGTTTATATGGAGCTTTGCTACAACAAAAGTAAAAATTAAAACAAAAGATCAAGTAGACCACTTTGCTTCTAACCTTAAGCATAACTTTACTGAAGGTACTCCTGGTGGAGCACTTGCTGTAGGTTATGACTTCAGTATACTTAATCCAGAAGCAAGTATCCGTGCAGAAGCAGAACTGAGCTTTTTCAAAAAAATTTCTAAAGACAAAGACTGGGAAGGCGTTAAAGGCAAACACCATCTTGAGTTAGGTGCTCTTTTCTTCAACCTCTTTTATGATATAAAAAATGACACAGGATTTATACCATATGTTGGTGCTGGTATTGGTGCATCTGCAGCAAAATTCAAAACTGAACTTACTGATAAAAGTGCTGGGCAACAAGTTAAACTCTTCCTTGGTAACAAAACCAAGAAAAACTTTGCTTGGAATGTTGGTGCTGGTATAAGCTATGCATTCTCAGAAATTTTTGCTCTTGATTTAGGCTATCGATTTGCATCTTTTGGAAAGGCTGAATCAAAAGATAAAAATGTTATGACAACTACAGTTGAATCAAAAACAAAAACCATCTATATGCATCAAATTATTCTTGGTGCTCGTATAACATTTTAATATTATTTAACATTCTACATTTATAAAAAGAAAAGCCTAGATGAATCTAGGCTTTTCTTTTTATAAAATTTCTATAACTTATTAAAAATAAATACTTTTACTCCAAACTACCTTTATTATTAAGAATAAAAATACTAAATATTTTTACTTTATAGACGATAATACTAGTTAATACTACATTGAACAAGGAGTATCTGTATGTCTCGTATCTTTATATCCATAATAAGCATAAGTCTTCTTATATATATTCCTTATGTATTTGGAAAAACAGCATACTCTTCTCTTCATCAAAACAATGCTAAAACCATGAATAATGACTTTCCTCTTATAGAGGAAGCTCTGTGGCGTTCCTATTTATCTCGTAATCGAGTCGTTCAATTAAAAAACATACCAGATCCTGCCAATATCTCTATACAGGATACAAGAATTTCTCAAAAAAATACATCTATAAAAACAATATCTAAAAAGGTTAGATCTAAAATACAACCATCAGAAAAAAATACTATAGAGGCTGTGCCTACAAAAACAGCTTTAAGTGAAAAAAAACAACAAAATCTAAAAAAAATAGAGATACAAAAAAACTCCTTAAGCACACAAATAGACAATAAAGAACAACCTATAAAAAAGATGCCTTCTATTATTGAACCTATTCCATCAATTAAACCATCCCTCTATTAAAAAATTATAATCCTTCCTTATTCATATTTAAACTTTCTACCTAAAAAACTCTTTGTAATACCTCTTGTTAACTGGTAATTGCTTCTGTTAATGGGACAACATTAAGATAAAGAATGAACAAAAACTATTCTTTCATTTATGAATCATTTTTATACAGACAAGTATAAAAATACTCTTAATCTAAATATTATTAGGAACAATATGTCTTATATACGCCTTACGTCTTGGAATGTTAATGGTTTTAGAGCTATTATAACTAAACCACATTGGGAGTGGTTCTACCAAACATCTGCCGATATTGTTGCTTTACAAGAAACTAAAGCTGATCCTCTACAAATAAGTCAAGAACATCGTGAACCTGAAGGATGGAAATCCTCATTTTGGCTTAGTTCAAGCATTAAAAAGGGTTATTCTGGAGTAGCTGTATTTAGTAAAATAGCACCTATTTCTATAAATAAAGAACTTCCAAACAGTGCATTCCAGGGTGAAGGTCGTCTATTACATTTAGAGTACGAAGAATTCCATTTTCTTAATGTGTACTTTCCTAATGGGACTCAAGGAGAACATAGATTACACTATAAACTTGGTTATTATGAAGCATTTCTTAACTATGCTCAAAAACTTCGTGAAACAAAACCTATTGTCGTTTGTGGCGATTTTAACACAGCTCATAAACCTATTGATCTAGCTAGACCAAAAGCTAATGAAGAATGTTCTGGCTTTTTACCTATTGAACGAGCATGGATGGATTCCTTTATTTCACTTGGCTATATAGACACATTTCGCTATGTTCATGGCGATATTTCAGCCCAATATTCCTGGTGGTCATATCAACAAAAAGCACGAGAAAGAAATGTAGGCTGGCGCATAGATTATTTCTTTGTTTCAGAAGAGCTAAAATCAGCTATTTGTGATGCATGGATTGAAATGAATATTCAAGGCTCTGATCATTGCCCTGTGGGGCTAGCATTAGAAATATAAAAATGGGGCGAATGATGGGACTTGAACCCACGGCCACCTGGGCCACAACCAGGTGCTCTACCAACTGAGCTACATCCGCCATATGCAGGTGGTGTTTATCGTAAAGATGGCACAAGGTCAAGTTTCTCTATGCTAGATCCATAGGAATACCTCTATACTTCTATAGTATCCTATTCTATACTAGCCTATTAAATAATTTAATTATCTAAGAAAATAATGTTGGAGAAATTTAATTCATGGATCAACTTGTTATTGAAGGAGGTAAACCACTCTATGGAACAATACCTATAAGTGGCTCAAAAAATGCTGCACTACCTTTACTTATTTCAAGTATATTACTAACCAAAAAACCTGCAACATTTTATAATGTTCCTAAACTACGAGACATACAAACTACCATACGATTACTAGATATTCTTGGATGTATTATTGAGTCAGAAGAAAACACTCTACATGTTACCCCCAAACATTTAAATTTTGAAGCTCCTTATGATTTAGTCTGTACTATGCGTGCATCAATTCTTGTTCTTGGTCCACTCATTGCCAAATTAGGTAAAGCAAAAGTTGCTATGCCTGGCGGGTGTGCAATTGGAGCAAGACCTATAAATTTACATATTAAAGCTCTTGAAAAAATGGGTGTCTCTTTTACATTAGACAATGGTTATCTTCTAGGAAGTTGTAATAAACTCAAAGGTACCCATATTTATTTTGACTTCCCAACAGTAGGTGGAACAGAAAATATCATTCTTGCGGCTGTCCTTGCTGAAGGAGAAACAATTCTAGAAAATGCTGCACAAGAACCAGAAATTGAAGACCTTGCAAACTTTCTTATTGCTTGTGGCGCAAAAATTGAAGGACATGGCAGTAGGATTATCCATATTAATGGTGTCTCTGAACTTACCGGGTGTGAGTATACTGTTATGCCTGACAGGATTGAAGCAGGAACTTTTCTTGCTGCAGCTGCTATTACAGGTGGGAATTTAACACTACTGAACTGTCCATATAAAAACCTTGAATCAATAATCGATAAATTTACTCAAATGGGTATATCTATTGAAAAAAATAAAGATACTGTCCTAGTCAAATGCCATTCTCAGCTTAAAGCTATAAACATAACAACACAACCTTTTCCTGGTTTTCCAACAGATATGCAAGCACAAATTATGGCTCTTATGTGTCTTGCCAATCATACAAGTACTGTTAACGAAACTATTTTTGAAAATCGATTTATGCATGTACAAGAACTCATTCGTATGGGGGCTAATATTCAACTTAATGGCCACACAGCTATCATTAAAGGTGTAAACAAACTTATTGGTGCTCCTGTTATGGCATCTGACTTACGTGCAAGTGCATCTTTAGTTTTAGCAGGCCTTGCAGCACAAGGGAAAACCATTATACAACGTACATATCACCTTGATCGTGGCTACGAGTTTATGGAAAAAAAACTTACTGCTGTAGGAGCACAAATAAAAAGAGTAAAAGCTTAAAAATAGATACATTCAAGAGCCCAAAAAAAGCATATCTTTTTCTTATCCAATTAGAAAATTTATTACCAGTAACAATAAAAAATAAACACTATATTTCTAATCTTCCTTATTCTTTTTTTGTTCTTTAATACGGGAAAGGCGTATTTCCTGTATCTGTTCACGCTGTGTTTTTGCCTGAGCGATAAGTTTTTTCTTTCTACGTCCAAATACTAATGTTGCATGTATTGCTGCAAGGCCTAATGATACAACCGTTATAATAAAAATTAAAACTTTTTGTAAACTCCATTGCTCTTCTTTTATAAAATTCGCAAGATTAGTAAGGCCTAGATCTTCTCCAAAAATAGTTAAAGCAGGTATACTCACAACCCCTAAAAACAAACCTATAATCTCTATCCAGAAAAAAGACTTAATAAAAATAAGCATAAATAATGAAGCATCACGTGCTAGACGCAAAAACTTCAGTTGTTGCTTCAATTTATCTAGTAAATCTCTTACTATAGATAAATATCCTCTAGCTTGTTTAAAAACTTCTGGCTCATGAAAATTTGATGCAAACGCCCAGTTAAATATACTTGCACATTCATTAAAGTCTTTATTAAAAGAAACTAAGAACTCAGGTAATGGAAACCAAGCTGCTTCATCACGTATTTTTTCAAGCTGTTTTAAATATACAACAAAAAGTTCTTTTAACTCCTTTGTCTCGTGCTTCACTTGTACTGAAATATCTTTTTCAATAATTGGACGTATTTGTATCATATGTAAAAAAGCACCATAGGTATTCATAGACATTTGAGCCATTGCATCTTGTAATGTCTCACGAAAGCTATTTATAATTTTATGATCTCTTGTAAACCAAGTATCAATATCAGTAAAAATTTTTTCTGCTCTTTGTTTCTCATCTTCAGCCTGTCTTTTGGTCTCCATTAAACGGCTGTATAATTCACGAACAATAATTAAACTTCCTCGTTCAAGCTCTGGATCTATAAAAAACCTATTAAAAAATATTGGATACTGCTCAATAAGTTGAAAGATCTTGGGTTGCACTTGTTCAGCAAACCCCATTTTTATTCTACATATAATTTGACGATATTCTGGTTCAATCCAAGAGGAACATAATCGTGCTGCATTCTGATATGTTGATATAGCCTCTGAAAAACGTGTTTGTATTTCAAGGATTCTTGCCTGTAAAAAAATATGCCAGGCTTGATGTATTGTGACGCTTGCAAGCGTTTCGGCTTCTTTCCAAAGTAACTCTGCTCGCCCTAACTCACCTTTTTCAACAGCAATAAATCCTAAAATAGTTTTTAATCGAAAATCTCTTGGCGATCTTGAACTTGTCGATAACACATCTTTTTCAAAAACATTAAGGTCAGCAGTTTCTATATTACTAAATCTTTCAAGAAAACCCCAAGCAGTACTTTCTTCTTTTGCAGTTTCATAATGTATAGAATGAAAATCCATATCATCAGGAAAATCACGACCCGTTGCCATCCAAATTTTTTTTATAGTACGTATCTGTATAGGTGCTGAACATTCAAAAATAGCTTGTAGGATTTTTTCCTCTATTGTATTTGCTCTTTTAAATATTTCTTCACATCCGGATAAAAACCCCTCATTTATAAAAATCTTTTCTATGATCTGAAAACCTTCATTAATCTGTTCTACTGTAAACTCTGACAATTTTTCCCATACATTATGCTCCTCTATCTTAATTGTACGAGAAGGACATTGAATACTTTCATGCTTTTTAGAGTAACAATAAAAACACCCTTGCCCTTCTCCAGAAATAAAAACCTCAGGAATAAGTACAGGTGTAATCTCGCTAAATACGGAATTTCCTTCTATAAGAGCTACTGAACACCAACTGTCCATAGACATATGCGAGCTAGAAAAATTAAGATCAGTAATTCTAAAACTATCTCCTAACAAAAATGCATTACGATAGCTTAAATAAGGAAAATCTGGTATAAGATTATCCCACTTAATACCTACTTTAGAAGGAAGCTCTTTTGTAAAATTAAGCCCTTTTTTATCTACAGCAACACAAACACAAGGCCAATACTCTTCTTGGCTTTTTAATACGCTAAAACACTGCAAAAGATCTTGTATCCAAAGACGAAAAACTCTTAAGTTATCAATAATCATCATAAGATAATTATCATGAAGATAATATTTAAATTTATGAACTTGTAAAATCTTCTCTATATGCTCATACACTATTCTCCAGCCTGCCTGAAAAGCTTTATCTAAAGGATTTCCAATAGGTCGCAAAATAAAATACCAACCCTGAGAAGATATATAAGGAAGCCGTGCATCGACCTCTATTGTTTCCCAATTACAAGGAGCCATTCCTTGATGTCTAGTTGCATGTACATATGTAATCCCAGGAATAATACCAGCAAGTTCTTTAGCCTTAGGATGTACCCATATCTCTAAAGTTAAAGGTACAAGGATTTCTTGTAAAGAAAGACTAGGATCTATCTCTAAAGACATTTCACGCTGAATGCCTAAAAGAAGTTTACTAGAAAAAACCTGAATACCTACACTAAGAGCATTAAATTTTGACCAAACACTTAATTTTGCAAGAGCAAGAAAAATATCAGAAGAGAAGAAAAACCATAAAGATTGATTTCTATCAATAGAAACCGACATACCTCCATAATCTTGCAATGTTTTTGAAACAGCAACATCTAATTCCCCCTCCCAACAAAGCCATAATGAAAAGCCTGATGAACTCATTTGGACATTTTTGACTAGAGGTAAACGCTGTAATAATTCAGAGATGAGTGGCATATCAAGTTACCTTTATTCTTATTGGTAAAGCTTATTGATCACTGGCCATCTGCATAAATATACGGCATTATCATATGTAACAGCTTGTAGATATTTAAAGAACTCTTTTCATCTTTAATATATAAACCTAATGCTAAAAAGATAGCATATACTTATAAAGGAAATAGCATAGTTTTGTAATATATTCTGCTTGGATGTAAAAAAATATCTAATATACTAATTAAGCTCTCTTCCAATCCATATAGCTCTACCAATAATCGAAAAACACTCAATCATGTCTTCCTTGGTATCAAACTCTATAGGAGCATATGCAGGATTATAACTTGATAAAATAAGTTTTCCTGGTTGAGTATTAAGAATTTTAAGGTAAATAACATCCTCCAAACGGATGGCATAAATCTTCCCAGCCCTTGGGAAAGTCTGGCCTTGATCAATAAGAGCAATATCTCCATCACTGACTCTAGGCTCCATACTATCCCCATCTACACGAAAAAGTGTCATATTTTTAGGGTTACCTCTAGCCTTTAAAAAATCATTTCTAAATGCATAATGGCCTTCTATTTTATCCGCTGTTTCAAAAGAACCACCTCCAGCAGAAAGAACAGCTGCAACCAAAGGTATCAATGTAAAATTTTTTTCTTCTTCTCCTAAAGCATCTACACAAACATCTTTCTTCACATCTCTCATTTCTTCAGCAAAACCAACATGCATAGGTGTTTTATCTTTAGTTGTTCTTTTTTGTGCAGTTTGTATAAAAAAGGCTTTTTCCCCAAGAATTTCTGCTACAGATAAGCCTTTTTGTTGAGCTAAAGATGTAAGAAACTCTAATGAAGGAAGTCTTTCACCTGCTTCCCATGCAGCAAGAGTATTTCTATGAATGCCAAAACGAGAACAAAAAATATCTCTACTTTCTTGTCCACGTAATATCCGGAGTTTTTCACCTATTTTTTGTGTATCCATATAAGTCCTAAACACTATTTTTTGTAAAAATATATAGTTTTAACTTTATTAACTAGCTGATATATCAAAAAAAATACAAAAAAATGTTTGACTGTTACATAAAAATGTGTAATTACAATTTTATGTTTAATCGAACTTCTACCTGCACAATAAAAATAACATCATACTTGTCTATGGTCAATGTAAAATATCTATAAAATCAATATACATAAAAAAGGAGTTCTTATGCCTGAACAAGTAACTTTTCAAGAAAATGCTTATAAAGAAGAATACACAAAAAACTATATGCAAAATGCTCAAGGCTACCTTATCCCTCAACATAAAGTTAAGCCAATAGATATTGAGAGACATTGTTTTGTTATGGATAAAATAGCTAAGGTAAAAAGTATGCATGAACAATTGATGAAGCTTAAATCTGAACTTTTATTGGATATGGAATCATTTATAGCAAAATCTGCTGAAGCATATCATGCACCTATTGGAGGGAAAAAAGGTAATGTCACAATAGCTTCTTTTGATGGTAAATATCAAATTAAAAGACAGTTATTAGACAAAATAACTTTTGATGAGCGTTTACATATTGCAAAATCTCTTATTAATGATTGCCTAAAAAAATGGACTCAAGACAGCTCAGATAAAGTTCGTGTTATTGTAGAGCATGCCTTTAAATTAGATAAGAAGGGTAAGCTAAGCATAAGTGCAATTCTTTCATTAAGAAAGCTACATATTGAAGATTACCAATGGAAACAAGCAATGCACGCTATCACAGACAGTGTCCAGATTATGGAAACAAAATCATATATACGCATATATGAAAAAACTGAAGATGGCCAATTTAAAAATATATCTCTTGAAATGTCTTCTCTTTAACCCATACATTATGATGTAAAAAGGAGTAAAAACTATGCAACAACAGCAGTTACACTCAACATCATTTAATTTAAAAATCTTCCCTGAAGCAATCCAATTCCTTGCAGATCTTATTGGAAATGAAGGGACATCCTTACTTATTAAACATTTTGGAGGGAGTACCCTTCGTATACCTAGAGGAGATACTGTTGCTGGAAAAACAAAAATTGCACAAATTGAACAAAAAATAGGTAAAAAAGAAACACAACATATTGTTCAAACATTTGGAGGAACCTGTATATATATCCCTAATTGCAAAAAATTTCTTATTGCCAAACAACATGCACAAATTATCCAGGATAGAGACAAACTTGCTGCAAAAGGCATTTCAGAACGGCAACTTGTTGCTCATTTAGCTCATAGATACCAACTCTCTGATAGACACATTTGGCGTATTCTTAAAAAAGCCTATGAAGTAATGGAATACCTTTAAATGAACAGCTAAAAAACCTTTATATCTTAAGCAATAAAAACGGAGATAGCCCAATGAACTTGTTTGATCTTTTAAAAAAACAAAAAAAAACAACACCTGTACTGAATGGAACATTACAAACATCAGCTACAGAAACGACCAAATCACTCCTTACATTAGAACACTGGGGCAACTTAACATCTGGTTTAACTCCTGGGAAGCTCCGCTCTATACTCCAAAATGCTGATGAAGGTCATATTACTGAACAACATCAGCTTTTTTCAGATATGGAAGATCACTGCGAACATTTAGCAGCAGAAATCTCTAAAAGAAAAAGGGCTATTTTAACTCTGGATTGGGAGATAGTGCCTGCCCATAAAAATGACTCAAAAGCTAT
Source organism: uncultured Lawsonia sp. (assembly GCA_964369665.1). Classification (GTDB taxonomy): domain Bacteria; phylum Desulfobacterota; class Desulfovibrionia; order Desulfovibrionales; family Desulfovibrionaceae; genus Bilophila. The sequence continues at coordinate 62,344 of CAYJFS010000002.1, read as the reverse complement.
CAAAGTTGCAGACGCTCTTAGAGAACAAATAAGTCATCTCCCAGCATCTATTGAAGATTTATTACTTGATATGGCCGATGGTGTTGGCCATGGCTTTAGTGCATTAGAAATTGAATGGAAATACGAAGGTAACACTCATATTCCATATGCTTTCCACCACAGACCACAATCATGGTTCCAACTATCACCAGAAGATAATTACATACTTAAACTCCGCAATAAAAAAGGTGATGGTGATGCTCTTTGGCCTCTTGGATGGATTATCCATACACACAGATCACGCTCTGGTTGGCTACCTAGAACTGGCTTATTCCGTGTTGTTGCCTGGGCATATCTCATACGTTCTTACGCCATTGAAGCAAGTGTCAACTATGTCCAAATCCATGGTCTTCCTTTTAGGATCGGGAAGTATCCTCTTGGAAGTAGTGCTAGTGATAAACGTGCTCTACTTCGTGCACTCCAAACATTAGGACAAGACGCAGCTGGAATTATACCTTCTGGCATGGAAGTACTTTTTCAAACACCTCCAAGCACTTCACAAGATATTCCAGGACAACTTATAACACGTTGTGAACTTGGTATGAGTAAAGCCATCCTTGGAGGTACATTAACTTCTCAAGCTGATGGGCAAACAAGTACGAATGCTCTAGGAAAAGTGCATAATGAGGTACGTCGTGATCTTATGATTACTGATGCACTACAAATAGCTTCTACTATTACTAGGCAAATGCTCATGCCTATGGCAATATTAAACTGTGGAATTACAGATATGTCTTTAATGCCAAGCTTTAGATTTGATACTCGAGCTCCTGCAGAAATTGGTATTTATGCTGATGCACTACCAAAACTCTCACCTATTATGGATATTTCTGCCCAATGGGCCCATGAAAAATTAAAAATACCTAAGGCTACTTCTGCTGAAGATATTTTAGGGAAGAACATATAGATACAAACTCAAATAAATGACGGGTGTAATAAAAAAATTCTACAAAAATAATTTAATTATTACACCCAATAATTCTACAACCTAACTGCATACAAAAACTTTTTATTTAATAGATTGACCTATAAAAACTCAACTATCCAGGTTAACACTATACATATATTAAGTTACTCTTTACCAGACTTTAACTCTTCCCAATATGAAGAATAAATCTCAAAGGCACTGCCAACTCCATTAATACTTTCCCCTTTTTTCACATCTTTATCATAAGGGAAGATAACCTTATTATCTCTATAATGAGGCTCTAAAAGTTTTCGGGCTGCTATATTTGGTGTAGTGTAATGAAACTCTTCTACACACTTTTTAGCAATATCTGGACGCAATAAAAAATTAATAAATATATATGCGTTCTCTACATTCTCAGCTTTAGCAAGTATAGAAAGGTTATCTGTCCAAGTAACTAATCCTTCTTTGGGGATAACAAATTCTAGGTTAGAATTTTCTTGGATTGCAATAAAAGCATCTCCATTCCAACTAATACCTGCTAAAACCTCTTCACTAATAAAAACTTGTTTAGTTGCTGTCACATCAAAAACTCGCACAGAAGGCTTAAGTTTCTTTAACCACTCATAAGCAGCTTTTATCTCCAAAGGATCCCTTGTATTCACAGAGTAACCACAAGCCTTTAAGGCAACACCAAAAGTATCACGCATATCATCAGAAAGTAAAACACGCCCATGGAACTCTGGGCGCAGCAAGTCATTAAAACTTACCATACTTTTTGGATCTATACTTTTTTTATTAACAAGCATCCCAATAGAGCCTAACATATATGGAATAGAGTATTCATTATGTGGATCATATGCTTGTCTAAATGCTCTAGGTGCAATATTTTCAAGACCAATAATTTTTGATTTGTCTATACGTGCTAATAAGTTATCCTTCCGTAACTTCCCAATAAAATATCCTGTAGGAATGACAATATCATATCCTTTTCCGTTTAATAGTCGTAGCTTTGCATACATACTTTCATTTGATTCAAATGTAGATATAATAACTTTTATACCAGTTTCTTGGGTAAACTGTTTTAACACACGATAAGGAATATATTCTGACCATGTGAATACATAGAGTACCTTTGATGTATCTGAATATACAAAACTTGTATGTACTATTACTCCTAAAAAAAAGAAGACTGAAACTTTTACTATCTTCTTTATCACTCTCTTAAACATAATTAAAACCATTCCATTAGATTGACCTTTTTTTATACTCGACGTGCTTTAGGCCTAAGAAATGTCCAAGCAACAGCAACAAAAGCAACTGTGACACAAAACATAATTGCAGAGAGAGCATTAATATCTGGCTTAACACCTAAGCGTACCATAGAATAAATCTTCAAAGGAAGAACTTCAAAAGTTGGTCCAGCAACAAAAAAGCTAACAAGAACATCATCTATAGACAGAGTAAAAGCTAAAAGCCAACCTGCAATAATTCCAGGCATAATAAGAGGTACTATTACATAGAAAAAGGCCTGAAGCTCAGAAGCTCCAAGATCACGTGCTGCATCAACTAAATCTTCATTAAACCTTTTTAGCCTATCAAGAACTGTTAATGTAACAAAAGGTAAGCTTAATGTTGTATGTGCAATAAAAAGACTTAAAAATCCAAGCTTTATATTCAATGCAATAAAAAAAACAAGTAAAGAAATACCCATTACCATATCAGGAGAAACAGTAAGTATATAAATAACAGCATGTAAAAACTTACTAAAAGGAAAAAGGTATCGCTTAATGCATAATGCAGTAAAAACACCAAGGATTGTAGCAAGCGTTGCTGATAAACATGCTATGCTTAGTGAATTAAGTGCTGCATCTATAAGAGGGGTATTATCCATAAGTTTTTGGTACCACTGTAAAGTAAACCCTTTCCATTGGGTGCTGTATTTAGCATTATTAAATGAATAAATAACTACAATAACTATAGGTAAATATAAAAATCCATATATAATCCAAACCCATACCAGTCCCAAACGTCGCATCATGCTATAAGCTCCAAAGAACTCTTCTCTTTATGTTCCCACCGATTCTTTATAAAAACTGTTCGTACAGTAAGATGATGAATACTAAGTAAAGCAAATAGAATCACAGTAAGAACCATACTTGCAGCTGCCCCTAAAGGCCAGTCATAAGTTACAAGAAACTGATTTTTAATAAAACTACCTACAAGCATACTCTTTGAACCACCTAAAACTTCTGGAATATAAAAAGCACCAAGAGAAGGTAGAAAAACAAACATTGAACCAGTAACTATTCCTGGTAAGGTTAATGGCAAAGTAACATGCCAAAAAACTTTCAGACTATCTGCTCCTAAGTCTTTAGCAGCATCAAGTAATTTTGGATCAATTTGTTCAATAATAGTATATAAAGGCAGTACCATAAAAGGTAAAAAGGTATAGGTAATCCCCATAAAAATGGCAAAATCACCATATAGAAAAGAAACAGGCTCATGAGTAATACCAAGTAATAACAAGCTCTTACTTATAAGACCATCTGCTTTTAACAGTAAAATAAGTGCATATGTCCGTATAAGTGAGTTAGTCCAAAAAGGTATAATAATAAGAAAAAGTAACCATGGTTTTATCTTTGTAGAAGAACGTGCTACTCTATATGCAAAGGGATAACCTATAAACAAACATACACATGTACCCATAAAAGCAAGCCAAATAGAATTCCATAAAATACAAAGGAATGATGGATCAAATAATTCTATATAGTTATCAAAAGTAAAGTTCAAAGAAAAAAACTCTGTTTCACCAGGCATTAAAAATGTTGTTATAAACAAACCTAATGTTGGCAATAAAGCAAAAAGACCAAGCCAAAGAAAAACAGAAACTATAGTGAACACTTTTAAACGACTAAAATGCTTCATAAGGCAAAACAACTTCCCATCCATCTACCCAAGTAAGAGCTACTCGCTCTCCCTTATTATAGCTAATTTCTGCATCATCTTCATTAAAAAATTCAGCAACACAAAGTGTTCCACCTGAATCAAGAGCAATAGTAATATCTACTGTAGCTCCCTTGTATACAGTTTCTTCAATTGCTCCTTTTAAATGTGGTGTCTGAGGATTCTTTTCAGAAAGGACATAAATTCGAATGTCTTCAGGCCGCAGTAATACATTGACTGCATCACCAACCTCAAAAGAACGTTTTGTTCTTAAAGGAAATACCTCCTGAGCAATAGAAGCTTCATAAAGACCATCTTCTATACATGAACAAATAGTCCCTTTAAGAATATTAATTTCACCAACAAAACGTGCAACAAAAAGATTCGCTGGCTCCTCGTATATACACTGTGGTGTCCCAATTTGCTCAATACGTCCATGATTCATAACCACAACACGATCAGACATTGCAAATGCTTCCTCTTGATCATGTGTAACAAAAACAAATGTAATACCTAGCTGCCGTTGTAAGTGCTTAATTTCTAGCTGCATGGTACGCCGCAGCTTATAATCAAGGGCACTAAAAGGCTCATCCAAAAGCAATAAAAGAGGTTTATTCACAACAGCTCTTGCAATTGCTACCCTTTGCTGTTGACCACCAGAAAGTTGTGATGGACGCCTGTCTTCTAAACCTTCTAAATGCACCATACGAAGGACATTAACAACATGTTCATGTATCTCTTTTGATGGGTATTGTTGCATTCGTAAGCCAAAAGCAATATTATCATAAACTGACATATGAGGAAAAAGTGTATAGTGCTGAAAAACTGTATTTACTTGACGACGTTCTGGAGGGACATTGTTAACATTATTACCAGCAATAAGAATTATACCTTTATCTGGAGATTCAAACCCAGAAAGAAGTCTTAACATTGTGGTTTTCCCACATCCAGAAGGCCCTAATAAAGTTAAAAATTCACCATTTGAAATGTCTAAATCAATATTATCAAGTGCATAAATATCTTCAAAAAATTTACTAACACCATGTAGTTCAATAATACTCTCTTTATAAGCCATTCTTCATAAGCTCTCTATTGTTTCCTTGTAATAACTAAAATGCCTTTTTGATAGCTCAACTATTTCATAAGTCCTTAAAAGTCTAAGCGTTAAAAAGAAACTACGTGCTCTGCTTAATACTATGTTCTGTAACTTACCCCTGCAACTGGGTCAAGAAGAGTATTCTATGCTTTTAAAGAGTATATAAGATGTATTAAAAACTTCTTTAACCAGTAAGAATCTTATGACATATTAAATTTAAACTGTTCTATAAGACTTTGATTCTAAAAATAAGTATCGTATAAAATTTAGCAATATACTATATGATACCCCTCATTTATCTTGTTTTATTACTTTAGTGAATCTTTAACTTAACAGTATATTTTATAAATAAGAAATACTATACTTATTAAGTTAGCCATCACTATCAGTTATTTACTTTATGTACTCAAGAAAAACTAAAAACTAGACCTAATATCAAAATTTTTAATCGTCCTATCCAAGAAGTTAGAAACCATACTTGTCCAATTTTTAAAACAAGACTGTCTATTTGAAGCAATTAAAAAACCTCTTACTCTCCAAAATATAAAATCTACTTCTTTTCAAATACTTATACAAAATATACAAACACTGTAAAAGAACCTACTTGCTTGGAGCATTATAAAAAAACAAAGAACACCAATATATTCCATACTACATATATCTTTGCAATAAGTTATGTTTAGAAACTATTATTCAATGTCTAGCAGCCTCTTGTTCTGCTGCTTGTACACGTTTATCATGACGTAGTTGGATGGCATGTAGTCGCTTCTTAAATTTTTCTATATATATTAATGTATACCCTGTAGTTGTTGGTTGAAAAAGAGCTAGATGCTGTTTTGCAATACCATTATCCCAAGAAATCGGTGCCATACTCCAACTTAAATTTTGTGCTTTCATAATCTTTGTATTGATTTCTTTGGCTGTCCACTTAGGGCAAGAAATATTTAATGCAGAAACAAAACGAATAAAGTCATATCCAAGAGCTACCCAAAAATCAGGCTTTCCTTCTTCTTTCAAAGAAAACTCTTCAATTAAATTTGCTGCTGAAGTATGATTGCCGAACATATCCCATCCACCAGGAAAAATAGCAAGCTCCATATTCTTAATCATACTTTTTTTATTATTATAAATAAGGCCCTGTTCCCATAAACTTGTTCCAGCTAAAATAAGTCTATCTTCTCCTTGAAAGAAAAGGTATGGTATAAGCGTTTCTATATTTTTCCAACTATCAGGTAAAAATAATGCTTGGCATGATGTTTCTGGAACAGGTGTCTTGCCAACCATTTTTGTTCCTGTAAGCTTTGTAAAAACGTTATTCCACTCTTTTGTATTTGTTGGATCATAGTTTATTGAAACTATTGAAAGACCTCTCTGTTCGGCAAGTTTAATAAATAAATTTGCCATTTTTTTGCCATAACTATCTTCTGGATAAATAACACCATACCTAGTAATACCAATTTGTTGACTAAAATGAAGGATTGCATATATTTGATCTTCAGGACTTGGGAAAAATCTCCAAGCAACAACCCCTTCATCATGCCCATCTATACTTGGTAAAAAAGCAAAAAAAACTTTTTTACTAAGAAGATCTTGTTCTTTTATTTCTGTGTAAACATCATTACGTAAAGGTCCACCAACAACAACACATTCTGGCGGTAAATTTCTTAACTTCTCTTGCCAACCTAAAACCTCAGTATTTATAAGTAATACTTCTATAGGAATACCCCATTTAGAAAGTTCTTCTTGAGCAATGCTTGCCCCTTTAGCAATCTTCCAACCAATAGAAGAATAAGAGCCACTCATGGGAAGAGCTAATGCATAACAACCAGGATAAAAAAACGTATTCTTCTGTACCAAACTATTTTGCTCTGTATAATCAAGTCGTGACAAAGAAGTTAACAAAGAGCTATCAGCAAAAATACCTGTATAATTAATTCTACTTAAAAGTAGTGCCCCATAATCACTTTTACTCTTCCATTCATGATGAACCATTGCTAAAATAATGATAGACCATGGGTACATATATTCTTTTTCAGAACTTGTAGTTGACTCAAGAATAACAAGTTCTCTATAAGGAACCTTTTTAAGCAAAGCTAAAAGACGCTGTTCTAACATTATGCGTGTATGAATATTCGTCTGTGTATAAAGCTGGGCAAGTGCTTCTGCAAAACTATCTTTATCTGCTTTAGGACTTAACAACATAAGAATACCACAAGCCACACCTCTTGCAGGTATAGGTGCTGACTTATTGCGCCACAAAGTTTTAGCTATCTCTATAGCCTCATTTTGTGGTAAACCAATAACAGCAGCTCCCCATAATTCTTGCCAAACAGGTTGCTTCATAACCATAGGATCAAATGCAGCCCATTGTAGAATTTTTTTATATGCAACAGCATATTGACCTTCACGGACTGTTAACTCTATAAGTCTTGTCAAAAACTCTTTTTTATCAACAGCACTAAACGTATCCTCTTTTACAAGTATTTCATAAAGTCTATATGCTTCCTGAGTATTTCCATCATCCCAAGCCTGCTCTGCTTTTTTGCGTAAAACATCCAATGTATACTTTGGATTAGCTTTTTCTTTTTTCTGAATACTTGATTGAGGAGCTATTACAACCTCCTTTTTTAAACAGCCTATAGTTATAAAAATACAGAAAAAACATATAACTAAACCATAATTTTTCTTAAATAAAGATGCTTTCATAAGTAAAACAATCACTTTAAAATATTTAAAACAAAATCTATTTCCATTATAAATAAAAAATAGAGAGTCTATTCTATCCTACAAATAAAGGATAGGATCATAACTTACACTACTTTTTTCTATAAGCCTAGAATAATACTTCTACTCATACTAAAAGATTACTTCTTGCTATTTTTACCTTTTACAATTATATAGCTAAAGCTGTCTTTTATACTTTAAATTTTTGAATATATAAAATTTTGTAATGACTACTCCTGTAAAACAACATGAGTTTGGAGAACTTTAATGCCTAAACAATGTGAATTTTGTAAAAAAAAACCACAAGTTGGAAACCATGTAAGCCACTCAAATATAAAAACGAAAAGAGTTTTTAACCCCAACCTCCAAAAAGTTCGCCATCAATATATCAATGGTACAATAAAAACAATTTCTGTGTGTACTCGCTGTATTCGATCCGGCTATGTTATAAAACCAGTTGCTTGCTCTACAAAAAATGAGCAACAACATTAATTATTTTGATTATAAACTTTACCCCACCAACAGGCCCCCAAAAGACTGCCTAAAATAATTGCAGCTATTGATAACCACCAAGTACGGTAGAAATCATGGGCACCAAGTCCTGTTCCAAGATAAGCAATCCACCCACCAAAAAAAAATGATGTAAGACGCCAATGATAGCCTTTAACTATATTTTGTCTTTCTAAGGCAATATATCTATGAATATATTTCCATGCCCAATATGTCATTCCCCAAATAAATGTAAAAAAACAAAGAACACCTAATATACCTCCATCTATGAAAAATTGGATATACATATTATGAGGATGGCCTAAATCGACTGAAAAATACTCTAAAAAAGATTTGTCTTGCTCTGCAACAGCTAGCATAAAAGTGCTACTCCCTGTCCCAAGCCAAAAATGTTCTAACCCAACAGACAAGGCTTTACTCCATATCTTAATCCGAGGATCACTAAAAATACTTCTATCTTGTATAAAAAATATCTCGATAAAAAGCGTTATTGTTATAAGTAATAAAGGAGGAATAAATACTTTTTTCCAGGAAAAACGTGTCCAGACACATAACCATAAAAAATATCCTCCTAAAAACACACCTAAATAACCTATTCTTGTCTGAGAACCTATTAAAAGAAAAGTACCAGGAATAAAAATGATACTTATAATAAAGAAAAAAAGGATTTTATTCTTTTGAGGAAGTAATAAACATAAACCAAAAGCTGGTAGAGCAATGATTGCCATATAATTACCAATGCGGTATGTGCCTAAAGATCCAGTAAGCCTACCTCTATCCATAATAGCGGTTTTATGTATAAAATCTTTTCCTACTAATGCCTGCCATATACCATCAATACCTTCATAAAAAAAAACACCAGCAAAACTATATATAAGCCAACGGAGTTCTTTTTCAGAACGAACCGTCTCCATACTAACAAAAAACATAATAAAACCACGAAAAATATTGGGACATACTGCAGCCCAACTTATAGAGATCCACTGAGAACAAAGAACTTGTAAACTAACACCTATAGCAAAAATAACACATAACCAACGTACAGGAATCACTCGTAATGTTGCATTTTCCCAATCAAGTAAATATAGCCACACTAATAAAGGAAAACATACTAATGGGCCACCAACACGAAAAGCTTGTCCAAGAGGAAATGTTATCACAGATAAAAGGAAACAAGTAAAAAGTATGGCTCGAATAAAAGAAGGTTGTATATATTGCTTTTTATGAAACCATTTTCTGTATTTACTGCTTATACCTGTCATTAATTACCCCATAAAGCCATTTTTCAAAAACGACTATTTGGTTATCTATATTAAAATTTTTTTTACAAGCTTCACGGGCATAGTTTCTATATAAGAACAAATCTTCCTTTGAAAGCTCAATAGCTTTTTGTATATACACTTGAAAATCTTCTGTTGCTGCACTATATGGTAAAACCCAAGTATACATTTTTTGCGTAAGAACTTCAGAAATACCTCCAACTAAACGAACTATAGGGAGCAAACCTACAGCCATGGCTTCAAGCAATGTATTAGGCAAACCTTCTCGAAAAGAAGCTAGTAAAAAAACATCACCTTCTAATAATGCTTTACTTATATTAGCTGAAAAACCACGAAAAAATACTTTTGAACTCAATCCTAGTTTTTGTGTATGTTCTTTAAGAAATTGCTCTAAAGAACCAGTTCCCCATATATGCAACTCAAAATCACCTTTAACTTTTGAAAAAGCCTCCAACAAAACCATATGACCTTTGTCTGGTTCTAATTGTTGTGTACATACAAACTTTAATGGATAGTGCTCCTCAAAAGCACTATCTAAAACTTTTTTTCCATTAAGAATAATCGCTATATCTTTAGGGGCTACATATGGCAATGACTCTAAAAAACCATCTGCAATATACTGACATGGAGATAAAAATAAAGGACAAATATACCAATGAAGAAGTCGTGTTTTCCAACGATATGAAATATCTTGTGGTAACCCTATCCTTTGTATAACAGGAATACCAAGAAGCTTTGCAGCTAACCCTGCAGTAGAAAGATCTTTCCCTACATTAATAATAACAACATCTATAATTTTTTTACGAAATTCCTGGAGAAACCACTTAATGGCTATGGGGTTCATGTCGGGTCCAAATGTAACATACTCACCATGACCAACAGAAGCTTTAGCAGCGTCTACAAATTCAGCTTGACGTCCATATATATAACAAAAATGATTTTTTTTACAAAGCTCCTTTGCAAAAGTTAACATCCATGTTTTTACCCCACCCCAATGCCTTGTACTATTAACAAAAGCAATACGCATAAAAAAATCCCTGCATTTTATTATAAAACGTCTGCACCTTCATTAGTAACAAGAATCATATATTCCCAGCGAACACCACCCCATCCAACATAATACAATCCAGGTTCAATAGTAATAATCATCCCAGGCTCAAGCAACGTCTCACTATTAAATCCTATAGTTGGAGCCTCATGAACCTCTAAACCTACACCATGACCAAGACTATGTGTAAAGGCTTTTTCAACACCATATTTCTCAAAAAAATTGTATACAACCTTATAAACATCTTTTGCCTTAATACCTGGATGAATTGCAGCTATAGCCTTCTGCTGAGCTTCTTGAACTAGCGACAATGTCTCTATAAAATGTTTAGAAGGTTTTTCTCCTACCCAAAATGTTCTTGTTTGATCTGAACAGTAATCATTTATTCTTACACCAACATCAACAAGCACAAGCTGATTATCGCTCAAGCAAGTATCAAAAGCTGGGACAGCATGTGGTAATGCTGCTTTAGCTCCATAAGCAACAATACTAGAAAAGGAAAGTTCTTGTGCTCCATGTTCTTTAAAAAATTTTTCTATTTCCCAAGAAATCGTTGTTTCACTCACACCAGGTAAAAGAATAGATGGTAACCAAGAAAAAAGCTTATGATTCAATGCACATGACTGTTTAAGCAAACGGATTTCGGATGTATCTTTTATGACTCTGAGTTTTTCAACAAACCCATCTGCACACACCAACACTCCATTAGTAATATAAGCAGAAAACTCTTCAAAAAAACTTACAAAAAGTGCTTGAGATTCATACCCAACTTTCCCACCTTTAGGAATATGGGTATCTATAAGTTTTGCGATTTTTGCTGGAGTGCCCCCATCACGATAGATATAAATTCTATCCTCATCCCAAAGCTCTTTTGCAGCCTCCAAATATCTTGAGTCTGTACAGAGCCAGTCTTGTCCATTAGCCATAATAAGCAAACATCCAGAACTTTCATTTCTTTGAGGGTCATGGAGCTCAAAACCTGAAAGATAATACCTATTGGCATCATGATAGACAAGAAGTGCATCCAGCCCTTGTTCAAACATCTTGACACGTAAACGTTCACGACGCTGTTCTGCTATTTGAACAAACTCCATAACTACCTCAAGGAAAACTTTCTTTCTAAAAAAGCTATTCTTATAAAGAAACTTTTGTAAACAAACGCTGAATGCGTACTATAGACTGTGCGTAGATATCATCAAGATCTTTTTTTTCAAGTCCTGCGCCAAGTCCAACATTTTTCCATATATTACTTGTTATATCTGGTGTAAAAAAAGATTGCCTCTGCAAAAGACCACATGAAATAGTCAAACAAACATTATGCTTCTTAGCCACTCGAGATACATAGCCATTAAAAAGACTATATGGTGAACGTGCTGTTAACTCTATTGCAACATTATTCTCAGAAGCTAACTGAGCATCTTCAAAAGAAAGCAATCCTGGACATGTAAGAATATCTACCCCAGCCCTAATTGCAGAAAAATTTGTCCCTACTGTTGAAAAATGTGACAAAAAATTTATTCCTCCTTCTCCTTCAACAAGAACAATTTGTGCACCTAAATCCCTAGCATTCACAATAGCATCAAACAACAGCGCTGATGGAACATATACAAATTTTACTCCAACAATAACATCTATACCACCATACAATGAAGCTTCTTTTGTAATGCTAAGTAACTTTGGAAGCTCATAATGATATGAACACTGGTCAGAACGAATGACAAGCCCTAAAGCTTTAAATCCTGCATTATATCCAAGACGTATAGCTTCTGCAGGTAGAAGGCCAACACCTGAAAAAGATACTTCTACATTAAAGTCTATCATGTATTTATTTCATAACCAACTTTAGTTATATATATATTAATAATATAAAAATAAAAACATACCAGTTATCTACATAGAACATTTTTATTCAATAAAACTATATAAGCTCTGCAATAAGTGCATGCTTTTTAGCTTCTATAATCCGAACAGGAACAACTACTCCTGAAAAATCTCTATCATCGAACAATGTAACATGTACAATATCTCCCCAAGGATCTCTACCTTGCCAACTATACCCACTTGTACTTGCTTTAGGACTCATTTTCTCTAAAAGAAGATGTGTTTTCACACCTATCTGCTGTTCTAACCATTGTTTAGAATATTTTTCCTGTTTTTCTTGTAAACGTCCCAAACGTTCTACTTTTACTTCATAAGGAATTTTTTCTGAAAATGCTGCTGATGCAGTTCCAGGACGATCAGAATAGCAAAAAGAAAAACTTGACATAAACTCAACATCTTCTATTGCACTTAATGTCTGTAAAAAATCTTCTTCTGTTTCACCAGGAAAACCTACAATAAAATCTGAAGAAAGAGCAACCGTTGGACAAACAGTTTTCAGCTTAAAAACAATATCAAAATATTCCTCTATTGTGTATTGTCTACCCATCATTTTTAATACAGTATTAGAACCTGACTGTAGTGGTAAATGTACCCTAGGTAAAAGCTTTGAAGATTCTGCAAAAAGATGAATTGTATCTATAGAAAAATCTTTAGGGTGAGGTGTCATAAAACGCAAACGTTCAAGATCAGGTAAAGCTATTATCTGACGAAGAAGCTGTGTAAACATTGTTTCTTTTCTACTTACATTCTTATCCAAGTCTATACCATAGGCATTTACATTCTGCCCCAATAGAGTAATTTCTTTAGCACCATGCTCAACTAATGTTGCGCATTCTTTCAAAATAGCTTCTGCTGAACGAGATTTTTGTTTACCCCGAGTAAAAGGAACTATACAATATGCACAATAATTATCACAGCCTTGCATAATATTTACATATGCAACAGGCGTTGTACCTAATGTTGACATAGCACTTATAGGTAAAAGCGCTCTTTCAGGGTAAACTTCAACAAAGTCTGTAAGATCAAATTTTATATCTGGCTCTAAACATGCTCGCTCAATTGTCTCAGGAAGCATAGCAATCCCATCGCTACCACTAACAATTCTCACTTGAGGGAATCGTTCAAAAAATTTCGAACCTATCTGTTGGGCAACACAGCCAGCAATAACAACAAAAGCCTTAGTGTTTCCTTTTGTTGCATGCCCAACTTTACTTAACATAGTATAAACTTTTTGCTCTGGTTTTTCACGCACAGAGCATGTATTGAGAATAACCACATGAGCTTTATCTAAAGAGGTTTCTCTAAAACCTTTATGCTGTAAACTTCTTACAAGCCAAAGAGAGTCACTAACATTCATTTGACAACCAAATGTACTAATATGAAACCCTAATTCTTTCATACAACTCCATACAACTAAAGAAAAACTCTACTTGCAACCATAGTTAGGCAATTAAGTATACAAGCTTAGCTTATTGTGTATATGTCTTTTTAAAAATTTATTACTCAAAGTTCAAAAAAATTCGTCATAAACAAGAATAAACATTAATACTCAAAAAATTTTATGACCACCAATCCAATGATCTGTCACTCTTCCCTTCAAAGTCTTCCCCAACCATGGTGTATTGGCACTTTTAGAGTACAGTGTTTCTTGAGAAACAACCCATTCAAGCATAGGGTCAAATAAAAAAAAGTTTGCAGGATCACCAGGAGAAAATGTATTTACAGGCAAGTTAAATACTTGTGCAGGAGCTAAAGACCAGCGTGTAATAAAATCATGTTCAGAAAAAATACCCTGACGAACTAAATCATATGTAACCGAAACAGCAACATCAAACCCTGTAAAACCATTAGGCGCTGTATCAAAAGGAGGTTCTTTTTCACATAAAGTATGTGGAGCATGATCTGTAGCAAGGATATCAATAGTACCACTTTTAACAGCTTGCCTTAAAGCTAACATATCTTCATAGGTACGCAATGGAGGATTTACTTTAGCAAGAGTATTATATCCAAGGACAGACGTTTCATCGAGTAAAAGATAATGTGGACAAGTTTCTGCTGTCACTTTTATTCCCTGAGATTTACCCCAAGCAATGACATCAACTGTTCGCTTAGCAGAAACATGAGCAATGTGTACAGGAACCTTAAGGTAACCAGCTAAAAGTATACTTCTCATAGCTTGGATTGTTTCTGCAACATCAGGTTGACCATTTAAACCTAATAATCCACTAACAACCCCTTCATTCATACAGGTATCATGAGCAAGAAAAGGATCTTCACAGTGATCAATAACCATACACCCTAAGTCAGAGGCATATTCAAGAATTCTACGGAATACTTCCGTATTCTCTATAGGATATCCATCATTAGAAAAGGCTACACAACCAGCTGTTGCTAAGTCATACATGCATGAAAGCTGCTCTCCCTTCAAACCAACAGTAGCTGCTCCAACAGGATACACATAAGGTCCAAAAGGAAAAACTTTTTTTGCTATTGAAAGAATACTTGATGTTACAAGAGATGTATCATTTACAGGGTTTGTATTTGCCATACATAAAACAGATCCAAAACCACCATGAATAGCTGCACTTAAACCTGTAGAGATAGTTTCCTTCCATGTATAACCTGGTTCTCTAAGATGTGTATGTACATCTATAAAACTAGGAAATAATATTCTATTTTGAGCATCAATATGGTGCAAATTTTTTGGGTAATTATTCAACTCTGAAGAATATAGGGCAACAATTTTCCCATCACAAACCTCTAAACTAACAGAATTCCCTAAATAGCAGGCATTATAAAGAAAAAAAGAATTCATTATGGCATAAACCTATTTTTATATGTAGCAAAAATATTTAATAGAGCCATTCTGACAGCAACACCTGCAGAAACTTGCTCAAAAACAAGGGAACTTGAACCATCAACAACAGCTGATGAAATATCCAGCTCTCGTAAAAATGGCCCAGGATGTAAAACTTTCACTGCAGGTTTTGCATGAAGAAGATGCTCTGGCATTAAACAAAAACGCTTTGCATACTCAGAAGTTTTTGGCAATAATGTTGTTTTTTGTCTTTCATATTGAAGCCGTAAACACATAATTGCATCTACATCTTTAACAGCTTTTTGCATATCTGTAAAAACTTCAACAGGCCAATGCTCTACACCAGCAGGGAGTAATGTTCGTGGAGAACACAACCGAACAGTTGCACCAAGCATTGTAAAAAGCTTTACATTGGAACGACAAACTCTACTATGCCCTGTATCGCCAATAATAACTAATGTTTTCTTAGAAAAGCTCTTTCCCCAAAATGAATACAACAAAAAAAGATCTATCAATGCTTGTGTAGGGTGTGCATGCAAACCATCTCCAGCATTAATAACACTACAAGAAAGTTTTTCTGCAAGGAAATATGGTGCCCCACTATTTGAATGACGTAACACAATAATATCTGGCTGCATTGCCTGAAGAGTTAGCACAGTATCTTTTAAACTTTCCCCTTTTTCTATACTTGAAGTTGACTTTATCAAGCTGACAACATCTGCACAAAGAGTTTTTCCTGCAATCTCAAATGAAAGCTTTGTCCGAGTACTTGGTTCTATAAAGAATAAAATAACTCTTTTCCCTTTTAGACTAGTGTGAATAATCTCTTTTTTCTCTTTTGCATGAACATCTAATGTATAAAGATTTTTAGCTAAGTCTAAAATTTGATTAATCTCACCTAATGAAAGCTGATCAACATCTAATAAGTCTTTATGAGGCCAAAATTCTAACGGCTCTTGTTGCATATCTACTCTTTAAAAAAACTTTCTTTTTATTACCTATTGCACTATACTCAATAAGTAAAGACTTTCACTAATACATCAAAGGGTAAAAGCCAAGCTTATTGTTGAATTGACATGTATATATAATAAATGTTTATTTATTATATATACATTACTTTAAAAATAGTTTCCTGGTAAATATTTCCTATTCTGTCTTATAATACAAACCATTATAATAATACTTTCTATGCTTCTTTATATTCATGTACCTTTTTGTTATAAAAAATGCTATTATTGTGCTTTTTATTCTCAACCAATAGAAAAAGCAAAAAAATCTCATGATATTATTCAAAACTACATACAAACACTCCTTCAAGAAATTACTTTCTGGAGTAATAAACTTATATTCCAACCAATAACCTCTATATTTTTTGGAGGTGGAACACCAAGTATTTTACAACCTCAAGAAATTCAAAAAATTTTAGATAACATTACAAAAAAATATCCCCTTACAACAGATGTTGAGATAACTCTTGAAACAAACCCAGAATCTCTACAAAGAAAAAAACAAATCAAAGATTATCTTAGTGTAGGTGTTAATCGCTTTTCTTTAGGATTTCAGTCATTAAATGACCAAGAGCTTACGACCTTAGGTCGTACCCATACTGTTCAAAAAGCCCATCAAGCATATATACTCCTTCGTGATGCCCAGTGCAAAAATATTAATATTGATCTTATTTGGGGGCTCCCTAATCAAACCTTAAAGCAATGGCTTAAAACACTACAAAAGACGATTGAACTTAAGCCCAACCATCTCTCTCTTTATAACTTAACAATAGAAAAAAAGACAGCCTTTAAGAAAAAACAAAAAGAACTTTTATTACCATCAGAAAATGAACAAGTTCAAATGTATCTTCAATCTATCTCTTTACTTGCAGATAAAGGGTTTGAACAATACGAAATATCGAACTTTGCTCAAAAAGGCTATCAATGTGTTCAAAATAATGGTTATTGGTCTAGAAGTAATTATCTTGGACTAGGTCCCTCTGCAACATCTACAATCTTGCCCTACCGATGGACAAACCCAAAAACTCTTTCCTCTTGGTCTAAGCATGTAACAAAACAAAAAATACCCATAAAAGAATACCTTGACCCCTCAACTCAAGCTCAAGAATTACTTATGTTAAGGTTACGTACAACTATAGGGCTTTCTCTTCATGAATATCATGAAATAACAGGCCATGATTTTATACAAATGTTTGAAGAGATCATTGCACCAAGTATAGAAAAAAAAATCCTGCTTATAAAAAATATGTATGTTAAACTTACACCTAAAGGTATGCTTATTTCTGATGTTCTTTTACAAAAATTTTTTGAAAAGCTAAAAAACAAGACCTCTTAACAAACTAAGCTTAACTCCATAAGGAAAGTTCTGGTTGAGGCAAAGCTAAAATTGCTTGTTGAAGTTCGCCTGGAGTAACAACTGCAGCCCCAACACGAGCAACCACTATCCCTGCTGCATAGTTAGCTAAAATAGCAGAGACAAGTGGATCAAAACCTGCGCTTAAAGCTAAACCAAAGGTAGCAATAACCGTATCACCAGCTCCAGTAACATCAAAGACATCCCTTCCAACAGTAGGAATATGCCATGCCTCTTCTGGAGATAAAAATAAAAGCATACCATTAGAACCAAGTGTAGCTAGCAAGTGTTTTATAGAAACATGCTTAAGAATTTTACGACCTGCAGCAAGGAGTTCTTCTTCACTATTCACAGGCATACCTCCAGCGCTTTCACTTGTTTCTTTTATGTTTGGCGTCAATGCAAAAAAGCCATTATATAGTGAAACATTAGAAGGTTTTGGATCAACTAAAATTTTTGCTTGTGGACTCTTTTCTTTTATAAGTGATGTAAAATCTAACATAAAGGTTTTTGAAACAAGACCCTTACTATAATCTGAAAGAATAATTATTTGATTTTCTACAAGCTCATGCTCAATCAAAGATAAAAGCTTTTCTAGCTCTTTCTTTGTATAAGAATGTCTACTTTCCTGATCTAAACGTATCATTTGCTGCCGACGAGACATCACTCGTGTTTTAACTGTTGTAGGACGGCCGTCTATTTTAATAAGTGTTGCAGAAATGTTTTCTTTATCTAATAAACCATGGATAAAATCACCATGAATATCATTACCAACAGCACCAACAAGCTTTACAGAACCACCAAGTGCTGCGATATTCCGAGCAACATTCCCAGCACCACCTAAAAATTTTTTCTCAGAACTAATATGGACAATTGGTACAGGCGCTTCTGGAGAAACTCTTTCAGTTTCTCCTATAAGGTACTGATCCAGCATAATATCACCAATAACAAGAACAGGTTTACAACTTAATTTATCAACAAGCTCTGGTACAATAGTAACAATTTTTGTTTTTACCTGGGTATCATTCACGCAACAACAGCTCCTACTAGCAACTTGACGGTATCGTTTATCAAAAATATTTTTAATTAAGATGAAAAATACTCAATTTTTTTTTACACCTAGTATTATGTGTCTATACTTTATCTTTTATACCAAGTCGCTGTATAAGAAGTAAAAGCTGTTCTTTTGACTCATAAGGAACTGTGATCCTTCCCATAGACTCTGTACCTGCCATTGTTATCTTAGGATGAACAACTGAACGTAACTGTGAAAGAATTTTTTTAATGAATACAGTCTTTACTTTAGTACTTTTTTTTATATTATGAGTAACCTCTCTTTCAATACTTGAAGGGAAAAAACCTTTCTTTTTCCAATAGACAACAGCAGCCTCAGCATCACGAACAGAAAGATTTTGATTAAGAATTGCTTTGCAAAGGACTTCCTGCAAACACTTATCTGAAAGAGCTAATAGTGCACGTGCATGTCCAGGAGTTACAAGTCCTTTTTGAATATAACCTTGAATTCCTTCACTAAGTTTTAATAACCGTAGACTGTTTGTTAAAGAAGATCGACTTTTTCCTAACTTCATTGCAAGAACATCTTGGCTAATGGCAAGCTTCTTTAATAGACGATAAATAGCAGTAGCCTCTTCTATAGGGTTTAAATCTTCTCTCTGTAAATTCTCAACAAGTGCTACTGTTAAGGTCTCGTCATCTGAAAAATCTTTAATATATACAGGTATCTCTTTAAGTCCTATGAGTTTTGCTGCACGCCATCTTCGTTCACCTGCAACAATTTCATAACGAGTATTATCTTGTCTTTTAAGAGGACGAACAATAATGGGTTGTATAACGCCTTGACTTTGAATAGACATAGCCAGCTCTTCTAGCGACGTATTGTCAAAACATTTTCTTGGCTGATTTTTATTAGGATGTAGTGCTATCGTTGGAATACTTGTAATCATAGCGTTATGAAAAGAGTTTAAAGCTTTCTTAGGTTCATCCAGCACACCTATAGGAATACTATCTAAACCTTGAGGTCCTAAAAGAAGCTCTAATCCTTTACCAAGTCCACGCTCTTGTATTGCCATACCTACCTCTACTAAACAATAAATATATTTATAAAAAACATCACTGTATGCGTAAATCTATTGATTTACGTAAAACAACTTCTTGAGCTAACCCTAAGTAAGCTGTAGCACCTTTTGACTTTATATCGTAATGTAAAATAGATTTCCCATGACTTGGAGCTTCAGAAAGCCTAATAGTTCTAGGGATCACTGTGCTACAAACATAGTTAGGAAAACACCGAGCAACTTCCTCCTGCACTTGTCTTGTTACTTTATTACGGCCATCATACATAGTTAATACAATACCTAACAATGAAAGGTTTGGATTTAAGCGCTTCTTAATTTGCTCATGTGTCCGTAAAAGCTTTACAATACCTTCAAGAGCAAAAAATTCACACTGTAATGGAACTAAAATTTCTTTAGCTGCACAAAGTGCATTTATTGTAATTAAACCTAGTGATGGAGGACAATCTAAAATAATATAGTCAAAACATTTCTCAAGAGGTGCTAAAAGTTCTGCAAGATAATATTCCCGGCCAATTTTATCTACCAACTCAACTTCTAGACCAACAAGGTCTGTTCCTGAAGGTAAAAGTGAAAGGAAAGGAGAAAAAGTAGGGATAAGAGCAGAAGTTGCCTGATCAGGATGAAAAAAAATAGAATATAGGTTATAAAGAAAAACATCTTGACCAAAACCAAGACCACTTGTGGTATTTGCTTGAGGATCACAATCCACAAGCAACACTTTTTTTTCCATGATTGCCAAAGATGCTGCTAAATTTATTGCTGTTGTTGTTTTCCCTACACCACCTTTTTGATTTGCAATAGCAATAATTCTAGCCATATAGACCTCTTTTGTCTCCCACAAACATTATATGCATAATAAAGCTTATACTTTTTAGACCATCTTTTTACCAACGTCAACAAAGTCAACCTTACAGCATATATACTTGAAAAAGGCTATTAAGCACACTAATTGTTTCACGGGAAACTATACGTTCAAAACAGCACAAAAATTTAGTAATACAGGCATTTTTTACAAAACAAGATTTCCCCATATTTTTTTAAAATCATGTCTTCTGCTTTTAGCCATCTCTTCTAGTTGAGAAAAAAAATTTTTTACTTCCTTCTCCAATAAGGGGATATCACCTATGTTTTTAATAACATAAGAGCACTTTTTTAACTTCTGTTCCTGCCGAAAATGCCAAAGATGTATTTGTTGCTGCTTTTCTATAGCCCAAGAACGTTCTTCTAAACGCTTATGAAGAACCTCTTCAGGACAAAAAATCCCAACAACAGCATCAGGAGCAATCCATGGCTTATTTGTCTTTATTTGATCAAAAGATGCAGCTGACTCAAACCATAATGGCACTTCAGCAACAGCATATGGCAAACCTTGCTCAAAACTTTTCTCCCAAAAAAGCATAAGCTCTTGTAATACAAAAGGGTGAACTATCATATTTAGCTCATGAACATCAATAGAAACATTAAGTGAGCCAGATAAAGCTAACCATAAACGATTTTTATCTATAGGGCACTTCTTATCTGGTATAAAAACCTCTCCATATCTTTCCCAAAAGATCTTCCAAACTTCTCCACCAGGACTATATAAGTGATCAACAACATCATCTGCAGACCATGTTGCTACACCATAAGTCTTCAACATCGATAAAGCTAAAGATTTTCCAGACCCAGCAACACCTGTAAGAACTACTTGCACAGGTCTTTTTTCTAAGCTCCATGCTGTAGAAAAAAAATCAGTAGGTGGGGAACAAGAAACCTGAAGATCTTGACCTGTAAAAGGATGTTTAAAAGATAACTTCCAGGCATGTAACATCTGCCTTGAAGCCACCTCTGAAAAAAGTTTTTTCTTATCTTCTGAACAGTAAACTTGATCACCTAATATAGGGTGCTGTATATGCTCCATATGAACACGAATCTGATGTGTTCTGCCTGTATGAATACTAATAAGGACTAATGCATATCTTGCTCTATACCCAGCATAAAGAACATTCCATCTTGTATCTGAAAATTTGCCTTTTGAAAGAACTGCCATTTTTATTCTAACAGTAGGATGCCGTCCAAAATTTGTTTGAATTTGGCCACATTGCTTTGGTACACCATGAACAAGAGCTAAGTATTCTTTAAAAATAAGTCTATCAGCAAACATCTGAATTAAAGCAAGACGAGCTTTTTCTGTTAAAGCTATACAAATAAGCCCACTTGTATCTTTATCAAGCCTATGCACAACCCCTGGTCGATCACCTTCTTGTTGTGCAAGTTGAGGGAAATGTTGCAACAAAGAATCTATAAGAGTTTCGCCTAAAACACTTGCTCCAGGATGAACTGTCAAACCTGGAGGCTTATTTATTATGACAAAATATTCGTCTTGATAAAGAATGTCTAATTGTGAATATTGACTTGTTGTCCGAGCAGCTTGTTCTTTTTCTTGAAAAGAAAAAATAACCTTTGCTCCTGTTTTAAGACGTTTGCTAGGAAGAAAACAAACAACATTGTTAACTATACAGCATCCATCTACAATAGCCTGTTTAACTTTTTCTCTTGAACTTGTATGTTTTAATTTATTATATAGATAAATATCTAAACGTAGCCCTGTATCTTCATATGCAACAACAAAAATAAAACAATCTTCCTTCACAAAACAACCCACATAGTCTATGTATTACATCATAAATAGTATTATAGCTAATAAGTTTTACACATATTCTAATCACACAATAAAAGAATTATTAACTATGGCAATACATACAAGAATAACCCTATATAAAAACTCTAGCAGCCATATTAAGATATATCCTAACTACATACAAACAAATAATATTTTACCAAGATTTATTGCCAATGCTACAATACAATGTCAATATAATCATAACAAAAAATAAAAAATCACAGATAACTGAATCAGGATGACTATGCTAAAAAACCTTATATGTTATACTTCTGACCCATTCTCTGAACACCTTAGAATCAAAACAATAGCTGTAGAAAAAAACTATAGTAAAGTAGAGTTATCGTTAGAAAAAATTCATATGAATGCTTTAAAAATTGCACATGGTGGGGCCTTATTCTCTCTTGCAGATATGGCTTTTGCTATAGCAGCAAACTATGAAGAGGTGTATACTATGCTTAATGCAAATACTTCTATATCTTTTATTAAAAAAGCTACCCATGGTCCAATTATTGCAGAAGCACACCTTATTCATGCAGGAAAAAAATTATCTGTATATCAGGTCTCTATTATAGATAATAATGAAGACAAAATAGCTATTGCGACGATTCATGGATATAGAACAAAGCTGCCTTTATCACAAACAACAAATGCATTATAAAGGTAACTTAATTATTAATATTAAACTCTACCTAGTTAACTATGTTGGAAATAATAATAATTATTATAAGTATTATTTTTACAATTTTTGTTCTATGGTTAGCAAAAAAATTTGGCTACTCTATTACACCTTGTGGTTGAGGATTCAGTGTAGTTCCTCGTGAGGAAGCACCTAAAAATGAACAAGAAAAAGACCAACAACTTATTATAAAATAATATGACTATAGAAATTATCATTACCTCTGTTCTTATACTTTTTGTAGTTATTGTACTTTGGCTTGCACGTAAGCATAATATCCATGTTGATTATGATGCAACAGGCTTAGAAGCACACCCTAAAGAAGCTTTAAAATTTACAGAAGACCCCTCATCAAAAAACATACAAAAGAATACACAAACCTCTCTCGACAAAAAGACAACAGACTGATACTGTCATAAAAAGCCTATCCATATACAGTAAGAGGCACCCTTTGAACACAAAAATTGTATATACTATACCTAAACATGAGCATGGATGGCGCCTAGATAAAGTTATTACTTTCACTCAACCCACTATAAGTTTACGCACATGTAGAAGGCTTATTAAATGTGGGCTTATCCATATAAAAAACATTCAAACAGGCCAAACAAAACCTAGTTTCAAAGTAACCTATGGACAAAATGTTTCTATTGAGATCCCAAAAGAACTCCCTATAAAAAATACAGATACATTTCCTTGTACTATTATTAGCATCCAAAATTCACTATTAGCCATTTATAAACCTGCAGGAATACATACAGCATATATTAAAGGCAGCATGGCTCTATCTCTAGAAAAAATTCTTCAAAAAAACAGTAAAAATCATCCATTACTAAGTAGTAAAATACATAAAAATTACCAAATTCAACTACTTAATAGACTTGACCAGCAAACATCAGGCATCATTATTGCTACAATAAATAGTTCAGGAGAAAGCTTATGGAGGGAAGCTGAACAATCAGGTTCTATCTATAAATATTACCTCACAATTGTTGAAGGTAAAATAGAAAAACCAATAATAATTACAAATAAACTTTATACTCAAAACAGAGTAAAAACAAAAGCTACCTCTACTATAACAGCAAATACTCTTAGACACACCTTTGTTAAACCTATCAAAATCTATAAAAACTCTGAACTTCAAAACCTTTTCCCAGAAACTACACATAATAATAATAGTTATCTAACGCTTATAGAATGTATTATAAAAAAAGGCATGCGTCACCAAATCCGTGCTCACCTCTCTGCAAGAGGATTCCCAATAGCTGGAGACCACCTATATGGCTCAAAAATCTCCTCCTCTTTTTTGCTACACCACTACAAAACAATTTTACCTGGCTTTAAAGTCCACTATCTACCTGAATGGCTAAAAACACTGAATAAAGATGACAAACCCTGTGTCTTACTTTCAAAAAATATGTCTATTCCTCCACTTGATAAGGAACTTTAATGTTATCAAGATTTTTACCTAAATCTATTCCTTTTTTTGAAATTCTTGCTTCACAGTCTACACTGCTACAAAAACAAAGCAGTGTCCTCTTAGACATCATTACACATAATGTATCAAAAGAAAAAACCATACAGACTTTATCCTCATTAAAAGAAGAACTTTTTCAAAAAAATATAACCCTTGTAGAGCACCTTTCAGAAACTTTTATCACACCTATAGATAAAGAAGATATTCATGATATAAGTATTGCACAAAAAACTATTGCTTTTAACATCTATACTTTTGGAATAAAACTTATTGCCTATGAAGCAGAACAATATCCTACAGCTCTATCAAATCTTCTCAAAAATTTACAAGAACTATTAGATATTTCTCAAGAAATGGTAGATTCTTTACCAAAGAAATCAAATATTATACACATATTAGAACAATTCAACACTAAAAAAAATTATGGATATACAATTCTTATAGAAACTTTTTTTGAACTACAAAAAACCAATGTAGCAGATAACCATGATTTTAAAAATATCTCTATTTTATTAATATATTATGAAGAGATATCAAAAATTATAGAACATATACAAACACTTACAGATGTATTAGAACAGGTCATGATCAAATATGTTTGATATCCCCTTACTTCTTCTTTTTATTATTATAGTTGCCCTAATCTTTGATTTTACTAATGGTGCACATGACAGTGCAAATGCTATTGCAACAGTTGTTTCTACAAAAGTCCTAAGCCCTAAAACAGCTGTTCTTATGGCTGCTTCCCTTAATCTTGTTGGAGCACTCCTAGGAACAGAGGTTGCTAACACTCTTGGTAAAGGGATTGTAAATACAGACATTGTTTTTGGAAACCATCTATTAGTACTTGCTGCAATTCTTGCTGCAATCTGTTGGAATATTATTACATGGTACTATGGTATCCCATCATCTTCTTCTCATGCACTTATTGGTGGGCTCATTGGTGCAGCTCTCATGGCTACAGGTCCATCGAGTCTTAATGGAAGCTCTATTATAACAAAAATACTCTTACCTCTTGTTCTTTCACCAATAGCAGGTTTTATTGTTGGCTTTTTATTTATGAAGTTTATTAGTATAATATTTGCTGATGTTAATCACACACTTCTTACAAAATTTTTCAAAAAATTGCAGATAGGTTCTGCTGCTTTTATGGCAACAAGTCATGGTTTAAATGATGCACAAAAAACTATGGGCGTTATTGCCCTTGCACTTTTCATTTTTAACAAAATTGAAACAATTTATGTTCCACTTTGGGTTAAAATTGCTTGTGCTTTAGCTATGGCTTTAGGTACTGCTATGGGTGGATGGAGAATTGTAAAAACCATGGGGCATAAAATCTTTAAACTAGAACCAGTACATGGTTTTTCAGCAGAAACATCTGCTGCAATGGTTATTACAAGTGCATCTCTATTTGGTGCACCAATAAGCACAACTCAAACTATTACTGCTTGCATTTTTGGCGTGGGTAGTACTGCTAGGCTTTCTGCTGTACGCTGGCCAATTGCAGGGGATCTCATTATTGCATGGATTCTTACTATCCCAGGAACATCGATTCTTTCTATGATCTTCTTTTATTTACTTTCATTTATTATTAATACTAACTAAATAAATATTCCCCTATTATTTAATAAAATAGGGGAATATACTTAAAAAACTATTATAACCTATCGTCGATCACCCATAAAACGTAACATCATTAAAAACAAATTAATAAAGTCTAAATATAGCGTTAATGCACCTAGTAAAGCACCACGACGCATAGCAACAGCATCACCAAGAGGTGCATTTTCTCCAAAAGCACGTATCCTTTGTGTATCATAGGCTGTTAAGCCTGTAAAAATAAGCACACCTATAGCACTAATAACAAACTCCATCATTGGACTTTTTAAAAAAATATTTACAATCATGGCAATAATAAGCCCAAATAAGCCCATAGTTAAAAAACTACCCATACTTGTTAAGTCACGCTTTGTTACTGTTCCATAGATACTCATAGCAGCAAAAGTCCCAGCAGTAGTAACAAAAGCTTGAAAAACAGAGTTACCAGTATACACTAATAAAATAGAAGATAAAAAAGCCCCCATAAGTATACTATACAAAAGAAACAACCCTGTTGCAGTAGCAGAAGATAAGCGAGCAATCATTGTGCTTAAAACTAATGGAAGTGCTATAACTGCTATTGCAAGCAAAACTATCCCTAAAGTGCTCCCAAATAGTGCCTGAAGTAGTGCCGGAGAACTTGCTACATAAAAAGCTGAACCAGCTGTTACAAGTAGTCCAACAGACATCCACAAATATACATATCTCATAAACGTTGAAGCAACTGAAAGCGAAGCTTCTTTTGAATTTACACGAAGCGTATCCATTTTACCTCCAAAAAAGCTAACTAAAAAATCTTATACTTACTATATTATATTTATATATATACCCAACTATAATTTAAATATATATACTTTAATTAAGTATAGAGCTTACAAACAGTAAAGGCAACAACCAAACAGAATAAATTTATTATAATTTAACTCTAACTATACTAAGATAAAAACTGTTAAACTATAATAGCTTTTTTGAAACCCCTTGTATATGCTTAAACTTCATTATCATATTTCTATATGCTTCCTTATTTATGTTTGATTCAACAATTAAACGTTCTAAAAGGAGTACACCATGAAGTGCGCTTTTATTCTATCTTATGCTCTTTGTATCCTAATTTTTACAGAAACTTTTGCTTTTGCTCTTGATAAAAAAGTTACACTTTCTAACAACACACAAGTAGATATCTATACTGTTAAGATTTCACCGACCAAACAGAACAACTGGGAAGAAAATCTTTTACAAGCAGGCACTCTGCCTAATGGTGATAAAGCTGTTCTAGAGATTAGCAGAACAGAAAATGCTGAAGCCTGGGATCTCACAGTTACTGACAAATATGGTAATCAAATGACTTGGGTTGGTTTACCCTTAAATAAAGAAGATAAAGTGAGCTTATTACCTAATGGTCAATTCCTAACAAAGTAACTACAAATGTACCTCTACCAATACAAGCTTGACTTGATCTATTTGGCAAGATATTTAGCCATACACCTTAATATCTTGCCAGCATAGCTCAGTTGGTAGAGCAGCTGATTCGTAATCAGCAGGTCTGGAGTTCAATTCTCCATGCTGGCTCCAGTAATCTAAGGCCCTTATACTTCTATAAGGGCTTTCTCTTTTGCAAAAATTTATATTAGCTTATTAAGTCGCATAATAGAAAACACTCTGTTCTACTATAAAATGAAGGGAAAAAACAAAAATAGAAATAAAAACTATAAACTTGATTGAAAGATTCAATTGTTACAAAAAAATTCTATAGAATATATTAATCTAGCAAATTTGTTTACTAGTGACAGTACTGGTACAACACTTATTCCAAAAAATGAATCCCCATAGGTCAAAAACAAGAAGAGCTTGGTAGGACTTTATTTGGAACTATTAACGTAGTGTGTTTTGCAAACTAACAAAATGGAAAATGATCTTTCTTGATAATTGGTTCAAATATTTCGTTCACAGAGGTGCCAAATAAAGCAGAAAACAGTATTTTTCACGTGTAAAATAATAGTGTGAAGAACATGTAGGAACAAGGGTTAAACTCTATAGTGTTGATATGAGGCCTACCCTTTATCTGGAGGTTTAGGAAGATGCCCAATCCCCTTGTAAAACCAGGGAGTCTCACTATACTGCCTTTTTATAATAATGGGTTGAAACAGACAAGTCTCAGAAAACCAAACATCAAATATTTTAGCTTCTCTTAAACAAGAACTCCCATTGCTCAAGGTGGTGTTACTCCAAGAAGTCAAAATGTTAATAAGATTTTAAACTGACTGAGCCAATTTTTTGCTTTATTCAAAGTGGTAGATTATTTCATAAGATCACTCAACTTAATTATGCCCCAACAACCATGCTTTTAGGCTCTAATAGTAGTCTTTATCTCTGTTTTTTGGGAAAAGGGAGAGACTGTTGACTGACCTTTTGGATTTACAAAAAAACCCTATCGACACCATAATTAAAGAGGATATCTTCAGGAATTTCAAAGGACTCAACAAAATACTTTTCTTTGAAAACTTGGGCATCAGCAATTACCCTTGGATTGCCACACCAGATATGTTGATACAGATCTTGCTCAATACATTTGCAATAAAGACATTCTTTTTCAAAATTTCTGGAAACTATGGGTTATCCGCTCCAACTCCATAGCCCTTGAACCAACCTGTTCTGTGCCCCATTACCTTGATGCATTTAATTTAATAACATTGTTCGCTAACTGATGAACTATGTAACAACTATCAACATAGTTTCCTTCAAAAATATTTACTTTGGAGCAAGAGAGTATCTTTATTTTTTAAGCCCAAGAGCTGAGGCAATGCCAGTACGATATTCTGGATCTACCTGATGAAATAAATCCAACTGTCGCATCACAACTTTCTCAGAAGCACCAGCCATATCTTCTGCAATATTAGAAAAAAGCCGTTGTTTTTGAGCTCTATCCATCAAACGAAATAAATTGGCTGGTTGAGAAAAGTAGTCACTATCCTCTCTATGATCCCAATGTTCTGCAGCACCTTCAAGAGATAGCGGTGGTTCTTTGTATTCAAGCTGATCTTGAAAAACACCATGGCTATTAGGCTCATAAGAAATATCTCCACTATTACCGTCTACACGCATAGCACCATCTCTATGATATACTGTAAAAGGACAACGTGGTGCATTCACAGGAATCTGATGACTATTAACCCCTAAACGATAGCGATGAGCATCACCATAAGAAAACAAACGTCCTTGAAGCATTTTATCAGGAGAAAAACCTATCCCTGGAATAATATTAGCAGGGCTAAAGGCTGACTGTTCTACCTCTGAAAAATAATTTTCAGGATTTTTATTAAGCTCTAATACCCCAACTTCTTGTAAAGGAGCATCTTTATGAAGCCAAACCTTTGTTAAATCAAAAGGATGATAGGGTAAAGCTGCAGCTTTCTCTTCAGACATAGTCTGTATATATATAATACCCACTTTGGAAAATTTTTCTCTTCAAGGGCAGTATATAAATCTCGCTGAGAACTTTCACGGTCATGTGCAACAATATCAGCAGCCTCCTGATTAGTAAGGCAAGCAATCCCTTGTTGTGTCTTAAAATGAAACTTTACCCATATCCGTTTATTATCTTTATTAATAAAACTATATGTATGACTACCAAAACCATGCATAATACCTATAAGACAAAGGTAAACCACGATCTGACATATCAATAGTTAGTTGATGTAAAGCCTCTGGGAGGAAAGAAAAAAATCCCATTTACGTTCAGCACTACGCAAATTAGTACAAGGATCTCTTTTTACTACATGATTCAAATCAGGGAATTTAAGTGGATCACGTAAGTAAAATACTGGTGTATTATTTCCAACAAGATCCCAATTACCTTCCTCTGTATAAAATTTCAGAGCAAACCCTCGAATATCTCGTTCTACATCAGCAGCACCTCGTTCTCCAGCTACAGTAGAAAACCTCACAAATAAATCTGTTTTTTTACCTATTTTAGAAAACATTTTTGCTCGTGTATATTGAGTAATATCATGGGTAACGGTAAAAGTACCATAGGCACCAGAACCTTTTGCATGCATTCTACGCTCAGGGATAACCTCACGATCAAAATGAGCTAATTTTTCTAAAAGCCAAACATCCTGCAATAAGACAGGGCCTCGTGGTCCAGCTGTAAGGCTATTTTCATTGTCAACAACAGGAGCACCAGCAACAGTAGTTAGTTTTTTCTTAACCATAAAGCCCACCTTTTCAAGCATTAAAAATACTTTTTTA
The DNA here is from genome assembly GCA_964369665.1 of uncultured Lawsonia sp. Taxonomy (GTDB): domain Bacteria; phylum Desulfobacterota; class Desulfovibrionia; order Desulfovibrionales; family Desulfovibrionaceae; genus Bilophila. The sequence continues at coordinate 31,973 of CAYJFS010000002.1, read as the reverse complement.
GAAAAATCACATAACATTATGAAGCTTACCAGGCTTCAAAAAAGTCCTCATTTACTCAAAAAAGTTTCATATATACTTAAAGTTTATAACTATTTTACTTTCAACAAATTCATACATATATTCAAAATAAATTCAACAGGCTTTTTAGTAAAACTTTTTATTCTTTCAAAGTCACTATTCCCATTTAAACTCATATTCTTATATCTAGAGGTAAAGAAACATTACAGAGAGTATTGTATTAGTATTATCTATACTTTTTTAACATACTATATTTATGTCTTTATTTTAACTAAAAATTTAGATACCAACCTACTGGCCTATTACAGTATTCAAAGCTGTATGTATAGATAAGTCATAATTAAGCTAGTTGTTGTGGTATAATCAAAAAAATCTTCTATTATTTCCCTATATATCTTTAATATATTTTTATAAAAAAAATAAGTTTTATCAAAAAATTCAAATTATTACTTACTTTATTTGCCCTATAATATCAGAAATATATACAGGCATACTGTTTTCAATAACACTAAAAAAACAAGTTATATTATTCACACCTTTTGGTATCTTAAAGGTAATCTCCCAAGGCATTATCTGTCCATCCTGAAGCTTCCCTGCTGCTACCCAAAAATCGTCTAAAGGTTCTAAGTCAACAAATGTAGCTTTAATATCTGAAAAAACAAAAAGCAGTAGTGGATTTATCGGCATTGGCGATGGTCTATGTGGCGAAGCAGAAGGTCCTAATAAAAAAGAACGTAAAGAAAAATATTGTGCACCTTTTGTATTAAACTTACATGAAGGCCTACCTTCATGTATCTTTATAAAACCCATTTTACTTAATAAGTCTGGATAATCTTTTAACCACTCATACCGAAATTTATTTGTAACTTGATAAAGCTCTTCTACTGTACTAGCAAGACAATTCTCATATTTTGACATCCAAGCCAGCGATGTATCTTGCTCAAAATCTACACCTGAAACAAGCCCTTTAGGACCATTTATACAATCAATAAGTTCTTCTTGTATCCCTTGCATCTGACTACGTTGTAATAATTTTTGACCATACTCAGCTAAGAATACACTACAAAGTAAACCAGAAGCATAACACTCATTACTAAAACTTATCTGTTCTGCAGGCTTTAGAGTTACTTCATCTAAACCTTCTTGAGACACAAAACTAAATAACTCTTTATGTTCTTTTACTTTATCTCGCATATATTTTTGCGTTTTATTAACAAGAATATCTAACCATTCTTTCCTCCCTCTCTGGCTCTGACCCGGGAAACCTGGGTTAAAATGATATGGAACAACATCTAAATTTTCTGCAGGGAGCTTATGTTTATGAAGGAAAAGAGGCAAGGATTAGGCCATTCTATGTCACAAAAAGGAGCTTTCCATAAAGGACGTTTGGCTTGACGCATTAATAAATAGTATGCTGCTTGTGTAGTAAAAAAATCTATTGGTGCAGAGAAAAAAAACTTTAAAAACGCTGTATCTATAAAAGGAAATACTGATAAAGTAAAAACTCTTCCTGAATTTGAATATCCTCTGCTCAAAGGTATCCACCAAACGTCAAGTTGCAAATAATATTTTTCTGGTAAACCCTCTAAAAGATCTGCCAGTAAATTACAATATAGTTGCATGCCACTTTCATGTACTTCTTGACGAATAAGAGGACACTTTTTAAGTACAAACCTAGGTTCTTGTATATATGCATGAATGCTTTTTTGAGGCTTAAATATTTTATAGTCATAATCAGTACCTCCAAGAACAATCCTACTTTTAAACCCATTTGTCGGGTTCACTTTTTTAAAAATACCTGTACTTGCAAAATCTAGACAAAAACCTTGAGAAAAGACTGTTTCGATAGCAGCAGAGATTACAGCATTGTCACAAAAAAATCTTTACCATTATCATGTGGGATATAATGTGTAAAAATATCTAGTATTGATTGTGCAGAAAGATGTTCTGCATCATGCTTCAAGTTATTTGTACTTGTATGAACTTTACCAGGTATATCCATCAGTCCTAACTTACAAGCATGCTCAACACCGCTCTACTATCTCTACCACCAGTTAGTGCTAGATGCAAAGGGACAGAGCTATATTGAGATAAACATTTTCCTAAATATTCAGGGAAAGCATAAAGCTCTTCTAATGCTTGTTGCACATCCATGGATTGGAACAAATGTTTTAATTTAGGTTTAGTATATGTAATACCTTCTGGTTGAATATAAATAGCTTCGCCTGGCTTTGTAGTTGTGATATCTTCAAAGGCTGTTCCAAAATCCAGTGCTCTTCTAGCACCAGTTAAATAAATAGGCCAAATAGGCCTTATAGATAAAGAACCAAGTACTGCTAACAAGTTAATACGATTAGAAATGGCTGTAAAAAAATCTGTTTTATAAACGTATAAAGAAAAATTACCTGATAATGATGTATAAATTCGGATGTTATCTGGTTGATGCCATATACCACAAAAACTTCCACAAGTATCTTCACGAGTATTTTCTAACAAACCAACAACACGCTCTTCTAAAGATACTTCATCTTCTGGAGCATAACCTTCTGCCCAGACAGCATCTTCTCCTCTAAGAAGAATTGGTCTATCTATATTTTGAACATATGACCAAACAAACAACTGGTTATTTTTCCCAGTATATGTTTTTAATGATGGTTTTAAAGATAATGGATCATAGGGTAAACCATCTTCAAAAATAGATATATCCTGAACTGCCTGTACTGTTGAAAAGTATGATACAAAAAATGCCATTTTTCCTCCAGATAAAGAGCTCTCCACACCTATGTATACGAAAAATTTACTTGTACTATCTAAACAAAAGAATGCCTAAATTTAATTTAATGAAACATTACAAGGCTCTTTTATCATCATTTTTAGACCATAACCTTTATTACACCAAGCTTTTATGTCTTCAAACTTTCTTTTAAACTCTGGATCTATAGAAGATAAACGTTCAAATTTTGAACCAACTTGAACAAAAGGATCTACACCTCGAAATTTAGGTTTCATATTAAAATCTCCTTCACCAAAATCTACTTCTTTAAAAAGCCTATGCATATCTTTTAATTTTTCAAGTCCTTTTTGAAAATTATGGGTAATTTTTAAATCTTTAAGCCCTTTTTGAATATATGGATCTTTACTAGCTTCTAACAAGTCAAGAATAGCTTGATCTGTACCACATTGTATTCCTACTTTAGATATAATCTTCAAATCAAGAGCTCTCTTTAATATTTCTGTAAAATATTCATAAAAAGCAAGATTCTCTGGAGCACCCCAAAACTCTTTAGTAAAAAGTAAAGATAACATAGCAATGCTCTTAGCATACTCCTTTTTTGTAAAAAACCAGGTATTATCTTTAAATTGTAAATTATTAATAATTTCTTTTGCCTGCTTCTGAGAAATTTTATTTAAAAGTACACCTGTATGTACGATATACTGAATACGATCAGCACAAAGTTCTGGTAAGCTCTGCTCTAAAGCTTTATATATTGGGAGATCAGGATCTAGCTCCTCTACATTAACTCCATATGATCCTGTAACAGACTGGACATCCATAGCTTTTAAGTATTTTACATGGATTATATCTTGATAAGATTTCTCCATATCATTTTTATAAAATAAATGATCTCCAATATGGGAAAACGTCGTATGCGAAGTATCATGTAACAATCCTGCAATCTGCTCCTTTAATGGAGCACCTGCTTTTTGTAATAAAACAAGTACACCTATACTATGCTCATACCTACTAAATTTAGGAATATAACCAAAATATGTTAAAGGACCAGACTGATCTATATACTGCAACCGCTTAAGCAAACTACTATTAATCAATTTTTCGAGAACAGGCTGTTGATCTATACAATATTCACCCCAAACAGTTTGTACTGTGACTGAACTAAGGGCAGTATGTACAATAAAAAAAACAAAGCTTGTACTAAAAAATAATAAAGTACAGGCCTTGTTAAAACCACTAAAAAATACATGCCTCTTTCTAAAAAAACTTATCATCTAAAATCTCACATATTATACTTAATTAACACTTTTTTATAGTAAAAAAGAATACATCTTATTAATAAGAATTACGTTATTAACAAATCAACTACATGTAACTTTATTTTACTAATAATATTTATAAAATAAAAATATCCAAACACCCAACAATTTGTATGGTATCTTCTAAAGAAATAGCTTTTTTAGTAAAAACTATAAAGAATTTCGACTCATGTAGTTCTAAAAAATTATGGCTATCTACCTTGCATAGCCAACAGTTCTATGTTCACGGATTACAGTAACTCGAACTTGGCCAGGATATGTCAACTTTTCTTCTATTTTACCTGTAATATCTTTACATAAAAGATATGTTTGATCATCATCTATAGTATCTGAATCTACCATGACTCGTACTTCTCGACCTGCTTGTATTGCATAGGCTTTAGAAACCCCAGAAAAATCTGTAGCAATTTCTTCAAGATCTTTCAAACGCTTTACATAGTTATCTAAAAGCTCCATACGAGCTCCAGGCCGAGCCCCAGAAAGACCATCAGAAGCCTGTACAAGAACAGCCAATGCTGTTTCAGGTTTTTCTTCTTCATGATGTCCTGCAATAGCATGAACAACTTCAGGACATTCATTATATTTTTTTGCTAAGTCTGCCCCTATAAGAGCATGTGACCCTTCTTTTTCATGATCAAGAGCTTTTCCAATATCATGAAGCAACCCTGCTCGCTTTGCTTTTTTTACATCAACACCAAGCTCTGCAGCCATCATTCCACATAAAGAAGCAACTTCCATCGAGTGTTGTAATACATTTTGTGTATAACTGGTACGGTATTTTAGTTGACCTAAAACTCGAACTATCTCTGGATGAATTCCATATACACCGACATCAAAAGTTGCTTGCTCTCCTACTTCACGAATCTGAAGGTCAAGATCATCCTGGCATTTATGAACAACTTCTTCAATCCGTGCAGGATGAATACGACCATCTTGAACAAGACGCTCTAAAGCCATTTTAGCCACCTGACGCCTTAATGGACTATATGCTGAAAGAACAACAATTTCCGGAGTATCATCAATAATAATATCTACACCTGTTGCAGATTCTAATGCTCTAATATTCCTTCCTTCACGACCAATAATCCTTCCCTTCATATCTTCGCTTGGAAGAGTTACTGTTGTAACAGAATGCTCAGTAACATATTCACCTGCATAGCGTTGTATTGCTGTTGCTATAATCTCTTTTGCTTTACGATCTGCAATCTCACGAGCCTCTGTCTCAATACATTTTACCATCTTTGCAGCATCATGTCGTGTACGTAGAGTTAAGTTTTCTAAAAGTTGCTCTTTTGCCTCTTCAATAGTTAAATTAGAAATTTCTTGAAGACAACGTTCTTCTTCACCAATCCGTTGATTTAAATGCTCTTCTAACTCATTAATCTTCCGGCCTTTATATGTAAGCTCTTTTTCTATAGCTAAAATTTCATGCTCTCGTTCTCTTACTCTCTCTAGTTTTTCTTCTAAACGTTCACTTTGCTCCTGAAGCTTTCTATCTTTATCATTAAGGGCTCGCGCTCTCTCTTTAAATTCAAGTTCAAAATTTTTTCTTTGTTGAAACAGTTCATCTTGGCCTTGCAGTAACATTTCCTTTTGATATGCTTGAGCCTTTTCTCTAGCCTCTTCAAGAATATTTCCTGCTAAATTTTGAGCTTCACTTATGCGCTTTTTATATACACCATTATAAAAAAAAATACTTAAACTAAAAACTAAAAACAAAAAACCAACTATAAAAAGAGCATAAAAAAACATTATATCTTCCTCCCTATACATCTTTCAAACAAAAGAAGTCGTACAATTCTTACTTTTTTATTTTTAAAGGACATTAAGGGTAGAAGCACAAATACAATTAAAGCAAAAGTTTAAACCCCAGAGCGCCGCTCACTAGTAGATACAGGACCTGAGGTTTTCAGGTGGGAACTCTTAATGAACATTTAGGCTCTCTTCCTCTAAAGGAAGCATGCACACCTGTCCAAATAGTTGTCCCCAATCGCATTATTGTGGGCTGTATCTTACAAAGCTAGCGTACGCCCCAGGTTATTTAGGCCTGCCAACAAAACTCTACAAGAAATGAGGATTCATCCTATAGAGCTCAAACCTAAAGTCAAAGAACTTCCTCTATATGCTTTAACAATGTTGCTAGCCTAGCTTCTAAAGCATCTAGCTGCTGTTGTGATTGTAATAAGTCGTCAACTACACCCAAAATCAAAAGTACTAACAGTTTCTCTCTGCTAAGTTGTCCTCCAAAACCTTTCAAGCGTTCGTACTGTTCTTCAACAAATGCTTTGGCCTGCTCTATACGTTCAGGATCTACATCTGCCTTAAAAGAAATTTCTACTCCAAGAACATTAATTTGAAAATTATACATCTTTTAACAAAATTTATAGCTTATGTTCACTAATCATAGTAAGCATATGATCTACCCGGCTACTAATATTTTCTCGAATATTTTGCTCATGCTCCAAAGCCTCCCTCAAAGCACGATTTTCCTCTCTTAACTCTGCAAGGCCAACTGATGTTAGCTTAAGTGTCTTATTTTCTTCTTTTAAAAAAGATACTTCTTTAAGTAGCTCAGATATTTGCTTCTCTAAAAGATCAAAAAGTTCCATAACAAGACTCTATTCTCTTTCAAAAATTATAGCAATACAGGGATATCTAGAATAAAAAATATTATTTTTCAATAGGTTGCATAATTTCCCTTTGATACTTAGCATATGTATGCTGTCGACCTCTTGCTATTGCTAATGTCTTCTCAGGAACATCCTTCGTAATAACTGAACCTGCTCCAACACAAGCATTATCCCCAATAGAAACAGGTGCAACGATTGCTGTATTACTGCCTATAAAAGCTTGCTCTCCTATTACTGTTTGGTGTTTAGTTTCTCCATCATAATTACATGTAATTGTTCCAGCACCTATATTGGTAAAAGGACCTATATGTGCATCACCTAAATATGTTAAGTGGTTTGCCTTAACCCCAACTCCTACTTGTGTATTCTTAACTTCAACAAAATTCCCTATATGGGCTTGCTCATCAATTATTGTTTGAGGACGTAGCCTTGCATATGGCCCAACCAAACATTGTTTTCCTATACATGCTTTTTCTAAGTGAGAAAAAGCATGTATACAAGCACCATAAAAAATTTGTGTATCTTTTATCCAACAATGGCTATGTATAACTACTCCTGAATCTATGTAAGTATTTCCATAAATCTCACAAGGACCATATAGCTCTACACCTGGATTAATAGTCACAAATGGTCCAATAGTAACACTTTCTGGCAAATGTATTATAACCCCATTAGTCAAAAAGTGCCTTATCCGTTCCTTGCGTAGAACTTCTTCTGCTTCAATAAGTTCTTGAGCTGTATTTACACCTATTAAATTATATTCACTATCTATCATACTGCCTTTAACAACATACCCATTGTCTAATGCTATCTGAATAACATCTGTAATATAGTATTCATGGCTTGCATTATTGTCAGATAACTTTGGAAGCAATGATAAAGCTAAATCTAGAGACATACTGTATATCCCTAAATTTATTTCATCCAATCCCCCATGTACAGCTGGATCAAAGTCCTTTGCCTCAACAATAGCAACAACTGCTCCATTTTTTCTTAAAACCCTTCCATAATCACCTAATATAGATTTTTTTTGTACAGCAAAACTAATGTCAGAATGTTCAGCTTCTTTCAAAAAGTCTGTAAAGAACTGTGCCGTTACTAGTGGACAATCTCCATTTACAATAAGAATATGTTTAACACCTGCATTTTTCAGCTGAGGTAATGCAGATAAAACAGCATTTCCTGTTCCTAACTGTTTTTCTTGAACAACAAACTGAACATTAAAATTTTTACATACTTCACGTATTGCTGAAGATTCTTCCCCAACAACTACCCAAACATTCTTTGGCTCAAAAAAACTCACAGCACTAAGAACATATAACAACATAGGCTCACCAAGTAATGACTGAATAACTTTAGGCTTTTCCGTTTGCATACGAGAGCCTTTTCCTGCTGCTAAAATAACTACAGCACAACAATTAATATCTACCTTGGACATATTTCCTCTTTTAAAAATCTCCATAAATAATGCTCTTTATCCTAAAACAAAAAATGTTAACAATCCTAATAAAAAATCTAAACCCTTGACATACTCTACATGTAAAAATACGTCCTTACTTATATTTCATAAAATACAGTCACCTTTGTTACAAAAACTACTCAGGCTACTGTTATAAAACGTATTTTATCATACTTAAACAAACACTATTTATAAAACCTATGTATATTATAAAGCTATTTTTTAAAAAATTATCATAGTGTTATCATCAAAAATTAAGCCACTTACATTAATCTCCACAAGGGATACCACCCTTTTCACCACATATACCTGTAGCCTCAAGCTCTAGAGGTAAAGAAGCATCTTTATTCCCTGTCTGTGTTTTAAGCTTGGTATCCACTAAGGATTCTGGTATACCCCTAAACTCTAAGAAAGGGAGTCTTCCGTCTCCTGAAGATAACACATGTGCACTATTTACCCATAACCTAAACTGCAATAGCAAGTACCTAAATGAAATTCTTTCAAAAAATGTTAATGGTGGAGCTTTAGAAGCAATATCTAAAGCTTCTGATAAAGGAACGACTTTATCTATAAATAACAATTGGAGCATAGCAATAGCTTCAAAGTCTTGCCCTCTTTCCATAACAGGATACCAGTCTATACTTTCGATTTTTGGCTCTGGAATAGTCCTTACAAGCTTTTTACATGCAGGGCATGATGGAGAAAAAAAGATTGCAATAGCATGTGCTTTGTTTTCTTTATCTCCATTGAGCGACCATGGAGTAACAAAACTTTTAATAATAAGCCCTACATTAACTATAAATAATATGGTCCATAATAAAAGTAAAAAAGAGCGTTTTAAAATATAAGGATCTTGTCCTAATTGTGGTGTAACTGTTTTTATAAAAAAAGCTCTATAGCATAAAGCAAGAAGTAGCCCAGTCAAAACACAAATGATACATGGTAAGGTTAAAACCATAATAAAAAAAAGAATAATATCTAAACTCAACCCAAATCCAGCACAAAACCTACCTATATTTGGCTTCTTAAAAAGAGCACAAAGCATTAAAACAAAAAAACCAATACACCCTAACAACCAAAGGACAGGCCTCTCTGCCCCATTCTGAAAGAGTTCACAACCAGAGGACACACATGGGACAGAGCTTGGGTCAACCCTGTTCCAAAAACAAAAAAGTACACCCAAAAAAGCAAAAAAAAGTGGCTGTACAAATATTCTATTATATAAATGTGTGCTTTTCATAAAAACCTTCTAATGCAAAAAACAATAAAACCTTTTTACAAACATTTTCATTTGCCTATCCTTTTTTTCTTAACAGGTAAAGCTATCTAAAATAACTGTTTATACCTAATGTAATAGAGCATAAAAAAAGAGCAACTCAATAGCTATTAAGATGCTCTTTTTTTCTATTCTTTAAATATTTACTGTGCTGTTGTTATTTCTACAGAATGTCTTCGTAAAGAGCTGGATAATGGCTCACAATTATGTACTTCTGGAAAGATCTCTTCTATGTTAGAAGCTAGAGCAAGGGGTAAAACTTCATCCACATGTTCCACAAGTTTAATATCTAAAGTTTTTAAAATTTCCTCAGGAACTTCCTTTAAATCTTTTTCATTTTCCTTAGGAACGATAACAACATTAATAGCTGCACGGCTTGCAGCCAAAAGCTTTTCACGGAGTCCACCAATAGGTAATACTCGACCACGCAAAGTAACCTCACCAGTCATAGCAACATCATTTCGAGCAGGTATATCAAGTAGAGCAGAAACTAATGCTGTTGTTATTGCTATACCTGCTGATGGACCATCTTTAGGAGTTGCTCCAGCAGGGAAATGGATATGTGTATCTATTTCACTATGAAAACCTGAACGTAAACCAAAAAGCTCTGCACGTGAACGAACATAAGAAAGTGCTGCTCGTGCAGACTCTATCATAACGTCTCCAAGCTTACCAGTTGTAGAGACTTCTCCCTTTCCAGGCATAATCACAGCTTCAACATTTAGTAAAACACCACCCATGCCTGTATAGGCTAATCCATTTACCACACCAACTTTAGGCACCTTTTCACTTTCATTGATACGATATTTCTTTACTCCAAGAAACCCTTCTAAATTTTGTCGAGTTACTGAAACTGTCTTATGCATATCATCACTTTCAACAAGTCTAATTGCTATTTTACGACAAACAGCAGCAATTTCTCGGTCTAAATTACGCACGCCAGCCTCTTTTGTATAAGAACGAATAATTTCAGTTAAAGCATTCTCAGACAAACGAATATTCTCTTTCTGTAAACCATGCTTCTCAAGCTGACGAGGCAACAAAAAACCTTTTGCTATATGTTTTTTTTCCACTTCCAAATAACTAGAAAGCTCTATGACCTCCATACGATCCTGAAGAGGCATAGGGATACCTTGTAGTGAGTTTGCTGTTGTAATAAAAAATACTTTTGAAAGGTCATAATCCAAATCTAAATAATGATCATTAAAAGTACTATTCTGCTCTGGATCAAGAACTTCTAACAAAGCAGCAGCAGGATCACCTCGAAAATCAGCACTCATTTTATCAATCTCATCTAAACAAAGTAGTGGATTATTATATTTTGCTTTACGCAAAGCTGTAATAAGTTTACCTGGCATAGCACCAACATAGGTTCTTCTATGGCCACGAATTTCAGCTTCATCACGAACGCCACCAAGAGATAATCTTACATATTCACGGCCTGTGGCTTTAGCTACAGAACGTGCCAAAGATGTTTTACCTACACCTGGAGGCCCCACAAGACATAAAATAGAACCTCTACATGAACCTGTAAGTTTTTGTACAGCAAGATATTCTAATATTCTTTGCTTAGGTTTTTCTAACCCAAAGTGTTCTGCATCCAAAACTTGTTGTGCATGGGGGATATCAATAAAAGTTTCTTGCGTTTTATTCCATGGGAGTTCAAAAATCCAGTCTACATAATTCCTCACAACAGCATATTCTGCTGCAGAAGGGGACATATGTTTAAGTTTTTTTATTTCTCCTAAAGCCTTCTCACGAGCCTCTTCAGGCATATCTCGTTCTAAAAAACGTTTTTCCAAGTCAGCTAAGTCAGCTTGAGGGTCATCTTCACGTCCCATCTCTTTCTGAATAGCCTTTATCTGCTCATTCAAATAGTATTCTCTCTGGTTCCGCTCCATTTGGGTCTTAACTCGACTCTTAATTCTACGCTCTATTGTATTTACAGTAATTTCACCACTTAAAAGCTCAAAGACTTTCTCAAGACGGGCAAAAGGATCCAGAAGCTCTAGTACAGCCTGTTTCTGTGTATAATCAACCTTCAAATGCGGCATAACAGAATCTGCAAGCCTTCCAGGTTCTCTAAGCCCAGAAATAGCAGCTAAAGCTTCCTGTGTAATCTTTTTATTGTTTTTTGCATATTCTTCTAAAGCTTCATGTGTAGCTCTTACTAAAGCTTCACTTTCTAATAAAGATATAGGAGGTTCTTTTGCTGGTTTTACCATGACTTTAGCAAACGAAGTCTTATCAAAAAGATTTATATCTATATGTTCCCAGTATACACGATATAAACCTTCAAATAAAACTTTGATTGTTCCATCAGGAAGGCGTAGAAACTGTAAAATTCTACTTACTACACCTATCTCATATAGACTTTCAAGAGAAGGTTTTTCAACTTCTGGTTCACGCTGAACAACAAGACAAATTTTCCTGTCATACCCTGTGACAGCATTTTCTATTGCTTTAATAGATGCTTCTCGGCCAACAAAAAGAGGTACAATTGAATGAGGGAACATAACTACCTCACGCAATGGCATAAGGGGAAGTTCAAAACACTCTTTTTTAGGATTTTGGCTGCCTTTGTTCATCATGTCCATGAAGAGCTCCTTTTTAGCAATGATCCTATAGAGCTTTGTTCTTCTTTTTCTTTATAAGAAAGACTTATAGTGCAACCTGTGCTTCTACATCATAAATATACAATGGTTCACTATCACTATTGATAACGACATCATTTATAACACATTCTTTTACACCATTCATGGATGGCAACTTATACATAATGTCTAACATAATAGACTCCATAACATTACGTAGCCCTCGAGCTCCAGTCTTACGCTCAATAGCTTTATGTGCTATGGACTTAAGAGCATCTGAAGTAAATCGTAACATAACATTATCAAGCTCAAAAAGCTTCTGGTACTGCTTTGTTAAAGCATTTTTAGGCTCTGTAAGCACACGAATCAAATCATCTTCACCAAGATCATCTACATGTGTTAATACAGGAATTCGGCCAACAAACTCTGGGATAAGTCCAAACTGCACAAGATCATTAGGATGAATTTGCTCTAAAAGTTCTCCTAATGGCCTTTCTTTTTTACCTGTAACTTTAGCACCAAACCCCATTGTTCCACCACGGAGTCTCTGTTCAACAATCTTATCTAAACCAATAAATGCCCCACCAACAATAAACAGTATATTTGAAGTGTTCATACGAATGAACTCTTGTTGTGGGTGCTTACGTCCACCCTTTGGAGGAATATTTGCTTCTGTTCCTTCTATTATTTTTAAAAGAGCCTGTTGAACTCCTTCACCAGAAACATCTCTAGTAATAGAAGGACCATCACTTCTTCTAGAAATCTTATCTATTTCATCAATATAAATAATACCCTTACCTGCTGCCTCAAGATCATAATCTGCATTCTGTAAAAGCTGCACAAGAATATTTTCTACATCTTCACCTACATAACCAGCTTCTGTTAATGTTGTAGCATCTGCTATGGCAAAAGGGACATGCAAAATTTTTGCAAGCGTCTTTGCTAACAATGTCTTCCCACTACCTGAAGGACCAACTAAAAGAACATTGCTCTTTTCTAGTTCAACATCATTATCTAATGCCTGTTGTGCATAAAAAATACGTTTATAATGATTATGTACAGCCACAGCTAAAATTTTTTTTGCTTCTTCTTGTCCTATTACATACTCATCAAGTTTTGACTTAATTTCCTGTGGAGGGAGCAGACGCTCATCTCCTTGAAGTGGACTTACTTCTTGTTGTGCAAGGATTTCATTACAAGAAGCAATACAAGCATCACAAATATGTACACCTTCACCAGCTATAAGCTGCTTTACTTCAAACTCCCCTTTCCCACAAAAAGAACAATAAAGTATATTTTCATCATTTTTACTCATAAAAAATCCTTAACTACTCAATTGAGGCCTAATTCTAAACACCTTTTACTATTATTCTAATATTTTAGAACGGTAAAGATAAATAATACTCATTTCTGCAAAAAGCATACTTAGTCGCTATTCAAGACTATATCTAAACATATCTTTGAAATAAAGCATACTTACCTTATATGATAAACTGCTGCCAACCTCAGAGGAAAACACAAAAAACTTTCTATCTTTTTCAAAAGACAGAACCCATAGTTTTATTCACTTTCCTTTTGCTGTATATCTCTACGGGAAAGCAATACTTTATCAACTATACCATAAGATTTTGCATCTTCTGCTGTCATAAAATAATCACGTTCAGTATCTTGAGCAATTTTATCAAAAGGCTGTTTTGTATGTTCAACTAGAATTTCATTCAACCTTTGACGCATTCTCAAAATTTCCCGGGCATGAATATCTATATCTGTTGCTTGGCCCTGATATCCACCAAGAGGTTGATGGATCATAACTTGGCTATTTGGTAATGCATACCTCATACCAGCTTCCCCTGCGGATAACAATAATGCTCCCATACTTGCAGCTCTACCTAAACAAACTGTTGCCACAGGAGAGGTTATATATCTTAATGTATCATAGATTGCTAAGCCTGCTGTAACAGCTCCACCAGGACTATTAATATATAAGTAAATTTCTTTTTCTGGGTCCTGAGACTCCAAAAATAATAGCTGTGCACAAATAAGTGATGCAACTTGGTCATTCACCTCTGTCCCAAGTAAAACGATCCTATCTTTAAGAAGCCTAGAATAAATATCATATGCTCGCTCATTACGCCCATTGTTTTCAACAACAATTGGAACAGTCATGTTCTGTATCTCTTGCATTCAAACACTCCATTAGCCAAATAAAAATTAAAACAATATACCTTAAACCTACTAATAGCTTTATATCAAAATGAATATCTACCTAAAACTATAGAAGTTTACCAAATGTTAGCCGTCAGGGAATTGACTCATATATCTACACCTATTTCTAACCATAAACCCATACACTAAGATATTCCTGTTAAGCTTCCTGTGCTACTTTAGTGATCTCACCTTTTTCATAGATAAAATCCATTGCCTTATCTGCAAGCAAGTGATCCCGTAATTCATATACAAGACCAGTTCTATAATATGCATCTCGAAAAATTTTAGGATCTTGGCGTGCTTCAATAGCCATCCTATGCAAGGCTGCCTCTATTTCTTTTTCCACAATAACAAGTCCTTCCTTAGCAGCAATAGCCATAAGAAAAACTTGTGGCTGGAGCAGCATTAAAGCTTCTTCTTTTGCTTTACTGTAACGCTCATCATCAGTATTTTGTTTTAAATCAGCTTTAGACTCTTCTTTACTGTTCTTACTTCTAACAGTCTGATCGCCAAGAATCCTCTCAATCTTTGTATCTAACATAGTTTCAGGGACTTCAACAACGACCTGACTTAAAAGGTTGTCTAGCACCTTTTTCATTGCACGAGCTTTTACTTGTTGCTCCTGTGATTTTAAAAGATATTCTCTAGCTTCTTTTTTTAAAATTACTAAGTCTTCATATCCAGCTTTCTGAGCAAAGGCATCATCTAGCTTAGGCAAAACAGGTGCTTTTAATATATTTAAAAAGACTTTAAATAAAATATCTTTACCAGCTAAATCTCTATTACCATAATTTTCTGGGAAATGGACCACACCCTCTCTTTCTTCACCAACAGGTATTGTCTTAACAAGTGCTTCAAAGTCAGCAAGTGCTTGCTTTCGACCTAATGTCACAACAAAATTTGTTCCCTGAACACTTTCAACAAGAACACCATTTTCGGATCCACTATAATTAACATCAACTGTATCTCCATCTTGAGGTAATCGTCCATCAGTGACCTCTTCCCATTCTGCTAGAGCTTCCTGAATATTTTGAACAATAAGATCAACATCACTATCTGTAACTAGAGGCTCTTCCTCTTCTATTGAAAGTCCTTCATATACAGGGAAACTTATTGTAGGCAAAACTTCAAATGAAAGATTACAAGAAAAAGCTTCTCCTCTCTTAAAATATGTTTCATCTGTTGTTACATTAAAAAGTGGTTTCAACCCACTTTTAGCTAAAACTTCAGCTAAACACTCATTAAGTTTTTCTTTTGTTGCTTTATCAACAATTTCTTCAAAAAATTTTCGCTCTACAACCTGGTTAGGCACCTTCCCTTTACGAAAGCCTGGCAAAGATAGATTCTTTTGATACTGTGCAATAGTTTTATCTAAGGCAGCATTGACCTCACCAGTGGTTAGCATAAGTTCTATTTTCCTTTTTGTAGGAGATATGTTTTCAACATTAAACTCCATAAAAACCTCCTCCACCCTTGTTTATATTATCATAATATAAAATAGAGCAGTAAATTACACCTGAAAACAAAAAGTATGTTATGCATTAAGGCATAACCATACCTAGCTAACATTGTAAGCCAAAAACCTATGCCCTACTCACTTCAATATGAATAAAAGCATACTTTCTATAGTGTATTTGTATCTATAAATACACTTAGAATCAAGCAATAATAGCTTTATTTTATGGTGCGAGAGGAGAGACTTGAACTCTCACGGCATAACCGCTGGATTCTAAGTCCAGTGCGTCTACCAATTCCGCCACTCTCGCACAAAAAAAGTCATTACTTTGAAATACAATAAAACACAAAGCTAACTGTAATTACAATACATACTTAACAAGTACATTATGATTATAGGTATTTTGTCTTCTTACACCAAAAAACTTCTTTTTTTACTATCCACCTATTGTATATGTATAGCCTGCTTCAAGTGCTGCTATATTTTTAGGAATAAGGTGATGATAGTGAGAAGAAAGAACCTGTTTTAATGCTCCAGCAACACACTCTAAAGGGAGGCAACCTGTCTCTTTTAAAAAAGCTCCCAAAATAACCATATTAGCCCCTTTACTATTGTCAACCTTATCGGCTATGTCATTTGCAGGGATCCCAAAACTTCTTTTAGTAGAATCAAAAAGCTTTTCACTAACCAAAGAGGTGTTCACTATTTGAACACCATCCTTATGAAGACGTGGTTGAAACTTCTCTAATGAAGGCTGATTCATTATAATTGTTGCAAGAGGGTTATGGACAATGGGGGATCCAATAACATCTTCTGAAACAACAACAGTGCAGTTTGCTGTTCCCCCACGCATTTCTGCTCCATATACTGGAAAAAAAGTCACGTTCCGACCATGCTCCATCCCAGCTTGAGCTAAAAGATTACCAATAAGCATAACACCCTGACCACCAAACCCAGAAATAATTATTGTATGGTGTTGAAGCATTAACCACACACCTTGTTGCTGCTTGTAATATCTTTATATATCCCTAATGGGAAAACAGGTATCATTGCCTCTGCAATGTGTTTATTAGCAGCCCGAGGATCCATTCTCCAGTTTGTAGAACAGCCACTAAGCATCTCTATAAGACTATACCCTAAACCTTGAACCTGGATTTCTATGGCTTTACGAATAGCTTTTTTTGCAGCTAAAACATGCTTCATAGAGTCTAAAGAACATCGTGTAGAAAAACTTACACCAGCTAAACCTGCAAACATTTCTGCCAACTTTAAAGGGGAACCCTCTGTTGAAGCATTACGTCCTGCTGGAGAAGTTGTTGTTTTTTGGCCAACAAGTGTTGTTGGTCCCATTTGTCCACCAGTCATCCCGTATACAGTGTTATTGATAAGAAATACAGAGATATTTTCTCCTCGGTTTGCTGCATGAATTGACTCGCCTAAACCAATAGCACCAAAGTCTCCATCACCCTGATAAGTAAAAACTATTTTATCTGGTTGAGCACGCTTAATTCCAGTTGCAACAGCACTAGCACGACCATGTGGAGCCTCAACCCAATCAATATCAACATAGTTATATATAAATGAAGAGCAACCAACAGAAGCAACACCTATAGTGTTTTGAGCCAACTGCATCTCAGAAAGAACTTCTGCAATAAGACGATGTGCTATACCATGCTGACAACCAGGACAATAGTGTGTTTCCTGTTGTGTAAGGCTAGAACTTAAAGAAAAAGCTTCTTGAACATGATTTTTCCCTTTTACCTCTGGTGCAAGAGTAGTAGACATCACTTTCTCCTTAAACATTCAAGAATAGGTGTTAGTAGCTCTTCTGCACTCACAGAAATACCAACAGGAACAAGATGTAGCTCTGCATCTGTATGCTTATGTATTGCTAAGCGAACATCATCAACCATTTGACCATTATTTTGTTCAATAACAAGAAAACGCTTACCACTTAAAGCAAGTTTTTCTATTGCTATTGCAGGGAATGGAAACAATGTACATGGACGAATAAGTCCAACAGCATGCCCTTCTTTTCTTAACTCATTTACAGCACTTCTAGATATACGCCCAACTGAGCCAAAAGCAACAAGAATTAATTCAGCATCTTCTACACAATAGGCTTCTACTTTAGAGTCAGCCTGCATCTGTTTATTTTTTTCCATTAACCAAAAATTATGACGTGCAAGAGCACCTTCCTCTAAATGAACAGACTTTAAAGTACGCCCAATCCGATTTTTATTTCCAGTAAGACACCACTGGTCTGCTTTATCATTCAAAGAATGCTTAGGTTTCCAACATAAAACAGGCTCTTTTACCTGTGCAACCATAGCATCGCCTAAAATTAAAACAGGATTCCGATATTTAAAAGTAAGATCAAAGGCTTCTATTGTCATATCATAACACTCTTGACTTGTTGAAGGTGCTAAAACAAAGGTTTTAGCTGCACCATGACTTCCACCTTTTGCTGCTTGAATATAATCTCCTTGAGAAGCATCTATACTCCCAAGACCAGGACCACCTCTACTCATATTTACAAAAACTCCAGGAAGCTCACTACCAACCATATATGATATGGTTTCTTGCATTAAATCTAAGCCTGGACCAGAAGAAGAAGTCATAGCACGCACACCACTTGCTCCAGCACCAAGCAACATACCTGCTGCAGCAATTTCGCTTTCGGCCTGAACAAAAACACCATCTTGTTGAGGAAATAACTGAGAAAACATTTCAGGAATTTCACTTTGGGGTGTAATAGGATATCCAAAATAACACTTACATTGTGCAGCTAAAGCAGCATGAACAACAGCTTCATTACCTTTCATAAGAATATATTCTTGCTTTACTGTTTTCATACCTATACCTTCTTTGTCCGAAATACACGAATTGCAATATCTGGGCACATAACTGCACATGCTGAACAGCCTATACACAGATCCTCGCCATGCTCGACAAAACCAGCTACTTTATATCCATGACTATTAATATGTGAAGATTGATGAATAAGCTCTTTTGGACAAGCTTCTGTACACAGCAAACAACCTTTACAACGCTCTTTATTAATTTCTATCCATGACATGAGTTTTTCACAATTACTATATGTTGATACTGTCTATAGCCAAAAGCTTTCCACCTTAAAACAAGCCAACCACAAAAAGTTTATAAGAGCAACAAAAATCTAAAAAATGTCTGAGTAAACAAGTTCTTTCAAAGAATTCTTAATAAACTTTCATAAAAAACGTAAGCAAAATATCTATATCTTACAAGCATAAAAAGTCTATGACCTTTTATCAAAATCTATCTTACAATATAAACATGGCATCACCATAAGAAAAAAATCGATATCTTTGTTCTATAGCTTCTTGATATGCAGAAAGAAGTTTTTTACGACCTGTAAAAGCAGAAACAAGCATTAATAAAGTTGATTCTGGTTGATGAAAATTTGTAATTAATCCATCCACAATATGAAAAGAATATCCTGGTTTAATAAAACTCTTTATCCAACCACTATAGGGAGAAAGGGTTCCTTTAATATTTGAAACACCTTCTAAAGCTCTTACTACTGTTGTGCCTATAGCAATGATTGGCCGCCCTTCTTCTTTTGCTTTCTGTATTGCCTGAGCTACTTCTAAAGAAATCTGAACATACTCTTTATGCATTTCATGCTCTCGAATATCTTGAGTACGTACAGGGCTAAAGGTACCATACCCTACATGTAAGGTAATCTCTAGCCAAGAAAAACCATGTTCTTTTACTTGTGCTAAAAGGTGTTCTGAAAAATGTAATCCTGCTGTTGGTGCCGCAATAGAACCATAACATGCTTCTTTTGCATAGACTGTTTGATATGTCTGTACATCCAAATCTGTATCTTTTCTTTGAATATAAGGAGGTAGTGGGATATGTCCATACATAAAAAGCAATTTTTTTAATGAACCTACCCAGGTAAGTCGAACAAAATAACGGCCAAAGGCCTTTTTCTTTAAAACAAAAAACTCTAACGTGTCATAAAGTACAATAGTTTCACCTATAAAAATTTTTTTTGATGGCTTAATCAATACTTCAGCAGTAGCTGTATACCATCCACTTCTCTCAATACAGGTTTTTGCTCTAAGTTCTATAAAAGGCATTGGTGTTAATAGTAACACCTCAAAACGACCACCTGTACAAAACGTACTAGCTATACGTACAGGAAGCACTTGTGTATTATTTGCAACTAAAAGAGCACCTTTTGGAAGATAGTCTATTAAAGAAGTAAAATCTGTATGGGTGACAGCACCTGTTACTTTATCCATGATAAGAAGCCGAGAAGCACCCCGTTCTTTAGGATATTGAGCAATCAAGTCTTCTGGAAGGTTATATGTATATGAGGATAGTAAAAAGTGCTCTTCTGTATTTTGCTCCAACATAAAAACTATCTTTGTCTATCAACTATAAAATCTTTTCTGGTTTATAATCTCTACAGCTCTGTGTTCCATTCATATAAGACTTCAATTCAAGGACTAAACGCTTATATTCCTCTATTTTATTTTCAGAAATTGAAGCAACACGTGGATTTAACATCTTAACAGGATTAACATAATGCCCTTGGAACTTCACCCTAAAGTCAAGATGTGGTCCTGTTGCAACACCTGTTGCACCAACAAAGCCAATAACCTGACCTTGTTTAACACCTCTACCAACTTTTGCATTACAAGAAAAACGAGAAAGGTGACCATACATTGTCTCAAAACCATTCTTATGTTTAACAACAACAACATTACCAAAACCACCAAGCCACCCAACCTTCTTAACTGTTCCATCTCCAACAGCTTTAACAGGTGTTCCTGTAGGGGCAGCATAGTCTACACCTAAATGTGGCCTTCTTTCAGAATGGATAGGATGTTTACGGTTAAAACTAAAACCTGAAGAAATTCTAGTAAACTCTAACGGTGCCTTAAGAAACATCCTTTTTAAACTCTCTCCCTTTGAAGTATAATAGTGATTATAACCTTTATCACAAGGGAATCTATATCCTTCATAGGTACAACCCTTATTTATTATTTTTGCAGCAAGAATACGTCCATACCCCTTAAAAGTACCTTTCTTAAAACGTTTTTCAACAAGAATACCAAAAGTATCCCCAACTCTTAAATCTTTAATAAAGTCTATTTCAGCTCCAAAAATATTCACCAAAGAACTCACTAGCGATGCTTGTTCTCCTGTGGTAATAACAGCCTCAAAAAGGTTTGTATTAATAACATTATTTATATATAATAATTCATAATCATATTCTATAGGGCTTATTTGAGCAACAATAGCTGTGTCTTTTTGTTCTAAAATAACTTTTTTATATTGATCAATTTCATATTCAAAATATTTAAGTTGTTTTTCTTCATTCTCACACTGTGTATATATTATTGTATATCCTTGACCTTTTTTTATTCTTTTTAGTGGATATACTTTTTCAGAAGCCTTTAATATATCTTGAACGACTTTTCCAGAAAAAAACTCACTCAAAATTTTAGAACATGTTTGTTTACTTGAAACAACTCCAGATATTGTAATATCCTTTTCTATAGGTATTTCTGTAACAATTGTAGGTTGTGTGGATGCTATCTTTAATTTTTTATTATCTTGGAAATAACAATAGAAACCTAATAAACCTAGTGTTGTAAAAAGAAGCAAAAATATTTTATAGTTTTGATGAATAAACTTAAAAATTTTTATTTTAAATTTTTTTATAAGATAAAACATACCCACACAGCCTTTAGTTATACTTAAAAGTTAGCATAGTTAAATCTATACTAACTTAATAATACTCATAAAGTCTAGGTTATTCATATATATCTGAAAAAACATACTTAATAGTATTACCATAATTAAACCAAACAACACATGCTTGTTTCATAGAACCTTTTCTGCTAATATTTTTCTCTAAAATATAAAAGATTCAAAAAATTAATTAAGGTCATCTTTATTGTGGAAAAAGAATCTTTACGAAAAACACTTTTAAAAACTAAAAAATATTTTTGCTCTGAAAATGAACTTAAGCAATGGTTTGATCCTCTAAAAATTACCTATGAAGAAAACCCTCCAGGTATACAGGTAAGTTTCCCTCATAACTTTTTTAAAGACTGGTTTATAACAACTTTCCAAGAACCTTTTGAAGAAGCCTCTCGAAAGCTTTTAGGTAATCATATTCTTTTTAAATATGGAGATATATCACTTGTTCCTAAAACATATTTAACAAAACAAAAATATGTTACAGAAGAACAATCTCTGCTCCCTAATAAAGAATACTTCTTTGAGGAATATACATTTCATTCTTTTATTATGAATGGTAAATATAATTGGATTATCTCTATACTAGAAAAACTCATACAACAAAATACAAAAAAGACTTCTCAAAATACCACTGATGATCCTATCCAACTTATTATTCTTTTTGGTTCACAATCAACAGGGAAAACACACCTTATGTTAGCAACTAAACATAAGCTTTCCTCTACTCCATATTCAAATCATGCATATATAACATCAGACCAATTTGCAGAGCAATTTTTAAAAAAAACAATATGTTCTTTTAGAGAACATATCCAAAGTTTGGATACCGTTCTCATAGATGACTGTCAACGTTTCTCTGTTTACCCTGAAGCACTAGGAGAACTAAGAATTGTTCTTGACTACTTTAGAGATCAAAAAAAAATACTTGTACTATCTGGAACAGATCATCCACTAACTTGGGGTTTACCTAAAGAAATATATTCTAGATTAGAATTAGGGTTATGGCTAGAACTACCTATACCAGACTTAGATATTCGGTTAAGGTTTGCCCAACATATATGTAAAGAAAAAAAATACTATCAACCCAAAGAAAATCTTCTTCTTGTAGCACAACACTGTCATAATATGCGAAGCATACAAGGTGCTCTGAAACGTATAGCTCTACACCAAACCATGTTACATAAAGATCTCTTAGAAAAAGATATTCTTATTCTCATAAAACAAACAGGAGAAACTACAGCTATCTCTTCGGAAACTATTCTTATGCTTGTTGCTGAAGCTTATGGAGTTTCTTCTATGGATATTCTTGGAGAGAGTCGGCAAAAAGAACTTGTATTAGCAAGACAAATATCCATGTATTTATGTAGAGAACTTTTAGGTTACTCATATCCTACTATTGGAAGAATTTTTGGTGGGAAAGATCATACAACGGTAATACATTCTATAAAAAAAATTAAATTATTACAGGATAATAATAGAGTTGTACACAGTATGATAAAAGAATTATTACAAAAATGTAGATATCCATTAAAACAACAATAATAAACTATATGTATGTTTATTATGTTCTTTATTGCATACACAATAAAGTAATAAAAAAACTAATAATATTAAAGTCATAGATATTATATATACAAAAAAGCATGACTAATAATCCATAAAAAGGATCTTAAATATATGTTTTTAACAATAACAAAAGAACAAATTATTGATGGCCTTCAAAGAGCTGCTCATATTATCCCCAATCGTTCAGGAGCTGCTTACTTGCGTACTCTTTGGATTAAAGCAGAAGATACATCTATTACTATTATGACAACAGATGCTAATATTGAATTTACAGGATGCTATACTTCAGAAATAAAAGAACCAGGACTTGTTGGAGTTAATGGAAGAAATCTTGTTGACCTTATTAGAAGACTACCAAATGGAAATTTATCACTAGAATTAGATAAAACAACAAATATGTTAATCATTAAACAGGGAAAACGAACATATAAAATGCCTACTAATGATCCTGTATGGTTTCAACCCTTAGCAACATTTCCTCAAGAAGGTTCTTTAATTTGGTCTGGTATTTTTTTCCAGGAACTGCTTGATAAAATTTCTTTTTGTATAAGTGATGATGAATCTACAGATGCAATATCATGTTTATATATGCAA
This sequence comes from uncultured Lawsonia sp., assembly GCA_964369665.1. Taxonomy (GTDB): domain Bacteria; phylum Desulfobacterota; class Desulfovibrionia; order Desulfovibrionales; family Desulfovibrionaceae; genus Bilophila. The sequence continues at coordinate 8,356 of CAYJFS010000002.1, read as the reverse complement.
AGCATAGATACAGACTATATTCATATTTGTGGACTTAATGGTCATCAGTTTGCTATAAGTAAAATTATGCATAAAGAATTAGCTTCTAAACTTTCTCAAGAAGGTATTCTATTACAAAAAAGATATGTTTCAGAATTACGTAAATGGCTTAATTGTGAAGAAATAGAGATAAATATAACAGAAAAAAAATTTTTTGTTCGTACTCTTTCTGGACAAGAGACATTAAGCCTCCCAAGAGCTATGTATACTTATCCAGACTATAATGCTTTCTTAACACGTTTAAAAGGTGAAAACATGTCCTCACTTATAATTCAAAGAAAACATTGTCTTGAAGCTCTTGATCGGATATCTATTTTTAATACAGAAAGTGATAAGTGTACTTATTTTGAATTTAACGAAAGTGAAGCTATACTTTCTACTCAAGGACAAGATACAGGATCAGCTAATGAATTTATAGAAGCTCAATATAAAGGAAGTATAGAAAAAATAGCTTTTCCAACAAAAAATCTTATGGAAATATTAAACCATTATCAGTCAGAAGAAGTTACTTTTACATTAACAGGTGCAGATGGACCTTGTGGAATAAATGGTTCTGAAGATACTGATTATACAGTTCTAATTATGCCAATGAAAACTACAGAACAAAACTATTATACAGAAGAAACATAATTCGTTATACTAGAAAAAAATGTTATTTATAGTATACTAAAAAAGTTTTTACCATAATGGATTTAAAACAATGACAACAACAAAAGAATATACAGCAGACTCTATTACTATTCTTGAAGGCCTTCAAGCTGTAAGAGTTCGCCCTGCAATGTATATTGGGAGTACTGATACTCGTGGTCTTCATCACCTTGTTTATGAAGTTATGGATAACTCTATTGATGAAGCCATGGCAGGCTTTTGTTCACAAATAGAGGTAATTCTTCACCTAGATAATAGTGTGACAGTTAGAGATAATGGCCGTGGGATACCTGTTGATATTCATCATAAAGAAGGTGTTTCTGCATTACAAGTTGTCATGACAAAACTTCATGCAGGTGGAAAATTTGATAACAATACCTATAAAGTTTCAGGGGGGCTTCATGGTGTTGGTTTATCTTGTGTAAATGCTTTATCAGAATGGCTGGACGTCACTGTTCGTAGAGATGGTTATCTTTGGAAACAACGATACAGTAGGGGTGTTCCTCAAGATGAATTACAGAAAATTCGTCCATCTGAAAGTCATGGAACAACAATTCGTTTTAAACCAGATGAAGAGATTTTTGAAACAACAAATTTTTCTTTTGATACACTAAGAAAAAGGTTTGAAGAGTTAGCATACCTTAATAAAAGCCTTGAAATAACATGTGTTGATGAATGCACAAACGAAAAGCATGTTTTTAAAGCAGAAGGAGGTCTTAGACAGTTTGTAAAAGATCTTAATGCTGGAGAGCATGGTATACACCCAATTATCTCAGGTGAGTCTATATTTGAAAATGTTACAGCAGAATTTGCTCTTCAATATAATGCAGGCTACAAAGAGATAATGCTTACATTTGCCAACAATATCAAAACAAAAGAAGGTGGTACACACCTTGCTGGATTTAAAACAGCTTTAACAAGAGCTATTAATGGATATATTAAAAGCCAAGCAGACTTAAGTAAGAAATTTAAAGGTCAAACACTCTCTGGTGAAGATGTTCGAGAAGGGCTTACAGCAGTGCTTAGTGTTAAACTGCCGCAGCCTCAATTTGAAGGACAAACAAAAACAAAATTAGGTAATAGTGAAATTACAGGGGTTGTTTCAGGTATAGTATATACATGTCTGGATAGGTATTTTCAAGAAAACCCTAAAGATATTCGTTGCATAGTTGATAAGGCTATAGAGGCTGCTCGTGCTCGTGATGCTGCTCGTCGTGCAAAAGAACTTGTCCGCCGTAAAGGAGCACTTTCTGATAATGCTCTTCCTGGTAAGCTTGCAGACTGTCAGAGTAAAGATCCAAAAGAATCAGAGCTTTTTATTGTTGAAGGAGACTCTGCTGGTGGTTCTGCTAAACAAGGTCGTAATCCAGGCACGCAAGCTATTTTACCATTGAGAGGTAAAATTTTAAATACAGAGCGTACTCGGTTTGATAAAATGCTTGCCAATAAAGAGGTAAAAGCTCTGATTACTGCCATGGGTGCTGGTATTGGAGAAGAAGATACTGACTATGAAAAATTACGGTACCATAAAGTTGTTATCATGACAGATGCTGATGTTGATGGTGCACATATTCGAACATTATTACTTACTTTTTTCTTTAGAAACTATATTGGCCTTATTGAAAGAGGTCATTTGTATATAGCTCAACCACCATTATATCGTGCTCATAATAGTAAAATAGAACGCTTTATAAAAGATGACACGTCATTAAATGCTTTTCTTATGGAAAAAGTAAGTCAGGATATAAAAATTCAGGCAGAAAATGGTAAGATTATCCAAGGTGAAGAAGTTATTGAGCTTTTTGAAAAAATAGAGATATTTTTGCAATGTATTTATGAGGCTGAGCTGGTTGGAATGCCAAAAGATATCTTTATGTTTTTTGTCCAAGAAAAAGAACTAATAACTCCAGAGTACCTTTATACACAGGCAGGTACTTATACATCTTTACTTAAAGAGCAAGGGTATGTTTTTTCTGTAGAGAAAGATAGCTATGAAGATGGTGATAGAGTTTTTATAAATATTGAAAACAGTAATGGGCATAAAGTACGCATCTCTTCAGAATTTTTTGCTTCAAAGATGTATACATCTTCATGGGATTTTATAACCATGTTACAAAAAACGTATGGTAATCTTTCTTTTTCTATTCAAAGTCGTGAAGTTAAACATTCTGCAAAAGATATATTTATGCTTCACCAAGTTGTTTTTGATGAGGCACGTAAAGGTATAACAATCCAAAGATATAAAGGTCTTGGAGAAATGAATCCAGAACAGCTTTGGGTAACAACAATGAATCCTGAAAATAGGACATTGTTACAAGTGACCATAAATGATGCAGAAGAAGCAAATGAAACGTTTGAACAACTTATGGGTGAAAGAGTTGAACCAAGAAGAGCTTTTATTGAGCGTAATGCCTTAAGTGTTAGAGAGTTGGATATTTAGATTTTTAAGATAGTTGAAACATATTAGTTGGTGAAAGAGAACCTATTCATGTCACAGACAAATACACAAATCACTATAGAACAAGAGATGAGAACCTCTTATCTTGAGTACTCACTGAGTGTTATTATTGGTCGAGCTATTCCAGATGTAAGAGATGGATTAAAACCAGTTCACCGTAGGATACTTTTTGCACAACAAGAACTTGGTAATAGTTACACAAGGCCCCCTAAAAAATGTGCACGTATAGTTGGGGATGTTATTGGTAAGTATCATCCTCATGGTGATAGTGCTGTTTATGATGCTCTTGTACGTATGGCACAAGATTTTTCTATGAGAGATCCCCTTGAAGAAGGTCAAGGGAACTTTGGCTCTATAGACGGTGATGCTCCAGCAGCTATGCGTTATACAGAAGTACGTATGTCTCATTTAGCAAGCGAGTTTTTATCTGACATTGATAAAAACACTGTTGATTTTCGTCCAAACTATGACAATACTTTGGAAGAGCCTGTTGTTTTACCTACAAAAATACCAAACCTACTTCTTAATGGAACTTCTGGAATTGCTGTTGGGATGGCTACAAATATACCACCCCATAACTTAGTAGAACTTTGTGATGGATTATTGCAACTTATTGATAATCCAGATAGCTCTATTGAAAATCTTATGGTTCATATTAAAGGACCAGATTTCCCTACAAGTGGAATGGTGTATGTTGGGCAAGGCCTATATGATGCTTATCACACAGGCCGTGGAACAGTAAAGATTCGTGGCCGTGTTGAAATTGAAGAGCGGAAAAAAGGGAGTATGTCTCTTATTATTAAAGAGATTCCCTATGGGCTTAATAAAGCAAGTCTTGTAGAAAAAATTGCTGTTCTTGTTAATGAGCATAAGATAGAAGGCATTACAGATCTTCGTGATGAGTCTGATCGTAAAGGTATAAGAGTTGTTGTTGATCTTAAAAAAGGAGTGATTCCAGAAGTTATTATTAATGCCTTATACAAATATACGCCACTTGAAACATCTTTTGGCATTAATATGCTTGCTGTTGTAGATAATCGACCTCAACTTTTAAATATAAAGACAGCCTTAACATACTTTCTTGATCATCGTCGTGAAGTTGTTCTACGCCGGACACGTTTTGAGTTAGATAAAGCAGAATCAAGAGCACATATTCTAGAAGGTTTATTGAAAGCATTAGATGCAATAGATGAAATTGTTGCACTTATTCGATCATCTACTACACCAGTAGAAGCAAAGGAGCGTCTTATAGAGCGGTTTGTGTTTTCAGCAATACAAGCACAAGCTATTTTAGATATGCGCCTACAACGATTGACAGGTTTAGAGCATGATAAGTTGGAAGAAGAGCTTAAAGAGTTAAAAGTTAAAATAGACTGGTATACATCTATTCTTGGAGATAAGAATATTCTTTGGGGCGTTATTCGTAAAGAAGTTGAAGAGATTAAAAAAAACTATGGAACAAAAAGAAAAACAGAAATTATAAAAGAACCATTAGTTGGTATAGAAATAGAAGACCTTGTTCCAGATGATGATGTTGTTATTACGTTATCTCGAAGAGGATATATTAAACGTACAAGCTTTGCTGTATATCAGCAGCAGCGTAGAGGTGGAAAAGGTGTTGCAGGCGTTCATACAAGTGATGACGATTTTGTTCAAGAATTTATTACAACAACAACGCATCAATACTTACTGCTCTTTACAAATAAGGGGCGTATGCACCAATTAAAAGTGCATCAAATTCCTGAAGGTAGTCGTATAGCTAAAGGTACTCATATAGCAAATATTATCCCTTTGGAGAAAGAAGAGTGGGTTACAACAGCCCTTACAGTAAGAGATTTTTCAGATAACAACTATTTCCTTTTTGCCACACGCAATGGAATGGTAAAGCGTTCTAGTGCATCTTTATATGCAAAGTGTCGGAAAACAGGCATCCTTGCTGTGGGTCTTCGTGAAGGAGATGAGCTTATTACGGTTAAAGAAACAACAGACGAAGACTTTGTTGTTCTTGCAACAGCTGATGGTCTTGCTATTCGTTTTAGTTGTAAAGATATTCGTAATATGGGTCGTGGAGCAACAGGTGTTAAAGGTATAAGTTTACGCCAGGGAGATGTTGTTGTAGCATGTCTTGTTGTACAAGAAAAAGGAAAAGTACCAGCATTAATGACTGTTTCTGCTTTAGGTTATGGTAAACGCACAAATGTAGCTCTTTATCGAGTACAGATGCGAGGTGGTAGAGGGATTATTAATTTTAAGGTAACACCAAAAACAGGTCTTGTTATAGGTGCTAAACCTGTTTCTGATGATGAGGCTCTTATATTACTTACTTCGACAAATAAAATCATTAGAATGAGTATAGAAGAAGTTCGTTCTGCAGGCAGAGCAACTATGGGTGTTCGGCTTGTCCGACTTGATGAAGGTGCTTGTGTTGTTGGTTTTGATACTGTTGAAGGAGTTATTGCTGATGATGAGCAACAAAGTGTAGGAGAGCTTGTCTCTGATCAAATGGAATAAAGATAAAGAGCAAAGTTTTGTTTATAAATTAGGATATATGAATGTATATACAAAAAATTGTTGTATGCATCTGTTTATTTTTTTTCATTGCTTGTAAAAATAAAGAACCTGTAAATAGTTTTACAGAGGCTCAGCAGTATATGGAAAAAAGAGAGTGGAAGAGTGCAGAAGCTTGCCTTGAAAAATATTTACGTGAAGAAGAGCAAGTACAATTACGTTTTGAGGCATGGAATGCTTTACTTTATTTAGGCAGTCAACTTAATTATACAGATAGATGGAAAGCAAACTATTTAGAAGAAATGTTTGTGGAATTTGAAAAGAAACAAGAATATGTGACACCTATTCTTTGGCAGCTTGTTTTTGTTTGTGAGCATGCTCGAATGTATGAGCGATCAGAGTTTTTTGGTGAGAAGTTATTGATGCAGTCAGGTTTAAGTCCAGAAGAGCAAGCTAGAGTTCTTCGAAACCTTTCTACAGTTAATGTAAAATTGCGTCGTTTTGATAGAGCTGAAGAGCAGCTAAATGCATGTTTAGAGCTGCCTATACAAGGGGTTTTACGTTTAGAGTGTTTATTAGATAAAGCTGATGTTGCAACCTGTAGAGATAGTTTTGATGAAGGGAAGCGCTATGCTCAGCTTATTCTAGATTCAGAGGAAGCTTTGGAGACAATAAAAGCAAAAGCAACATTTATTCTTGCAGATATTAACGAGCAGCAAGGAAATGTTAAGCAGGCAATAGAGCTTTTTCGTGCAATACGGGATCTTTACCCAAATGAAATGGTCGTAGATCAGCGGTTACAAACTTTACAAGCAAAAATAGAATAGATATTCCTAGATAAGGGAAATAAGTAATAAAAAAGGATGCATTTTTTATTTACTTATAATTTTTATTGTTGAAACGAGTCTTGACAGGGGACGATACAGAAGCTATCTCAGAGTATCACTAAAGGAAGTAGAAGTTGTTTATATATTAAAATATATATTAAAACATGGAGGATGCAATGGGCTGGAGTGTAGTTGTTGATGCAGACAAGTGTGTTGGCTGTGGAGAGTGTGTAGATGTTTGCCCTGTTGAAGTTTATGAAATGGTCGATGGGAAGTCTGTTCCTGTAAATGAAGAGGAATGTCTTGGTTGTGATTCTTGTGTAGAGGTCTGTGAAACAAACGCAATTACTATTACAGAGATGTAGCAAATATTTTTTATATGGCTTGTATATCAAGGAAGAGTTTTCATGAAGACTCTTCCTTTTTTATAAAAACTTCAAAGATTTTTTAAAATTTTGGGTTAATGAGTTTATTCTTTTATGTGGAAAGTGGAAAAATACTATATTTTTGATATCTTTATCCTTCTTTAGATAAAGTTTTTTCATACTTTATTAGAGCTGAAATTTTTAGATATGTATAAGAGGTATAATTAAGAACCATCTAAAAAGATAGCGTTTTCCAAGAGCTCATACAAGTAAGAAGATTTGTTTTGTATATTGCTTTTGAGCAATGTTGATTATTTTTATTAAGTATGCTTCTGTTTTTTAACAGACCTAAAATTTTTATTTTTAACGACTATGGTTCAATAAAGTCGCTATAATAAAAATTTTTCTTATTAAAAAATATTTACATAAAGTAGGTAATATAGGGCTGATTTTTATAATTAAATGTCAATTATTTTAGACAAGTCTTCTTTTATTAAAAACTATCAGCATAGCTCAATAGGCTGTATTTAGTTATTCATAAATATTTTGGAGATATAGTTTATTTATAAAATCAACAAATATGTTCCTTGAGTGGTTTTCAAATATATATAAAAAGACTAATACTTTGTGTATGTCCTAGAAATACTAATGCACTTTAATAGTTTTTTTGGCAGTTTTAGGAGCGTTCGTTATTAGAAGGATAGCTTTAGATTTTAGAATAGGTATTTTTATAAAAGAAGAAATTATTGAAATATTACATAAATCTTTTATACACATTAATCCTTTTTATTTTCTAAATAATCTTTTAGGAATTTTTCAAAAATAGTTAAACACAATAAGCATTAGAATATAAATTTTTTGTAACTAGTGCATTTAGGATGGCTTGTGTACCAGCTAAATAGGCTTTTCTTGAACGGGCTTCTTCCAAAATAATATGTAAGGGGTTCCACCATTCTTCAAAACCAACAGTATTTAATGTGTAGGTATGCCAATCAAGTACTAGCATGCCACTGACTGCAGTAATTTCATCCAGTATAGAGGTAATTATGGTTTTTCTTTGTTGTTCATCTATAATTTTTGGCCAGAAAAAGTGTTGATCTAGGATCATAGTTGGCATGATGTAAAAAGGGGAAGGATCATCCATTAATAATGGTTGTGAACAAGCATTGCGGATGCCATAGGTATCTGGATAGCCTAAGGAACAGTCATAAATAAAACCAGCATGTTGTTGGACTTTCCAAGATCGTGGATAAGCAAAGCGAAAAAAATGAGCCCTGTGACCAAATATTGGTTGACCTAACCATTGCTCCACATTGTCTTTTTCCTCAAGTAGTCTTTCAAGCTTATCATGAGTCAGAAATCCCCCATGCAGCCCTATTTCAACTTCGCATTTTTTTAAGATTTCCAGACGATTAGCGACTATACGATTTTTGATAGTATAGGAAGGGTCGTACTTGCTCCGGGGGGGGGGGGGGGGGGGGGGGGGGGGGGGGGGGGGGGGGGGGGGGGGG
>CAYJFS010000001.1:0-456291 GCA_964369665.1 uncultured Lawsonia sp. | reverse complement strand
CCCCCCCCCCCCCCCCCCCCCCCCCCCCCCCCCCCCCCCCCCCCCCCCCCCAGGTCTTCATCTCCTTCAGTAGTATTGAGTTCTGGTGTTCTTGGTTGTAGTGATGGTTGTGAAGTTCCAACAGAAGAAACAGGAAATAATAGTGGAATTACTAGCTCAGGTAGTACAGGTGGTTATACTGAATGTGGACCAGAAGAGGAAAGTCCAACTAATTATGTTGACCCTCATGGTAACCCTATTATGGCAAGAAGTGGTTTAACCCCAGATCAAATAATTCCTGGCTGTAGTGAGGGATATGAAGCTCCAACAGCAACGAAGTCGTCTACAGAAGGTCAGCCAAGACCAATAGTTCAAACATCAACAGTATGTCCTTTTGACATAGGTAAAGCTACATCAGATAAAGAGCAAAGTAGTGGTGGCAGCAGGTCTGGATCAGGTTCATCTAGTACAAGTACAAGTAGTAGTTTAACTGTAAGTTCAGGTTCAAATTCAGATTCAAATTCAGATTCAGGTTCAAATCAAGGAGGAAAAAGAGTTGATTGTAACTTTGATATAGGTGAACCTTCATCAGATAGATAGTATCATGGTGGTAGATAAGTTCAATTTTATCTAGTATTGGTGTAGTAAACTAAATATATGTTCAGCTTTAGATTCTAATGCAAGTTCAGATATCTAGTACTTAAGAAGTACTGATCCATGTTTGGATGAGGTAATACTTATATTAAGTAGCTTTTGTACAATAAAATACATAGCGTAGGACTAGCTCCAGATCAGTGTTTGGTTCTAGTCATGCTATAAATACAGATGAAAATATTTTGAAAACGGATGTGTTTTTGAAATAGTCTCTTTATTGGAATAAAACTTTGTGGAAGAAAAATATATCTTGATAATAAGAGATAATTATTTGTTTGTAAGCCTATGAAACTAGGAATTATAGATTGTATAAAGTTTATTTATGTATAAAATAGTTTCATTGTTGGGAAAAAAGAATACTTTGATCATAAAAAAGTTGATATAGATTTGATTTTTTATACCATTCATAATTATGTTCTCATAATACCTCCTAACACTATAAAAGTGGTAGGGGGTATTTTAGTTAGGAGGTAGGATTCACTTTTTGGGATCATACTGTATAATTTAATATTATGTGCTGTAATGTAGATTTAACATAGTGTTCTTTTTATTGGGTTTGATATAAATAGGTAGTATTTTTTTAGAGATTATTTTTGTCTTAACTTTGAAAAGTTTTTTTATTGTATAATTATGCGCTTGAGGTTGAGTATCTTTTACTGAAAAGTTTATAGGTATTTTTTTACACTAACCACAAAGTTTTGTTGAGTTTGTTTTGTGGTTTTTACAATATGCTGCTCTCTTTTTTATCATTATCTGATGTAATAGTTGTGTAAAAACTATAGTTTACACAAGTTGTTTTTGCAAAATTGCAATACTTTGTATGGTTATATAAGCTTGGTTAAGCATACCATGTATGTTTTTGTCTGCTCTATAATGATTATGTATGTTGTGATTTTTTGTGGATATTGAACTAATGAATTAATTTATTGTATGTATTTATTAACATTTTTATAAGATTTATTTTTGAGTTATCTTATCTATGATATATTATATATTAATAAATTTTGTTGGATACCCTAGGACAGGTTTTTATAAAAATCCAATATTTTTATGTGTACTATGAATAATAAACATAGTGTTTGATAAAAATTGGTGGAGACGGCGGGAATCGAACCCGCGTCCAAGAAAGATCCACACAAAGCTTCTACAGGTTTAGGATAGGTATAGTATTTAGCCTTATTCTTTGCCCCTAACCAGGCAGGATAAGGTGAGTCTACCATTAAGTTTTATATGTTATTTGGTAAACAACAACAACATACTAGCCTGATGTTTATCGCCGCACCAACTTATCAGGCATGAGCTGGGTTGACGTGGTCAAATTATATGACCAATGCCTTACTGACTATGCAGCAAGGGCGTAATCGTAACTTTCGTTTGCAATTACATTTTTGCCGCTTTTTACAAGGCCAGCGGCGCCTTGACCTGCAACTTTGGTATCAACATCCCTGTCGAAACCAGTACGTCCCCTTTTATTTATTATTAATAAGTATATTATTACAATACAAGTATACTGTTTATTAAAAGAAAAACAAGAGTTATAAAATTCTTTTGAAGATATAATTTGAGAAGTCTTTCTATAAATTTTTAGAAGTATAGTATACATAGCAAGTAAAGGTAGTTGTATATATTTTTGTAGCTATCATTATATTTTTAGGGTAGGGATATTTTGTAAGAGGTAGTCAAGGTATACTTGTTGGATGTTTTGTATATTCATTATTTAATATCCTAACTACGAATATTTAATAATTATAATGTAAAGGGTTATCTAATAAGGATAGAGGAGTGCTTTATGATACGTATATTCCCTTGGTTGGGATTAGCAGCATGGGTATTGTTATTATGGCCATTTCCTGCAACAACAATATTAGCAACAAGTATAGCATGTGTTTCGTATCCTTATTTTTTTAAACTTAAAAGAATGCTTTCTCGCCGTTGGGCTATTGTAATATATACGACATCTGTTTTTTTAAGTGTTATATTTCCTATAGGTCTTGTTATTTCTTTAGTTATTCCGCAAGCTGTTGCAGGTGTAAGAATTCTTGATGGGTTTCGTGATCCAGGTTTTTTTCAGGGATTAGATGCAGATAAATTTTTTAAAGAAGTTGATGCATGGTTACAAGGAATACCTGGATTTGAAAGTGGTATAAAAGAAGTTTTTATGAATATTTCAGGCTTGATTGCTACGATTTCTAAAACAATTCTTACTAGTGGTTTTGGTATCGCAGGTGGAGTATTCCAAACTATTCTTGTTTTTTTTGTTTTTATTATGATAATTATATTATGTGTGACAAATGCAAAGCTTATTTATAGAGTTGCACATATTCTAACAGGTTTTCAGCAAGAAATGCTTAATCGTTTTGTTTTAACTATTAGAAATGCTATTTGGGGAGTATTAGTAGGTATAGTTTTTGTGTCTATGATACAAGGTTTTCTTTGTGGAATTGGTTTTGCTGTAGCTCATGTTCCTCAACCTGCTTTTTGGGGGTTAATTGCAGCCTGTGTTGCCCCAATACCTTTTATTGGAACTTCTCTAGTTTGGTTACCTGTTTGTGGATGGCTTTGGCTTACTGGTGATACTATGACTATGGTAGCTTTATTAGTTTGGTGTGCATTTGTTGTTGCTAGTGTGGATAACTTACTGCGTCCGTTTTTACTTAGGACAGGTATTGATGCATCTATTACAGCTTTAATATTATCTATTCTTTGTGGTTTAGCAGCTTTTGGACCAATAGGAATATTTGTTGGTCCAGTATTAGTTGCTATTGCAATTCAAGTTTCAAAGGAATGTACATATACATTTTTTATAAAAGAAGTTCATGAGTTAGATAAAGATAAGTATAGTGGATAATAATATAATTAGATTCTTATGGAAGAATAAAGATTGGCAAGCCATGGTCGTGAATAAATTTCTAAACGCATTTTTAGCCAACTCCAGTCTTTATTTTTAACTTTGAATCTATGTATAGCTTTATGTTGTTTTTGTGCATTAGCTCCCATCGTTGTTTTATAGTAAATATTAAATCCAAGGTTTTTCCCTATTTCTTGTGCTATAATGGAGCTTCCTCCCCATGGCCAACAAAAAGATCTTACGGTATGTCCAAGTTCATGTTCAAGCGTTTTTTTACATTGGTTGAGTTCTGTGTAAATACGATTTTTTTGTTCATCCTTTGTTTCAAAATTTCCTAAGATATTTAAAGGAATTTTTTGTAGAGCTTGATATAATTTTTTAGTATTTTGGGGTTGTTGAAAATAGGTGTAAGCACTTTGTTTATCTTGAGGTACATTTTGGCATATAAAATGCGTAAGTTCTTGTGAAGGCCTAAAGGCTCTACTATGCAAAGCTGGTCTTTCTTTAAAGCAAGGCATTCCCCATAAAATAGGGGCATCGATTTTATAAAATGTACGTAATTGGTCTTTAGGTTTATGTACATGAGACCATGTTTTATCAGCAAAAATAGCATGGTGGTGTGCAGAGTGTGCTGCAATATGTATAACAGTACTTTTTTCCATTAGACGGCACTCTTCCCAGGATAGAAAACTATCTATACGTTTTTTTAAGCCCAAAGTTGTTTGTTTGATCGGGGTATCAATAAGTTGTGTTAAAACTTTGTATGGAATTTTTTTGCTCCATACGTCAAATAATGTTGGACGAACTATTGGTTGGCGTGAAAGATATTCTGTGACAGCAAAGATAACGCCATGGTGACCGTATTTTTTTAAGATTGGCCAGGCGTATACATAATTATCAAGGTAGCCATCGTCAAAAGTGATAAGTACAGATTTTTTAGGAAGAGGTTTCCCTTCCAGAAAAAATTGTTCTGCTTCTTTCAAACTTATGCCTTTCCAACCATTTTTTGCCATACCATAGCATTGATTTTCAAAATTTTTTGGAGAGACACTAATAGAACCAGGGTGGTTAGAAATATAGTGGTACATTAATACAGGAATACTTTGAGACATGGATATAGTTTTTAATGTTTATAGTGCAGGTTGGGGTTTAATTGCCCAGTGATGGCTTTGTTCAATAAATGGCATAGGGTCTATAGGTGTATTATATACACGCACTTCAAAATGTAAATGTGGAGCAGTGGTTCTTCCTGTTCTTCCAAGTTTTCCAATACATTGTCCTTGGACAACATAGGTCCCTTTTTTTACTTGTAGTTTGTCTAGGTGTGCATAACGTAATACAATACCATCACCAATATCTAAATCAACCATCAGTCCATATGAGCCTCGTCTTCCACTAAAAATAACAGTACCATTTGCTGCTGCTACAACTTTATCACCACGGTTTCCAGTGATATCAATACCGGTATGAAGATGAGTACCTTTTCTTATAGGATGTCTACGCATACCAAACATGGAAGAAATACGCTTTCCTTTTGTTGGTTTTATAAGTGTAATTTGTGGGGTAGTTGGTTTTTCTATAGAGTTTTCTTCTTGAGGTGAACAAATATCATTTTGTGGAGAAGGAAGTTTACTACAACAACCTGATAAGGAATAGATAGAGACAATAGATGCAAGAACTATTTTATAAAAAAAAGGAAAAGCTAGAGGCATACTGTCTCCATTTTTAAGATAGCACATAATGCTGATATTTCTATTGTTTTATGTTTCAATGTATCTTTTTTAGTATAAAATGTCGAGTTTAATTTGTACTATAATTTATACCTATATCTAGATAATCTTTGTAAACTAAATATATTGTAATAAGAATCGTGTGAATATTTCAGAATATTTTGTGTTTTCAGTCTTAAGATAAGTGATTCAGCAAATATTTATCTATGATGTGTTGTTTTGGAAGTATGGTTTGTAGTTTTTCCATAGAGTATTTTACTAAAACGTCAAGAAATCTTTGATAATAAATGATCATAAAGATTTTTTGTTGTTTTGTTCTTTTTTTATAAGTTTTTTATAGAAGTATTTGTAATAAAGTCAAAAAGATTTCATATTACTAGGGGAAATAAAGAGTTACTGCCATCATTCTAATTTAGAACTTCATCTACACAGTTAATAAGACATGACAACAGTATACTATTAAATAATAATAACCATAAATATTTTAAATGATATTATACGCCCATTTTTTATATATAATGGCTGGGCTGCAAGGACTTGAACCTTGATCAATGGAGTCAGAATCCAGTATCCTACCAATTAGACGACAGCCCAAAGTCATTGTGTAAAAAAGACATATTTTTATGTCAAGAGGTTAGTAGATATAATGTATCGATGTTTACATCGATTTTTTTATTAACATATTCAAAAAATGGTATAATTATGTTATAATGCTTATATGTAAACCTTGTATATGTTCTAGCTATGTCTTAAATATATACAATTATTAAATGTAATATAGATTTCTAAGAGAGGGTGTATTTTTGAGATGTCCTACAGTACAAAAAATTGCATATCTTAATGGTAAGCGTTTTCAAAGGGGATTACTTGCTGGTGTTCATTGTCTTATACAAAATTATGAATATCTAAATAATATAAATGTTTTTCCTGTTGCTGATGGTGATACAGGGAGTAATATGGTAAGGACAATGAAAAATGTTGTTCTAAATGGGCCAATGAAAGAAGTATCTATTGGTGATGTAACTAAGAAGATGGCTGAATCTATACTTATGAGTGCTCGAGGTAACTCAGGTAATATTTTAGCTCAGTTTATATGTGGTTTTTCAGAATGTGTAAGAGGGCTTAGTAGACTTTCCACATCAGATTTTATCTCAGCAGCTGTATATGCTGCAAAAAAAGCTAGAGAAGCTATAGCTCATCCCAAAGATGGTACAATCCTTTCTGTTATTCAAGATTGGGTTGAACACCTTAAGGAAAATGCACATTGTTATTTTGATTTTATACATCTTCTTGAAGACTCATTAAAAAAAGCACGTATATCACTACATGAGACACGTGAAAAACTTGAAGTTTTAAGATCTGCAAAAGTTGTTGATGCTGGAGCACAGGGTTTTATTTACTTACTAGAAGGTATTCTTGATTTTACACAGAAAGGTTCTTTGGCTTCAGACTTAAACATGGCTATTAAACCTATATTTTTAGGTGAGCAAGCATCGTCAAATCACCATGTAATGCAGGAAATATCTTTTTTATATTGTGTAGAATGTTTATTTAAAAAAACGACAGATTGTAAACAGATTTTGAAGGAGCAAGTTGAGCTTATAGGCGATAGTCTTGTTATTGCTGAAACAGAAGATTTAGCACGTATCCATGTTCATACAAATAGTCCAGATAAAGTTTTTGACTTGGTGGAAGCATATGGATCAATTCTTCAAAGAAAAGTTGAGAATATGCAGGAACAGCACAGTGAGATGTTTTATAAGAGTATTTCTGTAGATGATAAAAGAGTAGTTTCTAGTAGTAGTTTACAAAAAGTTGGTATTGTTACAGACTCTATATGTGATTTGCCTCAAGAACAGATTCATCATTTAGGTGTTTCTGTTGTTCCACTACGTCTTTTTTTAGATGAAAAAGAATTCGTTGATAAAGTAGACTTATCTTCTTCAGAATTTAATACACGATTATTGCTTTCAAAGAATGTAAGAACATCTCAACCTACGCCTTTTGATTTTCAACAAGTATACAAAACACAGCTTGCTCAATATAGCGATGTGTTATCATTACATATAATGAGTATATACAGTGGTTCTTATCAATTAGCATTAAATATTGGAAGAAAAATTGATAGCCATCATATACACGTATTTGATTCATACACATTAACTGCAGGTTTAGGCTTACTTGTTTCTACGGCAGCACAGTATGCTCAGAAAGGTATGTCGTTAGATGGAATTGTAAAGGCTATCCATAGAGATAGGGAAAATGTTAGAGTTTTTGTTTCAATGGATACATTAGACTTTGCTGTTCGTGGTGGTAGAATAAGTAAAGGAGAGAATTTTATTGCAAAACTATTACGTATAAAACCAGTATTAGAATTTTCTACAAGTCATCAAGGACGTATAAAGATTGTTTCAAAGTCAATAGGTGCCAAGCGTTCTGAAAGAAGTTTGTTAAATTATGTGCATTCTGAAGTAAGAAAAATGAAGAATGTTCGCTTTGCTATTACTCATGTTGGTGCACCAGAAGTAGCATATAGATATGCAGATGTTTTACAAAAAAGGTATAATGCACAAATAGAATATATTATGGATGCTTCTGCTGTCCTTAGTATTCATGGAGGACCTGGTGTATGTGCAGTATGTTTTTTAGGCGATAGATAGTTTTTTTGACTATTGGATAGTTTTAGTAAACATAGGAAGTAATTAGTAGTTGCATAGCTATGTATATAAGTTTAAATTATATATAATATATAATTAAGATATATTTTGTTAGAAATTTTTATTACTGTCACTAGTTTATAAAATTTAATAATGTACACTTAAAATTGCAGGGGTAATGTATGAAAAAAATAGCCATATTTTGTATTATAGTTGTTACCATGAGTACAACATGCTTTGCAAAGGATTGTTTAATGGAACATGCTTTTGATAAAAATAGTGTTATGGAAAAATTGGTAGAAGGTTTTCGTAGTTTTCAAAAAACATGGTGTATTTCTAAAAATAAAGAACTTCAATTTTTAAAAGAAGGACAAAATCCAAGAGCTCTTGTTATTGCTTGTAGCGATTCACGTGTTGATCCTGCAATATTAACAGATGCTAAACCTGGAGATCTTTTTGTTGTTCGTAATGTTGCAAATCTAGTTCCTCCTTATGAAAAAAGTGATGATGCATATCATGGTGTTAGTGCTGCAATGGAGTATGCAGTATTGCATCTCAAAGTCGATGCTATTATTGTTTTAGGTCATGCAGGTTGTGGTGGTATCCAAAGTTTGATGCAGAGAAGTGATGATTATATTAAAAATGGATTTATTGATCATTGGATGGATATAGCTAAACCAGCTAAAATAACTGTTAATAAGGAATTACCTAATGCTTCAACAGCTGTTAGACAGAAGGCTGCTGAGAATTTAAGTATACAATATTCACTGAATAATCTCATGACTTTTCCATGGATAAAAAAGGCTGTGGCTGAAGGTAAGCTTAAGCTCTATGGTTGGTATTTTGATATTGCAACAGGTGAGCTTTCTCAGTTTAATCCTTCTAATAAAACATTTACTACGCTTGTTCCAGCATGTAAATTTAAGAATTAGTTATTGAATATTCTTCATTATCTATACTCTAATAAAAAGTTTTATTTACATATGTAAATAAAACTTTTTATTAGAAAATCTATATATGTTTATATTTTTAGGAAATTTTTGTGGAGAAAAGCATGAGAGTGCTTGTTACAGGTGGTGCTGGCTATATTGGTAGCCATACATGTAAAGAACTTGCTCAGCAAGGATATGA
The DNA here is from genome assembly GCA_964369665.1 of uncultured Lawsonia sp. Classification (GTDB taxonomy): domain Bacteria; phylum Desulfobacterota; class Desulfovibrionia; order Desulfovibrionales; family Desulfovibrionaceae; genus Bilophila. The sequence goes on along the minus strand of CAYJFS010000001.1, from coordinate 447,292 downwards.
TGTTATTGTATATGATAATTTATCTACAGGTCATAAAGAGCTTGTGCAATGGGGTGATTTTGAATATGGCGATATTTTAGATACAGAAAAACTTTTTTCTGTTATGCATAAATACAAGCCATCTGGTGTGATACATTTTGCTGCAAAGTCTATAGTAAACGAATCATTAATTATTCCTGGAGACTACTTTAGAAATAATGTAACTGGTACCCTGAATATCCTTGATGCAATGTTTCGTGAAGGTATAGATACTATTGTTGTTTCTGGTACTTGTGCTGTATATGGCCATCCAGAGAGTATACCTATTAATGAAAATTCTCCTACACATCCAATAAATCCATATGGTTTAAGTAAGCTTTGGATGGAGCATATATTACAAGCATATGAAGAAGCACATAATATTAGATGGATGTCTTTACGTTATTTTAATGCAGCAGGATGTGATTTAGATGCCGAAATAGGAGAAAAACATGATCCAGAGACACATTTAATACCAAGAGCACTTATGGCTGTTGCAGGAGATGCCCAGGAAATATCTATTTTTGGGGATGATTATAAGACAGAAGATGGTACATGTATTAGAGATTATATTCATGTTTGTGATCTTGCTCATGCACACATGTTAGCATTACGTTATCTTATGCATGGAGGACAGTCAGAAGCATTAAATTTAGGTACAGGCAAAGGTTTTTCAGTTAAAGAGATTTTTAAGAGTATTGCTCATGTTATAGATAAACATGTTCCATATAGACAAGAAAAGCGTCGAGAAGGTGATCCTGCATGCTTAATATCTGATGCTAAAAAAGCTAAATTATTGCTAGGATGGGAACCTAAGTATTCAGATATAGATACAATAATTTCAACAGCATGGGTATGGTATAACCAAAGTAAGAAAAAGATACAAGTATAGTACTATTTTAATAATAGTTGTATGTGTATTAGCTTATTTAGCATATATTTGTTTTATCATCCATAAAGTATGTTGCTGTCCATGTAACAGCAAGAATATAAAGTCCAGAGAACATAGCTGCTGCAGAATCCCATGGGTGTGGTGCAGAGAGTGAAAGTCGCATCATTAATGTTGCAACAACAGAAGCAGAATGTAGAAATATAGCATTAAATGTTGGGATAAACCTTTGTGCAACAAGAACTATGAAAATATCAGCAAAAATTAAAATAGTATAGACTGTTTCAAAGAAGGCAACATTTATACCAGTAGTAAGGTGAACATATAAGTCTTTTATTGAAATGATAATAAAAACAATAAGAAGGAGTAGTGCTATTATTTTTTTTGCAACAATATATTTCATAAGTTCTTCATGGTCATGAATATATTTTTTACGTTTTGGCATTCGATGATAAAAGCCAATACATATAAAAATACCTAAAGATGTAAGGCCTAAAAGACCAATATATATTAGTGGTTCAGGGTTGTCTGTGAGGTTCACAGGCTCAGGTAAAAATGAAAGTTCTTTGAAAGCATTACGTAGAAGAATAAGAGCCATAATTTCAAGTTGTTTCCCAACAGAAACGGAAAGTGATTGTGAGATACTTAAAATAAGACCTATTAATTCTATGCATAAAATAAATGTAAAAGCAATGCTGATGGCACGGAAATGATTTTTTGGCATGAACTCTTCTAGTTCTGGGTGTAGTAAGCCTTCTCTATTAAGTTCAATACCAGTTAGTGCACATATAAAAATAATAATAAGAATAATAGAAGTTATACGATGTGTTCTTGGTTCTTCCCAAAAACACACGATTTTGTCATACAGTTTTATTAGTTGATCAAGGTAGCTCATACATTACTTTATAAAAGATATTTATTTGTGTATGTTTTTATTGTATAATTTTATAGATATTCTATAAAAGAAAAGTAATAAAATTGTTAAAAAACTTCAACAGATAAGGTGTAGTTGTATGTTTTTTTTTATATATAATAGCAAGTGATTATTCTTATATTTTAACATAAAAGTAGAATTCTTCTTGGGATTAAGCTATTCTGATATGCATATACAAGAATTTATACTATCATTATTTTGTATTAGGGAGCATGTAAATGAATATATGTGTTATGTCAGATCTTGATATACAGAATAAACAGTTAGTACTAAGAGAAGATTTAAATGTTCCAATAAAGAATGGTGTTATTTTAAGTGATAAAAGGATAAAAGCAGCAGTACCATCTATTAAGCTTGCTTTAGAAAAAGGTGCAGGCATTGTATTACTTTCGCATTTGGGACGTCCAGAGGAAGGAAAACCAACCAAAGAATACTCATTAGCACCTGTAGCTGAAAAACTTTCTTCTATTCTTGGAATACATGTACCACTTGTTACAGAGTATTTAAAAGGCGTTCGGGTTGCTCCAAATGAATGTATACTTTGTGAGAACGTACGTTTTCTTATTGGTGAAAAAGAAAATTCAGAAGATTTAGCTTATAGTTTAGCATCTCTTGGTGATATCTATGTAATGGATGCTTTTGCTACAGCACATCGTTCACATGCTTCAACAGATGGTGCTATTCGATTTGCCAAACAAGCTTGTGCAGGTCCACTTATGGAAATGGAACTTAAAGCTCTTACACGTATTCTTCATGAACCAACAGAGCCTTTACTTGCTATTATTGGTGGTTCTAAAGTTTCAACAAAACTTTCTATATTAGAGAACTTATTGCAAAAAGTTCAGCAGATTGTGGTTGGTGGAGGCATTGCTAATACTTTTCTTAAAGCAGCTGGTTTTGAAATTGGGCATTCTTTATATGAACCTGAGCTTGTTGCTACTGCCAATAACATTATGAAAGAAGCAAAAGATAGAGGTGTTTCTATATTATTACCTGTTGATGTTGTTATACAAGATGTTGAACATCCAGAGATAAATAGTATAAAAAAAATTACTGAAGTGAGCGTTGGTGAAAAAATATTTGACATAGGGCCTGAAACAGTACTTCAGATAGCTCAGTTGGTAAAAAATGCAAGAACCATTTTATGGAATGGTCCTTTAGGTGTGTTTGAAGTTGAACCTTTTAGTTTAGGAAGCAGTCATGTTGCTGCTGCTGTTGCAGATGCAGAAGGCTATACTATAGTTGGTGGTGGAGAAAGTGTTGCTGTGTTAGAGAAATATGGTTATACAGGTAAAGTTGATTATATATCAACAGCTGGAGGCGCATTTTTAGAGATGCTTGAAGGTAAGACTTTACCAGCAGTTGCTGCTTTAGAAGCACATGGATTATGTAAGTAAGTATAAGGTTTTCAGGCTTCATAGCCTTATAATAAGTTTTTATTGAAGCTTATGTCTATAAACAATCATAGAATAACGAGAGAATGGCTTGTTGCATCAGCCTTTAATCTTACCTTTAGACTCTTTTATACAAAATGTTCTTGAAAAATTTCCAGATGTTCTAGGAGATGTGTTACATCTTTCACCTATACATAAAGCAAAACTCCCACAAGCAATATCTGATTTATCAGAAATATTAACATATAAGAGAAAGTTTTTGTCTCAATCATATTGGCAAGCTCCACGTTTTGTGTCTGCATATATGTGGTATTTTTTACCATGGAATATTATACGCCTTACTCAGTTGTTTTCAGGTTTGAAGTTAAGCACTATACCTTCTTCTGCACAAGCTATAGATTTAGGTAGTGGCCCACTTACATTGCCTTTAGCACTATGGCTTTCTCAGGCACAGTGGAGAATGAAAGAAATACAATTTTTATGTGTAGATACTAACCCATATATTATGAAGCTTGGTCTGGAATTTTTTAAGAGTTTAGCAGGACAATTAGGTGAGCCATTGAAGTGGAAATTTCGTTTATTGCATAATACGTCTTTAAAGGCATTACGTTCATCAGGTTCTTCTATGGTTATAATGGCTGGTAATATGCTTAATGAAGCTAGTTACCAACAGAAAGGGAATGTTATGTTACAAATAAAAGAGCTTATATCTTTAGTGCATAAATCTTTGCACCCTGAAGGTTTTGCCTTTTTTGTAGAGCCAGGAACACGTTTGGGTGGAATGCTTACATCAAAATTACGACATTTTGCTTTATTACAGAGATTAGTATCTCTTGCTCCTTGTACTCATGCAGAGATTTGTCCATTATTTAAGAATACAAAAAGAGGATGGTGTCATGTTTCTTTTAAAGCAAATAGCCCAGAATGGCTGACAAAACTAACACGTTTAGCAAAGTTAAATAAAAATACACTGAGTATTTCTTTTCAGTTATTTCAACATAAGGGTGACAATTTTATAGATAAAGCTTCAAAGATATTTAAAGGAAGAGTGATATCTGATACTTTTTTTATACCAAATAAGGGATATGCATGCTATGTTTGTACTAAATATGGTTTAGGTATTGCTTACAATGATACACATAATATTTTATTTGGGGCTTCTGTTACTTGTAAATGTTCTGATGTTACAAGGAGAGATCTACACTCTGGCGCAGTTTGGCTTGAAATTGTATCATAGTTGTATGGTTTTATACACTGTTACTATAAGTAATATATAAACGTTAGTAAGTTAAAAATATGTATAGAAGGATTATACATAGTATAGGTTTAGTTTATGAATAAAATTGTTACACGTTTTGCTCCTAGCCCTACAGGTCATCTTCATATTGGTGGTGCCCGAACAGCATTATTTAGTTGGCTTTTAGCAAGGCATTTTAATGGAACTTTTTATCTAAGAATAGAAGATACAGATATTGAGCGATCTAAGAAGGCATATGAAGAGACGATAATAAATGCAATGAAGTGGCTTGGATTATATTGGGATGGTGCAATTATATATCAAACACAAAGGTTTGATCGGTATAAAGAAATTGTTCAAAAACTATTAGATACAAATCAAGCATATTGGTGCCATTGTTCACAAGAAGAAGTCGAAGCCATGAGGGAAGTTGCTCGAAAGAGGGGTGATAAACCAAAATACAATGGGCATTGTCGAGATAAAAATCTTAGTGCAAGTCCTGGTGGAGTAGTAAGGTTAAAAGCACCAAATGTTGGTGAAATTGTCTTTGATGATTTTGTTAAAGGAAAGATTGTAATACAAGCTTCTGAACTGGATGATATGGTTATCCAGCGTTCTGGTGGAGCACCAACCTACCAACTTGCTGTTGTTGTGGACGACCATGATATGTCTGTTACTCATGTTATCCGTGGTGATGATCATGTATCAAATACACCTAAACAAATTATACTGTATAATGCATTAGGATGGAACATACCTACATTTGGTCATATTCCTATGATTCTTGGTCAGGATAGGCAGAAGCTATCTAAAAGGCATGGTGCTCGTGCAGTTATTGAATATCAAGAGGAAGGTATTTTACCACAAGCAATTGTAAATTATTTAGTTCGTCTTGGATGGTCGCATGGAGATGAAGAAATATTTTCTATCCAAGAGCTGATTCGATTATTTGATGGTACAAAGTTAAATAGTGCATCTTCGGCTTTTGATTTAGAGAAGCTAAGATGGTTTAATAGTTATTATATAAAGAAAATGAGTGTTAGTGAGCTTGCTGAAAGCATTGTACCTTTTTTAGAGAATAAAGGTTTTTTAGATATTTCAAAAGGGCAACTAGAAAGAGTTATTCCACTGTATAGAGATCGTGTAGCTACTTTAGTAGAGTTAGCAGAAGCCCTTATACCTATTTTTATAGGCTATGAAAATCTTGTATATGATGAATCTGATATAAAAAAAGTATTTAAATTAGAAAAAAAAGCACATATAATAGCACTATATGAAAGTTTTGCTTGTATAGATGATTTTAATCAAGATATCATAGTACGAACTATCCATGATTATGCAAAAGAACATAGTTTGAGCCTTAAAGATATTGGGCCTATCCTTCGTGTAATGACTGTAGGATCTCTTAGTGGACCTGATTTAGCAGCATTTTTTGCAGCTCTAGGGAAAGAAGAAACATTACAAAGAATAGATAGATCTCTAAAATTTTTTACTTAAAAGTATTTTTTGAGTTTTGAAATATTTTATAACAAAAAATATAAAGATCTTGACGTAGTTATATCTAGTTGATATGCATATATTTAGATTACAATAAGGTTTATGTAATCTATGTTTATATTTTTATCTATATCTATAAAATTATAGATAGGTAAGTTTCAATAATTTATAAAGAGAAAGGAAGATCTCGTTATGAAAAAATTGCTTAGAGCATGCTGTGTATTTGGAGCATTGCTTTCTTTTGGATCTTCAGCTGCACAAGCTATAGATTTCAAAGCAAAAGGAATGTGGGATTTTAATTTTGAATGGCAAAAATCAAGTTTTAATAAACATGGTGATGGACAGTCACATTTTTATCCTAGACAGCGTTTGCGTACACAAATTGATATCATTGCATCAGAAAATCTTAAAGGTGTCGTATACTTTGAGTTAGGTAAGACTCTTTGGGGTAAGGGTGATGATGGAGCATCTTTAGGAACAGATGGGAAAATTGTTAAGCTTCGTTATTCTTATGTAGATTGGGTTATTCCATGTACAATGGTCCAAGTACGTATGGGTTTACAACCATTTATTCTCCCTGGGTATGTTTCTGGTTCAACAATTTTAGATGGTGATGCTGCTGGTGTTACTGTTTCAGCTGCTATAACTGAAAATGTAGCTGCATCTTTATTTTGGTCACGCCCAGAGCACAATAATTACTATACAAATAATAAAAATGTACTTAAAGATTTTAACAAATCTACAATTGATCTTTTGGGTTTAGTTATACCTGTTTCTTTAGATAATTTTAAAATTACTCCTTGGGGTATGTATGGTTTAGTTGGTAAAAAAAGTATTTTTGGGCCAACACAAGGAGATATTCAAGATTTACGTGCAGGAATGCTTCCAGCTCTTGGTCCATTAGGATATAACTGGGGACCTCAAAATCCTTTTGGTGTGCTTCCAAGTAAGAGAGGTAATGCATGGTGGGCAGGTTTAACAGCTGAATATGGAGGAGCTAGTCCATTACATATTGCTGTTGATGCTAATTATGGAAGTTTTAAAATGGGTAATATTGGAGATGCAACATTTAATAATGTTACTAAAACATTTAAAGTTAAACGTTCCGGATGGTATGCAGGTTTACTTACTGAATATAAACTTGAATATATAACTCCAGGTGTTATATTCTGGTATGCATCAGGTGATAATTCAAATGCATTTAATGGCTCAAAACGCCTACCAACACTTATAGGTAACTGGTCAGCAACAAGCTTTGGTTATTCTGGTACATATGGAATAGGTAAAGATGGTGTACTTGGAAATACTCTTGTTGGAACATGGGCTGTAGTACTTCAATTGAAAGATATTTGCTTCTTAGAGAATCTTTCACACACAATTCGTGGTGCATGGATAAATGGAACAAATAGTAAAAAGATGCCTAAAAATATAGATCTAGATTTTGCTACTTCAATTAGAGATACTAAGGGTGGCGATACTATGCTCTATTTAACAACAAAAGATTATGCATGGGAAATAGATTTTGATAGTGAATATAAAATCTATAAAGATTTAACCATGGTTCTTGAGTTATCATTTATTAGGCTTGAGCTTGATAAGAAAGTATGGTCTACCGTAAGCAAGAATCATGATAAAAACGCATATCGTGCTGGTTTAAATATGAGATATTCTTTCTAGATGATTTAAAAAAGCACATCTGTTTATTATTTAAGGCTATCCAAATGGATAGCCTTAAATTTTTTAGATAACTGTAGATAATTTTTATTGGAAATAATAAAAATTGTTTTGATTTTAATAAAATTTTTTATTCTATAGACTATGGTATATTGCTTTATCGTCTATTTATAATGAACATATAAAATGGATTGTATTATTTAATTAAAACATTATTAAATCATTTTAAGTGCGAATGTAGTAATGCTAAATAACCTTTTAATTTTAATTTTTGAAGGATAACAAGTTTTTTTCATTAGTAATCAAAATTATAATAATATGTTTAGCTTTGTTTTTTGAGTATGTGGGTTAAGAGAGTGTTTTTAAACTGTATTCTTAAACCATAGAGCATGGTGTTGTTGCTGAAACTTACAGAATTTTTTTGAAATGTTTGATTTTTGTGAGGCTGGATCTCAAATTTTTTATTAAGACTTTGTTAGATTTAACTCTAATTTAACTTAAAATATTCAAGATACATCTGCTCTTCTTTCTAAAGGAAAAAGGAGTACATCAAAGTGTTATGAATAATCCTCATAAATAGTTTATATTTTTATATTTATTTATACCTAAATTAGATGATATAAAGTTTTTACTAATGAAAGTAAGTTAGATAGTTATATTTTTATATTTTATTATAGCTAACCAAACATATTCAGGAATACAAATTCGATAAGTAGGTATTAATGAAATATTTTTTAATACATTGAAATTTTAGCAAATTTTATACTCTTTTAAGATAATTAGATTCATTAGTTAGTGTAACGATTTTTATGTAGTTTTTTGGGTGAGTTATTTTTATGAGTTCTGTATATAAAAGGAATGTTTGTTTTTTTATTTTAGCATAAGGTAATTTAAAGCTTAAAAAAAATATTTTTAATAAGATATATAAAAACAGTATTTTTGTTATTCATAATAAGTAAGTAGCTTTTAATGAATTTAACCCTAATGAAATATTTTTGAAAAAGATAGAAGTATAGAATAAAGGCTGATACTATCAGATTGCTATGAGTATGGTAGATATATTGTTTTATATTTAAAAAAAGACACCTAGTGTAAAGGTGTCTTTTTAGAATTTTATAAGATGAAGTTTTATTGAAAATTTTAGTTTGATCGACCATATGTTGCAGTAAAGCTAGCTTTGTCAATCATATTCATATGTATATAAAAACCTACTTCTGCAGGCATTGCTTTTGGAGATACATCAAGCTTAGATACCTTAAGAGCATATACCGTAAAGATGTATTTATGAGTTGTTCCAGGAGGAGGGCATGGACCTCCAAAACCATGGAAACCAAAGTCATTTAGAGCTTGCAGTACTCCTTTGGGTAGCTTTTGGGGGTCACTGCTAGCACCAAGAGGTAAAGATGAAGTAGAGCCCGGAATATTATAAACTATCCAGTGCCACCAACCACTACCTGTTGGTGCATCTACATCAAAAACTGTTACAGCAAAACTTTTAGTACCCTTAGGTGGATTTTTCCAAGCTCAGGGGAAATATTTTTTCCTGTACAACCAAAGCTGTTATATACTTGACCCATAGAGATAGTTCCACTCTTAATTTGTGGGCTTGATAACATAAACTGATCCATTGCAAAGCATGTTGTACTTATAGTAAATACTGCAATAAAAGCTATGGCTATATTTTTCATGTATTACTCCTATAGTTTTATAGTTTATGTTAATTTAATGTGTAGAAGTTTTATAGTATTGCCTTAGATATATTTACTTATTTTTTAGTACATGAGGGTTAGCAATTAAAAGATTAGTTTTTTGGTGCCGAGGGCGGGACTCGAACCCGCACAGGAATACCTACTACCCCCTCAAGATAGCGTGTCTACCAGTTTCACCACCTCGGCATTAGGAGATGTATATATGCGAAATACATAAGTTGGCAAGTGTTTTATTAAATAGTTTTAATGTATTAGCCAAGTTCCATATGTCTGTGCTCTATAGAAACCGGGTAGTTTTTTTTAATAAGTATATGCAATATATATTCTGCAATAGCAACAGAGCGATGTTTTCCACCAGTGCAACCAAGTGCAATAGTAATTCTATATCTTCCTTCTTCATCATAAAGAGGCAGAAGAAACATAAGGAATGATGTAAGATGTTTTGTAAATGCAGTACCTATAGAATTTTTTAAGACATATGATGCAACTTGCTTATTTGTTCCTGGTAATGAGCGAAGCTCTTCTATAAAGTATGGGTTTGGTAAGAAACGTAAATCAAAGAGTAGATCAGCCTCTTTAGGTACTCCATATTTAAAACCAAAAGAAATTAGGTTTATTCGAAGTGATCGATGTTTTTTTGTAGATGGATTCCAACGTTTTTGGAGATCTCTACGTAAGTCATGGATAGAATAGTTTGTTGTATCAATAATAAGATCAGAAATTTTTTTTAAAAATATAAGATAGTTAGCTTCTTCTTCTAGTGCTTGCTCAAGACCAATATTCTCTTGTTCTAAAGGATGTGGTCTTCTTGTTGTAGCATAACGACGAATGAGCGTAGTAGTGTCAGCTTCAAGATAAAGTAGGGTAAGGTGAATATCTCGACAAGTTATTTTTTGAAAAGCATGTTCAAGTTCTAAGCTAATGTCTGTTCTAAACTGGTCTATACCTAAAGCTATACCTTGGATATGCCCTAATGATGAATTTTGAATAGTTTGTATCATATCCACTATTAGGCATGGAGGTACACCATCTGCTGTAATAAATTTTAAATCTTCAAAAACATGAAGAGCAGTACTTTTGCCAGCACCAGATCTACCTGTGATGATAATTACTGACAATGGAGATTTGGATAATATTGACATAATAAGCAAAAAATGAATGTTAGTTGGTTATGGTTAGATGACAGGATCTATGAGTCCAAGGCTATTATCTTTTCGACGATAAATCACATTAATACGATCTGTTTCTGAGTTTAAAAAAACAAAAAAATCGACGTCTGTTATATTAAGTTGCATCGCAGCCTCATCAATATCCATAGGTTTTGGAGAAAAATGCTCTTGATTAGTAAATTGAATAGTATTTTTTTCCGTTAAATCAAAAGGAAAGATATCAATGTTCTGGTTTTTACCACCTCTTCTGTATTCTCGTAATCGAGTTGTTGACTTTTTAATTTGTGATTCAACCTTATCAAAAACAAGGTCTATAGATGCATACATATCTTCCGTTGTTTCTGTTGCAGAGACTTGTAATCCTTCACCTGTAATATTTACTTCTGCTTTTTGGCGAAATTTGTCAACGACCAGAATAAGTTGTACTTCAAGGGACGTTTTTTTACCAACAAAACGTGTAAGTTTTTCAAGACGTTTTCTAGCATATTTACGTATATGCTCAGAAGGTTCAAAACCTTTAAATGTAAAAGAAACATTCATACTGTATTCCTATAATTAATTATGATTAGAAATGTGCTTTTCTACGTGATGAAGATGGGATATTCATTGCCATACGGTATTTAGCAATTGTACGTCTGGCAATATGGACTTTTAAATGATCTTTAAGAATCTCACCAATGCGCTCATCGGATAGAGGGTTTTTGGGATCTTCTTCATGGATACATTTTTTTATAAGTGCTTTAACACTTTCAGAGCCGACTTGGCTACCATCATCGACTTCAAGAGCACTATTAAAGAAAAATTTTAGTTCAAAAACACCAAAAGATGTTGCAACATATTTGTTTGTTGTAATACGGCTTACTGTTGATTCATGCATATTAATATCTTCAGCAATATCTTTCAATATAAGAGGCCGAAGTTTTGTGATACCTTCTTTAAAGAATTCAGTCTGGTGTTTGATTATACTTTCCACAACTTTATAAAGAGTTCTTTGTCTTTGGTGCAAACTTTTAATAAGCCATGAGGCTGAGCGGAGTTTATCTGAAAAGTATTCTTTATCTTTATTTTTTACATCACTAACAGCATGTTCATAAGTTGTATTGAGATGGAGGTTAGGTAGGCCATCGTCATTAAGAACAATGATAAATTCTTCATCAACTTGGTAAACAAAAACATCAGGACTGATATATGTTGGTTCTTCTTCACCATAACTTGCTCCTGGAAGAGGATCAAGAGTTTGGATAATATCAATATATTCTTTAAGTTCCTCCATAGTAAGGCGGAGCTTGCGGAGTAATGGCTTATAGCGGTGTGCTTCAAGATCATCAAGATGGTTTTGTATAAGCTCTACTAAGATAGGATCACGGTTATAACCAAGGACATCAACTTGTATGAGTAGACATTCTTGAGGCGTTCTTGCTGCAACACCTACAGGGTCAAAGTGTTGAATTGTTTGAAGAACAGGTTTTAATTTTTCTACAGAAGTGTTCTCCATTTCAGCTATTTCTTCAAGGGATGCTTGTAGATACCCAGATGAAGAAAGGTTGCCTATAATAGTCTCTCCAATATTTTTTTGTTCATCAGTAAGGGTTGAAAGACGTAATTGCCACATAAGGTGGCTTGTAAGAGTTGGAAGTGAAGCATAGCGTGATTCAAGTGATGATATTTCTTCAGAAATTTCATAGTCACGTGTTTGAAGTTGTTTTGGTGTGCTTGAAAATTCTCCAAGATAATCTTCCCAATCTGCTGACTTAGCTACATCTTGATCATATGCTTCTGATATATTTTCTGGTCGTGTTTCTTGGCGTTCTGGTGGTAGTTCCTCTTGGACTTCTTCTAGAAAAGGGTTTTCTAATAGTTCTTTTTGTATAGTTTCAGCAAGCTCCACCCGAGAGAGTTGCAGTAAGCGGATTGCTTGTTGCAACTGAGGAGTCATTACTAGCTGTTGACTGAGTTTGAGTTGTTGCCGAAGTTCCAGTGCCATACATGTCCTTGTTATAGCAGTCTATATAATATTGTGTATAAGCATAACGTAGTGTACATGATGTTTCAATATGAAAGATCTAAAATACTGCTTGCTAGATCACATAAAATAAAAACGTTTTTATAGGCAAAATGTATCTCCTAAGTATGCATTTCGAGCATTTTCATTATTGATTATTTCTTCAGGAGTACCTGTAAGAATAACTTGTCCTTTTACCATAAGGTATGCTCTATTACAGATATTTAATGTTTCACGGACATTATGATCAGATATGAGCACACCAATATTTTTAGTGCACAATGCTTGAATGATATTTTGGATACCAGATATAGCAAGTGGATCTATACCTGCAAATGGTTCATCAAGTAAAATAAATTTTGGTTCACGAATAAGAGATCTAGCTATTTCAAGCCTTCTGCGTTCTCCACCAGAAAGATGCATAGCTTGAGAGTCTTTAAGTGCAATAAGGCCAAACTCTTCAAGTAATGTGTGTGCTTTTTCTTTTTGTTTTTGTTTTGAGTATGTTGTGTACTCTAAAACAACTTGTAAATTTTGGTAAACAGTAAGATGCCGAAAGATAGAGCTTTCTTGAGGTAAATATGATATACCAAATCGAGCACGTTCATAAAGGGGCCAAGTTACAATATTTTTATTTTCAAGGAATACAGATCCACTAGAAGGTTTGACGATACCAGTCAGCATATAGAAAGATGTTGTCTTACCAGCACCATTAGGTCCAAGAAGTCCAACGATTTCTCCCTGATGGATAATAGGTGAAACACCACAAACAACTTCACGTGTTCCATATAACTTTTTTAGATCAACACCTGATAGTGTTGTCATTTATTTTCCTTTTAGCTTTTTATCTGTAGAAAACTTTGCATTAACACGTTTACTATTGCCGCCAATAACTTCACTTTTTTGTTCATGTGTAAAGTATAGAATCTTTTCTCCAGAAACACTATTTTTTCCGTTAGTTAATATTGGTGATCCTTCTAAAACAATAACACCAGTTTCTTCAGTATATGTTGCTACATTACATGTACCAAAATGTTTATCTTGTTGAATACGAACATTATTTTTTGCAACTATTTTTTGTATCTCACTATTAGTCATTTCAGTAGGTAAAGCACTTTTGGAGTGGGCATTTTCTGGTTGTTCTGGTTGTTTTTTTAAGTAAATAATGAGTTGTTCAGCAGTAAGTTCAAAGTCAGGCCTTTGGACTTTGACATCTTTATTAAAAATAATTTTTTGGTCTTCTGCATAATATGTAAGTTCATCAGATGTGATATTTGTTTCTACTTTTTCAAATGGACTATTTGCATAAACAATAGTTGGAACAAAAAATATTAAAGCTATAAAAAGACTAAGAAAATGTGTAATATAAAAATAAAAGGTATACATGTTATCCTCAAGGTAGTATCTTTATAGCAAAAACTATAATCTTAATAAATTAATAATTACAACTTTTTTTATTTACTTTTTATATTTTTTTTAGAGTTCAATATAGTTTTTATATCACCTGTTGCTTTAATGACATTTGAATCAAGATTCCAAGTAATTTTTTTGGCGGAACCTATAGCTATAGGACTATAAAAATTTACTCCATCAGGGAAGACAATCACTCTTTTAGTTGTGTTGTATGTCATTTTAGGTCCAGTAATATTTTTTTCATCTTGGGTGATAACAACATTGCCCCAAAGTGTAATAGCTCGTTGTTTATCAGTTATGATTCCTTTATTTGCAGAAACTTGGATTGTTTCATTGTTTGATGTGTCCCCTTTTGAGGTATCTCCAAGTATATAATTTACAATGGGGTTATCAACATCAATAGTATCTCCATCTCGTGAAAGTTTAGCCCATGAAGCTTTAAGGCGCCAAAGTTCAATGCCATTTTCTCCTTGAACAAGGTTAACACCTTTAAGTGCTAGATTAAGCGTTTCCTCAAGGTTATGGAACTCTTGTTTTTGGGATACTAAAGAAAAATCTGCATTTATTGATTGTGGGGAAGAAGATGTTTGATTGTAGAACCACCATATACTTAAAATAATAAAAATACTAACAATAAGAAGTGTGGAGATAAACTTTTTCATTTAAGATGTATCCACCTATGAAGAAGTTCTTCTTTTTTACCTTGGCAAAAAAGAAGTAGATCAATAGTTTCTCTTACGGCACCACATCCACCATGTCTTTGTGTTATATATTTTGCTATACTTTTTATTTCTGGAACCGCATTAGATACAGCTATTGGTAAACCAACACTAGTCATTACTGCTAAGTCTACTAGGTCATCACCTACATAAGCAACATCATTCCAGTGAAGTTTTTTTTGTTCAAGGATGCTTTTTAATTGTTGATACTTATTAACGATATTACCATGATATTCTTTGATACCTATATATTCAAGTCGTTTTTTAACAGTAGAGATATCTGATCCAGAGATAACGGCTATCATAATTTCTACTTCTTGTGCCATTTGTATTCCAAGACCATCAAGTACATGGAAGCGTTTCATACAAAGGCCACTATGATCATAGTAGAGGCCTCCATCTGTCATAACACCATCTACATCAAGGACAAGGAGTTTTATATGACAAGCACGTGTTTTTACTTCATCATTTAATGTATGAAAATTTTGTGGATATTTATGAAGATCTATAGGAATAGATGTATTTATACTCATAATGCTAACTCCCAAATAGTAGATAGTTTTTGTAAAAGAGGTAAAAGATCTTTTAAATATAAGCTATTGGGCCCATCACATAAAGCGTTGTTGGGTTCAGGGTGACATTCAAGGAAGATCCCATTAGCTCCTATAGCTGCAGCTGCATAAGAAAGTTTCTCTATGTATTTTCGTTCACCACCTGAGGCATCACCCTTTCCTCCAGGTAGTTGTACTGAGTGTGTTGCATCAAAAATAATAGGTATATTAAATTCTTGCATAATAGGTATAGAGCGAAAATCAACAACAAGATTATTATAGCCAAAAGTTGTTCCTCGCTCTGTAAGAAGTAACTTATTATTACCTATTGAAAAAATTTTTTCACAGGCAGCTTTCATATCCCATGGGGCAAGAAATTGTCCTTTTTTTATATTAATAATATGTCCAGTTTTTGCTGCATGTTGTAGTAAGTCAGTTTGTCGACAAAGAAAGGCAGGTATCTGGATAACTTCAGCTATTTCAGCAACAATTAGGGCTTGTTCTGGAAGATGTATGTCTGTAACTATAGGAAGACTAGTTTCTTTTTTGACTTTTATAAGCCATTCTAGCGCTTGATCAAATTTTGGGCCTCTGTAGGAAGTATTTGATGTTCTATTTGCTTTGTCCCATGAACTTTTAAATACAGCAACAAGACCTGATCTTTCTGCTGCTTCAGCAACACCATAAGCAGTTTTAAGAGTAATTTCTTCTGTTTCTAAAACACATGGTCCAGCAAAAACAAAATGTTTTGTGGTAAGTTGGTTATATAGTTTTTCTATATCCATAATAAATGTTCTTGTTATGGGTTATTTTCTTTATATACATAAGCAGCATGGATAAACCCTTTGAATAAAGGATGTGGATTCATTGGGTATGATTTAAATTCTGGATGGAATTGACAGCCAAGAAACCATGGATGATTATTAACTTCAATAATTTCAACAAGAGTATCGTCAGGTGAAACACCACTAAAAATTAAGCCGTTTTTTGCAAGTTGTTCTCGGTAAGCATTATTAAATTCATAGCGATGGCGGTGACGTTCTTCAATGACAACCTTTTGATATGCATCAAAAGCTTTAGTTTCTTCAGTAAGTTTACATGGGTATGCTCCAAGACGCATAGTACCGCCTTTATTATTTAATGTTTCTCGAAGTTCTATTGTTTTTTTCCGAACATCATACCATTCTTTCATAAAATAGATAACTTTATCTTGTGCTATTGGGTTGAACTCTTCTGAGGTGGCATGTTTGATGTTTGCAACATGACGTGCAAATTCAATGACTGCACATTGCATTCCAAGACAAATTCCAAAAAAGGGGATATGTTCTTCTCTAGAATAACGTATAGCATTTATTTTGCCCTCAATGCCACGGTAACCAAATCCTCCTGGAACAAGTATACCATGAATGTGCTTGAAAATAGTCTGTATGTTTTTTGCTGTAATTTCTTCAGAGTTTACATAGCAAAGTTCTACATTAATATTATTAGCAATACCACCATGTCTTAAGGCTTCATGTAAACTTTTATAGGCTTCTTTTAATTCAACGTATTTACCAATTATGGCAACAGTTACTGTGTCCTTAGGCTGTTGAATTACATGGATAAGTTTTTCCCATGGTGCAAGATTTACTTGGTATTGAGGGAGATGCAGTAAGGTTGTAATTTTTTGATCAAGGCCTTCAGCATAAAGTTTAAGAGGTAGTTCATAAATATTTTTAACATCTGCAACAGAAAAAACAGCATCCTTATCAACACTACAGAAAAGAGCAATTTTGGCTTTCATATCTTCATGAATAGCTTTCTCACAACGGCAAAGAATAATATTAGGTTGTATACCTATAGATCGAAGTTCCTTTACACTATGTTGGGTAGGTTTTGTTTTATGTTCACCTGCTGTAATAAGGTATGGTACAAGTGTAAGGTGAATATAGAGACAATTTTTGCTACCTAGATCTATTTTAAGTTGTCTAATGGCTTCAAAGAAAGGGAGGCCTTCAATATCTCCAACAGTTCCACCTATTTCTATAATAGCAATATCTGGTGCTTCAGATGTAGAGCTTGTTTCTGCTAGGTTTAGTATTGCTGATTTAATTTCGTCTGTAATATGTGGAATGAACTGTACAGTAGCACCAAGATAGTCGCCACGGCGCTCTTTAGTAATTACTTTGTAAAAAATAGCACCAGATGTAGCATTGTTTTTTTGTGAAAGAGCTGTATTAAGAAAACGTTCGTAATGTCCAAGATCAAGATCAGTTTCCGCACCATCATCAGTGACATAAACTTCACCATGTTGATATGGATTCATTGTTCCTGGATCTATATTAATATAAGGATCAAGTTTTTGGATAGTAACAGTAAAACCACGAGCTCTTAAAAGTGCACCTATAGAGGCTGCTGAGAGGCCTTTACCTAGAGATGATAACACTCCACCAGTAATGAAGATAAACTTCGTTTTCATGATTTAAAAATTCCTAACTTAAAAATACTTTTTATATAAATCTTAATGATAGTAAGAAATATTGCTATAACTGCATAACCTAAAAAGAGTAAATATGATAGTAAGAGAAAATAAAAAATTTATGTATTCTTTTTCTTTTTTATGGATTATGATGGACATATAGTCTATATTTAGTCTTAACATTATGTAATAGACATTGACTGAATTTTTTTGTCAGACTAAAATTAATAGTTTATTTATAGATAGCTTTTTGGATAATATTATGGGTCAAATTCGTGTATTAGTTATTACTGGGTATGGAACCAATTCTCATAATGAGACGGCATATACGGCAAAACTTGCTGGTGCTGATCAGGTAAATATTGTTCATTTTTCAGATATTGTAACAACAAAAACTCTTATTTCTGATTACCAGTTTCTTGTCTTTCCTGGAGGTTTTTTAGATGGTGATGATTTGGGTGCTGCACATGCTGCTGCACAGCGGTGGAAATATCTCCATGATGGAAATGGCCAGTTACTTTTAAAGAAGATAGAGTCTTTTGTTAGTAATGGTGGATTAGTACTAGGTATTTGTAATGGTTTTCAGTTGCTTGTAAAGTTAGGCTTATTACCTGCAGTTGATGGAAAATATTTTGAGCAACAGGTTTCTTTAACACATAATGATTCCGCACGCTATGAAGATAGATGGGTTCATTTAAAAGTAAACACAAAAAGCCCTTGTGTTTTTACACAGGGTTTATCTGAAAAAACCTTGCTTACTATGCCTGTTAGGCATGGTGAAGGTAAGCTTGTTATTAAAAATACACAGCTACTACAGCATTTGGTAGATGAAGAGCTTGTTGTTTTTCAATATGCTGATCCTATAACAGAAGAACCTACACAAACATATCCATATAATCCTAATGGTTCTCCTTTAGCTATAGCTGGTTTGACAAATTTTTCTGGAAGAATACTTGGCTTAATGCCCCACCCAGAGGCTTTTCATCATATAACTAATCATCCTGGATGGACACGTGGTGAGCATCATCTCTTAGGTACTTGTCTTTTTGAGAATGCTATTCAATTTTTACGTAATAATAAATATATGCACTAGGTAGGAAGTGATAAAAGAAAAGGGTTTTATCTTGACGTTCATAAATTTAAAACATAAATAAAATATTTAACTATGTTGT
The DNA here is from genome assembly GCA_964369665.1 of uncultured Lawsonia sp. Taxonomy (GTDB): domain Bacteria; phylum Desulfobacterota; class Desulfovibrionia; order Desulfovibrionales; family Desulfovibrionaceae; genus Bilophila. The sequence continues at coordinate 428,456 of CAYJFS010000001.1, read as the reverse complement.
TTTAAAGTAGGTTATGAGTTAGTATTTTTATAGTATGAAGTTTAATGATATTATTCAAGTGATAGAGAGAATTGCACCACTAGCCGTTGCTGCAGAATGGGATATGTCAGGTGTACAGGTTGCTTCTACAAAAGAAGAGATTTCTTGTTTAGCTGTATGTTTAGATCCCACACCATGCTCTTTACAAAAGGCTCTAGATTATGGGGCAGAGATGATTCTTTCTCACCACCCTTTAGTATTAAAGCCACGCTTACCAGCTGAACTTGATTACTATCATAGATCATTAACACTGTTGCTTAGTGCTAATGTTTCACTTTATGCAGCACATACCTCTTTAGATGCTAATCTTGATGGTCCAGCATCATGGCTTGCTGAAGCGCTAAATTTATGTGAGTATAGGGTGCTTGAACCTGTCAATGCTGAGGGTACGTTTGGCACATATGGCTTTGGGCGTATTGGTCAATTATCTTCTGCAATGACTATAGATGAGTTACAAAAATTACTTAAACCTTGGGTTAAAACATCTGTAACACGTCTTGTAGGTATACTTCCTCAACAGATACATCAGGTAGCTTTTTGTCCTGGTGCTGGTGCAGCATATGCAGTACATGCTGCAAATCAAAATGCAGATGTCTTTATTACTGGTGATGTGCGTTATCATCAGGCTTTAGAGCTATCTTTGCCAATAATAGACGTAGGACATTTTTGTCTTGAAGAGGAAATGATGCATCGTATGGCTAAATATTTGCAGAATATTCTTTCAGGTGTAACTGTAATTTTTATTTCTGCACATGATCCTTTTCACCCATTTTATACAACTCATTAAGAAGCCTAAGATATGGCAAAAAGAGTTGCAGGAGTAATTTGTGAGTTTGTACCTTAATCAAATTTATCAATTAGTATCACTTCAGAGAGTAGATGATGCTATTTATATTGTGGAAGAAGAGTTGAAGCAAGCTCCACAAGAATTAGAAAATCTTGCTTCTCGTTTTGAATCCGCTAATAGCCAAAGAGATATTATTTTTGAAAAGCTTGAGCATCTTAAAGAGCAAGAAAAACGTATTCATCAAGAAATCGAAGGTGACGAAGGTAGAATTAAGAAAAGTAAAGGTAAATTAATGCAAGTCTCTAATTCTCGAGAATATCAAGCAATGGCTCGAGAGATGGATAATATGGAGCGCTTAAATAGAAACCGTGAAGAAGAAAAAAATGCACTACTTGATGAAAAGCAGTTACAAGAAAATACTCTTATAGAGATAGAAAAATTATGGGCATCTTTAAAAGATGAACTTGCTCAAAAGCAGGCAGGCCTTGATGACTATATGCAAAATGCACAGAATAGACTAGCAGAGTTAGAAAAAACTCGTATATTAAATACAAAAGAAATACCTTGGCCTGTTTTAGAAAGATATGAGTTTATACGACGTCGTTTAGCACATCCTGTTATTGTTCCTGTGACAAATGGTGTTTGTGGTGGTTGTCATATAGTTGTTCCTCCACAAACATATATAGAGTTACAGGGAGGAGATAAAATATTTAATTGTCCTAATTGTCAAAGGCTTGTTTATTGGAGTGAGCACTTTAGTGAAAAAGATAGATTTCAACAGAAGATAAATGATACAGAAGATAACTCTCAGAAAGTAGAAGAGCTTATAAACGAATAATTGAAAAGTATATAAAAACATTGAGTCAGGTGGACTGTCGCTGCATGATACAGTGCATGTTTCATGGGGAGGAAAGTCCGGGCTTCGTAGGGCAGAGTGCTGGGTAACACCCAGAGAGAGTGATCTTTGGAAAGCGCAACAGAAAGTAAACCGCCACTTGTGGTAAGGGTGAAACGGTGGAGTAAGAGCCCACCAGTCATTATAGTGATATGATGAGCTATGCAAGCCCCACTTGAAGCAAGACCAAATAGAGGAATGTTAGGTTTGCCCGACCTTTTAATTCCTGGGTAGGTTGCTTGAGAATATGGGTAACCATATTCCTAGAAGAATGACAGTCGCCTTATTTAAGGAAACAGAACCCGGCTTACAACCTGGCTCTTTATTTTTTATAGAGTTTTTTACTGTGTTTATTGTTTGTTATTAACTAGTTAGCAAAAGTTATAATGAATACCTTTATAATTAAAGGTATGTTATTTCATTTATTAAGAGAGAACATAGTATGAACAATGATGATATGAATTTATGGGCTATAATTTTAGCAGCTGGAAAGGGTAGCCGTCTATTACAGGCTTCAGGTGGTGTAGCTAAACAGTTTTTTACGTATTGTGGTGAACCATTATATTGGAAATCTTTTATACAATTTTCTTCTTGCTCTAAAGTTTGTGGTATTGTTATTGTTTTTCCAGTGGATGTAAAAAACTCTGAAGAAGAAGCTTTTACATCTTTAGTAAAAAAATATGGTTTTAAAATACCACATAGAGTTGCTAGTGGGGGAGTATTACGTCAGCACTCTGTAAAAAATGGTCTTTTACACCTTCCTAAAGAGTGTACACATGTACTTGTGCATGATGCTGCTCGTCCGTTTGTCTCTTTATCACTTATAGATAGGGTCATTCATAAGTTAAAGTCAGGAATAAGTTCTGTTATACCTGGTATCCCTGTTACGGACACTATTAAATATGTAAATCAAGAGAAAGTAGAGTATACACCTGATAGAGAACATTTGTTATCTGTACAAACACCACAAGGTTTTCAAAAACTAGTATTGCTTGAAAGCCATATAAAAGCAGAAAAAGAGCATTGGGTTGTAACAGATGATTCTTCACTACTTGAGAAGTGTGGACACAGTGTTCATATTGTAGAAGGAGAAATAGGGAATATTAAAATAACCTATGCTGAAGACTTAAAGATGTTAAGTAAAGAAAAAAGTAATATACCTATAGTTGGCTATGGTTACGATGTACATAGGTACTCTACAGAAAACAAAGATGGTGGAACACAAGCAGCAAGAGTTATGAAGCTTGGTGGTGTACCTATAATAGAGGCTCCAGAGGTCTTAGCACATTCAGATGGAGATGTTGTAATACATGCATTAATGGATGCATTACTGGGATGTATTGGAGAAGGTGATATAGGGCAACATTTTCCTGATACAGATAAAAGCTATGAAGCTATTAACTCAAGTGTATTACTAGACATAGTTTTAGATAAGGTTCATAAAGCACATGTAAAACTTATTCATATAGATATTACTATTATTGCTCAGATTCCAAAAGTGAGTCCATATCGTTCAGCCATTAGAAAAAATATTACAAGTTTATTGAATATGGAACACCGTCATGTCAATGTAAAAGCAACAACAGAAGAAAGACTTGGCTTTACAGGTGAATGTAAGGGGATTAAAGCAGTGGTTGTTGTAACAGCTTCACAGTTTTTACAGTAACTATATATAAATGTATATCATACAGGTAATTACAGTAGACAAAGTTGCTATTGTTCATAGTAGATAATAGATTATGCATAATAAGTTTTAATAATTTTATACTTAATTCTTAATATACAGTTTATCGAGTTTTTAGAAAAAATACTATTTTTCTATCACTGGATACAAATGGTATAATACGTATGTTATTAAAACTAATAATGGTGATTTTTTTTGTAGTATAACTATTTTTTACATTCAATACTATCTAAATAGTTAACATTGTTATGATGTTATTTTGAATTATATAGCATTCTTATATTTTGTACTAAAGGAACCATCATGTTTTCTTTTAGAGAAGAATATAATTGGTTATATTCTTGAGATATAAGGTAATAATTATAGGTTATGTTTTTGTAATGAAGATTTTATGGGTATCATTTATGTTCATAACATATTGAATAGTTTTTTGTTATTATCTTTAATAATAAAAAAGACAATTGAAGGTAATAATAAAACAAGTGTGTTTTTGTGTATTAATCTATGTTTACTTTGTATCTATAATAGATTGATAGATACTTTCAAGAGTATTACAGCGGGAAATAATAGAAAAGTTTTTACATAATGAATAATTTTTTTGTTCCCACTGTTTGCGTTTTTCAGGATATTTTGACATGTAAATAAGAGCATGAGCAAGAGCTTGTATATCGTTACTTGGTACAAGTATGCCACTATCTTTGGCAAGTTCTGGTACGCCACCAACATTTGTTGCTACAACAGGTAGTCCCATACATATAGCTTCAATTAATGTATTTGGTGCCGATTCTTTTTTTGATGGTAAAACAAACACATCACAAAGTTGTAAATAGTCTGCAATGTGTTCTACATACCCTAGGTCATGTATAAGGTTTTGTATACCAAGTTTTTCATATGTAGATATCCATAGTTCTGTTTTTATACCAAGGGTTAGAATCTTTGCTCCTGGGATGTTAGCTAACTTAAAAGCATTAATGAGCAATTCAAAACCTTTTTCTGGTTTATTATTACCGACAAAACCAAAAAGAATTGTTGGCATGTGAGAAAAGCCTATTTTTTTCAGAGCTGTCGTCTTATCTATTGTTGGAGTGATACGAGCTTTTGGAATTCCGTTTGGTATAATATGTATTTTAGCTTTAGGACAGTGCCATGCAAGCGCCTTTGTACATGCCTGAGAATTGACAATAAAAGCTTTTATTGCAGGTGAAAGGTATGGAAGAGGATTCCTTGGACGGTAGATTACACCTCTGTGTGCAACACATTTTACTTTTTTTTTGTTTAACCATGAAAGACCCCACCAGGCAATACGCTTAATTGCCTTATTATGAAAGGCATGGATAATCGTAGGCTCGTTAGAAGAAAACAGTTCTTCTATAAACAGTTTTTGCTGTGAAGGCTTTTTAGGAAGTGGGATCCAAAATTTTTCTTGCTTATCTTTTGGGAGTTCCCAAAAGGATGAGTCATGAGGAAGGCATAAAGTTATGTCATGCCCACATAGTGCAAACTGTTTACTCTGGTATATTGCTTGTCTTGTTCCACCACTACGGTTTGTAGAGGAGGTTATAGTGATAATACGCATAAATTAAATTTAGATAAGTCTTTGGAAAAAGAAACTATATATATTTCTAATAGAAAGAGCAAGCTTGAGGCGAATAGATTCATAGTTAGAAGATGATGGTTTTATTTTTTTTATAAGGTATGAGCTAATTTCTGTAAAATTACTGTTACCTTGTGTTTCAAGTAAATCTACATATGCACGAATTATGAGTTGAAAACGTAATTGTTTTACTTGTTCTTTTTTGCTTATAGCTTGCTCACGACGTTTTGTGAGATATAGCTCAAATATGTGTTCATAATCTGAAGGAAATGTACTTTGTAAAGCAAGTCTCCACAAAACTATAGAAAGAGCAAGCATATCTTGATAAGCCAGATTTTTTTTTCTAATATTGAGTTTTCCTATATTAAGAATTTTTAGTTGTTGAGAAAAGTCTAGTTCGTTTAATAAGGTAGAAAAATTTTCTACTACCTTGCCTGTATTGCAAGGTTGATCTGTTAATGTGCTAGTTGCTCCAAAGCTATTCATATTATTATGATATCTTTTTATTATATTTTTATATATACTTATCCGTTGCTATAATTAATAGTAAATAATTAACATTTTTTATATAATTAATAAATAGCATAATTAATAAATACTATAGTAAAATTATAGAGATTGTTTGTTTATCCATTTCTGTGTTTAAGGAATAAATAGGTTATTATTGGAGATAAGACTTTATCATACCTTTTACTGTAGTATGAAATGTTTATGTGGTTTTTTTTGTAAAAAGAGTCAGTGCTATTTTTGAAAGTTTTGTAGAGAAATACTAGGATCATGAAAGAATTTTTTTATAGTTGTAGGATATGGAGTTATTCCCCACTTTTTTAATTGATTAAGAGCAAGATTTGTTGCTTCATCTAAGGATTTAAGTACATGAGGTGTTAGTGAAGTGCCATAATCTAAAGACATAGGTTGAATACCTATAAGAGACATTTCTTTAGGAAGACGTTGTTGAAGGATTGCAAAACCAACTATTTCAGAAAAACTTGTTTGGTGTAAACTCATTTTATGAGCTGTAAGGTATGTAGGAATTTCTTCATTATTTTTAGTGATGATTGTACCTGGAAGTTCATTAAAATCTACAGCGTCCAAAATAAGAAGCCTATCTGCCTGTTCTACAAAACGTAGTAAAGAGTGTCCTAGTGTTCCAGCATCTATAATTTCTACATGTTCAGGGAAATCATACTGTGTGTAAAGTTGTTCAGCAACACGGACGCCAAAAGCTTCATCACCATAAAGAATATTGCCAAGTCCAAGGATAACAATAGATTCCATGATAATTTTAGTCGTTTTTAGTTGATCGTACTTGTCTGAATCCACTAAACATGGAACTGACAAGGGTTGTTTTTCCCATAATTTCTTCTCGAATTACCATGTAGAGATGTATAATAATGAATGCAATAAGAAAGAGCATACCTAAGCGATGCCAGCTGTGAAGGTCAATACCATTACCACCAGTCCAATAAGCAAGATCAATAACCCATTGAAAAGTATGAACAAGAAGTGGATTGTCAGAGCTCATAATATACATTCCCATACCAGTAAAAACTAAAAGAAAAATAAGAAGTACACAACTACCCATGCCAATTTGTGCAAGGGGGTTATGACCCATATGTGTTTGTGGTGTTCTCTCAATAAATAAGTACCATTTGATATCATGTAAAAAGCTTTGCCGCCATTCTTTTTTCCATATTGGAATGATAAAAATTTGTTTTGAGTAACCATTGCCAATAAAAGCATATAGTAAACGACAAAACATACCTATAGCCATAATAAATCCAGCAATAAAATGTGCCATTCTAGTATAACCCATATAAAAAAGATAGGTAGTATCACCATCTAACGAATGCCAAGGTTTACCAATAATATATCCTGTAATAATAAGTACTGGTATAGAAATAACTAAGCTCCAGTGCCAGATACGAATGGGCAGTTGGATGATATATGGAGCTTTTTGTGGTTTAGGTGCTTTTGCTATATCCATAAAAGTAACCTGCTTTGTTACAAACCTTAAGGTTAATACAAAAGAAAAATATATAGTTATACTGTATCACATTGAACAGAGAGTATTTCTTTACCATCTGGTCCAATAATATGTGTTGCACAAGCTAGACATGGGTCAAAACTATGTATTGTTCTTAGAATTTCAAGTGGTTTTTCTGGTTCTGCTAAATATGTATCCATAAGAGCAGCTTCGTATGGTCCAAGTTGTTCTGTATCACTACGTGGTGCAGCATTCCAGGTTGTTGGAACTACACATTGGTATCGATCAATTTTTTGATTTTTGATAGTAACCCAGTGTCCTAGAGCTCCACGTGGTGCTTCAGTAAAACCAACACCTTTAGCTTCTTTAGGCCATGTATCAGGTTCCCATTTTGTTGTATTAACAACACTTGTATCACCAGCTTTTGTATTTGCTATAAGTTCATCAAAGAAGTACTGGAGTTTTTCAGCTGCCCAATGGGCTTCATAACTTCTAGCAATAATACGACCAAGTGTTGAGCATAGACCAGTAACTGGAACATTTAATTGATGACAAATATTATCGACAGCATTAACAGTTTCTTCATCTTTGAGGAAGTATGCAATAAGTACACGTGGTAAAGGGCCAACTTCCATCATATGCCCACGCCAACGAGGTGTTTTTAACCATGAATAACGAGCACGCTCATCAAGTTCTAAAACATGTTTATCTGTACCTTTTGTATTAGGGCCAAGTATAAATTCAGGAATAGTTTCACCATCAAAAGGATGGAGTGATTGAACATGGTTATCATAACGATACCAAGAATGGCCAACTTCTTCACGAATTTCATCTTCTGCAAAAAGATCGACATGGTGAATTTCATTAAAGTTTCCATTAATAATAGCACCATTTGGAACAAGAAGGCTTTTACTTGAAAAGTCATTAGCTATACTAGGGAATGCTCCATATGATAGGAGTGATAAATGGGAAATACCTTTACCAATAGAAAGCCATTCAGGATAGAATTTTCCAAGAGCTATAGTGTCAGGCATGAGCACCTTATCAGCAAATTCTCTACAAAGATTAATCACACGTTGGACATATTCAAGGCGTTCCATACTGATAACATCAGCAGCACCTTTTCTATCTAAATCAAGTGCGATTGGCATACCACCAACAACCCAGTTAGGGTGTGGGTTTTTTCCACCAAAAATAGTATGAATTTTAACAGCTTCTTTTTGGAGACTTAATGCTTCAATATAATGTGCTACAAGCATCAAGTTTGCTTCATCTGGGAGTTTGTATGCAGGGTGTCCCCAGTAACCATTTTTAAAAATACCAAGTTGTCCAGAACCAATAACATCAAGTAACCGTTGTTTTACATCAGAGAAGTAGCCTGGAGATGACATTGGCCAAGAAGAAATGCTTTGAGCTAGTTCTGATGCTTTTTTAGGATCACCTTTTGATGCAGAGACAACATCAATCCAATCTAAGCCTGCGAGTTGGTAAAAATGGACAATATGATCATGATACCACAGCGAAAGTTGCATTATATTTCTAATATAGTTTGCATTAGCAGGTATAGGTATTTGGAGAGCATTTTCAACAGCTTCAATAGATGCCAATGCATGTGTTCCAGTACAAACACCACAAATACGTTCTGCAAAAGCCCATGCATCTCTTGGGTCACGATCTTTTAAGATAATCTCAAGTCCTCTGAAAATAGTTCCTGATGAAACAGCATTTGTAATGACTCCAGAAGAATTTATATTTACTTCACAACGCAGATGACCTTCAATTCTAGTTATAGGGTCAACAACAATACGTTTACCTGCATCTGTTACAGTATATCCTTGTGTAGTATATTGATAGCCCATAAAAATTATCCTTCAAGTTAATTATTCATTATTCTGTTTTTCTTCTTTTCCAGAGCAACATGATTCATTATTCTGTTTTTTTTCTTTCCCAGAGCAACATGATTCTTTTGTATGGCAAGCATCATTAGCACGTTGCTTAAGGTGTACCACAGTACTAATAGCTGCATGTGTTGCTGCTGCAGCACCAACGCCAGCAACAACTGCTGTTCCTACAGTTTCTGCAGTACTATTTGTTCCAAACTGTGGAATAGTTGTAATTCTACTATATATAGAACCTCGATCCCAAAAATTATTTTCAGTACAACCAATACAGCCATGTCCAGATTGAATGGGGTATGATACGCCATCATTCCAACGGGTTGTTGGACATGCATTATGTGTTGTTGGTCCTTTACAACCCATTTTGTAAAGACAGTATCCAAGAGATGCAGCTTCATCATCCCAGGATTCTACAAATTGTCCCGCATCAAAGTGTGCTCGGCGTACGCATTGGTCATGTACTGTTTTTCCATAAAACATTAAGGGTCTTTTTTGGGAGTCAAGAGCTGGTAGTCTATCATACGTAAGTATATAAGCAACGATATTGCTCATTACTTCTGGAATAGGAGGACATCCAGGAATACGAATAATAGGTTTGTCATGAATAATATCAGGAATAGGTGTAGCATGGGTTGGGTTAGGATGTGCTGCTTGTACACAACCCCATGAAGCACATGTTCCCCAGCAGATAATTGCCTTTGCATGTTCAGCACCCATTTTTAAGGTGTTTAAAAATGGCTTTCCATCTACCATACAAGCCATACCTGTACCTTCAAGAGGAACATTGCCTTCTACAGCAAGAATATAATTACCTTTATATTGCTGGATGGTTTCTTCATAAGCCTGGTTGGCTTGAGCACCTGCAGCAGCCATAATGGTGTCTTGGTAATCTAATGCTATCATAGATAATATGATATCTGATGCAAGAGGGTGTGCACTTCGTATAAAGGATTCAGTACAACAACTACATGATGACCCATTTATCCAAAGAACAGGAAGTCTAGGTTTAGTTTCCATAGCATTTGCAATATCTAGGTGGCCTGTAGGTCCAAGGCCTAAGTAGACTGCTGCAAATGAACAAAATTTTAAGAAGTCACGACGTTTAACACCTCTTTTTTGTAATGCTTCATATTGGGTTTCTAGAGGATAATTACTCATAAAAGGTATCCTTAAAATGTATGTTACTAAGTGTTAGAGTATTTTTATCTGTTAAATCGTACTATGTGGTTATATGCTTTTATCTTATACATTGTTGTTACTTTTTGTTATAAAAATTTTAAGAAAATAAAAATTTAGACTATTATTGTTATAATTTACAATGTACAATATTATAAAAACAGATGTCTATAACTTTATAAGAAATATATTTTTTGTGCTAACAAATTGCATATAAGTGTTACTTGAAAATTATTTTTTATGTATTTTTCATTAATTTCTATTAAAGATTTTTAGATATAAAAATTAAGTTTGTATTTTATTAATATATGGGTATTAGATGTATTTTGTATAAACATTAAGTATTGTAAAATATTATTGGATATTAAAGCTTTTTATATAGTTAATAATGTTTTAATGACGACTAATATGTTTGTTTAAGTATAGGTGTAAGGTGATAAATAGATATTATATTATATGTCTGGTTGTTTTTATACTAATTGATTTTTTACAGATTTCTGTATTGGCTCAAGATAGTTCAAAAGAAGAATTACTTAAAATTGTTGTACTTTCACGCCATGGAGCACGTGCTCCTTTACAAAATCATGATTATTTAGAGAAGTGGACAAAAAAGCAGTTACCATATTGGAATATTAAGAAAGGGTATTTAACACAGCATGGCAGCATGCTTGTAACTGTATTGTGGGAGCAGATGTATGATATCTTAGGTTTAGAAGCATTTTTTCCTAAAAATACATGTCCTAATAGTAAACTTATTTATGTATATGCAAATAATAGAGAACGGACACAAGCTACAGCTACTGCAATTTTGAATGGTCTTGTTCCAGGATGTAACATACCTTACTATATTATGGAAGGTAAAGAATTAGATCCTGTCTTTTTACCTTTTGATTCAAAGTCATTGTCTGTTAATTTGGATAGTATTTCTAAAGAAGTGGAACAATACTATGGTGGAATAGATGCATTAAAGATAGAATTTAGAGAGCCTTTACAGGAGATTGTAAATATTTGTGGGGTATGCCCTGAAGATACATGTAAAGGGTATAATCTTTCTCCAGGATGTACAATATTAGATATACCTACAACTATAGAGCTAGGGCATACAGTTGGTACAGTGAAGCTGAGTGGAGGTCTTAAGGTTGCAGGAACAATGGTAGAAAATCTTTTTCTTAGCTATATACAATGGCCTAATGGCAATCTAAGTGAGTTTAAAGCTTCTTCTGCTACTATAAAAAAAATATTGCCTATTCATTCTAAGTTATTTGCCATAACTAATAGAATACCATTGGTAGCTCAATGTAAGGGGAGTAGTCTATTAGAGAATATAACTGCTGCTCTAACAAATACAAGTAAAAACAAGCAAATGAATAAAGCAAAACTTGTTGTCTTTGTTGGGCATGATACAAATATTGTTACAGTGTCTAGTTTGCTTTCTTTATTTTGGGATGTTGGTGGATATCCACCTAATGAACCAGCATTAGGTGGATTCCTTGCATTTTCTCTTTGGAAAACACCTAAAGGTGATGTTGTAAGAGTCCATTACGTATGCCAGTCTATAGATACATTGTTAAACAAAAAACTATATCCACAAGAAGTATTGTATGAACCTTTATGTTTGTTGCCTTTTGCACAACCAAATAGCCAGCCTAGTAAGGCACAAGTTTTTGAATGTAGTAAAGATCAGTTTATATGTTGGGTAAAAAGTGTTATTGACAAAAAATATGTTCCATCAAAATTTGTACCTTTGAAGGCAAAGTATAGTTTTGATTGAGATAATTTTTATGATATTTAAAAATTTCTTTGGATTTGTTCAATAGCTAAGCATGTATTTTCATATGAACCAAAGCCTGTAAGACGAAAATAGCCTTCTCCATGAGGTCCAAAACCTATACCAGGAGTACCTACAATACCAGTTTTATTGAGAAGTAAGTCAAAAAATTCCCAGGAACTCATTTTTTCAGGTGTTTTAAGCCAGACATATGGAGCATTAATACCCCCAACAGTAGTAATACCTATTTTTTCTAACGATGTTTGGATAATTTTTGCATTATTCATGTAATATTGAATGTTTTCTTGAATTTGTTTTTTCCCTTCAGGTGTGAATACAGCAGTAGCGCCTTTTTGTACAATATACGAACAGCCATTATATTTTGTTGTTTGTCTTCGTTTCCACATAGTATTCAATGATTGTAGCACACCTTCTTGTGTTTGTACTTTTAAATCTTTAGGTACAATAGAATAAGCACAACGGAGTCCTGTGAAGCCTGCTGTCTTTGAGAAACTTCGAAATTCAACAGCTACTTCTCTGGCACCATCTATTTCAAAAATACTATGAGGGATTGATGGATCTGTAATAAATGCTTCATAGGCAGCATCAAAAAGAATAATAGCGTTCACATCATGGGCATATGTAACCCATTTTTTTAGATCATCTTTTGAAAGTACTGTTCCCGTAGGATTATTAGGATAACATAGGTAAATAAGATCTGGATTTTGCTTTGGAAGTTCAGGTATAAAATTATTTTCAGCTGTACATGGAAGGTAGATAAGTTTTTCCCATCTATTATTGCTAAAGTAGCCAAGTCTTCCAGACATGACATTAGAGTCAATATAGACTGGGTATACAGGATCAACAACAGCTACACGATCATATGGATCAAAAAGTTCTTGGAAGTTAGCAACATCACATTTAGATCCATCACTAATAAATATTTCGTCTGGTTCAATATGGATGCCACGTGACGTATAATCATTATAACAGATGGCGTCTATAAGAAAATTTTGGCCTTGTTCTGGACCATAACCTTGAAATGTTTCTGTTTTAGCCATTTCGTCTACAGCACTGTGTAGTGCTTGGATAACTGCAGGTACTAATGGACGAGTAACATCTCCAACACTTAGTCGAATAATATCTTGATTAGGGTGGAGTTTTTTATATTCTGCAACTTTTTGTGCGATTTCTACAAAAAAATACGACTTTGGGAGTTCAAGATAATTTTTATTACTGTGTGCCATGAGTAATCCTTTATTTTATCAGAGTTTTATTTAGATTGAATACCTTTAAAAAGATAGTATATAATTATGGTTGTGAAGTAAGAGTATACATTATAATAGTATGTATAAAGCTAATATGTATCTGTGTATATTTTTAGGAAAAAGAACACTGGAACAATATATTAATGGTTATTTATGGGTAAAACAAAATTACGTATTATTCAGGTTATTAATGTAAAGTGGTTTAATGCAACTGCATGGTATGCTCTTGAACTTTCACGCCTTTTAAATGATTCAGGACATACAGTTCTTGTAATAACACTTAAGAATACAGAGCCATACTATCAAGCAATAAAGATGGGGCTTGTACCTTTTTGTTTACCTTTAAACACATTTAATCCTATTGTTTTTTTTAAACTTGTACAAGAGCTTAAAAAGCTTATAAGTACATTTAATCCACATATCGTAAATTGTCATAGAGGAGAAGCATTTTTTATTTGGAGTTTGTTAAGAAATTTTGGAAACTATGCTTTAATAAGAACACGGGGTGATCAACGTAAACCAAAAGCTACTTTGTGTAATAAGTTCTTACATAGGTATATGACAGATGCAATAGTTGTTACAAATAGTTGTATGGAAAAACATTTTTCTTCTATAATGCATATACCTAAAGAACATATATATACTATTCTAGGTGGAGTAGATACAAACAAGTTTTACTTTTCAGAAGAAGCACGTCAGGAGATACGTTCTAAGTATGGTTTTAATTCATCACATTGTGTTATAGGACTACTAGGTCGTTTTGATAAAGTAAAAGGTCAAAAAGAGCTTATTGATATCATAGCATCGTTAATACAAGAAGGATATACAAATATTCGTTTATTACTTATAGGGTTTCCTACAGATATAACACAAAAAGAGATTGATAGTTGGATACATAATGCTGGCATTAAGGAATATGTTATTACTACAGGTAAAATACAAGATGTACCAGGATATCTTTCTGCTTTAGATATAGGTATAGTTGCTTCTTTATGGTCTGAAACTATTGCAAGAGCTGCTTTAGAAATGATGGCCTGTAAAAGGCCGCTTATTTCTACAAATGTTGGTGTTATGCCTGATTTGTTGCCTAAAGAGGCTTTAGTTGATCCTAAGGATAGTCAGGCCTTAATGCAATTATTAAAAAAAACTATTTCTGATGGAGGCTGGAGAGGTAAGCTTATAGAAATATGCTATAAAAGAATACAAGATTTAACAAGTAGTCTGTTCTTGACAAGAACACTAGATGTTTATGAAAAAGCTCTTTATGCAAGGTTGAGAGCTGGCAAACGATAATAATAGCATAAGTATTTATTGATTGCATTAATGGTAATCTATGCATTTGTAAATAAAGTAATGGTTAGGTAAGTACAGTGTTTTTGGGGAAGAGATGTTTTGGTGGGCCATCGGTGACTTGAACACCGAACCAACTGATTAAGAGTCAGCTGCTCTACCAATTGAGCTAATGGCCCTTTACATGCCTGAAAGCAATATACTTGAAGTAGTTTTTATCGGTATAGACTATTTTAAGTCAAGTTTTTTTGGTTTGAGGAAGGTAATATGTATTTTCATTTTATACGAAGGTATTATACATTAGTTATTTGTTGTATTTTTTTTCTATGTATTTATTTTACTCAACTAGTAAGAGCTTTAGATACGTCTGATTTACCATTTCAAGTAACATTTGATTATTGTCTTAATCAAAATAAGTCAACATCAGACGTAGTTATTAAAGTTCTTTTTAAATTAGAAGAAGAATACTATACATATGCACATAGCGATACAGGAGCTCTTCCAACAACAGTAGTACTTCAAGACTCGACAGGTAAGCCTATTATATCCCAGACATATTACCCACAAGGTGAAGCTTATGATGGTGTATTAAATGAAGATAAAGTTATAGGGGTATATACAGGAGATTTTCCTGTTTTTATACAAGCATCAAGTGATGTCTTAAAGAAAGATTTAATACTTGGTGTTTCTCTGTTAGCATGTTCTTCAAAGAATTGTATTCCAGTTGATCAACAGATTCCAATAGTATTTCCAAAAAAAATTCCAGATTTGTCAGAAGTACCTTGGGAAGAAGAGTATTGGCTATATAAGGGTTTTTATGAACAAGATCTATCTGATCATGCTCTAGCCACTAACGATTTTAGTACAATAGAAAAAGCTGAAGAAGTAAAACTAAAACCACAGTATTTACAAGAAAGTTTTGAACCTACACGAATTGAGTTAGCGTTGTTGTTTGGATTTTTAGCAGGGCTTATTTTAAATATAATGCCATGTGTTCTTCCTGTATTAACATTAAAGTTTTCTTTTATTCTTTCTCAGATTAATCAGAAAAATGAGCAGAGGTATCTTCGATTAATAAGGATACAAAACATATTTTTTGTTCTTGGAATTATAAGCTGGTTTTTTTTGCTAGCTTTAGGTGTGGGATTTCTTGGATTAACATGGGGTGCCTTTTTCCAAAGTATTCCTATTGTTTTTGGTTTAATTATTGTTATTTTTATTTTGGCATTGTCTTTGTTTGATATTTTTACATTGCCTGTAATTGATTTTAAAATTAATACCTCTTCTCATCCCTATATACAGTCTTACTTTACAGGTTTTATGGCGACCTTTCTTGCCACACCATGTAGTGGACCTCTTTTAGGTGGTGTTCTTGGTTGGGCTATTTTACAACCATTGTATATTATCTTAGTTGTTTTTTTAGCTACAAGTTTAGGTATGTCTTTACCGTATATTATTTTTGCTCTTTATCCCAATAGTCTTTTTTTTCTACCTAAACCTGGTAAATGGTGTATTAAAGTAGAGAGATTAGTTGGATTTTTTCTTTTAGGAACAATAATTTATTTAATATCGATTTTACCAGGATATATGTTCATCTCTGCTCTAGTAACACTTCTTATTACTGCAATTGCAGCATGGTTTTGGGGTAGTTTGGGTGGGTTGACTGCGTCTACAGTTCAAAAGTTTTTTGTTGGTTTTTTTGCTCTTTGTATAATTTTTTTATCTATTTGGTGGAACTTTCAACAGTCAGTAGATACAGACGAATTTTATTCTAAAGAGTGTTTTCAAACACTTCTTGGGAAAAAACCTGTTTTTTTGCATTTTACGGCAGATTGGTGTCCAACATGTAAGTTTCTTGAAAAGACTGTCTTAACAACAAGCTTTTTAGAAAAAATTATTGAGCAATATGGTATTGTTCCTGTTAAAGTTGATTTAACGTCGAATAACCCAGGTGGAGAGGCTTTATTGCGTTCTTTAGGTAGTATAAGTATTCCTGTAATAGCTATATTCCCTTCTGGTAATGAATTTAATCAACCAATGATATTACGTGACTTATATACACAAGAACAGCTTGAAGATGCTTTAAAAGTAACGTTGGGTCAAAAATAGTTTAGTGTATTTTATTGCTTTGATAACTTTGGGTTTCAAAGCCTATGTATGTAAATATTTTTTGGTAAGTGTACTGGTTATGGATTCAGTTTTTGAAATAGTTCCACAAGAGCAGTTAGAACAATGTTGTATAAAAGCAGGGTTTTCTTTTTCTCTAGAGCAGATATCGTATCTTCAGTATTATCTTGGAATGTTATTACACTGGAATCAGTGTATGAATCTTGTTGGGCCAAAAGATTGGGAAACTATTTTTAATAGTTTGATTCTTGATAGTTTTCACTTATCTTTATTTCTACAAACACTTAATGTGTCAGATGATTCTGTCATTTGGGATATAGGTTCAGGTGCAGGTTTACCTGGTATTCCTCTTCGTGTAGTATGGAATAAAGGCCAATATTGGCTCATTGAAGCTAAAGAGAAAAGAGCACTATTCCTTACAACTATTTTAGCACGGAGACCTCTATCAAAAACATATGTTTATCATGGTCGTGTGGAGTCTTTAGTAACCAATAATATACAATACCCTAATGTTATTATAAGTCGTGCTTTTATGCCATGGGAAACGTTGCTTGTTTTTGTTGAGGATATGTTATCTACCCAAGGATTCATTATTTTGCTTTTACAAGGACAGACTATAGAAAGAGTATCTTCCAATTGGTGTGTACAAGAAACATATGTATATAGTGTTCAAGGGAAAAAGCGGTCATTTGTTGCATTAGTAAAGAAAGATAGTGAATCTTGATAAAATATTGTAATGTAATAAGTGCTGTAAAGTATTTTATATCTTATTATGATATTATGAAATTTTTTAAACATGGAAAGAGAACATCTTTGTGTTGAAATTAACAGCATATACATCATAAAATTTTAACATAAAGATATTTTTTCTAATCAATAGAATATAATATTAGTTTGTTTTTTATTGTATAGCATGTTTGGTTGTATTTAAATATATTTTTATTCTATATATTAAGTATTAAGCTCAAGTCGAAATTTTTTTGATATCCGAAAAACAACGACCTTTCGTGCGACTAACAACATAGCTTGTTCGGTATATGGATTTCTTCCAGTACGCATGTTTTTGCTATATGCTTCAAATTTTCCAAACCCGCTAAGCAATAATGTATTTTCGGTTTTTATAGTAGATTTCATTATGCTTAAAAGGGTTTCTACAATATTTTTGATATCAGCCTTATTTTTTTGGGAAAGTTTTTCATAAATAGCATCAATAAGTTCTGTCTTTGTTAATACAATATCCATTTTTTTATTCCTGTTATAGCTATAAAGAGCTCAATAGAGACGGTTTTGTTTGGAGTATGGACATTAAGAATATTTTTCATAGAGTATGGATATAATTTTATTAGCAATGGTTTGCATTTCTTGACTATCATTATATTTATTGCGTTTCCATGGATGTAGAGGGTGTTGATCATTAGTAAATCTAGGCACTAAGTGCCAGTGAATATGTGGTACTTCTTGGCCTGCAGCCACATAATTATTTTGTAAAATATTCAGTCCATCAGCATGCATAGCATGCATAAGGGCAGACCCAAGTTTTTTCATTAGTTGTATAAGTTCAGTTCCTAAGTTTTCTGAAAAGTCAAAAATAGTTTCTGCATGGATAGTAGGAACAACAAGTAAATGACCTTTATTTACAGGATTTATGTCAAGAAAAATAAACATATTATCTGTTTTGGTTATAGAAACAGAGGGTAGTTCTCCTTGAATAATTTTACAGAAGATACAATTTTTTTGTTTATCCATAGGTAGTATCGTTAGATTTTTATTATGTATTAAAATGTAATATATAATTTTTTATTGATTGATAAATCTTACATAAGGTACTCATGATATTGTAATGAAAAATATAAATAGTACAATAAAAAAATATACCTTTCGTTTGGGAAATATGGGTGTAAAAAAGCAAGAAATTGTTGTGCCTGTTTTTTTACCTTTTAAGGGATGTCCTTATCGTTGTATATTTTGTGCACAAGATAAACAAACAGGTTTGAATTTAAACTCTGAAACAGTACCTCTAGCAATAAAGTTTGATCATCTTTTAAGAGAGTTGAGGAGGAAAATAGATACAAGTATAGAAAAAATTTCTATAGAATTAGCTTTTTATGGAGGAACATTTACACTTCTTCCACCTAAAATTTTTCAACAATGTTTAGATATAGTAAAATTATGTTATAATGAAGGATTAATCGAACGTGCAAGGTGTTCAACACGTCCAGATGCCTTAAGTACAGAAGTTTTGACACAACTTAAAGCTGCAGGTTTTCAGCTTATTGAACTTGGTGTACAAAGTTTTTCAAATACTTCATTAGATCTTGTTAGGCGAGGCTATGATAAAAACCAGATCCTTGAAGGATGTAAAAAGATAGCTTCAGTAGGGTTAGAATTTGGTATACAACTCCTTCCTGGTATGCCTGGAAGTACACCTGAAGTTTTTTTGAATGATGTTCAACAAGCACTAGCGTTATCACCAGCATGTTTGAGGTTTTATCCTTGTCTTGTAATTGATGGGATAGAGCTTGCTATAACTTGGAAAAAAGGCTTATATCAGCCTTGGGATCTTAAGACTACAGTTAAGACACTTGGTAAGGCATTAGCAGATGCATGGTCGTTTAATATTCCTGTTATCCGTTTAAGTTTAGCACCTGAAGAATCATTGGATAAGTCCATTCTTGCAGGTCCAAGGCATCCTGCTTTAGGGAGCATGGTCCAAGGTGAAGCCTTATTGTATCTTATTGAAAATATAGTACAAAATCATGGTTGCCTATTAAGTGCTCTTTATTTGCCTTCTTTTTGTAGAGGTTTTTTTTATGGACATTCTGGGAATTTAAAAGAACGTTGGGCAAATATAGGTATCTCTAAGAAGAATGTTTTTTGGTCTAATAATACATATGGGGAAGTGTTCTTTGTACAATAAGTATTTTTATAAATATAACCTTATTATATTAAAACACATATGGTTGAATATAGCAGTCATCTTTAATTACTGGAGTAAGTCGTATATAATTGTAAATGTATTAAAACTGTGAAGCATGATAATAAGAATAATGATAGGTGTAACATATTTAAATTGAAACATAAGAAAACGTATAATATTACTATTATGCAATGAGGAATTATTAGAAAGTGTATTTTTTAGGCTTTCTTTATTCCAAATATATCCAGTAAACAAGCAGATAAAGAAACCTCCAATAGGCATAAGAATATTTGATGAGAGATAGTCATAAAATTCAAATGTATTAAGACCAAATAAAGTAACGTGTGCAAGGATGTTTTCAGAGAGAGCTGCAGGTGCTCCAAAAATTATAAAAAATATAGCAACAATAATAGCAGCTTTTTTTCTGGAAATGTTAAGTGTTTCAAGAACCCATGCTACAGGTGCTTCAAATAATGCAAGCATTGCACCAGTAGAGGCAATGGCTGCTAATATAAAAAATCCAGCAGTAAAGAATTGGCCACCAGGCAGAGAGTCAAACACAGCAGGAACTGTTATAAATAAAAGACTTGGTCCAGATGTTGGTTCAAAACCAAATGCAAAAACTGCTGGGAATATAGCAATACCAGCAAGAATAGATACAAGTAAGTCAAAAAACATAACCCGTGTAGCCATAAAAGGGATGTTAACATCATCACGGAAATAACTACCATATGTAAGCATTGTTCCCATACCTAAGGAAAGTTTAAAGAAAGCAAGGCCCATTGCTAATAAAACAACAGATCCATCTATTTTTGAAAAGTCAGGCATAAAAAGAAATCGAAGACCCTCTATAGCATTTGGTAGAGTCATACTGCGAACACAAATAATTATAAGTAAAATAAATAAAATAGGCATTAAGATACTTGTTGCTTTTTCAATGCCTTTGGAAGCACCTTGTATAATTATAGTTGTAACTACTGCAATAACTATCCATTGCCATATAAGTGTTTGTAAAGGGCTATTGAGCAGCTCTTGAAAAATTTGGCCTGCAATTATTGGATCAGTAGTGTTTACACTACCAGATATGGATTTAAGAATATAAGCATATACCCAACCTGCTACTTCTGTATAAAAGCCAAGAACAAAAACGGTTGAAGCGACACCAACTAATCCAATAAGCCACCAGGGACCTGGAGAAATTTTTTTAAAAGATGTTACAGCATTTGCCTTTGCTGTTCGACCAATAGCAATTTCAGCAATGAGAATAGGAAGCCCTGCAAAGAGTGTAGCTAATATATAGAGGAGGAGAAAGGATGCACCTCCATTTTGACCTGTTACAGAAGGAAATTTCCATATATTTCCAAGGCCAACAGCTGAGCCAAGTGTTGCAGCAAGAATTCCTAATTTTGATGTAAAAGCATCTCGTTTTTGCTCCTTTGCCATTGACACATCCCTTTGAAAATAAAGATCTAAATTTTTACTTTATATAGTCAAATCATGGTTGTTGCTATAACTATGATAATTAATCTAATAAATGATATTGTATTTTTTTAAAATGAGCAATATATCAAGGTCATAGTTCTATAAATAAGTATATTTTGTGTGTAATTAGCTGAGTATATTTATTAAATAAATCAATAGAATATGAGTAACAAGATTAATATGCAGTTGTTTCTCCTCCATCTAAAATAATATTTGCTCCATTTATGTGGGAAGACTTATGAGAAAGTAAAAATGCTACAAGGTATGCAACATCTTCAACTTTTCCATAAGTTTTCAAAGGAATAGAGGAAACTTCTTTTTCAAGTTGTTGATCAAAAGACAAATTATTTTGTAGTGCTTTTTTTCTTATATTTTTTTTATGAAAATCTGTTAGGATGATACCTGGAGAAATAGCATTTACACGAATTTTGGGTTTTGAAAAAAAGTACATAAGGTTTTTTATTTCTCCGATCCAAGCTGTTCTTATAACATTTGTATTAGGAAATTGAGGAAAATAATTTTTTGATGTGTTGCCTACTATCGTAATAATACTAGAGTTTTCTACAAGCTTTGGCCCCCAAAGTTTTAAAACTTCAAGAGGGGCAATAAATGTTTCATCAAACAATTTACGCCATTCTTCTTTATTTGGAATGGTATCTTTAGTTAAAGATGGTCTTGGACCAATAAGTACGATTCCATGGATTTGTTGTTTTATAGAATGTGCAGCACTTTCTATTGTGCTGATGTCAGAGAAGTTTATTATGCATGTTTGAATAGAAATATTTTTATAGTCTTTTTGTAAAGTCATTTGTACTTTTTTTAGTTTATTTTTATTTCTACCTGCAATAATTAAATTATATTTTTTTGATGCAAGTAAATTACATATTGCTTTTCCCAAAGATCCTGTTGCTGCCGTGACAAGTATAGTTTTATTAGTGATGGTAGAATGAGCATAATTAAGTATAGTAAAACTACTTATTATAGATATAACAATGAATGTCTTTATTAATTTTTTCATAATAAATCTTTTTATTTAGATCACTTTTGGAGTTTAAAGATATTGAAAATATAGTATAGTTGATATGTATTTGATGATAGTGTTATAACTTTTTGTTAAAATCTTAGTTTAAGATATTAGTATTTTCAAATAAAAACTATAGTTTTTTAATTAAGAGCAAGATTGACAGCAATTTTAGATAAGCGTATATGGCTTTTTTTATTAGCGGGAGTAACTCAGTGGTAGAGTGCAACCTTGCCAAGGTTGAAGTCGCGGGTTCAAATCCCGTCTCCCGCTCCATAACTTATTAAAATACATAAAATTTATAGACAATGGCGGCATGGCCAAGCGGTAAGGCAGAGGTCTGCAAAACCTTTATTCTCCGGTTCAAATCCGGATGCCGCCTCCACTATATTTTAGTTTGATAAAAGTTCAAAAAGATATGTTTAATAGCAATAGTGTATAATTAAATTTTGTATTTTCTATAAAGATGTTTTAGTAATAATAGTGATTAAGAAATTATAATATTCAATAATACTTTAATTTTTAGAGTAGGATTTTTATGTTTAGGAAGTTGTCCTTTTTAATATTTTTTATTTTTGTAGTGCCTTTTTCTTTAAAAGCAAAAGATTTATGTGTGTATTTTCAGAATGATGTTTGTTATTTAGAGATTGATGGGGGACAGTATAGATGTAGTATTGGGAAAAATGGAATAACTGATGCCAAGGTAGAAGGAGATGGTTGCACTCCTTCAGGAACATATCCCTTACGTGCAGTTTTTTATGGAGAAGATAAGATTAAAGCACCTATAAAGACAGGACTTCCTGTATATAAAATACATAAATATGATGGTTGGTGTGATGATCCTAGTAGTAATCAATATAATCAGCATGTTAATCTTAATAATTTTGATACACGTCTTAGTCATGAGAAGTTGTATAGAGAAGATGACTTATATGATATAGTTGTAATTATTGGATATAATGATAATCCTCCAGTTAAAGGTAAAGGCAGTGCCATTTTTTTACATGTAGCAAGAGAAGGCTATGCAGGAACAGCAGGGTGTGTAGGTTTAAAAAAACAGGATTTGATGCATGTTCTATCGTTACTAGATAAGAAAAGTACTATAACAATTCGGAAATAATTAGGTTTAATTTTTAAAGATTAATAATATAGAGAGGCCTTTAGGCCTCTCTATATGTTTTTATGTCTATCCATTTATGATTTATGATATGTTTCTTTAATAAGATATGTAAGCATCATGGCAACAATTAATCCTGCTATATAAGGCATCATTGGTGTAGAGAAGTCTTCTAATGTATATGATGTTTTTGTATCTGTAAGTGTTACTAATAAACTTGTAGGGACACTAATAAGTATTGCTTCAGAAACAAACATTGTACCATTAATTATGGCTGACGATGTACCAATTAACCTAGGTTCAACTAGATCAATACCAACAGAGAACATTTGCATATGTCCTGCTGCACCAGATCCAAATAAGAAAGAAAGGATAAGAATTTCAATATAAGTAAGGTTGGGTATATAAAGTAATACTAGGATAGCTATTAACTGAATAGTAGTAAATAAGAGAACAACAGGTCGTCTTTTTTGTAAGAATGTAACTAGCTTATCACATAAAGGGGAAAATATAGCTAACCCGATCCAAAGAACAGAGTTTAACACACCTGAATCATAGGCAGAAAATCCATGGCTAGCAATAATTTTAGGGCCCCATAATATAGCAAAAGCAAGGTATACTCCAAAAGTTAGGCCACCATTAAGAGCAGCAAACCAGATTTCTTTTATTTTAGCAACTTCTTTAATATTAGAAAATACTTTACCAAACAGTGAAAGACTAAATTTGGTATGATCAAAGTTTGTTGTGCCATCAGCATTTATTGGGTTTCTTGTAAAAAGAATTGTTAAGATAAGCATAATTATACCAAATATAGCCATATACCAGATGAGCTGATTCCAGGTAGTCCCTATATTAAGTAGGTAAGCATATAGGTATTGACCTACAAAAGAACCTAAAGAAGCAATTGTTTGTACTAAACCAAACATAAAACCAAATTTAGCAGGTTGAAACCATAAACCACCAGTAAAACCTGCCCCAACAAAACCAAAAGAAGCACCAAAAGCTAAGAATACTTGTGAAAAAAGTACCATCTCAAAGGAGGCAGCAGTTGCTAAAAGAATTGCACCTGCAGTAATAAAGCCAACAGAGATAGGAAAGACTTTTTGTAAACCTAGATTATCTAGTATTGATCCACTAAAAAGTTGTGAAATGGCAAAAACCCATGCATATACAGAGCCGATTAAAGCAACTTGAGCAATACTCATACCTAGTTCATGAGCAATATCTTGATTAACGATAGCATAACCAGTTTGTAAGTTAAAACCAAGCACAACAACAAAACATGATATAATCCAGATAAGCCAGGCTTGATTTGATCCTAATATTGATGGTTGCTTTATTGACATAACTGTTACTCTCTTTAATTTTTTATTGTATTATTATGATATACTTTATTTCCTGCAAGATACGTAGCTTTTATTGATCGATCATCTCCAATAGTCATTTGTACAAAGAGTTCTTCTATAATGTTTTTAACATATTCATTCCTGAATTTCATAAGGGGTGTTCCTGTTGTTTGTAATACAGTAATATCACCAACAAGTCCTTTTTTAAATGTACCTACCTCATGTGCTAGATCTAGGGATTCTGCATTTCCTAAAGTGAGTATATAGAAGGCTTTTATAGCAGACATGGCTTGTTTTTGTAATTGTGCTACTTTATAGGCTTCATTGAGTGTTTGTAGTGGTGAAAGGCTTGTACCAGCACCTACATCAGAGCCTAACCCAATATATATAGGTCTACTAGGATCTTTACAACTTTCGATATCTAACAGTCCACTTCCTAAAAACATATTAGATGTAGGGCAATGGACAATAGTAGATTCTGATTCAGAAAGTATTTGAAGTTCTTTTGGTGATAGATGAATACCATGACCAAACAATGCTCTTCTTCCAAGAAGATTATATTTTTCATAAACTTCTGTATAGCTTTTACTTTTTGGAAATAGTTCCAAAGTAAATGCTATTTCATCATTATTTTCTGAAAGATGTGTCTGCATGAAAAGTCCTTCAGTATTTTTAAACAATTCACCTGCCATTTCTAATTCTTCTTCAGGACATGTAATAGCAAAACGGGGAGTAATAGCATATTTATTCCTTCCATTTTTATGCCATTTATTTATTAGTGTTTTGGTATCTTCAAAAGATTGTTGTGGTTTTTCAATTAATTTATCTGGAGCATTCCGGCTCATAAGGATTTTTCCACCAATCATGTTGAAGTTTACAGCAGATGCTTCTTTAAAGAGTGCATCAGCAGAACCTGCATAAACAGTAGCATACGTAGCTGCAGTAGTAACACCATTTCTTAATAGTTCATGAATGAAAAAGCATGCTATTTTTCTTGCATAATCTTTATTAGAAAAATTTTGTTCAGCAATAAAAGTATAGTTATTAAGCCAATCTAGTAATTGTTTCCCATAAGCACCAATTATTTCTAATTGAGGATAATGTACATGTGCATCAATAAATCCTGGTACAATTAAACAGGATTCATCATAATATTCTATTTTGATATTAGCATATTTAGGTAATAAAGTAGATGGTTCTCCAACGTCCATGATGATGCCATCATCGTCTAATATAAGTATACCTTGCTCAAGGAAAGTATAGCATTCTTCTTCATTATATAAGTAAGGATCTTTAGTAAGATAAAAAATTCTTCCTTGTAAAGCTTTCATACTATTCACTCCTATACAGTAATATAGATTAGTTGTAGTTATCTGCAAGTCTTAGTATAATTTAACATAGCATAAAAACTATTCTGATAAAAATAGAACTATTTTTTTGAAGTATTTATTATATATTTATTAATAAAGTTAATGAATAATATTTTTTGTAGATATTTTAAGATGTCTTTGTGTTTTTTATTAGTTATTTTTATTTGTTATATAAACTAAGAAGAGTATTTTTGGATGGTAGTCATAAAGCTATCTTCTTGAAAAATGTCTAAGTTTACCAGTTATATATTCCTTGTTTTTTAAGGATTATTTAATGTAATGATGGTTTGTATAGAAATAGTTATTTGGTTTTTTAGGTTGGAGTGTATATATAATTGGATATTGTTTGTCTGGGGTATATGAAGAGAATAAAGCAATATAGCTATAGGCTAGCCAATAACTATATATATTTGGTTAGGTATTGTTTGATACCTATATAGATAAACTACATTGAAATGATATGTTTTAGAATGAAGATAGCTCTAGTGAGAGTGAATAATAATATTATTTTACAGTAAAGATGTTTTAAGTTTTCTTGTAATATTTATATTTATCTTAAATACCATAGTAAGGATTAAAATAAAATGGTCTAAGTTTATCTTATTATATGAAAAGTTTTTGAAGTAATGTGTTATTGTTGGTGGAAGTAGTGTATAGTTTAAATTTACTAAACTTTTTTAGTTATGAAGATACAACCATAAAGCTAGATTGGTTATGGGTAGTTTGTAGTTTTGTAAAAATAAAAACTGGCGGAGAGGGGGAGATTCGAACTCCCGGTGCGGGATTAGCGCACACACGATTTCCAATCGTGCTCCTTAGACCAACTCGGACACCTCTCCTGAGAAGCTTGTGTTTATCGTAAATATGTATAGCTAGCAAGATGTAATTTTTTATTAAAGTGTTATTGTATATTTTATAGCATGTATTATTATGGTTTTTATAGTGTGAAAAGTATTTGATCTTTTCGTAATTAAATCAAGATGACAGTTTATAGTTTAAGATAATTTTATTAGTAGTTATCCATTAAATAATATAATGAGAAGTTTTTTCCATCAAATTCCTACTACATTACAAGAGCTTTCTCCAAAGACGGCTCAATTCTGTTTAAAAATAAAAAATTTTATAGAATCTATTTTGGAAAAAGAGTGTTTTGGTAAAATTGTTGTAGGTTGTTCAGGTGGTGCAGACTCTATTGCTTTATCACTAATATTAAAATGCTTAGATATACCAATAATTATAGCACATCTAGATCATACTTTACGAAAAGAAAGTGTGTTGGATGCTCAGCATGTTATATCTTTCGCACATGCATTATCTGTCCCTTTTGTTGTTAAAAATGTTGATATTATTGCTCTCCAAGAAAAATATGGTACTGGGATTGAGGAAACAGGAAGAATAGAGCGGTATCGTTTTTTAGAAGAGGTAAGAAAAGATCATAAAGCACAGTGGATAGCTGTTGGGCATCATTTAGATGATTTATGTGAAGACGTATTGTTACGTTTAATTCGTGGAACAGGTTGGCCAGGTCTTGCAGGTATGAAAGCTATAGATAGAGAACGTTATTTGCTACGACCACTTCTTAACATAAGGAGATCAATACTTGAAACTCTTTTATTACAAGAAAAAATACCATGGATAGAAGATGTATCAAATACAAATATGGTATTTAAAAGGAATCGTATACGTCATAACATTTTACCACTTATTGAAGAAGAAAATCCAAATTTTTCTCAATCCATACAAAGGTTGTGGTTATTAGCTAAAGAAGATGAGTATTTTTGGAACTCAGTACTTGAAGATGTATTTTTAAGTATTCAATATAAAAATGGATATTATTGGGTATCAAGGGAGATTCTTGTTTCTCTACCAAAAGCAGCAAGGCTAAGAGTGTACTTTAAAACAGTACAGAAATTATGTGCTGGACATGGACGTTCAGATACATTTTTTTTATTAGATAATGCTATTATGCATGGTAAAGATAGGAAGTGTTTTCAGTTTTCAAATGGTGTGGCAGTTAAGGTGCATTCTTCAGGAGTTCAGTTTTTTACACCTTAAAAAGAACATAAAAATATTATAGTTGCATAATTTCTAATAATGCATTCATAATACCATCTTTTGTTAAACAGATCTGTTGACGAAGTTGTTTTTGTGGCCCATGTTCTATAAATATACTTGGTATACCCATTCTTTTAATTTTTTGTCCATGTAATACATTATTATCTATAAATAGCTCAATAATAGATGATGAAAATCCCCCTGCAATAGAATTTTCTTCAACAAGCAGAATATGTTTAAATTGAGAGGCAATTTCAAGAAGTTGTTGTTTAGGTAATGGTTGAATCCATCGGCTATCAAACACTGCTATGGTTACAGAATACTTTTTTTCAAGTTTGTTTGCAGCATCATAGGCAGGATGGACCATGCTACCAATGGCAATAATAATAGCATCACAGCCATTTTTCAGTAAGAAACCTTCTGCTATAGGTAATGTTTGTGGATGATCATCCACAGGTAGTCCTAAGCCTTCACCACGAGGATAACGTATAGCTAAGGGTGTAGTGTATTCAAGAGCTGTATAAATAGCTGCTTGGAGTTCTACTTCGTTTCTAGGAGCTATCATAGACATATTTGGAATATATCGTAAATAGGATATATCAAATGCTCCATGATGTGTTGCTCCATCTTCACCAACAAGCCCAGCACGATCTAAGCAGAAAGTAACAGGAAGATTTTGGATACAAACATCATGAATGATTTGATCATATGCACGTTGTAAGAATGTTGAATAAATCGCAATGAAGGGTTTATAACCTTGAGATGCTAATCCTGCAGCAAAGGTTACAGCATGTTGTTCACAAATACCTACATCAACAAAGCGTGTAGGAAAATTTGTTTTGAAGGGTTTAGTGCCTGTACCACTAGACATAGCAGCTGTAATAGTAATAACCCTTTTGTCTTTTTCTGCTAATTTGCAAAGTGTACTACCAAAAATTTCTGTATATGTAGGAGAAGTATTTTGAGATTTATTTAAAGGAAGGCCTGTTTCGATATCAAATGGGCTTAACCCATGATAGCCAGCAGGGTTTTTTTCTGCTGGTGGGTATCCTTTACCTTTTCGGGTAAGTACATGGAGTAGAACAGGTTGATCATTAATAGATGCTGCTATATGTAAGTTTTTTTCAAGTGATTCAATATCATGTCCATCAACAGGACCAATATAGTTGAATCGAAATGCTTCAAAAAGGATACCTGGTGTGAAGACAGTTTTGAGACTTCTATGTGTTCTATGAGCATATTCTGCCATCTCATCACCAATACCTGGAATAGATTTTAGCCATTCTTTTATTTCACGTCGTACACGACGTACCCATCCTCGCTCCATATTTCTACTAAGAAAAAGTGAAAGTGCACCAACATTTTTTGAAATAGACATTTCATTGTCATTAAGGACAACAATAAGTCTTTTGCCCATATCTCCAGCTTGGTTAAGCCCTTCAAAGGCCATGCCTGCTGTAAGTGCTCCATCGCCAACAATTGCTATAATATGGTTAGAGAGCTTTTCTAAATCTCTAGCCATGGCCATACCAAGTGCTGCTGAAATAGATGTTGAAGAGTGTCCAGCTCCAAAATGGTCATAGGGACTTTCAGTTCTTTTTTGAAAGCCACTAATCCCACTATGTTTTCTCAGAGTGTGAAAAGAATCTTTTCTACCAGTAAGGAGTTTCCATGCATAGCTTTGATGGCCAACATCCCAGATAAGTTTATCATATTCAGGGTTAAAGACAGAAAGAAGTGCAAGGGTAAGTTCAATAACCCCAAGAGATGGTGCTAGATGACCACCATTTTTAGATACTGTATAGACAATATATTTACGTAATTCTTCTGCTAGAGCATTTTTTTTTGTTAGGTCAAGTTTTTGGACATCAGAAGGATGAGAAATAGTGTTTAAAATAGGGGTCTCTGTTTCCAGAGAGAAAGAATATGACATGAAATACCTTTATTTACTATTAAATACTTTTAATTTTGTCTTAAAGAAGATGATATATTTTATAGGATAGTAATAGGATATAGTATGATTAGCAATAAATGAAGAAGAAATTATTCTATTTTAGAAAGGATCCATAAAGCTAATCCATGAAGAAAATTTACTTCTTCCCCATGAAACATGGTAAGATTTTTTATCGCTAAAGTAATCTCTTTTTTTGCAAGTTCTTTACTTTTTTCATAACTTAGAAGAGTTGGGTATGTCATTTTTCCTTTTTTTCTATCACTGCCAGCTGTTTTTCCTAGTTCTTCTGTACTTTTTGTATCATCTAATAAGTCATCAACGATTTGAAAGGCTGTACCTAATGCTGTTCCATAATTACGTAACGATTCTATTTTATAGGTATCTGCACCAGCAAGAATGGCTCCACTACTACAGGCTGCTTGAAAGAGCATACTTGTTTTGTACATATGTATTTCGTGCAAAGCATCAATAGAAGTTGTTTTTGTGTTTTCAATATCCAATATTTGGCCTCCAACCATGCCACTACTCCCAGATGCTAATGCTAGTTCACATATTGCAGAGAGAAGGTTTTCAGAAGAAATATGTTGAATGGTTGAGCACATAAACACAAATGCATCTGTAAGAAGTGCATCGCCTGCAAGGATTGCTGTTGCTTCATTAAATGCTTTATGGCAGGTGGGTTTACCTCTACGAAGATCATCATCATCCATTGCTGGAAGATCATCATGGATCAGAGAGTATGTATGAATCATTTCAATCCCTGCAGCAAAAGGTAATATAGTTTGTTCTTGGATACCAAACATAGATGCGGTAGAGAGACAAATGATTGGTCTTAACCGTTTGCCTCCAGCAAGGAGACTATAGTTCATAGCATCTTTAAGCTTTTGGGGGATACTTGCTTGTATGAAACACGTTTTGAGATATGCTTCAATAAGTTCTTTACGTTGATTGAATATAGGTAGAAAGTCTTTTTCATTAAAATTCATTCAATATCCTCGTTGTAAGTACTTTCTGAAATTTCAAAAGGTTCAAATGTATGTTCTTCTGTTAAAATTGTAATTTCATGCTGTGCTTTCTCTAACTCTTCTCTACATGTTTTAGATAGAAAGATACCTTCTTTATAAAGTTGGATACCTTGCTCTAAAGGCAGTTCTGTATTTTCCAATGCAGAAACAATATCTTGAAGTCGTTGTAACCGTTCTTCAAAGCTAGGATTGTGTTTTTTTGCAGTCATTAGTGTGTACCTTTTATTGAGGGAAGAGCGACATTGGATCAAGGTAATAGCCAAGAATTTTTAAGCCAAAATGTAGATGTGGACCTGTAGATCTTCCTGTAGAGCCTGAAAGGCCAATTTTTTGTCCAGCTGTAATAAGATCTCCAACTTTAGCATTACGTTGTGACATATGGCAATAAATAGTAAAAATGCCTTGTCCATGATCAATAAAAATTGTTTTTCCAGCATAATATAAATCCTGTGAAAGAATAACTTTCCCTGAAGCTGCAGCTTTAATAGGTGTTCCTATAGCAGCTCGTAAATCAACACCTGTGTGGTATGAGCATTGTTTTCCATTAAAGAATCGTTTTCCTCCAAATTGGCTTGTAATAATACCAGGTACTGGCCTTATAAAATGCTTATCCCAATATTGGATACAAGAAATATTTGAAAGCTTTTTTGTTATGAGTTCTTGCTCTTCTAATATTCTTTTTTCTATGTTTTTTGAATGAGAAGTTTGAGGGATATATTTTTTTTTCTTTTTTGTCATAGTAATATTTTGTACTGGCCAACAGACTTTGTCTATAGAAACTTTTAATTGTTTAGAATATTTTTGTGTTTGTACTATAAGCATTTTATCGCCTATAGCATCAAGAGGTACTGGAAGTAGTGTTTGAGCTTTCCATAAAGAACCAGATTTTTTAAATGGAATAGTTAATTTTTTTTTTAACCAAAAAAAAGTAGCATTAGATTCAGGTGTTTTAGAGATAGCTGCAACTAAAATAGCATTGCCTTGTTGAGCTTTTTGTGGTGCTTTAATTGTAAAATTTGAAGCTAGAGCTGTGCTATGTATAAGAAAAACAATACTTACTATGAGATATAGGTGTTTATATATGTATAACTTTGTGGTGTTCATTTTATGTATTTTTGATATGTAGTTTTTTTGATGTAACAGTTACAGGTATTTTCCCGTCTGCAACATGGAGTGTTAAGTTTGTTTTTTCTGCTGCTTCTTTTACAGATCGAAGAATTTTTCCATTAGCAAGATAGACAAGAGCATAGCCTCTTTGGATTGGGAGTGTTGGATTAATGGCTATTAAAGAAAAATGTATTTTTTTATATTGATACATTTTTTGTTGGTAATAGTATAAAAATTTTTGTGAAAGATAGCGTTCTATGTATTCAATAGATTGTCTTTTTTGTTGTATAGATGTCTCTAGAATATTAAAGGCTTTTTGACATAAATATTGTAGTAATGGTTTATAACGAGTACATGCTTTAATCAGTGTTTTTTGTGAAAGAATATAGGTACAATGTGTATATAAAGTATTTTTTATTTTAAGTAAGTGGCATATTAAAAAAGAAAGTTGTTTTTGAAGATCTGTAAGATATAGTTTTGTGTGTTCAAGGTATTTTTTAGGGGAGTACCAGTAAAGCATTTGAAATAATGCATTCATGTATTGTTTTTTATAATGAAGATGCATTTGGATATGTTTTGTAAGCTTTATTTCAAGAGTATCTATTTGTTGAAAAGTTTGTAGTTTTTCTGTCCATAGTAATTGTGCTGCATGACTTGGTGTTGCAGCTCTGAGGTCTGCAGTCATATCTACCAATGTCACATCGGATTCATGACCAATGCCAGCTACTATAGGTTTTTGAGATGTAAAAACAGCATCTACAACTTGTTCATTGTTAAAGGCCATAAGATCTTGATATGCACCACCACCACGGATAATAACAATAACATCAGCCCATTTTGATGCATTAATGAGCTTTATAGCATTAATGATAGATAATGGTGCATTATCTCCTTGGACAGTAACAGGATAAATGCAAATAGAGCTTTTGATACCCTGGTCTTTTGATAAGCGTATAAAATCTTGAATAGCTGCACCAGTAGGTGCTGTAATGACAGCAATATTTTTAGGGTTTTTAGGAATATTACGTTTTCTTGATAAATCAAAATAGCCTTGTTGTTGTAATTTGTTTTTTAGTTGTTCAAAGGCAAGGTATGATGTACCTGTACCTTCAAGTTGCACAAAGTCTATAAGTAGTTGGTAGCTTCCATGTGGTGGGTAAAGACTTAGTGTTCCAGCACAAAGAACATGTTGGCCATTCGTCATTGTTTGTGAGAAACATTGGCGTGGTCCATCTTCAAAAACTTCTCCTGTAAGAGGGTCAAAGTTTTCTTTATTTCTTTGATTTCTTTTGAACCAAACACAGTGTAAAAAGGCGTCTTGATCACTAAGAGAGAAATATACATGCCCAGAGCTAGGTCTGGAGCAGTTTGTAACTTCTCCCTTTACCCAGACATAAGGAAAAGTTTTTTCAATAGTGTTTTTAATTTTGTTTGTTAGTTGCCGTACAGTTAATATTTCAGACATTTTTAGTAAAAGTTTTATTAAATTATCTATGAATATTTATAAGATATCGTTTTTTAGATTATTTGTCATGATAATGATATATTTACTAAATGCACGGCTAATCTATGAGCGTTTAAAGTAGTATAGAATTAAAGTAGATTAGGTGTTTGTGCTATATTTAAACGAGTAACTGCTCTTTCCAGAGCTATTTTTGCTCGGTTCATGTCAACTTGTTCAGTATGTTTAGAAATACGCTCTTCGGCACGTTTTTGTGCTTCTTGTGCACGAGCAATATCAATATTCTTTGCATGTTCTGCAGCTTCAGTAAGAATTACTGCATGGTTTTCAGATATATCAACAAAGCCTCCAGAAACAAAAAAGTTTTGTATGAGATCATTTTTTTTATAATAAACTTTGCCAATAGTAAGAATTGAAAGTAAAGGAATATGGTGTGGAAGAATACCTAGTTCGCCAGAATTACCAGGTAGTCCTATGTAGTCTACATTCTCATTAACAATGGTTCCATTAGGGGTAACAATTTCAAGATGGATTTGTGATTCCATGTAGTTATCTCCTAATCAAGTTTTTGGCGTTTATCATATTTAGATATGGCAGATTCAATACTCCCAACCATATAGAAATCACTTTCAGAAAGATGATCATATTCTCCTGAAAGAATACCTTTAAAGGCTTTAATAGTATCTTCAAGTTTGACATAAACACCAGGTGTACCAGTAAATGTTTCTGCTACATGGAAAGGTTGTGATAAAAAGCGCTGGATACGTCTTGCACGACTGACAGTAAGTTTGTCTTCATCAGAAAGCTCATCCATGCCAAGGATAGCAATAATATCTTGAAGTTCTTTATATTTTTGGAGTACTTGTTGTACACCACGTGCTACTGAATAATGATCTTCACCAACGATATTTGGATCAAGAATACGTGATGTTGAATCAAGAGGATCAACTGCAGGATAGATTCCAAGTTCTGCTATTTGCCTTGATAAAACAAGTGTTCCATCCAAATGAGAAAAGGTTGTCGCAGGAGCTGGATCTGTAAGATCATCAGCAGGTACATATACAGCTTGTACAGAGGTAATAGAGCCTTTTGTTGTAGATGTAATGCGTTCTTCAAGAGCACCTAAATCTGTTCCTAAGGTTGGTTGATAGCCGACAGCAGATGGCATACGCCCAAGTAATGCAGAGACCTCTGAACCTGCTTGAGTAAAGCGAAAAATGTTATCGATAAAAAGTAAGACATCTTGATTTTCTTCATCACGAAAGTACTCAGCACAGGTTAATGCTGTTAATGCAACACGAGAACGTGCACCTGGTGGTTCATTCATTTGGCCATATACAAGAACTGCTTTTTCAAGAACACCTGCTTCTTTCATTTCATGATAAAGATCATTACCTTCTCTTGTACGTTCTCCTACACCTGCAAAAACAGATATACCACCATGTTGCTTAGCAATATTGTTAATCATTTCCATTAAAATGACAGTTTTTCCAACACCAGCACCACCAAAAAGGCCCATCTTACCTCCTTTTGGGAATGGTACTAGTAGATCTACAACTTTAATACCTGTTTCTAAAAGTTCAACATTTGTGCTTTGTTCTGTAAAAGATGGGGGGTCTCTATGAATAGGTAAGTATTTTTTTGTTTGTATAGATCCCATTTCATCAATAGGTTTTCCAACAACATTCATGATTCGTCCAAGAGAAGCAGGGCCAACAGGAGCTAAAATAGGTTTTCCTGTATCTGTAACTTCCATACCTCGAACAAGACCTTCTGTTGCATCCATAGCAATAGTACGAACAATATTATTACCAAGATGTTGAGCTACTTCACAAATAAGTTCTGGTGCATTAACGTTGTTTGTATTCTTAATAAGTAAGGCATTAAGAATGTTGGGAAGTTGACCTTCAGCAAAACTTACGTCAACTACAGCACCAATAACTTGAACTATTTTACCAATATTTTTATCCATAATATGATGAGGTGCTCCTTTATTTTTATTTTAATGCTTCTGCACCACTAACAATGTCGATAAGTTCACTTGTTATAGAGGCTTGGCGTGTTTTATTAAAGAGTCGAGTAAGTTTTCCAACAATTTCATCGCTGTTTCTTGTGGCATTGTCCATAGCACTCATTCTAGCAGCATGTTCACTTGCTGTTGTATCTAAGAATCCACGGTATATTTGTACTGTTATAAATTGGGGTAATAATTTTGCTAACAGAATAGATGGGCTTGGCTCATAAATATACTCTTTATAGACTGTTTCTTGTATAGTTTTTTGTGCATGATTATTGAAATCTGTTTGGCGAATAGGTAAGAGCATTGAGCTTACTGCAGTTTGTTTAGCAATACTAAAAAATTGGCTATAGATAATATATACTTCGTCTGTAGTATAGTTTGTATATTGGTATAAGACATTTTTACATATTTGAGATGCCAGTATAAAATTTTTATCTGTAGTATTGTTATAATCTGGATTAAGAGTATAGTCTGATTTTTTTATAGCATCATAGCCTTTTTTACCAATACAAATAAAATTGACAGATAAACCTTCTGATGTTTTTTGTTCTGCTAATTTTATAGCTTTTGTAATAAGAAGTATATTAAATGCACCACATAGTCCACGATCAGAAGTTATAAGAATAATAGTGGCAGAAGCAGGTTTTTTTCTACTTTCAAGTAAAATATGTGATGTTTCATCTTTTTGTGTTGCTAGATCATAGATAACGTCTTGAAATTTTTCTGCATAATGCAAAAATTGCTCTATTTGTGTTTGGGCTCCACGTAATTTTGCGGATGCAACCATACCCATAGCTTTTGTTATTTGTTTAGTTTTTCGGATACCAGTAATTTTATTTTTTACGTTTTTTAGTGATGGCATAGTTTAACTCTATCAATTATTATATTCTTTTTTACATTCTATAATTGCTGAGGTAAGTCGTTCTTCAAGATCTTTATCAATCTCCATACGTGTTGAAATATCCATGAGGATATCTTTTTTAGTATTTTGAAGATATGTAAGAAAATCTTTTTCAAAAGATTGTATATTTTCAATAGTTATATCGTCCATAAATCCACGTGTCACTGCAAACATCACTGCCACCTGTTGCTCTGTACTCATAGGATGATACTGTGGTTGTTTCAGAAGTTCTACAATACGTGATCCACGTTCAAGTTTTTCCTTTGTAGCAGTATCTAAATCTGAGCTAAACTGTGCAAAAGCAGCTAATTCTCTATATTGAGCAAGGTCTAAACGCATAGTACCAGAAACTTGTTTCATAGCTTTTATTTGTGCAGCACCACCAACACGAGAAACAGACAGTCCAACATTTATAGCTGGTCGTATGCCTGCATTGAACAAATTAGGTTCTAAGTATACTTGGCCATCTGTAATAGAAATAACATTTGTTGGTATATAGGCAGAGACATCTCCAGCTTGTGTTTCTATTATAGGAAGAGCCGTTAATGAGCCACCACCTTTTTCGTCACTAAGTTTTGCTGCACGTTCAAGCAAACGTGAATGAAGATAAAAGACATCACCTGGGAAAGCCTCACGTCCAGGTGGACGACGTAGTAAAAGAGACATCTGTCTATAGGCTACAGCCTGCTTAGATAAATCATCGTAAATAATAAGGGCATGTTTTCCTTTGTCTCTGTAATATTCAGCCATAGTACAGCCAGCATAGGCTGAAATGTATTGTAGTGGTGCAGGTTCAGATGCTGTTGCAGAGATAATTGTCGTGTATTCCATAGCTCCATGCTTGCGTAATATGTCTGCAACCAGCGCAACGGTTGAAAGTTTTTGACCTATTGCTACATAAAAACAGAGGACACCAGAGTTTTTTTGAGCAAGTATAGCATCAATACAGATAGCTGTTTTTCCAGTTTGCCTATCACCGATAATAAGCTCACGTTGTCCACGGCCAATAGGTGTCATGGAGTCAATAGCTTTAATACCTGTAACCATAGGTTCATGGATACTTTTACGGCTAATAATTCCAGGTGCTTTAATTTCTACAGGGCGTTCTTCTGTAGCATGAACTGGGCCTAATCCATCAAGGGGTTGACCTAATGGATCAAGGACACGGCCCATAACTGCATCTCCAACAGGGACGGAAAAAATACGTCCAGTTCTTTTAACTGTAGAGCCTTCTTTGATTTCTGTGTCCTTACCAAGAATAGCAACTCCTACATTATCTTCTTCAAGGTTTAGAACCATACCCAGTATATTGTTTGAAAACTCTAAAAGTTCTAAAGACATTACATTCTGTATACCATATACACGAGCAATTCCATCACCAACAGAAAGTACAGTACCTACTTCATCAGTTTCTATACGTTGTTCATAACTTTGAATTTGTTTTTTTATAATAGAGGTGATTTCGTCTGCGTTGATATGCATATTCTTATTCATCCCTTTTAATTGTGTCTTTTAGGAGTATTAGTTGCTTACGTATACTGACGTCAAGGATTTTGTCCCCAAGTTGTAAGATAAGACCTCCAAGTATATCAGGATCAGTTATAAAAGTAACTAGTAGTTGTCTATGGGTCTGTTTTTCAAGTAACAGTGTAAATTTTTTTTGTTTTTTTTTATCAAGTGTAATAGCTGTTGTAAGTTTACACACTGTGATATTTTTAGCTTTATAAAAAAGTGATATAAAGCAATGAGTAATTTTTGAAACAAGTGGAAGACGATTTTTTTTTGCTAATAGAATAAAGAAAGATACAATGTTTTGATCTACTTTAATTTTTTTGAAAAGCTGTATTAAAGTTTGTTGTTTTTCAGAAGGTGTAATAATAGGGTTTGAGAAAAGATTCAGAAGTAAAGGAGATCCTGTAAGCATTTTTTCAATAGCCAAAAGCGATTTTGAATATGCTTCTAGTGTTTGCATATTTTGTTCTTGTCCAATCATAAATAATGCTTGGGCATATCTGTTAGCAATAATTTGTTCAGTCAAAAGCAGTAACCTTTTTTAGAGCATTATCAATAAGTTCATAATGTTTAGTTGTATCAATAGTTTTTTTAAGCTCTATTTCTGTAGCAGAAATGATTTCATTTGCTAACTTTTTATAAAGTTGTTGAAGAATATTTTTTGAAAGAGCATCTACAGCATGTTGAGTTTGTTTATGGATATAGTTAATTCTTTCTTCTGTTTCATGAATGATAGATGTTTGTAATTTATTTGCTTGACTTTGATATTCAGTAAAAATGGTGTCTTTTTCTACATCTATATTTTCCATAAGTTTTTCTATATCTAAAAGTTGGGTTTCAATAGCTTGTTTTTGTTGTTTTAGTTTATCAAATCCTGTTATAATATTTTCTTGGCGTTGTGAAAGAAACTGAAGAATTTTTTTCCCTGAAGTTCTCCATAAGATATAAATAAAAATAGATAGAGTTCCAACTCTTGCTATAAAATTTATCCATGTATTATAGGTATTGTAATAGTTAACAACTGCAAAAAGTATAAAAGTTGTGAGAGTAACAAGTCCATCTTTGGAAAAAAGAAATAATTGAATTTTGTTCAAGTATGTAACCTCTGAAAAAGAATTTTTACATAGTGATTTTTGTTGCAATTATTGTAGAAAAGCTTGCAGTAGTATTCTTTATTTTTTGCTGAACAACATCAGCCTCATTTTCCAAAGAAATTTGTTTTTCTTTAAGTGTCATTCGAGCATCATTCAGAGCCGTATACAATAAGTGTTCTTTATGTTTATTGGCTTCAATTTCTATATTTTTATAGTATTGTTTCCCTTTTTCTTGAGCTTTTGTGATGCTATTCTTATAATATGTGTTCATTGTTTGTACTTTTTGTGTAAGTATTTCAATTTTTTGTGTCATGGCTATAATTGAATTTTTACGCTCTAGTATTATTGTTCTAATAGGCTTTACTAATATAAAGTTTAGCACAATAAGTGTAATAATAAAGTTGAAAAATTGTATAAATAGAGTAATGTTTAATTCTATCATACAAGTTCCTTACATTATTAGATCTAATGGTTATTGTTGTAATAATTAGCTGAAATAGTTTTTTATGTCAAAAAGATTATAGTATAGTACCAATTATTTTGTTTCATTATTTTCAACAAGAGGATTTTGCATTATTATTTGACCATTAATAACAGAACCTTCTTCTGTTACTAGTGCTGGTGCAACAATAGAACCTTGTAGTTTTCCAGTTTTATGAATAATAATTCTTTTTGTTGCACGTACTTCACCTATAAAAACACCACTAAGAATAAGTTCGCCAACTTCTAGTATCCCATCTATGATACCTTCTTTGCCTACTATTAAAGATCCCTCGGATTGTATTTCACCTTTAAAAGATCCATCTATACGAACAGCATTTTGGAATACAAGTTTACCTTGGTAGGTTGTACCTGAGCCAAGAAATGCATTAATTTCTTCTTTTCCCACAGTTTTCTCCACTAAATAGTATGTATTACTAGTTCTTAAATACAAATCTGCGCATAGATATATTCAATACAAGGCCTATAAGAATAAAGTTTACAAGCATTGAACTACCACCATAACTTAAAAATGGTAATGGGATACCTACCACAGGCATAATACCAACAACCATACCAATATTAACAAATAATTGCCAGAAAAAATACATAAAAATTCCTGCAGCAAGAGTACTTCCAAAACGATCTTTTGCATCTTTTGTTGTATTGAAAATAGCTAATAGAAAAAAGCATAGTAGACCCATAAGAATAACACAACCTAAAAATCCCCACTCTTCTCCAAATACAGCAATGACAAAATCGGTATGCTTTTCAGGTAAAAATCGTAATTGGCTTTGAGTACCTTCTAGAAAACCTTTTCCATAGAATTGACCAGAACCAATAGCTATTTGTGATTGGATGATATGATAGCCTGATCCTCTTGGATCCTTAGTTGGATCTAAAAAGGTTAGGATACGTTGTTTTTGATAGTCATGTAATAAAAACCATCCAAGTGGGATTAAAAGAGGAATAAACATAATACATGTTTTTAGTACATAAGGTTTAAGACCATGATAGCATATCATACCACCAAGGATAGCTATAATCGTTAGTGCTGTTCCTAAATCTGGTTGTATGGCAATAAGTGCTGCTGGGATAAGAGCAATAGTGACTATTTGTATAAGTCTTTTCCATGAAAGTGCTGTTCCATTAAGAGAAAGCATCCGTGCACCAAGAATAAGCGTAGACATTTTAGCCAATTCCCCAGGTTGGATATTAAAGAATCCAAGTGAAATCCATCGTTTTGCTCCATATGTAGACTTACCAACTATAAGTGTAGCTATAAGAAGAATAATAGTAAAAAGGAAAATAGGCAAAGCAAGGCTTTGTAAATGTCTGTAATCAAAAGTTATGCATAAAAGCATTGCAAATAAACCAATAACACCCCAAACAAATTGTCTTTGATAGAAGGGTGAAACAAACATTCCGTTTTCTAAGCGTACACCACTTGCTGAATAAAGATTTCCAATACCAATGAGAAATATAATAATTGTATACGCTAAAAG
Organism: uncultured Lawsonia sp.; assembly: GCA_964369665.1. Classification (GTDB taxonomy): domain Bacteria; phylum Desulfobacterota; class Desulfovibrionia; order Desulfovibrionales; family Desulfovibrionaceae; genus Bilophila. The sequence goes on along the minus strand of CAYJFS010000001.1, from coordinate 387,575 downwards.
GCTCCAATTCATATGAGTAATAAGTCTGCGGTCAATTGGATCCATATTGTAATTCTTCCTTAACTATTTTCTTGTTTATTTGAATATAGAATATCATAAACTTTTCGTGCAATTGGTCCAGCAGTAGCACTACCACCACCACCATGTTCAACCATAACAACAACGACAAGCTCTTGACCATCTTTTTCACCCCATGAGGCAATCCAAGCATGGTCTCTTTCTATATAGTCAAGCTCACTAGATTTCAATCTACGGTCACCAATCATTTTTAGCTTGACGACTTGTGCTGTTCCTGTTTTACCTCCAATTACAGCATTATTACGTTTAAGAACTCTTGCTGTACCTTTTTCAACAGTAGTCTTCATTGTATTTTTAATAAAGGCTCTGCCTTCTTCAGAAATAGGTATTTCTCCAAGCACTTTCGGTTCTTCATTTGCAAGGAGTAAAGGTTTCATAAGTTTACCACCATTAAGAAGAGAAGAAATAAATACAGCAAGTTGAAGTGGGGTGATTAATGTATAGCCTTGACCTATAGATGTGTTGAGTGTTTCACCTTTGTACCAATTATCTCCAAAACGACTACGTTTCCATGATCGTGATGGGACAATACCAGTTTTTTCATGTGGTAAATCAATGTTTGTAAGAGCACCAAAACCACATGCTTTAGCAAACTGTTCAATTTTATCAATACCGACTTTTTCTCCTAAGATATAGTAATATACATCACAAGAATCAGTAACAGATTGTAGCATATCGACAGAACCATGACCATGTTTCCTCCAACATCTAAATGTATGATCACCAAGTGATACTTGTCCTGTACATGTAACTCTAGTAGAAGGAGATATACCTTCTTGTAAGAATAAACCTACCATAATAAGTTTCCACACCGAAGCTGGAGGATATGTACTTTGAATAGTTCTATTTTGTAGAGGATGTAAAGGATCATCTCGGAGGTCTTCCCATGTTTTTGATGATAATCCATGTACGAAAATATTACTATCATATGCAGGGGTAGTTACAAGTGCATGGAGTTTCCCTGTATGTGGTTCAATAACAATAACACTTGCTGTATGTGTATCAAGAATGGATGTTATTTTTTTTTGTAGTTTTGCATCAAGACATAGTTGGACATTTTTTCCATTTTGTGGTGCTTCTATAAGAATTTTTCCTAGAACTCGACCTAGTACATCAACTTCTACACTATATTCACCCTTATTACCACGTAATTTTTGTTCAAGTATATATTCAAGGCCTTGTTTCCCTACACTATCTCCTAAAGAGAGATTTTTATCTGAAGAGAGTTCTTTTTCATTTGCTTCGGCAACATAGCCAAGGATATGTGCAAAGTCATTACTATAAGGGTAATGTCTTTTTGAATGTGCAAGTGTTATAAGGCCAGGCCAATGTATGAGTTGTGACTCTATTCGTGCTACTTGTTCAAATGGGATATCTGTAAAAAGTAAAATTGGTTCAAATGGTTTCACTTTTTTTTTATCTTGATTATATTTTGTCAAAAGTTGTTCAAGAGGAACTTTCATCCAAAAACTTACTTGAGCAAGTGTTGCTGAGATATCTGAACAATCTTCTCTAATAAGGCCTAAAGCAAAAGCTGGTCTATTTTCTGCAAGTCTAATACCATTTTTATCTTGAATAAGCCCTCGGGAAGCATAAATACGTTCATTACGTAATCTATTATTCTGGGCCTGATGAGCAAATTCTTCACCTTTATGAATTTGTAGATACCAAAATCTTAGTGTGAAAACAAAAAATAGAAATCCTATGAGGACCTGGAGGAGGATAAGGCCATTGCGTGGAGGCTGATAGCTTTCAGACTCAAGATTGATCTTCATAAGCTCTTACCCATGTTCGTGTTAGTGAGAAAATTTTCCATAAAATAGGTGTATAAAGAGATTGCAACATACATTCTTTAAATACAAACAAAGAATTTTCAGGAAAATTTTGTAAACGACTCATAAAAGTTATAATAGAATATTTTGACAGACCAATACAAAGGCTAAGAAGAATAACAAATAAAAGATTTTCTACCTCAAAAAGCCATCGCCCAATAAAGAATAATATAATGATACAACTATACCAGAGAAATGATACACCAAAATCTAATGTACCACAGCCTTCTTGAAGAAGAATAGATATGAGCAATATAGCACTTGTTTGAATAGGATTATGTTCTTGGAGTGAGATGAGTAATCCAACAACTAAAATATCAATACCAGGTAATATACGCTGACCTAGAATACTAAAGATAAATGATAGGATCCACCAAGTATAATTATAGAGGTTCATGTTTTTTTCTTTCTAATTCTGTATGTTGGTTTTGAGGTATGTTTTCTATTATTGGTTTTAATGGATTAAGTAAAACAAGTTCTTCAATATTTGAAGTGTTTGCTAGTGGAACTGCTTGTATGGATTGAAAAGGAGAGAGGTCAGAGGTTTTTATTTTAACAACTTTTGCTACTGGTATACCTTTGGGGAATGCTTCATCAAGTCCAGATGTAACAAGAATTTCTCCTGGCATAACAGAGCTATTATTAGAAACAAATTGCATTTCAAGAGGTGTTGTTGTCCCAGAACCTACAATGATACCTTGAACTCTGTTTTTTTGGCTTACTACAGCAATGCGACTTACAGGATCAGTCAATAGTAGTATTGTTGCTGTTGTTGGACCTGAGCGAAAAACTCTACCTATGATGCCTTCTTGAGTCATAACTGGTGTTCCAGGGATAGCACCTGTAATATAACCATGGTCAATAATGATAGTAGCAAGGACAGCATTAGAGCCCATCCTTCCAGCTAAAACTCGTGCTCCTTGCATTTCCCATTCTTTTGGAGGCGAAAGTGTCAAAATTTTTCGAAGCCGAATAAGTTCTGCATAGTCTTCGTTATTTAAAAAGAGATTTATTTTTGCTTCAGAAAGTTGTTTTTTGAGTAGTTCATTTTCTTCATGGACAGAAATAAGATCAATATATTTTTTCCATGTTTCTGAAACACAATCTTGTACAAAAAGCACTGATTTTATAACAAGTCCAGAGGCTTCTAAACCAGTATTTGTTACAGCTTTATCTAAGAAATGTGTGCGTTGATTCCAGCTATAGATAGTTAGATAAAGAAGTAGCCCAAATGCCAAAATAAGTAATAAACGCTTAAGGGGCATTTTTTTCTCATTGTTTAGAGCATATATAGTAATAAATGCACTGTATGATCATAATGTTATATCTATCTTATCTATATTTTTAAGATATTTTAAAGATAAAAATTAAGTAGCTAGCCTTTAGTCAATACAGACTTCTCTTAATACATTAAGACCATCAAGAGCTAAACCTGTGCCAACAACAACAGTAGAAAGTGGATCTTCAACAACTGTTATAGGAAGAGATGTTTCTTCGCGTAGTCGTTGATCAAGTCCTTTAAGTAATGCTCCTCCACCTGTTAAAACAATACCTCTATCTACAATATCTGCAGCTAATTCTGGTGGTGTTTGTTCAAGAGCAACACGTACTGCTTGAATGATGCTATCAGCTTGACCAGAAATAGCCTTACGGACTTCTTCAGAAGTAATGATAATGTTTTGTGGAATACCTGTAACAAGATCTCTACCTCTTACTTCTATTTGTTGTTCAGGATCTATAGGGTATGCAGATCCTATCTTAATTTTTATTTCTTCTGCTGATGACTCGCCTATCAGTAGGTTATATTTTCTTTTTACATGAGCCATAATAGCTTCATCCATTTTGTCGCCACCAACACGTACAGATCTGGAGTATACGATACCTGATAGTGATATTACAGCAACTTCTGTTGTTCCTCCACCAATATCTACAACCATATTTGAGGTAGGTTCTTGTATGGGGAGGTTTGCACCAATGGCTGCAGCCATTGGCTCTTCAATAAGGTAAACTTCTCGAGCTCCAGCACTTTGTGCAGATTCTTTAACAGCACGTTTTTCTACCTGAGTTATACCTGTTGGGACACAAATCATGATTCTTGGTCGAACAAGTCTTCGAGAGTTATGTACTTTTGAAATAAAGTGCCTCAACATAGCTTCTGTTATTTCAAAGTCAGCAATAACTCCATCTTTCATTGGTCTAATAGCTTCTATATTTCCAGGTGTACGTCCAAGCATTCTTTTTGCATCTTGCCCAACTGCAAGGACTTTATTATTACCACGAATTTCTTTTTTTACTGCTACAACAGAAGGTTCTCTAAGAATGATACCTTGCCCTTTTACATAAACACAGGTATTAGCTGTACCAAGATCAATGGCTAGATCGTTGGAAAATGCCCCTAGAATAAAGTCCAATATTTTTGCCATGGGTTCTTGCTTACTCCTAAAAATAAATATTTAATTTTGAATTAATGATTTGATGTTCCAAAAACATGTTACTGTCAATCAAAATTATGAGCAATACCTGGAATAATTTAGCAGCACATTTTCGTCGACGTTTTGGGTGCCGTGGCCAAAAAATTCCTCTAGATGTTGGTGGTTCATGCCCAAATAGAGATGGTACTCTTTCTAACATTGGTTGTACTTTTTGTAATATTTTAGGCTCAGGCTCTGGTTTTAGTTTGTCTGGCATGTCTATTACCGAACAATGGGAGCACTGGCGTAAACATTTTTATGTACCTCATAGACCTATATGCTTTATAGCTTACCTGCAATCTTTTTCCAATACCTATGGTTCGTTAGATAAATTTTCCTCTATTTTGGCTCAAATTATGGATTTAGAAGGTTTGTCAGGTATCTCAGTGGCTACCAGGCCAGATTGTTTAACGGAAGAAAAATTAAAACTTATTGCTGATATGTTTTGTTTAGAAAAATGGGTAGAGTTAGGTGTACAAACATTACGTGATGAAACACTTATGTATATTAACCGTAGGCATACTGCCAAATGTTCAGAAGATGCTATTATCCAAGTTGCAAAATCAGGTATCCAGGTTTGTGCACATGTTATGTTTGGTTTGCCAGGTGAGACTCCTGAAGATATGTTAAAGACAGTTGATCGCCTTAATGCTTTACCTGTACATGGTATAAAATTTCATAATGTATATGTAGAGAGATATACAGTACTTGAGAAAGAATATATTAAAGGTTTATATACTCCATTGACAGAAAGAATGTATATTGAGCTTATTGTTGAGTCTCTTTATCGATTACGTCCTGATATTGTTATTCATAGGGTTGTTGCAGATCCTCCTTCAAAAGATCTTGTTGCACCAGAATGGGCACAACATAAAAGTTATCTTGTTCGAACAATCGAACGGCATTATCGATTAAGACTTCCAAAAGTAAACTCATTACTGTAATTATATGTTTTGCGAAATAAGAAAGATATATAAATATAGTATTTGGTGAAAATTAAAGAGGTGTAGTAGATGCGTTGGACACAATATTATATTCCTACCTTAAAAGAAGCACCTGGTGATGCTGAAGTTATTAGTCATAAACTTCTTATTCGTTCAGGTATGATTCGTAAACTTACCTCTGGTATTTATACATGGTTACCTTTAGGTATACGATCACTGGATAAAGCTATAAATATTGTTCGTGAAGAAATGAACAAAATAGGGGCATTAGAAGTACTTATGCCAATGGTTCAACCTGCAGATTTATGGTTGGAATCTGGACGCTGGGAAGAGTATGGAAAAGAACTTTTACGCTTTAAAGATAGGCATGATCGGGATTATTGTCTTGGTCCTACACATGAGGAGGTTATGACAGATCTTCTCCGTGGAGAAGTGCAGTCGTATAGACAGCTCCCAGTAACTTTATATCAAATACAAACAAAATTTCGTGATGAAATTAGGCCTCGCTTTGGTCTTATGCGTGGACGTGAATTTTTAATGAAAGATGCATACTCATTTGATCGTGATAATGATGGTGCAGAGATAAGTTATAAAGCAATGTTTGAAGCATATACATGTATTTTTACACGTATGGGTTTACAATTTAAAGCTGTTGAAGCAGATTCAGGTTCTATAGGTGGAAATTTTTCTCATGAATTTATGGTTTTAGCAGACACTGGTGAGGATACTATTGTTACTTGTCAACAATGTGATTGGTCATCGAATATTGAACGGGCTGCAATAGTTGAGCCTCCTTCTATAGCTCTTTCAGAGTTGAAAATAAAAGAGATAGCAACACCAGATAAGTATACTATAGAGGATGTAAGTGTATTTCTTAATGTATCAGCACAGAACTGTATAAAAACTTTATTATATGTTATAGATGGACAATCTGTTGCTGTTTTAGTTCGAGGTGATAGAGAGGTTAATATACTTAAAGTCCAAAGATTTTTTGGTGCTAATCATGTTGAAATGGCTAGTGTTGAACAAGTTAAGAAATGGACTGGTGCACCAGTAGGTTTTGCTGGACCTATTGGGCTTGATGTTGAACATATTATTGCTGATCATGAACTTATAGCTTCTAATGACTGGATTACAGGAGCAAATAAACCAGATAAACATCTGTTACATGTAGACTTATGTAGAGATGTACCTAATATTACTTTTTTTGATATAAGGATGATTGTCAGTACAGACAGCTGTCCTTGCTGTAATGGCAATATACATTTTATAAAAGGTATTGAAGTAGGACATGTATTTAAGCTAGGAACAAAATATTCTCATGCAATGAAGGCATATTTTATTGATGAACACGGTAAAGAACAGTCTATGGTTATGGGGTGTTATGGTATAGGTATTTCTCGTATTGTGGCAGCATGCATAGAGCAAAACAATGATGATAAAGGTATTATTTTTCCTCCATCATTAGCACCTTTTGAAATAGAAGTTATTAACTTAGATCCTAAAGAAGAAAATGTTGCTCATAAAGTAGAAGAGCTATACCAATTTTTTATAGCTCAAAATATAGATGTACTTATAGATGATCGTGAAGAGCGTCCAGGAGTAAAATTTAATGATGCTGACTTAATAGGAATACCTATACAGATATGTATAGGTAAAAAAAGTCTTACATATGGTGTTGTTGAAGTAAAAAATAGAAAGACAGGTTTGCGTAGTGAGTTAGGGTTAGAATGTTTTTATTCGGAGTTTACTACATGGTATGATGAATATAGAGTACACAGTTAAAGAATATATCTTTTAAAGATATTGTTGGAGCTTTGTTATTTAGCAGGATCATTTTTATGAAGTATGCTAATAACTAGAAATATTGATGTATAGAATTTGTTTGTATTTTTTATTGGTATTGTATTTTAAAAATTATTGACATGTTTAGATAGAGTCACTATAACATCCAGATTCATTAAGGGTCGTTAACTCAGTAGGTAGAGTATCTGCCTTTTAAGCAGAGAGTCGCAGGTTCGATCCCCGCACGACCCACCATTTTTACGGTTTACTTTTTTGAGTAAGCCGTTTTTATTTAAAAATATCCAACCATACGTCATTAAGTTTTTTTGCTACATGATATGCCAGTAGTGGTGGTACAGCATTACCAAGTAGCCTGTATGCTGCAGACATAGAGACAATACTTTCACCCTTTTTATTAAACATTAAGTTAAAGTTGTCGGGAAAAGTTTGGATTCTTGCACACTCTCGGACGGTTAAACGTCGTTCTTTTTTACCTTCATATAGTTCTTCAACATGTTTACCACCATGAACAATTGAAAGTCTTCTAAATTCAGCACCACTTGCTCTTAGTGTTGGTGATGGCTTAAGAAGGTTTACTTCTCTATTGCCTTCCCATCTAAAACCATAAAATTTTGACTTTGAGTATTGTTGTTGCTCTTTATCTTGAGATTCTTCAGGTTCAAGAAGATCATGAAAAATTATATCAAGAGATACAGGGTGTTCATGTGTTTTTACAGGTTTTACATCATCAATAGATACTGTGTGTTTAAGTGCATCTTTTTTTAGACCTATAAAAAATATTCTTTTTCTTGTTTGTGGTACACCATATTCATGAGCACAAAGTAAATATGAAAAGACTTGATAACCTACACTTTCAAAATCGGAGATAATTTGTTCTTTTGCACCAGGAATATATAGGAGACCATAAACGTTTTCAGCAATAAAAGCTTCAGGAGAAACATAAGAAATGACATCTACCATAGAGTGGTATAAATAACCTTTTTTACCAGTAAAGCCCTCACGTTTACCTGCAACAGAAAAGTCTTGACAAGGAAAACCACCTATAATTAAGTTTGTTTTTGGAAACGGATATTTTTCAGCAACTAGATCTACAATGGATTTTTGTTGAAATTCACCCTTGAAGTTTGATGACCAAACAGCATGTGCTTGAGGCATAATATCTGTTGCAAAAATAACTTCAAATTTGTTTTTAGGTAGAAGTAACCATTCTTTTTTACCACTTGAATGGATACATTCTTTATGGACAAAAAATCCACCTTCTATACCAAGGTCAAGGCCTCCACAGCCACTAAATAATGATAGAACAGTATGGTTCATATTTTAAAGTTTTTTATATGGTTAGAGTTTATACATTATGTTCAGCTAAATAGATATATTATATGAGAGTAAAAAGTAAAACAAGTATAATTATTTTTAATTACCTAAGATTTATTTAATGTTTGTTATTTGATGATACTCTAGTTTGATAGTTTTCTATATCTTTTAAACTATATTTAGATAATTACTATTATATAGCAGATAATGATTCTTTTTTATTTTTAGTCTTAGTTTGATTTTTTACGGCATCACATTCATGAAGATAAAGTGGTTTAAGATCATTATATACCCAAGCTTTATCAGGGAGATTTTGTGTAATTTGGAGAAGTGTATGTGAAGAGATGTTTATATGTTGTTTATTAAGAATAATGTGTGGGTTAGATAAAGCTTGTTCAGAAAAAAACAAACTATTTTGTGTTATACCTGAGCCTATAAATAATGTTGGCTTACTTGTGTAGCAAGCATCGAAAAGTGTTGTAGTTTTTGGGCTTGTTATAGCTATTGTGTTTTTTTTTTGATGATCATAGTAGAATTCTTGCATATATAAGGTTGTATGACATGCACAAGTAAGTACTCTGATAGTAGTTTCTGTTGTTAATGATATGCTTGATGCAAGAATTTGGAGATAATTAAGAGGTGCTAAAGGAATAGAAAGGACTCTTCGTATAGAAGCAGCTGTAGTTAAAATTAGTCTTAGAGATGTAAAGCTTCCTGGACCAACTATACAAGCTATCCTAGAAATATCCTGAGGAATACATTGAAGTTTTTTTAGAGTACTCTGTAGTAGTGAAGTAAGGAGTTCAGTACCTTTTGTTTTTATATACCATTCTTGAGCACAAAGTATTTGGTTACTTTGAGCAAATACAATATATATAGTTCCTTCAATAGCACCTAAAATAAGTGTAACTCCTTTCATGAAAGGAGTCTCATAACATCATTCCAGGTAGCAAATATCATGATACCAAGTAATAGTATTAAGCCAATCCGCATAGAAAGTGTTTTTATAAAAATACTAACAGGTCTTTGAAAAATCATTTCAATAAGAAGAAAGACAATATGTCCTCCATCAAGTATTGGGATTGGTAATAAATTTAGGATAGCAAGGTTAATACTGATAAGTGCAGCTAAGAGCAAGACAGGCAAAAGACCTGCATTAGCTTGTTGACCTACTACTTGTGCTATAAGGATAGGTCCTCCAATGTTATCTAAGGGAACAACATTTTGGAACAGCTTAATAATACTTTCAAAGGTAAAGCTTATAGCAGACCATGTTTTTTTTATACCAGCAGTAGCAGCATGAAAAATATTTAAAGGTGTTGTCGTAGTTGCTCCAGAGGAAGTAATACCAATGAGCCATGCCTGTTCTTCTTCTCCAAAAATATTTTTGCGTGTTTTTGATTCTGGGGTGAGTTGGATATTAAAAATTTGGTTATTTCGATCAATCGTTAGTATAACTTTTTGACCATTGTTTTCAGCAATATTTTGAGCAATATCTTCCCATTGATGGATAATGTGACCATTGATACGTGTAATGATATCCTGTGGAAGAAGACCTGCATGCTCAGCTGGACTGTCTTGAGCAATAGTACCTATTTGAGGTATAAGAAAGGTATTGCCTTGTGTCCATAAGACGCCCCAATAAATAAAAAATGCAAGAATGATATTGGCTATAGGACCTGCAACAACAACAAGTAGTCGATGCCATGCAGGACGAAGCATAAATTTTTCTTTTGGTAAAAATGGATCTGGTTGATCAATTTTTTCTGGTTTTTCTTCTTCGCTTTCACCTGCAAGCGACACATATCCACCAAGAGGAATAAGGGATAGTCGATATTCTGTTTTACCTTTGTGAAAACTGAGTATTCTAGGACCAAAACCTAGAGAAAAGGTCCAAACACCAATACCTAACATCCGTGCCATAAGAAAGTGACCAAGTTCATGAAAAAATATAAGACCACCAAGAACAAGTAATACAGTAAGTGCATTAATCCAATGTGAAAGTATTGTTTGTAATATGTCCATTAATGTACCTTTAACCATTCTGTAACAGTTTTTCTAGTATAAAAGTCAAGTTCTTCTATTGCCTCAAGAGAAGTCGTGTCTGCCTTATGCTGTATTTCCAGTGCTTTAGAAATTAAATTTGGAATATCCATAAAGCCGATACGTTTTTCAAGAAATGCATGAACAGCAGTTTCATTAGCTGCATTTAAAATAATCTGTGCACTTGTTCCAGCTTCTAGAGCTTGTCTTGCTAGAGTAAGACATGGAAAAGATTCTAAATCAGGTTCTTCAAAAGTCAAGGATCCAATCTCTGAAAGATTGAAAGGTTTAACTCCAACATCAAGATAGTGTGGCCATGCTAAACAGTGTGCTATAGGCATTCTCATATCGGCAGTGCCTAAATGAGCCATAAGAGAGTTATCAGTAAATTCTACAAAAGAATGAATATATGATTGTGGATGAACAATAGTTTTTATTTGCTTTGAAGGTATACCATATAGGTGGTATGCTTCAATAATTTCAAGGCCTTTATTCATCATTGTAGCAGAGTCAATACTAATTTTTGCACCCATTTTCCAGTTTGGATGATTAACAGCTTGCTCAGGTGTTACATATTTAAGAAATTCTAGTTTTTTGTTTTTAAATGGTCCACCAGATGCTGTAAGGATAATAGTATGTATTGTTTTTGGGTTTCGGCTATAAAGAGCTTGAAAAATAGCATTATGTTCTGAGTCAATAGGTAAGATAACAGCACCAGATTGTGTGCATATAGATCGAATAAGATCACCGGCTAATACTAAAGTTTCTTTATTGGCAAGACAGATAATTTTTCCTGATTGTGATGCAGCAATGGTACCATGTAAACCAGCAGCACCAACCTGTGCAGAAAGCACTGTTGTAATTTCGGGTAGTGAAGCTATTTCTGAATAGCCTTTTGAACCAAAAAGAATAAAAGGTTTGTATTTAGAAGGAAGAAGAGATTTAAGGTGTTTTATCGATGCTTCTTCTTGTACAACAAGGTATTTGGGTTTCCATTGACATGCTTGTTGTGCAAGGAGAGTAATATTTTTACCAGCACCTAATGCAACAATATGGAATAAATTTCTGTGAGACTCTATAACGTTTAGAGCATTAACACCAATTGATCCTGTTGAACCAAGTATAGAAAGCGTTCTTGGAAATGTTGTTTCCCATTGGTGTGATGGTAATTGTGTTATGTAATTAAGCATATTTTAAACAATATATAATAATTAATAGCAGCTACTAGTCATTAAAAATATGGAATACTACTTTTTAGTAAGACATATGTAGGAATAACAAAGAGTATGCTGTCTGCACGATCTAGGATGCCTCCATGGCCTGGGAGTATATTGCCAGAGTCTTTTAAATGTGTAGCACGTTTTAGTGATGATTCAAAAAAATCTCCAAGTTGTGCCATAATACCAAGAATAATAGCTAGAATAAGAAAAGAAAGTATTGATGTTTTACCAAAGATAAAGCCTATACATATTGTAAAAATAATACAAGCACAAAGCCCAGCAGTACTTCCTTCAATACTTTTTTTAGGACTAATTTTTGGCCAAATTTTATGTTTACCATAAGAGCCTCCAATAAAATATGCTGTTGTATCAGAAATTGTAACAAGGCAGATTAGGAAAAATTGCTCCCATATTGAGCAAGTAAAGATAGGTACAAGTAATACGGGAATGTAAAAGATTCCAAAGAGGAGTATGCCTATCTGTTTGAAATACAAAGCAGTACTTTGTGGGCATGTAATGAGTGTATATATTGTTGTCAAAATAAAAGAAATTCCAATAATTGGAGTCAGAGCTTCTACTTTGATCCATCCAGTAGTCAATATAAGAATACCCATAACTAATGCAAATATTTTTCTACTAATACCTTCATGATCAGGCCAAAACATTGTATAGAATTCCCACATAGCTAACGTTGTAAAGATAACCATTAATATAAAAAGATAGATACTAGGAAGGATGAGTATAAGAAAGAGTAAACTAAGTAGTGTAGTACCAGTAAGTATTCTTGGGAGGTTTTGTTTATTCTCTAACATTATATTTGCTCCTGTAAGAGTCCAAATCTTCGATTACGCTTCCCATATTCTTTAAGAATGGTATGTAGTTCTTTTTCAGTAAAGTCTGGCCATAGTGTGTTTGTAAAAAAGAGTTCACTATATACTGTTTGAAATGTTAGGTAGTTACTTAAACGCCTTTCTCCACTTGTACGTATAACTAAGTCAGGATCTGGTTGTGTAGTTGTATATAAATATTTACGAAAACGTTCTTCAGTTAGTTCAGAAGAAGCAATTTTTTGAGAAAGTAGCGTTTTCACAGCATGTAAAATTTCAGAACGTCCAGAGTAATTTAATGCTAAGTTAAGAACCATACTTTGGCAATATTTTGTTTTTTTTATAGCATGTTGTAATGTTTTTTTTACAGCAAGAGGAAGTCCTAATGTATCTCCAATAATGTTAAGACGAATATCATTTTTTTCTAAGGCATGTAATTCTTCTTTTATGAATGAAGTAAGAAGATAAAAAAGAAAACTTACTTCTTCTTTTGGCCTTCCCCAATTTTCTTTTGAAAATGCATAGAGTGTTACATATGGTATACAAAGTTTTTTACATGCAATAACAATATTTTTTGCAGTAGCCATTCCAGCATTGTGGCCTTCAGTACGTTTAAGGTTACGTTTTTGAGCCCAGCGACCATTACCATCCATTATAATAGCAATATGTTTAGGGTGGGTAATACATTGATAGTTCAGCATAAAGATTATTTTACATAGATAAAAATAAGATTAATGAATGAGCACAATATCTGTATAATATGTGTCTTTAGTATAAATCAATTCTTAACCGATTCATATTAAGAAATTTCTAAAATTTCTTTTTCTTTATGTTGGCAGTACTCTTCGGCTTTGTTGTTATATAGATCTGTCATTTTTTGAACTTCATCTATAGCTCGTTTAAGCTCGTCTTCTGAGAGTGTTTTATCTTTTTCAAGTTTTTTTAGATGTTCATTAACATCTCGGCGAATATTTCTAATAGCAATTTTCGTATCTTCTTTATATTTATGAGCTACCTTTACAAGTTCTTTACGTCGATCTTCAGTCAGTGGTGGAAGAGAAATTCTAATAACTTTTCCATCATTAATAGGTGTAAGGCCGAGATCAGATTTAAGTATAGCTTTTTCAATAAGATTAAAAGCATTTTTATCCCAAGGTTGGATAGTGATGTTACGACTGTCAGGTATTGTAATAGAAGCAAGCTGTTGTATAGGAGTAGGTGTGTTATAGTAGTCGACTTTAAGGTCTTCAATAAGAGCACTTGATGCTCTACCTGTACGGAGCTTTGTAAAATCTTTTTCAAGAGCAACTAAAGTTTTTTTCATACGATCTTCGCTATCTTTGATAAGTAGGTTTTTGTCCATAATTTCTATGCTCCTTGAACTGTTGTTCCTGGATTTTCACCTAGAACAGCTTTCTTAATACTTCCATTAAACATATTGCAAACAATGATAGGAACATTATTTTCTTGTGCTAATGTAACTGCAGTTGAATCCATTATTTTTAGTTGACGAAGTAAGGTTTCTTTATAAGTTAAATGTTTAAACATTTCAGCATTTGTATGTTTCATAGGATCTTTATCATAAACGCCGTTGACCTTTGTTGCTTTAATTATGGCATTACATTTTAATTCCATACATCGTAAAGCAGCTGCAGTATCCGTTGTAAAGTATGGATTACCTGTTCCTGCTGCACAGATAACAACGCGTCCTTTTTCAAGATGCCGTATGGCTCTTCTTCTTATATAGGGTTCACATACTTCTTGCATAGCTATAGCTGAGAGTACGCGTGTAGGGTAGCCTTTTTTTTCAAGAACATCTTGGATAGCTAGTGCGTTTAATACAGTAGCAAGCATACCCATATAGTCAGCAGAGGAGCGATCCATGCCTTTTGCTGATGCTGATAGCCCTCTGAATATGTTACCACCACCTATAACCAAAGCTATCTGAATACCTAGCATTACTACTTCAGTAAGTTCTCCACAGAGTTTAGTTACTGTTTCAGGGTTGATACCTGTTTGTTGATCTCCTGAAAGTGCTTCACCACTAAGTTTAAGCAAAATCCTTTGATAATTAGATGTTGTCATAAAATTTTCCTATAAATAAGCTATTGATGATCATATGGGAACCCCCAAGTACCTTCATTAACTCTAATATATTTAGTAAATGCATAAAAAAACCCATGGATAGCATTAATTAAACCAGCTTTTCCATCAAGGAAGCCTTGTTTAATGATATACATTTTTATAAATGCTCCTAAACCATGCAGTAGCGCTTTACAAAGCCCTCCGGTTTTTTCCTTTTTTTCAAACGTATAAGACCCTTGTTGGGCATAAGTATTAATTTTTTCAAGCTGGTGATAAAAATTTTTATAGGGATAGTGAAAAATATTACCTTGAAGTTTTTTTGTTAAACCATGTGGATGAATTTTTTCATGGGCACCTTGTTGTGAAAAATATACTTCATTTTTACGGAATACACGAAGTAAATAGTCAGGATACCATCCACTATGTTTAAGGAAACGGTCATAATACCAAGATTGCCTAGACACATAAAAGCCACAAGTTTTTAGTGAGACACTATTTAACGCATTTTGTATAGAGTATTTTAGTTGTTTGGAACAGATCTCATCTTGGTCTAAAGTTATGACCCATTCAGTTGTGATTTGCTGAAGAGCATATTGAAATTGGTAAACAGGTCCTTTCCAGCTGTGTTGTATAAATTGTACATTATACTTTTGAGCAATATGAGCTGTTTGATCTGAACTAAAAGAATCAACAATAATAATGTGATCACAGAATTGTAATGAGTTAATACATTTTTCAATGAGCTGTTCCCCATTATATGTAAGGATAAGCCCAGTAATTATAGGCTTACTCAATATTGTTGTGGTATTATGAGATTTCACAGGTATTTTCCAAAGTTGATAATTTTATTTTTATCTGTGATGCAATGTAGAGTATGTCTTTAGTAGAAAGCCCTGGGTGGATTGGTAGACTAAGAATTTTAGAGTAAATTTTTTCTGTTTCAGGTAGACCTTTTGGAGCTATATGTATTCTAGAAGAGTATGCTGGTTGAAGATGAATAGGTTGTGGATAGTGTACTGCTGTTCTAATGTATTCATCATTTAAGAGTTTTTGTAAGGCATCTCGATATTTTGTTTGAATTACATAAAGATGGTAAACATGTTTTCTATTCATAGGTTCAATAGGTAAGGTTATAGATAATATGTTTTTTAGTTCATTTGTATATTGTTGTGCAAGTGTTCTACGTAAAAAATTTGTTTTGTCTAATTGAGGAAGTAGTACATTAAGAATGCCGGCATGAATTTCATCAAGTCGTGTATTAATACCTGAAAAATTACTAATATATCGTTTCTCCCACCCATATTCTCTAAGTATTTTTAAGCGTTTTGCTAGAGAAGGATCTGATGTAACAATACAGCCAGCATCACCATAAGTTCCAAGATTTTTTGTCGGATAAAAACTAAATGTTCCAGCAATGCCAAGACTACCAGCAAGTCTATTTTTATATTGAGCACCATGTGCTTGTGCACAGTCTTCAATTACAGGAATGTCACCTGCTACTTGGATAATTGTATCCATATCTGCACAGCATCCATACATGTGTACAGGAATAATAGCACCTGGTTTCCCAGGATAATAACCTTTTTTTGCTTTTGACAAAGCTTCCTCAAGGCTTTGTGGACACATCGTATATGTGTTTTTTTTAATATCTATAAGTACAGGTATAGCACCAGCTCTTTCTATTGCTGCAACTGTAGCTACAGCTGTATGTGAAACGGTGAAAACAAGTTGATTAGGACCAATATTTAATGCTCGTAAAGTCAACTCAATAGCGTCTGTACCATTGCCAACACCAACAGCATGTTGTGTTTTACAAAATTGTGCAAAATGTTTTTCAAAAAAATCAACTTGTTCTCCATTAATATAAGAACCACTATCAAGAACTTCTACTATTTTTTGTAAAATAGCTGTACGATTTTTTTGAAAGGAGTTAGCAGGGTCAGCATATGAAAAAATTTTATCCATATTATTATTGACCTAAATATATTCTTTAAGTACAGGCTTATAATACATAATAGTGTTTTTCAACGCCATATTTAGATCTGTTTGTGGTTTCCAGCCAAGAACTGTTCGAAGATGTCCATCATCAGCATAGTAGTTTCCAATATCGATTTTTTTTCTGTCAGAAGGGTAGTCTTTTATAATATACGTACCTGTTGTTGCAACTTTGATAAGAGTTTTTGCTAAATCTTTTAAAGAAATAGGTGGTATTCCACCAATATTAAAAATTTTACCAAAGGCATTGGTATTTTGTGCTGCTAGCATAAGTGCTTCAATACAGTCATCAATGTATGTAAAGTCACGAAGTTGATCACCACCCCAAACTTCAACTGGTTCATTACAAAGAATATTTTTGATCCATATGCCAAGAAATGTTTGTCGAGCATCACAAATACGCATACGGGGGCCAATAGTATTGGTTAAACGAATGGAGCATGTTTTTAAATCATAAACAGTATGGTAAAGTGTATGGTACCATTCACCAGCTATTTTGTGTATACCATTAATATCAACAGGTTGGATAGGATGTTTTTCGTCAACTGGAAGATAGTGTGGTTTACCATATATTTGTCTTGTTCCTGCAAATATTATTCTAATAGATGGGTTAACAGCTTTACATGCTTCAAGGATGGATAATTGTGCTTTACAGTTAATATCAAGATCAGTATATGGATCTTGCATAGAGTCCATATGGCTTGTTTGTCCAGCAAGATTAAATAAAATATCTTGGTTTTTAACATGTTCTTTTATAGAAGGAGTATCACGAACATCTAATATATGGATGTTGAGTTTATCTTCAAAACCATGAACATTAAAAATATTACCACCATATTTAGGCATAAGGTTATCAATAATTGTAACTTTTGCACCTTTGTTTACTAAAGAAATTGCTAAATTAGATCCAATAAAACCAAGGCCTCCTGTTATAAGGACACGAACATTATTGAAGGTATACATAATAGTTTTTAGGTTAAGGGAAAATTATATCTGAAGTTGTTGTTATTTATAAAGAAAGGGGTATTATCTTTTTTATTCTGTACCAAGTTGGATCCTTACAAAGCGTGTAACCATTAACGGTTCTCCAATGTCTTTAGATGTATTTTTAATAAATTCTGCTATAGAAAGCTTATCGTCTCTAATGTATGTTTGTTCAAGAAGACAGACTTCTTTAAAATATTTTTTTAAACCGCCTTCAACAATTTTTTCTATGATATTTTCTGGTTTACCTTCTTCTCGAGCTTTTTGGAGATATACATCACGTTCACGTTCAATATCTATAGGGTCAATACTTTCAGAGCTCAGTGCTAAAGGTGCTGTTGCTGCAATTTGCATAGCAATATTTTTGGAAAACTCTTGAAGTTTAGACATATGGACTAGCTCTTTTGTTTCTGTTTGTATTTCTACAAGGACAGCAATTTTTCCATTAGAGTGAACATATTGTCCAATCATACCATTTATATTGGGTGTAAGTTCCATTTTTATACAACGTCCAATGACAATATTTTCACCAATTGTTGCTATTGTTTCATTTAATACGTCTTGGACTGTGCGATTTTTGTTTTCAAGATAAGGCTGGCTAAGAAGAGTTTCTTCATTTGTAAAGCCTTGTTTCATGATATGTTGAGCAATATCTTTTACAAAGGTTTGAAATGTTTCACCACGAGAAACAAAATCTGTTTCACACTTAACCTCTACTAAAACAGCACTTGTAGCATCAGTAAGGACTTCACAGCCAATAAGACCTTCAGAAGTAGTACGTCCAGCTTTTTTAGCTGCTTTAGAAAGACCTTTCTGACGGAGCCAGTCAATAGCTTTTGTAAAATCTCCAGATGTTTCTTCAAGAGCTTTTTTACAGTCCATCATTCCTGCACCAGTTTTTTCACGAAGCTCTTTTACAGTAGAGGCGTTAATAGTACTCATAGTAACTGTCTCCAAAAGTTTTTATAATTTAGAGTGAAGTAGAAGTAGGTGAAGTATCATTAATATTGGTATCTAGTTGTTCAAGTTCATGATCATCTATTTTTTCATTTTTGGAAGATAGTACAGGCTCTGCTTCTGGAGAGGAAGTGTCTTCAGAGGTATTTTTTAGATCTTCATTTAAGGCAGCTTGTATTAGTGCTTCTTCAGGATCTTTATTTTGACTATCTTTACTTAAAGCAGAACCTTCAAGGCATGCCTCAGCCATTGCAGCAACAAAAAGTTTAATTGCACGAATAGCATCATCATTGCCAGGAATAATATAGTCAATAAGGTCTGGATCACAGTTGGTATCTGTTACAGCCATAATTGGTATACCAAGTTTACGACCTTCTTTAACAGCTATGTTTTCATGGTGTGGATCAATAATGAAGATGAGCTGTGGGAGACCTTCCATTTTTTTTATTCCACCAAGAGTAAGCTCAAGTTTTGTCATTTCACGTTGGAGCATCAAAACTTCTTTTTTTTGATATCGAGATACAGTGCCTTCAGAGAACATATTTTCAAGGATTTTAAGTCGTTCTACGCCTTTTTGGATAGTAGAAAAGTTTGTAAGAGTTCCTCCCATCCAGCGGTTAGCTACATAAAATTGTCCTGCTCTGGTAGCTTCAGCTGCAATAGCTTCTTGAGCTTGACGTTTTGTACCAACAAAAAGAACCTTTCCTCCAGAAGCAACTATTTCTACAACTTTATCATGGGCTGAACGATAGAGTTTTACTGTTTGTTGGAGATCTATAATATGGATGCCGTTACGAGCACCAAAAATAAAGGGTCGCATTTTAGGGTTCCAACGGCGTGTTTGGTGACCAAAATGTACACCTGTTTCCAACATTTGTTTCATACTTACATAAGCCATTAAAGAGAATCTCCTTAGACATTAGGGTTTTACTTCCACTCTAACCCAAGCACTTTCTACCCTAAATAAACTTAAAATTGGAGTTTTAGGGCACCCCAGGCTGCTGTTTGAGTGTGTGTATTTAAAGCTTCCAACTACTATGCTTAATTGTGGATCATGTCAAGAATATATGGTTTTAAATGAATGCACTACTGTATTAAAACTATATTTTAAAAAATACATGTATTATTTTAGTATAGATTAAGATGTGTATTTGTTGAACAAGTGGTTGTTAGTAGTATTGAGAGAATGTTGAGAAATATTATTTTTTGTTTTCACTAGGTAAAGATAGTCTGTCAGTAATTGTATTTTTGATCCATTTAGGGTCAAGCCAGTCAATAGGATTAACTTGAATACCACCAACTGTAATTCCAAAATGTAGGTGATCACCACCAGCAAGACCTGTTTTCCCAGTATACCCAATAACGTCATTCTTTTTTACAGATTGGCCTTCTTGGACAGCAAAGCTACTTAAGTGTGCATAAAGTGTCTGTAGACCTAAACCATGATCAATAATAATAAGATTACCAAATATACCTAACTCACCTACAAATATAACAACACCATCATTAGCAGCAGGTATTGGTGCATGGGCTACTGATGCTAGATCAAGCCCCATATGTGTTTGTTGGTCAATTTTTTTGTTATGATAACTATACGTTCTTTCTTCACCAAAACTTGCTTTTGCTACAGCACGAGGAAGACTAGAAAATTTTCCAGACCAAAGCATTGTAGAAGCAGTTTTTTTACTCATTTCAATAAGAGTATGTTCATTATCTGTTCTTATAGTAGAATTTACTTTTAAGTAGCGATCAAGATGAGTTGGAGCATCAGGTATAGCCTGTTCAAATCGAGGCATAGTGTTTTCTAAAAATTGATCATTAATAATAAGTGTGTCTGGTTTAAAATTTCGTGGGATGGCATGTATAGGTAGTGGAACACGAGTCGTGTTTCCAGCAAGATCTTCTGCTATGATATATGGTGTAAAAGATGTTGTTGAATATTCTATAGGGAAAGGAAAGAAACAGTAATACATGGAATTAGGTTGTTGAAAAGCAGGAAAATACATTTCGTCAATTTTAATACCTGTCAGCTTTATAGGCTTAGAGATAGTATAAGCAAAAACAGTAGCACTACCTCTATGGATATAGGCTATATCACTGTGAATATGGACTTGAGGTGGTTGATTATCAAATATAAGTTCCCATGATTTTTTAATAGCTTTTAATTTCCAAAAAGGGAAAATAGAATCAAATTTTATTGTTGCAGTAAGTTTAAATGGTCCATTTTTGAGTTGTGCTTTTTTTAGAGGGATATTGAGTATATGTGTATCACTTTTATTATTATTATTAAGAAATTGTTCTTTTGTAAGAATAGTAGTTTTTTCGTTTTGTTGGATTGTAATAATAGCAGATTCTATGGATTTTTGGTAGTTTTTTATACAAATATATAGTGATGTATGAGGAGAAATATTTTGTGTTGATTTTTCTAATACAACTTCTATTCTATTATTAGAAGTATAGTCTTTATAAAATAATGTTACTATAAGTATAGTAACAATAAATAGAATGATGATCGCCAATAATTTTTTTGTAGACATAACTATATATGGTTAAAGAGACATAATAAAGTAAGATAATGTTTTTTAATATAAAGTTTTACAATATAATTATCTAGGCTAAGCTATGTTAAAACTTAAATAGATAAAAAGAGGCTTTATTGTCAATGTAGAAAATTTTTATATATTTAAACAGTAGCTAAAGGTTTTTAAAGTCGAATATTCTTAATGTATACTATGATTTTTCTTGAGTTAGAGAAGAAAGCTTGATAGTTCTATTTTACACTTAAATTAATGAATGTTAGGTATAAATTGTATTATCCATTAGAAAAAATTTCTTCTTATGATGTCAGGCGCCATCGTGAACGGATGGTTAAAGAACAGATTATTGCAAGAGGTATTCAAAACACCATGGTTCTTAATGCAATGAATAGTGTTCCCAGACATTTGTTTGTTCCTGAGGCTCTACAAGCAAGAGCATATGGAGATCATCCTTTGCCTATAGGTTTTGGACAAACTATTTCTCAGCCTTATATTGTTGCCTACATGAGCAGTTTAATTAAACCAGAGATAGGTCTTAGTGTTCTTGAAATTGGAACAGGTTGTGGGTATCAAACAACAATACTTGCTGAGATGGGACTTGAAGTCTTTACTATAGAAAGGGTTAGAGAACTTTATTTCCCAACTAAAAATTTGTTCCAATCATTTGGTTACCGAAAGATTCGTACAAAACTTGCTGATGGAACGCTTGGTTGGAAAGAGAATGCACCATTTGATAGAATAATTGTTACTGCTGGTGGGCCTGATATTCCTAAGCCTCTTATTGATCAGCTTGGTGATCCAGGTATTATGGTTATACCTGTTGGCAAAAGTACTCACGACCAAAAACTTATATGTGTTATTAAAGAACAAGGTGTTGTTAGAACAGAGTCAGTAGTTAGTGTTGCTTTTGTTGATCTTATTGGTGATTATGGTTGGTAAGTTTATAATGTTTATGTATAGTTTGTTGGCTAAAGTATAGATTACATAAATTTTATAATGGCAATGATGGCATAACATAAGGAGTTTGTTATGAGTTATTGTACAAAATTTTCTAAAAATATTACACATGAACAAGGTACACCTGTAAATATCCCTATGTCATTAGCAATGCAAGACAAATTATTAAAAAAAAATTTAAGTACTATTCAACATACTTTATTTGTTATGAGTGGTAAGGGTGGTGTTGGAAAAAGTTCAGTAACAGTAAACCTTGCAGCAGCAATTGCAGAAAAAGGCTTTAATGTTGGTATATTGGATGTTGATATTCATGGTCCAAGTATACCAAAGCTTCTTGGTTTATCTACAAATGTATATGCAGATGACAATGGCCGAATGATGCCTGTTTGTTATAATGAAAGTTTAGTTGTTGTTTCTATGGATTCGTTTTTAGAAAATAAAGATACAGCTATAATTTGGAAAGGCCCTAAAAAAGCAGCTGCAATTCGACAGTTTTTAACAGAAGTTAATTGGGGTGAGCTTGATTTTCTTTTAATTGATTCTCCTCCAGGAACTGGAGACGAACCTTTAGCTGTTCTTGATGCTATACCAGATGCACACTGTGTTGTTGTTACAACACCACAAGAGTTATCTTTAGCTGACGTACGTAAAGCCATAGACTTTCTTCAACAGGTAAATGCTTCTATATTAGGTGTTGTAGAGAATATGAGTGGTCTTTTTTGTCCAAATTGTAGTCATGAAATAGAACTTTTTAAAAAGGGTGGTGGGCAGCAGCTTGCTCAGCAAAAATCTTTGTCGTTTCTTGGAATGATAGCCCTTGATCCAATAGCAGTTATTGCAGCTGACCAGGGTAAGCCAATAGTTTATATGGATATAACTTCAAAAGCAAAAGATGGATTTTTACAGCTTGCAGATAAAACAATTGTTAAACTTCAACATATTAATAGCAAATAAGCAATGTAAAATTTTAAAATAGTGTCTAATGGGAGTTGAATAACAATAACTATATCTATATATTATTAAAATCTTTAACTAGAAAGAGATAGACTGAGTTTTTTATTATTCAAGGGTAACATGAATGAAAATTGCGCTAAATTTAGCAAACTGGATTACCTTAACAAGGACGTTTTTTGTTATACCAATAGTTCTTCTTCTTTATTTTGAAACGCCTTTTACATGTTTTTTAGCAACTATTCTTTTTTGTCTTGCATCCGCAACAGATTATCTCGATGGACATATCGCTCGTAAAGAAAATACTGTTACAAGTTTTGGTAAATTTTTAGATCCTTTAGCAGATAAATTACTCATTTGTTCTATTTTAATTATGTTTGTACAATTACACTGGGTATCTGCTTGGATAACTATCATAATAGTCGTTCGTGAACTTGCAGTTACGGGTTTAAGGGCTATGGCAGCAGATGAAGGTATTGTTATTGTTGCAGATAATTATGGAAAAGTTAAGACTATTTTACAAATGTTAGCTATTATTCCACTACTTTTACATTATCCTATTTTTGGAATTGATGTTTATCAGATAGGGATATTTTTGCTTTACATAGCATTAGTTTTCACTATATTTTCAGGTCTTAATTATTTTTATAGTTTTTATAAAAAGTGCTATTTATAATATATGGGTGAATGTGCATAATAGAGGTGTATTTCCTATGAGCACCAAAGTAAATTTCTGGAAGTTAAGTCTTTTAACAATAGCTGTTTTATTAAATATTATCCTTGCTCTTAGGCTTGTATGGGGTTCTCATAGTTTTTCTGCTTATAGAGCACTTACTACTCGTTGTCAGGATATAATGGAAGAAATAAAAAAAAGTGATATAATCATAGCAGAACTCAGTCATGAGATACAACTTTTACACACTGATCCAGTATATATAGAAAAAATGATTAGACAACGTTTGAATTTTTTGAAAGATAATGAAGTACTATATCTTTTTACATCTAAAGATAATTAAAAAGTAGAGGAGTCAACTGAATGACCCCAAAAATTGAATGGTTTCAGGAAATACTGCGTCAAGAGCCCAGCTCAAGAGTTTTTTTCCCTTTGGCAAAGCTTTTGTGTGAGTCAGGAGATACTCATCAGGCATTGACTACATTGCAGAAAGGTCTTGAACATCACTCAGATTTTCTTGAAGCAAGATTATTTTTAATACATTTGCTTTATGGTATTGGAGATATGGATGCCTGTTCTTCAGAATTGCTAAGAATAGCTGATCTCTTTAATGAATATCCTAATTTTTGGGTAGCATGGGGTAAGGCAGGCATACAATCTGGAGGAGAGTTTGGTTTGTATATGGCACTTATGTCTACCTTAGTAAACAATCCAGATTTAACACTGTGGGAATTTTTATCTAGAGGTTTAACAAACCTTTCTGAAAAGACTTCAGGTAAGTTGTCAGTAGATAATGTGAAGCATATGTTAAAATGTACTGGACCTGAAAACATTGAACAAAGTGATTTATCCAACAATTTGGAAAGTAAAGTATATGATGATTCTTGTACACTTTGTACACGATCTATGGCAGAAATTCTTGCAGAACAAGGTGATATTTCTGGAGCAATAAAAATTTATCATGAATTAGAAAAACAGGCTATAACAGATGAAGAAAGGAAATCTTTAAAAGAAGAAATAGTAAAACTTTCTAATAATGTAGATTTTGATAACGTAGATACTAATAGTAAACTTTTTACTAAAGATGATAGTATAGTAGGCCTCAATGATAAAGTTATTGGAATGCTTGAGGTATTAGCAGGTCGTCTTGAAGAACGAGCAAGAGCTTGATATTTAACGTTGAATCACTCAAGGTGTTAAGATAGAAATGTTTAGATTTGTATATTTTGTTTTTTTTCTATTTTTTATAGTTTTAGTTTCTTTAGGTTGTTCAAGACAATGGAAAGGAACAAAGAATTTTTATGGAACATACATTAATAAGCCTGCATGTATTGATTATGGTGACAAAGGTTCTTTAAATTATAGTGAACAAATTTTTGTTATTAGAATGATGGGTATAGATATTCAGCTTGAAAATCTTATGCGGTATTTACAAAATAACGATAGAATGCCTTCTGATAAAAGTATTTTTGCTTTACTGACAAAGTTCCCTTGGCTTTCTGGCGTAGCTTTTCTTGAGCCTGATGGTCAACTTTTAATACAAGAACCAAAAAGTTTGTTAAAAGAATATGATTTTTCTAGTATACTAAAAGCCAAAGCTAGAGATGGCTTGTTAGGCAGTATTCGTGCAAGTGTTCAAAATACTCTTAGTGGTCCACAGGTTTTTATTAGTGTGCCTATTTATATTGATCTTGAGATGAAAGGGTTTTTTGTTGTGTATTTTGATATGGCAAAACTAGTTACCTATTCTCCATATGCTAGAGATATAGTTGTTTTTTCTCCAGATACTGTGTTATGGTCAGGGCAGTTTTCCTTTAATGAAACACCTATGTATGATGAAAATTGGTCCGTAATTCTCCGTAACTTTGTAAATGGAAAACTTTCTAATAGAAATGGAGAATTTCTTTGGCTTGTACACTATATCGGAGAACAAAAAATCATTTTTTCAACCCCTATATCTGGTGAATTTTTTGAGCGTACCAAAGAATGTGCTATTGATAATGAGTTTATAAAAATTATCAATTAGTCTTAAGTATAAAATCATTCATGTATGTTATGAATTTTTATAGAAGAAAAATACTTTTATTTGAAGTATAGCCATTAGCCAACGACTACTTAATTAATCTGAATATAGTTAAGGTTTGTTGTATGAGAGTTCATCTAAGGAGAAAAAATGTCTTCTGAAATTACTGTCACTGAACATTTATTATTGCAACAACAAAGAGCTCCACAAGCAACAGGTCATTTTACTGCACTGTTTCATGATTTAATTTTATCTGCAAAAATTATTTCTCGAAGTGTAAATAAAGCAGGCCTTCTTGACATATTAGGCGGTACTGGTGACATAAACATACAAGATGAGTATGTTCAGAAGCTTGATGTTTTTGCTAATAAAGTTCTTTTATATCGTATGGAGAGATCTGGAGTTCTTTGTGCTATGGCATCTGAGGAAGAACCAGATCTTATCAAGGTATCTGCAGTATTTCCTCGAGGTGATTATATTCTTATTTTTGATCCATTAGATGGTTCTTCAAATATAGATGTGAATATCAATGTTGGAACAATTTTTTCAGTTTTGCGTCGTAAACCTGGTAAAACAGGTGACGTAGAGCTAGAAGAAGTATTGCAACCTGGATCAGAGCAGGTAGCTGCTGGTTATTTTTTATATGGTACTTCAACAATGCTTGTATATACTGCAGGTCAAGGTGTACATGGATTTACGCTTGATCCAAGCGTTGGTGAGTTTTTACTTTCACATCCTGATATTAAGATGCCTGAAAAAGGTGAAATTTATTCTGTTAATGAAGGGCATTGGAGTCATTGGGATGAGCCTACAAAAAAATCTGTAGACTATTTTAAGTGCCCAGAGGATGGAAAAGAACCTCGTTCAGCACGATATGTTGGCTCTCTTGTTGCAGATTTCCATAGGACATTGCTTTATGGTGGTATTTTTATGTATCCACCAGACAGTAGAAAAGGTAATACCCATGGAAAACTACGTTACCTTTGTGAAGCTTCACCACTTGCTTTTATTGCAGAAAATGCAGGTGGAGCATCAACGGATGGTTATATAAGAACCCTTGATTATAAGCCAACAAGTCTTCATGCAAGAGTACCTTTATTTATAGGTTCTAAAAAGGATGTTCAGGTTATAACTTCTATTTATAGTAACTATTCTTGTAGCTAGTTAGTATATAATTGCTAATAATGAATATTTTTTAGTAGCAATGAATAAAAATTTTTATTGGATGTTGTTGTATGTTATGTCTTGGTATTGAGACATCCTGTGATGAGACAGCTCTTGCTTTTGTGCACAAAGGTCACTGCATTGGACATGTGTTAAAAACACAGGTAAAATTACATAAGTTATTTGGTGGTGTTGTTCCTGAAATTGCTTCTCGTGAACACTATGCATATATTGGTTCACTATATGATGAACTTATCTCAAATACAGGTGTCACTTCTTGTGATATTGAAGTAATCTCTGTAACTCGTGGCCCAGGTTTACTTGGAGCATTATTAGTTGGTCTTGCTTTTGCTAAAGGATTATCTTTAGCATTAAATGTTCCTTTGTTAGGAATACATCATTTACATGCACACCTTCTTGTAGCTGGTATTGAAAAGCCTTTTACTTATCCTGCATTAGGTCTTCTTGTTTCAGGAGGACATACTCATATTTATAAGATAGAATCACCAAGAGTATTTTTTCTTTTAGGGAGAACACTAGATGATGCTGCTGGAGAAGCTTGTGATAAGTTTGCAAAGATGCTTGGTTTACCTTATCCAGGTGGTATTTTTTTAGATAAGCTAGCACAGCAAGGAGTGGCAGATCCAAGTCT
This sequence comes from uncultured Lawsonia sp., assembly GCA_964369665.1. Taxonomy (GTDB): domain Bacteria; phylum Desulfobacterota; class Desulfovibrionia; order Desulfovibrionales; family Desulfovibrionaceae; genus Bilophila. The sequence continues at coordinate 360,062 of CAYJFS010000001.1, read as the reverse complement.
TTTTCCACGTCCATATACAAATGTTTCAAGTTTGGATTTTAGTTTTAGTGGTCTTAAAACAGCAGCAGCACAATATATACAAAAAAATACTTTTCTTATAGAGGAAGGTAAAAGCTACTCTTTAGATACAACTAAAAGTGTTTCTCAAGCACTTTGTAATGTTTGTGCATCATATATGTTAGCTGTTACTGAGACATTATCTATAAAGATGGAAAAAGCTATACAGAAAAATATAGATATAGATAATATTGTTGTTGCAGGTGGTGTAGCAGCAAACACGTTTGTTCGTAAGAGTATGCAGAAGCTAGTAGAGAAATATAATAAAAAACTATATATACCTTCACATGAGTTGTGTACAGATAATGGTATAATGATAGGATATACTGGAGAATTACTTGCATCAATGGGGTTATATCATGATTTGACACTTTCGGCAGTTCCAAGGGGACAGTATATTCCAAGCGATATGTTACAGGTATAAATCAGCTTATTATTTATTGTTGTCTTGACAGTTAGTATAGGCAAAACTACAATTTATTTCATAAGTTTTTATTGTTTGTTTGAGAAAAAAGTACATTTATTTATTTTTACATAAAGTAAGGAGAGTAATATGGCCACACAAGTTACAGATTCTAACTTTGATGCAGTTGTTCTAAAATCTAAAAAACCTGTTCTTGTAGATTTTTGGGCTCCATGGTGTGGACCATGTCGTGCTATAGGGCCTATTATAGACGAAATAGCACTTGAATATGCCAGTGATATTAGTGTAGTTAAGGTAAATGTTGATGAGAATCCTTCTACATCAGGAACATATGGTATTAGAGCTATCCCTACACTTATGTTGTTTAAAGATGGCGAGTTAATAGAGCAACTTACAGGTGCAGTTTCTAAAAGTAATATAATTACATTACTTAAAGAAAAGGCTCTTTCATGAAAGAGTACGACTGTATTATTGTAGGTGGTGGCCCTGCAGGGTTAACAGCTGCACTATATTTATGTCGTTCAGGTTTAGAAATTGCTTTGATAGAAATGCTTGCCCCAGGAGGACAGCTTCTTAAAACAGAAGAAGTTACTAATTATCCAGGATATCCTTTAGGTATTAAAGGATGGGAACTAGCAGATAAATTTTCTGAACATTTACAAGAGTACACACTTACACGATATAATGATCAGGTATCATCGTTTGTTAATAATGGTAAGAGTAATAATATAGTTGTTGGTGGTGAAGAAATTAGAGGAAAATCTGTAATTCTTTGTAGTGGAGCTAGCCCTAAGATTTTAGGAATACCAAGAGAACAGGATCTTACAGGTCGTGGTGTTTCTTACTGTGCATTATGTGATGGGAATTTTTTTCGTAATCAGGTTATTGCTGTAGTTGGTGGTGGAGACTCAGCACTTGAAGAGGCATTATATCTTTCTCGGATTGTTAAAAAAATATATTTGATACATCGTAGAGATAAATTTAGTGCAAGCAAAATATATCAAGAAAAAATATTTAATGAGTCTAACAAAATAGAGCTTGTTCTTAATAGTAGAGTTATAGAGTTCGTTGGAGAAAAAGAGGTTACAGGTATTATTATTGAAAATATACAGACACAGGTGAAGTCAGAGATGACAGTAAATGGTGTGTTTATTTTTGTTGGTTATCAGCCTAAAAACGAATTTTTCCCTTCAGAGATTAATCTAGATGGGAATGGGTTTATTTTGACAGATAATGAAATGAGGACAAATATACCTGGAGTTTTTGCAGCTGGTGATATAAGATCCAAGCAATGTCGTCAGGTTGTAACTGCTGTAGGGGATGGTGCAACTGCTGCAACTACTGCATTTGCATATATTGAACAATTGAGCATATAGTTAGGGTTATGTATATTCGTTATTTATTTATTTATTATATATTTTTCTTTATGATTGTTGGGTGTGGACGTTTTTCTTCTCAATCAGAGCCTGAAAAGCCAGTGGAAGAGCTTTATACAATGGCTACAAATGCTATGCAAGATCATAAATATGCTGAAGCAGCAGAATATTATGAGAAATTAAAAGATAATTATCCATTTAGTCCCTATGCAGTAGAGGCAGAGTTAGCGGTTGGAGATGCTCTTTTTTTAGACGAGAAATATCTTGAAGCTGTTGAAGCCTATAAAGAGTTTGAGGCACTTCACCCTCGTCGTGAAGAAATCCCATATGTTCTTTATAAGATAGGTATGGCAAATCTTAAAACATTTGTATCTATTGATAGGGCTACAACATCTGTCCAAGAAGCTTACGAATACTTCCAGAGAACACAAGAGCTTTTTCCTGAATCTCCTTATGCTGAGAAAGCTCGTAAAGAAATCCAGGTTTGTCGAAGAATTATGGTTGAACATGAATTATACCTTGCAGATGTTTTTTGGAATATGGGGAAATATTGTTCAGCCTGGAAAAGGTATACATTTATTGTTGAAATGTTTCCTGATGTTCCTGATATTGCAAAACATGCAAAAGAAAAATCACTCTCTGCATATTTTTTATATCGTAAACAAGAGTCACAAGATGCTCGTGAAGAAATTTATGGTACATGGAAAAATATGTTTAGATGGCTATAAGTATGGTCAAATAAGAATGTTAGAGTAAAGAGAGTAACAAGATCTTGTGTATTTAGAAGACCTATTTTGAACTCTCTATACTTTTAATATATATAAGCTTAGATTATACATCATGAGTGATTATCTTTATCCTTAGGTGTAATATCAATCTCGTCTGGTTCTGTTGTAGATCTTTTAAAATTACGAATAGCTTTTCCTAAGCCAGCACCAATTTCTGGAAGTTTTTTTGATCCAAAAATAAGAAGGACAACAACAAGAATAAGTAGGAGTTCCTGCATACCAATACCGTACATTATTACCTCCACTCCTTATAGTAATACCATACCTATCACCATGCATTAGGTCAAGTTTTCTAGTGTTGCAATATTTATATGTTCATTTTTTATATAGTTTATGTTTTAATACTATTTGGGGGCGTTATTTTTTATGTTACCATTGATTACTCAACAGCTACGGAAAGTTTTTCCTGATGGTGTTAGAGGTATAATTTTTGACTGTGATGGTGTTATTATAGATTCTAATCACGTTAATTTATCATATTATAATATGGTTCTTAAAGAGCTTGGTTATCCAGAAATAGCAGAAGAACATAGAGACTATGTGCAAATGGCTAGTTGGCAAGAAGCTATAGATTTTCTTATTCCCAAAAAAGATCATGGAAAACTTACAGAAATACTTAAGCACAGGCCATATGAGAAAGAATCTTTACCATATTTTACTTTAGAGCCAGGATTAATGGAATTATTGCAATGGTTGAGAAATAAAGGGATAAATATTGGTTTACATACAAATAGAGATTCTGATGGAGTATATTCAATTCTTGAGCATCTAGGCATAGCTGATTTTTTTCATATGGTGATGCATATAGATATTGTTCCTGCAAAACCACATCCAGGTGGTACATTAAAAATTCTAGAAGCTTGGAATGTAGCAGCATCTGCAGTAGCTTTTGTTGGGGATAGTTTGACAGATGAGGGGGTTACTAGTGCTTTAGAGGTACCACTTATATCATATCGTAACAAAAAGCTTGCAGCAGCAATATTTATTGAAAATTTTATGGATTTACATCAAGCTTTTTGCAAGGTTTATACTTAGTTTAAGGAATATCCTGGAAGAACTTTATGGAGATCAATACAGTTATTTTAGAGAAAATATCTTAGGAGGATTTACTATGTTTGTTATTGGAAATATTTTGTTAGGTATAGCAAAAGTTTTAGATGTAGTTCTTTCACTATATTTTTGGATTATTATTATTGCTGTACTACTTACGTGGGTGAGACCTGATCCATACAATAATATTGTTCGTTTTTTCTATGCTATTACAGAACCAGTATTTTATAGAGTACGAAAGTGGCTTCCTTTTACCCTTATTAATGGACTTGATCTTTCACCTATTGTTGTTTTGATTGTTATACAGTTATTGCAGACTGTTGTTGTTCGATCTTTATTTCAGTATGCAGCAATGTTTTAACTAGAAATTTTTATATTAGTGTACTTTGTCAAATACGTTGATGACATCCACAACTTTTTTTATTGAGCAGAGCATGTTGTGTTATTGTGGATGCAGCTTGGCATCCATGTAAAAGATCAATTATAGCTTTTGAAATAAATGTTTTTTCATAAAATTTATGTAAGTCTTTAGAGATAGTCTGAAGTTTTTCTAAAGCGTATATAAGTTGTTTTTCGGTCCGAAGTATACCTACATAATTCCACATTGTGTGTTGTATAGAATTCCAACTTTGTTCAATAAAGTCTGCATTATTATTTTTGTTGTTACCAACATATTTCCAGTCTAAGATAGTATTAATAATGTTGTTTGTTAAAGAATCTTTTTTCTTTTTTATACTATATGAAATATTTTGAGCTGCACTATACCCCCATAATAAAGCTTCAACTAATGATACACTAGCAAGTCGATTGGCACCATGAACACCAGTGCAACTAGATTCTCCTATACTATAGAGTCTTTTAAGTGATGTTCTTCCTTTAATATCTGTAAGAATACCACCACAAAGATAATGTGCTGCAGGAATAACAGGGATATGATCTTTTGTGATATCAATGTCTTGGTTTTTGCAATACTGATAGACTGTTGGGAATCTGTATTGTATGTTATGTGTTATTTTTGAAAGATCAAGGTAAACACATGTACTATTATGAAGAAGTATTTCTTTCATAATGGAGTGTGTAACAATATCTCGTGGTGCTAAATCTTTACGTTGATCATATTTTTCCATAAACGCTTGTTGTTGATCATTTATGAGGATAGCACCTTCTCCTCTAATAGATTCAGTAATTAAAAATTTATTTTTACTGTTTGGGGTATAGAGTGCAGTGGGATGGAACTGTATATATTCAAGGTTTGTGAGTATAACTTCTGCATTTTTTGCCATAGCAATACCAGAGCCTATAGACCCTTGAGTATTTGTTGTATGAGAGTACAGTTGTCCAACACCACCAGTAGCAAGTATAGTCCATTCAGCAAGATGTGTTTCTACTTCTTGAGTTTTTTCGTTAAAAATATAGGCACCAACACATTGGTTTTCTATATGGGAGTATATTTTTTTAGGATGAGTATGGTGATGTGTTGTTATAAAGTTTATAGCAGTTCTTTCTGTAAGAATTTGAATATTTATTGATTTTTTTATAGCTGTATATAAGTGTTCCATGATGGAAGATCCTGTATGATCAGCACAGTGAATAATTCTTGCTGAATGATGCCCACCTTCACGAGTAAAGCTAAAATTTTTATTATGTATATCTTTATCAAAAGGAACATTTATACGCTCTATAAGGAATTTTTGGATAATCTCATGGCCTTTTTGACAGAGAAAATGGACAGCAGAAATAGAATTATGGTAATGTCCAGCAGTAAGAATATCTTTTTTTAAAAGAATCGTTTCATTATAATTTGGAGTATAAACAATACCTCCTTGAGCAAGTTCTGAGTTACCACTATTAATCTTTTTTTCAGGTGTAATAAGTGTTACCTCAATACCAAGATCAGCTAAAACTAAGGCTGCTGTTGATCCAGCAATGCCAGCACCAATGATAAGAACCTTAGAGTGTTGTTTCATGCTTTCTATTTATCATATTATGAGTTATATTTTTAATTAACTATTTTGAACATACGTTCAAGAGATTCTTTTGCAAACATAGCAGTGGTAGGTTCTATTTTTATAGGAGTAGAATTGTTATCTACAATAGAATATAATGTTTCAAGAAGATTGGTTGGTGTGCCTTTAGCCATATGGGAACATGAACTTGTTCTTAATGGCGTCACAGTAAGTCTACTTTTATGTTTTTGGGCTAGGCGTTGTACAAGGTTAAACTCAGTTCCAATAACAAGGTGCATGCCATCAGGCATATTCTTTGTATAATCAATAATAAATGATGTTGAACCAGAATTATTAGATGCCTGAACAACATCTGGCGTACACTCAGGGTGAACAATAATAGTGCACCCAGGATAATCTTCTCTTACTGTATGTATATGACTCATCATAAAACGTGTATGGATAGCACAAAGACCTGGCCATAGAATAAGTGAGGCATTATTAGCTGCATCAAGGTTTGCAGCTTCTCCTTTTTTACGTATGTCAAGAAGATGAATATCTTTTTTATCAATGCCTATACGTTTTGCAGTATTGTAGGCAAGGTTTTTATCAGGAACAAAGAAAACACCATCTCCTTGTTGCATAGCCCAACGAAGGACTTTTTCTGCACTTGATGAAGTACAAAGAGATCCACCATGTTTTCCCACAACAGCTTTAACATCTAAAGTTGTATTGACATATGCAATAGGTATAATTTTTCTTCCAGACTTAGTAAGTTTTTTAAAAATAATATCAATAAGTTCTGCTGGACTCATCAAAGACATAATACAATTAGCAGAAGGTTCAGGAAGGTAAACAAATTGATCTTTTTGGGCAAGTAGTGCAGCAGATTCAGCCATAAAAAACACACCACAGAAAATAATATGTTTTGCATCAAGGTGTGCAATATGTTGTGAGAGTTCAAGAGAGTCTCCTGTATAATCACAATGATCAATGACACCTTGTTCTTGGTAATGATGACCAAGAATGACTAATTGATTACCAAGTTTAGAACGCAATCTATCAATATCTTTATGTTGTTCTGTAATATTATATAGTTGTTTCATATTTTTTTTCAATAAGCATACTAAAGTTTGAGCAAGGTGCAGAATTTGTAATACACCCTACAGAGATATAGTTAGGTTTTCGTTTAATAGTTTTGGTAAGTGTGTAAATGTTTTCAAGTGTAATACCACCACTTACTTCTGTTATAATGTTATGTGGGATAAGCTGAAGAGCTTCATTAAGCATTTTTATAGGCATATTATCAAGCATAATACGTTCAACATGGCAGTGGATAGCTTCATTTACTTCATTAATTGTCCTGCATTCTACTTCAATAGGTGGACAGGGAGTATATGTTTTTCTTAGATTAGTAACAGCCTGTTTTATTGAACCTATAGCATCGATATGTGTATCTTTTATTAAGAGTAGTTCTTCAAGGTTACGTCTATGGTTAGTTCCACCACCACAGAGGACAGCATATTTATCAATATAACGTAGGCCTGGAAGTGTTTTCCTTGTATCAAGGAGTGTAATGCCTGTATTATCTAATTCTATAATATATTTTTTAGTAAGTGTAGCAATTCCAGATAGGTGGCCTATGATATTAAGAATGCTCCTTTCTGTATGAAGGATTATTCTTGTAGCACCTTTAATAGTAGCTATAGGTGTATTTGCTGTTACATATTCACCTTCTTGTACTAGGGGTTGCCAAGAATAGTTTTTTTCTATAGAGCCTGTTAAACAAAATAGTTCAATAAAAAGAGGTATAATAGGTAAACCAGCAATAACAGAGGGTTGTCTTGCAATGATTTTAGCCTGGCTAGTATCCTTAGGTGAAAAGATACCATTAGATGTAAGATCTATACCATCTTCTTTTATTGCTAGGTGGAGCATTTCGGAAAGACATTTTTTTGCTTTACCTTGGAAGTATGTTGAGAAATTATATGTACTTTCTGTATTCATAAGTGGAAAGAGTATGTTTATGTTGTAAATTTTATTTTGAAAGATGTACTATATTTTTTATTATAAGAATTTTTTTATTAGGTTCATTGTTGAATGTATGTTAGTTAGGCAGTTATATAGGTTAGTCAAGTTATCTTTTGTTTTTTGCTAGCTATAAAAATAAACAAGTACTTTTATGAGGATAGCATGAAGTTTAATTTAACATATCGTGACCATAAAGAGGCAACAGTTTCTGATATGACAAAGTATAAAGCCGTAGATATGACACCAAAAGATTCATTGGGTTATATTCATCCGGCAGATATAGCAGAACATATTGAAACGTTGACACCAGATGAGAAGTTATCCCTTGTTAAAACTCTTCCTATAGGAGACGCTGCTGATGCTTTAGCCGAGTTAAGTGGTGATATGGCTGGAGAAATTTTAGAAAATCTTGATCCTGTTGAGGCTGCTAAAATCATTTCAGAAATGTCTCCTGATGATGCTACAGATGTTCTTGATAAGATGGAAGAAGAGCATCGTGTTGTATTGTTAGATAAGCTTGTAGAAGAGGATGCAGAAGAACTTCGTAAGCTTTTATCTTTTGATCCAGATACAGCTGGTGGTATAATGAATACAGAAATATCTATGTTTAATCAAGATGTTACTGTAGATAATGCTATTATGCAAATACGTAGTGATTTAGAGTATAAAGAGCTTATTTATTATGTATATATAATTGATGATATGCATAAATTAGTAGGAGTACTTTCACTTAGAGATTTGATGCTTTTACGTTCTGGCACAGTTTTAAGAGATGTTATTAAGGGTCAAGATATTATTGCTGTTTATTATGATACTAGTAAAATCGAGGTAGCTAGAGAAATTAGACACTATGGGTTTATGGCGATTCCTGTAGTAGATTATAATGGTCAATTGTTAGGTATTGCTACATACGATGATATTATTGATATCATTCAGAGTGAAGCAAGTTCTGATTTGTTAGGTATGGTTGGTGCTGGTCAACATGAGACAATTGATACACAGTGGTATACTTCTGTAAAGATGCGTTTACCATGGCTTGTTATCAATATGCTAACATCGACGTTATCTGCATATGTTGTATATCTTTTTGAAGATTCTATAGCACATATGGCTATTTTAGCAGTACTTATGCCTATGGTTGCCAATCAGGCTGGTAATACAGGTCAGCAAGCACTTGCTGTTATGATTCGCCAGTTAGCTACAGAAGGTTTTGATGCTAAACGAGCTTGGAGTGCAGTTTTTCGTGAAGGGAAGATAGGTATAACTTCTGGATTTATTATGGGTATGTTTGTTTTATTTGGTGTTTTTTTTATGATAGGAAATATAAATTTGAGTTTAGTGATGGCTGGAGCATTACTCATAGATATGTTTATTGGAGCACTTGCAGGTGGAGCAATACCACTTTTTTTTCGTGCTATAGGAAGAGATCCAGCACAAGCATCAAGTATTTTCCTTACTGCTGTTACAGATGGTTTTGGTTTTTTTATTTTTCTTGGTTTAGCTACACTATATTTACTATAAGAGTATATTATTTCCCAAAAATTTTATGAAATAGTTTTTCTGTAGCATTATGAATATTTTTTTTAGTATTTTTGGGTAATATTGTATTTATAATATTTTTTTCACCAGTATTGAGCATTGTTTTTACAGCATCCTGGATAATTTTGATAGAGTCAACGCCATATGATGGGTGCATTAAATTACCATAAATATGCACTGGGATGATAGTATTATTGAGAGCGATGTCTGCATGTATTTTTATAGAGTTGTTAGGAAGAATAATGAAACCTTTTGCAGAGGCAGAAGCAGGTTTTCCTACAAGGATAAACTTATGAAGAGTAAGTGTACCATTTTTTGCTTGTATATTGCTATTAAGTTCTGTAAATGTTTGTTTACCTAAATTTGTAAGTTCTGCAACAGCTTTTGGTATTGCTTCAAAATGAATGACAATATTTTTTCCGTTTATTTTTGCGTTTCCATTAAGTGTATGCTTAACTTGTTCAATATTTTTACCATAACTATCCATAGCTGCTGATATTTGAATAGAACCTTGTCTAACAACAGCTGCTTTTGAAAGATTAAGATCATGGATAAGAGAAGCAATGTTTATATTTGTAGTTGTAATGTTTATATTATATGAAGGTTGTGTGTTTAAGTTTTGAGCAGTACCGTTTACTGAGACTTGGCTTTCATAAAATATAAAACTACAAGGATTAAGATGGTAGGTGTTGTTTGTACCAGCAAGTTTACTGTTGAAGCTTTGTAAACGTAGTTTTGCCATAGTTATGGTATCAGCTATGAGTGTAAGATTAAGGTCTGGGAAGTTTTGTTGAGATGATTTAGGTATTGTAGTAGGTTTGGTAGGTAATTTGGTTGGTGCACTTTGAATTATTTTTTCAATAGGGTTATGTTGTGCAATGGACATAGGTACATAGTGATCAAGGTTTATAGTTGTTATAGCGAGTGTACCTTCAATTTTTTTGGGAAGATCTATAGCTAAATTTCCTGTAATTTTACTGTCATCAAGTAGTATATTAAGATTTTTTGTTTGGATAGCTCTGTTACGAAGGGTACACATAGCTGTTATTGAAAATTTTTCTAATGCTTTTCTTTCAGGCGTTACAAAGACTACACCAACATCTTGGGCAAGTTGTTTGAGTGAACCATTGGCTACAATACTAATATCACCGCTAACATCATCAAGATTAATAGAGCCTTTAGTTGTAGCAGTAAAGTTTTTTAAGTCGGCTTTGAGGTCCATATTTTCTAAGAGTTTTTTGTTGAATAGGTAGCGGACTTTTCCAGAAATTTTTATGGGTGTAGTAAAGGGTAGCCCTTTATTGGGCATAATGTGTGTAGTAAAAGATTTTAGTATTATGGAGTTTATCTCTGGTAATATAGAGGTATTACATTGTATAGAGAAGGCTATGTTTTCTGGTTGTACTGATACGAATGCAGATAGATCAATCTTTCCTAAGTGTTCTTGTTTAATATCATGGGCAGATACATTAAGTTCTTTAATGGTAAGTTGCCTGTAGTTATTATAAAAGAGGATTGTACCATTTTTTATAGTAAGTGATGCTATTGTAATAGATGGAAAAGAGATATCTTTGTTTGACACAGTTTCTGTAAACATTGCTTCTGAGTTTTTTGATGGAGTAGAGTTATTTTTATAATTAATAGTAATTATAGGTTCTTCTAAAAAAATTTCATTAATAGCTATGTTCCCAGAAAGCAGTTGAAAAAGGGAGATTTTGAAAGAACACTGTGTTACGCTTAATGATAATTTATCTGTTTTAGGATTTCCCCATGTACTTTTGCCTAATACAATGCCTGGCATGGGAAAAAATGATAATTCAGGTATAGTTTCAGTATGGAGAGGTTGCCCAGTAGCTTCTTTAATAGCATTTGTAATACCATGAGCTATTTTATCACGATTGAGATGTATAAATAAGATAAGAAATAGGGTAAGTATTATAAGAGTAATGAGGAAAATAATGATAATTCGTTTCACAGCAGCACTCCATTTATTTAGAAGTAGGTAGCTTTTATATTTTAGTCTTTATATTAAGATATCTAGCTTAACCTTGATAAGCAAGGTTTTATTATTGAATAATTTACTTATAGAAATGTTGTATAAATAAAAAATTATATTTTTTTGAGCTGTGTAAATTTTGAGGAGTTTTATGCCAAAGTGTGGAGAATTTATTCTTATTACAAATACAAAAGGTAAACAGTTACTTCGTCGAATTGAAGATCAGAAAGATATACATACTCAGGATGGGATTATTAAAGTTTCTGACATTATAAAAAGTTCTTATGGTTCTGAAATATATACAACACTTGGTGTACCATTTCGTATACAGCGTCCAAATATTTATGATTTTATTAGAAATGTGAAAAGAAAAACGCAGGTTATGTACCCAAAAGATATAAGTTATCTTTGTATGAGGTTAGGTATAGGTCCAGGCAAGAGAATTATTGAAGCAGGAACAGGATCTGGTAGCTTAACAATGGCATTATCTTGTTTTTTAGGTCCAACAGGTCATGTCTATACTTTTGAAGCACGTGAAGAATTTTATATATTAGCACAAAACAATTTATCTTGGGCAGGGTTAGGCAGTAATGTAACTATGTATTGCCAAGATATTGCAGAAGGTTTTGGAGATATAACAGATGTAGATGCATTATTTCTTGATGTGAGAAGTCCTTGGGAATATTTGAAATTTATTCCAGAAGTTATACACTCTGGAGCTACAATAGGATTTTTTTTACCAACAACTGATCAGGTAAGTAGACTTGTCCTTGAGTTAGAATCTGGTCCTTTTGCCAATATAGATATTTGTGAAATTTTTATACGTCATTGGAAACCTGTTGTTGATCGTCTCAGGCCAGAAGATAGAATGATTGCACATACAGGTTTTCTTATTTTTGCTTGTCATCAAGAGCGTTCACCTGTTTGGGAAACTTATAGAGTTTTAGGCACACGTGAACGAAAGCAAGAAGCTGCAAGACAAAAACGTAATAAATAAGTATATATCTAGTTAGAATAAAATATGAAGGTTACTATTCAGAATATTTTTAAGACTTTTTCTGGTAAAGATATCTTTACTAATTTTTCTTTAGATGTAGATAGTGGCGTTCGATTATGTGTTGTTGGGCGGAATGGTTGTGGAAAATCTACATTATTAAAGATGATAGCAGGCACCGAAATGCCTGATGCTGGTCGAATTATTATACCTAAAGGATCTCGCATAGGTTATGTTAAACAAGATTTGGATAGTACAGAACTTGAGAAAAACCTCCTTACATGGATGCTTACAATTTTTCCTGATTGGAATATGTTTTGGAATAAATGGGAGCATGCTGTTGCATTAAAAAATCAAGAAGAATTATTGCTGCTAAAAGAACAGCATGCAAAATTTGAAATGATGTATGGGTATAACCCAGAATATCAAGTAAAAAAGATCCTTAGTGGTTTAGGCTTTAAAGAAGATACATGGTCATTGCCTCTTGCACAGCTTTCAGGTGGATGGCGTGAGCGTGCAAAGTTGGCACGTGTTTTGGTTGGTGGGTCTGATGTATTACTTTTAGATGAACCTACAAACCATTTAGATATTGAAGCAGTAGAGTGGTTAGAGAACTTTTTAAGAGAATACAAGGGTATCCTTATTTTTGTTGCACATGATAAAATATTTATGGATAAGGTTGGAGATCATATTTTATATTTAGGTGGTGCAAAACCTATTTTTCGTAAAATGTCTTTTTCACAGTTTTTACTATTTCGTGAGGAAATTGAGGAACAAAAGGCACGAGAAGTTAAACGTATCCATGCAGAAATTGAACATAAAATGGACTTTGTAAAAAGGTTTGGTGCAAAAGCAAGTAAGGCACGTCAAGCTTCATCTCGACAAAAAATGGCAAAAAAGCTTCAGAGAGAATTAGAATCTATCCATATAGATAAAAAGCAGAAAACACTTTGCTTTACATGGCCAGAGATATCTAGATCTGATAAAGTACTCATTTCAGCAAATAATTTGTCTTTTTCTTTTCCAAGAGGCAATCAGTTATGGCCTCCATTGACATTTAGTGTCGAGAGTGGAAAAAAAATTGCACTTGTTGGTCCTAATGGCATTGGTAAGTCCACATTACTTAAACTTATCGTTGGTGTTTTAGAACCTTCTGGTGGAAGTATAGTCCAAGGTAACCTTGTTCGTATAGGTTATTTTAGTCAACATCAAACAGAAATTTTGGATACATCTTCAACAGTTTTGTCAGAAATACGGAGACTTTCAGATCCAAAAGCAACAGAAGAAGAATTGATGAGTATTCTTGGTCTTTTTTTACTTGATCAGGAATATTTTGATCGCTCTATTGCTAAATTGTCTGGAGGTGAGCGTAACCGATTGGTACTTGCTTCTTTGTTTCTTACTAAGGCAAATTTTTTGATTCTTGATGAACCAACTAACCACCTTGACCTTGAAAGCCGTGAGGCTTTAGTTAAGTCTTTGAAAAATTTTACTGGAACAATTTTAATGATAGCTCATGATAGATATTTGCTTAATGAAGTCGCAGAAGAGATATGGTCAGTTTCAGATAAAGGTATTATTTTTTATAATACAAGCTTTAAACAATATAATGAACTTTATAGGCAGGGTTCTGATCATTATAATATAAGTAAAGAACACACAGCTACTATAAACTATAAAGCAAAAGAGACTTTTAGTCGTGATGAATTAAAAAAGCGTAAAAGAGCAGAGGCAGAAAAGCGATCAAAAATATATTCATGTTTAAAACCAAAACAGGAAGAATATTGTAAACTTGAAGAGGATTTAGGCACGTTATTAGAAAAGCAAACATGTATAGAGCGGTTATTAATAGATCCTGATGTATATAATGATAAGGAAAAAACGATGTTATTGCTTGAGGATTTTACTTCAATTAAAGATAAAATAGAATATATAGTAAATGCATTAGGTGTTCTTGAGATAGAGATTTTAGATATTAAGAACCAGGTATAAATAGAGGTTAATTCGGTGTATTCAAAGCATAGGGGTATGTTGTGGAAAGGCCTGTTACTTTAGAAAGAAAGAAAAAAATTGAAAAAGTGCTTTCTTTACGCCAAAAAGATCTTACACTTGTTTTAGCCAATATACATGATCCACATAATGTATCTGCCATTTATCGAAGTGCTGATGCATTTGGTGTTGCTACAATACATTTATATTATACAAATACAAAATTTCCAAAACTTGGTGAAAAAACATCTGCTTCTGCAAAAAAATGGGTAGAATCTATACAGTATTCTGAAATAGAAAAGCTTCGTATCTCATTGAAAGAACAGAACTATACAGTGATTGCTACAAGTTGCTCCTCGATTGCACAGCCATTAGTTTCATATGATTTTACAAAACCAACAGCTATTATTATGGGGAATGAGCATAGTGGTGTTCCTAGTGAACTGTTTTCTATTGTTGATAGTGAGCTATATATACCTATGTATGGTATGATTCAAAGTTTTAACGTTTCTGTTGCAGCAGCTATTATTCTTGCAGAAGCTTCACGTCAGAGAGATTCTGTCGGGATGTACAATAGTCCTACATATACAAAAGATGAGTATGCTAAAAGGCTTGCTATTTGGCTTGATAAATAGTTTTATAGTTGTATAATATTATTTTAAGATTAATATAAATTATACTAGAATATGTTTTCATCCATATGTTTGTTAGTTTTAGTATAATTTTTATTATATAATACAATTATTATAAGAAATATTATATATTGTTAACCTGTAGTTATATCATATTGTCCATGGATAGTTGTTTTTGGATACATATAACCACAGCTTGTACATAAAAAAAATAGCATCATTATAATGATGAACCATACATAGTATTTATATTTTAATATCATAGTCTATTTAATAGATTATTCTTTTTTAACTAAGTAAATTAAACGTTTGATTTGTCACAGTGTCACTGTATGAACAGATCTATGAAGAGCATAAATATTTTAATGATATTATGTTGTTGTATAATATGTGGTCTATGCTGGTGGATAGTGTGGTTCATTGTCTTCAAATGCAGTATAAGAATTAAGATACGTTAATGTTGCTGTACCAATAGGTCCATTACGTTGCTTACCAATAATAATTTCTGCTAGACCTTTTCTAGGGTTATCATCTTGTTTATTATAGACTTCATCACGATAAATAAACATAATAACATCTGCATCTTGTTCAATGGCACCTGATTCACGTAAGTCTGAAAGTAAAGGTCTTTTGTCTGTACGATCTTCAAGTTTTCGGTTGAGTTGTGATAAAGCAACAATAGGTATATTGAGCTCTTTGGCTAGAGCTTTAAGAGAGCGTGATATTTCAGATATTTCTTGCTCACGTGAATCTATACGACGATTACCTTTCATTAGTTGAAGATAGTCAATTACTACTAGACCTATATTGGATTCTGATTTTATTCTACGTGTTCTTGCTCGTAACTCAAGAGGTGAAAGTGCTGGTGTGTCATCAATAAATATAGGTGCTTGAGCAAGTACATCAGCAGCTTGGTACAAGCGATTCCACTCATCATCATTAAGGTAACCATGTCTAAGGTGTGAAAGGTTAATTTTTCCCCATGCACAAAGCATTCTCATCATAAGTTGGTGCATAGACATTTCTAAAGAATATATAGCTACAGGGATATTTTGGTTTACAGATGCACGCATTGCCATATTTAAACTAAAAGCTGTTTTACCCATAGACGGACGTGCTGCAACAATGACAAGATCTGATGCTTGAAGACCTGCTGTTAGTTGGTCAAGTCTAGTATAGCCTGTTGTAATACCTGTTACTTGTTCTTTACGTTCAAAACGTTTTTCAAGTTCTTGAAATACATTGGTAATAAGTGCTTTAGATGTTTTAAATGCTTTACCTGTTGTTCTTTCTGAAACAGCAAATATCATTTGTTCTGAATCATCAAGAAGGTTATCTATATTACATGAGGTTTCAAAACAGTTACTAATAACATCAGAACAGGTTATGATAAGGGAGCGTTGTAAAGCTTTATCTCGAATAATGGTTGCATAATATTCAGCATTTGCTCCACTTACAACAGTTTGTGCTAATTCAGCTAAATAGGCTGCACCACCAACTGTTTCTAACTTGCCTTGGTCTTTAAGTATCTCTGCAACAGAAATAAGATCTATTGGTGCATTTTTTTGATAAAGTTCAAGAAAAGCATTGTAAAGAATTTTATGGTTAGGATGGTAGAAATCTTCAGAGATAATAATATCTATGAGGGTATGAAAAACAGCATTTCTTAAAAATACACCACCAAGAACTGCCTGCTCAGCTTCTATGCTATGTGGTGGTATTCTTTGCAAAAGACTTTTTGATGTATGCTCTACTAAGGTAGCATTATCACCTCTAATAGCATTTTTATGCTGGAGAGATTTCTTCTGCTTTGTCTGTTGTAGTGAGGTCGACATCGTTTAACTTTTCATCAGAAATAACGTTAATAATAAATTCTGTAATAATGTCTGCATGTAATCTTATTCTAACACGATGTTCGCCAAGTGTTCGTATATTTGATTCAAGGAGTATACGTCGACGATCAATTTCTATGCCTTGTTCAAAAAGGTTTTGTGCTATCATGGCCGTTGTAACAGATCCATAAAGTTTGTCATTATCACCTACATGCATGGGTATGGTCATAATAATTCCAGATATACGTTTAGATAATGCATCAGCAGTAGCACGAATAGCATCCATATGTGCTTGGAGTTTTTTATGCTCTAACTCAAACTTTTTTAAGTTACTTGGTGTTGCAGACATAGCAAGACCTTGAGGTAACAAATAATTACGTCCATAACCTGGTTTTATAGTTACAATATCTCCAAGTTTTCCTAAATTTTCTATATCAGATCGTAATACAACTTTCATAATTTAAAATCCTAAAGGGTGCTTTTACGTTTTACTTCAGTGGAATGGTTAGCCGTATAAAACAATAAAGCCATTTGTCTTGCACGTTTAACTTCTATGGAAAGTAAGCGTTGATGTGATGCACATGTTCCTGTAATACGACGTGCAATGATTTTACCACGTTCAGTAATATAATCTTTTAGGATATCAGTATGCTTATAATTTAGAGGTGTTTTAGCATCTGAACAGAAGCGACAAAATTTTTTTCGAGGAGCAAATTTTTTTTTAAATGACATTATTAAGCAACCTCCTTAATAGGATTCTTAAGTTTAACAGTAATAAACTTAAGAACACCACTGTTAATACGTATAATACGTTCTAATTCTTCTACTATACTCCCAGGAGCTGTGTATTCAAGACGGACGTAGTAACCACGAGTTTGTTTTTGAACATGGTAAGCAAGTTCACGCATGCCCCAGTGATCTAATGTAGCAGAACCATCTACATTTTTAATAGTAGAAGTAAGTGTGCTTAGTAAACTTTCTCGATCTTCAGATGAAAATTCTAGAGAGAAGAGAAGTAGTGTTTCAAATGTTCTCATATAGTGTTCCTTTTGGATATAACCCACAATTTGTGAGCAAGGTAAAAAATATTTTTAAGTTTCTTTCTAGTATATGTCAATATTATACTAGGTTCTGAATGTTTATTTAATGCAATTAACACAGGTGATGTATGGATAGCTTAATAAGATTTGACCAACATTTCTTGTCGTTTATGACAGGCTAGTAGTCGTTCATTAAGTGTTCTTTTATAGTTTTCTAAGTTGATTTTTTTTCTTGCTACTCCACAGTCTATAGCACTTCTGGCTACAGCAGTAGAAACATACTCCATAAGGCGCATATCGAATATTTTTGGAATAATATAGTCTATGCCATATGAAAGGCTTTTGACACCAAATGCTTTACAGACATAATCAGGAACAGGTTCTCTAGCAAGTTGTGCAATAGAATAAGCTGCTGCAATCTTCATCTCTTCAGTAATAGTTGTTGCTTGAACATCAAGAGCACCACGGAAAATAAAAGGAAATGCTAAGACATTATTAACTTGGTTTGGGAAATCTGATCGACCTGTTGCCACAATAGCTTCAGGACATATATCTTTTACATCTGTGTAACTAATTTCTGGTGTAGGGTTTGCACATGCAAAGATAATAGGTTTTTTTGCCATTGATTTGACCATGTTTTGAGTAACAGCATCTGCAACTGAACAGCCAAGAAGAAAGTCAGCTCCATTCATGGCTTCAGTAAGAGATGTATACATTTTTTGTGTAGAGAATTCTTTTTTTTCTTTATTAAGATCCGTACGGCTATAGTTGATGTGTCCACAAGAATCAAACATTGCAATATGTTCAGGAGTAACACCAAGAGTTTTAAATAATCTTCCACAGCCAATAGCAGCAGAGCCTGCACCAGAAATAACTACTCGAATATTTTCAATTTTTTTTCCAGTAAGATCTAATGCATTAATAAGTGCTGCAGCTGAAACAATAGCTGTTCCATGTTGATCATCATGAAACACTGGAATGTTCATATCTTTTTTTAATTGCTCTTCAATTATAAAGCATTCTGGTGCCTTAATATCCTCAAGGTTAATAGCCCCAAAAGTTGGCTCTAATGATTTAACAACTGTACATGTTTCTTCAGGTGTTTTTGTTTTGATATTAATATCATAACAGTCAATATCAGCAAACATTTTGAACAAAAGACCTTTACCTTCCATAACAGGTTTTGCAGCTTCTGGACCAATGTTTCCAAGCCCTAAAACTGCTGTCCCATTAGATATAACACCTACAAGGTTTCCTTTATTTGTATATAAAAAAGCGTTTTCTTTATTTTCTACAATAGCCAAACATGCTTCAGCAACTCCAGGGCTATAAGCTAACGAAAGATCTTCTTGGGTTTTACAAGGTTTAACAGGAAAAACTTCAAGTTTTCCTTGGTGAGAATGACTATGATAGAGCAGTGCTTTATCTTTTATTGTCAAAGCCATGTAATACTCCTTTGGCTTTGTTATAATATATATTTATAAATACTAAATAAAATGTAAAGCTGTAGTTCATTGCTTGTATTTAGTGGTATTTGAAAGTGATAATTTTTTAGTTTTTTTGGTTAAAAGTTGCACTTTTTGAAATAAACTAAATACCTAAATTATTATAACCACAGTCTACAAAAAGTATTTCTCCTGTAATAGCTGATGCAAGGTCCGAAGAAAGAAAGACAGCTGATTTGCCTACGTCTTCAATGGTTACATTACGTCTAAGAGGTGAATGTTCTTCAATGTGATTGAAGATTTTTTTAAAATCAGAAATACCTGATGCTGCTAGAGTTTTAATTGGTCCAGCACTAATGGCATTAATACGAATATTTTTATGACCCAAGTCTACAGAGAGATATCGTATTGATGATTCAAGTGCAGCTTTAGCAACACCCATAACATTATAGTTGGGAATAACTTTTTGTGAACCATAGTAAGTCATTGTGAGAATAGAAGAGCCTTCTGTAAGCAAATTTTCAAAAGCATGACACAATGCTATGAGAGAGTATGTAGAGATGTCTAATGCAGTTTTAAAACCATTTCGTGATGTTTCAATAAAGCGTTTTGTTAGATCTTCTCTATTCGCAAATGCCACAGAGTGAATAATAATATCAACACTACCCCATTCTTTTTTTACCATTTCAACTGCTTGTTCAATTTCTTCATCACTCTCAACATTACATTGAAAGGTGAAGTCACCATTAAGCTCCTCTGAAATAGGTACTACACGTTTTTGGATAGGTTCATTGACATAGTTGAATGCTAATCGAGCACCTTGACTTTTAAATAATGAAGCTACTCCATAAGCAATACTTTTATTGTTTGCTATTCCAAAAATAAGACATTTTTTATCCTTTAAAAGCATTATAACCTCTTCAATAAATAATAGAAATAGTATTTTCAGCTGAAAATTATATAGGAATATTTTTACCTGTCAAAATGGTGTAGGCATCCCTGTATTTTTTAGATGTTTGTTCAATGACATCTTTAGGTAATGCTGGCGGAGATGATTTTTTATCCCAATTTTGACTTGAAAACCAATCTCTTAAATATTGTTTATCAAAGCTTGGTTGGCTTTTCCCAGGGATATAGTTAGTAGCTGACCAGAAGCGTGAAGAGTCTGGTGTAAAGACTTCATCAATTAGTAATAATTCTCCGTTTATAGTTCCAAGTTCGAATTTTGTATCAGCAATAATAAGGCCATGTTGTTCAGCCCATGCTGATCCTTCATTAAATAGTTGTATTGAAAGAGAGGCTATTTTTTTTGCTAATGCTGTTCCTATAAGTTCTTGGACTTTTTCATTTGAGATGTTTTCATCATGTGCCCCAACATCAGCTTTTGTTGATGGTGTGAATATAGGTTCTTGAAGTTTAGCAGACTCTTGAAGGCCTTTTTGAAGTTTATGTCCACAAATTTCTCCACTAGCTAAATAGTCTTTCCATCCAGAACCAGAAATATAAGATCTGACAATACATTCAACAGGAAGTGGGGTAGCTTTTTTTACTAAGACTGATCGTCCATCTAAGATATCTTTGTAGTGTTTTAATGGTTCAGGAAATGACTGTATATCGTCAGTAATGATATGATTTGGAATTATTGATTGGAGCTTTCTCATCCAGAAAAGCGTCATCTGATTAAGAACAACCCCTTTATAAGGAATAGGTTCTGGTATAATAATATCAAAAGCAGACATGCGATCTGTTGTTATGATAAGAAGTCTTTCTTCATCAATTTTATATATATCACGAACTTTTCCACGGCTATACAAAGGAAATTCTTTTATATTTGTTTCTGTAACAATGTACATTTTTACCTCATTGAAAGAAATAGTATAATTTTTTATTATTTAGAATGTAGAAAGAGGTTGTTTTTAGGTTTATGTATATAAAAATAAGCCAAATGGCTTATTTTTGTTTTTTATGGATCATACTGTAAAATATGAGTTTTTAAAAGCAAAATTTAATGGAGGATTATTTTTTTTGAATATATGGATAAATACTATGAAGTTTGGATACATTTATTGTTGATAATAGTATATTTTAAATAAAAATTATTTTTTAAAGTTTTACTTTAATTTTTATATAGTTAATGTATAACTTTAATTAATATTGGATAGTTAAAAGAAAGAATGTGTGAATAAAAATTTTTTATTAGTAACTAATAATGGTTTATATGCCTATTATAGCAAGTAACATATTGATAAAGCTTATATTTTTTTAGATAATAGTTTTTTGATAGCTATAGGTATGTGCAAAGAATGATTTAACCTGTTAAGAATAAAAGATTTTATTGTAGTTGGCATATCTCCTGCTTTATTAAAGTGCATATGGTAAAATTTGCCGTATGAATTACTTAGCAGGAGTCATTTATTATGATGGGTAGCTTATATAGTGGTGCAACAGGTATGAAAACCCATGGGCAAGGGTTAAATGCTGTTTCTAATAATATTGCTAATGTAAATACAGTTGGCTATAAGCAGCAGTCTGTTGTATTTCAGGACTTGATAAGCCAGAATTTAGCTGCAGGTTCAGCTATAGGCCAAGGTCCTAACCAGGTGGGCACAGGTGTCCAACTTGGGAGTGTTCGTACAATACACACTCAAGGAGCTTTTGAACCAGGTAATGCTATTACAGACCTTGCTATTGGAGGAAAAGGTTTCTTTCAAGTAACATCTGGGGATAAAACACACTATACCCGTGCAGGTAACTTTCGTTTTGATGCAGAAGGTTATTTGAAAGATCCTAGTGGTTTTTCTCTTATGGGTATGAAGTTGCCTAACGATGCCCAAGTAAATGAACAAAACCTAGAAGCAATAAGGATAGATTTTACAGATCCTGCAGTAGCTAAGTCACCATCAAAGACAAGCACAGCTTTAAATGCTGTTGTGAATTTAGGCGATAACACAGATAAATCACAAAGTGAAGTAAATCCTTATTTTGGAATGCTTGAAAGCTGGAATGGTACAGCAACACCTCCTATACAAACAAGTGGTTACTCTTATTCTCAGCCACTTAGAGTCTATGATGAATCTGGGCAATCACATGATTTAACAGTATATTTTGATGGGGCACCCTCAAGTTCACCTGGCATGCAGGTATTTGAATATGTTATTGCAATGCCACCATATGAAGATGGTAGTGCAGCAGCAGGCACTGCAGCAGCAGGTTTATTAATGTCTGGAACTATGTCATTTTCACGTACAGGTGAGCTTATGGACATGACAGCTTTTACGCCTACAGGGGCAGCTACAAAGGATTTAAATGCTTGGACACCAGCACCAATAGTTAATGGTTTGCCTCAGTTTAATGCAAATTTTATTGGGACAAGTGGTAATCAACCATTAACAATCGACTTTGGTATTAAAACAGGACAAAGCACATGGGGTAATGCTCCTCAGTCAGCAGCTGCTGTAGGTAATGATTCTAGTAAGTTACCTTCAATGATGCCAACAGAAAAAAGTTCTTCTAACTCAACTGCAAGGAAAGGTTCTTCTTCTACAAGAAGTTATGCTCAAGATGGATATCCTCAGGGTGATCTTATGGATATTACAGTTAATCCAGAGGGGGTACTACAAGGACGTTATAGTAATAGTGAGACTATTGACCTTTACCAGGTTCCATTAGCACGGTTTACAAGTGAGGATGGATTAAGAAGGGAGGGTAGTAATCATTATTCTGCAACACTTGACTCTGGAGATGTTGAATTTGGTATTCCAGGTACATCAAATCTTGGGAGTGTTATTGCAAATCAGTTGGAATCATCAAATGTAGACATGAGTCGAGAAATGGTTAATATGATAATATTACAACGTGGATTTCAGATGAATAGTAAATCAGTGACAGTTGCAGATACAATGTTACAAAAGGCACTTGAACTTAAGCGTACCTAGTGTATAAATCAAGTAATAAAGTTTATTTTTGATAGATATTAGGTTAGATATTGTATTTATGATTAAGTCTATCAAAAAACATTGTTTTAATGATTTGTATTTATTGAATATATTGTTTGTTATTATTAATAAATATTATGTATTTTTAGTACATCATATTTACCTTAAAGGTAAAAGAGGTTATCAGCTTTTAGATGAAACGCTTTTTATTGATAGTAGGTACTTTTTTTATTACTTGTGTTTTTCTCTTTTTTTTAGGTGTGATAGGGCTCTATTTTTGGGCTAGTAGAGATTTACCTAATATAACAAAACTTAATGACTATAGACCTTTATTAGCAACAACAGTACTTGCACGTGATGGAAGTGTTTTAGGACATTTTTATAGGGAAAAGCGTTTTTTAATTCCTTTGTCTGAAATGTCAGAGTATTTACCTAAAGCTTTCCTTGCTGCAGAGGATGCTGAGTTTTATGAACATGAAGGTGTTAACCCTGTAGCTATAGTCCGAGCTTTTTTGATTAATATACAATCTGGTACAACACGTCAGGGTGGTAGTACTATTACTCAGCAGGTTATTAAACGTCTTTTGTTAACACCAGAACGAAGCTATGAACGTAAGATTAAAGAGGCAATTCTTGCCTATCGCTTAGAAAAATACCTTTCTAAAGATGAGATCCTTACTATTTATTTAAACCAGACATTTTTAGGTGCTCATGCCTATGGTGTTGAGGCTGCAGCAAGAACATATTTTGCTAAGCATGCTAAAGAATTAACTTTAGCTGAAGCTGCACTTATTGCAGGGCTTCCACAGGCTCCTTCACGCTATAATCCATACAAAGATCCTGTTGCTGCTAAGAATAGACAACAATATGTTTTGCGGAGACTTTATGAAGTTGGTTGGATTACTGAAGCAGAGTATGAAGTTTCTCTTCAGGAACCATTGTATTATTCATC
Source organism: uncultured Lawsonia sp. (assembly GCA_964369665.1). GTDB lineage: Bacteria > Desulfobacterota > Desulfovibrionia > Desulfovibrionales > Desulfovibrionaceae > Bilophila. The sequence goes on along the minus strand of CAYJFS010000001.1, from coordinate 336,036 downwards.
TATGAAAGAATCTTTAGGTCCTGAATCTGCTTGGTATTTAGAGGAAGTTAGAAGACAGCTCATTGCTTTTTTGAATAAAGATACATTAAAAGAAAAAGGTATTGTATTACCTCTATATGGCGAAGATGCTGTATATGAGTTAGGGTTAACTATTCATACTGCTATGGATCCTAAAGCACAGTTAGTTGCATACAATGCTTTAAGGCATGGTATAGAACGTTTTAGTAAACTTCAGGGATGGCAAGGAAGCTATGCACATATTGATATATCGCAGCTACAAGAAGTCATTGATTCTTTTGATTTTATACCTGAAAGACTTAATAATGGTGCTTGGACTAAAGCTGTTGTTACAAAAGTATACCCAGAAGGTGCTGATGTTTTACTTGGTATGTATAAAGGTTTCATTGATGTAAAAAGAATGCATTGGGCTAGAATTCCTAATTCTGAAGTTTGCTCATATCAGGTTCCAGCTATAAAAGATGCCCGTAATGTATTAGTTACTGGTGATATTGTTTGGGTTTCTGCTTTTGAAGCAGACGGAAAAACTCCTTATAATGTTAAAAATGTTGTTCCATCTAAACCCATTCCTCTTGTACTTCAGCAGGTTCCACAAATACAAGGCGCTATTATTTCCATGGAAACCAAAACTGGTGATGTTATAGCCATGATTGGTGGTTATGATTTTTATAAAAGTCAGTTTAATAGAGTTACACAAGCTGTGCGCCAGCCAGGCTCTGCTTTTAAACCTATTGTGTATTCTGCAGCTCTTGATCATGGATATACCCCTGCAACAATAGTTTTAGATGCACCTGTAGTGGAATTTATGGAAAGTGGAGATATGTGGCGTCCTGGGAATTATGAAAAAAATTTTAAAGGACCTATGATTTTCCGTACTGCTCTTGCACTTTCAAGAAATCTATGTACAGTAAGAATCGCTCAAAATATAGGTATTCCTGTGGTTATAGACCGTGCTAAAGATCTTGATTTAGGAAAAGAAATCCCTGAAGTTTTTTCCATCAGCCTTGGTTCCGTAGAAGTAACACCTTTAAGTCTTATTAAGGCTTATACAGCTTTTGCTAACTCTGGGAAGCTTATCACACCAAGGTTTATTACATCTATTGATGATTATTGGGGTGCGACAATTTATAAGAATGAAATAGAATACTGCCAAGCTATTTCACCACAAAATGCCTTTATTATGGCATCATTACTTAAAGATGTAGTTAAATCAGGAACAGGAAGGCGTGCAAAAGTTTTAGAACAACGATATCTTGCAGGAAAAACAGGCACAACAAATGGTGAGCAAGATGCTTGGTTTATTGGTTTTACCCCAAATCTTGCTACATGTGTATACATTGGTAATGATCAACCTCAGACTCTTGGAAAAGAAGGTACAGGTGCAGGAGCTGCTTTACCTATATTCGTTGATTATTCAAAAAAAATATTAACAATGTATCCAGAAGAAGATTTTCATGTTCCTAGTGGAATTGAATTTGCCAACATAGATACAAGTACAGGCTATTTAGCTAATTCAGAAACCTTAAATGACATTGTCCTCCCTTTTTATTTAGGTACGGTTCCAGATCGTTTTCATAGTGAAGACAAAATATTAGATGATATTGAAAGAGGTGAGGATATACTTAGACAGATGTTTTAAATTTAAATAATAAAGTCTAGTATAGAAGTTTTTATCCATTACACTATCTTGATAAAAAATTAAAAAGTTTTATTATTTATAATAAAATTTTTTTGGTGTTAGTAAACTCTAAACTTTTTAGTGTAGATACCTGATTGTATCAGTTTTTGACTAAGAATAAAAATTTAAGTTTTTTATAGTATTAAGGAGAATATATGCCGTTTAAGATGAAAGTAGTAATAAGTACAGCCATAGTACTTGTTTTACTTGTTGTGCACGTAGGAAATGTAAAAAGTGCATTACCAAACTTTGTACCTCTTGCCAAGGATGCAGGAAAAGCAGTTGTTAATATTAGCACAGAGAAAAAAGTTTCTCGTGGTCGTACAGATTTCCCTATGGAGATGTTCCGTGGTTTACCTCCTGGTTTTGAACGTTTTTTTGATCAGTTTGAACGTAAGGGGCCTGATGGATTTTTTAATAAACAGCGTTCACTAGGCACAGGTTTTATTATTTCTCCAGATGGTTATATTGTTACAAATAATCATGTAATAGAAGGTGCAGACTCTGTTCGTGTTAACCTTGAAGGTACTGCTGGAAAAGAAGAGTCATTACCAGCAGAAGTTATTGGTATAGATGAAGAAACAGATTTAGCTTTATTGAAAGTTAAAAGTAAAGATTCATTACCTTACTTGAGTTTTGGTAATTCTGAACAAATGGAAGTAGGTGAATGGGTTCTTGCTATTGGTAATCCTTTTGGTTTAGGTCATACAGTAACAGCAGGTATTTTAAGTGGTAAAGGAAGAAATATACACTCTGGGCCATTTGATAACTTTTTGCAAACAGATGCTTCTATCAATCCTGGAAATAGTGGTGGACCTCTTATAAATATGAGTGGACAAGTTGTTGGTATTAATACAGCAATTATGGCTAGTGGCCAAGGTATAGGTTTTGCTATACCAAGCAGTATGGCAGACCGTATTATAAGTCAATTGAAAACAGATAGAAAAGTTAGCCGTGGATGGATTGGTGTAACTATTCAGGATGTAGATGGTAATTCTGCTAAAGCATTAGGATTAGTACAAGCTAAAGGAGCATTGATAGGTTCTGTTATTCCAGGTGAACCAGCTGATAAGGCAGGCCTTAAAGTTGGTGATATTGTTATAGAAGCTGATGGTAACCCTATTTCGGATGCAGGAGATTTATTACGATCTATTGCTACAAAACCACCATTTTCTGTTGTTCAACTTGCTGTTTGGAGATCTGGAAAAAGTAAAAAGATTTCTGTTGTTCTTGGTGAAAGGAGTATAAAGAATAAAAATATACATAGTATGTTAGAACCGTTACCAGGTGGTTTAGGTTTATCTGTGCGTCCTTTAACGGCTGAAGAATCAAAAACTTTTGATTTAAAACCTGGTATAGGTCTTATTGCTGTTGATGTTCAACAGGGAAAAGCTGCTGCTGAGGCTGGTATAGGAGAAGGCGATGTTATCCTTTCGGCAAATTTACAACCACTAACAACTACACAAGAGCTTATAGATATCATTAAAGATGATGCTAGAAAAAAAGGTGCTATTATGTTACAGATCCAACGTAGTGGGCAAGTATTTTTTAAAACTATTCTATTGGAAAAATAGATACATATTTTTTTGTATAAGTAGTATTTATAGCTTTTGATGCATCAATCTTCACAATTTTTTTGTGAAGATTGATGCATTTTTTGTTTATGCATGGGGAGACTGTATATTTATCATTAAAAATAGTATATTAATGTTTACTAAGATAATAATGGGTAAACATATGCAAAAGCTTCTTGTGCTTGGTGTAGGCAATATATTACTTACAGATGATGGAGTAGGTGTTTGGGCAGCACAAGAACTTATGAAAGATGTATGGCCTGAAAAAGTTTCTATTATAGAGGCAGGAACATTTACACATGATATATTTTATATATTCAATGGATTTTCACAAATTTTTGTTTTAGATGTTGTTCATGCTCATGGAGCTCCTGGTACAATATATCAACTTTCAGAAGAAGATCTTGTACAGAATGAGAATCAACGGTTATCAATACATGATATTGATCTTTTAGACTCTTTAAATATGGCTAAAATGCTTTTTGGAGCACGACCTCAATTACGTATTTTTGGTGTTGAGCCTTATGATTATACAACATGGAATATAGGGCTTTCTCCAGATGTACAGAGTATATTTTCAAAATATATACAAATTGTTTATGATGAAATTCAATGTTGGTTAAATCAACATTAGGGTAATAGTAAAAAAGGATTGTGTATGTGCTTAGCTATACCTGCAAAGGTGATTGAGTTATTGGATGGTGATATGATTAAAGCAACAGTAGGTCATGGATCAACAGTATTGACAGTATCAAGCATGTTGCTTCCAGAACCTGTTAGTATTGGTGATTACGTGATTGTTCATGCTGGCTTTGCCATGCATAAAGTTAACAAGACTGAAGCAGAAGAAAGCTTACAGTTATTTAGAGAGATTTCAACTTCTATTGGTGATACACCTAATTTCTAGATGTTGTTTTCTGTACTCATTAAAAGAACTTTTAGTCTTATATAGCGTATTATTTTTATAGCCTTAATTTTTTATGATAAAAAATAATAAGAATTTTTGTTAGATAGAAATAGTATAAATAAGAAAGGGTATAGTTCTTATTTTTGTAAAGCAATAATAAAGAAATCTGTAGGACTTATTTTTTTATTAGATATTAAACGTTTGGTGTATTGTTTTTTTATGTTTTTTTAGTTTGTAGACTTTTTCTTTGAATACTTGTGGGTTCTGGGTTTAATGTATTACAAACGGCCATAGCTTGCTCTTTTGCTTTAAGTATGAGTGGCGTCAACACAGGTAGTTGATGTTTATCTATACGTAAACTAACATAACTACCTATAGGTAGCGAGAATGTTATATGATTTATTTTAGAGAAAAATGATTTGTGGTTCCAAGTAAGTATAGGTAGTAGTAAAGTAGATAGTGTAGAGATGTTAGATGATGGATAAATTTGTTTTGCCATACGTTTAATCTTTGATGTAGTTAAGGCATGTGTTACGCTTTTTTCTTTTTTTCTTTTGAATAGATTTTTTATAATATAATTTAGAGACCACTTATTGATAAAGCCAACAATAATTCCATCAGAAGCAACTCGAAATGCCTCAGTTAAAATAGCTTTTGGATTACTTGTATACTCAAGAGCCATTATAATCGATATATAATTAAAACTGTCATTTTCAAAAGGTAAATCATCAAGAGAGGCTTGCTGAAAAGTGGCTCGACTACCTAATCGTTCAGCTGAGATAGCAATGGCTTCTGGGTTAGTGTCTACACCTGTTACATCAAAACCATAATCCCAGAACATTTTTAAAAATCTTCCAGAACCACATCCTATATCAAGTAATGTGTGTCCACGTCTTGGCCATACAGAAATATGTTTTTGAAAAAGTTTGTGCTCTGCTTCTAAAGCAAAAGCTCCTTGAACAGATTCATACCAATTATCAAGTTTTTTGATTGTTTCAGCATTCCACATAATATATCCATAATTGGTGTAGTCAAAAGTAGTATAATAAGTATTTTTAATTCTTTATAGTTAAAGTAAGAAAGTTATATTTCTTCAAGCCATTGAGTAAGAGTATTAATAATTTTTCTGGCTTGTTCAGCACTTGAGATATTAAATTTTGATTTTTGGCGATATTCTCCTGAAACTTTTTGATAGCGTCGAATTGTATATTTGTCTTGAGTGTAGTCTCCAGTTTCTTGGTTAAGCTCTTGATAGCGAAACAGTATAGTTGTCCAAGCACCTTTAGAAAGAATAACTTTGTCAATTTCTTTAACAAGTATTTGGCCAGACTCTTCAAATTCAATACTAATATCTTCAGGTGTGTTATTCATAAATGGCCCCATTTTAATAAAATTATACAGTTACTTTTATTAATTAATCAAGAATATTTAGTCTTTTGATTTTTTATAGATGCACACATTCGTGAATGATCTTTTGATAGGCTGGATGTATATGATCTACGTTGAGAAAAAAATGTATGAAGTATTTTAGCACACTGTTGCCCTTGTATGCCACCAATATGCCATGTTGTATGGTTATGAAAATGAAGATCAAGACCAGAGATGCATGATGTGATAGCACCTGTATTTTTTTCTGCTGCACCATAAACAATGCCTTTAAGTCTTGCATGAATAATAGCACCAACACACATAAGGCATGGTTCAAGGGTAACAATCATGATACAATCATTAAGCCTATATGTATTTTTATACATACCAGCAGATCGTATAGCCAGTATTTCAGCATGTGCTGTAGGATCAGAGAGTTTTATAGGGCTATTATAGCTTCTAGCAATAATAGTTCCATCTAAATGAACGATAATTGCTCCCACAGGTACCTCATTGTTTTTGTTTGCTTGTTGTGCTTCATAATATGCCTCATCCATGAGTTTTTCCCATGTCCAGTTTTGTGGTGGCGATGGTATTGGTCCCCAAGTATTTGTTATTTCTGGAGTATAAATAGACATAGTATTACTATTATTAGGTGCATTATCTTTCAGTTTATGCATGTTTTTTATGTTTTTTCTGTATAGTTTTTGTTTTGCTTTGTATGGTGCTTAATACATCTTCTGGAGTATCACAGATAGTAATAAGCTCATTAATCTCGGATTGATCAATAAACTTCTCTTTACACATTGTTTTGTAGATCCAGTCAAGCAAGCCATCCCAAAAACTCCTTTTATAGAGTATGATAGGAAAGGGATGAATACGTTTTGTTTGTGTAAGAACAAAAGCTTCTGAGAATTCATCAATAGTGCCCATACCTCCAGGCATGACAATATATGCTTGTGCATATTTTACAAACATAAGTTTTCTAATAAAAAAGTAGCGATATTCTGTTCGTATTGTAAGGTAGTCATTGCAGCCTTGTTCGTGTGGTAGTTGAATATGTAAGCCAATAGATTTTCCTCCGGAAGTGAAAGCACCTTTATTAGCTGCTTCCATGATTCCTGGTCCACCTCCAGTAATTACTCCAAAACCTGCTGATACAAGAAGTTTAGAAATAGTTTCTGTTTCTTTATATAAAGGATCATCTTGTAGAACACGTGCTGAACCAAAAATAGAAACACAGGGTCCAACATTTGTTAGTGCATCAAAACCATCCACAGTTTCTGAAATAATACGAAATAAACTCCAAGTTTCTTTTGTTGAAAGTAAGTCAATCGGGGTACATTCATCCATAGTAAACCTTCTTTATTTTTTTGTCTGAAAATATAAAGTAGGCTAATACTTTTTTATTTTACGACATAATAGATATATAATATTCAATAAACTGAATCATATTATCAGAATGCTGACGGCTCGAATTTATACCATGGTGCTTTACCAGGTTGAGGTGATATCCAGTTTTTTATCGTTTTTCCAGTACCTTCAGCTAAAGCATAAATGACAACACTACTAGGGTTTGTTGGTATACGTTTGTTTATAGTAAATAATATATAATCATTGGCTTTAGTAATCTCAATACTTCCTGCTTGTGCTATAGACCAAATAAGATTTTTTGTTTTTACATCATAGATTTCAATAGCAATAGCAACACGTGTATCACCTACTGTACCACCATCAATAAATTCAGTTACATAACCACCAATAACAAGATCAGCACCTTTTTCTGCAGCAATAGCTAAAGCAATGTCTGGTCGGAAAGGTGGTGTTGTTTGTGAAAATTCTAATATTGAAAATAGCTCCTGTTGTAGCCAATTTTGCCATATAATATAAGAGATGTTACGACCTATAGTAACAAAATTTTCTATATTTTGCATCATTCTAAATGGAACAAATAGAGCACTTAATGGTTTTTGGGGTTCTGAGTTAGGGTGTACATAAACTTGTACTGGACTTTTATTAACAGCTGTATCAAGAATAATTTTTGAGTTTTGAGTATCAATGTGGATATGTTCTTGTAAAGCATTTCTTGTATTTTGTATTGAATTACTACAAGATACTTCTAACAAAAGTAAAAATAGTAAAAATATTTTACTCAGAGCATGCATACATATCTCCTAAAGTAATAAATAGCTATATCCAATGAATTATCATATCAAAGAATATTGAGCTATGCTATAGTTTATGTATATATACTAAGAGTAGAGACGATTTATTAAAATATATATATGGAAAAATTTAGAAAACAGTTGAAAGTATTAATAATGTTAAGATAAAATCTTTTATCCTGCAAAATGCATAAATTGTCGTGCACCTTGAATACCAATAGCTATGGAAATTAAGTAAAGGGGAGCAAGCGCTAGAGTTGTTTTTCCCCATGAGAGTTTTAAAGCATATTTACATCCAATGAAGCAGCTAATAGAGAACCAAATACTACCTAAAAGAGATCCAGCTATAGGTATAATACAAACAATAGTTGGTGCTATGCTATATGCAATAACTCGGAATATAGTTGTAAACTTTGTTTGTTCAGGTTGAACAAGTCTAACCATGATGTAAAAGAAAAAAGTATATATATAGAGCTGAATTGAAAAAGTAATTGGTGTTATAAGTAAAGTCAAAGGTAAAGTCATTTCTTGTACAAGAGTGTTTAGAAGGACATGTACAGAAGATTCTGTAATGGATGGTTCAATAGCACGAAAACTAATCATAAACCACATTCCATCCATAAGCATTTGAAATAGTCGTAATAAAATATAAAAAAATAGTGGACGTAATAATGAACTATTAGCGTCAGCAATTGTACTAAAGAATCGTGGTGCATGAAACATGACTCTTATAACTGTTTGGTAAAAACTAGAAAAAAAGTCGAATTTTTCTGGATGTTCCCAAGGAATAAGTGAGAAGTCTATTTCTTGTTTTTGTTCATCTGGTGCAATATTTTTTACTGTATAGGTTGTTTTGTCTTTATTTGTAGTTGTGTCCACATGTGTATTTTTATTTTCATCTTTAGTAATATCAGTATTTGAATGAACCGTTTCATTGAACATAGTTTCTTTGTGTATGGTTTGTTGTTGGTTATATTGGTCTGTGTATGGTTCATTTTTTGATAAATGTATGTCTTCTTGATGATTTGATGATGTATCATGTGTAGCTTCACGAAAACGAAATCGTGTTTGACACTTTGGACAAGTTGCTACAACAGCATTTTTAGGTACCTGAGACAGTGTGATTTCACGGCTAAAATGACACTGTGGGCAATTTACTAGCACAAAACACCTCGTTTAAAGTCTGCCTATTTTTAGTATACCTAACTATAGTAAGTGATAATAATAAATTTTGGTATGTTGATAAAAGCTATGAGGGACAACAACATTGAAAGTTATTATAGTAAGGAAATTTGAGTAAATCAAGAGGTTCAGTCCTGATTTTACTTGTACAGCCAATGATTTTTTATTAATACAATTATTAATCTGTATTTTATAGTGAAGAGTAAAGTATAATTTTATAGATAATATTAGGAGTTTGAAGACTTATTTTAATATAACCTTTTAAGATTATTTTCATAAATTTAAAATTTTTTATGATATAATACAAAGAAACTATGGATAGCTTTTTTGTAAGGAGCATATAGAGGTTATATAATCAGGACTTAGATATGAAGAAAGAAATATTTAAAACAATAGCAGCGACGTTATTACTAGCTATAGCATACTTTTCCTGTGTTTTGGATAAGGGGTTTTGTAGTGAAGTTGTTCGTATAGGTTTAATGGCTCCTCTTACAGGTAAATGGGCAAGTGAAGGACAAGATATGCGTCAAATTGTCTCATTACTTGTAAAAAAAGTGAATATTCATGGTGGTATTAATGGTAAACCAATAGATTTAATTATTGAAGATGATGCTGGTGATCCAAGAGTAGCTGCTTTAGCAGCACAAAAGCTTGTATCTTCTGGTGTTATTGCTATTATTGGTACATATGGCTCTGCTGTAACTGAAGCTACACAGAATATTATTAATGAATCAGGTATTGTTCAAATAGCTACAGGTTCTACAAGTGTTCGTTTAACACAAAAAGGTTTACCTTTATTTTTCCGTACAAGCCCTCATGATAATGATCAAGGAAAAGTTGCAGCAGATGTACTTATGGATAAAGGTTATAGTTCTGTTGCTATAGTACACGACAATTCTTCATATTCAAAAGGTTTAGCACAAGAAGTAGAAAAACTTCTTAAAGCTAAAGGTATACCTGTTGTATTTTTTGATGCATTAACACCTGGAGAGCAAGACTACACAGTTACATTAACAAAACTTCGATCAACAAAACCTGATATTATTTTTTTTACAGGTTATTATCCTGAGGCAGGAATGTTATTACGTCAGAAGGCAGAAATGCACTGGAATGTTCCTATGATGGGTGGAGACGCTACTAATAATATTGATCTTGTTCGTATAGCAGGTGAAAAAGCTTCTGAAGGCTATTTTTTTATAAGTCCACCAACTGCATATAATCTAGATAATCCTCAAGCAAAAAAATTTTTTTCTGAATATAAAGAGGAGTATCACACATTACCACAGTCTGTATGGTCTGTATTTGCAGGTGATGCATTTAATGTCATTGTTGATGCATTAAAAAAAGCAAAAGAGCCTACCCATCAAGCTATTGCATCTCTATTAAAGAATTCAAAAGAAAAGTATAATGGACTTACAGGTCAGATATCTTTTGATCAACATGGTGATCGTGTTGGAAAACTTTATAAATTGTATGTTGTTAACCAGAAAGGTGTATTTGTTCCTGAAGAATAATCATTTTAAAAAATATATATATTTGGCTTAATGGCATGATAGAATTTTTACAGCAACTTATTAATGGTTTGGCCATAGGTGGTATTTATGCTTTAATTGCTCTTGGATACACTATGGTATACGGGGTGCTTAAACTTATTAATTTTGCTCATGGAGAGTTATTTACTATAGGTGGGTACTTAGGTTGTACTCTTCTTATTTCTTATGGTCTTTCTTCCTATTTTTCAATGACACTTGTTATGATTTTTGTTTTTTTAGTTGTTTTTTTTTCTATAGCTCTATTGGGTATTCTTTTGGAAAGAATAGCTTATCGCCCTTTAAGAAAAGCTCATAGACTTTCTGTTGTTGTTTCTGCCTTAGGTGCTTCTATTTTTTTACAGAATGCTATTATGCTTTTTTATGGTCCAAGACCTTATGTATACCCTGAAGATTTTCGTCCTACATATATAGTAGATATTATGGGATTATCTATACCAATTATGCGAATAATTGTCCTATTAGGTACATTGTTGTCTATGTTTATTTTATATTTTTTTGTTAATAAAACTCGGTTAGGTAGAGCTATTCAAGCTGTTGCTTTTGATCAAGATACAGCAAAACTTATGGGTATTAATATTAATCAGATAATAACACTTGTTTTTTTTATTGGTGCAGGTCTTGGTGGCATTGCTGGAGTTATGGTTGGAATGTACTATGGGCAAGTAAATTTTACCATGGGATGGGTATATGGCTTGAAAGCTTTTACTGCAGCAATTCTTGGTGGAATAGGTAATATCCCAGGAGCTATTTTAGGTGGGTTGTTGATAGGTGTTATAGAAGCTTTAGCTTCATCATATTTTGCAATAGCTTGGAAAGATGCTGTTGTGTTTTTTGTCTTAATTGTCATTCTAGTTTTTCGGCCAACAGGTCTTTTAGGCGAAAGAGTGGCAGATAAACTATGAATATTTTTAGACAGTATAGTGGTATAATAATAAGTCTTATTATAGCTATTTTACCTTTATTCCTAAATAATTATTGGATAGACGTTGGTGTAAGTATTGGTTTGTATGCATTATTAGCACTATCTTTAAATATTGTTTTAGGTCAATCTGGTATTTTTCATATGGGACATACTGCGTTTTATGCAGTAGGAGCTTATATAACTGCTATTATCAATACTCAATATCAAATACCAATATTTTGGCTTTTACCTTTGTCTGGAATTGTTGCTGCTCTATGTGCCTTTATTATTGCTTATCCAATCATTGAGTTAAGAGGTGATTATTTTCTTATTGCTACCATCGGAATTGTAGAAATTATACGGATAATTCTTATAAATGATGTTGGTGACTGTACAGGTGGCTCTAATGGTATTTTTGGTATTGAACGTCCTATATTTTTTGGATTTCGGATTAATACAACAGCAGAATTTTATTATCTAATATGGGGTATTGTTGGAATAGCTAGTATACTATTTTACTTCTTGTTTAACTCTCGTTTTGGAAGAGCTATTAATTATATTAAAGAAGATGATATCGCAGCTGAAGGATTTGGAGTGAATATTGTACAGTATAAGATAGTAGTTTTTTCTTTGGGTGCATTTTGGGCTGGTGTAGCAGGGAATTTATTTGCTACTAAAATGACTATTATTTCACCTAATGCTTTTAGTATCTGGGAATCTATTATTATTTTTGTTATTGTTATTTTTTCTGGAGGTAGCCAGGTAGGTGTTCTTATAGGAACATTAATTATTGTTGCTTTACCAGAAGTTTTTCGTGACTTTTCTGATGCTAGAATGCTTATATTTGGTTTAATTATGATGTTGATGATGGTTTTTCGTCCACAAGGTCTTTTTCCACCTCAACCCCGTATATATAAATTGCATGGAGCTCCATTGAAGAAGCATACATAGCTATCAAAAATTTTAGGAGAAAAGGGCCCTATTTAGATGACATTATTATCTTTATGCAATGTGAGCAAACGTTTTGGTGGTCTTATGGCCGTCAACAATGTTTCTTTTGAGATAGAGCAAAGAAGTATAGTAGGTCTCATTGGTCCTAATGGTGCAGGTAAAACAACGCTTTTTAATTTAATTACTGGTAATGATAGCCCTAATAATGGAGATGTACGTTTTTTTAATACATCTCTTTGTGGTATGAAGCCACATATGATTGTGAAGTTAGGTATTGCAAGAACCTTTCAGTCTATACGTATATTCCATAATCTTTCTCTTTTAGAAAATGTACTTGCTGGAAGGCATTGTAGGATGCGTTCTGGGCTTTTGAGCTGTATGTTTCATACCCTTGAACAAAAAAGAGAAGAACAAAAAGCTATTGATTGCTCTATGAAAGAGTTAGCGTTTGTTGGGCTTGAACACCTATGTTTAGAAAATGCAGAGCACTTATCATATGGTCACCAAAAATTGCTTGAGATAGCCCGTGCCTTAGCTTCTGAGCCTAAACTTATTATCCTTGATGAGCCTGCTGGCGGTATGAATAATTTAGAGACAAAAAGTCTTATTCGTCTTATACATGCTATCCAAGATAGAGGTATAACAGTATTATTAATTGAACATGATATGCATTTGGTAACACAGGTATGTGAACATGTTTTTGTTCTTGAATATGGCTCTGTAATTGCTTCAGATACCCCAAAGAACATTAGTAAGAATTTACGTGTTATAGAAGCATATCTTGGTCAAGAAGAATAGCTTTTTTGAATACTAAGGAGTGTTCATGTTTTTGAAGATTGATAACCTTTGTGTATCATACAAAAAAGAAAAAGTTCTTCATGATGTTTCTATCTGTGTGAATGAGGGCGAAATTGTAAGTATTCTTGGTGCTAATGGTGCTGGAAAAACTACAACACTTCTTTCTTTAAGTGGAATTATACAAATAGTTTGTGGTAGTATACAGTTTTATGGAGAGGAACTATCTAAAATACCAAGCTATGAAATTGTCCGTAAGGGCATTATTCAATCTCCAGAAGGAAGACGTGTTTTTAGTGTGCTTTCTGTTATAGAAAATTTACAGTTAGGAGCATTCACTATAAAAAATACACAATGTATCAAGAAAACATTAGAATGGGTATTTGAACTTTTTCCTAGGCTCTATGAACGTAAAGATCAGTTGGCAGGTACACTTTCTGGTGGGGAACAGCAGATGCTTGCTATTGGTAGAGCACTCATGGGGCAGCCAAAACTTTTGCTTTTAGATGAACCATCATTAGGCTTAGCTCCATTAGTTGTAAAAGCTATATTTGCTGCTATACAGGATATTAATAAACAGGGCGTTACTATTCTTATAGTAGAGCAAAATGTTCGTTCTGCACTTAAACTAGCAACACGTGGATATGTTTTAGAATTAGGTCGTGTTGTTATAGAGGATACTGCAGAAAATTTATTAAATAATCCTAGTGTTCAGAAGGCTTATTTAGGTTAAATATATGAAGAATAAAATTTTTATTAATAGGCTTGTTTATTCATAGAATATACCTATTTAATAAGTTATTATAATTTTTAAGGAACAAATATGAGTGAGCTTACCCCTAGAGAAATAGTTGTTGAGCTTGATAAATACATTATTGGTCAAGAACAAGCAAAAAGAATGGTTGCAATTGCCGTAAGAAATAGGTGGCGTAGACAAAGGCTACCAGAAAATCTTCGTGATGAAGTGGCGCCAAGAAATATTATTATGATAGGACCAACAGGTGTTGGAAAGACAGAAATTGCTAGGAGACTCGCAAAGTTATGTCAAGCACCATTTATTAAAGTTGAAGCTACAAAATATACAGAAGTTGGTTATGTTGGTAGAGATGTTGAGTCTATGATTCGAGATTTAATGGAAATAGCAATTGGAATTATTCGTAAAGAAGAGTCTGAGAGTGTCCAGGAAAGAGCAGAGGCTACTGCTGAACAGCGATTGTTAGATTTACTATTACCACTAGGAGAACATCGTGAAGTTACTCGTGAAAAATTACGTGATTTGTTTCGACAAGGTCACCTTGATGACAAAGAAGTAGACATTGAGGTTCAAGAGCAGGTTCAGCCTATTGGAATTATGAGTGTTCCAGGTATGGATCAAATAGGTAGTCAAATGAAAGATGCTTTTAGTAAGATTTTTCCTCAAAAAACACATAATCGTAAGATGAAGGTAAGTATAGCTTGGAAGCACTTAGTAGAAGAAGAGTCAAACAAACTTTTAGATAATGATAAAGTTACAGATTTAGCACGAGAACGTGTAGAGCAGATGGGTATTGTTTTTATTGATGAGATTGATAAACTTGCAAGTACAACACAAAGTCGTTCTGCTGACATTTCAAGAGAGGGTGTCCAAAGAGATTTACTTCCTATTGTAGAGGGAAGTTCAGTGAATACAAAATATGGTATTGTTAAGACAGATCATATTTTGTTTATTGCAGCAGGTGCATTTCATTTATCAAAACCTTCTGATCTTATTCCTGAATTACAAGGACGTTTTCCTTTACGAGCAGAGTTAGAACCCCTTGGTAAAGATGAGTTTTATAGAATACTTACAGAGCCTAGTAATGCTTTAACTAGACAGTATGAAGCTTTATTAGAAACAGAAAATGTTAAGGTTATTTTTACAGATGAGGGGTTAAAGGAAATTTCTAGTTTTGCAGAGTCTGTAAACACACAAACAGAAAATATTGGTGCAAGACGTTTACATACTATTATGGAAAAAATTCTTTCAGAGATTTCTTTTGATGCACCTGAAAAAGTCGGCTCTACATTAGAAGTTACCAAAGATTATGTAGAACTATACCTTAAAGATGTACAAGAGAATACAGAGCTTAGTAGATTTATTTTATAGTAAACAGTAATAATATATGGATATACAGAAAGCAAAATTACAGGCTCAGACACTTATAGAAAGTTTGCCATACTTACAAAAATTTTATGGTAAAGTTGTAGTCATTAAATATGGTGGTAGTTCTATGAATGAACTACCATTAAAATATTCTTTTGCTCATAGTGTTTCATTATTAAAACTTGTGGGCATTCATCCTATTGTTGTTCATGGAGGTGGACCACAGATTGGGGCTATGCTTAGTAAGCTTGATATGCAGTCTAAATTTTATAATGGCTTACGCATAACAGACGACTCTGATATAGATATTGTAGAAATGGTTTTAGTTGGCTCTATAAATAAAGACATAGTAAGCCAAATTAACAAAATAGGTGGTAGAGCAGTAGGTATTTCTGGTAAAGATGGCTCTGTAATACATGCACGCAAAAAAGATGCTGTACTTATGAATTGTGATCAAGATATAAAAACTATTGATTTTGGACATGTTGGCCATATTACACATATAGATACATCACTACTTAATACATTAATACATAATGGTTTTATTCCTGTAATTGCTCCTATAGGTTTTGATGGTAAACAAACATATAATATTAATGCTGACGAAGTAGCTGGCGCTATTGCAAGCACTCTAAAAGCTACACGATTTTTACTTCTTACAGATGTAGAAGGTATTATTGATAAGCATGGAAAACTTGTTAGGTCTATTACTATTGATAGAGTTCATGATTTATTTGATGATGGTAGTATTTCTGGAGGGATGATACCTAAAGTACATTGTTGTATAAATGCTCTTAATAGTGGTGTAGAGAAAGTGATGATTCTTGACGGACGTTTAGAACATGCTATCCTTCTTGAGCTCCTTACAGAACAAGGTGTTGGAACAGAAATTGTTGGTACAATTTAAATTTTATTTATAATTGATAATAGTTATGGGTTATATTTTGTTGCTATAGTGATGGTAGATTAGTTTATATAAAAACGTATAAACTCTAGTAAGTTTTTATATAACTGTATAACTGTTTACTATAATTTATTTATAATTATGAATATTGGAACTTATTATGTTAGTTTACTATAGTTAACTGTATAATTATGGATGCTGTATGGGTAATGTTGATTATAAAGAACATGATGTACGAAGACTCCATGTCTGTTCTCTAAAAAAAGAGCTTCCTTTTTTTTTAGAGGATATTGGAGGCAAAGAACAGCGTTTATTAATAGAACTTTGGAGAAATTGGTCAACAGTAATGGGGACAGAGCTTTCCTCTTTAGCTTTACCTCTTGGTAGACGTGGTGCTATACTATTAATAGGTGGAGAAGATACAATGGCATTACAAGAACTTGTTTTTATGAAAACAGAGATTCTTGAAAGAGTGAATGCTTTTATGGATACTACTTTTTTTCATACAATAGAAGTTAAACTTTGTATGGGGATGACTCCATTAAATAAAAGTATATACTTTACAAAGAGGAATTTATTACACTGTATACAAATTCCAAATCAAAGTATTTTAGGCAAAAGTTCTATTCAGGAAGTGAATACACCTGTAGGAAGATGTTATAAAGCATACCTAGCTATGTGTAAAATATAAAATTATTTTATATTTATATATAGTAACATTACTAGTTTTATATATAAAATTGGGGAAGCTATGGTACCTTTTTTGACTTTTGATAGTATGTTTATTGTACGATTTTTATTAGGATTTGCACTTTTCTGTTTTTTAGCAACAGCAATGTTACCTTTTATTTCTTTTTTTTCATTGATTATAAAAATGATAAAAAAACAAGTTTTCTATGAACGTTGTGCTTATCATCTTACACAATTAACTTCTTTTCTAAGTACTATTTTTGGAGGCATTTTTTTATTTGTGATTGTTATATACTGGAAAGATGTACAATCATTATCTCCAGTTTTTACATATGTTCTTTGGTTATTAGGTATCATATTTTTGGCTGGTGTTTTTATAGAGCTTCTTGTTTTTAGTTTTTGGAAAAATCTTTCAAAAGATCAATTATTACGAATAGTTTTTACTTCACTTCCAGGAATACTTTTTTCTATTGTTGTGATTAGTATGGTTTTTTTATGTGGTTATACTCTCTCAGGAGAGATCTCTAGCTTACAAAATGAAACAGACATAACAGTACTTATAGATATATTTTCCCCTTCATTAAGGAATCCTTTGTGGCTTGCAGTGATTGCTATACACTTTGTTGAAGCAACAGCAGGTGGTAGTATAGGTTTGTTATGGCTGTGGTTTAGGCGTAACAAAGATAATTTTGGACGTGATTATTATACGTTTGCTGTTAAGTATTGTAGCGAGTGGAGTGCATATGGAGCATGGATATCGTTAATAAACATTATGATTTTAGTTTATTATAGATATAGTATTGTTGTAACTCAGTGGAATATGATGGTATCTATTTTTTTAATGATAGTACTTTCAGCAGTGTTGTGGACTATTATAGCAACCAGTAAAACACCTTTAAGGCATAAAGTAAGTATGGTTTGTTCTATACTTTTTTTTGTTTATGCCATAGTGTGTTTAGATACTTTTTTACAGTAATGTAGAAATGTTATAGTAAAGATAGAAGCCATCACTTGGATAGCTTCTATCTTTGATTAAAGAAAAGTTTATCTTTTTTTTACAGCTTCTTTTAAAGCTTTACCTGGAGTGAATTTAACTACCTTACATGCAGGTATTGTAATTTCTTTTCCTGTACGTGGATTTCTACCTTTACGTGGTGCACGTTTTGAAAGTTTGAAACTACCAAAACCTGTAAATGTAACAGGGGTACCAGATGCAATAGCTGAGGTTAGAAGTTTGATGGTTGTGTCAAAAGTTTCTTCTGTTTTTGCTTTTGTAGGAAGCCCTGCTTTTTTATGAATTCTATCAACAAGTTCTGCTTTGGTCATAAACTACTCCATTAAAATTTATTAATATAAACCAAAAGTTATATATAGTTTTGCAAATAAATTTTTTACTTGTCAACCAAAAATATAATGAAAAATGTAAGTTTTACATGAATTACTATAAGTTATTTCATAGGTTAGCAATACACATATGATAATAAATATGTTTTTAGCTACATAATATTTTCTGATAATAGAGTAATAGTTAATTACGCTAATATGATTTACTTGGTTATGATATCTGGATATATAGATTTTAAGGAATATTGCTATTTTGATGTTGGGTAGTCTTTAGAAATTAAACATACAATTTTTATATTACAATAATGTTTTTAATTTTTTTTTTAAGTTCATAATTTTTTAGGTTAGCAAGTTGCATAAAGAGTTATATATGAAGTTCATTAGCACATATTATGAACTTCTTATGTATTATTAATTCATGATATAGGTATACTTGTATATAGGTTTTTTATGTGGGTATACAGGGTGTAGTTTGGCTAAAATAATAATCAATTATGTTAATTAATTATGTGTTAGTTATTGTGTGAGCAGACAGTATAGGTATAGAAATTGTTTATGAAATATTAAGTTATGATTATAGAAATTTTTTGTCTTTTTATTAATAAAATTATTATGTCATCATAATAATTTTAATTAAATTTACTATGAGTACAAAGGGAATTTTTGATACTATAACCTCAACTTTCTGATATAATTATTTAGTAAATATGTTTATAAACATATTTATTAAGGAAAGCATATGTAGCTATACTTTTTTAGGGTTATCCATTAAAAAAATATAAAGTATTTAATAAGTAGCAAAATAAAGTTATTATAGGCTTTTGATAAACTAGGTAACAAAATTTTTTAATTATTACTTAGAGTTATAATCATTATAATCTATTTTTTTATAGTACTAGGTATGGTTTACTATGAAAAATACATTGTTAAAAAATACAGTAGGCGTTGGTATGCCAAAATTAGCTATGCCTCAGCGTATACAAGGGTTTGAAGAGGTTGCTATTGGGTATACAGAGGAAGAAGCTAAATTAGAAGCAGCTCGTTGTCTTCAGTGTAAAAAGCCAAAATGCAAGCGAGCATGCCCTGCAGGCGTTCTTATCCCAGAATTCATTTCATTATTATTACAAAACAATATTCCAGAAGCCTATAAAATTATCAGAACTACAAATAGTTTTCCTGCTATTTGTGGTAGAGTTTGTCCACAAGAAAATCAGTGTGAGGGTTCATGCATTCTTAATGCAAAGGGTAGCCCTGTAGCTATTGGAAGGTTAGAGAGATTTGTTGCTGATCAAGCTTCAAAGTTAGAGTTAGGGTCTTGTGTAGGTCTTACCAAAGATAATATTTGTAGTCCTATAGATAGTTCTTTACGTGTTGCATGTATAGGGTCTGGTCCAGCATCACTTTCTGCTGCAGGCTATCTTGCTGCTCATGGGATAGCTGTAACTGTTTATGAAGCCCAAAGTGAACCTGGTGGGATTTTAACACTTGGTATACCTAAATTCCGGTTACCTAAAGAGGTTATTCTTGCCGAAATTGAATCATTACAAAAAATGGGTGTTTTGTTTAAGACAAATTGGATAGCAGGTGTTACAGGAAGTATACAGCAATTAAAAGATGAAGGTTACAAAGCAATATTTATTGGTATTGGTGCAGGATATCCTTATAAATTAGGTATCCCTGGAGAAGAGTATAAAGGTGTATTTATAGCACATGAGTATCTTAAAGGTATACGGCATAGTCAAGATAATTATTCATCAGTATCAAGCAAACTAGAGAAATATAAAGGGCGTAGAGTTACAGTTTTTGGTGCAGGTAATGTTGCTATGGATGCCTCACGTACAGCTCTTCGACTAGGAGCAGAATCTGTTTGTATTATTTATAGGAGGACAAGGGCAGAAATGCCAGCTCGTCATGAAGAGATACATTTTGCTGAAGAAGAGGGTGTAAAGTTTATGGAGTTTGTAGCACCTATATCTTTTCAGCATGATGAAAACTATCATTTATCTTCAGTAAAACTACAAAAGATGTCCTTTGGGGAAGTAGATACTTTGGGTCGTAGAAGTATAGTACCAATACCAGGTGAGGTATTTGAGTATAAAACAGATTTAGCTATTGTTGCCATTGGTAGTAAAGCTGATCCACTTTTTTTTCATACAACTCCAGGTTTAGATTTATCAGAAGATGGCTATATAGCTATTAACGAAGTCGGTGAAACATCTATACAGAATGTTTTTGCTGGTGGTGATATTGTAACAAGCGCAACTACAGTTGTCTCAGCAATGGTTGCAGGTAGGCTTGCAGCACAAGAGATTGTGAATAGATTAATAAAGGTATGAGGCATATAGTTATCAAATTTATGTATGCAAGGCTTCGTCCATTTTTGATCGAAGTTCAGATATTCGAGTTGCTATATTGGGTGCACTAACAATCTCTGAAACTAGTGCACAGCATTTTGCTCCATGTTGTACAATATTTTTAATATTGTGAAGTTTAATCCCTCCAATAGCAACAAAAGGAATATTAATATGTTCGACAACCCAATCTAGATAGGTAACTGTTACAGGAGCACAGACATCTTTCTTTGTTTTTGTTTCATAAATAGGTCCAACGCCAATATAATCAGCACCTAATAAAACTGCTTGTTGTGCTTGTTCTGGATTATGGGTAGAGAGGCCAATAATTTTTTCTGGACCAATAAGTTTACGTACTTCATCAAAAGGAAGATCATCTTGACCAATATGGACGCCATCTGCATTACAAAGTAATGCAATATCAATATGATCATTAACAATAAAACATGCATGAGCTTTTTCTGTTAATTTTTTTATATTAATACAATCTTGAAGCATTATTTTTGAAGATTTTTCTTTTTCTCTGTATTGTATAATTGAGACACCTGCATCTAATAGTTGTTGGACAATATCAGTAACAGGTCTTCCAAGAGAAAGACGCTCATCTGTAATAGCATAGATATTTGCAGATGGGCATGATCCAGGTAGAATATGTGCCATAAATAATGTTCCTATTGTGTACTATTGAGGTTCTAATATAAGTGCTCCATGAGTCAATAATGATTGTGCAAAAGTATCTCCTATAAATGGACGAAGATCTTCCATTTTTTCTCCAAGCCCTATATAGGTAATAGGTATATTATATGTTGTAGCAATAGCAATAGCAATGCCTCCTTTTGCTGTTCCATCAAGTTTTGTAAGAATAATATCGCTAATGTTTATAGCAGAATGGAACATTTTTGTTTGTTGTAATGCGTTTTGTCCACTTGTTGCATCAATGATTAGGATTGTTCGATGTGGTGCACTTGGTTGTTTTTTTTGAATAACTGTGTGTATTTTTATAAGTTCATCCATAAGATTATGTTTTGTATGGAGTCTTCCAGCTGTATCAATAAGAACAACATCAAAAAATTCTTTTACAGCTAAATCTAAAGCTTCCCATACAACTGCAGCAGGATCAGTATTTGCTTCTTTTGCATAAAGTGAAACATCAATTCTTTTTGTCCAAACTTCAAGCTGTTCTTTTGCTGCAGCCCGAAAGGTATCTGCAGCTGCAATAAGTACTTTTTTACCTTGTAAACGCATTCTATATGCTAATTTTGCGATAGTTGTTGTCTTTCCTACACCGTTTACACCAACAACAAGTATTATTTCAGGTGGATTGACTGCAATAATTGTATGTGAGGTTTTAAAAATTTTTTCAAGTTCATTTGTGAGAATATTTTGAATATTTTCAAGGGAAGTATGTTGGGTATGGCTTTGTTTTTTTATTTTGTTTATTAATACTTTTGTAGCTTCGACACCTATGTCTGACATAATAAAAGCTTCTTCAAGTTCTTCCCAAAAAGCTTGAGAGAGTGTTTGATGGTGAGAAAAAAGTGTATGTAAGCGTGTACTAAAATGTTCTCGTGTTTTTGAGAGGCTTGTATATATTTTTTTAATGAGTCTATTTTTTTCACTGTTTTCATCTTCTAAATCTAAAACAATAGCTAGTTGATATTGGAGTTCTGAGCGAAAATCTGAGATTGATGTATAACCCATGTCATTTACCCAGTGGACAAATTTTTGAGTGAATTCATGTGCTTCATTTTCTGTAATATCTAAAGATATAAGAAGAAATTCAAGACGTTTCCATAATATACTGTTTGCTTCTTGGATGTTATCTATAACAATATCAAGCCATATAGATAGCTGTGGTTTTGCTTTTCTTAAATCAATAGTGAGTTTTTGTTTCCAGTCATGAGCATGTACTTGTTGTGGATGGGTATGTAATAGATTTTTGTCTATGTTTGGATTGTTTGTTTTTAAGAGAAGATTTTTTTTAAGAGATGAAAAGAAACCCATAGTACTTCCTCATATAAAGAGCAGTTAGTTTTTAAAATTATTTTTTATAACCTATTTATGGCTATTGAATTAAACAAGAACAGTTTGAATTTTAGAGAAATAAATAATAGAATATGTCTAGAAAAATATACTATAATCTATGTAAATACTCTATAGATATTTTAGAGTCATTTTACTTCTGTTCATGGATTCATTTTTTGTAAAGGGATATACTATGTTTTTATGTTTTTTGTCGTGCACTTTTATCACATGTATTTATGAGATTTTAATCAAACATATAATAAAAAATTATTTTAAAAGTGTTTTTTAGAATGATTTTGTATAATAAAAATATGCAAGAAGTATTATATACAGTTTTTTAGATCAAGTAAGGTTGTAGGTAAAATGGTAATCAATAAAAGTGTTTTTTATCTGAAAATAGTAAGCATTGAGATTATGGATCAAGAAGTTATGTATCCATTAGAGATATTTTTACAATGTTAGATCATTAGTCTTCATTAACAACTTTTTTAATAGTATTGTCCAAATTAAAGATTTGTCGTGTGACAGTAATGTGGTTTGTATCAACGTCTCGATGTGCACATTTAAGATAGGAGATAGGGTCATGTGTAAGTTTACGTATTAAAGCATCAATCATCATTTCTAGTGCTTCTTGTGTTTTTTTATCAACAGGTCCAATTTTTTTCAAAGTACGTGTAAGTTCTTCTTCAGCATAGGCAGAAAAGCGATTTCTTAAATCAATAATTGTTGGTTGTAAAATAAGCGATTGTAACCAAGAACAAAAGGCTTCAACTTCATCTTGTATAATGTTTTGTGCCTTAAGTGCTTCTTCTTGTCGTTGTTGTATATTATCCTCAATAACTTCTTTGAGATTATCTATATCATAAAGGTAGACATTATCTAGTTTGTTGATATTTGGATCAATATCTCTAGGAACTGCAATATCTATAAAGAAGAGTGGTTTATTTTTTCTTACTTTAAGAATGTGCTTTATTTGTTCTAGATAAATGATAGGGTGTGGTGAACCTGTGGAACTTATAATAATATCTACTTCGGCAAGAGTATCTAATAAGTCTTTAAAGTGGACAGCCTCTCCTCTAAATTGTTCAGCAAGTTCTTGAGCACATGTATATGTTCTATTTGTAACCTTAATATGCTCAATACCTGCATGAATAAGGTGGGTTGCAGCCAGTTCAGCCATTTCTCCAGCACCAATAAGGAGTACTTTATATTGGTGTATATTCCCAAAAATTTTTTTAGCAAGTTCTACTGCAACAAAACTAATAGAAACAGCGTTAGAGGCTATCCCTGTTTCAGTACGAACACGTTTAGCAACAGAAAATGATTTATGAAGTAACCTATTAAGGATCGTTTTTGATGCACCTGCTCGTGTTGCCATACGATATGCATCTTTAAGTTGTCCAAGAATTTGTGGTTCTCCAATAACCATAGAGTCTAAACTAGAGGCTACTGAAAATATATGTGAAATAGCATCATGTCCTTGGTATATATATGTATGAAGCTTGAGTTCTTCTATGGACTGTTTTGTTATTTTTGACCATGCAGTATAGATATTTTGGGGGGTATGTTCATTACCTATACAAAGGATTTCTACACGGTTGCATGTGGAGAGTATAAGAGATTCTTGTATACCTTTTATATGTGGTATTGCCCATGTATCTTTTTCACAATACATGCTAAGAGCAAAGCGTTCTCGAATTTCAACGCCTGCAGTGCAATGATTCATACCTATAAGATAAATATTTTCTTCCATAGGCTATTATCTCAAAAAATTATGAAATGTATTTGTAAAAAAGTTAACCACAACCAGTGAAAAAATGCAAATACAGAAAACAATAATAGTTAATATAGCAGGTTTTTTACCTTGCCAACAACAATGGAACCTTTGGTAGAAAATCCAACCATAAAGAGCCCAAGCTAGTATGCTTATTATTTCTTTTGGATCAAGAGAGAAGATATCTCCCCATGCAAGATTTGCAGAAACAAAACCAAAAAGTAGTCCAATACTAAATAATGGAAAGCCTAAGAGTACAGTTAAGGCATTTATTTTATCAAGTACTAACAAAGCTGGTATATCTTTTTGGAATCCTGATAGAGGTGTTTTATGTTTAATACTTTTTTCTTGTAGTAAAAATAAAATTCCTGCCCCAAAGCCTATGGAAGCAAAAGCAAAGCCTAGGAAAATAGAACCAATATGGATAGAAAAAGTGATGCCTAAAAGTTGTTTTGGAATAGGTGTATTAGCATGACGTAATAGTAATGCAAAAAGGAAAATAAAGAGTGATAGAGGAGCAAGAGGTAAAAGGAGTGTTTTGTTTTTTTTTCGTGTCCACAAAATAAGTACTAATATAAATAAAATCCATGAGAGGATGAAAACATACGTAGCTTGAGTAAATATATATGTATCTAATAAAGTAATGATAAGAGTCGTGTGAGCAAGAATACCTATAAGAAAAAGTATAAGAGCAATTTGCGTTAACCAGTTTTTTCTAGATATGATTCCAGAAACAAGAGTAATAGTACCTAATGTATAGATATGAAAGGTAATAACAGGGAGAAAGTCAGACAAGTTCATGGAGTAACTCAGTAATATGTGTTTGTAGTTGTTTAGGGAGTATTGTTTGTAAAATATGTTCACATTGGTGACGATCTTGTTGGTTTAGTGCCTCTGTAAGGTTAGAGTCAACAAGTGTTCGAAAGAGTTTTGTATTATGTTCCGTGGAAGAAGATTTTACTATTAATGGACGTAGGCGTGTTAAGAATGTTGTTATACGTATATATTTATTGTCGAGCCATGTAGAAATATCTTGACTAAGTTTTCGAGACAGTGCTGGGCTGCTTCCATTTGTTGAAATAGCAACAGAAACACCACCCTGTTCTATATGTGCAGGTACAATAAAAGTACCTTCACGAGGCGTATCAATATTATTACAAAATACGTTGTTTAATACACAATGCTGAGTAATAGCTTTATTTACAATAGAGTTACTGGTTGCAGCAAAAACAAGTGATTTTCCTATGATATCATTGTGTTGAAAGTTACGTTGTTCAAAGCAGACATTAGATAGATTAAAAAAATTTTTAAAGTCTTGTGAAGGAGAGGCTATATCAAGAACAAGTATATGTTTTGCTTGTGCTGCAATGAGTGAAGATAGTTTACGTTTCCCAACAGTACCAGCTCCTACGATAAGACAACTTGCTGAAGTAAGATCAATAAAAATTGGGTAATAATGCATAGGGACCATCATTAAAGATAACAGTGAATTAACATAGATCTTTTGAAAATATTGTAAAAAATTATAATAAGTACAGTTGTATATAACAAGTTTTTGTTATGGATATACTATTTAAAATATACAAAAAAATCTAGCATATTACATTATATGTTTTCCTTAGATCATTATAAAAGTATATAGAGTAGTAGTAATAATATAGGTTGGACACTATCTCTCCATGAATACATATTTTATAGTGAAGTTATGTATTTTGTTAAGTCTGATATTTATTCAATCAGATAATATATAGGTTTATTTTTTAGTTTCCTATACTAATGTGTCTTTATTATGATTAAGGATTGTATCCATGAATAGATATTTAGTCATCCAGTTAGCACGTTTTGGCGATATTATACAGACATCTAGGCTTATATTTTCATTATTGCAAGATGGAGAGGTTCATCTTTGTGTAGATACAGCACTTATAGAAATAGCAAAAATTATATATCCAAAGTGTGTTGTCCATGGAATTTCTGTTAGTAATGGTTCATTTTATGAACAAATTATTCATAATATAGGTATTTTTACAGAGCTTAAAAGATATGACTATACACAAATATTTAATTTAAATTATTCAGGTATGAATTTTGCTTTTGTACGTTTATTCCCAGCAGAAATTGTTAAAGGTTATTCTGTAAAAAATGGTCAGTTACTCCGTGATACTTGGATGAAAATGGCTTTTCGTTGGACAGAAGATAGAAAATATTCACCACTTAATCTTGTTGATTTTTGGGGACTTCTTGCTTCATATCCGATAGCTCCACAATATGTAAATCCTCCTGCAAAACCAGGAGGAAAAGGGTTAGGTGTTGTTTTAGCAGGGCGTAATTCACGCCGTTCATTACCACCTGAATTTTTAGTAGCAATTATAAACATACTTTTTGAGTCTGTTGATGGAGATGTTATATACTTTTTAGGAAGTAAAGAAGAAAAACCATTAGGTCGTCAACTTATATCTTTAATGCCAAATAAACTTACAAGTAAAATAGAAAATAAAGCAGGTAAAACAAACTGGCATGATTTAGTTGATATTGTTTCTAACCTTGATCTTGTTTTAACACCAGACACAGGGACAATGCATTTAGCAGCAAGATTAGGTGTGCCTGTGTGTGCAATGTTTTTATCATCTGCATGGGCTTGGGAAACAGGTCCATATGGCCTTGGACATCAAGTATGGCAAACTTCAATAGATTGTGCTCCATGTGCTGAAGCTACACCTTGCCCAAGGCATGTGCAGTGTTTAGATGTGTATAGAACAACTTATTTTTTTAGATGTCTTTCTGGAAGATCACAAGAATTACCTTCAGATCTTTTACTTTTACGGTCATCTTTTGATGAACTAGGGCTCATTTGGGAGAGTAATGGTGATACTACATATACTGCATCTATAAGGATGGCACAGCATGCTTTGATTAAAGAATACCAAGGTCTCTCATTTGCAAGAAGTACAATGTTTCCAGAAATTGCTAGTAGCCATTTAGTCAATAACCTTTATCTTGAGGCAGATTGGATGCTTCCAAATTCAATACTATGAGTATAAAAAAAATTCGTATTATCGTAATTTTACCATTTTATGGTGGTTCTCTTCCTATAGGTGAGTATTGTATATCTGCACTAAAAGAGCTTGGGCACTGTGTAGAGGTATTTGATGCACCTTTATTTTTTGGAAGTGTTGAAGCCTTTAGGTCATTACGTATTCGAAATAGTAGATATGAAGAAATAGAGTCAACTTTTTTACAAGTTATTGCACAGGCTATTTATGCTAAAGTTGAAGAATTTGAGCCTGATTTAGTCTTGAGCTTAGCACAAGCACCTGTTACTAAACAGTTACTTAAGCGTTTGAAAAAAGACAAAGTTACTACAGCTATGTGGTTTGTAGAAGATTATACAGTATTTCCTTACTGGAGAAGCTTTGCACCTTATTATGATTTCTTTTTTGTTATTCAAAAAGATCCTTTTTTAGAAGAATTAAAGAATATAGGCGTGCTACACTCACTATATTTACCAATGGCTGCTTTACCATCATTTCATAAGCCATTGGATCTTTCTAATATTGATCAAGTAACATATGGAGCTAATCTGGCATTTTTAGGTGCAGGATATCCCAATCGTCGAGCAGCATTTCGTCAGCTTATGGGGTTTCAGTTTAAGATATGGGGATCAGATTGGGATGGGGCAGCTATGCTTGATCAATATATTCAAGCTAAGGGGAGACGTATTTTACCAGAAGAAGCTGTAAAAATTTTTAATGCTACAAAGATAAATATTAATCTTCATTCAAGCATAAAAGCAAGTCAGCTTGTTTCACATGGGGACTTTGTTAATCCAAGAACTTTTGAAGTGGCGGCTTGTAATGCTTTTCAATTAGTGGATAAACGACAACTTTTGTGTGAACTTTTTACAGACAAAGAAATGGTTACATTTGAAAGTATTGAAGAATTAAAAGAACAGATTAGTTATTACCTTGAGCACCTAGAAAAATGTATTAGTTTTTCTGAGCAAGCAAGAAAAAGGGTCTTAGAAGAACATACATATCAGCATAGAATGATGCTTTTATTGCAGTATGTTGCTGAAAATACCACTAATTTTCCTAAGGAACATAAGAAAATAGTTTTTCCAAAAGATATACCTTTAGAAATTCAAGCTAAACTTGAAGCATTATTTACCAGACTCCGTTTACCTATGGATAGTTCTTTTGAAGATATTATTATCCGGTTAAGACAAGAATCAGGTGTTTTATCAGAACTAGAAACAGCACTTCTTTTTTTAGATGAATGGAAAAAAGCATATACTAAATAGTTATAAAGTATACTATTAAAGGATAGTGTTTATTTAAGTAGTTTTTTATTTTTGTAATGCATCAAGAAGATTTTTACTAACCTCATCAATATTTCCATGACCATCTAGTTGAATATAGTGTGTTTTCCCTTGTTTAGCGAGTTTTTTAAAATACTGTACTGCAGCTAATGTGCCTGTTTTTGTATCATAATAAATGTTATGGCGTGTATCAATAGCATGCTCATCTTGGTCATCTTGACGGGTTATAAGTTCACTATGGCAAATAGCGCAGGTATTATCTGCATTTGGTTGAAGGGCTAAGATCGATGTATTATTAGGGTGTGTGTTATCTTTTTTACATATCCTTCGGCCCATAATACGTTTTTTTGCAATGTCACGAGGCAGTGTAATCTCTATAACATAATCAATAGTTATATGTTGTTCTTGTAGAGTATTATATAATACTTCTGCTTGATTAAGATTCCTAGGAAACCCATCTAGTAACCAGCCTTTTTTGTTTTGTTCTTTAAGTTTTTCTAAGATCATAGGAATAGTGATTGTATCAGGAACAAGAGACCCACTATCAAGATATGCTTTCACTTGTTTTCCAAGGGGAGTTCCTTTTTCTATATTTTCACGGAATAAAACTCCTGACTCAATATGAGCAATACCAAAAGTTTTTTTTATAAGTACACCTTGTGTTCCTTTACCACTACCATTAGGTCCAAATATAAGGATATTCATAATTTTAATGTTCCTTACATAATTATCATAAAAAATATATTATTCACTTTTATGAGTAAAATATATTTTTTATTCTATAGTTTGTATTGTTGTTTCTTTTTAATATATATTTTTTGGACTTAAAGTCCACTTATAAATAAGATATTGAAAAAGGTATTTTAGATATGCAAAGGAGTTTTTTAGAAGGCTAAATGTAAAGTCTTTTGATACTAAAAGGTTTGTATATAGATTTGATAGATTATTTTGCAAAATTATTACATGGGTATTTGAAATATATAAAGACCAAAATAATAACAGCTATAAAATATATAGATTGCTTAGTAAGAAGTTAGGAAAGCATTCATTGTTTATAGAAAACCTTTTTAAGTTTAAGCATCTCAAACTCTTTTATTCTTCCTAGTGTTATAACTTCTCTATCTTTGTCTTTACAGATAATTTCAACCTATTTTATTGTCACTTTTTTAGCAACAGTACAACACTTGCCTTTAATAATGCTGTATTAAGTTAATATAAACAAAAAAGTATAAAAACTATCTTCAAAGTATGTTATATTAAAGTCAAAAGAGTTGTTATATAAGCTACTAGAGATGGGTGTGTTAGAATAAAACCTATGAAAAATTAAAAAAATAAAAAGGGGTAATAGATAGAAAAGCTAAAAAGATAGCAGCAATTTTTTAAGTTCAAGGTATTTGAAAAAAATACAACATATGGTGATTTTTTTATAACCACTCTGCAGTATTTATAGCTTTGCACTTTTTTAAATACTTATGTCTACAAGTTATGTTTTAGGTGTAAGTTCATTAAAATGATGAAATATATACTATATTAGCTAAATTCTTGTATAAGCCTTTGATGTTCGATCATAATACATCGGTCTTCAACAGCAGCAATACCTGATTCTTTTACAATAGAAACAGCTTTTTCATTAGTAATACCTTTTTGCATCCAAAAAAGTTTAGGCTTATGTATAAGTTTTATAGCTTCATGTGCATGAGTAAGACAAAATTCTGGAGATCTAAAAAGATTTATAATATCAATGTGAATAGGTACATCAAGGATAGAAGAATAACAAGGAATTTCCCAAGCGTATTTTCTTGTAGGGTGGATAGGAATAATTGTATAACCAACACTAAGAAGATACTGACCAACGGCATCTACAGGCTGTCCAGATTTATCTTTAGCACCAATAATTGCTATTGTTTTTGCCTGTGATAAAAGTTGCTTTATAGTGGTATCAGATGGGTTTATCATTATTTTTCCTATACTATTAATAGGGTTGTATACAGTTTACATTTATTGATGAGAAATCCACATGAATAACAGGGTATAATAAAGGAAGAGATATGCTAACAGCTTTAGAGCAGTTCCCTTTAGAAGAGTATAGGTCAAGAATTCAAAAGTGCAAACAAATTATGGAGGAAGATATTCCAGAAACTGATGGATTATTAGTTTTTTCTCGTTTAAACATATATTATTTAACAGGAACATTAGGCACAGGCGTTTTTTTGATTCCAAAGAATGGAGAACCCATACTTTTTTTATATAGGGGAATTGAAAGAGCCAAGCTTGAATCTCCAGTGCAACATATATGTCATTTTAGTTCGTTTAAAGATATACCTTTATTATGTAAAGAAATAGATAATCATTTTCCATCAATCGTTGCTATAGAGAAACAAGGACTTACTTTGACAACTGCAGAGATGCTTTTTACTCAATTGCCCAATATATCAAACAGTAAGTCTTGTGATACGGTATTAAATAAAGTACGACTTATAAAGTCTGAATGGGAGCTTAAAAAGCTTCATATTTGTGGTGAACGTCATCGTTATATTTTGGAAGAGGCTTTTCCACAAAAGCTTGTTTCTAACACAAGCGAGCTCGAGATAGCACATCAGTTATGGAGTCAATTTTTTACTCAAGGACATCAAGGCATTATACGATGTAATGAGTATAGTGAAGAGTTTTTTCTTGGGTATGTTTCTGCTGGTGAGTCAGGTTTTTATCCTTCATATTTTAATACTCCTCTTACAGGTAGAGGTGTTCATCCTGCAGCTCCATTTATGGGAGATGCTGGTACTATTTGGAAGCACCATACAATCCTTTCAGTAGATGTATGTTTTATGCTTGAAGGTTATCATACGGTAAAAACACAGATTTATTGGCCAGGAGTATTATCATCTATCCCTGATAAAATAAAACAGGCTCAAGATGTTTGTATAGAGGTTTACGAAAGAGTCATATCAATGCTTATACCTGGAGCAGTGCCTGAAGATATTTGGAGTATGGCTCAGAAATATTTACAATCTATAAAAATTCCAGGGACATTTATGGGATCAGGTAAAGATATAGTGTCTTTTTTGGGACATGGTGTTGGTTTAGCTATTGATGAAGGGCCTATATTTGAAAAAGGATCTTGTATACCTTTGAAAGAAGGTATGGTTATAGCCATTGAACCTAAAATAAGCATACCTGGACTAGGTACAGTTGGCGTAGAAAATACATTAGAAATAACTAATAATGGTGTTTCTTCACTTACAGGAGCACATTTAAATATTATACCAGTTTAGGTGTATGAATATTTAAAGAAGTCTCCAGTCTTTGATAGTTATTTCAATAGAAGCAATACCTTTATAGGTGTTAATACCTATAGTATAGGCAAGTTGGATTTTGGAGTTAATTGGTGGGATAGTTTTTGCAAGTTTCCAGCCCTTTGCTTGAAGTGTTATTCCAGAAGATTCTTCAATAACTGTCATTATAATATGTTCTTTATTTGAGCCAAAAAGCTTATTTTGTTTAATTTTTAGTGGAAGTGATGCAAAAATAGGCTCAGGATTACCTATACCAAATGGTTGTAGTTGTTCCAGTGATTTAAGAAAATGGAAGTTTGTTGTTTGAGAAAAAGATAGTTCCATATCAATATGGATACAAGGCTGAATAGGTTCATTTTTAAAAAAATTACGTACAATACTATCAAACGTCTTTTGAAATTTTTCAAGATTTTGTGGAAGTAGTTTTACTCCAACAGCTTGCTTATGACCACCAAAAGTTACAAGCATGTCAGCACACTGGCAAAGCCCTTCATGAAGATCAAAGTCTGCTACTGATCTTCCAGATCCTTTTATGAAGTCTCCATCGGAGCAGAGAATTATTGTTGGTTTATGTAAGGTTTCTGTGACTCTTGATGCTACAATACCAATGACACCTTGGTGCCAATCTTTTCCATAGAGAACAAGACCCTGTTTATGAAACATTTTTTCTGCTTGAACAAGTGCTTCAGAAGTAATACGTTCTTCTTCACTACGTCGTTCAGTGTTCATAGTATTAAGTATGTTTGCATGTTCTACTGCTTTTTCAATAGAGTTTGTAGAAAGCATTTCATAAGCAATCCTTGGATTACTAAGCCTTCCTGCAGCATTAATTTTTGGGGCAAGGCTAAAAACAACTTGACGAGCTGTTAGTGGAGAAGATTGTGAGAAACCACTAATACCTTTAAGTGCTGCAATACCTGGTCGATTTCCTTCTGCAATTTTTAAAAGACCATTTTTTACAAGAATACGGTTTTCTCCTGTAATTTGTGCCATATCTGCAAGTGTTCCAAGAGCAACAAGATCAAGTACTTTCCTCATATCCATACGTTTACCAGTAATCTTTTCTAATAGGCTATTAAGAGCAGCCATAAGAAAGAAAGCAATGCCTACACCTGCTAAATAAGGACATGGGTTATGCCCAATTCGAGGATTACAAATAGCCTCTGCAGGAGGTAGTTTTTCTGGTGGTAGATGATGATCAGCAATAATAGTGGTAAAACCAAGTTCTTTTGCATAGCTTATGGCTTTCACATCGCTGATACCACAGTCGACAGTGAGTAAAATACCTGGAGTGAGTTGAGCAAACTGTTTCAAACTTGAAGAATTAACACCATAGCCTTCTTTTTTCCTATCAGGAAGATGTGTTACTACAGATGCATTATGAAAATGAAGAACATCATGAATAAGTGTTGATCCTGTAACGCCATCAACATCATAATCACCCCAAACAAGGATTGGTTGTTTTTGTATAATAGCTTCTTTAAGAATTTCAGCAGCTTTAGGTATACCATACCATTTTTCTGGTAATGATAGATGTTGAAGTTTTGGTGAAAGAAATACATGAAGCTCTTCTAGAGAGGTGAGACCTCTTTTCCATAGAAGATCTATTATAAGTTTTGGAATGGTGTGAGTTTTATTCCAGGTTGCTGGTGGTTGTGATTGAGAAGAATGAAAAAGCCATGTTTTCATTATTTAAGATGCCTAAGTTTATGTAATAGATTTTTTATGGTGCTTCAGAGTTTGTGTTATCTATATCGAGCTTTGGTTGTTGTTGAAGAAGCTTTGTAACACTTTCTTGTTGTTCTTGTGGAAGAAGCTTTTTTTCTTTGAGCCATGTTAAAAATTTTATTGCTGTAATATTACCAGGGGTAAGGTTAAGTGCTGTAACTAAGTGTTCAACACAGGTAGAATAATCTTTTTGTTCAAGCAATACTCGAGCTATATTAATGTGTATATTTTCATCTGTAGCTGAAAGTTCTAAAGCACGAGTATAATAATCGGATGCTTGTTTATACATTTTACTTTTTCTTAAATTTATTCCAAATTCATTAAAAAGGTGTTTATGTTTTTTTTCAAAAGTAGCATTAAGGTTAACAAGACGTTCAAAAATATTATCTGCTTTTTCTCCTTCCCCTTGTGCTAGATAAGTAAGCCCTATACCAAAATTAGCTCGTATATTTTCTTCGTCGAGTTTTAGTGCATTATTATATTCATATTCTGCTGTAAAAATTTCACCTTTTTTTCGAGAATCTTCAGCTTTGCTAATAGAATCTTCAAGTTTTTGCATATTAGGGTATACAGATTGGATATAGAATTCTGGCTCAGGTGAATACCTTTCTAGTAGTTCTTCCATTGTAATTGTTTTTGGTGCACCAGTTGGTATATAATTTGTATTAATTGCTTGTATAAGAACAGTATTTTCACCTTCTGTTTGTTCAACAAACCAGAAAATTTTACTAACAGTTTTTCGAGTTGTTGTGCCTGTACCAACTTTTCTTACTTCTTGAGAAGAGAAAACACCTTGAATACGTTTCTTTGGTTGCTGATCGCTCATAATTTTAGATCCTTTTCTTATAGAGAATATAGAGTATAGATAATTTTTCTATAAGGTTGTAGTATCATGTATTATTTTGATAAATGTTTTTGCAGCTTGTATAGGGTGTTTAGATTGTGTTATTGGTCTTCCTACAACTAAAAAATCACTACCTGCAAGAATAGCTTCTTCAGGGGTTATAATTCGTTCTTGATCATCTGTTGTTGATTGAGGCATACGTATTCCTGGTGTTAAATATAACAATGATGGATAAAGAGGTTTAAGCATAGATACATCTTGTCCTGAGCAAACGATACCATTAAGACCCCACAATTGAGCATTTTTTGCTAATGTAATTACCAAAGATTGTAAGTTTTGTGAATAGGCAGGTAGTTCTCCTTGCTTCATACTTGTAAGTACGGTTACTCCAAAAAGTAGTGGTTTATGTCCTTTTTTTTCATATATGGATTGTAGCTCTTGAATAGCAGTTTTGACCATAGTTTCTCCACCTAAAATATGTAGAGTTATGATATCTGCACCTATTGTGTATGCTGAACGAATACTTTTTTTTACTGTATTTGGAATGTCAAAGAACTTCAGATCAAGCATAATATTAAATCCTAAATTTTTAAGAGACTCAATAATAGAAGGGCCAGCATGTGTAAAAAGTTCAAGGCCAACTTTAACCCATTCAACAGATGTTGTAAGCTGTTTTGCCATAGATAATGCTTGTTGAGCATCAGGATAGTCTAGGGCAACAATAAGTTTTGTCATGTTTCATTACCAGTTTTCTGTAATTGATTTAACAAGATTTGGCTGATGTATTGGATTGAGCTTTGAAGATATATATATGGATCGTAACTCATCATAGGCTTTATCTATATGTTCATTAATAATCCAGGCGTCAAACCAGTGTGCTTGCTGTATTTCTTCTGTAGCAATAGAGAGCCTTTTTTTTATTGTTTCATCGTTATCTGTTCCACGAATACGTAAACGTTTTTCAAGTTCATTCATAGTAGGTGGAAGAAGAAATACATATGTACTACATGGAATAGTAAGACTTAATTGTGCAGCACCTTTTACATCGATGTCAAAGAGAATGTCTTTGCCTGCATTAAGCATTGTTATTATTGGTTCTAGTGGAGTACCATAAAGATAATTATGAACATAAGCCCACTCTGCAAATTCTTTATTGTTACGTCGAGTTATAAATTCTTCTTCAGAAAGAAAGTAATATTCTTTACCATATTGTTCGTCTTTTCTTGGTGGTCTTGTTGTACATGAAATTGAATATGTAATATATGGGAATTCTTTTCGTAACCGATTTATAAGGGTTGTTTTACCTGTGCCAGATGGTGCAGATATTACAAGAATAACACCTGTTCCATGTGTATATTTTAGTGCATTTATCTCTTTTTTAGGCATGCTCATCTTCTTGGATAAACCTTTGACCAAGTGTTTCTGGTAGTATGGCTGAAAGAATAATGTGATTTGAGTCTGTAATAAGGATGGATCTTGTTTTACGTCCTTGGGTTGCATCAATAAGTTTTCCAGAGCTTTTTGCATCTTCTCTTAAGCGTCGCATAGGTGAAGATGCTGGGTTTACGATGCTAATAACTCTAGATGCAACTATAAAGTTTCCAAAACCTAAATTTATGAGTCGTTCATGTATCATACTGTATTATTTATGAATTATATTATGTTTTATTCTAAATTTTGTACTTGTTCTCGACATTTTTCAAGTTCGTTTTTAAAGTCTACTATGATTCTTGATGCTTGTATATCTTGAATTTTATTACCACATGTAGAAATTTCTCTAAAGCATTCTTGTAAAGTAAAGTCAAGTTTTCTTCCTATATCAGGACCTTTTTTTGCTATTTCATTAAGTTGTTCAAGATGACTGGAAAGTCTTGTAAGTTCTTCTGAAATATCAATCCGATCAATGTGAATAACCATTTCTTGTAAGAACCGTGTTTCTTCAAACCCTTCTCCTGCCTGAAGCAGTGCTTGAGTGAGACGTTCTTTGAGTAATTTAAAACGCTCTTCTTTTATTCTAGGTGCATAGCTTTTGAGGTTATCAAGCCAAGTATTCAGTTTAGAAATCCGCAAAGATAAATCATTAATAAGGTTATTACCTTCAGTTTCTCTTGCTTCGTTCCAATCTTTCAATACTGTAATAAGACCTTTTTCAATTCTAGATTCTATATTTTCTTCAGTGTCTTCATTATTTTTTTCCCATAATGAAGAGATTGTTAGAAGTTGTGTATAGTTAGGTGTAAAAACTTCATTTCTTTGTTTTGCAAGGTCTTTAAGGGCATCTAACATCATTGATGCTTGGATATTGTTAAAGGTTATCTGAGATCTATATGAATGGACAGGTTGTATGGTTAATTGTATTTCAACCCTACCTCTTGTTGCATATTGGCGGATGAGTTTTTCAAATTTTTGTTCTAAAGATCGAGCTATAACTGGGAGTCGCCATTTTAGATCAAGGTAGCGACTATTTACACTTCGTATTTCCCAAGTTTGTATCCAATCTGTATCTTCAATAATACAGCGTCCAAAACCTGTCATGCTTCGAACCATATATGTTTCCTATATTAAAATCTATTATACAAAATATGCTTTTATGAAAAAGATAAAATGTACTAGTAAACTTTAAGGTGACTAGATACAAGTAAAATTTACTATTTTTTAAGATGTTATAGGTTCAACAAGTATACCTTTAGATGTTATAGAGAGAGGTTTGACCTTTATGATACTAAGATCATTGTTTTTTATGGGTAGAGAAAAAACACATACAGTGTAATATTCATTAAGGCCAGAGGTATGTTGGCTATGTTCAGGAGTTATGTGGAGTGTGGGTAGGTTAAGTAGTTTTTTATGAAATAGATCTTGTTTTTTTTTAATAATTTTTCGAATAGTTTGAGCACGATGTTGACGTTCAGCAGGAGTTATTTGTTTTGGCAGTTTTGCTGCTATTGTTCCTGGACGTGGAGAAAAAGGAAAAACATGTGCATATGTAAGAGGTAGTTCATGAATAAGCGTTATTGTTTCTTGTAGGTGTGTATTGGTTTCTCCAGGAAAGCCTGTAATGATATCTGCTCCAAGCCCAAATACAGGCCAAATGCTAGAAAGCTTTTGTGTAATAGAAAGTAAGTGTTCTGGTGTATAATGTGTACGTCGCATACTTTTAAGTATGTATTTACTTCCACTTTGTATGGATATATGGAGTTGTGGACATAGCATAGAACTATTAGCAATAACTTCAAAACTATGGTTAGTAAATTGTGCTGGATCAAGTGAACTTATTCGTATACGTGCAATATCTTGCCATTCTGGTGCAAGATTTTTATTTATGAAGAGAAGAAGATCCCAAAAGGTATTATAGCCTTTTTGATGATCACTATATTGATGTAGATTTATACCAGAAAGTATTATTTCTCTATAGCCAGCATGTAAAAGAGTTTGTATTTCTTTAAGGCATTCATCAGCTTTTCTACTAGAAGATCCTCCTCGTGCACTAGGTATTATGCAATATGAGCAACAAGAAGAACACCCATCTTGTATTTTTATGATTGGCCTAGATCGGTGAAAGTTTTTTATAGAGAAGGATGGAAAATTTTTTGAAATAGTACTGTTAACTTCTAGCAGAGATGTATCAATACATGGATTTTTGAGAAGCTGCTCTTTATTCTTTTGGTGGATGGAAAGATAGTGCTTAGTTAAATTAGAAAGTTGATTTTGTATAATTTTTGTAGCACAACCTGTAATAATAACTTTAGCAGAAGGTGCTTCATTGTAAACTTTATTTACTATTTGTCTAATATCAGTAATAGCATTTGCCGTGACTCCACATGTATTGAGTAATATTACAGTAGCATGTCTAAAATCTTTAACTTCTCTTCCTTTAAATGATTGCCATGCTTCTCGTATAGATTGAGACTCGTATTGATTAACTTTACATCCAAAAGTGTATATACAAAATGTCCAGTGTTCTTTTTGCATAGATTAAGATAAAGATATTTTAATAGAGCTTGTGCGGATAAATATAGTTTTTTGATAAAAAAGTGTCTTTAGAACTTTAGTTATTAAATTGAATATCTATAACTTCATAATTAATACGTCCACGTGGTGCATCAACATATATTTCATCGCCAACTTCTTTACCAAGGAGTGCTTTTCCTACAGGTGATTGAACAGAAATAGATCCTTGAGTATAATCTGCTTCATCTGGTCCAAGAAGAGTAAACGATTTTTGTTCTCCAGATTCAAGATCTTCAACTGTTACAGTTGCACCAAATATGGCTTTATTCCCAGAGAGCGTGGTAACATCAATAACATTGAATTGTGCCATGCGTGATTCAATGTAGGAGATACGTGCTTCTAACATACCTTGTCGTTCTCTTGCTGCATCATATCCAGCATTTTCTTTTAAGTCACCTTCTTCTCGAGCTTCTTTTATGGCCTGGATAACAGCAGGACGTTCTTTTTTTAAGCGCTCAAGTTCATTTTCAAGATCTTGAAAACCTTTTTTAGAAATAGGGATATTCATGAAATTAATCCTTTTAGAAAAAAAATATCCCTGTTGTTAAAACTAAGGATATTATCAGTCTTTATCTTCTTTTCAAGAATAGAACAGTTGAAATATAAGGTCAACCTATCAAAGTTTAAAATAACAGGCTATTATTTTATAATTATGTATTTATTAAACAATATACTATATAAAGAGATTTAGATAAATGACTATCTTTTTAGAAGTATTTACGATACAGCAGTAAAGTTTAATTGTATCTTAATTGTATGGGAAAAATGATGTTTCAAGGCCTAGTAAAGTTTTTTAAAAAAATAGTTCGTGGTTTAGGTCCTATTATTGTTGCTGCTATTTTTATTACTGCCGTTTATTTATTGTATCGAGAAATTCGTAAATATAGTTTTGATGAACTTTATATGAGTGTTTATAGGATTCCTAATTGGAATCTTTTTATGTCTGTTTTTTTTGCCATAATTAATTATATAATATTAATAGGCTATGACTGGTTAGCGATTAGGGGTATACATAAAAATCTACCCATACATAAAGTTTCACTTGTTTCATTTGTAGGTCAAGCTGTAAGCTATAATTTTGGAGCATTACTTGGTGGTAGTACTGTCCGCTATAGATTTTATAGATCTTGGGGATTTTCTTCTATAGATATAGTTAAGCTTATTTTGATGTTAGCTATTACATTTTGGGTTGGTGCGCTTGGGCTTGCTGGTGCTATTTTTTTATTTATCCCTCCAGAAATTCCCCCTGATTTAGCTCATTACTTTCCTATGCAGGACATTCGTCCACTAGGTGCTTTGTTGCTTGTTATTGCTATAAGCTACCTTTTAGTGTGTAAGTTTGTGCATAAACCAATACACATTGGTGGAAAAGAGTTTTCATTTCCGCCTTTTCATATTGCTGTTACACAAGCTATTGTTGCTAGTGCAGACCTAGTAGCTGCATGTGGATGCTTATACGTTTTGCTTCCTGAAAGTGCAAATATTTCATTTATTCAGTTTTTGCCTATGTATCTTATGGCTATGGTTGCTGTTGTTTTAACACATGTACCAGGTGGTGCAGGTGTTCTTGAAATTACTATTTTACACTTAACAAGTGCCAGTACACAGGATGTACTTGCAGCATTACTATGTTTTAGAGTTATTTATTATCTTATACCATTACTTATTGCTGTTATTATATTTATAATTTATGAAGTCCATAAACAAACAGAAGAAAATATTCACCTTTGGAAAAAAGTCTTTCGGTATTTAAAGGTGTATGCACCAGTAATAGTATATTTTTGTGTATTTGTTATTGGAAGTATATTCATAA
Organism: uncultured Lawsonia sp.; assembly: GCA_964369665.1. Lineage (GTDB taxonomy): Bacteria > Desulfobacterota > Desulfovibrionia > Desulfovibrionales > Desulfovibrionaceae > Bilophila. The sequence continues at coordinate 295,730 of CAYJFS010000001.1, read as the reverse complement.
CTATTGTTATGTTACCTATTGGTAAAGAGCATTTAGAAGTATTGCAAAAGATATTCCCTCACTGGGTAATAGATATTAGTAGTATTATTACTGGTGTTTCAGGTATTTTTTTATTGTTTTTATCTGTGGGTGTAAAAAACAGAAAACAAAGAGCTTTCTATTTATCAATAATATGTATTTTTGCTGGATGTATTGGGATAGCTTTGTCTATGTTGAACTTCATAATAAGTGTGAGCATAGTATGTATAAGCTTATTATTTTTGTATGTAAGGCATAGTTTTTATAGAAAGACATCATTATGGAATGGAGATTTTTCCATACGTTGGTTTACTACAGCACTAAGTATATGCATTTGTTCTGCAATACTAGGTCTTAGTATTCGTCATGTGGATATAGGAAATATTTTTTGGATAACATATGAACATGTCCAAAGTAGTCATAGAATAATACGTGTTATTTTATGTGAAGCATTTGTTATTGCCTTTTTAATAGTAAGATATATAGAGATAACTTCTATTTGTATGATAAAGAGAAAAAAACACTCTTGTATAGATTGATATAGATGATGTATCGTAAACAATTTTGTACTAGGTTATATTAAGGATAAAATTTTGTGGATTATCAAGAGAGTCTGACAAAGCTCATTCAAGGTAAAAATGAATCTATTTCTTTGGGTAAAGCAGGGCTTGCTACTCAAGCAAAATTGAGTGTAGATTTAGTATCACGTGGTAAGAATGTTATTCTTGTTGCACGGAATAGAGATGAGCAAGCTACATTATATTCATTGATACAAATTTTTATGCAACAAGTAAAATATGGTGCTTCTGAAAATATTTTTAATGACACATGGCTATCCTTTCCCCATAATTTTTCTTCTTCAAGAATAAGAGAACACTTTATTGATTATATTCCTGTGCTATATGCACTTAAATATGGTAAAGCAAAAGGGGTTGTTCTTACAATTGATACTCTTCTATATAAATATATTCCTTCAAATTTTTTTGATAATCAGGTCTTACATATGACTACTGGCGATGAGATTTCTCCAGAAATGGTTTTAGAACAAATGATTGCTTGGGGATATGAGCGTGTACCTATGGTTTCAAAGTTAGGTGAAATATCCTGGCGTGGAGATATTTTTGATATTATGCCTCCAGGCTACCATTATCCTATACGTTTAGATTTTTTTGGATCTACAATAGAAGAATTACGTTTCTTTGGTCTAACAAGTCAGCGTTCTAAGGGATATACAGATGAAATAACTATAGTGCCTGTATACCCTGTACGGTTAGATAATGAGGGTATTAGAGTAGTAGAGCAGTATTGGAAAAGCCTTTTAGATAAGCAATGTATTAGTGAAAATGAGCATTATAGTCTTATTAGATTACTTGAAAAAAGAGATACACATTTATTATCAGGTTGTTGTTACGAAAATTCTACCTTTATAGAGCATTGGTTTACAAGTGATATAGTGTGGCTTTTGCCAAGTGCACATGAAATAAGTGAGTATATGAATACTTCTGAGCATAATGTGTATAAAGTTTTTGAGGATAAAAATAAAGATGATTTTTTTCAACCACTACGTCTTGCTTTGCGCACACCAGATCAAGTGTTATCTGAGTTTAAAAGTGCTAATGTTGTTTATTTAGAGACACTTCTTACTGAAGATGGTCCTGATTGTGTAGCATTACCAGAAAGAACTATGGTGAGTTTTCAGCAATTATTTCCTATGCTATCTGATCAAAATAGGCCATGGCAGAGTCTTATACAAGCTATAAAATCATGGCAGAAAGAAAAAAACCAGATTATTTTAAGTTTTACTTCTGAACGTAGTAGAAATAAATTTTTAACTCTTGCTGAGCAGGATAGTGTTTTACCACATCTGAACTATACAGTTGATCAGCATGGTTTATTTGCCGTGGTCAGTAACTTTAGAGGTGGAGTAGATCTTTCATGGTGTCAATTACTTATCTTAGGAGAAGATATTCTTCAGCCTCATACACCAAAAAGCAAAAGAGGATCATCTGAAGTTTTTAAAGGTCTTAATAAGTATGATGATCTTAAAAATGGTGACTTTCTGGTCCATAAAGACTATGGAGTAGGACGTTTTGGCGGGCTTATACGGATGGAAGTGAATAATACTTTTAATGACTTTTTATTATTAGAATATTCTGGCGATGATAAGTTATACCTTCCTGTGGATAGACTTTCATTGACACAACAATTTAAAGCTACAGGAGATAGTGCTCCTCAATTAGATAGACTTGGGAGTGTTTCTTGGCAGGCAAGTAAAGATAGAGTTCGTAAATCTGTTGAAAAAGTTGCTGAAGATATTATGGAAATGTATGCTTTAAGGAGGGTAGCAAAAAGTTTTGTGTACCCACCTATTGATGAATTATATAGAGAATTTGAGGCATCATTTGGTTTTGAGGAGACACCAGATCAAGCTAGAGCTATTCAAGAAGTTTTGTCTGATATGGAAAAGGATGAACCTATGGATAGGTTAGTTTGTGGAGACGTTGGTTTTGGTAAAACCGAAGTGGCCTTACGAGCAGCATTTAGAGCAGCTTCTGCAGGTCGTCAAGTAGTATTGCTATGCCCAACTACAGTATTAGCAGAGCAACATTATTATACATTCCGTTCTCGTCTTTCAGGATTTGCTGTTCATGTTGCTCTCCTTAGCAGGTTTGTTCCTCCTAAAAAACAGAAAGAAACACTAAAAGCTGCTGCTAGTGGCCAAATTGATGTTTTAGTAGGTACACATAAACTTCTTTCTAGTAATGTGCTCCTTCCTAATCTTGGACTACTTATTCTTGATGAAGAACAAAAATTTGGTGTTAGGCATAAGGAAAAACTTAAGCAAATGAAAAAGAATGTTGATGTATTAACATTAACAGCTACACCTATTCCAAGAACGTTACAACTTTCTATGTCAGGTCTTCGTGGACTGTCTGTAATTGAAACGGCACCACTTGAACGAAAACCTGTAGTCACTGCAATTATTAAAAAAGATGAAGAGAAACTTAAAGAAATACTTAAAAGAGAATTAGATAGGACTGGGCAAATATTTTGGGTACACAATAGAGTTCATGGTATTGAACATGTTGTGACTTTTGTAAAAAGCCTTGCTCCAGAAGCACGCATTGGTGTTGCTCATGGTCAGATGCCTGAGAAGCAGCTTGAGGAGAGTATATATGCCTTTTGGCATGGAGAATTAGATATTTTAGTATGTACATCAATTATTGAATCTGGACTAGATTTTCCAAGAGCAAATACACTTATTGTAGATCAAGCACATATGTTTGGCTTAGGTCAATTGTATCAACTACGTGGGAGGGTTGGCCGTTCTGATCGTCAAGCATTTGCAATACTTGTAGTTCCTAGTTTAGATCAGATTTCAGATGTGGCTCATGATCGTTTAAGGATTATTCTAGAGCTTGATTATCTTGGAGCAGGTTTTCAGATAGCAATGGAAGATCTACGTATTCGTGGTGCAGGGAATATTTTAGGTGAAGCACAGTCTGGGTACATGAGTCGTATAGGTCTTGAATTATACTTAGAAATGTTAGAAGAGGCAGTTACAAAACTTAAAGGTGAGGAGGTTATACTTTATCCAGAGACAGAAATAACTCTTGGATTGACGGCACATATACCAGAAAACTATATTATAGATAGTCAAGAGCGACTAGCTTGGTATAAAAAACTATCTTCAGCTAAAGATACCAGTATACTCTATGAAATGGAGTTAGAGTTACGTGATCGTTTTGGTAAGCTACCCCATGAACTTACTATTTTTATTACCATTTTAATTTTTAAACAATTTCTTACAGCAGCTCATGTATTGAAAACAGAGATCTATGAAGATAGGGTGAGGATTTTTTGGCCTGAAAAACAAACAATGTTATCACTTGATAAGTTAATGGTTTTTATTACAAATAATCCAGATAAAGTAAAACTTTTTCCACCAGCAACGTTAGATATTAAGCTTAATATGGATCTTGATTTTGTTGATAGAATTACTATGATTCAAGAAAGTTTAAAAGGTTTACTTGTTTCTTGTGAAGAAACAGGAATATAAGTTTAGTTGTATATATAATTTAAAAATAAACTTTTTATTTAGGATGTATTTTGAAATTACGTCATTATTTTTTTTTATTTATATGTGTTTGGCATTTTTTCTATACATCAAGCTTAGTATATGCATTTGTGCAGAATGGGTTGCCTCCAGGTGTTGTGGCAACCGTAAATGGTACGACAATACTTTTAGAGGATGTTGAAGCTCTTCATGATACGACTGGGAATATTTTAGTTTTTCAAGAAAAACCAGAAGTACAGTCTTTACAAGAACAGTACAGTAATAGTCTTTATACATTAATTGTTTATACACTTATGTTACAAGAGCTTGAGAAATTAGGATACCATGTTACAGAAAAAGAAATAATGCAAGCTGAAGAAGAAGTGAAACAAGATTATCTAGGTGAAGATTTCGAAAAAAGTTTACAAGAAGAATATCTTGATCTCAATACATGGAGAAAGCTTATGAAGCAGCGTCTTGTGTACCAGAAGTTTCAAAAGCATGTTCTTCGACCTCAAATTGTTCTTTCATATGAAGATATTGAAGCATATTATAATGAACATTATAATGAATTTTTCATTCCAGAGAAAGTAGAAATTATTTGGTTTCAAGATACAAATAGTCAAAATATTTCTTGTCAAGATACACTGATTAGTGGTGCAAAACAACCTAAAGAAGGTGAGTTAATGCTTGTTGATATAAATAGATTGCCTGAAAAAATGAGAGCTGATCTTATGAAAATAAATCCAGGTGAATGCACACCTTGTCGTAAGGAAGGTGAAGTGTTTCAGTGTGCGCTATTAAAAAATAGATATCTTAAACATCAAGCAAGTATTGTAGAGGCATATCCACGAATAGAGCTTATTTTATTAGAAGATAAGCTTGAAAAGGCTTATAGTGATTGGTTAGAAAAAATGCTTTCCAATGCCAAAATATGTGTACGTCCACAGTTTCAGTTACAACGTTTATATAATAAATAAGTTCTTAATTTAAATAGAATGTTTTGTATTCTTTAATAAGAGTATACTTGCTTATAGATTTAAGCAAAATACAGTTTTGGTTAAATTATATATAATTTATGATATGTCATTGCAAAATATACATTATAAAATTATGGTATTGAAACTTTAGTCATAAGGTAGGGAGAAGATTTTGCGAGTTTTTATAGCTTATTATATAGCCTTTATCATGTATAGTACACTATTTGTCCATCCTGGTTATGCTGAAGTTGTTAATAGAGTTATTGCTGTAGTTAATGGTGAAGTCGTTACATTGTTTGATCTGCAAACAGAAGCAGCTTCTGAGATTATTAGGCAGCAATTAGATTATAAAAAGCCTGTTGATGCTGGAAAAATTAGAAATGTTGAACGACTTGTATTAGAGAATATGATAGACCATATCTTATTAATACAAGAAGCTGAAAGACTTAAATTAGTAGTAACTAAAGAGGAAGTAAAAAGTGAATACGATCATTTTGTAGTAAAAAATCATTTCACACCTGAAGAATTTAAAAAGCAGTTAGCTTTGCAGCACATTACAGAGGAAGAGTTTAAAGAGCGTATTAGAACAAATATTTTGAAATCAAGGCTCCTATCAACAATGGTAGGAAGAAAGGTTGTTGTTACAAAACAAGAGATAGAATCTTATTATAATAAAAATTATGATAAACTTAAGGGTAATAATCAGTTGGAAATTGCAATGATTGTATATCCACCTGATAGTAATGCTGAAGATTGGTCTTCTAAAATTAGAAATGGAAAAATTTCTTTTGAAAAAGTTGCAGAAAATGTTTCTGTTGGTCCAAAAGCAAAAGAAGGTGGTAATCTTGGTATAATAGACATTGAAGACTTAAATCCTGAATGGTGGGCGTATCTTTCTAAAATGAATCCAGGTGAATTTACAGAGCTTATTAATATAAATGGTTTAAAAGGACAGCTAAAGCTTATAAATATTGTTTATGGTGAGCCTCAGACATTAGAGGCAGTTACACCATATATTGAGGAAATACTACGAGAACCTAAAGCAAATGAGCGTTTTAAAGAATATAGTGAGCAACTACGTAAACGTGCTGTTATTGATATTAGACATTAGTCCACTAGTAAGAAAGGTTTTATATGGATAATGTAGAGAGAAATGATAAAAATAGTGATAATCATACAGATAATATTGAAATCCTTTTTAAAGAATTTGGAGAATATGTTCAAAAAAAGCGAGAACAAAAAGGTCTTTTAATTGAGGATATTGCAGCACATTTAAAAATTAGTCTTTATATTTTACATGCAATAGAAAATGGCAATTTTGATATCATACCTCATTTTATTTACATAAAAGGTTTTATGCGTTCATATGCACTTTATTTAGGTATAAAAGAATATGAAGTACAGGCATTTTTTCAGAAGATAGAGTGTAGAGAAATAGACACTAAAGAAAATAAAAATGAAAAAAATAAGAAACAGCTCTATATTTATATGAGCTCTATTCTATTATTTTGTTTTGTTTTAGTATTTTTTTGTTACTTTGAAGGTTTTGGATTCTACCATTTTTTAAAATCACAAGAATGGTCAAGCTTTGAGAAGTTTATAACAAAAGGTACAAATTTTGAAAAAGTTTCTATTGATGCTGATAGAAATAATAAGGAACATAGTAATGTTGAATCAAAAACAGAGTTAGTTTCAATAGGTTCTCCAACTTTTCTATTAATAAAAAAGAAAGAATTTACAAAGTTAGAAAAAATATTAGGCTCAAAAAGTTTTTCTGATTTAGAAATAGGTTTTACATCACAGGAAGTATCAAATATTAATCTAGAAAAATATAAAGATAAAAAAATAGGTTTTGAACCTTTGGATAGTAAGGAATTTAATGCTCAAAAGTCGATTGCCTGTATAGACCCACAAGAAGTTGAGCATAATAAAGACGAAGTAAAATGCATTTATATAAATAATAATGGTCAAAAAAATATTGTTATCCTTAAAGGTATAGAGGAATGTTGGGTACATTCTACTGCTGATTCAAAAGAGACTAGACAATTCTCTATTCAACCAGGTCAATTATTTGCACTTTCTTTTCAAGATACTCTTGTTTTGAAGCTTGGGAATGCTGGTGGGGTTGAGATTAAGCATAATGGAGAAAAAATTCCATCAATAGGCCGTAAAGGACAAGTAAAAACAGTTAGTTTTCCTTTTAATAGCCAGCATTAGTTGTCATGGAGTGGTCAGATACAGGTATAGTTTTAAAGTTAGGTCCTTTTCGTGAATCAGATTTGTGGGTGCGTTTATTAACACAACGACATGGTATTATTTCGGTATTTGCTTTTGGTGGTAGTAGAAGTAAAAGGCGTTTTTGTGGATGTCTTGGCTTGTTAAATGAAATTAAAATACGTGTACAAACAAGTAAGAATGGGCGTTTTTTATCACTACAGGAAGCACAACTTATTAAAGCTCTTACTTATGTAAAAATAGATAGAAATAAATTAGGTATTCTTGTTAATTGTGTACGTTTTCTGGAAGCTATAGGTGTAAATACAGATTCTGCAGTATTAAACTATAACTTGATTAGAGAATTGTTTTATTATCTTGAAAATAGTAAAGAATACATTGATATTATACCTATATTATTTCGTTTACGTATCATTTCTGATCAGGGTTATGCTCCTAAATTTTTTGTATGTGTAAAGTGTGGAGTGTTTGTTGAAGATGGTTTTTTTAAACTTTCAGAAGGAAGCCTTATATGTAAAGGTTGTGTTGAAGACGTAAGAAGGCTATTTTATATAAGTAAAGAGACATTAGTACTTCTTCAGTGTGTGCAGAATAATTCACCTAGTGATTGGATATTTTCTGAAGATATAAAATTATCATTACAGCAGCGTCATGAATGTAGTGAGATAATTAATGCTTTTGTTCAGTATCATTTGGGTATTGTTTGGGATAATGGTCGTTTTTATAGAAAATAGAATTTGTTTTATTAAATACTATTTTTATAAAAAATAATATCTAAGCATTAAGGTAAATATGTATTTTCAAGATGTTATTCTTACATTACAACGTTATTGGTTGAAAAAAGGATGTTTATTTGTTCAGCCTATAGATATTGAGTGTGGTGCTGGGACATTTAATCATGCAACTTTTTTGCGGGCACTTGGACCTGAGCCTTGGCATGTAGTCTATGTTGAGCCATCACGTCGCCCTACAGATGGACGTTATGGAGAAAACCCAAATAGACTACAACAATATTTTCAACTCCAAGTTGTTATAAAGCCTTCAACTGAAGATATATTAGAACAATATCTTGGTAGTTTATCAGAGCTTGGTCTTGACCATACACAACATGATATTCGTTTTGTAGAAGATGATTGGGAGTCACCTACTCTTGGTGCATGGGGTTTAGGTTGGGAAGTGTGGCTTAATGGCATGGAGGTTACACAGTTTACGTATTTTCAGCAAGTTGGTGGTATAAATTTATCATGTATAAGTGCAGAAATTACTTATGGTCTTGAAAGAATTACTATGTATCTTCAAGAAAAAAATTCTGTATATGATATCCAATGGAATGAACATATTACATATGGTGAACTCTATTTACAAAATGAGAAAGAACAGTCAACATATAATTTTGAAAAAAGTACAGTATCTATGCACTATCAGCACTTCATAGATTTTGAAGCAGAGTGTAGTAAGCTTATAGAGCAAAAGCTTGTTTGGCCTGCCTATGATTATTGTCTTAAGTGCTCCCACACTTTTAATTTACTTGACGCACGTGGGTCAATATCTATAACAGAGCGTACTGGTTACATCACTCGTATACGTAATCTTGCTTCAAAAATTGCCCAGCTATACCTATTAGAGCGTGAAGTATTAGGTTATCCAATATTACAATCAAAGTAGAGAGAGTAATTATGGCAAGCTTTGTTCTTGAAGTTGGTACAGAAGAACTTCCATCATTATTTTTGCCAAATGCTGAGGAAGAGCTCAAGAACTGCTTTTTTAATGTGTTAAAAGAGTTGGGTTATAACTTTTTTGAAGTTTTATCATACTCCACACCACGAAGACTTGTTGTCTATATTCCAGAAGTAAATACCATTCAACCCATTTCTGAAGAGTGTGTTATAGGTCCACCTATTCATATAGCTTTTGATAATAATGGAAAACCAACAAAAGTAGCAGAGAAGTTTTCAGCTACATTGGGGTTACATGTTGATAAGCTTATTAGGATAGAAAACAAGAAAGGTGAATATTTAGCTGGAATGAAAAAGAAAGGTGGTAAGGCTACATCTAGCCTTTTAGGCGGCGTATGTGAGAGTATCTTACGCTCACTCCATTTACCAAAACGTATGTATTGGGAAGGGAGTAATGGAGAGACTTTTTTGCGTCCTGTTAGGTGGATTCTGTCTTTATTTGATCAAGATATCATTCCCATTAATTTTTGTGGTGTTCATTCCAGTAATAAGACTTTTGGTCATAGAATACATGGCCCTGGTCCTTTTAACGTTTCTTGTTCAGAAGATTTTTTTATTGTTTTGGAAGAATCAGGAAAGATTACACTTGATCGGGCAAAACGTAGGCATTTTATTATAGAAAAAGGTAATCAGCTGGCTGAAACACTTTTAGGATCAGTTATTTGGAAAGATAAATTACTTGAAGAAGTAGAGGGTCTTGTAGAACATCCTTATCCTTTGCTAGGTGCTATTGATAGTATGTATTTAGAACTTCCTCCAGAGGTTTTATTGACAAGTATGGAAGTTCATCAGAAAACTTTTGGTATAAAAAGTTTTCAAGGTACTAGGCTGATGCCAAACTTTCTTACTGTGTTGAATATGGAACCATCTCAGCATGAGCTTGTAAGGCAGGGTTGGGAAAGGGTTTTGCATGCACGTTTATCAGATGCATATTTTTTTTGGAAAGCAGATCTAGGGCAGACATTTGAAACATGGTGTAATAAACTTGAAAAAGTTACATTTCTTGCTCCACTTGGTACTATGATGCAGAAGACACAGCGATTAAGTGGTCTTTGTATTTGGCTTGCTCATAAGGTTTCAAATGTTGATGTGGATGAAGCAAAAGAAGTAGGTTTGTTATCCAAAGCAGACCTTGTTTCTGAGGTTGTTAAAGAATTTGATACACTACAAGGTATTATGGGTGGAATTTATGCAAAAAAACAAGGTAAAAAGGTTTCTGTAGCACAAGCTTTAGCAGAACAGTACCTTCCATCAGGACCAGATACTAATCTTCCACAAACAGATCTTGGATCAATTCTTTCTATAGCAGATAAAATAGATACTTTAGTTGGTTGCTTTGGTCTTAATATGATACCTACAGGTACATCTGATCCTTATGCATTACGAAGGTATGCATTAGGAATTATACGTATTTTACTTGAAAGGGAATATTTAGTTAGTATAGATGAACTTATTACAGAAGCTCAAAAAAATTATAAACATGTAAGTTGGAAGCTAGATCCAATACATGCAAGAGAAGAACTCAAAAAATTCTTTGTAGTACGCTTAAAGAATTATTTTTCTATGCTTGGTTATGAATCACGGAGTATTGATGCTGTAATGGCTGTTCAGTATGTGCAATCTGATTATGTTCATTATATAAAACAGCGTTTAGAGGTAATCAAGCTTTTAAGTAAATCTAGAAGGTTTGAAACAATAATTCTTTCTTTTAAAAGAGTTGTAAATATACTAAATAAATATAGCAAAGAAGTACCTAGTGGTTCTGCATATAGTTGGAATAAAGAGATACTTGTTGAAGATATTGAAAAAAAATTGTCTGATTACCTAAGCTTATCAGAGAATATATTATTTGAATCAATAGTAGAAGGGGTTACTCATAAAGCTATTGAAAATATAAAGCTACTTTCAGAACTTGTAGATAGTTTTTTTGAAAATGTGATGGTTATGTGTGATAATGAAGAATTAAAAAAGAATAGGTTACAATTACTGAGGGGTGTAGAAAAAATTTTATTACAGATAGGAGATTTTTCTGCACTGCAGATGTAACGAGCGGATGTATAATCTTGACAGATATAAGAGTAAAGTATATTTCTAGAAAAGGTTAATACCTTTTTTATTATGTGTTGTTTTGGAGGATAATGTGGCTAATCATAAGTCTGCTGTTAAGCGACATAAGCAAAATATAAAGCATGCTGCACGTAATCGTACAGTAAAAACTCGTGTTAAAAATGTTATAAAATCAGTCCGAATAGCCATTACAAATAATGATCAAGAGTCTGCAGGGAAGCTTTTAGTTGTTGCTAAATCTACTTTAGATAAAGCTGCATCTAAAGGTGTTATACATTGGAAAAAGGCTGCACGTAAAGTATCTCGTTTAGCTAAAGCTCTTAATGCTGTAAAGAAAATATAAAAGTTTATTATTTTTTGATGTACAAGCTTTGTAGTAACTAATTTTACATGGTTAAATTGAACTATAGCTCTTCATAATCAAGAGATTTCCTATCCCAATAAATAATACGTGTTTTTTTATATTTTCTTAATAAAATATATAATGCTCCAGAACCACCATCATTTGTATGGGCTGTACAAAATGCAAGAATGACTTTTTGAAGTGGCTCTTGTGTAAACCATTTTTGAAGTTTTTCTTTTAAAATAGAGATGCCTTGTGGTGAGTTTTTTCCTTTACCTGTTATTAAAAGAACTACTTGGTAATTGTTAAGGTATGCCGTGTGAAAGAAGTTAATAACAGCTTTGAATGCTTGCTGGATATTGAGGCCATGCAAGTCAATTTTTGCTTGAGGCCTAACTTGTCCTTTTTGAATTTGATCAAGTGATTGTATATTAAAACCATCAATATATCCTATAATGTATTCAGAGTTTTTATTTATTATAAAATTGTATATGTTGTTGTGAGGGCTTGCTGTTTTTTTATATGAAAGATTTGTTGCTTGCTGAACAGGTGGGATAACTCTACGGCCTTTACAGGAAAGTGGTGTAACATCCTGAGTAGCAGAAGCAAACTCTGGATCTTTAGAGTTTTTTTTCTCTTGAAAGTGTATAGTCTTTTTAGTCATAGTATTGTTTTTTTATTATTATAGATAGTTTTTTGTGATAAGTATAGTTTATGGATTATTTTTATTTTGTCTATAATTAGTTATTATTAATAGATAGGTAAACTTTATAATGACATCTTGAACATTAATTTTCAAAATTTTTATAAGTAATAAATGAAAAAATATGTTTTTTCATATGGTATTATATTTCAAGTCTTTGATATAACTCTTTTTGAGGATTTTGATGGTAGTAGCATAACTATTGTAAAAATTTAGTTTTAGTTTGAATTGTGTATGAGTATTTCTAGGCTTATGTGATGCAGCTTTAGTAAGGTAGTATTTGTTTTAGCTATTAATTAATGAATTATTATAGGCAGTAGGTTAAGTTTGTATAGTAAATGTATAGTCATAATGAACAGTAGATGCTTCTAGTTATTCATAAGCAAAAGTTGTTGTAAATAGTTTATAAGTAACTAGCTTTAGATGTTTATAGTAATTTATATTACTATGTATTAGGAGAAAGCAATGGTTTTAACAAGAGCACAAGCATATGCAGATGCTGGTGTTGATATAGCTACAGGAAATGAAGTAGTTTCAAAAATAAAAGGGTTTGCTTTAGAATCAAGAACTCAAGGTGTTTTGTCTGATATAGGTGGTTTTAGTGGTCTTTTTAAGCTTGATTTGTCAGGTATACAAGAACCAATTCTTGTTTCTTCTACAGATGGTGTTGGTACCAAGTTAAAGCTTGCCTTTGAATTTAATAAACATGACACTATAGGTATAGATCTTGTTGCTATGTGTGTAAATGATATCCTTGTTCAAGGTGCACGTCCTTTGTTTTTTCTTGATTATTTTGCTACAGCTAAACTTAATATTGATACTATTACAGATGTAATAGGAGGTATTACAGAAGGTTGTAAGCAAGCTGGTTGTGCTCTTATAGGTGGAGAAACAGCAGAGCTCCCTGATATGTATACTATAGGAGAATATGATTTAGCAGGTTTTTGTACTGGTATTGTTGATAATAACAAAATAGTTGATGGCTCATCTATTAAAGTTGGAGATGTTATTATTGGTCTAGCATCTTCAGGCCTTCATGCAAATGGGTATGCGCTTATACGTAAAATATTTAGAGAAAGTGGAAGAAGTATGTATGATATTGTCCCTGGATCTACATCTACTTTTCAAGATGTTCTTTTAGAACCAACGGTTATCTATACTGAAGTTGTTAAAAATATTTTACGTGAATTACCAATTAGTGGGATGGTTCATATTACAGGAGGTGGTTTTTATGATAATATACCAAGAGTATTGCCAGCTACAGTTATAGCTAATATATATTTTGGTGTTTGGAAAATACAACCAATTTTTCATTGGTTAAAAGAGCAGTCTGATTTAGAGTGGTCAGAGATGTTACAAATATTTAACTGTGGTATAGGTTATATATTTATTATTTCAAAAGATATTCTTGAAGAGGTTATGAGTAGACTCAGTGCTATGCAAATAAATGCTTGGATTATTGGAAATATTGATCATCGTAAAGATAGCAGTGAACAAATTAATGTAGTGTTTGAATAATTAGTAATATTTTTACTTTATGTGTTTAGTACACTATATTTATTCAGTTAGTGTAGTTTTTTATAATAAGTAAGATAATGTTATAGTTTTAGTAATATATATTATAATGTTTTAGTGTCATGTTATATAGTGTATTTCTATTTAGTTAGAGATAGTTTTCAAACACAAGCTGTTTAATTAATAATAAATATAAATATATTTTATAAAATATAAAAAATAATAATAACTATATAGCATTAAGCAATATAATGATTTTTTCTATCTTCTATAGTTATACAATAATTTTAATGAATCATCTTATTGTATGTGTTTACTTCATTAGTTTTAGTGTTAAAAGAATGTTTCTTCATTATTGTAGTGTTCAATAAGAAAATAGTTGAGTAAATACTATTATCATTTTTGTGGTTATTTTATAAATAGGAGTTGTCCTATGTTATTAGCTGCAGTAGCACTGAGTTTTTTTGGCATGTTTGTCATGTTTTACTCTATAGTGCGTGGCCAAGATAGAACTATGAAATTTATCAATAAAAAACATAAAGAGTTTATTGTTCAACTTACAAAAATAGAAGAAACAGTTGCTTCTATGGCTCAGTTGTCGAATAGAGTAAGATCACAAACAGCTCCAACAAATTATTTTTCAGAAGTACAGGCTGATCCAAATACCATTACTCAAAATGAGCCAGCGACTTTTACTAAAATAGAAAAAGAAGTTGATTCAAAAGCAGATATATCGCATGCTCAGGTTAAATCTAGTAATGTGGAACATGTTAATTTAGATGATGTGTTTCCTTCAGATGCATTATCCAAAAATTCAAAAAAAGATGCTGTACATCTTGAAGATGTATTTACGTTACAACCTGATATGACTGTTGATAATAATCAAAATAGTAAAAAAGCATATGGTGAGAAAAGTAGTATGCTTGAATTATTACAGCTTTAATATTAATATATATGAACATAGTAGCCTTTTGAATCTTTTTATTATGTTTAATAAAATGGCTATAACAGATTTTTTAGTTTTGGAGAAAAGAATTTGCAAAAGGAGATAAGTGCTTCTCTTGTTGAAGAAGCTGTATTTAAGCTTGTTTTAGATTCATGTTACTCTTTAGATAATAAAGTGTATTCAGCATTAGAACATGCTCTTGATAGTGAAACTTCAGAGCTTGGCCGTAATACATTAATACAAATTTTAAAAAATGCTGATATTGCAGCTGAAGAAAAGATTCCTCTTTGTCAAGATACAGGTTTTGCTGTTGTTTTTGTAGATATTGGTCAGGATGTACATATTATTGGTGGTTCTTTTAAAGAAGCTATTAATAAAGGGGTTTCTAAAGGGTATATTGCTGGTTTTTTGCGTAAGTCTATGGTTACAGACCCTCTTTTTGATCGAAAAAACACAGAAGATAATACACCTGCTATTATTCATATGAACCTTGTTCCAGGTTCAGGTATTAAGATAAAATTTGCAGCAAAAGGCACTGGCTCTGAAAATAAGAGTGCTTTAAAGATGCTTTCACCTGCAGATGGTATAGAAGGTATAAAGCAGTTTGTTATCGATACTGTAAAGAATGCTGGTGCAAGTGCTTGTCCGCCACTTGTTGTTGGTATTGGCATTGGCGGGAATATGGAGTTAGTAGCATTATATGCAAAAAAAGCAGCACTTCGAGATGTTGATACATACAACAATGATTCTCGATATGCAGCATTAGAAAGAGAGCTTCTTGGTGAACTAAATAATCTTGGCATTGGTCCGCTTGGCTTTGGTGGCAATACAACAGTATTAAAGGTTAATATTGATTTTTATCCAACACATATTTCTTTATTACCTGTTGCTGTAAACATTAATTGTCATTCTGTTCGTCATTCAGAAGTCATTTTATAAGAAATAGCTAAGGAAAGTTTATGTTATCTTCTGCCATATCTATTACCACTCCTCTTACAAAAGATATTGTGCGTTCTTTACAAATAGGTGATCAGGTGTTGATAACAGGTGTTTTTTATGCTGCAAGAGATGCTGCACACAAACGTATGTTAGAAACATTGAGACAAGACAAAGAACTCCCTGTTAACCTTAAGGATCAAATTATTTATTATTCTGGTCCTTCTCCAGCTAGGCCTGGGCATATTATTGGTGCAGCAGGGCCAACGACTTCTGGGCGTATGGATTCATATGTACCAACATTATTACAGCAGGGTCTTACAGGTATGATTGGTAAAGGAAGACGTTCTCAAATTGTTCTTGATGTACTAACAAAATATAGTGCTTTATATTTTGCTACTATCAGTGGTGCTGGAGCACTTCTTTCTAAATGTATAACTAATTATACGATTGTTGCTTATCATGATTTGGGTTCTGAGGCATTAGCGCTTATGGAAGTAAAGGATTTTCCAGTAATAGTTGTTGGTGACGCACAGGGAAGAGATTTTTATATTGAGGCTCCTAAGCAATATGCTAAGTAAAATAAAACTAGGGCTTTTTTATTATTAAAGTTATTTTTAGCCCTAGCTTTATTTTAAATAACTGTGAAACTTAACTACCACATCCACCTGAGCTACATCCACCTGAACCACAGCCACCCCCAGTACTTGTAAGAGGAATTTCTGGTTCTATATCAAATCCCATATAGCTCATATCAATAGTTACAGATTTTACAGAGCTTAGTAATTCTTTATTAATACAAAATGTGAAACTGTTTTGTTCGACTACAGAGTCATCATTATTTGGCTCATCCAGAGCCAAAGCAAGACGTGGACCACTTCATCCTCCTGATGCAAGGTAAATCCTAAGAGGACTTTTTTCTTTATTTTCAAAGTATGTTTCTAACTCTTTTTGAGCATTTTCTGTTACATTAATCATAGAAGCTAACTCCTTAAACTAACTTTTGAAAGACACTTGTATAGATGAAGAATCTATACAGACTTTTTAAGTTATAACCCTTGTTGGATATATATTTTGGTCAATTTTTTACAGAAAATTAGAGTACGTGAGTTCTATAAATAATACAACTATACATTGTTACATTTTTTGATTTAAAGGATGAATACATTTAATGTGGCTTTTATATAGAGAAAATATAAAAATATAAAAGTTATAAATAAACCTCAGTATATATAAAAAGTTATCTTATAGGAAAATCAAAGTAGGTATTAGGGAATGGCTCATTTGAAAGAGTAAAGTGCCACCACTCTTTATCAAGTGGTATGAAGTTATATTTTTTCATAACTATTTGTAAAAGAAGCCTGTTAGCTCTTTGCTGGGGGCTAATATATATATAGTTGCTATGGGATAATTGTCCAAAGAAATCAAAATATCCACCCATATCAATGGATTGGTAGTTGTTGGTATTCTTATGAGAGATGTGTATGTTATTATTTATTGGTAAAGGAATAATTGTTAAGTCTACAGTACTTCCACGAGAGTGTGTAGAATGTTGATTTATATAGCCTTGTTCAAATAGTTCATGTTTTTCAAGGTCTGGATAATATATATTCTTTGTTTTTATATCATATGTATCTTTTCCCCATGCAACAAAATCTTCGACAGCTTGTACAGGTCGATACGCATCATATATTAATAGTCCAAGACCAAGTTTACGTAATTCATCTTGAACTTTAGCAAGTGCTTGAGTTGCTTCTAACGTTAAGAGGATACGTTTTTTTTGATAGCCTTTTATAGGTCTACCAACAAAATTATTTGATCCAAAGTATGGAAGATCAGCGATAATATCTGGGATAATTGTTTTGACGTCAACAAAGCCTATAGGCAGTTCATAAAATTCTGATAGTGCTTTTTTCATATAATACAACTAATAAATTTTATTTAAGAATAATAACTTTAGATAAATATATTATTTTACAGGGAAACTAAAGTATGTATCAGGGAATGGTTCATTTGCAAGAGTAAAGTGCCACCATTCTTCAACCCATATCAAGAGGAATGGAGCAAATACAAGATTTATTATTAATATTACAATATAAAGAAATAATAGTGACATCAACAATGCTTCCTCTAGAGTGTGATGATTTGATACCATAAATATAACTTTGTTCAAATAATTCATGTTTTTCAAGGTCTGGATAGTAGCTGCTTTTTGTTTTTGTGTCAGATAAACCTTTGCTCCATGCAACAAAATCTTCGACAGCTTTTACAGGTCGATAGGCATTGTAAACCAAAAGTCCAAGGCCTATTTGCATAATTCATTTTGGACTTGAGCAAGGGCTTGTGCAGTCTCTTTTGTTAAGATAACAGACTGACCTTCATAGCCTTTTTAGGTCTACCAACAAAATTATTTGATCCAAGATATCGTAAATCAACAGCAAGATCTGGGATAATAGTTTGAACATCTACAAAACCTTTTGGAAGACAGAAGGCTATAGTATTAAATACTAAAATAAAACTTAAAATATAGACTGAAATTATACTATTTTTTTTCATAAAAAATAGTTTTTATATTTTAAAATGAAAGTTTTTTAGTTTTAAAGTGGTGGGCGGTACAGGACTTGAACCTGTGGCATTCGGCTTGTAAGGCCGACGCTCTACCAACTGAGCTAACCGCCCAATGAAGAATTAATAATGAGTTTATTATCTAACCATAGTGATAGTGTCAATCTTTTTAAGGAGAATAATATAAGCATTATATAAAATAATTATTTAGTATAATTAATTCTTGTACCACTTTTTTTCACAATGTACTATAGAGGAATATGAAACAACCAATAGAAGCATATACACAATCATCTCAACCTTCTTTAAGCCATAATGATATTAGTTTAAAAGGAGTTGTTGAGCGTGTTGTTTTTCATAATACAGAAAATGGCTATACAGTTTTTCGTCTTAGACCTGAAGGAAATACAAACTTAGATAATGTTTCTGTTGTTGGGTATCTAAGCAATCCACAGCCTGGATCATTTATTCGTATTCATGGTCAGTGGATGATGAGTGCCCGGTTTGGTAAACAGTTCCAAATGCATATTTGTGAAGAATGCTTACCTGCTTCTATAGAAGGGATAAAACGTTATCTTTCTTCTGGGTTAATTAAAGGTATAGGTAAAAAAATAGCTGAATCAATTGTTACAGCTTTTGGTGAAGATACCTTTCATACTTTAGAACATGATCCAAATAAATTACTTAATATCAAAGGTATTACTCAAAAGAAGCTTGATCAGATACTTGATTGCTGGAAAGAACATCAAAGTACACGTGAGCTTATGTTGTTTTTACAACAACATGAAATAAGTGCTGCATATGCAATAAAGATTTATCGGTACTATGGTCAGAATGCTTTGAACATTGTGAAAGAAAATCCATATCGACTTGCAATGGACATTCATGGAATAGGTTTTCTTAGTGCTGATGCTTTGGCTACTAAAATAGGCTTTGATACAACACACGCATTACGTATTCAAGCTGGAACGCTATATACACTTTTAAAGTTAGTTGATGAAGGTCATGTG
The DNA here is from genome assembly GCA_964369665.1 of uncultured Lawsonia sp. GTDB lineage: Bacteria > Desulfobacterota > Desulfovibrionia > Desulfovibrionales > Desulfovibrionaceae > Bilophila. The sequence continues at coordinate 276,619 of CAYJFS010000001.1, read as the reverse complement.
TATTATCCACAGGATGCATTGATGAGTTTGACAAGTGATATATTAAATGTTTCTATAGATCTTGTAGAGATAGCTATAGAACAGTTGGTTCAAGAAGAAAGGGTTGTTTGTGAGAAGTTTAGTGATCATGTTGGAGTGTATCTATCACGGTATCATCACTATGAATCAAAGATAGCTTTTTATCTCCAACGTATTTTACGCTCACCAAAGTCTGTACAGTTTGTTAATAGTGATGAAACTATTCAAGATGTAGTTAAAAAATTACACATTAGTCTTGCTCCAGAGCAACTTGAAGCCATAAAAATGGCTACTTCATCAAAAGTGTTCATTCTTACAGGTGGTCCAGGTACAGGAAAAACAACAATTCTTCATGCAATTATTAAAGTTTTTAAAGAACATAAAGCAAAAATCCTTTTGGCAGCTCCAACAGGTAGAGCAGCCAAAAGGATGTCAGAAACTATAGGTATAGAAGCAAAAACAATCCATCGTCTTTTGGAGTACCAACCACAAGAAGATGGCTTTGCTCGTAATGAAGATATGCCATTAGCATGTGGGCTTTTAGTTGTTGATGAAGCATCAATGATGGATGTTATGTTAGCATATCATCTGTTTAAAGCTGTACCATTAGGAGCTACAATTATTTTTGTTGGCGATATACATCAGCTTCCATCTGTTGGTCCTGGTAATGTTCTTAAAGATTTTATTTTTTCAAAAGCAGTACCTGTTATTGAACTTGTTGAAGTCTTTCGACAGGCAGCAGAAAGTCAGATTGTTTGTAATGCACATATGATTAATCATGGTACCATACCATGTTTAGAATCATCTAAAGATGTCCTTTCTGATTTTTATTTTATTCGACAAGCTGATGCTGATAAAGTAGTTGATATTATCGTTGAGCTTGTAAAAAATCATATTCCTAGAAGATTTAAATTTGACTCTATTAATGATATTCAAGTGTTAACCCCAATGCATAAAGGGACTGTTGGTGCTGCAAATTTAAATAGAAAATTACAAGATGCTCTTAATAATTCATCGCATTTTTTACAGCGTGGAGAGAAAGTTTATCGTCTTGGTGATAAAGTTATGCAGATTAAGAATAATTATGAGAAAGATGTTTTTAATGGAGATATTGGTTGTATTAGTTATATTGATATAGATAATAAGAATATAACTGTACGTTTTGATGAAAGATGTATTCAATACTCTTTAGATGAATTGGATGAAGTTGTTACAGCTTATGCTATTTCAATACATAAATCTCAAGGTTCAGAATATCCTGCAGTCATTATTCCACTTATGACACAACACTATATGTTGCTTCAAAGGAATCTTGTGTATACAGGTGTTACACGTGGGAAAAAGCTTGTTATTTTTGTTGGAGAATCAAAAGCATTGGCTATGGCAATAAAAAATAATAAAATGCAGAGGCGTCACACTTGGCTTTCTACAAGGATTGCTTCTATATCATAAGTAAGAGAGGTTAGTATGTTTTATAAGTATATACAGTATAGTATTATTTGTTGTATGCTTTTTTTTTGCTGTAGTTGTGGAATGTACCAAATAAAACAAACTGGTATGATTCAAGATTTGACAACTTACCCACAGAATGTTTCTGTTTATGCAGACATGCTTCCTTTTCCTCTTAATCCTATTTTGTCAAAGAATAAGGCTGAAGAGGAATATGAGAGTTATAAAAAGAATTTTTTTGCTCCATGGAAAGCATCAGAGGCTCATCTTTCTGCAGATGAAGCATACTTCATCTTTGATTCAGAAGTTCCTCCAACTGAAAAATGGTGGGCAGAGAACCTTCTTAACTGGACAGATAAAAATTGGAATGCATTAATAGTCAATGCAGCTAAAAGTACTTTCCCTTCACGTTTTGATAGAGGTATTTTAGTAGAAAGAGTTTCAGTGCGTGCAGCACCCACACAGAGTCCAATCTTTTTGAATCCTACTCTTGCTGGTGAAGGTTTTCCCTTTGATTATTTTATAATGTCAAATCTCCACATGGGCATGCCTGTCAATATACTTCATACATCTAATGATGGTGCTTGGTTATATATAGAGACAGACCTTGTTTCAGGTTGGATACCAGAAGAGTATGTTGCACTTGTAACACCTGAAACTATAGAGCAAGTAATTAATTCACCACAGGTTTCTATTATACATGATAAAGTGAAACTCCAAAACAATAACACTTTTGTAGGATTAGGGTTTTTAGGTACAGTATTGCCATTAATAAAGGAAGAAAGCTTGGCATATGTGGTTCTTGCTCCTACACGTGAGCAAAATGGTACAGCAAAGATGGTACATGTAGAAGTATTAAAGAGTGATTCTGTACTTATGCCTGAAGTTTTAACTGCCAAAAAAATGGCAACAATTGCTAATCCGCTTATAGAACAAGTATATGGTTGGGGTGGAGAGTTTGGACATAGAGACTGTTCTGAATTTTTAAAAGATTTATTTATACCTTTTGGTGTATGGCTTCCAAGAAATTCAGCAGCTCAAGTTCATGCATGGAACTTTATACCTATAGAGGATAAGTCAGAACTAAGTGTAAATATGTTATTAAAAGAAAAAGGTATTCCTTTTGCAACATCAATAGGTTTTAAAGGACATATTGGTTTATATTTAGGTATGTATAATGATAAGCCAGTTATGATTCATGATATATGGGGTCTTCGTACAAATATGACAGGGTTTAATGGACGTCATCTTCTTGGTCGAGTAGTTATAACATCTCTTACACCAGGCTCAGAACTTCCTTATGTACCAAAAGATTATTTGCTTAATAAGCTTATAGGAATTTCAGTTTTACCATAATGTAAGTTAGTTAAAATTAATTTTATATAAGGAGTCAAATATATGGTCTTTTAATTATAATATAATTAATTATCTAATATGATGCAGTCTTTTGTTTTTTTATAGTTTATATGTTGTTGATACATTAGGTTAAGTATAATTTATTGAAAAAAATAAAAGAACTGGAGTATATATGAATATTCAGTTTCTTGGTGCTGCAAAGACAGTAACAGGTTCATGTTATCTTATAGAAGCATGTGGTGTTGTGTTTACTGTTGATTGTGGAATGCATCAAGGTGGATCTGCAGCTGAGCTTCGTAACCTTAATACACAATACTATCAGGCAAAAAAGTTAAAATTTATACTTTTAACTCATGCACATATTGATCATTCAGGTTTACTGCCTAGAATAGTTAATGATGGATTTACTGGTCCAATATATTGTACAGAGCCTACAAAAGATTTAGTAGAAATAATGCTAGAAGATAGTGCTTATATACAAGAAGTTGAGGCTATGTGGAAATATAAAAAATTGGCTCGACATAATGGTCAATATAAAAATGTAGATCCACTTTATACTGTTAATGAAGCTAAAAATGTTAAGCAATATGTTCATGATGTAAAATACAATGTTTCATTTGAGCCTTATCCTGGTATCCAAGTTACTTATCGTAATGCTGGACATATCTTGGGTGCTGCTTTTTTAGAGCTTGTAATTACTGAAGATAATAAAAGTATAAGGCTTGTTTTTTCAGGAGATCTTGGTCGTTTTGGATCAATTTTGATGCCTGATCCTGTAGAGGCACAGACAGCAGATTATCTTTTTCTTGAAAGTACATATGGTGATCGTAATCATAAAGATGAGTTTACAACACTTAGTGAGCTTTCTGATGCTATTATGTATAGTTATAGGAATAAAGAAAAAATTATTATTCCTTCTTTTGCTGTAGGCAGAACACAAGAGATACTTTGTTGTTTATATATGTTGTGGGAACAAGGTAAGTTACCTAGTGAGATACCTATTTTTGTTGATAGTCCTCTTGCTATTAGGGCAACAGAAATTTTCAGGAAGTATATTAAATACTTAAAGATAAAGGAGGTAGGTTTACCTGAGAATGTATTAGATGCATTACCAAATCTTAAATATACATTGAGCACAGAAGAGTCACAAGCTATTAATTCAATTAAAGGTCCAGCAATTGTTATATCAGCAAGTGGTATGTGTAATGCAGGACGTATAAAACATCATCTACGTCATAATGCTTGGCGTCAAGGTTCAAGTTTAGTTTTTGTTGGATACCAAGCAATAGGAACTCCTGGAAGAAGAATTGTTGATGGTGCAAAGTCTATTCGAATTTTCAATGAAGAGATTAGTATTAATGCTAGAGTGTATACTCTTGGTGGCTTTTCAGCACATGCTGGACAAAACCAGCTTTTAGATTGGCTTGATAAAATGAGATATCCTGGTATGCAAGTTATCCTTGTTCATGGGGAAGAGTCTTCAGAAAAAACTTTAGCTCAATGTATTACCGACAAATATTCATTACCAGTATATATTCCTGAGTATCTTGAAACATTACAGCTTGTGGCTAAGGATACAAATAATACATGTATTATATCCAGACATGAACAAAAAAGTAAAATAGATTGGAATATCCTTTTTAAAGAGACAGATACTAAGTATAAACAACTTTTTTTAAAGCTCAAAAATATTGAAGATAAAAGTTGGGAAGAGCAAATAGATATTCGTAGTCGGTTATTAGAGCTGAATAAAGAGATATTATCTTTTTTAACAGAATTATAAGTTTTGAGTGTTTTATTTTTATATGAAATGAGAAGATAATTTTTAAATATAGTCATAAAGATAATTACTATTAGTAGTATTTATTATATAATATAAACTGAATTTGTGAGATTTTGTATGCGTATAATCACAGGTACTCTTAGAGGTCGTTTATTAAAAACTACAGAAGGAAAAGGATATCGACCAGCTACAGGTAAAGTACGAGAAGCCCTTTTTTCTGTATTAACTTCAAAAGGTGTAATATGGGAAGACATTCGTGTTTTAGATCTTTTTGCAGGAAGTGGTAGCTTAGGATTTGAAGCTACAAGTCGTGGTGCTGCAGAAGCATGTTTTGTCGAAAAGAGTCCAAAAGCAATAGAGTGTTTATATCATAATATTAAGAAACTTGGTCTTGATAAGCAATCTATGGTTATAGCGATGGATGTAGAACGTTTTTTACAAGGTAGTTCAATAACATATGATATTATTTTTGTTGACCCACCATATGGAGAAAATCGATTACAACCAACAATTGATGCACTTGTAGAAAAACAATGGGTTTCTCATGGTGGTTATGTTGTAGCAGAAGTTGAAATACCTTTACACATGAATTTTTCACAAATTCATCCACAACTTAACTTGTTATCAAGTAGAAGCTATGGACAGACAAGGACACTTATATGGAAGACCAACGATCACTCTTAGCTGTTTATCCAGGGACATTTGACCCATTAACTAATGGCCATATAAGTCTTATTAAACGTGGATTACAGTTATTTGATACAATCATTATCGCTGTTGCAAAAGACACAAATAAATCTTCATTATTTAGTTTAGATGAACGTATTTCTTTAGTAAAAGAAACATTTTCATCAGAATTTAATGTTTTAGTAGAGCCTTTTTCTGGCTTACTTGTAGATTATGCAACTAAAAGAGGTGCAAAATTTTTATTAAGAGGTTTACGTGCTGTTTCTGATTTTGAGTATGAGTTTCAGACTTCACTTATGAATCATAAATTGTGTCCAAAAATAGAAACTTTTTTTCTTATTTCTGATTATAAGTGGCTTTATATTAGTTCTACAATTGTCAAAACAATTGCAAGTCTTGGTGGTGATGTTCAAGAGTTTGTACCAAAACATATTAGGGAGGCTTTAGAATACAAATATGCATCAACTTAGAAATAGTAAGTTTGGTGTAGGTAAGGTTATATGTATTGTAGGTCCAACTGGTGTTGGAAAGAGTGCTATATCTTTATATTTAAGCCAGAAATATAATGGTGTGATTATTAATGCTGACTCTCGGCAAGTATATATTGATTTTCCTATTGTAACAGCTCAGCCATCACTTAGTGAACAATTATTAATCCAACATAAACTTTATGGCTATCTTCATATATCAGAAAAGATTTCAGCTGGTTTGTGGTCTAGCAGAGCTATACAAGAGATACATAATGTATGGAAATCGGATATGTTGCCAATAGTTGTTGGTGGGACAGGCATGTATTTTCGTGCATTGTTTGATGGTATTGTTTCTATACCAGCTATACCTAGCCATAGTATAAAAAAGATAGAAGAAAAATATAGAAGTTATGGGCTTAGTCAACTTTATGCTGAGCTTAAAAATATTGATCCTTTATATGCAGAGACTATTCATCATAATGATCAACAAAGAATTCTTCGAGCTTTGATGGTTTTTGAGGCTACAGCTAAACCATTTTCATTGTGGCATAAAGATACCCCTTTGCCTTCTATCCAGGCAGAGATATTAAGAGTAGGTATTAAACGTTCTTTATCTGAATTAACACCATACCTTATAAGACGTATTGATACTATGCTTGCTCAGGGGGCACGACAGGAAGTGTCTGATGCTTATGAACAATGTTCAGATGAAACTGTTCCAGGTTGGTCTAGTATTGGTTGTATGGAGCTTTTAGGTGAAATAAAAGGTTGTTACACTCAAGAAGAAGCAAAAAGTCTTTGGTTAAAGAATACACGTAGTTATGCAAAGCGTCAGTTAACATGGTTTAATGCTGATAAGCGCATACAATGGTTTCATCCTGAAGAGGCTGAAAAGTTGTATATATGTGTTGATCAATGGTTACAAAATACATGAATTTAAAGAACAGAAGATTACTATTTTTTTACTAAATCTAATGTACATTGTGCAATTTCTAGTTCTTCATTTGTGGGTATAATAAATATAGGTATAGGGCTGTTTTTTTTGCTTATAGTACGTGTTTTTGGTTCATGGAGTGCATTTTGTTGTTTGTCAAATTCTATACCTAAGTGCTCTAAATCACTACATATCATAGAACGAACAACATCATCATTTTCCCCAATACCTGCAGTGAAAACAAGACCATCAAGTTTATCTAATATAGCAAAATATGCACCAATATATTTTTTTATTCGGTAAGTGAACATGGTGAGTGCAAGTTGAGCTTTAGGGTTTCCTTCAGAGCATGCTTTATGGATATCTCGCATATCATTCATATTGCATATGCCTTTTAATCCAGAATTTTTATTCATGAGTATATCTATTTCTTGGGCAGACATTTTAGTTTTTTCCATAATAAAAGGTATAATTGCTGGATCAATATCTCCACATCGTGTACCCATCATAAGCCCTTCTAAGGGTGTTGTACCCATGGTTGTGTCAATACTTTTTCCTTGTTGTATAGCAGCCATGGAGCAGCCATTACCCAGGTGACATGTAATGAGATTTACTGCTTCAAGAGGTTTCCCAAGAAGTAATGCTGCTTGGCATGTAACATACCTATGTGAGGTTCCATGAAAACCATAACGGCGTATTTTATATTTTTCGTATAGATTATATGGTAAAGGATACATATATGCAGCTTCAGGTAGCGTTTGGTGAAATTCTGTATCAAAAACAGCTACATTAGGTATATTTGGAAAAAGTTCTTCAGAAACCTCAATACCTGCAAGGTTTGCTGGGTTATGGAGTGGAGAAAGTGCTGTGTAGTCAAGAATAATTTTTTTTATTTCTTGAGTAACAATCACTGGTTTTTTAATAACTTCACCACCCATAACTACACGATGTCCAACAGCATGAATATCATGTATAGATTTAATAACGCCAGTTTCTATGTTAGTGATTTGAGCAATAACAGCTTTCATACCTTGAACATGTGTAGAAAACGTTTGTTCTACAATGTATTTTTTTTCATGGTCTGTGTTAGGATGAGCTTTGTATGTCATTTTTCCTTTATCTTCACCTATACGCTCTACAATGCCTGATACAAGAACATGTTTATTTATCATGTTAATAAGTTGGTATTTAAATGATGAGCTACCAGCATTAATAACAAGAATATTCATAATACATTCCTTATAAAGTTATATAAAAGTAATAATGAAGATATAATAAGTATATTTAGTTATTCTAATGTAATGAGTCCTTTTTCTGCTTGAGCTTGAATAGCTGTAATAGATACTGTGTTAATAATATCTGCTATTGTACATCCACGAGATAAGTCATTAACAGGTTTATTAAGTCCTTGTAGTATTGGTCCAATTGCGACAGCATCTGCTGCACGTTGTACAGCTTTATATGTGTTATTACCTGTATTTAAATCAGGAAAAATAAAAACAGTAGCTTTTCCTGCAACAGGGCTAGTGGGAGCTTTTGTATGAGCAACATGAGGATCAATTGCAGCATCATATTGAATTGGCCCATCGATGATAAGGTAAGGGGACTTTTTTTGAACTATTTGTGTTGCTTCTGTTACAATATCAACATCAATGCCTTTTCCAGATGATCCAGTTGAATATGACAACATAGCAATACGTGGTGTAATGCCAAAAGTTTGTGCTGTATGTGCAGAACTTATAGCTATATCTGCAAGTTGTTCAGCTGTAGGGTTTGGGTTAACAGCACAGTCACCAAAGACTAATATATGATCTTTCATACACATTAAAAATACACTTGAAACAATAGAGGCATGAGGTTTTGTTTTGATAATTTCGAGTGCTGGACGAATAGTATGTGCTGTTGTGTGTATAGATCCTGAAACCATACCGTCAGCGTCATTTTTATAGACCATCATTGTTGCAAAATATGTTGCATCACTCATATAGTCACGTGCGTCATCTATAGTTATCCCTTTATGTTTACGGAGATCATAATATGTTTCTATGTATGATTCAAATAAAGGGTGTTGTTGATCTGGTTGAATAATTGTAACATCTTGAAGAGAAAGATTTAGGGATGATATTTTTTTATAAATAGATGTGCTGTTGCCTAGAAGAATAATTTCTGCAACGCCTCGTTGGGTAAGGGCTTCTGCTGCTTTAAGAATACGTTCTTCTGTGCCCTCAGGTAATACAATACGCATTTTATGTTGTCGAGCTTGTTCGATAAGTTTGAATTCAAACATTTTTGGTGAAACTTTATCAGTTGTACGATCAATAATACGTTTAGAAAGCATATCGTTATCTGCATATCGATCAAAGAGGTATAAGGCTGTGTTTATTTTTCTTGTATCAGAGGGAGCTATTTTACTGTATAACTCTGAAAGCATTAAAATTGTTTGATATGTGTTTTCTTTAGCTGTTAGGATGGGTATTGGTACAGATCCTAGGCCTTCAATTAAACAAAGAACTGCTGGAGAAAGAGTTAGGGCACCAGTAAGTAAAATTCCTGCTATATTAGGACATGTTGCAGAGAGTCGAGAAGCAAAACTTGCAAGAACAATATCAGATCGATCACCAGGTGTAATGACAAGCATACCATCTTTAAGATGTGTGAGAAAATTTTCTGGTTTCATGGCAGCAGTGATGTAGTCTTGTACAGGTAAGTGTAATAAATTTTTTCCAGAAACAACTTGAGCTTTTGTCCAATCCATGATGTCACTCATAGTTGGTTGTCCCAATATATGGTCTTCTGGGAGAATGGATATTGGAATTTGATTATCAATAGTAGCAACAAGTTTTTTATATACCCTTGTAATGTCTTTATCAGATAATGTTGTTCGATTTATAAAGACACAGGCTATATCTTGTTCTCTATCAACAAATAAATCTATAGCAGATAACGTAGAAGATATAAGTTCTTCAACGGATTTTTCTTTTCCATTGATAACTAAGGCTATAGGTATATTTAAATTTGCTGCTATTTCAGCATTAAGCTCTAATTCAAATGTAGCTTCTTTACCTAAGTAATCTGTACCTTCACAGAGTACAAAATCATATTTATCTTCAATATAAGAATATCGTTGTATAATTTTTTCAATAAGTAGAGATGATTTTTGTGCTGTTATAAGAGCTCTTGCCTCGCTAAAAGTAGAGGCATATGTTTCTTTATAAGGAATAGTAAGTTTAAAATGTTGAAGTATGAGATTTATGTGATGATCATGTTGTTGCTCTATTTCATCTCCAATTATTGGACGGAAAAATGCTACATTTTGTACATGTCGCATGATGAGTTGCATAAGTCCTAAAGTTATGATTGACTTACCACTACGGCTTTCAGTCGATATAATATAAAGTTTGTTGGCCATAGTTGTTCTCCCATAAGTGTACTTTTAGGTATCTTAAGGATTGTGATACATTCTATGAGAAGAGTCTATTCAATTAAAGGCACTTGTTCTGATAAAATTTTTAATGTTGCATAACGTTCTTTACAGTGTTTCTCAAGTTTTTCATGAAGTTTTTTTGCAATTTCTGGGTGTGTTTTTTCAAGATGAGCATATCTATTTTCTCCAGCAAGAAATTCTTTTAAACTTCCATCTGGAGCTTTGGAGTCAAGAATGAGTGGTGGTTTACCTTGCTTTATAAGATCAGGGTTAAATCTATAGAGTGGCCAATACCCAGAATCTACAGCAAGTTTGCATTCTTCCATACTTTTTCCCATACCTTTGCGAAGTCCCTGTTCAATACAGGGTGCATATGCAATAATAATAGATGGTCCATTATAGCTTTCAGCTTCTTTAAAGGCTTTAAGCACTTGTTGTTTATTTGCACCCATAGAAATAGTGGCTACATAGACATATCCATATGTCATGGCCATACGTCCAAGATCTTTTTTATTTGTCCGTTTTCCAGCAGTAGCAAACTTAGCGATGGATCCAAGAGGTGTAGCTTTAGAAGCTTGTCCACCAGTGTTTGAGTATACTTCAGTATCAAGAACAAGAATATTGATATTTTCACCAGATGCTATAACATGATCAAGGCCACCATAGCCAATATCATATGCCCATCCATCACCACCAATGATCCAAAAAGATTTTTTTACAAGTAAGTCTTGCATTTGTTGGATATGCTTAAATAGTTCATGGTTTTTGTCTTTTGGTATATTTTCTATAATAGCTTTTCCATATGTTTCAGAGAGTTCTGGAGTTTCATTATGATCAAGCCATCCTTGCAAAGCATTATGTAGTTCTTCAGAAATGTCTTTTATGGAGAGAGCTTCTTTAATCACATCAATAAGTTTAGCACGACGCTGTTTAATAGCTATTGTTATACCAAAACCATATTCTGCACCATCTTCAAATAGAGAGTTACCCCAAGCAGGACCATGTCCTTTTTTGTTTGTACAATAGGGTGATGTTGGAGCTGAAGCACCCCAGATAGAGGTACATCCTGTTGCATTAGCAATAAACATCCGTTCTCCAAAAAGTTGTGTTAGAACTCGTACATATGGTGTCTCTCCACAACCAGCACAAGCTCCAGAAAATTCAAGTAGTGGTTTTTGAAGTTGTGAGCCTTTAAGTGTATCACGAGGCATCAAGGAATCTTTTAAAGAAATATTTTTTTCTGCAAACTCAAGGTTAGGAATTTGTGTTTGCTGTTGTGTTGCTATTGGTTTCATAATGAGCGCTTTAGGCTTAGCTGGGCATACATCTGCACATGAACTACAACCAACACAATCTTCTGTATATACTTGTAGGCGAAGCTTAAGACCTTTAAGTTCTTTCCCAATAGCATCTTTAGTAATAAAAGTATTTGGAGCATTAATGAGTTCTTCTTCTGTAGCAAGTACTGGTCGAATACAAGCATGTGGGCATACATATGAACATTGCATACACTGAATACAAGTATCAGCAATCCACTCAGGGACGTTAATAGCTATGGAACGTTTTTCATAGGCAGAAGTTCCTAGGGGGACAGAGCCATTTGGTTCAAAACATGATACAGGAAGTGTATCACCTTGTTGAGCAAGAATGGGATTAACAAACTTTGTAATATATTCTGGAAGCTCATAGTTTGATTTTATATCTTCATCTTGTGCTTCAGCCCAATGAGTAGGTATTTTAATTTCACTAAGTTCTGAAAGCGTTTTATCAACAGCCATAATATTCATGTTGATAACAGCATCACCTTTACTATGGTATGTTTTTTTAATGGATTCTTTAAGAAGAGAAACTGCTTGTTCAAAAGGAAGAACTTCTGATAGTTTGAAGAATGCTGTTTGCATAATCATATTGATTCGACCCTCAAGCCCAACTTCACTAGCAATTTTTACAGCATCAATATTATAGAATTTTATTTGTTTTTTTGCTAAAGTATGTTTTATTTTTGCAGGTAATTCACGTTCAAGATCTTCAAGTGAATTCCAGTTTGAGTTAAGGACAAAAACACCTTCTTTTTTTATACCTTGTAGAAGATCATATTGGTTTACATAGGCTGATTTATGGCAAGCAACATAGTCTGCCTGATTAACAAGGTAGGTAGATTGAATTTGAGATGGACCAAAGCGTAAATGTGAAACAGTAAAACCACCAGATTTTTTTGAGTCATATGCAAAGTATGCTTGTACATACATCTTTGTATTATCACCAATAATTTTAATAGCCTGTTTATTTGCACCAACAGTACCATCAGAGCCAAAACCAAAAAATTTACATTGAATGGTTCCTGAAGGAACAGTATAAAAGTTTTCACCAACTTCAAGGTGGTTATTCATAATGTCGTCAACAATACCAACAACAAAATGGTTTTTAGGTCCAACAGAAAGCATGTTGTCATATACAGCTTTAACCATAGCTGGAGTAAATTCCTTAGAGCCTAAACCATAACGGCCACCAACTATAGGTAAATTTTTACCTTTTTCCATAAATGCAGTGCATACATCAAGATAAAGTGGATCACCAATAGCTCCAGGTTCTTTTGTGCGATCAAGAACAGTAATAGCTTCTGCAGTACTAGGAATAGCACGTAAAAGATGTTCTGCAGAGAATGGTCGATATAAACGAACCTTTACAAGACCTAATTTTTGTCCTTGGTTATTAAGTGTAGCAATAGTTTCTTCTATAGTTTCACAACCAGATCCCATTGCAATAATAACTCTATCTGCTTCTGGATGTCCTATATAGTCAAAGAGATGGTGATGACGTCCTGTAATAGAATAAACTTTTTGCATTGATTCAAGAACTATGTCTGGAAGTGCAGTGTAGTAAGGGTTTGCACGTTCTCTACCTTGAAAATATATATCTGGATTTTGAGCTGTTCCACGTTGATTAGGATGTTCAGGGTTCATAGCATGTTGACGGAATTCATGAATTTTTTCCCAGTTTACAGTTTTATATATATCATCATAGTTAATAACATTGATTTTTTGGACTTCATGGGAAGTACGAAATCCGTCAAAGAAATGGCAGAAGGGTACAGAAGATTCTATTGCAGATAAGTGTGCAACTAGAGCTAAGTCCATACATTCTTGGACTGAGTTAGAACATAAGAAAGCAAAGCCTGTTTGCCTAGCAGCCATTACATCTTGGTGATCTCCAAAAATAGAAAGAGCATGTGCAGCAATAGCTCTAGCTGATACATGGAATACAGCAGGCAAAAGCTCTCCAGAAATTTTATACATATTAGGCAACATAAGGAGTAAACCTTGAGATGCTGTATATGTTGTTGTTAAGGCACCAGCAACAAGCGAACCATGAACAGCACCAGCTGCACCTGCTTCTGATTGTAATTCACGTACAGTCACCTTTTGGCCCATAATATTTTTTCTTTCTTCAGTTGACCAACTGTCTATAAGTTCACCCATAACTGATGATGGTGTGATAGGATAAATACATGCTACATCACTTAGTGCATAAGCAATATATGCTGTAGCAGTATTACCATCCATGGTTTTCATTATGGGTTTATACATATAGCTCTCCTTGAGGTTTGCTGATTGTTTATGGAGATATTCACAATTGATATTATTAATTATACTAATATATGATAGAATGTTCTATTATGTAAACAATAACTCTCAAGTAAACAGATCGTTAAAAATATTACAATCAGATGTATTCACAATATACTTCTAGGACTATGAAGATTACTATTAGTTCTTGATAAATCAAATATAAACATTTTTTTGAAATAGGTGTGTTAGTTATTCAGATATTTTTATGATGTATTTTATTTTTCTAATATAAGTAGTGTAGTTTAATAAGTTATCTTTTTATCTTTGTTTAACAACTAGTTATACTACTGGTTGAGTTATAAATAATTTTATCTACTCTATATTATTAATAAATATAGTTTTTATCATTATTATTGGTATGATTTTTGGAATGTATTTGGAATCTAAATAGGATGGATAATAGAAGAGGAGTTTTATATGTTTTTTTTCCTTGGTAGTGGTGCTAAAAACTCTAAAAAGAAAAAAAATAACAATGATCCTTTATTAGGAAAAGCCAGAGAACTTTTTATAGATGGTAAGTTTCCTATAGTTACAACAGATAGTTTTATTGGTAAACAAGTAGCTAAAGTCCTTGGTTTAGTTTGTTGTAGGGGGTATGATTCTGAGGAGGCTTTTTTTGGTATGGCTTCACGTGCATTAGCTAAAGGTGCTCATGCTATTGTTGGCTATACAGAGAATATAGCTTTTCATCCAGATGGTAGTAGATATTTTTCTTGTTATGGAACAGCAGTAATGTTTGTATGGGAAGCTGATGAAAAGTATGGTGCAGCAATTATGGGGAGAAAAGGCCTTGAATTTTTTAATGAAAAACAGTTAGGCCAGATTCCTGCAGTACAGACAGCACTTACTGTAAAAAATACTCATAATACTAGTGAGGTATCTCCTGATAGTATAGGATAATAGAAATGAAGTATATTTATCAGAGTAGTATATTATAATATTATAGTACTTTTGTTTTTTTATATAAAAATTTTTTAGTAAAATATATTTTCAATAAAAAAGCTGTCATTATGACAGCTTTTTTATTGTTTCAAGTTTAGCTTTGGTTCATTGGTCAATAAGCATGTTCATTATTTTGAATAGAGGTAGATGTTACTTTATGAGCAAAAGTATAGTATACCCAAGCTTGGTATGCGATAACAATAGGTATACAGAATAATGTTACTCCAAGCATAATTTTTAGGGTTAACTGGCTAGAAGACCCATTAAAAGCAGATATACTATAGCTAGGATCAATACTAGAAATAATAAGGTTTGGAAACATACCTACAATGCCAAAGAATGTTATACAAAGAATAAATAGTCCACTGCATATCCATGCTAAAAGTTGCATATTTTTTTTTAGCATCACACGAATAAGAATAAGAAAAATAACAGCAAATATAGGTATGAGCAGTAGTGATAATATAGAGGAGTAGTTTATATAGAAAACCGTATAGTAGTCTGTCATAGCAAGAAATATCAGAGCCATAAGTACAACTAATGGCCATAAAATTTTTGCTGTAGTAAGTGCTTTTGCTTGTAATGTACCTTCTGATTTTAGTACAAGCCAAAGAGCACCATGAAGTGAGAACATAAGAACAAAAAAGATTCCACCAGCTAGCCCATATGGATTGAGTAACTTTATAATATTTCCATAATAGATGCCATTTCCATCAATAGGGATGCCCATAAAAAGGTTAGCAAAAGCAACTCCAAGTAAAAGTGCTGGTAAAAAATTTCCAATAAATTTGAAGATATCACAGAGTTTACGCCAATAGGCATTTTCTGTTTTGTTACGGAATTCAAAGGCTGCAGCACGGAAAATTAAGGCAAAAAGTAAAATGAGTAGTGGTGCATAGAGAGCACTAAACATGACAGCATATGCTTTAGGAAATGCAGCAAAAGTAACGCCACCTGCTACTATTAACCATACTTCATTTCCATCCCAGTACGGGCCTGCTGCATTATACAGAATACGTCTTTCATCATCTGTATGTGCTATGAAAGGCATAATTGTACCCATACCAAGATCAAAACCATCAAGAATGAAATAGATAGCCCAAAGTAATCCCCAAAGAAAAAACCATAGTGTTTCTAGCATATATTTTCTCCTAATTACCCAATGGCTTTATGCCTGGGGTCCTTTACATGCATATTTACGAAGTAAATAAATATCAAGAATACCAAGAAAAGAGTATACAATAATAAATGCCCAAATGGAAACAAGAACAGATGATGCTGGTACTGGTGATACTGCATCTGCAGTTTTCATCATACCATATACAATCCATGGTTGGCGACCTATTTCTGTTACAGCCCACCCAGCCATGATACTAATATATGGTAAGGGGATAACGTATACTAAGCACTTTAGAAGTATTGGGTAATTTTCTAAGTTTTTACGATACCACCAGGTAAGGCTAGCAAGAACAATGAAAATGACTGCAGTGATTACCATAAATCGGAATGAGAGAAATGTAGGCAATACAGGTGGAATTTCTTCAGGGTTAAACTCATTGAGACCTTTGACTTCAGCACTAGTAGAACCATATGCTATAAAACTTAAAAGACCTGGTATAGGCAATGCTTGTATAGCGTTTTTTCGTTCTTTTTCATTAGGCCATACTAAGAGATACATTGGTGCATCATCTATTGTATCCCAATGAGATTCCATTGCTGCTAGTTTTTCAGGTTGGTAGTAGGCAACAGCTTGTCCTTGCTGATGTCCTAATATTGAGACAAGAAGTGCAAATATTAGTGTGAATGGTGCTGCAATACGTACAGATTTTTTAAAGAAGTCAAGTTCATTTTTACGTGCAAGATGCCATGCAGATATGCCAAGGACAAAGAATCCGGATAACATCCATGATGCAGCAATTGTATGAAAAAATTGACCCCATCCATAAGGGTTGAGTAATACCTCTATAAAATTATCAAGTTCAGCTCTTCCATTGCGAATAACATAGCCAACAGGATTTTGCATCCATCCATTTGCAAGGATGATCCAAAGAGCAGACATGTTAGAGGCAAATGCTACAAGCCAGATTGCTGTTAGGTGAACTTTTTTACCAACTTTATCCCAACCAAAGTGCCATACAGCAATGAAGATAGACTCAAGAAAAAATGCTGC
Organism: uncultured Lawsonia sp.; assembly: GCA_964369665.1. Lineage (GTDB taxonomy): Bacteria > Desulfobacterota > Desulfovibrionia > Desulfovibrionales > Desulfovibrionaceae > Bilophila. The sequence continues at coordinate 259,757 of CAYJFS010000001.1, read as the reverse complement.
AGTAGCTTCAATGGCAAGTAGAGAACCAAAAATATCACCAACATATTCAGAGTAGCGTGACCAATTTGTACCAAACTGAAATTCTAGAGTAATGCCTGTAACAATACCCAGAACAAAGTTTATAAGAAATAATTTACCCCAAAATTTAGTTATTTTTTTATAGATTTCATTACCTGTTCTTACATACTTAGTTTCCATTAAGGCAAGGATTACTGTTAATCCAAGTGTAAGTGGAACAAAGATAAAGTGGAAAAAAACAGTCACGGCAAATTGAATTCGTGACAACATGACAACATCCATGTAGCACCCCTTTAGTTCTTATTATTAAAATAAAAACATACCTAGTGTTTATATTTATACTAATAAAACATAAGATTGTTTTTTATTAGTTAAAACTTTTTTTATATAAAGATAAAATTTTTATCCCTGCATACATTTTGTTTTTAACTTTTGTGCTATGGATTTACCAAATTCATAACATAGTTTTAATGTTTCATGTTTTGGAGTAAAAGATGCCTTTAAATATTCCACAGGCAACTCAATACCAATTTCTTCAAGTTTTTTATGAATATCTTTTGCTGCTTCTCCAGACCATCCGTATGATCCAAATGATCCACCAATAAGGTTTTTAGGACGTAGCCCTTTCATATAGTGAAGGACATCAGCAATGCCTGGCATGTAAGAGTTGTTGTGTGTAGCAGAGCCAATAACAATACAGCTGGCATTGGCTAATCCAGTCATTACGTCACTGTGATGATTTTTTTGTATATCAATAATAGTATAGGGTATATTTTCTTCTTCAAAACCTGTGCCTATAGCTTCAGCCATTTTTTTGGTAGATCCCCACATTGTTTCGTAAACTATAATGGCACGTGGGTTTGGCTTTTGTTCTGCCATTTCTCTATATAGATTAAGGACTGTTTCACAATCTTCAGGTCTTCTATAAATAAGACCATGATCTGGAGCAATCATTTTAATGTTAAAATTAGATTTAATGTTATCGAGAGTTTTAATAACTTGAGCTGAGAAAGGAAGAATTATATTATAAAAATATTCTTGGGTATGCTTTTTTACCATCATAGGGTCGCATTGATCTATAAAGCGTGTAGAGCTAGCAATGTTTTGTCCAAAGATATCGTTGGTAATGAGAATGTTGTCTTCAGAAATATAAGACACCATACTGTCTGGCCAATGGAGCATTTGAGTATTCATAAAATGAATGGTGCGTTTTCCAATAGAAATTTGATCACCAGAAGATACAACTTCTATAGGCCATCCATCTGTATTAAATTGTGCTTCAAGAAATTTTTTCCCTACACTGGAAGTGAATATTTTTTCTGGGTTACATGCTTTAACAAGTTCATGTAAAGATCCGGAGTGATCTTTTTCAGTATGGTTAATGACAATATAATCAACTTTATTTGGCGGTATTTGTTTAGCAAGTCTGCAGAACATTACACCAGAATACTCCTCATCTACTGTGTCAAAAATAACATTTTTTTCATCGCAAACAAGGTAAGAGTTATAGGTAGTTCCTTGAGGAGATCTACTATAGCCATGAAAATTTCTTTTATTGAAATCTACAGCACCTATCCAGTAGATGTCTTTAGTCAGTTCGACTGGCTTCATAGAGTTCTCCTTGTATTTTTGTATTATGCTATTTTATAGCTTATCTGATTTAGTTTGTTAAAAAGAGGAGGTTTTTTTACCTCCTCTTTTTAAACATACTTACATAGGAGAAAAGTCAGATTTTCCTGCACCACAAACAGGGCACACCCAATCATCAGGGATGTCTTCAAATGCTGTCCCAGGAGCAATACCATGTTCAGGGTCACCTTCTGCAGGGTCGTATTCATAGTCACATACATTACAAATATATTTAGTCATTGATCACTCCATTATCTTTTAGGTTTAGACATAAAGTAAACGTTATAAATTAGTTGTTTTCAGTTTATTTTTTATTTTTATTTAGTTTATTATGATTCCCATAGTCCATGGAGGTTACAGTATTCACGTGCATATGCAATGTTTTCTACTGAGCACATGAAGTGTGCAATAGGTTCATCTCCAGGTTTAAGAAATTTTTTACAATGGTGTCCTTTAACTGTTACAATCTCAATCCATTCAATCCAATGTGTTTCTATCATGGGGTGTATAATCGTACTTACAGTAACTTTGGATCCAGATCCATCTTTTTCAATAATTGGTTTATGTTTTTCCTCTGCTCCAGAACGATTACTTTCTGATAAAAGTATCATGGGTTTTCCACAACAAACCAGGTTATCATTAACAGCATAAAGTAACTCAATGACATTTTCACATGAGTCACACTTATAGATTTCAAACTGTTTTGCCATATATTTTCTCCATTCCCATACTTTATAGATAAAGTTAACATTTTTAGTAAAATTTAGAATTTTTATTAAATCTTACTAATTATGATTTTCATAAATACTAAAAATTATAGATTGTATGTGTTTTTAGTATATTAAATCTAAATTTTGTAAACTAACTTAATAATTTTTACTGTATAAGTCTAGTAGATTAAAATTTAGTGGTCAGGGTATATGGTGTAATTAAAATATACAAGAAAACAACGTTACAATATTATTGTAGGTATATAATTTTAAAGAAATACTTTAAAGATATAATTACATTTTTTATTATAAAATATGTATATTTTTTTGTTTACACCAATACACAAAGTCAGGAAAATGTTTTGTAAGTAAGTAGCAAGCATGTTCTTCAGCATAGAGGTATTTTTTTTTGTCCATTTTTCCACTACCTACCCAGTGCTGTACATAGGAATGTATGTCCATATGGCAAGCATATTTTTTTTGTTGATGCATGGACCTAAACCATGCAACACCTGTATCAAGACAGATTGGTCCACATTTTTGGAAGCCACCAAAAGGAAATCCTGGACCAGAAGGGATTGTTAGTGGAACTGCTTGTTCCATGTTGATAAGGCAAGCCCATTCATTGACCCTACATTCTGGAAGAGGCCATGGTTGGTTATGGAAATTTTCTTTCCATCCTTCTGGATAGGGTCGAACAAAAATATTTTTTTTTATAGCTATATCATAGATTTTTTTAAGATCTGAAAAAGTAGGATGAAAGTCTTGGTAATTTTGGGGATTACAAGGAACATGTTTAGGTACGAGTTGCTCCATAATATAATGGTTAGCAGCAGGGCAGTTCCAACATTGTCCAATTTTTCCAATAGCGATAGCATCACCTATATTTTTGATCATATCTGTAATGATATCTTTAAGAAAAAAGACATCATTGTGCATAATAAAAAGATATTTTTTATTTGTATGTTCCCAGGCATATTGATATCGAATAGCATATCTATATTTTGGATCATTAGTTTTAGAAATATTTACAGGTTGTAATGCTATCCATTGCTGTGGTTGAAAACAGATAGCTTGTTCATGGATATATTCTGCAATTATATAAGGAGAACAATTGTCATATTGTGAGCCATATGGTTCAAATTGGAAATAAATAGTGTCAATAGTTGATTTTGATTGTTTAAGTAAAGAAAGAATAGAAAGTGCTGTTTGATATGGTTTTGCAAAAACATTAATAGCAACATCTACAGCAGAAGATTCTCTCATAATTCATTTCCTTGTTACACCTTGTCTATGATTGATAAGATTTTTTGTATCCGGATAGAGTAAGTATGTTTTTTTAGAAGATATTGTTTCCATGCATACATAAGTGTTGTTCGAAGAGAAGAATCTTTTTCAATACGTTCAATATACTTTATGATTTGGTCAGGTTTAGATATAGCTATAGGTTCTACAAGTTCTTTTGGGAATATATGTAGGCCTGCTGTTGCATCAGTAAGTAAAAATCCTCCAAAGGTCCATACGTCAAAATGTCTTTGTGTAAGAGCTGCAGGAAGTAATAGGCTTGTAATATTTAAGTTATATTTTGCTTTTTTTATAGTTTGTGGAACACTTGTATAATAGTCTATGGGTGTGTTGAGTTCAATTGTGTTAGGTAAATAATTTTTCCAGTTTGTATCTCCAAAAATAGTTAAACCTATACTTGAAGAATTTGAGAGCCATTGTATACGGCGAAATAATGATAGTGTTTCTGTAGCATAACTTGCATTTCGCATATATTTACCTGGCCAAAGTTGCAATGTTTCAAGTTTTTTTATCCACCAATGGAAGTCTGGAAGATCATTCTCATAAAGTCTTATATATGCTTCTTTAAGAATATTTTTTGGAGTTTTGCATCCAGAAAAAAATTGATTTTTATTTGGAAATGAAGTTCTTCCGATAAAAAGTATCGGCTTAGAAAAATTAGATGTTTTGTTTGGAGTTTGTATGGAGTTTTCCCATGCTGCTAATGGAAGATGATGGACATGAAGTGCACCATAAGATTTTAATTCTTGAACAAAGCTTGCATCTGTTACAAAAATTATGGATTCTTTCCACCAAGGTAGAGATAACGATGATAATATATTCCAAGGGTTGTCTACAAACCAAAGAGCTACTGGAATATTCATAGCTTGTAGTAGTCGAAAAATAAGACCATCTTTATCAAGACCTTGTAAGTTAACAGAAAATAAAAAGAAAGGGTTTATTTCTTTGATAAGAGTAATATTTTTATCTATAGTGTTTGTTAGTGGAACAGGTATAGGTGTAAGGCCAACATTTTTACAGGCTGAAATAAGTTCATATGATAATAGTTTATCTTCTGATGTGGGAATAACAACTGTATTGTTATGAAATAATCTACTGTGGATACTTAAAATTTTTTGTTGAAGTTTACCTATAATAGGCCCCCAAAAGTTTGAAAATAGCTGGTAGGCAGGTAAATATTTGTATATATGGAGTGTTGAACTATGTGGAAGTATTTCTTCTAATGTACATTTTTTCCATGATTCTGGAATGGCTTTATGCCAATTTTTAGGCATTTGTTTTTCAAAATCTGGACATTCAATCCAATATATTGTTTTTTGTTTGGTTTGACTTGATAGTAACAGTTGGAGTTTTGTAGGGAATGCTCCAATTCCAAGTAGTAAAATTGGTTTATTGTCACTACTATTTAAAGATATTGGCATTCCAAATATATCTTTAAATGTGTTTTGTGTATAAAAAGAAGTCAATGTTTTTTTTCGTTTTAATTCGTCTAATATAGGTATTCTATCAGGGATATTAGCGTTTGATTTTCGATTATTTAGCATAAATGAATACCTATTATATTGTTATAGCAAATAAATTTTCACTCTAACATTTATTACCAATAATAATACTATAATTGATATAATATATGAAACAGTATCAGGACTATTACTTCCATAAAGCTAAAAAAGAGCTTTATCCTGCACGATCTATATATAAACTTAAAGAGTTAGATAGAAAGTTTGTATTATTTCATAAAGGTATGAATGTTTTAGACCTTGGTTCAGCTCCAGGATCATGGACAATGTATGCTGCTCAGCGTGTTGGACTACAAGGTAGAATATTATCTTGTGATATTCAGAAAATACATATTGATATGCCCATAAATGTTACATTATATGTAGAAGATATTTTTCATCGTTCTAGCAATTTTGAAGAGAAGTTAAAAGAGTGTGCACCTTTTGATATAATTATGAGTGATATGGCTCCAAAGACAACAGGGACAGCATTTATAGATCAAGCAAGATCTCTAGATTTATCTATGGAGGCCCTTGCACTTTCTAAGGATCTTTTGCTAAAAGGTGGTAGCTTTGTTGTTAAAATTTTTATGGGTCCAGATGTGGCAGATTTTGTTTGTGAAATGAAAAAAGTTTTTACAAAAGTTTCTTTTTTTAAGCCTAAAAGTTCAAGACCAGAAAGTAAAGAGGTCTTTTATCTTGGAAAATATTTTAATAATAAAGGTTAGAATAGTTGATTTTGTTTTAGGGGGGTATAGTGGCTGGGCATAGTAAATGGGCTAATATTCAGCATCGTAAAGGAAGGCAGGATGCAAAGCGAGGTAAAGAATTTACTAAGGCTGCTAAAGAAATTATTATTGCAGCAAAAAGTGGTGGTGATCCAGCAGGCAATCCACGTTTACGTGCAGCTATAGCTGCAGCTAAATCTGTTAATCTTCCAAAAGATAAAATAGAAGCTGCTATACGTAAAGGGACAGGACAAGAAGCTGGTGGAGATCTTATAGAAGTTACTTATGAAGGGTATGCTCCTGGTGGTATTGCTGTAATTATAGAGGCTGCCACAGATAACCGTAATAGAACTGTTGCAGACATACGCCATATTTTAACAAAAAATGGTGGTTCAATGGGGGAAACTGGTTGTGTAAGTTGGATGTTTGAGCGTACAGGTATTATTCTTCTTAATAAGGAAATATATTCTGAAGACAAGATTATGGAGGTAACATTAGAATCTGGTGCAGATGATTTTCATGATGAAGGTGAAACTTGGGAAATTCATACAAGTATAGAAAAATTTAATGCTGTACAGGAGTTCTTTGAATCCTCTGGAATACAAATACAGTCAGCAGAATTATCCATGATACCACAGAATACTATTGCTATTATTGATAAGGAGATTGCCAGGAAAGTTGTTAAATTTCTTGAAAATCTTGAAGATTGTGATGATGTACAAAGAGTTTATTCTAACATAGAGATTAGTGAAGATTTAGATTTGAGTCTTTAGTAGGTTAGTCAGATATATAAATACCAATGTATTTAAATTAAGGTTGTTTACTGTATAGTATTATGAAACAAAGTTTTACTGTTATTGGTATTGATCCAGGTTCTCGTAATACAGGATGGGGCATTGTGGCTGATTCCTCTGGTGTTTTGAATTTAGTTGACTGTGGTGTCATTAAACCTATAGCTAAAAACTCTTTTGCAGATCGCTTAGCATATATATTTCATGAATTATCTTTAATTATTATTAAATATAAGCCTGTGGAGGCTTCGGTAGAGCAAGTTTTTACAGCATATAATGCTTTGACAGCACTAAAACTTGGGCAAGCTAGAGGTGCTGCTCTTGTAGCTTGTTCAAGTCAAGGTCTTTCTGTTCAGGACTATGAGCCAACAACTATAAAAAAGACAATTGTTGGCCATGGTAGTGCTACGAAAGATCAGGTGAACTTTATGGTTGGGAGACTTCTTGGAATCAAGTCTAATAATTGGTCTGCAGATACTAGCGATGCATTAGCTATAGCTATTTGTCATCTTACTGTTAGAAAGTTTTCTAAATATATACAAAAAAATGCAATTTGAACTGAAAGAGTTGTATATAAAGAGAATATAATTTAAAAATATAACATATTATTTAAGTATCTTTTATTTAAGATAGTACGATAGTTATTTGGAAAATTTTTTGGTTATCGAAGATTGTTACTCAGAGATCTTGTTGGCTTAAAATTTTTTTTATTTTTTATATCTAAATAGGTATTCTACTGGATTATATGTATAATAATAAAATAAATGTTTTTGTGAGTCATTGTGAACTAATTATAATAAATTTTTTAAAGAAAATATGATTTTATATTGGGTAAGTAAAATAATATTGTACTAAATTTTATAAAAAGTTGTCATAGATGACATAGTGTTGTTTTTTTCACAAGGTCGAGTTTTTTTTAAGCTCTTTTCATAAGGATCATTTGGGCGTATCTTACTACCTATTTATTTGGAAGCTATATAAATATAATAATAAGAATAAAATATAGTTAAAGTGTTTTATACCTTAATGGAGGTAAGTAGCATGTGGGAATATACAGATACTGTTAAAGAGCTTTTTCTTAAGCCTAAAAATTCTGGAGAACTTCCTGGAGCTAATGCTGTTGGAGAGATTGGTAGTCTCTCCTGTGGAGATGCACTAAAGCTCTTTTTAAAAATTAATAATGATGATGTAATAGAAGATGCTTCATTTCTTACATTTGGTTGTGCTAGTGCTATTGCATCAAGTTCTGTACTTACAGAAATGCTTAAGGGTAAAACTGTTGATGAAGCATCAAAGATAACTAATAAAGATATTGCAGCTCAGCTTGGTGGCCTTCCTAGAGAAAAAATACATTGTTCTGTTATGGGAGAAGAAGCACTTGAAGCTGCATTACGTAACTGGAGAGGTGAAGTTACATCAGGTCCACATTGTCATGATGAGCATATTGTGTGTAGGTGTTTTGGTGTTTCAGAAGAACTTATACAGAATATTGTAAAAGAAAATGCACTTTCTTCTGTAGATGAAGTTACAAACTATACAAAAGCTGGTGGTGGATGTGGAGACTGTATAGTAGATATACAAAAAATTATTGATGAGTCACAAGGTATTGTCCAAAAACAGCCAATACTTCCAAAGAAAAAGCTTACAAATATTCAACGTATGCAAAAAGTTATGGATGTGATAGAACAAGAAATACAGCCAGTACTTCAAGGAGATGGTGGACGTATTGAGCTTGTAGATATTAATGGCTTACTTGTTTCTGTTGCTTTACGTGGCAATTGTACAGGGTGTCAATCTCGCCAGCTTACTTTATCAGAATTTGTTGAAAAAATATTACGTGAGCATGTTGATGGTGATATTATTGTTGAAGAGGTTTCTGTATGAAACCTATATATCTTGATAATAATGCTACAACATTTGTTGCACCTGAAGTTGTTGAAGCTATGATGCCATTTTTTTCTGAATATTATGGTAATGCATCAAGTATGCATACATTTGGTGGACAAGTTGGAAGTGATATTGAGCAGGCAAGGGAGAAAGTAGCAGAACTTATTGGTGCTAGTTTAGAAGAAGTTATCTTTACATCATGTGGTACAGAGAGTGATGCTGCTGCTATTTTGTCTGCTATACAGCTATATCCTGAAAAAAGGCATCTTATTACAACAAGAGTAGAACATTCTGCTATCCTTTCTTTATATAATCATCTTGAGACAAAAGGTTATGATATTACTTACTTAGATGTAGATAGTAAAGGTCAGCTTTATCTAGATGCACTAAAAACATCTATAAAAAATAACACAGCACTTGTCTCCATTATGTATGCTAACAATGAGACAGGAACAGTTTTTCCAATTAAAGAAGTTTCTGAAATTGTACATGAGAAAGGCGTGTTATTTCATACAGATGCTGTACAAGCTGCTGGGAAAATAGCTATGGATTTTTCATCTATGCCTATAGATTATGCATCTTTTTCAGGACATAAGATTCATGCACCTAAGGGTATTGGTATCCTTTATATAAAAAAGGGCACACGTTTTAGGCCCTTTTTACGAGGTGGACATCAGGAGTATAACCGTCGTGCTGGAACAGAAAATGTTCCTTATATTATTGGCGTTGGTAAAGCTTGTGAATTAGCACAGCAGTCTCTAAAAACAAACGTTTATAGCAAAGTGCAAGCTCTTCGAGATCGGTTAGAGCAGAAGATATTAGATAGTATTCCAGATACTATAGTCAATGGTGATCCAGATAATCGATTATCAAATACTACTAATATTTCATTTAAAAATGTAGAGGGTGAAGCCATACTTTTATTAATGGATCAACATGGTATTTGCGCAAGCTCTGGCTCTGCTTGTACATCAGGTAGTTTGGAGCCATCACATGTATTGCGTGCTATGGGTATTCCTTTTACATATGCACATGGATCTATAAGGTTTTCTCTTTCAAGGTATTCTACAGAAGAAGAAATTAGTACTGTTATTAAAGAGTTGCCACCTATTATCAAAAGGTTAAGAAATATTTCTCCATTTAAAGATTAACAGTAAATGTGTTGTTTTATTTTGTGGATAACATTGGTAGTATAAATATTAGTTTTTAAGAAGGGCTATTATTTACTCATAGCGTTTATGAACTCATTATTTGATGATGTTGCACGCATTTTACCTAATAAAAACTCCATGCCATCAATAGAAGACATCGGAGAAAGAATTTTTCTGAGGATCCAAACACGATTAAGTACATCTTCTGGTAATAAAAGATTCTCTTTACGTGTCCCAGTTCTATTAATATCAATAGCAGGAAAGACGCGTTTTTCAGCAAGATGACGATCAAGATATATTTCCATGTTTCCTGTACCCTTGAATTCTTCAAAGATAATTTCATCCATACGTGAACCTGTATCAATAAGTGCTGTAGCAATAATTGTAAGACTACCGCCGCCTTCAATATTTCTTGCTGCACCTAAAAAACGTTTAGGTCTTTGAAGTGCATTAGCATCAAGTCCTCCAGATAATATTCTGCCAGAGGAAGGTGTAACAGCATTATATGCTCTACCAAGACGTGTAATAGAGTCTAAGAGTATAACAACATCCTTTTTACGCTCAACAAGTCTTTTTGCTTTTTCAAGTACCATTTCACAAACTTGTACATGTCGCTGTGGTGGTTCATCAAATGTAGAGCTAATGACTTCTGCATTTTTAACTGTGCGTTCCATGTCTGTAACTTCTTCTGGACGTTCATCAATAAGTAAAACTATAAGACAGATATCAGGATTGTTTGCATTGATTGAGTTTGCTATGTTTTGTAACAGCGTTGTTTTTCCTGTTCTTGGTGGTGCAACAATTAGACCACGCTGTCCTCTTCCAATAGGGGACATAAGATCAATAACTCGACAAGAGTAATTTTTATCTCCATTTTCCATAATGAGACGCCGATCAGGATAAATAGGTGTTAAGTTGTCAAAAAGAACTATATGTTTGGCATTATCAGGTGTTTCATATCCAATTTCTTTTACTTTTAATAAAGCAAAGTAGCGTTCACCTTCTTTAGGGGGGCGTATTTGTCCAGAAACAATATCTCCTTTACGGAGATGAAATCTTCGAATTTGAGAAGGTGATACATAAATATCATCAGGGCCTGGCATATAGCTAGATAAAGGTGAGCGTAGAAAGCCATACCCATCAGGAAGGATTTCTAGAACACCGTCTCCATAGATTGCACCACTTCTTGATGCACATGCTTGAAGAAGGCTAAAAATGAGTTCTTGTTTTCGCATTGCACTTGCATTGTCGATAGAATATTCTTCTGCAAGTTCCATTAGGTCTGGCATAGACATTGTTTTTAGTTCAGTTAGACTCATGGTTAAGCCGTCTTGAGTATCTTCAACTGGTGGATTTTTCTTTTTCCTCATAAGAGCCTATATGGGTTAAAGGATAGTTTAGAGAATAATAACATTGGCATTAGTTTTTATGCACAATTTAACCAACAATAGAAACCATATAGCAAAAGCTATGGCTTCTAAAATATATTTATTTTGCATAGGAATTGATTTGTAAAATTAAAGGTCGTTAAAGCTAATTGAAAAATCCTATCGCAACTTTGTATATAATGCAAGAAAAAAGGTCTTATACAGAAGTTCATTTTATAATATATGTATATTTAATATAATATTTGAAAGGAATAAACAATAATCTATACATATTTTTTTAATATACTATAGTTAAATATTTTTAATATTTTAAGTAACATATGTTTGGTAATGATTATTTTTTATTATTCTATTAAGGATATACTATAAAAAGCAGACGGATAAAAAGTAGTAAACATAAAGAAGCAAGTTATGCTTTTTAGAGTAGATGTAAAAGATAAGCATATTGATATAGAGGTTATCCAAAAAAGAATAAGTTTTGATGCAGACATGTTTTCTTATAAGAATTTAGCTAAAGATAAAAGAGCTAGATAGCAAAAAAGAATTATATTGGCAAGGCTAACAAATGATTGTAGATCAAAAATATTTAGAGCAATAAGTATACTAAATGATAGAATAGTAAATCAAGCATGTGGATCCATTGGCTGGAACTTTAAAAAAAGGTAGCACTTGTTTTTAGCTATGTCTTGTGTATATGCACACTATGCTGAATATAATGTCTTTAAAATCAGATATTGTAGTAATAAGTAAATAATAGAAGTTATAAAAAAGCTTGTTCCATAATATAGGTTTTGTGGCAATAACAATATTTTTTAGTTTTTTTTTGGCAATATTTTCTAAAACAACTAAAGTTAAGTAAAATAGAAAACAGGGTAACCTAAAATATAGCAAAATTTAACTTTATGAATAATGGTTCTAAGTATCTTCATTTTACTGATAGCACTTTTCATCATAGTAATCCTAAAAAACAAAAAGAGTTAAATAAACATAGTATTAATTAAGTTAGCAGTAAATTTTGATCCATGGTTTTAAATTTAGAATAGGTATAATGAAGTCATATAACTAAGGATATCAAAAGTACATATTTTTATACTTATAAGAGCAGCTTCTGTTTTCATTACATATTTTATTCTTTAAGCATTAATAAGAAAGATAGAGATAATTAGAAGGGTTGCAAAAAAATTGAATAGATATAGCTTATGTAAGTAAATAGGGTAAAAAGAAGCTATCTGATAAAGATTTTGATGAAAAAATTTTTATAGTACTTTTTAATTATTAATAATAATGTAATGAATCCAGCTAGAGAAAATGAAGTAAAGAATCTACTCCTACAAGAAAATTACCTGACCAAGTAAGCAAATACTCCAGATCTAACCATAGAATCTATAATTTATGGTATACTCCATAAAAACGGTAACCTGAGTGCAGTCATGCCACTTATGCTAGTAGCCACTCAACATACTTGCCAGAGAGCTTTCACAATATCACTTGTTGCTTATTTGAAGGTTTTTCTGGTTGATCACTTGCTATTTCCAAGCGTTTGTATATCTCCTTGGAAAGGAGTTTTTATAAAATAAAGCTTGTGTTATGCATAGAGCCAACTATGTTATGCTCATGATGTATAACCCATTGGGAAAATTTCAAAATTAATCTGTTATAACAGGTATACAGTGTTCCATAAATGGCCAGCAGACAGGCTCAGACAAAGCTCACAGGCTGGCTGGATTTCTCTTGTGGCAATCCTGGTGCATCATAGGCCAGAAGGCAGTCCTGTATATGCTGTTGTAAACCCTATATTTTCCTGTTGCCAGAGTTTTTCCATAATTTTTTGTATACATAAGCCGGATTTGGCAAGTTTGTCTGATTTTACCATGGTCAGTGCTTTTGTTACATCTTTTGGGGTCTCTGGAGTAACTTCATGAAATTCATACCTGATTTTTTTGGCGTATTGTTGGTATAAACCACTTTTATAGGTTGCTTCTGTAACCAACAGCCAAGCGCCCATTGGGCTTTGACTTTGACTTGCAGCAACGGTTTCTTCTACAATATGCAGCAATGATACAAGCAGTTAATTCCGGAAGCAGTCAATAAAGATGTGAATGGTGTTACATGGTACTGCAAGATAATCAGCTCCCTAACCAGCAATGGTAAAAAGGTTTTTTTTGAGCCATTCCATAGGGGCCTGGCCATTGCCAATAATGGCAGTAGTCCTATCCGGTATATGAGGGTCAGACAGCATATACATGACATGATGATCTTGATCATATTTCGCAGGAGCTTTTTCCGTCAGCAAACGCAAAAATTCTGCACTAGCAGCAGGACCCATACCACCAAGGATGCCTAATGTTTTAGTTGGACTTTTCATAATACTCTTCTTTTCCATCCTCTTTCTGAAAAATCATGCATTCGTTTACTGTGTATTAAAGCCGATTCAGGCAGGCGATGATAGTTTCGCTGACTGGAAGTTCAAGAAAATGTTACAATATCATAACAGGGCACCAGAACAAATGCCTGTTGGGTCATGCATGTGTGTGGCAGGCACAACACAAGTTAAATGGTCCTTAAGCCAAAACAGCATTGTGGATCACACCAGCCCAAGGTTAGCTATCCAGGGCCAAGAGTGAATCAAGAAACTATTTTGGCCATATGGAAGCTTCACAGATAAAAGATATAAGTCATAAGTAAGTTTATTTTTAATGTATTTACCATAGTCCATATATAGATTTATTAATAGTAAAAGTATTAATAGGATAGTAGTATAAAAATTTTGTATAAATTTATACAAAATAACGATTATATATAATATAATAGTTAATATTTAATATATTAAGAAATTAAATTATATATAATTTAATGGAAAAATAATAAGTTATAATAGTATTTTTTAAAAATTAAGTAACAACATAAATATGAGATAAAATGTTTGCTATATCTGAAAACAATAGTATAGGGAAACTGTATCTAATAAAAGAGGGTTTTATGAGTAAAAGTGGATCAAGACATGTAACAGTTACAACATTAGCATTAATGACAGTTGCAGCTGTTATGAGTCTTCGTGGTCTTCCAATGATGGCAGCAGAAGGACTTTCAATGATTTTTTATATTCTGTTTGCAACATTGATTTTTTTATTACCAGCCGCAATGGTTTCTGCAGAATTAGGAAGTGCCTTCAGTGACCAAGGTGGTGGGGTATATACTTGGGTCAAAGCTGCTTTTGGATCTAGGTGGGGATTTACTGCAATATGGTTACAGTGGATACAAAATGTTGTTTGGTATCCAACTGTTCTTGGATATGCTGCTGCAGCATTAGCATATTTTTTTATGGATCCAGAATTAGCTTCTCAAGGTAGTTATACTGGTATTGTCATATTAATAATATATTGGTTAGCTATTATGGTTGCATTAAAAGGTTCAAAAGCTGTAAATACTGTTGCAAAGTATGGTGTTATATTAGGGACATTATTGCCAGGTATACTCATTATATTTTTTGGAGTATTATGGGTTTTACAGGGTAATGATATATCTTTTCTAAATGAAAATGTTGTAACAAGTTCAGGTAAAGACATTGTTGAACATATTCATCCAGTATTTTTTCCACATATTACAGGCCTTGGTAGTATTGCTTTTCTTGCAGGGATTGTACTCCTATTTGCAGGCGTTGAGGTTCAGGCTGTTCAAGCTATGGATATGAAAAATCCTAGTCATGAATTCCCTATAGCTATGCTTCTTGCATCTGTAATTATTTTTATACTCTTTATGTTAGGTTCACTTGCTATAGCAGCTGTTATTCCAACAGAGCAAATTAGTTTAACAGCTGGTCTTATGCAAGCTTTTCAGGTTTTATTTGATAAGTATCATTTAAGTGATTTTATACCTATTATTGGTTTTCTTATGGCTTTTGGCGCTATTGGTGGAGTTATGTCTTGGGTTACTGGACCTAGTAGAGGGCTTTTAGAGACAGCAAAACAAGGAGAAATTCCACCATTTTTAGCTAAAGTGAATGCAAATGGTTCACCTGTAACCATTTTGATTATTCAAGGAACAATAGTGTCATTATTAGCTGTGCTTTACTTTATTATAAAAAATGTAAGTGTAGCTTTTTTTGTATTGTCTGCAATGACTGCTACATTATATTTAGTAATGTATATGCTAATGTTTTCTGCTGCTATTTATCTTCGGATTAAACAACCAGATCTTCCAAGAGTATATAAAGTTCCTGGGGGTGTTGTGGGTATGTTATGTATAGCAGGTATAGGGTTTATTGGTGTTACATTTGCCTTAGTTGTTGGTTTTTTTCCACCAACAAACCTTCCTGTAGGTAACCCAGAGATGTATGTTGGACTTGTTGCTTCTGGAATGGTTATATTCGTTGGTTTACCTTTGATTATACATAGTATGAAAAAGCCCTCATGGAAGTTAGTCCATTAATGTTTAGGTAACGTTTATAAGAAATAATTTGCTTTCATGAAGGAGAAGAATTTATGCCAAGTGTAAAAGATTTTTTGGTGAATAACGTTTCTACAAATGCAAATAGTAAAAGTAATGCAACTGATGTAGCTTCGCCGGCAAAGAACGATGTGTTGACTAAGAGTTCAACAACAAAGAGATCAACAGCCACAAAGAAGTCTTCTAAATCTAAGACTACTGCTAAAGCTACAGGAGCTAAGGCTACAGCCAAGAAAAAGTCTGTTGCAAAAAAGAAAATAGGAACAAAGAAAGCTACAAGTGTTTCTAAGTCTAAAACAACAGCTAGTAAGAAAGCTACTGCTAAAGCTACAGGAGCTAAGGCTACAGCCAAGAAAAAGTCTGTTGCAAAAAAGAAGACAGGAACAAAAAAGGTTGCAACTCTTTCTACTACTAAGACAGCTACAAAGAAGAAGGCTACAACATCTAAGTCTACAAAGGTAGCATCATTAAAGAAAAAATCTTCTGTAAAAAAAGCATCTGCAAAGAAAAAACTTACAGGTAGAAAAGTAGCAGCAAAAAGTACAACTAAAAAAGTTTCTTTATTGGGCTCTGAGTCTATAAGCACAACTTCTTTATGTGGCACAAAGTGTTCTGGAAAAAAGACTGGATTAAAGAAAAAGAGCACTAAAACTACAGCTAAGAAAAAAACTGTTGTAAGTAAGAAAAGTGGAACAAAGAAAGCAGCAGCTAAACTTTCTACTACTAAAGCTGTTGTAAAAAAGAAGTCTACTGTAAAGCCAGCTAAAAAAAAGGTAACAACATCAAAAGTCGTTGCAAAAAAAGCAACTTCAAAAAGTAGTACTGCAAAGAAAAAAACTTCTGCTAAAAAGCCTGCAATAAAAAAGGCTGCTACAATTAAGAAATCTACAACTAAGATTTCTAAGAAAGTTACAGCTAGAAAAAAGACTACAAAATCTGCTGCTTCAAAGATGTCTAAGTCAAAAGTTTCTGTAAAGAAAACATCAACGAAAACATCTACAAAGAAGGCAGTAAATAAAAAAGGTACAGGATGTAAGAGGAAAGCAGCTAGTAAGAAAAAGTCCTCTAGCTCAAAGTAGTCTGAATCAAAGATATCTTATAGAAGAAAAAAATAATTAATTGTCTGATATTCAGGAGTTTTGTCTAAAGAGGAAACTCTGACTTTCTAGATTAAGGTAAATCACTATTAAGTACCTTATTAAAGGAAGGGAAATGAGGATGAAAAAACAAACAAAGATAAAAGCTTCTGTAAAAAAAGGGTCTGTGGCCAAGAGGCTTACTATGGATACAGCTACAGTACGTCATCAACTTTTAGATGATGTTTTTGCTGTTGACAGTCTCTCTAATGGTTTGCCCAAGTATAAGATGCCTTTGAAAGAACATAGACCTTGCGACATCTATCAAGCAGTTCATGATGAACTAATGCTGGATGGTAATTCTCGTCAGAATCTTGCTACATTTTGTCAAACATGGGTAGATCCAGAAGTACATAAACTTATGGATGAATGTGTAGATAAGAATATGATCGATAAAGATGAGTACCCTCAAACTGCTGAGTTAGAGGTACGTTGTGTACATATGTTGGCAGATCTTTGGAACTCTCCATCACCAAAAATAACACTGGGCTGTTCTGCTATTGGTTCTAGTGAGGCTGCTATGCTTGGTGGTATGGCTATGAAATGGCGATGGAGAGAAAAACGTCGTAAAACTAAAAAATCAACAGATAAGCCAAATTTTGTATGTGGTCCTGTGCAGGTTTGTTGGCATAAATTTGCTAGATATTGGGATGTAGAGTTACGTGAAATACCTATGGAAAAAAATAGACTTATTATGTCACCATCAGAAGTTATTAAGCGGTGTGATGAAAATACTATAGGTGTTGTTCCTACTCTTGGGGTAACTTTTACAGGTGAATATGAACCAGTAGAAGAAGTTAGTCATGCTTTAGATAAATTGCAAGATAAGAAAGGATGGGATATTCCTATACATGTTGATGCTGCTAGTGGTGGTTTTCTTGCACCATTTATTCATCCAAAGCTTTTATGGGATTTTCGTTTACCTAGAGTTAAGTCTATTAATGCCTCAGGACATAAATTTGGTCTTGCTCCACTAGGTACAGGTTGGGTTGTATGGAGAGAAGAAAAAGATTTACCTAAGGATCTCATTTTTTGGGTAAACTATTTAGGTAGTAATATACCTACGTTTGCCATAAATTTTTCTAGACCAGGTGGACAAATTATTGCTCAATATTATAATTTTCTTCGTCTTGGCTATGAAGGATACCGTCGTATTCATCAAAAATGTTATGACATAGCAAGATACTTAGCTAGTGAACTAACAAAGATAGGTATATTTAAAATTCTTTATGGTGGTAAAAATAGTGTAGGTATCCCTGCATTAACATGGACACTTAAGGATGGTAAAAGATTAGGTTTTAATCTTTATGATCTTTCAGATAGATTACGTGTTCGTGGTTGGCAGGTTCCAGCATATTCAATGCCTGTAAACCGTACTGATCTTGTTGTAATGCGAGCTCTTATACGTCATGGTTTTAGTCATGATTTAGCAGATCTTTTATTAGATGATATAAAACGTAGTATTGATCACTGTAAAAAGAATCCAAAACGTAAAGTTTTAATTGAGGAACAAGTAGCCAGCTATAACCACTCTGGTCGTCTTGGAGTTCAATCAAAAAGTAAACGTTAAAAAGATATTGGTATATTTGGTATGAAAAAAGTCCTTATGAACAAGGACTTTTTTCTTTTATATTTTATGATATCTAGCAAGTTAGACAGTTGGAAGATCAATTTCTATACTTAAACCACCTTTTGGTGATGCAAGTGCTTTAACAGTACCTTTATGATCAGCAATAATGGCTTTCACAATAGTAAGGCCTAGTCCTGTACCACCTTTTTTACGTGAGAAATATGGTTCAAATATACGTTCTCTTTCTTCAGGTTTTAAACCTGGTCCATTATCTTGAATAGAAATATGAACAAGGCCTTTAGCTATATCATGCTTTACTTTAATATCAATAGTTTTTTCTTTATGTTGAAGTCTATTTTCAAGTATTTCTATTGCATTTGTGATTATATTAAGTAAAGCTCTATGAAGTGCTGCTGCATCCATTAATATATAGGGTAGAGGCTGCTCCATATCTATATTCCAACCTATTGTAGTGTGACTATGCCTAAAGAGTTCAACAAGCTCTTTAATAACAGGAACTATAGTATTTGCAGAGAGCTGTACTTCTGGAAGCTTAGCAAATGCTGAAAATTCTTGTACCATTTCTTGTAATCGTTCAACTTGTTTAACAATAATTTCTGTACATTGTTTAAAAACAGGGTCATGAACATTGTCACCAAATTTTTTGTCTAAACGTTGAGCAGAAAGTTTAATTGGAGTAAGTGGGTTTTTTATTTCATGTGCAATTCTTTTGGCTATTTCACGCCATGCTACCATACGCTGCATTTTTTCTAGTTCTGTAATATCTTCAACAACGACAACATAGGCATTGATGCCATCAATATTGTAGATAGCTACAGCATGAATAAGAAGTTTTATTTGACGGTCTCCAAGAATAAAATCTTCTTGAGTTTGCCAGTGATGTTCTGGATGCTCATGTATATTTTCAAGCATTGAGATAAAAATAGTTTTGTATTTATATGGAAGAAAATCAGCTGGATAGCGTCCTTTGAGCATATGTGGTGATGTGTTGAAGATTAAACAAGCTGCTTTGTTTACAAGTAATATACGTCCAGAAGCATCTAATGTAACAACACCTGTCGTGATATTATCTAAAACAGTTTCAATATATTGATTGTGTTCTTCTAATGTAGCTTTTTGTTGAGCAAGTAATTCATTAGCTTTTGTAAGATTTGTTTGTCCCTGTTGAAGATCTTTGGCCATCCTATTAAAAGAGTTAACTAGTAAACCCAATTCATCTTGACCTTTGTCTTCAAGTCTAAAGTCCAACTCACCCTGGGCAATTCTTGTTGTACCATCTGCTAGGGCCAGGATAGGTGAGGTAATTTCTTTTGATAAACGAAAGCCAAACCAGATAGAGCCAAAAATAATAATCATAGCAAGAATACCAAGAATAAAAATAAATGAAAGCTTAAGAGGTTTTTTCAATTGCTTTAAATGTGCATATTCTTCAAATCCAGTTGTAATTCGATCAAGTTTTGTAAGTAAACCTTGTCCAATACTTTCAGCAGTAATAAGATATCCTGTTCGGCTTTTATCAACGGCTAATATACCAAAAACATAATCTGCATTGTCTGCAGCCCAGAGTTTTGAAATAAAAATATCACTACCAAGATTGTTCCAGTCAATCCTTTTACGGACTTTTTTCCAAGCGTCTTGAATATCTTTAGAGCCATGCCAATTTTGTTTTGTACCTTGTGGGGTAATGATACCAACAAGAGTAAGGCCATATTCTTCTTGTTTTTCTTGGAGTAATGTATCCATAGCTACACCACCCCAGAGAAGATTATTTTCTTTTATTTTATTTATAATAGCTTCTGATCGAGCTTTAAGCCTTTGGGCTGAAGCAACATAGAAGCTTTGGCCAACATCAAGTGCTGCCTGTAAAGAGCTTTCTGTTTTTTTAGTAAACCAATAATCTACGCTTGTAGCAACAACTCTATTTGATGCAAGAAACATAACGACTGTAGGTATTAGAGATAAAGAAAAAAAGATAAGAACAAGGCGTGTTCGTATTTGAGCACCAAAAACTTTTCTTCTTCGTTCCATGATAAGTTTAACAATATTTCTTGCTACTAAGAATAGTACAATAAGCATGAATATGGCATTGACATTTAATAGAATTATAAAAATCCATGAATCAAGGCCATAAAAGGTAAGTTGTGCCCATGTACCGCCTAAAACAATAAGTATTAGAGCAAAAGCTACAAGCAGTTCATACCAACGACGACGGTTTTCTCGTTCACCAGCTGTTCCAATGTAGACAATTTTTTCTTTTTCTTCTGTCATTATAATAAAAAGCCCATTAACATATATTTTTCAATAGAAAAATTTTTGTTAAGAGTCCTTATACCTCATTGATTTTATATAGATATTAATCATAAAGGGTATTTTTTGAAGTGTACCAATTTTATTGTGAGACTGATTAATATATTAAGATTAGTATGAAAATGTTTTTTTATCCAGTATAATAAGCTTGTTAATTAAATACTCCTTAATAATTAAAATAAAGCAGAGTATGATTTAGCTTACTAAGTATTGCTATATGTTTTTTATAAAAGATATAGTTATCTTTAGTATTTAACATCCTTTGTGTTTACTATAAAGATAGTAAAGTCTATATTACAATTTAATAAAGTAGTATATAGTAGTTTTAGGGAGTATATATGCCACTGTATGAGTTTTTTTGTAAGGAGTGTAATAAACATTTTGAGGAAATTATCTCAGTAGAGAAGTTACCTTTATGTCCAACATGTAATACTAAGCATGTTCAACGTATTCTTTCTGCAACGCATGTAAAGTCAAAATGTATGCCATTTAAGCCAGGACCTGTACATCCCATTGCTAAAAAACAACTTGCATCGACATGTTCCATGAAAAGTTGTAGTACTGGTTTTACATGAAAAAATGAATAGTACATATCAGTCAGATATGTTTATTTTTCCATATAGGTTGCAGCTTGAATCGAGCGTTCAAAAACAGTTACTTTTACCATGTGTATATGTTGAGGTAAACGAGCATGTACACATTGCCAAATAAATCGAGCAAGATTTTCTGCAGAAGGGTTGATTTTATCAAATGGTTGTATATTATTGAGGTGTTGGTGTTCTAATGATGAAAGTATGTCTTTAACTAAAGCCTTGAGTTCCTTAAAGTCCATTAAATATTCTGTGTCAGGAGTAAGTTCATGGCCACCTATAACTGTTTCAACCACATAGTTATGGCCATGAAGGCGTTCACATTTTCCTTTATAGTTGCGTAAGGCATGTGCTGCACAAAACTCTGATTTTATTGTAAGATGCCAGGTTGGAGTTGACAAAGTAGTATTCCTTTATGGAGAGTATTTTTATTTTGAACATAAGGGAGCATGTTTCTTATCTTTATATGGGATATAAAAGCTGTAGAAGAATATTTTATATATTTAACAAGTATGCGTTGTATTCCAACGGAATATGTCTTGTTGAAGAGATGGTCCAGGAGTAACACACCAGTTTGATCCAAGACGCATTTGACAGTTAACACCATCAAGAGCAAAAAGTAGTTGGACTTCTGTTTGCCCTTTATATTTATTTAAAATAGCCTTTAGTTCATCTATACCTGTTTCAGTCAGTCTGGATTGATCAATTTGATATACAATAGGTATATCACTTTTTTGGCAAGCATTGGATAAGTATTGTAGAGATATAGCTCTAAGTTTTATCTCTCGTAATGTTTGTTCATCTAGATCATCGGAACTATCAGGTGTAAAAAATGTTTTTTCTCTGTGATCAATACTAGCAGTAAGGAGTAGGGGTTTATCAGAGTTCAAAAATTCTTTGTATACTTGGAGTTCTTCAGTAAAAAATGTTACTTCTCCAGATGCTGTGAGATCTTCAATTGTAACAAAAGCCATACGTTGTCCACGTTTATTGAAAATTTCTCGAATATTTGTAACAAGAATAGCACATTTTATTACTATTTTGTCATGCATATCTCTTATTTCATCTAATTGTTGTAGACCTAGACGAAGTATTTCTTGTCTATATGGTTGTAGTGGGTGGCTTGTTAAGAAAAATCCAAGAATTTCTTTTTCAAAAATGAGTTTTTGTTCATCATCCCATTCTGGTACATGTTGTTCAGTAAAATTAAAACCAAGGCCATTTAGAACTGGTTCCTGCTGAGTAAAAGAAAGAAGTGAACATTGGTTTGAACGTTGTTCATCAATACTTTTTTTTGCTTTTAAAACAGCTGATTCTAGTGCTGCATACATTGCTGCACGTGTACAACCAAAATTGTCACAAGCACCACCTTTAATAAGACTTTCTACAACACGTTTTGTAGATTTTTTAAGTGTTAAAGCTAATCGTGAGCATATATCTAATAGGGATTTAAAAGGACCTTCAGATGTTCTATTTGAAATAAGCATTCGTATAGCTTCATCTCCAACATTTTTAATTGCACCAAGTCCATAGATAATATTATTATTTCTTACTACAAATTCATGTTTACTTACTTGAACATCAGGCTGGAGGACATTGATATTCATATCTCTACATCCTGCAATATACTTCAATATTTTATTTTGATTATTACTTTCTGATGTTAAAAGAGCAGCCATAAATTCTACTGTATAGTGTGTTTTTAAATAGGCTGTTTGGTATGAAATAAGAGCATATGCTGCTGAGTGTGATTTGTTAAATCCATATTCTGCGAATTTTTCCATTAAATCAAATATTTCTGAAGCTTTTTCCTTTGTAACGTTATTGGCAGTGGCACCTTTAACAAATTTTGAACGTTCTTGAGCCATTGCTTGAGTGATTTTTTTACCCATAGCTCTTCGTAGAATATCTGCTTCTCCAAGCGTGTACCCTGCAACAATCTGTGCAATTTGCATAACTTGTTCTTGGTAAACAATAATGCCATAAGTACCTTTTAGACATTCTTTGAGTGATGGTAGGGGATATTCAACAGTGAGTTCTCCATGTTTACGTTTGATAAATTCATCAACCATCCCAGAGCCTAATGGTCCTGGTCGATATAGAGCAAGCATGGCAATAATATCTTCAAAACAGTTAGGTTTAAGCATTCGAAGATACTGGCGCATACCAGAGCTTTCTACCTGAAAAACGCCGTCTGTATCTCCTTTTGCAAAGAGTTCATACGTTTGTGCATCATTGATGGGTAGAGTATCTAAATTTGGAGGAGTTTTGCCTTGTTCTTTTATGGCATTTATTGTGTTTTCAATAAGAGTTATTGTTTTTAGCCCAAGGAAGTCAAATTTTACTAATCCAACTTTTTCTACCATTTTCATATCAAATTGAGTAACAAGTTCGCCTTTTTTCCCACGGTACAGTGGTAGGTATTCATCCATAGGTTTATCTGATATAACAAGGCCTGCTGCATGAGTAGATGCATGGCGAACAAGTCCTTCAAGCTTTATAGAAATGTCTAAGAGCTTTTTTATTTGTATGTCATTATGATAAAGTGTTTTTAGTTCAGGTTCTGCCTCCATTGCTTTAGTAATAGTAATATTAAGCTCATTAGGGATAAGTTTTACTATTTTATCTGTTTCTTGAAAGGACATATCTAATGTCCTTCCTACATCTCTAATTACAGCTTTAGCTTTCATTTTTCCAAAAGTTGTGATTTGGGCAACAGACATTGTTCCATATTTTTCTGTAACATATCGAATAACGTCTGCACGTTTATCTTCACAGAAATCAATATCAATATCAGGAAGACTAATGCGCTCTATGTTTAGAAATCGTTCAAATAAAAGGTTGTATGGTATGGGATTGATGTTTGTTATGCGTAGGGCCCATGCTACAAGAGAGCCTGCTGCAGATCCTCTTCCAGGACCTACAGGTATGTTATTATCTTTTGCCCAGTTAATAAAATCTTGAACAATAAGAAAGTATCCAGCAAAACCCATCTTGCAGATAATATTAATTTCTAGATCTAATCTATCCCAGTATTTTTTTGTATCTATAGATTGTTCTGAAGATATTATTGCTAAGCGTTTTTTTAATCCTTCATGAGCAAGGTTTTGGAACTCTTCTTCAAGAGTTGTTCCTTTAGGGAGTTCATAAATAGGGAAGAAGTTTTTAGAAAAATCTAAAGAGATTGAACAAGATTCTGAAATTTTGATTGTATTTTCAATAACCTCTGGAAAATCAGCAAAAGCTAACTTCATTTCTTCTGAAGATTTATAATACAAATCTTTGGCATTAAAACGCATTCTGTTAGTATCACTATATTTAGCCTGTGTTTGTACACATAGTAAGATATCATGTGCTTCTACATCTTCAGCACTAAGGTAGTGACAGTCATTTGTAGCTACTAATGGTATTTTAGTATGTTCAGATATTTCATAAAGTTTTTCATTAACTTTTTTTTGATCAGGAAGTGTATTAGCTTGTACTTCTAGGTAAAAATTGTTTGGGTATATGGAAGAGTATTCTTGTGCTATTTGAAGGGCATCATCAAAAGTCCCACCATTTTTTAAAAGGTAGTTTTTTCCCATAATTGTTCGAGGTATTTCACCAGCAAGACATGCAGAAAGTGCTATAATTCCTTCACTAAATTTTTGAAGTAATGCTTTATCTACACGTGGTTTATAGTGGAAACCATTTAAATAGCCTTGTGATACAAGCTTTATTAAATTTTTGTAACCTGTAATGTTCTTAGCTAATAAAATAAGGTGGTATCTGTTTTTTGAGAGTTCAGAAGTTTTATCTGTATGGTCTCTTGTTACATATACTTCACAACCAATAATTGGTTTTACTCCATATTCTTGGCATGTAATATAGAATTGGTTGGCGGCAAAAAGGTTTCCATGATCCGTAATAGCTGTTGCTGGCATTTTAAATTCATATGCACGGGAACAAACATCTTTAATACGGATAGCACCATCTAAAAGGCTATATTCTGTATGACAATGAAGATGAACAAAGTCAGACATAGTTTCTCACAATGTGTATTATGGTTAAATTAATGTTATATAAAAATTAAAAGCTATAATAAGTAAGATAGTTATTGCTGTTAGATATATATCTAAAAGTTAGAATATGTGGTAGAAAAAAAAAAAGCAAGTAATGTTTGAATGTATGTTTATTGACTATTATTTAAAACAATAGCCATTTAGATTTTGATAAATAAAAGAGTATTTTTTGTATTTACAATAGGTTATGTTTTTAAAAATATTAAAGTTTTTGTTTATATTTAAATTAAGACAGAACATATAATTCTTAGTTTTTATCTTTAAGATAGTGGATGAGTGTTTTTTAGGAAAAATTTTTTATCGAAGAGCAATATTTATGTATAGTATAAAAATACCTGTGTGTTTAATATATTCTGAGTAGCTATTATGATTTTAACACCTTGTAGATATTTACAATATATTGTTTGTAAAAAAATAGTCATGCTACTTAAATTGTTAGATATTCATTTAGAGGTGTGTTTTGTAGGTGAGGAAGAACACTATAAATTATATAAAAATTTATATTATGAAAAGCAAGTATTTTTTATTGATATTAAAAATGCATGCAGTATAGCTAGTTTTTCAAGTAATGTTATTTTGATTACACCATTTATAATACATACCTTAGGTATAGAGTATGAAGAGCAGTTTGTAGAGTTAGTTCGTAGTGTACCATATTGTTTTTTAGTAGATTATCGTGTTCCAGAGCGTAATTTAGATTTTCCGGCTTTTTGGTTTTCATCTTTAATTATTAGTAGAAGTAAAAAAAAACAAGAGTTTCAAAGGTTTATTAGAAAGAATGCTCTTGAGGGTTTTATTACTCAACATCAACTTATTTGTATCTATAGAAAAACTATTTATGCAGGTTTTGCAACCATAGCTCTTATCAAAAATAATTTATTCTAAAGCAAAATTGTGTTTAATTAATGCAGAGTCAGGAACAACTGTTTTTCCTGGAATAACAATAGATTCAGGGTGAAAAGTATACCATGAAAACCAAAATGAGTTTATACCAAATATTTCTTCCATAGAGGCATTCTTAAGATTTCCAGAAATAGCTTGACCATCATAATTCCAAATAGTTTTTGTTTCAATATCCATGAGAAGCCCATCAGAAGAAGTTACAAATAGGAGCTGGTCTTCCCATACACGACGTTCAAAAACTCTAACAATATCAAGACGAGTATCAAACAATGCTATTAATGGGTGTGGTCCAAAAAAGAAGTTAACAACCTTTTTTTCTTTAACATATGCTTCATCAATAACTAATGGTAAACCATCAATTTCTATACCAAGAACTTTATTTTTAGGGTGAATGTTTTTATTTTTATATGTTAAAGGGTAGAAAATATATTCATTATCATAATAAGTACCTTTTTTTAGGTATGAACCATAAGGATCACGACCATAAGGTTTCTTTGAGCCTTGTGGAGAAGCTAACACTAGAGCATTAGGATACATTTCTTTTGCTTTTGCCCATGTAGTCCACCATGCAGGGATATGTGCTAAACCTTTTCCTTTAAGAGGACCATCAAAAGCCATGCCAAGCATTTGGCTCCATAAGCTACCAGTGTTCCTATCTATAAGGATACTATTATTGTTGTATAACTTTCCTTCATTATCAAGAATAAGGTTAATACCATTTAATGTTGTTGAATAAGCTGCCATAGAGCCAGAAATAGGTGAGTATGTTATAGCATAAGTCTGTCCATTAACATAATCGTTAACAATTTCATGCCAAACCATGATTTTTTGAGGGTAAATTCTTGGCTCTGATTCTGGAATAAAAACAACAAAAACATGATCTTTGTTTTCCAAAGAAAGGTTAGCATTATTAACAGATATGTACTTTGGAGTATTTATAGATGGAATATCTCCATATTTAACGGATGTATCCACAATTCTATTGATAAAAGCTTCTAATTCTTTCTCACTTCTAGGTGCAGCTTGTGTAATAGGGATATCTATCCCTGAACATACAATAAGTAGGGCTATAATATGGACATAGCGAAGCAAGGAATAGTAGCAACTTTTCATATACATACCTTATGTGGTTTTTGTGTTGTTTACTTATTCGTCTATTTTTAGATTTTATATAGGTTTAAAAAAAAAAAATTAGATAATGATTTAGGGTATATATATTTTTTACTATAAGTATAGCATGTTACATTTATGTTTTTTAATTATAAAAGTTTACATAATATACATTATGAGACACTTTAAATTTTATTAATATTTTGTTATATATTTAATATTAACTGTTTTTTATGTACTTAAGTTCTAATTATTTATTTTATTTATAAGGTTAGTTATGGGTTTCCTTCATTCTAGTTGCAGTATTACTAGGTTTAGTGTTTGTAGTGAAAGCTTTTCTCAAGATTTTTGGTTAAACATACAGGAAAAACTTCAAAATCATTCTTTTAAAGATATTGATGATACATTAGAAGAACGTTCTTGGGGTTGGACAAATATTGATGATATGCTTGATACAAAATGGGCGATAAGTCCTCCTAATAAAGGGGAATATATAGCCTTTGCATTACGTTTAGAAACAAGAAGAATACCTCCAGGTGTTTTAAAAAAACATCTAGCAATAGCACTTTGTAATGAAAAAATGAGTACACAACAAAACAAAAAAATTCACTATGAAAAAAAGCGTGCAATACAGGATACTGTATATAAGCGTCTTTTAAAGAGTTTTTTACCTGTTCCTGCAATATTTGATGTAGCTTGGAATACACATACGAATTTTGTATATTTGGGGTCAATCGATAATAAAATTATAGATTTGTTTTCTAATTTTTTTACAGTAACATTCAATATATCCTTGACACAACAAACTCCATATAATCTTGCTAAACAAGTATATACTGAGATAAGTGATACTGTATTTGACCAGCTTACACCTACTAGGTTTGTATAAGTTATATAAAAATTAAAGATTGTTAAACAATGTCTATCCCATCAGAAGAATTAATAAACACTATCTTAGGACAGGATTTTCTTACATGGATTTGGTTTTGTAGTGAAAATAATTCAATATCTTTTTATGATAGGGATAGACAGTGTTTTTCTGTTTGTATGGAGCAGAAAGTTGTTGTTCAGGGTGGAGAAGGTGAATCTCTTGAAATAGCAAGTGTTTCAGGGACATATTCTTCACTTAAAGAAGCTCGTTTTGGACTTCAAGTTGGTAAAAAAGTTATTCATGCACTTATTTTTTTTGAAAAAATGGAACTTTCATGGAAGGTGTTCCTGAAAGCAGAAAAATTTTCATTAAGTGGTGTTACTACACCCAAAATAATGGTTGAGAATGATGAATCTGATACAAGTTTTTTAGAAAAAATGTATTTGATAGAAACAGGTTTATCTTGTTTAGATAGTTGTTACAGACTATTCTTAGAAAAACGACTTTCATCTGACTGGCTAGTCGAACTTCAATATATGGCACAATGGATACTTCAGTCTAAAGATATTTGACAAGGTTATATTTCATAGACTATTCATAAGTTTTTTTAGAAAACTGCTTGTATCTTATTTATATTACTCATAACAGTAAGTATTTTAGTATGTATTTTTCATAGTTTTTTATAAACTATTATTAAGGATAATGGATGATACAAAAAGAGAATATCGTTACCCTACTCACTCATGCATTAAAAAAAATAGTGTGGATAGCATTTATTTTTTTAGGGATTACTGTTGTAAGTTTTGTAATTATTCATCTAGCACCAGGAAGCCCTACAGATCTTCAGACAGTTCTAAACCCCATGGCTACAGAGACAACGAAACAGCGTTTAGAAGCTCTTTATGGGCTTAATCGACCAATATATGTGCAGTATTTAGAATGGTTATTGCGAGTATTAAAGTTTGACTTTGGTGTATCCATGTCTGCTGATGCTAGGCCTGTAATAGATAAAATTTTTGAACGGTTACCATTAACAGTTTTTTTAAACTTAGTATCTTTAGGGCTTTCATTGATTATAGCTATCCCTTTAGGTGTTTTTTCTGCTTGGAAACAAGATAGTCTGTTTGATAAATGTATGACAGTTCTTGTCTTTCTTGGTTTTGCTATGCCAGGTTTTTGGTTAGCATTGTTACTTATGCTCTGGTTTGGCCTTGATTTACAATGGTTCCCAATTTCTGGTATTACATCATTTGATTTTGATAGCTTTTCTTTGTGGGGTAAGATAAAAGATATTATTTCTCACACAATTCTTCCTATTACAGTAATGACAACAGGGAGCATTGCAGGGTTATCGCGTTTTATGCGATCATCTATGCTAGAAGTTTTACGTCAGGATTACATATTAACAGCAAGAGCAAAAGGGCTTTCGACATATAAAGTTATTTTTCGTCATGCTATGAGAAACGCCCTACTCCCAGTTATTACGATTCTTGGACTTTCAATACCTGGGATTATTGGTGGTAGTGTTATTATTGAGAGTATTTTTGCCCTTCCAGGTCTTGGGCAGCTTTTTTATACATCGGTTATGGCTAGAGACTATCCATTAATTATGGGTGAGCTTGTTATTGGTGCTATTCTTACACTTTTGGGTAACCTATTAGCAGATGTTTGTTATGGACTAGCTGATCCACGGATTCGGATAGGTGAAAAATATTAATTATGATTAGACCAATTCAAGCAATAATGTTTTTTGAAAGGAATTTTATACTTATTTTAGGTTTAACTATTGTATTATTGATGGCTTTTATTGCAGTATTTGCATCATATTTAGCTCCATATGATCCTACAGCTCTTCATTTAAATAATATTCTTGAACCACCCTCTTCACAATTTTTTTTAGGTACAGACACATTAGGTCGGGATGTTTTTTCACGGCTTATTTATGGTGCTCGAGCCTCCTTATATGTTGGATTTATTTCAGTAGGCATAGCTGTTATTATTGGAGTTTTTTTTGGACTCATCTCTGGGTACCTTGGTGGGATTATTGATGAAATTATTATGCGTGGTGTTGATATAATGCTTTGCTTTCCCTCGTTTTTTCTTATCCTTGCAGTCATCTCACTTCTTGAGCCAAACTTAATAAACATAATGATTATTATTGGTTTAACTTCTTGGATGGGTGTTGCTCGACTAGTACGTGCTGAGACCTTATCTCTTCGGGAAAGAGATTTCATTGCTGCAGCTAAACTTGCTGGTTCAAGTACTTTAAGGATTTTGTTTGTGCATATACTTCCGAACACATTAACACCTGTATTAATTTCAGCTACATTGGGTATTGCAGGTGCTATTCTTATAGAATCTTTTTTAAGTTTTTTAGGGCTTGGCATTCAACCACCTAATCCTAGTTGGGGTAATATTTTAATGGAAGGGAAAGATACTCTTGAGATAGCTCCTTGGCTTTCATTATATCCAGGTATAGCTATTCTTATTACTATTCTTGGCTATAATTTACTTGGAGAAGGTTTACGTGATACTTTTGATCCACGACTCAAACGTTAAAAATTTTTACTAACTTGGTATTATTGATGCTTGAATATTTACGTATTCAAAATTTAGCGCTTATTGCTGACATGGAGCTTGAGTTTTCTCAAGGTATGAATGTTATTACTGGTGAAACAGGTGCTGGGAAAAGCTTCATTTTAAAAGCAATACATTTTCTTATGGGTGATAAGCTCAGTGCTGATATTGTTCGGCAAGGAAAAGAACGTGCACAAATAGAAGCACTATTCATTCACCCAAAAGACGGTGAACTTATCCTTCGTCGAGAGCTATCTTCTGTAACAGGGAGAAGTCGTTTTTATATAAATGATAGTCTAAGTTCTGCTGAAACTCTTAAAGCGCTTCGTTCTAAACTTATTATACATACAAGTCAGCATGGGCAACAAAAACTTCTTCAACCATCATTTCAAGAACATATTATTGATACATATGTTGATAAGCCTGATTTGTTTATAAAAAAAATACAAATAATAGAGAAAATAAAAGACTGTCTTGCTAAGGAAGAACTTTGTAGTAAACGTTTGAAGGATCTTGAAGAGAAACGTGATCTATTTAATATGTATCTGGAAGAGATAGATAAAGTAAATCCAAAGCCAGAAGAAGATGAACAACTTGAAACAGTAAGAGAACAATTTAAATTAACAGATGTTAAGCAAAAGTATTATAATGAAGTATTAGCAACTTTTTTTGATGGTGAAATTTCTTTAACTACCATGTTTTCTTCACTAAAAAATGATATATTAAACATTATACCTTTTGATAATGCCTTGTCTTTATATGTTGAATTTATATCTGAAGTTAAAGATAAGCTTTATGATCTTGAGGGTGTATTACGAGGTGCATCAAATATTTCAGAAGATACCACTATTGATATTGAGCAGGTAGAGTCACGTTTATATACTCTATCCCAACTTAAACGGAAACTTCATAGGAGTTTACCAGAAATTTTTCTTTTAAAAGAAGAAATAGAAGAAAATCTTTCATTTTTAGATATGTGTTTTTTAGATATTCGTCAGATTAAAAAAGAGTATATTTATTTATTAGAGGAACTTAAAATAATTCTTCATATAATTAATGATGAACGTTATAAAGCTGCACAAAGTTTTTGTCATAGAATAAAGACAGAGCTTGTTGAGCTTGGCTTTTCAGAGCATGTTAATGTTATTGTAGACTTTATTGGACATGAAATATTTCCAGGTTGTGTAGAGAAAAAAGTTTGTTTTCTTTGGGCTCCAAATCCTGGACATCCTCCTAAGCCTCTTGAGCATATAATATCTGGAGGAGAACTTTCCAGGTTTTTATTAGCTTTGATATCTATACGATCAAGTTCTGAAGGTGGAATGTTGATTTTTGATGAAATTGATACTGGTATTGGTGGACAAACACTAAAGATTGTTGCCCATAAACTTGCAATACTTGCAGAACAAAAACAGATCCTTGTTGTTACACATTGGCCACAAATTGCTACTAAAGCAAGCCGGCATTTTTATATCACTAAAAATATCCAAGATAGTAGTACATATACTCAATGTAAACAGCTTAAAGATATAGAGAAAGAGCAAGAGCTTTTACGTATGGCTTGTATATAGAAGGTTTTATTATTGAATTTGGACATCAATTATATTTTTTTTAGGCTGTGTAGTCTCGGTAGTATTTGGTGTTTTTTTAAGCTCTAAAACAAATCGAGTATATCCATCATTATAACCTACTCTAATTTTATCTAGCCAAGGATTTCCAGAAGGGATAGGTGGTAATGATGCAACCCAGTTACCATGAATATCTATAACAAGTCTTTCAGGGTTTTGTAAAAGCATTGTACGGGTTTTAATTGCTTCTGAAGCAACCATACGAAAAGATAACTCTTTTTTTTCGATAGTTAGCCTTACTTGATTAATGGCTTTTTCATTAGGTTTTATTGTTTTTGGTGCATCTGTGATCCATACAAAAATTTCATCAGTAAATGGTTGTGTTTGTTGGATAGTATTTTTAGGTTCTGTCTTTTGTACATCTTCAGATGATGTTGTAAATGAATTTTTAGATGTAATGCTTTCTATTATTTCTGATTTTGGTGGTATAAACGGGTTTTTTTCTAAGTTATTTGATGGATTTTTATCTTGTTTACCATTTGTAGTAAATAATGGTTCTTTTTTCTTTGTTATGGAAAACTCTTGATCTAGTTTAAATGCTGCCATTGCAGCAAGAATGAGCATGATAGTTCCTAAAATAATAAAAACAGTTGTACGAGACATTTAAGCTCCTCATAGTAACCATGAGTTATAATCAATCATATTCAAAAAATAGTTTTTTCTAGTTATAGAGAACATTAATAAACCACAATAGTATTTTTGTTTATAATCAAAATTAGTTGTTGCAATGATTATTTTGCTCAATTATTTTTAATGTATAAATAAGGCCTATAGAAAGATAAAAAATCTTTTATAGTAGCATGAAGGAAAAAGCAATGTATTAATTTAATTCTTAACTTAAGGCTTTTTATCCATATGCATGAAATATCAATAGTTACAAGTATTTTATCTATTATCCATGATGAGATGTCAAAACATAATGTTTGTAAACTTTTTCAGGTGAATTTATGTTATGGAGAACTTACAAATGTTGTTCCAGATTCTTTGTATTTTGCTTTTGAAATACTTACAAAAGGTACAAGTTTTGATGGTGCATGTTTGAAGTTAGAAAAAATACCACTTACTTTAAAGTGTTTACATTGTTTAGAAGTCATTACTCCTAATAATGATAAGGAAGCGTATTTTTTACCATGTCCTTTTTGTGAGCAGCAGAAAGGTTATGAAGTTAAGACAGGAAGAGAATTATATATAAAATATATTGATGCTAAATAATTTTAGGAGAAATAATAATGGAAATCCCTGTTGTACGTAATGTGTTAGAAGTAAATAATAAGCTTGCTGCTATGCTCAAAAAGCAGTTTTTAGATAAAAAGATTCTAGTTCTTAATATAATAAGTGCTCCAGGTTCAGGAAAAACTTCTTTATTAGAAAATACATTAAAAGATCTTTCTTCTGAGTTTAATATGGCTGTTATTGAAGGAGATATACAAACAGATAACGATGCTCAAAGAGTTGCTTCGACAGGTGTAAAAGTTGTGCAAATTAATACAGATGGTGGTTGTCATTTAGATGGGAATATGGTTATGGAAGCAATACCTTCCCTTGATCTTGATACAATTGATATATTGTTTATTGAAAATGTTGGTAACCTTGTTTGTCCAGCAGAATTTGATTGTGGTGAAGATTATATTGTTGCTGTTCTTGGTGCTACTGAAGGCGATGATAAGCCAGAAAAATATCCTTTACTCTTTCACCGTGCAGGTATTATGCTTATTAATAAGATAGATCTTTTGCCCTATGTAAATTTTAATACAGAGGTTGCAGAAAAGCATGCAAGGAAAACAAATAATACCTTACCTATCTTCCATGTTTCATGTACATCTGGTGATGGACTTGAAATTTGGTACGAATGGCTACGAACAGCTAAAAGAAAGAAGTGTGAGATGAACTAAATTTAGCTATAAATATGAGCGTGTAAGAATAATTCCTGGAGTAGCCTGTTTACGTTTAAATGCATTTTTTTTAACTAAAGATGTTATTTTTTCTACAAGCTCTTGTTGAGCAAATTTGGGTGGGTCTGTTCCTTCAAAAATAGTTTGAAGAATAGGATCAAGTAATGCATATGGTGGAAGTAGATCTTGATCTTTTTGCCCTGGACGTAGTTCTGCAGATGGTTCTTTTGTCAAAATATTAGAAGGGATAGAGTTTTTTATTTTAGAAGTATTATACCAGTGTGCTAATTTATAGATTTCTATTTTATATAGGTCACATATTGGTGCAAAACCACCACCCATATCTCCATATAAAGTACAGTAACCAACAGCAAGTTCAGACTTATTGCCAGTAGCAAGTACTAGCCAGTTAAACATATTGGAAAGGCTCATTAGAATCAAACATCTAAGACGAGCTTGAATATTTTCCTCTGTAATACTACCACTTATTGTATCCTGTGGTATGATATCATGAAGTGTTTTTTTTGTTTCCTCTAGCAAAGCATGTGTAGGCATGATCATTGTTTTTATATTAAAATTTTTTGCTAATTGTTGTGCATCTATAATACTTTCTTTACTTGAGTAAGGTGAAGGCATTAAAATACCATGTACATGTTCAGCACCTAATGCTTCCACAGCTAGTATTGTTGTAAGTGATGAATCAATACCTCCTGAGAGACCTATTACAACATCAGAAAAAGCATGTTTCCGTGCATAATCTTGAATACCTAAAACTATTGAATCCCAAATAAGCGATGGTTTATCGAATGTTGTTTGGAGGTCAATAGTTTTAGGTTGATTAGATACAACACTTGTATGTTCTTTGAATAGTATTGGTTCTATTATTGGTATGCTGTATTTATTCAGTACAGTACTTCCTCCAAAGAAAATAATTTGTTCATTCCCGCCTACATGATTTACAAAAAATATTGGTGTGTTTGTTTGTTGTGTAATCTTCTTAAGATTAGAAATAATCGTATTTTTTTTGTTTATAATAAAAGGCTCAGCTGCAAGACAGATAAGTCCTTCAGCCTGACAAGTGTTTAGTATAGATGGTTCTATTTTAATGCAATGATGTTTTTGAGCAAAAGGTTTTCCTTGGGTAATATCATGCCCTATACTAATAATATATTTTTGGCCTTGGAGCATGAAATACGATGCTCCAGAGCCTATAGAAAAAATTTTATGTTCATTAAACAGAGGATGTGTGTTAAGAAATTTTTTTCTACTAATAACCTGCATATGACCATCTTGAATAAGCAAAGCAGAGTTGTAATAGTCTGTAGATGTTTTTTCAATTGTTCCTATAATTAATGCTGTTTTACAGGGGAGCCTTGTGATAAGCTCTTTAAGGTGTATAGTACATTCTTGTGCTATTTCTTTTATATAGAAAAGTTCTTGAGAAACTGGGTAACCACATAAACCAAGTTCTGGAGCTATACATATATTTGCTCCTAAAGCTTTTGCTTGGTGGACAGCATCCTCTATTTTTTTAATAGAGTTTTTAATGTCACCGAACATGATATTTAGTTGTAGTAAAGCTATAGGCATTGTTAGATAATATTTGTCATTGTATAAAGAGTTCCAGGCTTTTGCTTTATGAGCCATTCTGCTGCAGAAATAGCACCTTGTGCAAAATTTTTTCTAGAATGTGCTTGATGTGTAATTTCTATACGTTCACCAGGTCCTCCAAAGTATATAGTGTGTACACCAATAACATCTCCACATCGTATACTTTGTATACCAATTTCTTCTTTACTTCTTTCGTCTATAAATCCTTCCCTATGGAAACGTACAACATCTTGGAACTTCCAGTTACGAGCAGAGCTTAATGTTTCTGCAAGTCTAAGTGCTGTACCACTTGGGGTATCTTTTTTTTTATTATGGTGCATTTCTAGCACTTCTATATCATAGTTACTACCAAGATCTTGTGTGAGTTGCGGCAAATATTTAAGTAGGACATTGATGCCAATACTCATATTAGGAGACCAAAATATCCTGGATGTTTTAGATAAGTTTTCTAAGAAAGTAAACTGATCTAATGTAAAACCTGTTGTACCTATAATAAGTGGATTTTTATATTTAGCAGCACTTTGAGCAATTGCTATGGAAGAATCTGGTGCTGTAAAGTCAATAACAACAGCATGAGGATATTTTGAAAAAATATCCTCATAATCACTACTTATTACAAATTCAGAATACTGTTGTGATGAATGAGCATTAGAAGACCGATCAATAAGTGCATCTATATGAATATTTTTTTCTTTTGCTAGATCTATGATAGCTTTACCCATACGACCATAAGGTCCTATAACAATAATTGAAAAATTCATAGATTTATATCCTTTTAGTTAGTTTTAGGCTTGAAATTCTTCAGAAGAAAGTAGATGCATGAATGTCTCTTCGTCAAGGATTGGTATTCCAAGCTGTTGAGCTTTTGTAATTTTTGATCCAGGGTTTTCTCCTATAATAAGATAATCTGTTTTTTGTGATAATGATTTCATAATAATAGCACCATGTTCTTCTGCTAACTGTTGAGCTTTTGCTCTTGGTATGGTGAGTGTACCTGTAAATAAAAGTTTTTTTCCTGTAAAGGGTGTCGTGGCAGGAACATCTTTTTTTTGTATATGAGTTATAGGCCAAACGCCAAGTTTTTTTAGTTGTGTTAATAATTTTTTATTATTGTCGTCTTCAAAAAATGCTTGTATAGATCCAGCAACTTCTGGGCCAATATCTGTCAAGCTTTGTAGTGTTTCTAGGGAAGCACAAGCAATTTTATCAATACTTGAGAATGATGTTGCTAGTGTTTTAGCTGTTTGTTCACCGACATGTCGGATACCTAGAGCACAAATAAAGCGATGTAGTGAGCTTTTTTTTGCATCATGAATAGCATGTACTATTTTGTGAGCAAGTTTTTCACCCATTTTTTCATATTGAAGAAGTTCTTGTACTTTAAGGGTAAAAAGATCCACAGGTGTTTTTATACGTCCAGAGGCAATAAGGTGTTCAACCCATTTTTTCCCAACACCATCGATGTTTAGGCCAGCTTTTGAAACAAAATGGAGCATAGCTTTTAGGCGTTTTTCTGGACAAGCAATATTCACACAGCGCCATGCTGTTTCATTATTAATTTTATGAGCTGGAGATTGGCATGCTGGGCAAATATGCGGAAATATAAAAGGTTGGCTGTTAGGTAATCGTTTATCTGGCTCAGATTTAAGTATTTCTGGAATAACATCACCTGCACGTTGAACAATAACTGTATCACCAATACGAATATCTTTGTGTTTAATTTCATCTTCATTATGTAAGGTTGCACGACTTACTATTACACCACCTACAGTAACAGGTTCAAGTTCTGCTACAGGTGTTAGTACACCTGTACGCCCTACTTGTATATGGATGGCTATGACACGGGTTGATGCTTGTTGTGCTGGAAATTTCCAGGCAACAGCAAAGCGAGGTGCTCTTGCTGTATAACCCAATACATTTTGTTGCTGTATATCATTGACCTTAATAACTAGACCATCAATTTCATAATCTAGAGTATTTCGATCATCTTGTAATTTGTTGTAAACAGAATAAACTGTGTGGCTATCACAAATATACCCATTAGGTGGTGTTGTAAAGCCATATATAGCAAGTTGTTCCATAAGGTTACTATATAGAGTTGGTTTAAGTGATATTGGCCATAACTCCCCTATTCCATATGCTAAAAACTGCAATGGTCTTGAAGCAGAGATGGCAGGATTCAATTGTCTCACTGAGCCTGCAGCAGCATTTCGAGGGTTAGCAAAGATTTTTGCATTATATTTTTTTTGTTGTTGGTTCATATGTACAAAGTCAGTAAGAGCAATAACAACTTCACCACGAACCTCAAGAAGCTCTGGGTAATTTTTTATGTTTTTTAATGTGTGAGGTATATTTTTTATTGTACGGATTGTGTCTATAACTACTTCACCAGTATCACCATCGCCACGAGTAAGAGCATTGACTAGTGTTCCTTTTTCATAAATAAGTTCTATAGCAATACCATCCATTTTAGCATCACACCAAAAGGTAAGCATGTTATTGGGTAGGATATTATTTAGTTTTTTAAGGAAATTTTTCCAATCATTATAAGAAAAGACATTGTCCAGGCTATACATACGTTGACGATGAGGCACCTCTTCAAGTTTTTTAAGATTTGTACTACCTATATTTTGTGTTGGTGAGTTTTTTGTTTTAAGTCCAGGGTACTTTTGTTCTAATTCAAGTAATTCTTGAAATACTCTATCATATATATGATCAGCTATTTCTGGATCATCAAGTGTATAGTAACGATAATTATGATATGTAATGAATTTTTGAAGCTCTGTAGCTTTTTTTCTTACTTCTTGAGGTATTTTTTTATTTGTATGCTCCTGATTCACAAAATATCCTGTATATTTTAGTTCATGATAAGAAGTTTTTCACGTAATACTTTAATATGATCTCGTAAAAAAGCAGCTTTTTCAAAAGCAAGCTCTTTTGCAGCATTTTGCATTTCTTTTTCTAGTTGTTTGATATGAGTAGTTATTTCTTGTTGAGACATTTTTTCTGTGGAGACAGTATCAAAATTTTGTATGGATATTTTTGTTTTTTTATTTGGTTTGCCTGTATTCTTATAGATAGAATCAAAAGGAGTTATTAGTGCTTTATGTACTGTTTTTGGCGTAATATTATGTTGTGTATTCCATTTTTGTTGTAATAGTCTTCTACGAGCAGTTTCATCTATAGCTGCTTGCATAGATCGTGTTATAGTGTCTGCGTAAAGAATAACCTTACCTGATGCATTTCTAGCTGCTCTACCAAAAGTTTGAATAAGAGAGCCTGTAGATCGCAAAAATCCTTCTTTATCCGCATCAAGAATAGCAACTAGAGAGACTTCAGGAATATCTAATCCTTCACGAAGAAGATTTATACCAACAAGAACATCAAAATCTCCTGAACGTAAAGATGAAATAATAGCCATACGTTCTAATGTGTCTATATCAGAATGGAGATATCGTGTTTTTATATCCATATTATTAAGATATTCTGTTAGTTCTTCAGACATACGTTTAGTGAGTGTTGTTATAAGGACTCTCTCATTAGAAACAACTTTCTTGTAACATTCTTCAAGTAGATCTTCAATTTGTCCTTTTACTGGATGTATAAATATTTCTGGATCAACCAGTCCTGTAGGGCGAATAATTTGTTCTGTAACAATACCTTCAGAGGTTTTGAGTTCCCATGATCCAGGTGTTGCAGAAACATAAATAACTTGGTTTAGACGGCTAAGAAATTCATGAAATTCAAGAGGTCTATTATCAAGGGCAGATGGAAGACGAAAGCCAAAGTCTACAAGTGTTTGTTTTCTTGATTGATCACCTTTAAACATACCGTTAACTTGTGGAACAGCAACATGTGATTCATCAATGAATAATAGAAAATTTTTGGGAAAATAGTCTAAAAGTGTGGAGGGTGGATCACCTTTCTTACGGCCATCAAGATGGCGTGAGTAATTTTCAATACCATTACAATAACCGAATTCTTGCATCATTTCTAAATCTAGTTGTGTTCTTTGTTCAAGCCGTTGAGCTTCAACAAGCTTTTGATTAGACTGAAAAAATTCAAGTGATTCTTGAAGCTCTTTCCGAATATCTATCATAGCTCGATAAAGGTTTTCTTTATCAGAAACATAGTGGCTTGCTGGATAAATTACTGTTTTAGTTATATCTCCAAGCACTGTTCCTGTAAGAGGGTCTATTTCATGTATTTTTTCTAATTTATTTCCAAAAAATTCTAAACGTAAGGCCCTCTCATGTTCATAGGCAGGGATGACTTCTAAGACATCTCCACGGATACGAAATGTTCCACGGTGAAAATCAGTATCATTTCTTCGATATTGAACATCTACAAGTTTTTCTACAATAGACTGCATACTGATATACTGCCCTACTTCTACAGGAATAATAAGTTTAGCATAATACTCAGGTGATCCTAAACCATAAATACAAGAAACTGAGGCAATAATAATAACATCACGTCTAGTAAGTAGAGCATGTGTTGCTGCATGACGAAGTTTATCTATATCATCATTAATGGATGAATCTTTTTCGATATAAACATCAGAAGATGGAACATATGCTTCTGGTTGATAGTAGTCATAGTAGCTTACAAAATATTCAACAGCATTATGTGGAAATAACTCTTTAAATTCACTATAGAGTTGTGCTGCAAGTGTTTTGTTAGGTGCAAGGATAAGAGACGGTCGATTACATTGAGCAATAACATTTGCCATTGTGAAGGTTTTTCCTGAGCCTGTAACACCTAAAAGTACCTGATGTTTAATATTGTGCTGGATATTTGAGACAAGTTGTTGAATAGCTTTGGGTTGATCTCCTTGGGGTGCATATTGTGTTTTGAGTTTAAAGTTTGTTGTGTCCATAAGTATAGTAATACAAAGCAATGAGTTTGAGCTATGGTTATATGGAAATAGTTATTTTGAATACTTAACTTTATTATTATAAAGTTTGTTATTGACAATAAATAGATTCTTTAATTTTTACAGTATAAATATTTTAGATAAAAGGATATTTTTATCTAAAATATTTATATTTAAATATCGATATCTTTTAGTATATGTTTATTCAAATAGTTTTAATGTGCATCTGTTTTTTCAGGAAGCTTATTTATCTTTTTTAGAAAAGAGTCACGACAGTCATAGCTACAAAAACGATAAATAGTTTCTCCATCACGTACAGAAATAGAGCTATCAGTTTCAACATAAGCTCCACAATTAGGATCTTTTGTCATTTCACCTGTAGCAAACATTTGTTCATGTTGTTTTTTGGTATCTGTTGATTTTTTTTTATGATCATTTGTAAACATACGATAAAGTGCATAGCCAATTAGACCAAAAATGAGAAGCTTCCATACCATAAAACTTTTCCTTTTATTGTAATCATTGATATATAAATTTATTAACTACCTTATACGTAAGTTTTTTTAGAGCTTCTAGAGGTGTGAAACCTCCTGGAAGACCTAATGTAGGTTCAATATCACTGAGTGGCACAAGCACAAAGGCACGTTCCAACATTTTGGGGTGTGGAAGTGATAGATAGTCATTATGCATAGTTTCTTTACCAAACAATAATATATCTAGATCAATAATTCTTGCTTCATATTCTTTTTTTTGAACAGATGTGTGTATACGACCCATTTTATGTTCAATGTTTAAAAATATATCTAAAAGTTGAATAGGTGTCATGTTTTTTACAGATAATCGAATAACCTGGTTTTGAAACCATGAAAGTTCAGCATTTCCTTGAGGTTCTGTATGATAGATAGGAGAACAAGCATTTAGTATGACATTATCAATACTTTCAATATATTTTATAGCAGTATGAATGTTTTTAGTAAGGTTACCTATATTTGTTCCAATGCTTATATAGACTTTTTGAAATATATTATGCATAGTTGTTAACATTAGAGTAAGTTTGTTAAAAAAGAATTTAATAGTATATTTAGTAAAAATTTTTTATATTTTTTTATGTAAAAATAAATTTTTTAGTTTTTTATGGAGAATATATTTTTTATGTATATAGCTATTTCTAAAAAATAACTAGATAATTATATGAACAAAGTTTTTTTTTCACAATATGTCCATAATTGGCTTGATATGCTTATTACAGAACATGGCCTTTCCCATAATACTGTTCAAGCATATGAACAGGACGTTAATCTTTTTGAGTCTTTTATTGATGAGCTTGGACAAACTTTACAAACTATGAATAGTGAATTGTTCATATTTTTCATGACATATTTAAGACAGCGAGGTGATTCTACACGAACTTTAGCTAGGCGTCTGTCTTCATTAAGAAATTTTTTTAATTGGTGTATTGAAAAAAATTTTTTATCAGAAAACCCTACTCTTTTTGTTGATAAACCTAAGATTTCATCATTACTACCCTCTGTACTTTCTTATAGTGAAACTATAAACCTTTTAGGTGCACCAGATCTTTCTCAAAAACTTGGTTATAGAGATAAAGTTATACTTGAGCTTTTGTATGCTTCAGGTATTCGAGTATCTGAACTTATTGGTATAAAACTCATAGATCTTGATTTGGATCAAGGCATTGTAAAAGTTTTTGGCAAAGGTAGTAAAGAGCGCTATATCCCTTTACATATGGAAGCAAGTAAACTTATTTTAGAGTATCTTCAGAATATTAGATTATGCTTTAAACCTATTGAGCATTATGTATTTTTAAATCGTTCTGGAAAGAGGTTAACAAGACAGGCTATTTGGAAAATAATAAAGCGATATGCAATTATTGCTGGTATTAATAAAATAATATCACCACATACACTACGACATACATTTGCTACACATCTTCTTGATGGTGGAGCAGATTTACGTTCTGTACAGTTATTACTTGGACATGCAGATATGAGTGCTACAGAGCTTTAT
Source organism: uncultured Lawsonia sp. (assembly GCA_964369665.1). Lineage (GTDB taxonomy): Bacteria > Desulfobacterota > Desulfovibrionia > Desulfovibrionales > Desulfovibrionaceae > Bilophila. The sequence goes on along the minus strand of CAYJFS010000001.1, from coordinate 217,027 downwards.
ACACATGTGCAGTCAGAACGATTACGAAATATACATAAAGCATTTCATCCACGCTCAAAGGCATAAATAAATATCTCAGAAAAATTTTTATGTAATTTATTTTTTTATAAAAATTTTACTGTATAAAATACATATAGAACTCTACCCTATTCAAAATATGGCTAATGTATAATTATAGTGAATATGGTTCTTTTATGAATAAGTTAAGTACTACTTTTTTAAAGCAGAAGATGTTAGCTCTTTCTCAGGAAGTATATGAACTGCTATTAGGTATTGGGGAGTTAGGTGATGAGCTCAACATTAATGTTTATATAGTAGGTGGTATTGTTAGAGATATCTTTCTTAACACTATACCTTCTAATAATATAGATATAGATATTGTTGTTGAAGATAATAGTTATTTTTTTGCTCAAAAATTATCAGAAAAACTTTGTGTTCATGTGCATACATATACAAAATTTTTAACTGCAGTTATTTTTTATCATACAAAACACAATGCAATAAATTTATGTATAGACATTGCTTCAGCACGCTCAGAGTTTTATTCATATCCTACTGCACTACCAATTATTAACTACTCTACCTCAATAGAACATGATTTATTTCGGAGAGACTTTACTATTAATGCAATGGCCATCCAGCTTAATAAAAAAGCATTTAGTAAACTATTTGACATCTTTAATGCTCAACAAGATATACAAAATAAAGTTATTAAAGTTTTACACACATCAAGTTTCATAAATGATCCTACCAGGATAATTCGTGCTGTTCGTTTTGAGCAAAGGTTTTGCTTTCAGATAAGTAAATATAATGAGGAATTAATAAAAGAAGCACTTTCTGCAGGAGTTATAAAACAGACTATTGGAAAAAGATTTGCACATGAATTTTTATTAATTTTTAAAGAGGTATCACCACTAAATTGTCTTTTACGTATGGATAGTTTGGATGTATTAGCTTCAATAGATAGCAGACTTAAACTTACCTTAAAAGGAAAAAAAGCTTTATACCAAACACAGAAGATTTTAGATTGGTATAATTCATTATATCTTAATGAAAGATTACCTTGTGTTGCTAGTATATATTTATTAGTTTTATCTAGACTATATACTCATTCCGAAACAAAGAGGCTATTTAAGAACATTGGTTTATCGTTAGGTTTTCAAGAAACGTTACTAGGATTGAAACTAAAGTCTCAAGAGCTACTTAAGAAGTTAAATTTGATTTTTTATCAATCTAAAGGGGATAAGAAACTTAAAAATAGTAGTTTATATACACTATTCAAATCATTTCCTTTAGAGTCTTTGTTCTATATTGCATCTTGTACTCATAATAAAAAAATATGTAATGTTATTCAACAGTTTATCCATGTATGGCGATTTATAAAGCTTGATATAACTGGTTATGATTTAAAATTAATGGGATTTTTACCTGGACCACAATATAGTCGGATTCTTCAGGATGTTTTTAAACAAAAAATTGATGGAAATATTCAGAGTAGAAAAGAACAACTTGCCTATATTCAATCTATGTATATTTAATAAAACATTATTAAAATTTAAATAGCTATTAGTATTATTTGGTTAAAACTTGATGGATTCTAAATTATAGGATAGTTTATTGTTATTTAGCTGAGGATAGTTATGCAGCAAACTTTATGGGCTCCATGGCGGGCAGATTATATTGGATCTAATAAGCCTAAAAATTGTGTATTTTGTTTTCCTGATAAGAATCCTATATATGATGAGCAAAGGCTTATTTTGTATTGGGGCAAATCAGCTTTTGTTATTATGAATAAATTTCCTTATAATAATGGTCACATTATGGTTATACCATTAAAGCATATAGGTGATATAACAATGCTTATGGATGAAGAATCTGTTGAAATTATGAAATTATTGCAACAATCTATACAGATAATTAGAAAAGCACTATCTCCTCAAGGTATCAATGTTGGTTTAAATCTTGGAGAAGTTGCTGGGTCTGGTATTTTAGGGCATATACATTTTCATGTGGTTCCTCGATGGAGTGGTGATGTATCCTTTATGGCTGCTGTTAGTGAAACACGTGTTATTTCTGAACATATTATGTCTACATATACAAAGCTTAAACCACACTTTGATGTTATTTAATATGTTTGTATAATTATAATTTAAGGTGTGTAAAAGAGGAGTTATTATGCGTTATGTTAAAATTTTTTTAACAATAATAGTTTTTTTCCTTGTTATGCTTTTCTTTGTACAGAACCAAGCATCTCTTTCACAGAGTACGCCTCTAACTTTTGATCTTTTTATTTTTCAACCACTGATATCTAAGCCTGTAAGCATTTATGTTCTTCTTCTTGTATGTTTCCTATTAGGTGGTATAGTTACACTATTTTTTCTTATATGGGATAGGATTCAACTTTCTACACGTCTTGCTGTTTCGACAATACGCATTAAAACACTTGAACATACTATTGAAAAGTTAAACAAAGAAAAAAATAGTTATTTAGAACAAGCAAAAGAACACTCTGTTTCGGATTCTTTTTTAGAAAGCTAGTCTAAAATACGCCAACTATCTTTATACTTGTCTTTTATATTGATTGTTTTTTATGTTTATTTATGCAATGCTTATGTGATATATATTTTATTTATGAAAGAACAAAATTCTTATACTACACCAATGCTTGAGCAGTATTTAAGCATTAAAAGCAATTATTCTGATATACTTCTTTTTTATAGAATGGGTGACTTTTATGAGCTCTTTTTTGAAGATGCTGAAATTGCTGCTAAAGAATTACAAATAACGCTAACAGCAAGAAATACTCGTGTTGAAAACCCTATTCCTATGTGTGGGGTTCCATGGCATTCTGCTGAAAATTATATACACCAACTTACGAAAAAAGGGTATAAGGTAGCTCTATGTGAACAACTAGAGGATTCTAGGCAAACAAAAGGGCTTGTACAAAGAAAGGTTACACGTGTATTTACTTCAGCAACCTCTACAGAAGATATAGGTCTTGAACCTAAAACACATACCTATTTAGGTGCAATATATTGGGATGAACATAAATCTTTAGGATCATTTTGTTGGGTAGATGTATCTACAGGTTTTTGGACTGGTATTCAGGTAAAAAATACTGCTGAACTTTGGCAATGGGTGCAGAAAATATATCCAAAAGAGTTACTGTATCCTGATAAACAGAGTATTCCTGACACTATAAAATTATTGGAAATACACTTTGTTCCATTACCATTTCAGAATTACTTTGAATATTCTAGAGCACAACAAAGACTTATTCAAGCACAAGAGATTATAGATATTCATTCCATAGGTCTTGAGAAACAGAATGTTGTTGTTCAATCTTGTGGAGCCCTTCTTGCTTATCTTGAACAAACACAAATGCAAGATGCAAAACATTTAATGCCTTTTAAGCCATTAAATATAGGAAAATATCTTATTATCGATGAGATTACAGAGGAAAATCTTGAACTTTTTAGAAGGCTTGATGGCAAAAAGGGTGTAGGAACAGTTATACATACTCTAGATCATACTGTAACTCCTATGGGTGGAAGACTTCTTGAAGAAAGGCTCCATCAGCCTTGGAAAGAACAGGCCCTTATTGTAGAAAATCAGAATGCTGTAGAATGGTTTGTTCAAAATAAAGATATAATACAGAAATTGAAACCTTTGTTAAAGTGTGTATATGATTTAGAGCGATTATCAACACGTATTGCTTTTAATAGAGCATCACCAAAAGATTTATTAGCTCTTAAGAATACCTTTATTATTTTACCTGAAATACAACAAATTTTAACAAATATTACATATAATAATGTGTACCCAACTGAAATTGATACTTGTTTGGAACATATCCCTCAAATGCTAAGAGAACTTATACAGACATGGGATAATTTTTTTGATTATGCAGAAACTCTTAGTAAGGCTCTTGATGAAAATCCTCCAAATACCACTGCAGAAGGAGGAATATTTAAATTAGGATTTAATACAGAGCTTGATAGTCTTTTGGATCTTATTGAACATGGAGAGTCAAAACTTCAGGAGTTACTTAAGAGAGAGCAAACAATACATAATATACCAAAACTTAAAATAGGTTTTAATCGAGTTTTTGGTTATTATTTTGAACTTACTAGATCTGTACATGCACCATCACACTTTATTCGTCGACAAACACTAGCTAATGCTGAACGTTTTACCACAGAAGAACTTAAGGATTTAGAAGAACGGCTTTTTTCTGCTACAGAAAAGAGGAATACTTTAGAATATAAGTTATTTCAAGAATTAAGGGAAAATCTTGTTAAAATACGTCCACGAATATTGCTAGTAGCTCAACTTATTGCACAACTTGATTTTTGGCAATCATCTGCAGATGTAGCACTATTATATGACTGGTGTAAGCCAGTTGTTGATAATTTTGATAGTATTCATATTCATGAAGGGCGTCATCCAGTTATAGAACATATTTTAGGGAGATCCGTTTTTGTTCCAAACGACATTGTAATAGATGAAACAAAGAGAATGATTTTGATTACAGGTCCTAATATGGCTGGAAAATCTACAATATTACGTCAAACAGCAATTATTTGTTTACTGGCTCAAATGGGTTTGTATGTTCCAGCAACTAAAGCACATATTAGTATTTGTGATAGAATTTTTTCTCGTGTAGGTGCTTCAGATAACCTTGCTCAAGGTCAAAGTACATTTATGATTGAGATGGTCGAAACAGCAAGAATTCTCAGGCTAGCAACACAAAAAAGTCTTGTTATTCTTGATGAAATAGGTAGAGGCACTAGTACTTTTGATGGATTAGCTCTTGCTTGGGCTGTTGCAGAAGATTTAATAAATAAAGGTGCTATGGGTGTTAAAACATTGTTTGCAACACACTATCATGAACTTTCAAGTCTTGATACAAAATTACCAAAAGTATATACAATGACTGTTGCTATTCAGCATTGGAATAATGAGCTTGTATTCTTACGTAAGCTTATTCCTGGTCCTGCAGATAAAAGCTATGGTATTGAAGTTGCTAAGATTGCAGGTGTCCCACAGCCTGTTATACAAAGAGCTAAAGCAGTGTTGAAACAGTTAGAACAAACACAGAGTCAGCCTTCAATTCCATATTTCTCACAAACAATGTTGACATTATTAAAAGAAGAATCAAACAAAGAAGAAGAATTTTTAGTAGAAAACATAAAGGAAGAGCATCCGATAGTTGAGATACTTACAGGGTTGAACCCTGAAGAATTAACGCCGTTAGAAGCTCTTAGTTTTGTGACAAAGTGGAAAGAACTTTGGGGAACAAGTGTTAATGCATAAATATTATTTATGTATAATATTATTATGTAGTTTGTTTGCTTGTGGGAAAGAAAGTAAACCAATACCACAAGATCAAAAAAGTATATTCTATTGGAAGGACGTTGTAGCTCATACAACAGAAAGTCAATGTATTTATATTTCAGCTACAATAGTTGGTGCAGTAAAAAATATACGTTCTTTTTCTATTGAACTTCAGCCTATGAAATATGTAGAAAATGATCTGGATAATGAGTTAAATATAGAAAATATTTGTGAAGATTGTCCATTTATTCCAAGAGAAGTAAGCAAAATTATTCCAGAAAGAACTCTTTATTCACCTAATAAGGATAGTGCTGAGTATTTTTTTGTATATTGTCCAAAAGAAAAAGCTAAAAGGTATAGATGGCGTCTTGTTATTAGTAATATTTTTACATCATTTCCTTATGTGCTTACTCCAGTACAGCAGTTATAATTACCTTATTATTTAATATTTATAGATTAATTTTTTATGGTTGAATTTTACATATTTTCTTTTTATCTCTTCTGAATTTAACATAAGCATCTCGAAGAGCAATATAAGGTTCAATAGCACTTTTTGTAATACTCTCATAAGGTATAAGGACACTATCTAAATCGTTAAAATTAAGATATAGGTCTCCTGTAATTCCATATTCTTTAGATATAAAGGCAATACTGCTTGATGCACTATCTAGAGTTGGAACAATACCAATAGGCTCTACTAACCAGAAAAATGGGCCCATAGCTATGTCTCCAGCCATTCCAAATGTATCTCGAACAGTACTTGGTCCAAGAACTGGCCAGATGATGAAAAAACCTTCTCCAAATCCCCAAATGGAAAGTGTGTGACCAAAGTCAGCTGTTTGTATATCTACAGGGATACGTGGTTTATCTTTTTTGGCGACATTTATAAAGCCACCAAGGCCTACAGTGGAATTTATGATAAATCTTCCAAATTCAACCCATGCTTGTCCAGCTTTTCCTTGTAAAAGACTATTAATGACTCTAATAGGTGTTTGAATGTTATTAAAAAAGTTGTTTACTCCTATCCTTAAGGCTTTAGGAGTTATTGCTTTATAGCCAGTATAAACAGGTTTAGCTATGCGCATATATAGAAAATCGTTAAAGTGAAACCAAATGCGATTCCATTTTTCTAATGGATCACTGATAGGGATATCACATTCTTCATCATAATCATCATAGTGATCAAAAGTATGATTATTATCATTATATGCTTCTATGTTTTTATTTTTTATAGTAGTAGCCTGTGTAGCTGTTTGAACTTGTATAGGATGGTTATGTTTGTTTTGTGACTTACAGCCAATGATTGTTATATATAAAGCTATTATGGATAATAGCACAGATATGGCTTTAAGCTGTTTTGTCTTCATTTTACCAATCATAATTTATTGAGAAGTGTTATTCAAAGAAGAATTTCTTAGTTCTACAGCTCTTTCCTGAACTCGTTTAATAAGTGCTTCTGGGCTTCCTTTTATAAGAAGGTCTTGGAATTGGGAACGGTAATTTTTAATCAAACTGATATTTTCAATAATAACATCATATACAAACCAAGAGTTATTTTTTGACATCATTCTATATATAATGGGTATAGTTCTACCATCAGTTAAGTTTAACATTGTTTTTACTTCTGCACGATCGCCATTATTAGAAATATTTTCACCATTATAGCTTATTTTTTCTCCATGGTATCCATCTACTTTATCTAGGTAAGTAGCAAGAAGTAAATTAGAAAAGGCATCATTGAATTGTTTCTTTTGTTCATCTGTAAACGATGGCCAGTTTTTTCCTAGTGTTCGTGGTGAGAATTCGTTAAAATCAAATATTTTTCGAACTTCAGCCTCAATTTTGTTTCTTATACTAAGGCGTGTTGCTGTATTTTTATACTCTGGAGTTTTTAATAGCATAATAACATCATCAACAGAAATTTTAATGGATTGTGTTGGTGAAGGTGAATTCGCCATTGCTTGTGTTTTAAAAAAAAGAATAGTTATAATACAGCTAGTAATAAAAATATATATAATATTTTTTTGCCTTAACATAAATTTAAACCTTCCCAAATATGTATTTACTAATAAGAGATTCTATGTCTATAGCCGACTCCGTATCTGTTATCTCACCACCACTGGCTAAAGGTTTTCCACCTCCTGGATCAATGCTGATGTACTTATCACCAATTAAGCCACTAGTTTTAACAGAGGCTATAGAATCGTCAGTAAGCTGTATATCGTTATTAAGTTGTAACTCCACAATAGCTTGTGGGAGTTTTTTATCAAGACGTATAGATTTTACACGTCCAACTTTCACGCCAGCAATATCTATCTCAGCACCTGTTTTTAAACCAGAAACAGAGCTAAATATAGCAAAGACAGTATAGCCATTAGAGTTAAAAAGTTCCATTTTTCCAAGTTTAATTGTTAGATATGCTAAACATATAAAACCTATCATAACAAAAAAACCAACTGCAGCTTCTTTTGATAGTGCCATATCTATATCCTTTTACCCTTTAAGCCAAGTGTCTAGAGCATTACGCACCGATGGATTTATTTGTAACTTGATACCATAATTACTATGCTCTTCTTTAGGCTTACGGTTTATAAAATCATTTAAGTATGTATTGGTAGAAGCTTTCAATTCTGGATATGATCCAGAAAAAATTATTCCACCATCTTTAATAAATAATACATGATCTGCAATAGTTGCTACACTTGCTAAATCATGGCTAACAATAACTAAGGTCATGCTGGGATATTGTTTTTTCATATTTAAAAGAAGTTGATCCATCTGTGCTGCATTAATAGGATCAAGTCCAGATGTAGGTTCATCACAAAAGAGTATGGGTGGCTCTGTAATAATTGCTCTTGCAATGCCACCACGTTTTTTCATACCTCCTGATAGTTCAGCCGGATAAAAGTTCATAAAAGTTTTAAGACCTACAAGCTGTAGTGTTTGCTCTACAGTTTTTTGTATTATTTTATGATTCAGTTTTGTGTTTTCATAAAGAGGTAAACCTACATTTTCTCCAAGTGTTAATGATCCTAACAGAGCACCATCTTGAAATAAAACACCAAAACGTCTTCTTATACGTCTAAATTGCTTTGTTGGCAATGAAAATAAGTTTTGCCCACCATAAAGAATTTTTCCAGATATAGGTTTAGAAAGACCTATAATATGACGAAGTAAAGTAGACTTACCACTACCTGATTCACCTAAAACACAAGTAATTTTTCCATTAGGTATTACAGTAGTAATATTGTGTAATATTATTTTATTGTTATATCCTAAGGAAGCATTTTCTAGTTTGATATCCCAAGCTAAAGATGTATTTTGCATATGATGCATACCTCAACGTAACATTGCAGATGTGATTACATAGTCAGCAATAAGTATCAAAACACACGAAATGACTACTGCTGATGTTGTTGCATTAGCAACAGCCTCTGGACCTTTTCCATCATTACGTAAGTGTACATTGTATCCTTGATAACAACATATTAATGATACTAGAATGGAAAAAACAAGAGCTTTAATGATGCCTTCATTTATGTCAGAAAGCACTACACTTGACTCGATACTTGAGAAGTAAGCACCTTCGTTAACATCAAGAAGACATACACCTGTAAGATAGCCTCCTAAAATACCTACTACATCAAAAATGGCTGTAAGAAGAGGAAAAGATAGTATGGAAGCAACAATCCTAGGTGAAACAAGGTATCCAATACTTGGGATATCCATAACATCAAGAGCATCAATTTGATCCGTTATACGCATAACACCTATTTCAGCTGCCATTGCTGAACCTGCCCTACCAATAACCATAATGGCTGTGAGCACAGGACCTAACTCACGAATTAAGGTTAATGAAACAGCTGAGCCCAAGAAGCCAACAGAGCCAAATTTTATAAGTAAATAGTATCCTTGGAGCCCAAGAACCATACCAGTAAAGAGGCTTATAAGTACAATGATAAGTAAAGATTTACTTCCAATAGTGTATGTTTGCTGAAATATTTTTTGAAAAAATTTAGGTGTAATAAATATATAATGCAATCCATCTATTAGAAATAAGAATATACTACCAAGTTTAAGAATAAAGTTGATTGTTATTTGTCCTGGGATAGTAAATATCAGTAATGGTGCTTTAAGCATATATACTCCAGATTACCTGTGTTTTCCTGTAGGCTCTTTTGATATACACCGAGCATCAGAAAGTTTTAAGTGAGTAAAGATAGCTTTTATACTATCTGCATCAGTTTCAAGACCACGTAAGAGCACACGAACATGATACCAACATGGTATATTTTTTATATTTTTTACAGTTAACTGTGTCCTAATACCTTTTTCTTCAAGTTTTTCACGAAGTGAGTTTGCTTGCTCTTCTTTTTTAAAAGATGCTACTTGGAATATAAAGTCATAAATCATAGTATTTTTTTGTATGGTTGTTTTTTCTTTTTTATCTTGTGCTATAAGAGTTTGTATTTTTTCACTTTTTTCTTTATTTGTTTGTTCTATATCTTTATTTTTTTCTGGCTGATTTTCAAGAGATATAGATGTACTTGCTATTTTATTGTCTTGTTGATTATGTTTATCTAAAGTTGGTTTATAGTCCTGTTTTAAAGCAGTCATAAAATTTAAATCTTCAGGCTTTAATACTTGTTGTATTTTTGGGTCGTTTTGAGTGATCGTTGATTCAGGTAATAGCTGTGTAAGGGTTGATAGTTTTTGCTCAGGATTATAACCTCTACCAATAATGACCCCAAATATAAAACTCCAAGATAAGGTTAGAACAGCAATAATAACACTTATACATAAACCTGGAAAGCTAACAGAAAAAGAAAAACGTTTTTTTTTGTTTTTTGTTTGAGTTTTTTTGGGTAGAATTGTTTTTTTTCTTATTGAAGAATATGGCATATTTACATACTTTCTGGTGCACTAATACCAAGTAGTTCAAGAGCATTTTTGATAACATATTGTATTGTACGTAATAATATAAGTCGAGCTGTGATTAGAGTTGTATCATTTGTTTGTAGTATAGGATGGTTGGCGTAATAGCTATGTACTTCACATGAAATTTCTTTAAGATAGTGTGAAATATAGTGTGGTGCAAGATGTTGTGTTGCATCACATATAACTCTTTTGAATCGATCTATTAGTCGTAATAAACGAAGTTCTTCAGGTAGATCTAAAGATTGTATTTGATAAGCTTGTGTATTGTTAGGAAGTGTATAATTGAGTTCTTTTGCTTTTTTAATAATAGAGCAAACACGAGCATAAGCATATTGGACATAATATACAGGGTTATCCATAGTACGTTGTTTTACAAGCTCAAGATCAAAATCAAGTTGACTATCACTTTTACGTGAAAGAAATATAAATCGAGCAGCATCCACCCCTACATCATTAATAAGATCATGTAGAGTCTCAAATTGTCCAGTACGTGTTGACATTGCTATTTGAATACCATTTTCTAATAATTTTACTAGTTGTATAAATACAACTTTGAAAGATTCTTTTTTGTGATTAAATGCTTCTATAGCTGCTCTAATACGTGGGAAGTAGCCATGATGGTCTGCGCCAAGAACATCAATAATTATATCAAAACCTCGAGTATATTTTTCATGATGATAAGCAATATCTGAAGCAAAGTATGTTAATGAGTCATCAGATTTACGTAATACTCTATCTTTGTCATCACCAAACTGTGTTGATTTGAACCATAATGCACCATTTTGTTCAAAAATAAGATTTTTATTTTTAAGTTCTGTAAAGGTTTTTTCTACACTATTGTTTTCCATAAGTGTTTGTTCTGAATACCATACTTGGTGTTCAACCCGGAAAAGTTCAAGATCTTTTTTAATGTTATGGAGAATAATATTCATACCAAAAGTATAGCAAAGATAAATACCCTCCTCTTCAGTTAATGAGGATATTTGTGGTTTTTGATGTATAAAATCTTTAGCTATATCAATAATGTATTGGCCTTTATAGTATTCTTCTGGCCATAAAACATTAATACCTGAAAGTTCTTGTACACGAAGCCATATAGAAAGACCAAGAAGGTGCATTTGACGTCCAGCATCATTGATATAGTATTCTGTTGTTACAGAATATCCTGAATATCTAAGGATACGTGCAAGAGAATCCCCTATAGCAGCTCCTCTTCCATGCCCAATATGTAAAGGACCTGTTGGATTGGCAGAAACATATTCTATATGGACTTTTTGATTATGCCCAATCATGTTAGATCCATAATTATCACCTTGTTTTTCAACATCAAGGATTATTTTTTGCCAGAAAGTTTTAGAAAAAGTAATATTTATAAATCCTGGACCTGCAACAGATATAGAGGCAATGTTTGGATCGTTTTTTTCTTTTATTATTGCAGCTAGTTGTGAAGCTAAGTTGTGTGAAGGGATACCAATTTCTTTTGCAAGAACAAGGGCAATGTTTGTTGCTAAATCGCCATGGATTGCTTCACGTGGTGGTTCTATAAGAGCTTTTGTATGCCAACTATAACCAGATTTTTCTAAAGCAGTATTTAAAATTTTTTGTAAGTACTGTTCAGCACTCATTGTATATTTTTTCCTCATGTTTAATAAAGGAGTACTAGTAGCTTTTTAGTTAATTAATGTAAAGTATAGAATTAATTTAATATAGTGATTTATCTTTATTATGTATCTTTTTAGATTTTGATGCTAATTTTTTAAAGATTTTTTGTAATATTGGTATTAAATTAAGTTCTAGTATAAACTTTTTCTTGAATAGCAGTTTTCTATTATGTATTTATTTAATAATATATTATTGATAATTGAATATGTTATGAAATTAATGGAGATTAAGGTTTATGTCATCTGTAGAGTCACCTGAAAGGAATATTGCTTTTGATCTTATCCGGGTAACAGAAGCTGCAGCAATCTCTGCTGCAAGATGGCTTGGAAAAGGAAATAAAAATGCTGGAGATAATGCAGCAGTCACAGCTATGCGTCTTTCTTTTAAAAGTATACCTATAATTGGAACTGTTATTATTGGAGAAGGTGAAAAAGATATTGCACCAATGTTATATAGTGGTGAAAAAGTTGGTAGTGGGTGTGGCTATTCTTTAGATATAGCTGTAGATCCTGTTGAAGGTACAAATCTTCTTGCTTATGGAAGGCCAAATGCGATTGCTGTTATTGGTGCTGCAAAAGCAGGTAGTATGTATGATCCTGGTCCAAGCTATTATATGCAAAAACTTGTTGTTGGTTCAGAAGCAAAAAATGTTATTGATCTAGATGCTCCAGTAAAAACTAATCTTGAAAAGACTGCTTTTGCTCTAGGAAAAGATGTTAATGATCTTACAGTATTTGTCCTAGATAAACCACGTCATAAAAAGCTAATAGAAGATATACGTGCTGTAGGTGCTCGTATACAATTGCATACAGATGGTGATGTTGCAGGTGCACTTATGGCTGTTGATCCACACTCTGATGTTGATATTATGATGGGTACTGGGGGAACTCCAGAGGGTGTTTTATCTGCATGTGCTATTAAAGGTATTGGTGGAGAAATCTTAGCAAGGCTTGATCCACAATCTGAAAATGAGAAAAATGCTATAAAAGATGCAGGTATAAATCTTTCAGAGACTTTTAATGTAAATAAGCTTATAAATACAGAAGATGTTTTTTTTGCAGCAACAGGCATTTCAGGGGGATCCTTTTTACAAGGTGTCCAGTTTTATGGTCATGGTGCTACAACACATTCTATAGCAATTAGAAGTAAAACAGGTACAGTTCGATATATAAAATCAAATCATAATCTGGACAAACTTATGAAAATTAGCTCTATAGATTATGATTGAGTGGTCTGTAAAAACACTATTTAATAATAAAAAGGCATCTATGAGCACAGCATTAATATTTCCAGGTCAAGGTTCTCAAGAACACAATATGGGTCGTAAAGTAGCAGAAAGTTCTAAAGAATTTATGATGTTATGGGAAAAGGCAGAAAGTATAAGTGGGCTACCATTACGAGCAGTTTATTGGGAAAGTAAAGATACTGAGATGATGTCAAATACTAAATACCTGCAGCCAGCATTAACTGTGGCAAATATAACACTTTGGCAATATTTTTCTAAAAAGGTAACACCACAATGTGTTGCTGGACATAGTTTAGGTGAATTTAGTGCTTTGGTAGCAGCTAAGGTATTATCGCCAGAAGATGCCATTGAGCTCACAAGTATTCGTGGTGTTTTAATGGATGAAGCAGATCAGCAAGGTAGTATGGCTGCTATACTTCGTCTGAATCAAAAAGATGTTGAATCTATTGTAAAAGAAGTACAGTATAACTTTGGAAACCTTATTGTTATTGCAAATTACAATACACCATCACAGTTTGTTATTAGTGGTGACCACTCTGCTCTTTCAGAAGCAGGAAGGTTTGTTAAGGAAAAAAAGGGTCGTGTTATTCCATTACCTGTTAGTGGTGCATTTCATAGCCCTTTCATGGAAGGTGTTGCAGAAACATTTTCAAAATACTTAGCAAAAAAAACATGGTTAACACCTAGATATCCTTTTTATAGCAATACTAATGCTTTAGAATGTACTACAAAAGATCAAATATATAATTGTATGATTAAACAGATGACTTCTCCAGTATACTGGTTAGAAACAGTTATTCATCAATGGAAAAATGGTATACAAGAATGGTTAGAAATTGGCTCTAAAGGTATTCTTTCACGTATGATAGCACCTATTTTAGAAAGCATTTCTATACATGATGGGTTTTCTACTGTTTTTTTGGATATAGTAGAAGAAAAAATGGATGTTTAATGCATTTTTGATGACTATCTGTGAGTATAAGTAATTATTGGAAAATTTTTATCCATATAAAACTCATGAAATATATAGCCTCACTAGTTTGCTAAAAAAAGAAATTACATTTTAAGGAAGAATAATGCTTATCGTGTAAGTTTTCTGAATTTTATCCTAGATGGTTGTTCTGCAATTTTTCCAAGACGTTTTTTTCTATCTTCTTCATACTCATTATAGTTTCCATCAAAATATACAACAGTAGAGTCACCTTCAAATGCTAATATATGTGTGGAAATACGATTAAGAAACCAACGATCATGGCTGATGACTAACACACAGCCTGCGAAATTATCTAGTCCATCCTCAAGAGCACGCATTGTGTTTACGTCTAAGTCATTTGTTGGCTCATCAAGTAAAATAACGTTTGCACCAGATTTTAGCATTTTTGCTAAATGTACACGGTTTCTTTCACCACCTGAAAGAATATCAACTTTTTTTTGTTGTTCGGCACCCAGTATGTTGAACCTAGAACAATAAGCACGTGAGTTTATTTCACGATTACCAAGCTTAATAGTATCATAACCATCACTAATGACTTCATAGACTGTTTTTCCTGGAGTCAGTGATTCACGATTTTGGTCAATGTAACTTAGTGCTACGGTATCACCTATTTTAAGTTCACCATTATCAGGTTGTTCAATATCTGTAATCATTTTAAAAAGTGTTGTCTTTCCAGCACCATTTGGTCCTACAATTCCAACAATAGCTCCAGCAGGAATAATAAAACTTGCTTTATCTATAAGAAGTTTATCACCAAGACTTTTACTGATATTTTTTGCTTCAATAACTGTCTTACCTAAACGAGGTCCTGGTGGAATATAAATTTCTAAATCTGGAGCACGTTTTTCACTTTCATGATTTACCATAGCTTCATATGCATTAATACGAGCTTTACCTTTTGCTTGTCTTCCTTTAGGAGACATCTTGATCCATTCAAGCTCACGTTCTAATGTTTTTTGACGTTCTTTTTCTGTTTTTGTTTCTTGGGCTAATCGTTTTTCTTTTTGTTCAAGCCATGAAGAATAATTCCCCTTCCATGGAATACCTTTTCCACGATCAAGTTCAAGAATCCAACCAGCAACATTATCCAGAAAGTAGCGATCATGTGTGACTGCAATAACAGTCCCTGGAAAGTTTTGTAAAAATCTTTCAAGCCAAGCAACAGATTCTGCATCAAGGTGATTTGTAGGCTCATCAAGTAAAAGGATATCTGGTTGTTGAAGGAGCAGTCTGCATAAAGCAACACGACGACGTTCACCACCAGAGAGAATAGAAACAGGAGTATCACCTATGGGGCAACGTAGAGCATCCATAGCCATTTCTAGTTTTGAGTCAAGATCCCAAACACCTTTAGCATCCATAAGCTCTTGTACTTGACCTTGACGTTCAATAAGAGCATCCATAGCTTCTTGTTCCATGGGTTCAGCAAATTGGGCATTAATAGATTCAAATTCTTTTATAAGATCCACAAGTTCTTGTACACCTTCTTCAACAACTTCACGGACAGTTCGCTGTTCATCAATAAGTGGTTCTTGTTCAAGATAACCTATAGTATATCCTGGTGAAAGTACTGTTTGACCTTCAAATGCTTGATCTACACCAGCTAAGATTTTTAGAAGCGATGATTTACCTGATCCATTTAATCCAAGTACGCCAATTTTGGCTCCATAAAAATAAGAAAGAGAGATATCTTTTAATATTTCTTTTTGACCATGATTTTTTGAAACATGAATCATAGAGTATATAATTTTTTCTGGTTCATTACTCATAAAAACTCCATAATTTTTATAGTTGGCGTGCAGCTAGCTCACGTCTTAAATCCATAGATTCTGCTCTTTTTTTCAGTTCATTGCGGTGATCATAGAGCTTACGTCCTTTAGCAACTGCAAGTTCAACTTTAACTTTTCCATTTTTAAAGTATAACTTTAAAGGTATAACTGTAAGACCTTTTTGTTCTACTTTTGATATAAGGATATTGAGTTCTCTTCGGTGAAGAAGCAGCTTTCGATGTCTATCTGGATTTTGTACTACATAACCTGCATTATTGTAGGGTGATATATGTAAGCCTACTAGGAATCCTTCTTTTTGTTTAAAATCAACATAACTATCATGAAAACTTGCATGCCCTAGGCGTAAACTTTTTACTTCAGGTCCTGTAAGGATAATCCCTGATTCAATAAATTCAAGGAGACTGTAATAATGTCGAGCTTTTCTATTTTCAAATACAAGGTGACTATTCTTTTTTTTAGCACACATTGTATAATTATCTCCTTTCTGTAATCAGAGTATAAAGCTTTTTTGTTGTCCAACCTAATACATGTTTTTGGACACGTTTAGCTATATCCTTTTGGGTTCCACCTGTTTTTATTTCTTTATCAATATGCATTAATACAACAGATTTTTCTGTTTTTGTTTGTAGTTCTGGAGGTCCAATAACAATAGTTATTTCTCCAAGCATTGTTTTTATTGAATGAGTATTTTCTAAACGTAAAGAAATATATTCTTCATGTGTTTTTGTCATTTCTCGCGCTATACATACTTCTCGTGATCCAAGTATAGCATAAGCTACACTGAGTGTCTTTACAAGGCGATCCTTACGTTCAAAAAAAACTATTGTATAGGGAAGTGAGATAAATGGAGTAAAAAGTTTTTTTTGTTCTTGCTCTCCTCGTGGAAGAAAACCAAAAAAGACAAATGGTTGAGGTGCAATGGCACTTCCAGCAATTGCAGTAATGGGGGCAGATGGTCCAGGAATAACAGATATGGGAATAGATGCATTTTTACAGGCACGTATGAGTAAGTAACCAGGGTCACTTATAGTAGGCATACCTGCATCAGAAATAAGAGCACATATTTTTCCTTCTTTTAATAACGATAGTATAGAATATATTTTTGTTTCTTCATTTTGGTCGTAAAGACTTATAAATTGTTTAGCTTTGATGCCACATTGTTGGCATATAAGACCAGCACGTCGAGTATCTTCAGCAAGAACAATATCTACTTGTTCTAGAATAGTTTTTGCTCGTGGAGATAAGTCACCAGGGTTGCCAAGAGGTATAGCTATAATCCATAATTTCTGATATTTTAAAGACATGTGGGTAATATTCCAATTCTAAACAATGACCTTTAGTTAAAATACAAATTACATCAAATCGACAAGGTAGATGCCACAATCTATTATGGCTGAGATAGTTTTGAGCTGCTTTTATAATATGATAGCGTTTTTTTAGCGTTAATGTTTCATATGGTTTTGTACATCCTGTTTTATTACGAGTTTTTACTTCTACAAAAACTAAGGTATTTTTGTCTTTACATATAATATCTATTTCAAGATGACGTGCTCTCCAATTTCTATTGATAATATGCATGCCTTTTTTTTGAAGAAATTGTGTAGCAGCTTGCTCACCTTTTTTTCCTATTATATGGCTATCTTTCATATAAGAGAGCCTGTTTTTATGTGTGGTTTTTGTGGGAGTACACCACGAAATGTTAAACGGTGAATAGGAGAAGGTCCTAATTTTTGTAGTTTTTCACGGTGTTCTTTTGAGCCATAGCCTTTATGTTTTGCAAAACCATACTTAGGATATCTTTTATCAAGTTTACCCATAAGCATATCTCGGAATGTTTTAGCAATGATAGATGCGGCTGAAATAACAGGGATTTTTGCATCGCCAGCAACAATAGTTTGTTGGTGTGGTGGTTTATCCCACTTAAACATATGGAACATATGATTTGGAATTTTCTGATTGCCATCAATAAGTAATATTCTAGGACGTTCTTTTAAAACACTTACAGCATGTACCATTGCCTTAAGTGTTGCTTGTAATATATTTATTGTATCAATTTCTTTTGGCCAAATGACACCTAGACCCCAACCAAGAGCAACACTACCAATTTCTGCAGCAAGACCATTGCGTCGTGTAGTTGAAAGTATTTTAGAGTCTGCTAATCCAGTAAGTATATATTTTTTGGGTAAAATAACTGCTGCTGCTACAACAGGTCCAGCAAGGCAGCCCCGCCCTGCTTCATCAATGCCTGCGATATAGTTAGGTGTTATTTCTAGAGATTTTAAATATTCAGTTTTGTTTTGCTGGAAAAGGTTTAGATTTTGATAAGAAAGCTTTTTTTTAGTGTTCATTAAAATATAAAAAAGAACTATAATAGTAAGTTTATAAAAGATTCATTGAACTATTTGGCTTTTATGAATAATACAGATAAAAAATTAATAATTTTTTTTAGGTTTAATTCTAGCTGCTTTACCTTTGAGTTTACGAAGGTAGTATAAACGGCTTCTTCGAACCTTACCTTCACTTACAACTTCGATACGCTCAATAAGTGGAGAGTGTAAGGGGATAATTCTTTCAACACCAACACCATCTGAGATTTTACGCACAGTAATTGTAGCATTTGTTGTTCCACGATGTATACGAATTACATTTCCTTGAAAAATCTGAATACGTTCTTTTTCACCTTCAACTATACGAAAATGGACTTTTATTGTATCTCCTGATTTAAAATCAGGAAGGTCTAAGCGCATTTGCTCATGCTCAATTATATTAAAAATATTCATGTAGTTCCCCTTAGAATGAATATATATTTAGTTTATATCACCTAAAATTCTATCAATAGTTATAGCAACAGCACTTCGAACTGAAAGATGGTTATAGTTTTCTAACCATCGTAGTGGTCGTAAAACATTATCACATTTTTTCAGTATTTCTGGAGCTAAGCCATGACCTGTTCCAAATAAAAGAATAGTTGGCTCTTTAAATAGTAACATTTTTACTTCATTAGGTGTATATACACCATACTTACAGGCTGTTGTACCAATAAGTTTTGGAATTTTTCCTGTATCTGTTTTAATAGTTTCAACTAACTCTTGGAGTGTTGATACTGTGTATACAAGTTTAAATGCTTCTGCCCTATCAGGATTAGATTGGCCTCCAGAGCCATCTGTCCAATGATGAACGATTGTATTTATAATACGTTGTTGATCTTGAATAGGTGTTACAAGCGTGAAGCTTCCTAAACTATACGTTTTAGCTATTCGAGCAATATCATGGACATCTAGGTTTGTCAAAGATGTTGCTCCAATAGTTTTATCTTTAAGTAGAACAGGGTAATGTATAAGTGCACAATGAAGGTTTTTTCCGAGTTTTTGTTGTTTAAGTTCATGAATATTTGTATGGAGAAAACTCATATCGTTTTTAGATAGATAGGCATCGTTGAGTAATTCAGGACGAGTAAGAAATGTTTTTTTTAAAGATTGTTCATGTCTCCAGGAAGCTATTTTTTTATGGTTACCGCTAAATAATACTGGTGGAACTGGTTTATCTTTAAAAATATCTGGTCGGGTATAGTGAGGATATTCTAAAAGTCCATTAGAAAAGCTTTCTTCATCTAAAGAAGTTTTTTTGCCCATAAAGCCAGGTAAAAGGCGTGTAGTTGACTCAACAAGCATCATTGCAGCTGCTTCACCACCATTAACTACAACATCACCAACGCAAACTGGTTCAATAGTAAAAAGTTCTTCTAGCCTGGCATCAATACCTTCATATCGTCCACAGATAAGTGTTAGGGTTTTTTCTTGAGCAAGTTCATGAGCATATCTTTGATTGAAAGGTTTTCCTGAAGCAGAAAGAAGGAGTATGCGTCCTAGACCTTGAGATTGTTGCACAATAGTATATAACACATTTACTATTGGCTCTAACATCATAACCATACCTGGACCACCTCCATATGGACGGTCATCAGTGGTTTTGTGTTGGTCTAAAGTAAAACTACGTGGGTTTACTAAATCTATATGGATCAGATTAGAATGTATTGATTTTCCTAGTAATGATGTGTTTAAAGGAGAAGTAAACCATTCTGGAAATAGGGTTACTATATTGATATGCATGAAGTTTTTATTGTAGAGTCTTAAGTTAATCTAAAAGATCTTTTATAGTTTTTATAAGATGGTCTTCTGTGAAGCCAAAATGTTGTAGAAGAACGTCGCCTGGTGCTGATTCTCCAAAATTATTCATACCTATAACAATGCCATCAAGACCAACATATTTCCACCATCCATTGGTAGAACCTGCTTCAATAGCAATACGTTTTGTTATATTGTTAGGTAAAATATTTTCTTTATAGGTATCAGGTTGTTTATCGAATAGCAATGTGCATGGTAAAGAGACAACACGTATATTATAGTTATGTAGCTTTTTAGCAGAACGGATAGCAAGATCAACCTCAGAACCTGTAGCTATAAGGATAATGTCTGGTTCACTTTCACTATCATAAATAATATAACCACCCTGTTCAATTTGATCTATTTGTGTAGGTGTTCGAGGTTGGCATGGAACAGGTTGCCTTGTTAATATAATACAAGATGGCATATTTGTTGTAATAGCAGATTTCCATGCAGTGGCTGTTTCAACAGCATCACAAGGTCTCCATACCATGAGATTAGGAATGAGGCGCAAGCTCTCTATATGTTCAACTGGTTGATGCGTAGGGCCATCCTCACCAAGTGCTATAGAGTCATGGGATAATACCCAAATAACATGTTGTTTCATAAGTGCTGAAAGACGAATAGCATTTCGTGCATAGTCTGAAAAAACTAAAAAAGTGCCTCCATATGGAATAAAGCCTCCATGTAAAGATAATCCATTCATCATAGCACCCATAAGAAATTCACGAACACCATATGAAAGATAATTTCCTTTCCAATTTTTGCTATGAATAGGTATTGCATGTTCATATAATGTACCAACTGATTCAGAGAGATCTGCTGAGCCACCAAAAAGTTCAGGTAAATATGTGCTTAGAACATTAATGGTTTCTTTTGATGCTACACGAGTTGCTAATTGAGGTTGTTCAGTATTTATTTTTTGAATGTATTGTGTACATATAGTATTTAAGCAGTCTGGTAATGAGTTATGTATCCTTCGTTTAAATTCAGTTGCTAGGTCTGGATATGTATGAGCATATACTGTAAAAAGTTCATTCCATTCTTTTTCTAAATGGGCACCCTTTTCTTTACAGTCCCAGTCGGTTTGTATATCTTTTGGTATTTCAAATATATTTGTAGTAAAACCTAAAGCTGAACGAGTTAGAGCACTCTCTGTTGGACCAAGTGGTGATCCATGACAGGAGGCACTGTTTGATTTATTTGGTGATCCATAGCCTATAATAGTCTTACAACATATAAGTGTAGGTTTATCAGAAATATTTTGTGCTGTAAGAATAGCTTTATTTATACTATCTCCATCATGTCCATCTATATGGGAGATAACATGCCATCCACATGCTTCAAATCGTCCAACGGTGTTATCCATAAACCAGTTATCTACTTTTCCATCAATAGAAATGCCATTATCATCATAAAAGACAATAAGTTTTCCTAACTTTAGAGCTCCAGCTAATGAACAGGCTTCGTGTGATATACCTTCCATTAAGCAACCATCTCCTACAAATACATATGTATAATGATCTATGATAGGGAAATGCTCACGATTAAATGTGGCTGATAACAATCTTTCTGCTAGTGCCATACCAACAGCAGTAGCAAAGCCCTGCCCTAATGGTCCTGTTGTTACTTCTACACCTGGAGTTTGTCCAAACTCAGGATGTCCTGGTGTTTTTGAATTAAGTTGGCGAAAAATTTTTATATCATCTATTGTAATGTTATATCCACTAAGATGAAGTAATCCATATAATAACATAGAAGCATGGCCATTAGAGAGGATAAATCTGTCTCTGTTAACCCAGTGTGGGTTATTAGGGTTATGTTTTAAAGCACCAAGCCAGAGTGCTTCAGCCATGTCAGCCATACCCATTGGGGCTCCTGGATGTCCAGACTTTGCATGTTCTATTGCATCAATAGCTAGTACACGTAGAGCATTTGCTCGTTTTTTACGGGATGGCACAAATAATTCTCCATAAAATTCAAGATGATGTGGATTTCAATTGGTTAAGAGACATGAAAGCAGATAAAGTACTACTATATGAAGCTTCTTTAAAAAATGCAGATCCAGAAACTAAAACATCAGCACCAGCTTGTAAAAGTTTTTTTGCATTTACCAGAGTTACACCACCATCAATCTGTATGAGTGTAGAAGACTGTCTGTGGTTAATCATTGTTCTAAGTTTATGTATTTTTTCATAAGTAGATTCAATAAAAGTTTGACCACTAAATCCAGGGTTTACACTCATAAGTAGTACCATATCTACATCATGAAGAATATATTCTAATACTGATAAAGGTGTAGCAGGGTTTAGTGCAATACCTGCTTTCATTCCAAGTTTGCGAATTGTACTAACTGTACTTTGTAAATGGATAGATGCTTCTGCATGAATGACTAACATATCTGCACCAGCTTCATGAAAATCTTTAAGGTAACGTTCAGGTTCTGTGATCATGAGATGTACATCAAAAAATAATGATGTTTTAGAGCGCAGTTGGCAAATGACATGTTGTCCAAAAGTAATATTAGGTACAAAGTGTCCATCCATAACATCCCAATGTACCCACTGAAGACCTGCAGTTTCTAAAGCATGTAGTTCAGCTTCAAGATTACCAATGGAGGCAGATAGGAGTGATGGTGAAAGAATCATTATGATAGCTCTTTTTTAGCAATCTATAAATATTTATTAAGTTTTTGGCTTAGGATAAGTCTGTAAAAGGTCTTTTAAAGAAAAAAGTTCTTTTTGGACAGAACTAAGTAGTTTATCAAGTGTATTTTTTTCAACATGTTGTTTTTTTACAGTATTGTTCATAGCTGGGTTTGTAAGTTCAGCATTTTTTAGGGCTGTGAGCTCTGAGTCTCCAGATAAAATTTTGCGTGCACCTTCTATGGTTAGGCCTTGTTCATGAAGTAAGTATTGAATTTTTGAAAGAAGTTCTATTGTTTTTTCAGAGTAAAGACGTTGACCTTTTGGTGTACGTTTAGGATGAAGTTGAGGGAATTCTGTTTCCCAATATCTTAATACATAACTTTTTAGGTTAAGTTTTTGTGCTACATCACCAATTTTATGTAACTTTTCCTTCACAAGTATACCTGCTATTTTTTTATAATTATTGTGATATCCGTATACTAAAGTTATTAGTGAGTGCAGAAACAATTTTTTGGTATTCTATGTCAACATCCTTGTCTTTAAGTGTACGCTTTGGATGTCGAAAGTACAAACGAAATGTACTATGACGTTCATCTGTATCTTTGGGTTCAAACAAATCTAATAATACAATATGTTCTAAAAAATCAATAGAAAGTTCTTCAAGATATTGTTGAATAGAAGATATAGAAAGCCCTATTTTTGTAATAATAGTAATGTCTCGATATGAAGCTGGATAAATAGGTGGTGATTGAATAGAAATATCTCTTGCTTGATAGAGTTGTTTAAGCATTTCTATGTAAAGTTCAGCTACCCAAATATCTTTGTGTGTGTGGCATGTTGTTGCAATTTTTTTTGTGATATGTCCTATATAACCTACTGTATGTCCATGGATATTAAGAAGAATACCTGGATTAAGAAAGGCATAATGATCTGTTTTTACAGTAGAAAGATTTTTAAGGCCTAAGAAGTGTATAAGATGTTCAACAATACCTAAAATATCTAAATATGTTACATCGACTCTTGGTTGTGGCCATCCTGTATCAAAGAGCTCTCCATGCATAGCTATACCTAGATGCATGTATTCTGCTGCTGTTGTTTCTGAAGAAGCATCAAAAGTAAAAGTGTTAGCAACTTCAAATATTCTTATACCTGTATTACCGTGGGCTATATTATAGCGTATACTATGTAGTAAGCTAGGGATAACAGATGTCCTTAATATATCCTGTTCTTCTGTAAGAGGGTTTGTAATGATAAGTTTATTAGTAGAAGGCATGTTATATACATCAAGCTCTTTGCTAGAAATAAAGCTATAGTGTTTAGTTTCATTAAGTCCAATGTTTGCAGCCCATGATCGTACTTTAGCACTAAAGCTATATAATGAATCGACTGTATTAAATTCATCAAGTGAATGGCAAATCATAGGTAATTGTTCATGTATTGTATCTAACCCTTTAAATCTTATTATTTCTTCAATAAGATCAACTTGTTGTGTAAGGTCTCTTCTCCATGTTGGTACTTTAACATCATATGTTGGGGTTGTAGTATTTTTTACTAATGTAACATCACATCCAAGGTGTGTAAGGGTATCAAAATAAAAAGTATCAGGGATGGATATACCTAATAAAGATGTTGCTTTATCTAAAGAAAGTTGAATATTAGGTTGTTTGTATGGTTTTGGTTCATAAGAACAAATATCTGTTGTTACTTTTCCTCCAGCAATAGAAAGAATATGTTGTATTGCTTGGTTTAATGCATAGCCAGCATTTCCATGATCAACACCTCGTTCAAACCTATATGCAGATTCACTTGTTATATTAAGGTTTCTTGTAGTTTTTCGAATTGTTTTAGGTTGGAAAATAGCAGATTCTAGCAAAATATTTTTTGTTTGTTCAGTAACCTCTGTTTGCTTACATCCCATAATTCCTGCTAGCGCAATGGGTTTTGTTTCATCACAAATAATGATATCAGATGGTTTAAGATCATAGTGTTTTCCATCAAGTGTATGGATACTTTTTTTTTCTTCAGCTAATTTAATATGTATATTTTTTCCTATAAGAGTATCTTGATCATAGGCATGTAGTGGTTGACCAAGCTCCATAAGTATATAATTTGTAATATCAACAATATTAGAGATTGGCTGTATATCTACAGCATGCAACCTCTGTCTGATATGTAATGGAGAAAATGATACAGATACATTTCTAATGCTACAGAGTTGATATAGAGAACAGTTTGAGTTTGGATCAATATGTATTGTCCAATTTTTAGAGGCTTCAGTAGTTGGGTTTTGAACTATTACTGTTTTTGGGTGAGTAAGAGGTAAGTGAAATGCAACAGCTATTTCTCTTGCAAGGCCAAGAACAGATAAACAGTCTCCCCTATTAGGGGTAACACTAACTTTAAGTATTTCTTTATCTAGAGGAACAGCATCTGTAAAAGGTATACCAATATGTGTATGTTCTGGTAATACCATAATACCTGGAGCACCTTTACCAAAACCAAGTTCTTCTTCAGAGCAAATCATTCCAAAGGATTCAATACCTCGAATTTTTGTTTTTTTTATTGTTAAACCATTAGGTAATGTTGTGTTAATACAGGCAACAGGTACTTTTTGGTTTAAAGATATGTTAGATGCTCCACAAATAATAGATAAAGTTTCTTGAGCTCCTATATCCACATCACATATTGAAAGATTATCAGCTTCAGGGTGTTTTTTACATGCAATAACATGTCCTATAACAACATTTTTAAGTGTGTCATATGGAAATAATAAATCTTCAAGCTCAAAACCAAGCATTGTAAGACAATCTCCAAGCTCTTGTAGTGTTCCATCATAAGGAACAAACTCATGGAGCCATTCAAGACTTAAAAGCATATATTTTAACCTTTTAAGAAGTAACTTATTTTTGCTTTTACTTAAGTAAATTGTTTTAATAAACGTATATCATTTTCAAAAAATATACGAATATCTTCAATGCAATATTTTAACATAGCAATACGTTCAACACCAATACCAAAGGCAAAACCTGTGTAGATGTCAGAATCATAATGTACAGCTTTAAATACTTCTGGATGCACCATACCACAACCAAGGACTTCAAGCCAACCACTCCCCTTACAAATTCTACATGTAGTGTTTTTTTTGTGTTTTGTATTGTTACAATATGTACAAGAAATATCCATTTCTGCACTAGGTTCTGTAAATGGGAAAAAGCTTGGACGAAACCGTGTTTTTATGTCAGCTCCAAACATTGATTGTAAAAAGGCTGTAAGTGTTCCACGTAAGTTAACCATAGAAACATTTTTATTAACAAAAAGGCCTTCAACCTGATGAAACATTGGAGTATGAGTGTTATCGGAGTCTCGACGGTATACACATCCTGGTGCAATGATAGCAAGGGGGGGTTGCTTTTTTAGCATAGTGCGAATTTGTATAGGAGATGTATGTGTTCTGAGTACAATAGATTTATTAAGGTAAAATGTATCTTGCATATCTCGTGCAGGATGATCTGCAGGAAGATTCAATGCTTCAAAGTTGTAATATTCTGTTTCAATTTCTGGGCCTGTAACTATTGTGTATCCAAGCGTTGTAAATATTGAGCATATTTGCTCAAGGGTTTTAGTAATAGGATGTAATGAACCACACCATGGAAGTTTTCCTGGAAGTCCTGCATCAAAAGCATGTAATAATTGCAGTTCACTTTGTTTTTCAAGAATATTTTTATGTTCTTCTATATGTTTTGTAAGTTGATTTTTTATTATATTTGCTAACTGGCCAACTTTTGGTTTTTCAGTAGCACTTAGCTCAGGTATTTTTGCCATAATTTGTGCAATACGACCTTTACGACCTAAGAAGGCTACTCTTAGTTCTTCTAGAATATGTAATGAAGAAGCCTGATCCAGAGCTTTTTGTAGTTCAGGAGTCAGGTTTTCAAGTTTTTTAAATAAGTTCATGTGTTTGATCTTTTATGATATGTTTGGTGTATTATATATCCTATGCACCTAATCATTCATAAATATCTAGTTTTGTGCAGTGATATGAGCTTTTGCAATTTCAACAACAGATGCAAAGTCACTCTTTTGTTTGACTGCAAGGTCAGCAAGTATTTTTCTATTTAATTCAATACCAGCTTGCGATAAGCCAAATATCATTTTAGAATATGATAGCCCATGTTCACGTGCAGCAGCATTGATCCGTAAAATCCATAATTTTCTAAATTCACGTTTACGCTGCTTTCTTCCTGTATATGCATAGACAAGTGAACGTTCAACTGCTTCACGAGCAGTACGGTATAGTCGGCTACGGCCACCACGAAAACCTTTTGCTAATTTTAAATATTTTTTATGTCTACGATGAGCAGCAAGACCTCTTTTTACACGCATGACAGTATCCTTATATTAGTTAGTTTTAATAAATAAAAAGTTATATGATTATATTAGGGTTTAGCTACTATAGGGCATCATGCGCTGGATAGCTTTAACATTTGTATTATCTACTATAGCAGTTTGTCCTAAACGCATTTTACGTTTAGCATTTTTTTTTGTAAGAATATGTCGTAGGTTTTGTCTACGTCGTTTAAATTTTCCACTGCCTGTTGTAGAAAAGCGTTTAACAGCTGCACGTTTTGTTTTGAGCTTTGGCATAAATTTTCCTAATATATCTTAAAAAGAGTTTTATATATATGTCTACTCTTTTTATAAATTTGTATTCTTTTTAGGTAAAGGCATAAGTAACATTTGTAAAGTACGGCCTTCAACCTTAGCTTCTTGTTCTATTTTACCAATATCTTTGGTTTCAAGTACTACACGATCAAGCATAGTAATACCACGATCTTTATGGACAATTTCTCTCCCACGAAAAAATACCGTAACTTTTACTCTATCACCATCTTCAAGAAAACGTCTAATATGTCGTATTTTTGTTTCAAAATCATGTTCATCTGTTTTAGGGCGGATTTTGATTTCTTTTATTTGTACGACTACTTGGCGTTTTTTAGCTTCTTGTTTCTTTTTTTGTGTCTCGTATTTGAATTTACCATAATCCATAATACGACATACAGGAGGATCTGCAGTAGCAGCAACCTCTACAAGATCAAGGCCATGTTCTTTAGCTAAAGAAATGGCTGCATTTCTATCTAAAATACCTAACTGCTCACTATCTGGGCCAATAACTCGGATTTCTCTGGCAAAAATTTGTTCATTACGACGCACACCATCTTGAGGAACATCACGGCGTGGTTTAGTAGTAAGAGAAGCGATAATTCATCCCTCCAGCTTTGAATGGTTGATCACAGTCATTTTGAATGTACTCAATACATTCAGATAGCGACTGAATACCAATATTTTCTCCAGTATGCAAGCGTGTATTTACACTTTTTTGATCTACTTCTTTATTTCCAATAACAAGAATATATGGAATTTTTTCAAGCTGTGCTTCACGAATCTTGAATCCTAGTTTTTCACTACGTGTATCTAATTCTACACGAATATTTTTTTGTTTTAGTTCTTTGTAAGCTTCTTCAGCAAAAGTATTTTGTGCATCAGTAATGGTTAAAATTTTTGCTTGAATAGGGGTAAGCCATGTAGGAAAACAGCCCATATAATGTTCTATAAGTATACCTATAAAGCGTTCTAATGAACCTAATATAGCTCTATGTATCATAACTGGTTGGTGGTTTTGTCCATCAGAAGCTGTATACTGAAGTTCAAAACGTGCTGGTAGTGTGAAATCACATTGAATAGTAGAAAGTTGCCATTCTCGGCCTATAGCATCAGTAAGTTTAATATCAATTTTTGGACCATAAAAAGCTCCATCACCATGATTTATGGAATAAGGAAGTCCTATATGTTGAACAGCATTAAATAGTGCTGCTGTAGCAAGCTCCCATGCCTCTTCTGATCCAATTGCCTTTTCAGGCTTGGTAGAAATAACAACTCTATATGTAAAATTAAATAATGACATAATATCATTTACAAAAGCTATAACATAGGTGATTTCTTCTTCTAATTGCTCAGGAGAACAGATTATATGTGCATCATCTTGAGTAAACTGGCGAACTCTTAATAATCCATGTAAAACACCAGATTTTTCATGCCTATGAACTACACCAAGTTCAAAGTAACGTTGAGGCAGCTCACGATAACTCCTATGATGAGAGTTATATATGAGCATATGTGAGACGCAATTCATAGGTTTTATACCATATTTTTCATGTTCAATATCAACAAAGTACATATTTTCTTGATAATTATCATAATGTCCAGATTTTTCCCATAGTTTTTGTTTTAAGAGTTGTGGTCCTTGAACAAGTTGATAGCCTCGTTTAAGGTGTTCTTTTTTTAAAAAGTCTTCAAGGATAGTGCGAAGAAGCATACCCTTTGGTTGCCAATAGACCATTCCTGGAGCAACATCTTCATGGAACTCAAAAAGATTTAAGTCTTTTCCAAGTTTACGATGATCTCTTTTTTTTGCTTCTTCAAGTTGTTTTAGATATTGGTTTAAACTTTTTTTATCTGGAAATGCTGTTCCATAAATGCGAGAAAGCATTTTATTTTTTTCATTACCTTTCCAGTATGCTCCAGCTACAGAGAGTAAATGAAAAGCTTTTACAAAATTTGTATGAGGTATATGTGGACCTTTACAAAGATCAATAAAGTCTTCTAGTTTATAAAGTGTTACTTCATCATCAGGTATATTCTCAAGAATTTCTACTTTGTATTTTTCATGTGAGTGTATAAAAAGTTCCAATGCTTTTGACTTATGTAGCTTGATACGTTCAAATTTTAGATTTTTATTAATAATTTTTTGCATTTCTTTTTCTATAGTAGGGAAATTTTCAGGAGAAAAAGGGCTATTTGTATCAAAATCATAATAAAACCCATGTTCAATAGCTGGACCAATGGCTATATAAACATGGGGGAAAAGATTTTTTACTGCTGCAGCCATGATATGAGCAGAAGAATGTCGAAGAATTTTAAGACCTTCAGGCATATCTAGAGTTATAGGTGTAATTTTTTTAGTATTTATAGGCAGAGTCATGGATAGATCAAGTAGCTCTGTATTGTTAACTTTACATGCAATAAACTGATCAGCTTTTTTACCAAATACTTGTTTTAATACATCAAAACAGGATAGTTTTTCAGAAATATCAACAGGTGTTTCATTAATATGAACCTGCATTGTTCACCTATATAGTTAAATAATTTATATGAATAAAAATTAATAATGCTGTTTTATTTGGTTATTATGGTAGGCACGAGCAGACTTGAACTGCTGACCCCTTCCATGTCAAGGAAGTGCTCTGCCAACTGAGCTACGCACCTACTTTTTTGTTTAAAAACTACGTTATATCTAAATATATTATAATACTACTGTCAAGACTACTCTATCATGAGTAATTAAAGTTATTATAAATAATAATGTGCTATAAATACAAATTTTAATATAAAAGTAATGGTAAGAGTTTTTTACCTGGAAACCTTAGAGTTATAAGTTTTATAAAATATATTCACTATTTATATTATAAAATAAAACTAGATTTTTTATTACAATGTTTAAAGTATGTTAAATATATTTATGTATATTTTTTTAGTTATTGAATAGCTAAAAAATTTTATAACAAAACATAACTATACATTATTCAGTTATTACATATTTTTATAACTATATACATTTATATCTAATTTTTTATGGAGTTTTGTCGATAAGAAAAAAGGTTGGGTATTGGCATCATATTTGCTGTATTTTTATTAATTATTATACAATAGGTAAAATTTTCTTATAAGGACAAATTTATGGCAGACTATCTATCTGGGGGCATTTCCTTTTCTGGTATAGGAAATGGTACAGATTTTCAATCAATGATTGAGCAACTCAAGAAAATTGAAGAAATACCTAAAAAACGTCTTGAAAGTTCTCATGCTGGATGGACTAAAAAATATAAAGCATTTGAAGGACTTATAGATACAGTAAAAGAAGCAGAAAAAACACTAAGTAAGTTTAATTCTATATCTTCAATTTTAAAGAAAACAGCTTCTCTTTCAAATAGTAGTGTTGCTAGTGTTGTTGCATCTGCAGATGTTCCTGATGGAACCTACTCTATTGATGTCAAACAACTTGCTACAAACTCAGTACTCTCTAACAATACTGTATTTGATTCTAAAACAAAAAATATCAACCCTGGTTCTGCTACTGCTGTATTTGCTTATGAATATAAAGGGCAAAAATATGAGGTTGAAGTTCCACCTAATGCAGATCTTGAATATCTCACTACACTCATAAATAAAGATTCTAGCAATCCTGGCGTTAAGGCTAGTCTTGTAAAGACAGGTGATGGTTATATGTTTAGCCTTGAGGGTAATGAAACTGGTGCAGAGGCTACATTGAATATTTCTAGTGCTACTACTCTGCCAAGCTTTAGTCCTGCTGCTGCCACAAGTGGTCCTTTAGCTAATGGTCCAGATACTATTATTAATACTACAGGAACCGTCCAACAGTTCTCTGTTAACTATAATGGAAAAGATATTACCTTTGATATTCCCCCAGGTTCTACAGCAAAAGATTTAGAGCAAGCTATTAATAGTAATTCAGAGACTACAGGTTTTAAAGCTAGCTTTGTAAAAGATGGTACAGATGTTTCTTTGCAGTTAGAAGGTTCTGTATCAGGTGAAGTAGTAACTGTTACAAATAGCCCAACTGATCTTGGTGCTTTTACTTCAAGTGGAGAAGCTGGCTGGAATAAAAGGGATGCTCAAGATGCAATTTTTTCAGTGAATGATTGGGATCAAGAGTTTACATCTTCATCAAATAAATTAACAGAAGTTATTGAAGGTCTTGAAATTAATTTAACAGATACTGGAAAAACACAAATTACTGTTAATACCTCAACAAAAGAGTCAAAGGAAGAAATAGAAAAAGCTGTAGAATCAATCAATAGCGTCCTTGGTAAAATACAAGAATTAACCTCTGTTTCAACAGATAAAACTGAGGAAGAGGAAGAATTAAGTAATCAACTACCATCCTACTTAGCAAGTCCTGTTGATGTTAATGCTGGTCCATTTGCAGGTAGTTCTGGTTTACAAATGTTTTCTTCACGCTTTAAAAGCATACTTTCTTCTAATGGTGTAGGCTTTTCACCACCACAAACAGCAGGTGGTCCTGGAGATATATTTTCTTCTCTTGCTTCAATAGGCATTGTTATAGATGCAGAAGAAGGTAGTGAAACTTTTGGTAAGCTTAAAATATTAGATAGGGAAACTATTGGAGCTAATTCACCATTTACAACTCTTGATGAAGCTCTTGAAAAGGATCCTCAATCTGTAGCAGATATTTTAGCAGGTAGCTCTGGAGTTTCAGACTCAGTAGCCTTTTCATACGAGACGCATCTTCCTGGAACTACAAAGCCTGGTACATATGATGTTCAATATACTGTGAATCCAGATGGAACTATGGGGGATGTCTTTATAGGAGGTGTGAAAGCTACATTAGCAGATTCAGCTAAAAATATTTATACTGTATCAAGTGGTCCTGCTACAGGTCTTAGTATTACTATTAAAGACATGACACCAGGAAAATCAGTCGAAAGCACTGTAAGAGTTCAACAGGGTAAAATTGGTGAGTTACAAGAATCTTTGAAGGCTGAGACACAACTTGACCCATTAAAAGAGAATACAGGTCCTTTAATTATCATGCAAGATAGTTATAAGGAAGTTATGAGAAATATTGAGACAAAACTTGAAAGAGAAACAGAACGTATTACACGTTGGGAGCGTATGATGCGTTTACGTTTTTCAAGGCTTGATGGTGTATTAGCAAAATATGATCAAATGATGGGTGCTAATGCTGCAAGTTTAGGTCAGCTTGGTTAGTGTGATTCTTGTGATATAAGGAGAAGATGTCATGCAAACAGGTGCACAGGCTTATGTACAAACTCAATTTAATACCACAGGACAAGGTGAAGTTCTTATACTTTTATATGATGGTGCAATAAAGTTTCTTATACAAGCAAAAGAAAAAATTGAACAAAAAGATATTGCAGGTAAAGGAACACTTATTTCTAAAGCACTTGATATTATCAATGAACTAGACTCATCTTTAAATATGAATGCTGGTGGAGAAATTTCAGAAAATCTTCATAATCTTTATGTTCTGTGCTCTACTCGTCTTCTTCAGGCAAATTTGAAAATGGATATTAAACAAATCGATAGTGTTATAGATGTGTTATCTGGATTAAGATCTGCATATGCAGAAATATTAAATACACCAGAAGCACAAGCTGCTGCAAACCAAATAGCATCTAAACTTTCAGTTGCACAGCAGAGTAGTGGTGCAGCTGTTGCTATACCTAAGACACAACATCCTACAGGCACAAGTAAAGCTATGGCCAAATCTGCATATACTCAACAAAATAATAATCAATCAACGACTATAGTTAAGAATCAGACACTAACCACCCCTCACCCTCAGCAACAGCAGCCTGAATTAAATGAATCTGCAAAGACATTAAACACAGGTCCACGCCAAGCAACATCTGCTTATGGTAAAATGTCAAAAAGTGCATCATAAACTTAAAAAGTCATTTTAACAGACAAGTAGTAAAAATAGAATATTATTCAAAGTTAAATAGATATAAAATGAATATTAGTAATTTAGTATATTTATCCTACATTTTTTAATAATTTTTTAAACAAAATACATATTTAATAGATTTTAGGCAGTAGAAAGTAAAAAGTATTCTAGATATAACTTCATTATATAGTTGATAGTTTTTTTATCTATATATTATTTTTATTTTTTTAGAAAAACTCTGAATATTTACATATTTTTTTATGTTAATATTTTGTTTTTTCTAAAAAAATAAATGAAAAAGGTAAAACAATAGTTTTATAATATGTAGATTATAATTACTTATCCTAAATATTAACATATTTTTTATTTTGCAGATCATTATTTTACATAAATAATATATTAAGAGAAGGTATTGATTAAAAAAGATACTTTTTTTAGATGCTATAAAATTGTATATAAAAGAGTTGGTAGTTTTATAACTAATATAGTTTGGATATCTACAAATAGTATTAAAGATAATTATAGAATGGTGAGCATCTGGAGTTTTATTTCATTAGTACAAAATATGAAAAAGATTGTTATTAGATTTGATAATGTAAGTGAAAATTAGTGTTTAGCATGCTAAAGAGTACATAATTGATATAGAAATATCGTACTTAATGTATTAATTTAGTAGATTAATGGAATTTTGTTTGTACACTTGGTTTAGGTGGACCACTTTCTTCAGAAGATTTTAGGAGAGGAAATATTTCTTTTGTTATTGGTATAGAAGTAGATGACATTGCTAAAACATCATTTGTAGGTGTATGAAGTAATTGTATATTAAATCTAATACTTTCATTGGTAATAGTGTATGTTCCTGCTAATATAGCTTCTGATGTCACTGCTTTTTTCGATAACTGTGTTTGATTACGTGTAAGGATACGTTCACCTGTTTTGGGATTTATAATAATTTCTTCACCCTTCCGAACTTCTTGTACACGATAGCCAAGTTTAACAAAATGATACATAAGTTCTTCAGCCAACTGTTTTGCTAATGTATTTGTTTTTGTTAGGTCATCAAGTAATACTGGTGTTGTCAAAATAATAGAGATTTTGGGATGCCTATATCCCACACTACCACCTATATGTTGAAGAAGTTGCGTATGTATATCTTCTGATAATGTTGTTGCAGCTTTTGGTATAACCCCTTCTGAAGCAAAGGTATTAAAAGGAGCTAAAAAGAGAGTGTTTAAAAGAATTAGAATAAAATATGGCATATAGCCCTTCCTTTATATAGATATTTTAACGCATAGTTTGAATCATTCTTTCTATAACTTTAATTTCTCTCTTTAAAGCTTGTTGTGATTGTGGATCTCTAGAGCTTGCTAGTGCAAGCAAGTAATATTGTTGAGCAAGTTCATACCGTTCTTGGCTTTGATACTCTCTAGCCTTATGCCAATTAGATAGTGTTTCAGATGATTCTGTAATAGGAATGACCTTTGCACACCCAAATACTAATAATAAAAGATATATTGCAATAAATCTTTGTAACATGTATCCCTCGTTAAAGATTTTTAGCAAATCCAGGTTTTGGTGCTGTATGTGTTTCTTGAGGTTTTTTGTATAAAGGTAATGGTTGTGCTACTATAGGTTTTTGAGGAGTAATTGTTTTTTCTTGTGTATAGTTAAGTGATGAAGAATCATTTTTTTGTGTATTAATTCTTATTGTTCCAGAGGATAATGGTGGCTTTGGAGGCAATATAGGTTCTTTGGTCATTTGATTAATTAAGCTATTTACTGAAAGAACTGTTTGTGCTGTACGTAAAATAATACCATCACCTGCCCTAACTAAACGAACATTAATAAAAATAGTATTATTTTCTTTTAAATATGTTCCTATAAGAATTGCAGCCCATTTTTGGTTTACAGAAAGAGGTGGGAGTCTTCTTTTTAAAGCAAACTCTCCTTTTGCTTCATCATCTATATGAATTTTCTTATCCATTCTATATTCTTTGATAGGAAATCCACGTTGATTAAATTCATATATCATTGCTTCAGACATATATCTTCCTAAGGAACTTGATTCTGAAAAATTGTTAACATTAACAAAAGATGTTGGTAATGCCACAAGGCCTACCAGAGCATCATTGTTTCTTGTTTCAAGCAGCTGTGCTGCTAACTCTTTTACCTTTAGTCGTAGCTCTTGTGCTTGTATTACTGCTTCATTAGGTTTTTGTAGATTTGTGCCTGGACTCCAAATAAAATCTCCTTTTCCATCTGGAATAAAGATACCGTTGTTAATATGTTTTACTTCTGAGCCAAATGTTTCTATAGCCCCGCTATCCATTTGAATATTTTGTGTATTTTTTACACATGATGGTAAAAAAAGAAATATTATAATAGAATAATATTTTAATAGACAGATCATAAAAATTCCTTAGCTTATAAAGCATAAAACCTGTATAGAGAAAACTAATATGTATTTTTAGAACAGAAATGATTCTTTTAAGAATAAAAAAAAATGCTCCCTCCTGCTAGAGGGAGCATTTAGTATATTTATAATATATGAAAGCTATGCCTAAATCAAAAACCTATATTAAGCAGATTTATGTCAATGTGTTATAAATATAAGCTTCTTTTGAAAATTTATAGTTGATACTACTGACTGGTGATTTCAGGCTTATATAAATGATTGATAACAAGCTAATGTTATTGTTTGTTATGTTAGCGACCTTGATGGCATTTTCTTCTATGATGTTACTGGTGAAAAATCGTCTATCTTCACAGTAATGATTCAGTTTTGCATATCAATATTGGAAAGTATGTTTTCCAGTATTGATGAACTAACCTAAGATAGAAGTTCTTGAAATTTTTATGATTTGACTAATTAAAGGTAATAACGATGTCATATACTCTGGTAGACATTATTGAATGAGTTTTTTTTGCTCCTATCTCAATTGATTATGCTTCCCACTCAGATAAGAATTTATGAAAAAAATCATCGATATCAGTGTAAATAGCTTCTAAGTTAATTATACACAAGTCCTTGCGATTTGTTGTTATAGTAAAATAATCAAGAGCATGACTTGGGTGTTTAGTTCAAATGTTATCCACAGCTTAGGGTTGGTATATGTGGATGAAGAATAAAGAATATGGAGAAAAAAAGCATTTGGTCAAAAGAGGTTTTAGGAGGATAGGTTAGTAATTTCAGAAGTATCTCGATTCTTCTCACTTATGTCTTTAATTTATTGAAATTACTGTTTATTGTTTTGATTTAGTTTTCACTACTGGGAAAAGCTTATCATAAGCTAAATTGTAAATATAAGCATAGAATAGATAAAAAATCACCAGTCCAATATCAAGCAAAAACGCTGACCATAAACTAATATCCATAAACCAAGCAATACATGGAAGAGTAATAACTAGTAATCCCAATTCAAATCCAATAGCAT
Organism: uncultured Lawsonia sp.; assembly: GCA_964369665.1. Lineage (GTDB taxonomy): Bacteria > Desulfobacterota > Desulfovibrionia > Desulfovibrionales > Desulfovibrionaceae > Bilophila. The sequence goes on along the minus strand of CAYJFS010000001.1, from coordinate 180,248 downwards.
GCAACACTCGTGTAACTGGGTTTTTGTAGATGGAATGATAACGAAGCATAAGTACATGATCAAAACCAATGTTATAAATATAATTCCAACCTGTTGCAACAATTGAGAAGAAGATACCCAATGCACCAACATGCCCTATTGCAAAACCTAACTGACTTAAAATACCAATAATTAACACTAACCCTATAACTTCAAATGCAATGGCGTGCAATATACGTTCTTTTGTTGTTCTCATTACTGATACTTCCAATTATTTAATATAAAAATTTATCTTCTATTGTATATAATAAAAAATGTTATTAAAAGATAGTTACTATCTATTTAACACAATGCATCAGGGCAAAATCATACCTTTTACTTGATCTGAATAATGGATTTATGATCAAATTTAGCCTTTTAAATGCTATAACCATGTTATTTTTTCAATCACCTCAGTGGCCTTGAAGATACCTGTTCTCACATTAATAAAAAGTATGTGACTCATTTTTTTAACAGTCGTTGTTGTTTTATCTGGCATTGAAGGCTGGAAAAACATTAAAAAATTTAGTAATAAAGAGCTTGTTGGTTATTAAAATTTAGGCTGTTTGAAGCTGGTATTCATGTCAATGATACAATACCTGAATGCTCTAGTATATTAGAATACACAAGTCTGCTTAGTTGTTTTATGATCTGGGTAATAGAAATAAATGTATCAATTATAGTAATTTCATCATCATTTTTAATGTGTATTTAAATTATTTAAACTCTATATAACTATTTGATATACATTCCATAATTGTTATTTCATTTTTTCAACATGAGATAAGTCAGAAATTACCAGATCTACCAAAAAATTACTGCATGTTGTATCCAATTAGAATACTTAAGAAGATAGATTGGTATAGTAATGCTATTAAACATATTTATGGTCCCAATCAGTTATATGTGGTTGTTTATGTAATGCAAAACACAAAAAATTCTTGATTTATCAAGGACTTTTTGTTGTGTAGATATTAAGGATTCGAATTTATTATTCGTCCATACGAAAATCAACACGGATTTTATACATACGAACGGCTGGGAGGTTAAGTATACGAATGCCTGTACGTTCTGTAACCCCATCAAGAGTAGCACATACATCGTCCCATGAAGGTCCTATAAGTGTGAACCAAACATTATAAACATGGTCTCTTATGTAGTTATGTGTAACTCCAGGTAATATATTTACCTCATTCACAAATAGATCCATTTTTTCTTCAGGAACTTTTGCTGCACATAATGTTGAACGAAAACCTAACTTTGAAGACTGAAAGTTTGCTCCAAGTCTACGAATAAGTTTTTTACCTTTTAGTGCACGTACTCTACTTAAAGCTTCAGCTTCTGTAATACCAAGACGCTCACCAAGTTCAGCATAAGGCCTTGGAACAATAGGGAAACCTGTTTGAATAATGTCTAGAAGGCGCTTATCTATAGTATTCATAAATGATTATCCCATATGGCCACGTGCACATGGTGTAAGCTCTGTGGATTTAGCTATACTTGTTGTATGTTCCATTTTTGATAGTTTTTTAGGTTTATATGTGCAAAGTGGTTCTTCGCCCATGTGATCGCCATCCATACTCCATGCTCTAGCTCTGCAACCACCACAAACCTTATGATATTCACATGTACCACATTTACCTTTATATTCAGATTGTGTCCTGAACTGCTGAAATATTTTTGTGTTTTTCCATATTTCAGGGAATGGGGTTTCACGTACATTACCACAATCTAATGTGAGGTATCCACAAGGCTGTACTTGTCCTTCATAGCTTATGAAACAAAAACCTGTTCCACCTAAACAACCTCTAGTCATAGCATCCATGCCAAAAGTGTCAGGTGTTACTGTAATACCATCACCATGAGCTCTTTGCCTCATAATTCTATAGTAATGTGGAGCACATGTTGCTTTGAGATGCATAGATGTTGTTTTTCTAAAATCATAAAACCAGTTAAGGACCTCTTCATATTCTTCTGCTGAAATAGATTGATCAGCAATTTCACTAGCTCTTCCCATAGGAACAAGCAAAAAAATATGCCATGCAGCTGCACCCAACTCTTCACATAATTGGAATATTTTTTTGAAGTCATGGAGGTTACTTTTACTTACAGTTGTATTTATTTGAAATTCAACACCTTCATTTTTTAAGTATTGAATACCACGCATAGAGGCATCAAATGCACCAGGAACCATACGGAATGCATCATGTTTTTCTGCATTATGTCCATCAAGAGAAATAGAGCAACGTTGTACACCACATTGTTTTATAGATTGAGCGTTTTCTGGTGTAATAAGTGTCCCATTTGGAGAAAGCACACACCGTAAACCTTTTTCTGTTGCATAAGCAATAAGTTCATATAGATCAGCTCGCATCATGGGTTCTCCACCAGTAAAAATAATGATGGGGTTACCAACATCAGGGAAGGTATCAATAAGTGCTTTTGCTTCTTGTGTTGAGAACTCTCCAGGATATGGATCCATATGTGCTTCAGCACGGCAGTGTTTACAAGCTAAGTTACAAGATCGAGTAACTTCCCATGCTATAAGTTTACAAGTAGGTGAACCATCAGGAAGAGTTCGTAGCGTGCCTCCAGGATGGCCATGGCCATTGCTTTTTCCGTTTGTATATTTTTTACCAGGATGTGTTCCTTTCATAAATGACATATCTTTTATGAGATTTGTTTCTAATTGTGTTTTTTCCATTAGTATATCCATCCCTTTTTAAGAATTTCTTCTGTAAAATATGTAATTACAAGATGTGCACCTGAACGTCTGATACCAATAAGTGACTCCATAATCACATTTTTTTCATCAATCCAGTTTTGTTGTCCTGCAGCTTTAATTAAAGAGTATTCACCACTTACTTGGTAAGCTGCTATTGGGATATTATATGTATCATAAATACGTCTAATAATATCTTGATATGGGCCTGCAGGTTTTACCATAATGATATCTGCACCTTCAGCAATATCGGCAGAGGCTTCACGAAGTGCTTCATTACTATTTGTTGGATCCATTTGGTATGTTTTTCTATCACCAAGTTGTGGTTTAGAGTCTGCAGCATCTCTAAATGGGCCATAATATGCAGATGCATATTTTATTGCATAGGACATAATAGGTGTGTCTATAAACCCTAATTCATCTAGGCTTGAACGCAATTTTTGAATACGTCCATCCATCATATCTGATGGAGCAATAATGTCAGCACCTGCTTTAGTATGACTTATAGCAATTTTTTTTAGTAGTTCAAGTGTAGGATCATTTAACACAAATCCTTCATGATCAGCTTCTTGTATAATTCCACAGTGTCCATGAGAAGTATATTCACAGAGGCATATATCTGTAATAACCTGTAAAGATGGCCAATTTTTTTTTAGCATTTGGACTGCTTGTTGGATAATGCCATTTTCATTATGGGATTCTGTGCCTATATTGTCTTTTATTTTAGGTAATCCAAAAAGAAGAACAGACATTAACCCTGTATCTACAGCTTCTTGTATTTTTTTTTCAAGCATATAAAGAGAATATTGATATTGACCAGGCATAGAAGGAATAGGTTGTGAAAAATATTTTTCAGTTGTATCTACAACAAAATATGGCATAACCAAATTTTGGCGATGAATACATGTCTCTTGAAATATTTCTCGTAATTGTGGAGAACGCCGAAGTCTACGCCCACGAAAAAAAGTTGTCATTATCAATATATCCAATTAAAGTTTTAGTTTAATTTTTATTATTATATGTTTTTGATTTCTTCATCTGTTAAATAGCATGCTGGATCTGGTGCCCAGACATCTCCATGAAATGCCTCTGCTCGTGCTCTAAAGTTGCCGCCACAAATTTTAAGGAAGCGGCATGTTTGACAACGACCTGTTACATGTTCTTTTTTGTTTTTCATTTTATGGAGAAGTTCTATTTGTGGATCATCCCAGATTTCAGAAAATGGCCGTTCAAGGACATTACCAAAAGTATGATGTCTCCAAAATTGATCAGCATGTACTTGACCATCCCAAGAGATACAAGCAAACCCTCTTCCAGAACTATTCCCTTCATTATACTGAAGAAGATTAAAGACATCTGCAGCTCGTTTGGGGTCTTCTTTTTGAAGGCGCATCCATACGTATGGTCCATCTGCATGATTATCTACAGTCAAGACTTCTTTAGGATGGTCTTGCTCAAATAGTTCACGAGTTTTATCCATAATAAGATCTACTACTGCTCGTGTTTCTTGATGATTGAGATCTTCATCTATAAGTTCTGAACCACGGCCAGAATATACAAGGTGGTAAAAACAGATACGTGGCACTTCAAGATCACGAATAAGTTCAAAAAGTTTAGGTACTTCAGCAGCATTTCTTTTGTTAATAGTGAAGCGTAAACCAACTTTTAGACCTTCTGCTTTACAGTTTTCAATACCTTGAAGTGTTTTTTTAAATGAATTTGGTACACCACGAAATTTATCGTGTACATGTTCACCACCATCAACAGATATACCTACATATGAAAGATTCACAGACTTGAGTTCACGAGCTTTTTCTTTTGTTATTAATGTTCCATTTGTAGAAATAACAGCACGCATGCCTTGGTCTGTAGCATGTTGGGCAAGTTCTACTAAATCACTACGTACAAGGGGTTCCCCTCCAGAAAAAAGCATAACAGGTGCACCATAAGTAGCAAGATCACTAATAATGGTTTTAGCCTGCTCTGTAGATATTGGATCTTTGCCTTTATTAGTATCAACAGCATGTGCATAGCAATGTACACATTTAAGGTTACACCTTTTTGTCATATTCCAAACAACAACAGGTTTTTTATCTTCTGAAAATTGTAATAAATGCGAAGGAAGCTTACTAGAGTGACGCCCATATCGTAAAGCATCAGATGATTCTACCTGGCCACAATAAAGTTTTGATATACCAATCATATGATCTCCTTAAAGTTTATGTACTTAGTACATAATTATTAATATACAGGAGGGAGTATTTTTTCATCAAGTAATTCTTCTGAAATATATCATTTATTCAATAATTCCACCTGCTAAAACATAACCTGACTCATCAAAAATAGCTGCAAGTTGTCCTGGGGCAGCAGTATGTTGAGGTTCATGAAAATTAATAATCATTTTTGTTAAAGTTTTTGTTTTTGTTAGCTGAATATCAGCTGGTATTTTTTTTTGTCTGTACCTTGTACGTACAAATAGCTTTTTAGGCCATAAATCAGCTTTGACTAAAAAGTTAACATGACTTGCTGTACATGTTGTTACAAAAAGTTCTTTTTCAGTCCCCACAATAAGGGTATTTGTTAAGGTATTTTTTTCAATGACATATAGTGGTTCTGACCATGCTATCCCTAAACCACGTCTTTGGCCTTCAGTGTATCTCCATAGGCCATTATGTGTTCCTAACACTTTACCAGTCTTATAAAAAATAATTGGTCCAGAAGAAGATAAGGCATCATTGTTTGATAGTATAAATTTTTTATAATCGTCATTTGGAACAAAACAAATTTCTTGGCTTTCTTTAGGAAGAGGAACATCAAGCCCCATAGATTGAAGCCGTTGACGAACTTCTGATTTATAAAGGGTACCAAGGGGAAAAATTGCAGTTTTTAGCTGATCATTTGGAGTTAATGCAAGAAAGTAGCTTTGATCTTTTGTTACATCAGCTCCACATTTTACAGAAGTTCCATAGTATTCATGCTCTATTAAGGCTACATAATGTCCAGTTGCAATATTTGTTGCTCCTAAAGATTGTGCTTTTTCTTGTAAAAGTCCAAATTTAATTTTAGAATTGCAGTAAACGCATGGGTTTGGTGTTTTACCATTGATATATGATTGAATAAATGGATGAATAACAAGACTTTTAAATTCTTTATGTAGATCTACAACATGTAATGGTACATTTAATTTTTTGCATTGTTCTTGAAGTTTAGGGATAGGATCATTTGCAATCTTTGCTTTAAAAAGTCCATGTAAGGCAAAAACATTTTGAGATCCAAATTCTTTTGTTAAAGTGGCAAGTGTATAAAGACTATCTGTTCCACCACTTACTGCTACAGCTATATTCATATTAAACCTTTAATTTTAAAATAAAAAATGTATATATAAATATATTTTATACATCTTCATTTAATGCAAAAAATTACAGTCACTTTTTGTACGAAATAATGTTTGATTACGCTCTGCTCCAACAGAGATTATTGTTATAGGTAGTTGTACAAGTTCTTCTATACGACAAATATATTTTTGTGCTGCTATAGGTAGATCATTCCAAGAATTAATGGTTTCAAGCGGATTATCCCATCCTTCTAGTATTTCATAAACAGGTGTCATTGTATTAAATGTTACTTCATTTTGAGGTGGATATTCAAAAAATATATTTTCATACGTATATGCAATACAAATTTTGATTTTTTTAAAACTTGAGAGAACGTCAAGTTTTGTAAGTGCAAGTTCTGTAAAACCATTAAGCCTAATGCTTTCTCTTAACATGACAATATCTTGCCATCCACATCTTCGAGGGCGACCTGTAGTTGTTCCAAATTCCATTCCTCTGTTACGCAATGTGTCTCCATCAATATTATTAAGTTCTGTAAGAAAAGGTCCTTCTCCTACTCGTGTTGTATATGCCTTTAATACACCAATAACCGTATCAGGACATGTAAGGGCAATACCTGAACCAATAGAGGCATTTGCTGCTATAGTATTAGATGATGTTACAAAAGGATATGTTCCATGGTCAACATCAAGGTGAACACCTTGTGCACCTTCGAACATAATCTTTTTTTCCTTTTGTATAGCTTGTTGTAGCTCTTCAGAAATATTGGATAAATATGGAATAATTTGAGGTGCAATTGCCATAATATCATTATAAATCGTTTCTACACTAAGCATTTCAGATTGGTATAGTTGTTGAAGCAAAATATTTTTTTCTTTTAATGCTATAGATATTTTTTTATAGAGTATTTCAGGTTGTGTTATATCAATAGCTCTAATACCAATACGATGTACTTTATCTTCATAACAAGGGCCAATACCACGACCTGTAGTACCAATTTTAGAACAGCTATTAGATTCTCTAGCAATATCTAAAGCCTTATGGTAAGGCATAATTAAATGTGTCTTATGACTAATTTTAAGGCGATCTGCAGAGATACAAATATTTTGTTTTTTTAGTATTCGGATTTCATCAATAAAAACTTGTGGATCAAGAACTACGCCATTGCCGATTAAGCAAATTTTTTTTTCATGTAAAATACCTGAAGGTATTAAATGAAGTTTATATGTATTTCCATTAGCAATGACAGTATGTCCTGCGTTATTGCCTCCTTGGAAACGGACAATATAGTCCATTTTACTACATAATAGATCGACTATTTTTCCTTTTCCCTCATCACCCCACTGGGCTCCAATAACTATAGTATTAGGCATAATAAATCCTTAAAAACTAAAATATTTTCTAGGTATAATATTAAGAAATCTAAAAAATAAGACTGTTATTATAAAATAAAAAAAATTATTTTTTATCTTTTTCAGTCGTCTTTGATTGAGAAGAAAAAGATAAAATTTTGGCTCGATATTTATTCGCAGGTTGTTCATTTTCTAAAGTTAATTTTGTAGTTGTGAGAGGTGGTTTGGATGAAGGTCGAATTTGTGCTGACCAGTTGTAGTTAAATAGTTGATTTTTCATATGTTTTGCTTGGATTAAAGAAAAGACAATTGTAGCTTCTTCCCAACGTTTTGTGGGTTCAAATCGTGAGACAATGCTTGCATATTTTTCCCAAAGAGTCATAAGAGATGCTTCATCAATACTATCTAATTGTTTTGCAATCTTTATCAAAAGTTGTTCCATCTAGGATACCTTTCTGCTGATACTTGTATTTTGATTGAAATTTAATAAATTATTTACTGTTATTTTAAGCATGAATTTACTATATTACACAAATAAGTATAAGGCTTCAATGGATATTTGTTCATAGAATAACGCTATACTGCATGCCTGGATTAGTAACATGCATATAAATACAGTATTACTTTAAACTAAGGAAGCAATGTTTATGTCATCGTTAAAAAATATATACCATACAGTTATTGGAGAACATTTTCCTTCTACAATGAAAATAACTCTTGGAGAAACAGTTCTTACATATAAGAAAAAAAATTGGAATATTGATGGAGAAATAAAAGGTTTACGCTATGGTGAGAATCCAGATCAACCTGCTGCATTATATGAGCTTTCTTCAGGTGATTTAACTATAGGAGGTATAAAATGGCGTTCCCCTGGAGGTATAGTTTCTGCATTAACAGAAGCACAAATGCTTCAGGCTGGTAAACATCCAAGTAAAACAAATCTTACAGATATTGATAATGGATGTAACATATTACAATATCTTGCCTCACGTCCAGCAGCTGTTATTTTAAAACATAATAATCCTTGTGGTGTGGCATGGTCAAAAAAAAATATTGGTGATGCTGTAGAAAAAGCTTTTTGGTGTGATAGAATTGCTTCTTTTGGTGGCGCAATAGTTGTTAATCAACCACTTGATATATATGCTGCAGAAATTATTGCTGCAAACTTTTTTGAGATTGTTGCAGCCCCAGATTATGATGATGATGCTTTAAAATTATTAACAGCACGAAAAACTTTACGCATTTTAAAGCTTCCTGGACTTGCAACATTAGATAAATTTGTTTCTGTGCCTTTTTTAGATATTAAAAGTCTCTGTGATGGAGGTCTTATTTTACAAGAATCATTTATTGACAGAATTCGTTCTGTTCAAGATTTTATTCCTGCAAAGGCCACAACAAAAAATGGTTTACAGGTTGTTGCAAGGAAGCCTACACCACAGGAAGAAGAAGATCTCCTTTTTGCATGGGCTGTTGAAGCAGGTGTTACTTCGAATTCAGTTATTTTTGCCCGTGATGGAGCTACAGTAGCTATTGGTACAGGAGAACAAGACAGGGTTGGCTGTATAGAACTTACTATTTTTAAGGCATATACTAAATATGCTGATAAATTAACATATCTTAGTAACGAAATAGGTCTTTATGAATTAAGAGAACATGCAGAAAAAGACCTTTTAGCTAAAGAAGAGCTTGAACATATTAATAGTAAAACACAGGAAGCTTGTGGTGGTCTTTTGGGTTCAGTCATGGTTTCTGATGGCTTTTTTCCTTTTAGAGATGGTGTAGATTTATGTATTAACCAAGGTGTAACAGCTATAGCACATCCAGGAGGATCACTCAGGGATTATGAATCAATTATAGCTGTTAATGAAGCTTCACCAAAAGTTGCTATGGTGTTTACAGGTCAAAGAGCTTTTAAGCATTAAGGTTTTTCATGGTTCAACATTCGTCATTTTATCCTGATGTTGGTTCTATCGTTGAGTTTATGCAAGAAAATGAACCAAAAATATCTTGGGTCCTGCAAAAAAATAATGAAAAGCTTCGATTACTATTGCCTAATAGAAAAGAAGTTACAGTACCTATAGCACGTATTTTACCATGGTTTGGTCCTTTTTATTCATCAAAGACAAATAAAGATATTGCTATTAGTTTACTTGAGAAACATAAAAAAAAACGATTAGAACTATCTATAAAGTACTGCCCTATTAAAATTTGGGAACTTATATATGGTGAAATACAATATGCAACAGCAGACTGGCTTTGTGCATTAACTGAAAGAAAACCTGATATTGATGCAGTGGCAGCTTGTGCACATAGTTTATTGAAATACAAAACACACTTTAAATTTTGTCCTCCTAATTTTGAAGTTTATCCAAAAGATATTGTTGAAAAACGTATTCAAGATCAAGAAAAAACAGCTCACTACAAGGAGTTTATAGAAAAAGGCTCTTGTTTTTTTAAACATCTATGGGAGGTGTACTTAAAGAATATTTCATTAGATATGTTACAATTAGAAGCAATAAAAACTATTTACATAGAGCTTGAACAATACCTTTTAGATGAAATTATATATCAAAAAACTAAAAATGATACTGTATGGAAGTCATTAGTTAAAAGTTTGCCTGATGATCAATATTTGGCATATCATCTTGCACAAACATGGGGTATTATAGACCAAAATTATAATTTTTGGTTAAAACGTATAGATTATGAAACAGATAATTCTTGGAGTACTCCATATCAAGATACTATTGATAGTATTGCTAAGAACAGTGATAATAGTACACATTATTTTTCTAGAAAGTATATTAGTATTGATGATGAAACAACTAAAGACATTGATGATGCATTTCATATACAGGAGCATAGCTGTGGTGGTTGGGAAATACATGTTGCCATAGCATGTCCTGCTTTACATTGGCCTTTTGGTAGTAAACTTGATTCTATTGTCCAAAAAAGAGCAACAAGTGTTTATTTACCAGAAGCAACATATAATATGCTCCCGGATATATTAGGAACAAATGTATATAGTCTTCATGCAAATAAAATTCGACCAGCAATTGTTGTTAAATGTATTATAAATAGAGAAGGAGTAATTCAAGATTATGCTGTTTCATTTGAGTATGTTTTTCTTGATATAAACCTTACATACAAAGATTGTGAAAGAATTATAGATGGCTGTATATCATCACCCTATTTTAAACAGGTGCATTTAGGGTTTCAATTAGCTCAAGCATATCGAGAATATAGATTAAAAAATGGTGCTGTTATTATTAATCGTATAGAACCTAAAATAACTCTTTTGTGCATAGAAGATAAAGTTAAACTTTTTCTTGAAGAAAAATCAAACATATTTAAAGCTCAACTTGTAATTTCTGAAATAATGATACTTGTTAATAGTACATTAGCTCAGTGGGCATTAGAAAGAAACATACCTCTTTTGCATAGAACGCAAGATATTGTTGTTCCAAATGAATATAGGGGTGTATGGAGTGAACACAGCAGTATTGTACAAGTTATGAAAATTTTATCTTCTTCTACAATGGAGGTAGACGAAAAACCTCATGCAAGTCTTGCTGTTCAAAGATATACACCAACAACATCTCCTTTAAGACGTTATCCTGATATGATAAATGAAGCACAAATTTTTCATTACATCCAATATAATAAGATTAGATGGTCTTATGAAGAGTTATCAGCAATGTTACCATATATAAGCAGAAGGCTTGAACTGGTTAACCAAGCACAACGATATCGAGTACGATATTGGAAACTTATGTATATGCTACAACAAGATAATGATAAATGGTGGTCAGGTATTATTGTAGATATAGGTGATATTTTTGTTAGCGTATATTTGCCACAAGAAAGTATTATGCTTAGGGCAAAAATAACCTTATTTAAACAAAATATACATTTAGGACAAAAAGTTTATGTATATATTGAATCTATAAAGCCTCTTTATAATGAGAGTTTTATAACTAAAGTTCAAGAAGCTTAATTTTATTTGTTAAGGATTCATCATGTTTTTAGATATTTTATGGGTTATTACAGCATACCTTTTTGGCTCAATACCATTTGGGTTATTATTTGCTAAAAATTTTTGTAAACTTGATCCTAGATCTTTAGGTAGTGGAAATGTTGGTGCAACAAATATTGCACGTATTTGTAGTAAAAAGCTTGGTTTAGTGACCCTTATTTGTGATCTTTTAAAAGGTTTCATTTCTATGGTTATAGCTATGCATATATCTGAAAGTGTTACTATGTATACTATAACAGGTGTTTCTGTCATTATGGGGCATCTTTTTTCATGCTTTTTAAACTTTAAAGGAGGAAAAGCTGTAGCAACATATATAGGTATTTTTATACCTTTAGCTTTTTGGCAGTTACTTTTTGCTATAATGATTTGTTTATTTTTTATATGGCGAACAGGTTTTGTTTCTGTTGGTTCTTTAACGTTAATTATTTTTGTACCAATATTTCTTTTATTCACAGGACGCTTTGATATTATCCCTCTTTCTATTGTTGTTATGTGTCTTATTTTTTGGAAGCATAAAGAAAATATTCAACGCTTACTTAAAGGAGAAGAAAAAGTTTGGAAGTAATATAAAAATATTATTCTTTTTTAATAAATCAGCTATTTTTTGTGCTTTTATTTAACAATTTTTTTTAAATAAAGAAAAATGTATATTATTACTATGTGTTGTATGTTTATTTTTGAAGGTAATGTCAGACATAATAGCTAAAATAAATTTTGTTAATTATACAGATAGTTATCATACAGAAAAGTAAAAAATAAGATTTATTAGGTATAATTAACATAAAAAAGAATAAATAAAGATATCTTTTACTTGGTTATATTAAGTTTTGTTGATTATGGTGCATGCTGGATGTTATTATGTCCTATTAGGATAGATGTATCTATTATTTAGAATAATACAAACTTTTCTGGTAGGTAATCATAATCATAATCGTTTAGAGATTAGTTTTTTTAGTTATGATACAGTTACAGATAATTTATTCAATATTATTAATAGATTTATAGATATGCAAAATATATTGCAGTTTATGATAGGTATAATTTTTGATAAATATGTTGTCCATAAAGACATTGATTTAGGATTTGATAATTGTAGTATTACTGCAATTATAGTTAAAATATAAGTATTTTTCAGCTATACCAAGTTATTTATTTAGAAAGTAGAGCCTCAATAAGTGAGTTATAACTTATAGAAAAATTTTTAGAATCACAGTCTCTTTAGAAATATTATGGAATTAATAATGAGCCAATAGCATAAATAAGTTTACTGCTTATAATTTGTAGTAATGTTACTATAGGAAATACAATAGAATATGTTGTAGCTACATAAGGAGTTTTAGTAATAGATGTTGCTATAGCTAAAGATGCAGCAGTTGCTCTAGCACCAGCAAAACTTCCAATAGCATATAAGTAGTTGAAATTTAGTATATATTTAATAAAATACCAAGTTATGAACATAGGTATAATTGATGCAGCTAAACCACTAATAACAACTGATCCACTTTGGTAAATTATTTGCATTGTTAGAGAAGAACCTGTGTTAATACCTGTAACTGCAAAAAAAAGTGCTAAACCAATTTCTTTTAAAAAAGAAACAGATGGTTGAGGTACATAAAAATCTATTGAGCCTATCTTTTTTATATTAGATAAAAATATAGCAGTAATAAGAACTCCTGCTGAACTACTTATGATAAATGGGGGGCCTTGACTTATTGTAATAGGTATATTCCCCAAAAACCATCCAATAGCCATTACAACCATTACTGGCATAAAGTCTGCAATATGTAGCTGCATTGGATCATCGCCAACAAGTTTTCTTAGTGCTTCAACTTGTTTTGGATCACCATTGACATGTAAAACATCCCCCATATAGAGTCTTGTCCTTGGTGTTAATGGAACATCTATTTCGTTTCTATGAACATGTTCAAACATAAGTGTAGCCATATGGCACCGTGTAGCTAAATCCATAACTCTTGAGCCACAAACATCTTTGCGGGTAACAATAAGTTGATAATGGTGTACATGTTCCTCAAAGTCTAAATTACTTGTAATCTTTGCTTGTAAAAAGTCTTCAACTTTTTTTAATGCAGTATAAGAACCCAAAAGACGAATTTTATCTCCTGGACATATTTTTAGTAATGATGAAGCTGGTGCAACAGCTTTCCTTCCAGCTGGAATAATATGTGTAACTCTGATATAAAAAAGACTATGGAGTTCACGAATGGATATGATACGCGATGGATATACTTCTAAACACTGTATATGAATAGGTGGGTTTTCAAAAAGTAATTTTTGATTTAGCTCTTCTTCTGCTTTTTTTATATCTTGTTTGTCAAAAAAAACAAGACATTGTGTAAAAAAAATACTTACCAAAACACCTATAGGATATAATAAACTATATGCTGTAGTAACCATAACTGCTTGGTAGGATGACATACTGTCTAAAATACCAGCTAGTGCAGGTGAAGAAACCATTGCACCTGCATAAATACCTGCCATAGTAGCTGGGTCTATTTTAAGCCATAATCCAAATGTAAGAACTGTTATAATAGCTACTACAGTGAAAATGATAGCTATAAAAGAAAATTGAAGACCTTTTCCTTTTAAAGCACGTATAAAGGTAGGTCCAGCATCTGTCCCAAGAGCATATAAAAATAATAAAAGTCCAAAACTACCAATATCATTAGGTATTGGAGATACACCAATTTTTCCAAAAGCTATGCCAGTAAAAAGAATAGCAGCACTACCAAGAGATAAGTTTTTATAGCTTAGATTTCCTATAAGGTATCCAACAGCTATTGTTGCACATAAAAAAAATATCCAACTCTGTGAAAATATATTCATTTATTTAATACGCTGAATAAGCAGTAATTGCTCATTTTTTTTAATATGTTGTTTATATATACTTATTGACCATATAGCTAAGGAAAGTTTTTGGATCCAAGTTAAAACAGCAGTTGTTTCTTCACTGCCACCTATATGACCAGTATAACAATGTATACTAATAATACCCCCAATTGCTAGTAGTTTTAGAGCACAATTCAAAGCTTGAATAGTTGTTCTTGCTTGTGTAATTATTTGCTTATTACTTCTAGGAAGGTACCCCAGGTTAAACATTATTACAGCACAATAGTTAGTATTTATTTTATATTGTTGTATGACATCTATATATGTTGTATACATAGTATGATGACTGGAAAAAATATACATAACACGAGCTTTTGAAGAAGTTTGTATAAGGCGATTCTGTGTATTTTCTAGAGCTTTTTGTTGAATATCAAAAGTAAGTATTAAATCATTTTTTTTTGCTAGTTGTGTAAGGAAAAGTGTGTCATGACCATTGCCTGCTGTAGCATCAATAAAAATTAATTGCTGTTTTGGCCATGTGTTTACAACATTAGCAATCATTGTATGTGCAAGTTTATCTAAGTTATTTGATGTTGTGTAGCATAATACATTATTCATTGATTAGCTATATACCTTTTGTAGTTCAGGAATATCTTGTTTACAAAACATTATCCAATCTTCAAAGGAAAAAAGCGTTTTCTCAAGAAATACTGTTTTTTCTTGTACCCATTGTTGAAAGTTTGTTACTAGCTTTTGAAAGCTTGTACTATTCATTACGTTATATATAGCTGATCCATATTTTTCAAAACTAATGCTATGTATTTTTTCATAGCTTATATTTGCATCAACAAATATTCCATTAAATTTTTTTATGAGTGGATATAGTTGAGGGTATTTTTTTTGAAAAAACTGTAAAGTATCATGTGTAATTTGAATATATAATTGGCCATTTTCTAATTCAGATATATAGTAAAATCGTAGCCATTGTTCACTTATAATTGCTTGAATAAGGAAAGTTTTTATAGACAGAAATTTTTTTTGTCTACAATCAAAAAGTGACACACTATTTTTCATCAAGACAATCTCCATGTTAACTTTAAGTTAATGCAAAATGAGTTGATAAAGAAGGTCAATAGATGAAATTATTTATTAATGTATATTTTCGTTGTATACAAGATATATTAAATTAAAAAATATTTTTTTAAAAGTTTGTTTTTAATTATAAGATTTAGTAGCGTTTTTATTTTTATGACAGTTTTTTGTATTGTTTACTATTTTAGGGTTTCCCATTTTGATCTTCAGAAGCATTAACATCTACAATTTTATCTGTATATTGATCATGATTTTTTTTGGAAAAACGTTCATTAGAAGTAACTATAAACTTAGTTGTGTATATATTTTTTCCTGTAATATAAGATACAAGAGAGATAATAAGTATTATCATAAATAATACACCTACTGCAAAGATACTTATTGTGGCAAGAGCAAAAATAATAAGTACAGCAGCAATAGATGCTAAAGCAGTAATAAGCCATCGTAAAAAATCTGTCATAATTGCTCCAATATTTGAGCTTTATTGTAATAAAGCCTAATTTTGTATAGAATTGAACGTAACATTTTATCTAATTAATATTATTATAATAACCTATTTTTATACTTTTATATTCTATTGTAGATGTAAAATTCTTGAAAATTATTTATAATGATCAAAGCATATCAACAGGATCAAGATCAAGAGATACTTTAATATATTTAGGTAATTTTAACATTTGAACTTGTGAAAAAATACCTCTAATATATTGCCAGTTTTCTCCTTTTAATAACCATTGAAAACGTTTTCTGTTTTTTACTATTGAAATTGGAGAAAGCGCAGGACCACGTATAATTACTTTGTATCGATAAGCATGGTTATGTATAATGCTTTGGATTTTTTCAAGCCATAATGGTCCATCTTTCCATATTATTGGATACGATAATCGAAGTAAGGCAAGATGAGTAAATGGTGGGTATTGCCATTTTTTCCTAAGCATTATTTCATGATCATAAAAACCTTTGTAATCATGTTGTTGTATAAATTTCCAGCAATAATGTGATGTATCACATGTTTGGATGAAGACTGTTCCAGGCTTATCGCCACGTCCTGCACGTCCTGCTGACTGTGTTAATAGTTGAAAAGTTTTTTCTGCTGCCTTATAATCTGGAATATTAAGACCTAAATCACCATTTGCTATAAGCACTAACGTGACATTTGGAAAATGATGCCCTTTTGAAAGCATTTGTGTACCAACTAAAATTTTTGCCTCGTTATTAGCAAAAGCTGTTAATATTTTTTCTGTTTGTCCAATTTTTTTAGTCGTATCATGATCAAAACGAAAAATTTTTTCATAAGGGAATATACCCGAAAGTGTTTCTTCAATATGCTCTGTACCATGCCCTATTGGATAAAAATGTATACTTTTACAAGACATACATGGTGATGGGAATGGCACTATATATCCACAGTAATGACAAATAAGTGCTTCTTTTTTTTTATGATATGTTAAACTTATAGCACAGCAAGGACAAGAGGCTGTAGATCCACAATCTATGCAATACATAATGGGTGCATAGCCTCTCCGATTAAGCAAAATAATTGCTTGCTCGCCTTTATGGACAGTTTCTTTTAACATTGCAATACTTTCTGCAGAAAATGCTGTTTCTTTTGAAATATTTTTTTTAATATCAATAAGTTTAATTTGAGGAAGATGGCTATTTCCAATTCTATTTGGTAAATAGACAGGAGTAATCTTAGAAAGTTGAGTTGCATAAAATGTTTTGATATCAGGTGTTGCAGAACCAAGAACGACAATAGCCTTGTGCTCTTTAGCATAAAACCATGCAATATCTTTTGCATGATAAAGAATTCTTTCATTTTGTTTAAAAGAGGCATCATGTTCTTCATCAAGAATTATTGCTCCTAAAGTGCTTATTGGCAAAAACAATGCTGATCGTGTTCCAATAATAATTAAAGGCTGTTTTGTTGTTGCTGCTTTTTTAAAAATATATTCTTTTTGTTGTGAAGATTGATATCCATGAAATATATAGCATAAAATATTAGGAAAATTCGTTGATATATCTTGTTTTAATTTATGTACTAAGGCTACTTCTGGTGCAAGAACAAGTATAGATTTCTGTTCTTTTAAACATATGCGTATTGTTTCTATATATACAGCAGTTTTGCCACTTCCAGTTATTCCAAATAGTAAAAAAACATCATTTAAATTTTTTATGATGCTTGTTTCAATACGTTCAATAGCTTTTTTTTGTTCTGGTGAAAAATTGAGACATGTATCCATAGTAGGTAGTAGTTTGTTATAAATAGGTTCTTCATTGTAATTTTTTATTAGTGAAATAAAACCAGCTTTAATGAGATTACAAAGAACAACATTATATGTATGACCAAATGTTTTAAGTAATATTCTTTTTGATGTTGCACCATTTTTAAAAAGAAAATCTAAAAGTAATTTTTGACGATTTGCTGTATGACGTATGTTCCATGGAGGTTCTTTATGAAGTACACATAACTCTGATGAAGCTGCGTCTTCTTTATAGCTAAGACATTCAAGTTTATTTTTTTCCCAAAATTTACCAAGTTTTTTAAGTTCATGAACATTTTTATTATTTAATGTTTTTAATAGAATATATTCTGGTTTATCTTTATCTGCAAAAAGTCTTAATTGTATTTTGGTAGTTTTTAATCCAGTGGGTAAAACATTTGCTAAAATTTTTCCTGGTTGAATAGCTTGCTTTAAGGCTAGCTGTTGGATCATAGATAAATATTTTTTAGAAAAAAGTGCTGTTCTTTCAAGTGGCCATAAAATAGGTTTAATCTGGATATCTTTTGGTAAATCAAGGTTATCTGAAACTAAAGAAAGTATTATACCAGATCGAATGATTTTATTATTTAATACTACAGCTACACGTAAACATGGTTCCCAAATAGTTTCAGGTAACCATTCTGGGAATACATATCTAAGCGTAGTATACGGGGGGGACATTAAGGCTATATTTGCATACATACTGCTAGCTATACAACATATTTTGTTGTTGGTTTTATTCAAAAGACTTGAGGATAGTTTGTATTTTTGTTTGAATTTCTTTTTTTAGATGTTGATCTTGCATTGCAAAATATACATTAGCTGAAAGGTAGTCTACCCAATCTCCAGCATCAAATCGAATACCTTTAAGTTTAACTGCTAACAAATCTTTATCTTTAGCTAAAGATAAAAGTGCATCTGTAAGTTGTACTTCATTGTTATTTCCTGGATGAATAGTATCAAGATATTGAAAAATATCTGGTGTTAGTACATATCTTCCTACAATAGCAAGACATGATGAAGTAGATCCAATAGAAGGTTTTTCTACCATATCTGTAACTTTATAAACATTATCTGCTATTTCTATACCTGTAATAATGCCATATCTATCTATTTTGTCATAAGGAACTTCTATTACACCTATAACAGGTTTATTTTCTGATTGAGCTATATGTATAAGTTGTGGAAGGCCACACTCATGTCCAAATATAAGGTCATCTCCAAGCATGACTGCAAATGGTTCATTATGTATAATTTTTTTTGCGCATAAAACAGCATGTCCAAGACCAAGCTGATGTTTTTGGCGAATAGAAATTACGTTAACCATTTCTGCAACGTTTTTTACAGTAGCTAGTAATTCATGTTTCCCTGAACGTTCAAGTATATGTTCTAGTTGTAAGTTATAATCAAAGTGATCTTCTATGACACTTTTATCTTTGTTAGTAATAAAAATAACATCTTGTATATCTGATGCTATTGCCTCTTCAACAACATATTGGACTACAGGTTTATTATAAATAGGTAACATTTCTTTTGGGATATTTTTGCTGGCTGGAAGAGAACGTGTTCCCCATCCTGCAACAGGAATGATAACTTTACGAATATGCATATACGACCTAAACTATTTATAAATATTTAGTAATTATACAGCTAATGATTTTGCAACAAGACCAGCTAGCTCTTCGGCATATGTGTTAACTTTATCTTCATTTTCCCCTTCAACCATGATTCGACATAACGGTTCTGTTCCAGAGTAACGTAAAACTACTCTACCACGACCAGAAAATTCTTTTTCTATACGTTGTACAGCTTTTTGAATAATAGGTGTATCTTTTATTGGCTTTTTTCTTTGAATAGATACATTAATAAGCCTTTGAGGATACAGTGTTAAAATTCCTGCTAACTGAGATAAAGGACATGCTTTTTTTTGCATAATCCTTAATATCTGAAGTGCTGCAAGCAGTCCATCTCCAGTATTGCTATATTCACGAAAAATTAAATGACCAGACTGTTCTCCTCCTAACATAGCACCATGTGTTTGCATTGCTTCAACAACACACCGATCACCAACATTTGTTCTAATAAGATGGCCATTATGTTTTTTCATAAAAACGTCAAGAGCCATATTACTCATAACTGTTGCAACTAAAGTATTACCTGGAAGTTTATTATGTTGGATAAGATCTTGTGCAAAGATAGCCATTAATTGGTCACCATCTAAAAGAGCACCTTTTTCGTCTATAATAACAAGACGATCAGCATCACCATCAAGGGCAATACCAATATTGGCAGCTGTTTCTTTTACTTTTGCAATAACTTTTTCAGGATATAATGAACCACATTGATAATTAATATTTAGTCCATTAGGTTCAGTGCCAATACGTATAACTTCTGCTCCAAGTTCTTCAAGAGCAAGTGGTGCTACTTTATAGTTTGCTCCGTTTGAACAATCTATAACAATACGTAATCCTTTAAGGGATAAATGTGCAGGAAAAGTATTTTTTAAATATACAATATATCTTCCAGGAGCATCTTTAATTTTATATGCACGACCTACACAAGAAGGTTCTGGGTATTCCCAAATATGATTTTTATTAAGGACCATTTCTGATATAGTATTTTCCAAAACATCTGGAATTTTAAATCCCTTAGCATCAAAGAATTTAATGCCATTATCATAAAATGGATTATGTGAAGCAGAAATAACAATACCAAGATCTGCACGCATATTTGCTGTAAGAAATGAAATAGCAGGTGTAGGTAATGGACCTACTAAAAACACATCCATACCTGCTGCTAATAAACCTGCGGTAAGTGCATTTTCAAAAATATATCCTGATAAGCGAGTATCTTTTCCAATGACTGCTCTAGTTTTTCGACTTTTACTTCTAAAATACACACCAGAAGCTAAACCAAGCCGTAGTACTATGTCTGCTGTCATGGGATAAGTATTTACAGTTCCACGTAGACCATCTGTTCCAAAAAATTTATTTATCACGTTATCTACTCCAATTTCAGCTGGAAATATTTTTTATTTTCGGCGGTAAACATTTACTGTGTCTGGGGATATTTTAACTATTCTTGCTCCAGGAGGTAATGTAACATTAATACGACGTTTTATACCATCAATATCTTTTCCTGAAGGTTCATTGAACTTAGATGTATCAACTATAGCATGAATCTGTGATAAATATTCTGGATTATGCAAAAGTGACTGTGGTATAGATACGGTAATTGTAACACGTTCTGGACGTGTTACAAAGCGTTTTTTTTCTTCAGGTGAAAGCAATTCTCTTTGTAAAGTTATAGAGCTTCTCTGTATTTCTAACCGAAAACATACATTTACTATATGTGGAATAGGTTCAACGGATTGAGGTGCAATTAAAGGTATATCATCTCTTATTGTACGCCCATCATCATCTATATTAGCAGAGATTTCTGCAATAACAGTATTTGTAGAATTTATAACTGAACTTGGTCCTCTAACGATTACATGACTTGGTGTAATATGTACCTCTTCCATATGTATGGAGTCTGAGAAAAGAGATGGTCTTAATTGTAGCGTAACTGGAAGTTTTACTTCTTTAATTTTATCAACATTCAAAACCATTCTAGGTGGTACAATGTCTAATATTTGATAGGCACGGAGTTCGGAGAATCGTATAGAAGAAAGAGGAATTGTATTTATTCCTGGGGTAACTCCAGATAAATTTATTGTATAAGAAAGATCTCGTCCTGAAAAAGCACGCAACATTTCTACTGATCCACGAATTCTTACATTAATTTTGTTTAACTGACCTTCAGTAACTATAAGGTTTGATGGCAAGCCTTTATAATCAAGTCTTACATCCATAACTCGTTCAACTTGTTCTTTTGCATTAAATGTATACCATAATATTAGGGCTGTAATAAAGGCAGTGAGTAAATACTTCCAGTTACCATTATTAGATAAAAACATCATGTAAACTCTCTGTTAACTGCTCAGAATTAGGTATGACTATAAGTTTGCCTCTTGAAACAATACTAATTTCTCCACGTTCTTCGGAAACGACAATAACAAAAGCATCACTGACCTCTGTAACACCAAGCGCAGCTCTATGACGTGTACCAAAAGCTTGTCGATCCATTTGTGCAAGAGGTAATATACATCCAGCTGCTGCAATTCTTCCTTTACTGATAATAACTGCACCATCATGTAGAGCTGTCATTGGATAAAAAATTGTTAAAAGTAGCTCTTTAGAAATAACGGCATCTAATGTAACACCCTCTTGCATAAGATCTCCTAATGCTACCTCTCTCTCAAAAACAATGAGTGCACCAATACGTCTCTTAGCAAAATATTGGGATGCCCAAACAATACTATCTATTAATTCAACAGAAGTTTCTTGTTTTTTTTTCCAAAAATTATGAATACCTACTTTAGAAAGAGCTTGGCGAATATCATCATGGAATAGAATAATAATAACTAAAAATATTGAGCCAAAAATATTTTCTAAAAGCCAACCAAGGGTATATAAACCTAAGTATTGAGCACATAAATAAATGAGTATAAGAAGTAATAAACCAGATAATGCTGATAATGCACGTGTTCCTTTTACTAATAGTATGACTCTATAAATAAGTATGGTCACTAGTGTTATATCAAGTATGTCCCTCCAGCTAAAAGGGATAAAGTCCATAATAACTCCTCAAGAAAAGCTTTATTTGAAGGCATTATTTAGCTTAGTATGCTTAGTTAGCATAATTGTGTATTGGTGTACAGATTTTCGCTAGATGTAAGGCTTGTGTACAGACCTCTATATTATGAACACGATGGTATTGAATACCTCGTGCTGCTAATAGCGCTGTAGCCATAGCCGTTGCAGCGTCACGATTATGAACATCAAGACCTAGAAAATGTTTAAAACAAGATTTTCTTGAGAGACCTATATATAATGGTCTGTTAAAAACAAAAAAACGTTCTATATTTTTAAAAATAGACTCTATATGTTCAGAACGTTTGCCAAATCCTATGCCGGGATCTATAACTATTCTATTTTCTGGAAGCCCTGCTTTTACAAGACGATTTAATTGATATTCAAAAAAATATAGGAGTTCCTCAATAACATCTTTATAAGTTGGGTTTAATTGCATGTTCATAGGGTTTCCCTGGGTATGCATGAGCACATAGCCTGGTTTATATTGTATTATATGATCAAGCAATGATGGTTCAAATTCACATGCAGAAATATCATTAATAATATCTGCACCTAATTCTAGTACTTTTTTTGCAGTAGAGGCTTTATATGTATCTATGGAGTAAATAATTTCAGGGTATTCTTTTTTTAGATACACGAATGTTGAAAGTAATCTTTTTTGCTCTTCTTCTTCAGAAATAGGTATTGCGAAAGGACGTGCAGATTCTGCACCAATATCAACTATTTTCACACCATATTTGATCATTTTTTGAATATATGAGGTTATATTATCAAAATTTTGATATGTACCTCCATCAGAAAATGAGTCTGGTGTAAGATTAATTACACCTATAATCCAAAAAGGATCAGCTACTAAATGTTTTTCATTACGGATAGTCCAACTTTGTTGACTATTAATCATTTTTGTCCTCAGAGATATTTTTTTCTTTTTTAGAAACTGTTTTTTTAGGTTGATTTAAATCTTCTATAGTTTCATCTACACCAAGAAGAAAGGTTTCATGTTCATTTTCTGAGTTTTTGGATTCGACTTTATTACTTGTTGGTATAAAAGGTGGTAATTTTTCACCTTTAATTAATATATCTATTTCATCGCCTGTAATCGTTTCTCTTTCAAGAAGAGCTTCTGCAAGTGAATGTAATATCTCAAGGTTTTCTGTTAATAATCTATGGCAACTTTCTCTTGCTTTTTCAATAAGTTTTTTTACTTCAGCATCAACTATACGTGCTGTATCTTCACTAAAATTACGTGAATGAGCCCACTCACGTCCTATAAAAACTTCTTCTCCTTGTTCTCCAATAGCTAAAGGTCCAATAGCGTCACTCATGCCCCATTCACAAACCATTTTTCTAGCCATATTTGTTGCACGTTCAATGTCATTTCCTGCACCTGTAGTAATCGTGTCAAAAATAATTTCTTCAGCAACACGTCCAGCTAAAAGTATCATAAGATTATTAGATAAATACTCTTTAGAATAGCTATGCCTATCTGCTTCTGGTAATTGCATAGTGACGCCTAATGCACGTCCACGAGGAATAATTGTTACTTTATGTACAGGATCTGTTCCTGGACGTAAACGTGCTATAAGAGCATGTCCACCTTCATGATAGGCTGTAATACGTTTTTCTTCATCAGAGAGTATAAGACTACGCCTTTCTTTACCCATTAAAACTTTATCTTTAGCATATTCAAAATCTTCCATTGTTATAACGTCTTTTTCTTCTCTTGCTGCTTGTAGTGCTGCCTCATTAACAAGATTTTCTAATGCTGCTCCAGAAAAACCTGGGGTACCACGTGCTATAACTTCAAGGTTAACGTTTTTATCAAGAGGTGTTCTTCTTGTGTGTACTTCAAGAATTTTTAGACGTCCTTTTACATCAGGTGTAGGAACAACGACTTGTCTATCAAATCTTCCAGGACGTAGTAATGCTGGATCAAGTACATCAGGACGATTTGTTGCTGCGATTAATATAACACCTTCATTTGATTCAAATCCATCCATTTCAACAAGAAGTTGATTAAGCGTTTGTTCTCGTTCGTCATGACCACCACCAAGTCCAGCCCCACGTTGGCGACCAACAGCATCTATTTCATCTATAAAAATAAGGCATGGTGCATTTTTTTTACCTTGAATAAAAAGATCTCTGACACGAGAAGCTCCTACACCAACAAACATTTCTACAAAATCTGATCCAGATATAGAGAAAAAAGGAACACCAGCCTCACCAGCAACAGCACGAGCTAAAAGTGTTTTACCTGTTCCAGGAGGACCAATAAGTAATACACCTTTAGGAATACGTCCACCAAGGCGAGTAAATTTTTTTGGATTTGACAAAAAGTCTACAACTTCTGAGAGTTCTTCTTTAGCTTCATCTACTCCTGCAACGTCATTAAATGTGACTCTTCCTTGCTCTTGGTTAAGAAGACGTGCTCTTGAGCGTCCAAAAGACATTGCACGTCCTGCACCACCTTGCATTTGGCGCATAAAAAAGATCCATACACCTATTAAAAGAATCATTGGAAACCATGATACAAGTAGTGTCATGTACCATGGTGAATCTTCTATAGGTTCAGCACGTACATCTACTTTTTGGTTCACGAGTTTTCCAACAAGCTCAGGATCAGAAGGAGCATATAGTTGAAAAAGTTTTCCTTCAGTTGTTTTACCTTTTATAATATCGCCCTGGATAGTGACATCAGCTATATCACCTTTTTGAGCTTTATGTAAAAATTCACTATATGTCATTTTCTCTTGTAAAGCAGATTGTGGTTGACTAAACAAATTGAAGACAATAACCATTGCAAGAGAAATCATGCCCCATAAAATAAGATTCCTTGTGAATTGGTTCAAACTATTTCCTCCATAACAGCCTTGAGAACATTGTATATTGGAATAAACATTAACAAAGATTGTAAATTGTATTACTTCATTTGACAATCTTAGAAAAAAGGTTTTTAGAATTAATTTTTATAATAATAAAACAGCAAGAGTATGTTTTAACTAAAATTAAAAACATATATTATAACTTTTTACAGTTTTTAGTTCTTTACAGTATAATATAATAAAAATATACATTCTTATTTTAGATAAATAATTTATGGAGGCGTTTTTTCACCGGTGTGGAGCCTGGTCTTCAAAACCAGTGGTGGGTAGAAATATCCATGGTAGGTTCGACTCCTATACGCCTCCGCCACTTTAAAGAGTATGTATTTTTCTCTATTTAATGAAAATATTTTCTTTGAGTTCTAGTTAATAGCTATTTTATATCTTTTAGTTCTATATTCTATATCTTTGTATGTTCTGGGTATATTTTCTAGTTCAAATATACATTATTATAAAAAATACTATATATAATTATATATAGTACATATGTTTAGTTATATTTTATATAAATGTATATTAAAGAATAGCTATAAAAAAATGTAATATTTATTAGTTGTTGTTACTTTGTATTTATTGAGTATCAACATATTCAAGTATATGAATTTAAATTTTCATGGCTATTAAATTAGCTCTAACTATATAAATATAAGCTTTACACCTCCAACATCAAAATATTTTACTTTGGAGTAACCAGACGACTTTATGTATAACTATATTATGAAAAAATATAAAATAAAATTAAAAATGTTTCTTTAATTGAAATAAATAATGATTATGTATTACTACAACTACTTTCCAATCATCTATCATTATAAACAAAAAGGTCTTCTGTAACATAGAAGTTTACTTTTAAACTCTCAAATATTTAAGGTCCTACTATAGCTTTTTTTTTTAATTTTTTGATTTAGTATATCTGTTCTTGTTATTCTTGTTAGCATCTGTATAAATTCATTCATATTGATATGCCCCTATATTCATTTATTAAAATAATTGTTGTTGATCTAGAATAAAAAGTTTTTAAACATATACAAGTAGAGTTTAAAAGCTATTTTTTTAATTTTATAGTTAATTCTAATGGGCCAATTCAAGTTAAAGAATAAAAATTATCTAAAAAAGACACGTAACATAATAATCTTTAGATAAATTTTTCAAATTTTGTAAAGTATATGTTTATATCATTAATAAATTTTCTAAGTACTAAAAATCACTAATTTTTAGTACTTTTTATCTTTTTAGCTTGCTATACTATATATTATATTTATCTAGTATATTATGAAGAGATAGAAATAAATTTTTTTATTAAATTATTATTATATTTTTTCTACATAAATAGAACTTTTATAAAAAACTCTAGTCATTATAAGATTTCTATAAATTATTTTGTATCATTTTTTAACTATTTTTATTCATAGCAATAAATCTTTGCTTGTGTTGGCCTTTCATTTTTTTAAAATTAAATAATCGTTTCAGACTTGTGTTTATTGTAATTTTATATAATTTGTTTTTAACAAAAATTTTCTCAAAGACTTTACTAAAATAACATGAATACTTTTTTATCTTCAATTTTTTTATTTGTTTTATTTATTATTCTTATATCTAATATTATACTATTACCTGCAAATTGGATTATGTTAGGCCTTATTTTTCTTTGGAAAGTACTATTTCCAAATAACGCAGAAATGAATACTCTATTCTTTCTTTTTTTAGTATTTCTTGTGATTTCTGGGGAAATTATTGAGTATGTTGCTCAAAGCTGGGGTAGCAAAAGATATGGATCTAGTACAAGTGGAGTGTGGGTAGGTTTATTGGGTGCGTTTTTAGGTGCTCTTTTTGGCCTACCATTTTTTTTAGGTTTTGGTGCATTTATTGGTGCATTACTAGGTGCATGGACAGGTTGTTATATTATGGAGCGTATTAATGGTAAAGATACATTTGAAGCTAGCCATGCAGCAAAAGGCGCTCTTATAGGAAGGTTGCTAGGCATTATTGTTAAGTTATGTATAGGTATTAGTATGCTTATAATGACTTACCATACACTTTTTCCTTCTGCAGTACCCATAGAAAAATTGTATAACCTATAAATTTAAGTTTAATTGAGGTAATTCATACTGAAATATGCATTATTCTGGTGTTTTTCTTAATACCTCTATAACATTTGGAAGTTGGCGTAGTTTGTCAATAACTTGATATAGTTGTGCAACATCTCTTACAGCTATAGTTGCCTCTACTTCACCTCGACCATCGAGTAAATTTTGCATTATACAATTTTCAAGATTAACATTTTCTTCTTTCAATACAGATGCAACATCTGCAAGTGAACCAGGTTTATTAGTAATATATAGACGGATTCGTGCAGGATATGGTGATGTTTCGTGTCCATCCCATTGAACAGATACTAAACGGTCTGGTTCAAGTGCTTGAACATGTGGACATGTCGTTGTATGAACAATGACCCCTCTACCTCGACTAATAAAACCTACTATAGAATCACCTGGAACAGGATTACAACATTTGGCAAAACGTATAAGCATATTATCTATGCCTCTTACAGTAATACCACTTATATTTTGTAAAACAATATTTTCCTTTTTATTTAAGGATTCAGAAGTTTTTTTCTGATGATGGTTTTCTATAGGATACATTAATTCACGTAAACGCCGCAAAGTATATTGAGGTGTATTATGTGCATAACCAACAGAAGCCATAAGTTCATCAATAGAAGTTAAAGAAAAATTTTCTGCTAGCTTTGTAAGATAGCCCTTTTTCTCTGCTTTACTTAGACTTATACCTATTTTACGGCCTTCTTTTTCTAAAAGCTCTCTACCAAGAGCTATTGCTGCTGCTTTTTCCTCTGTTCTTAAGTATTGTTGAATACGGTTTCTTGCTTTAGCTGTTTTTACAATTTTAAGCCAATCACGACTTGGATATCGATTTTTGTCTGTAATAATTTCAATAGTATCACCATTTTTTAATATTGTATTTAATGGCACTAATTTACTATTGACTTTAGAGCCAATACAGTGACTACCAATTTCTGTATGAATTAGATAGGCAAAGTCTAAAGGTGTTGCACCTTTTGGAAGATCTTTTACTTCTCCAGTTGGAGTAAATACATATACCTCATCTTTAAAAAGTTCTAGCCGTAAAGAATGCATGAATTCCCTTGAATCAGTTTCTTCTTTTTGACGATCTAAAACTTCTCTTAACCATTCAAATTGTGGTGTATCATTAATATTTATAGCTCTGGATTGCTCTTTATATAACCAATGAGAAGCAACACCATGCTCTGCTAAATAATGCATTTCTTTTGTACGTATTTGGATTTCTATACGTTCTCCTTCAGGACCAATAACTGTGGTATGTAAACTTTGATAGCCATTAGCTTTAGGCATAGATACATAATCTTTAAATCGACCATGTACAGGTTTCCATTGAGAGTGAATAAGACCAAGCATTGCATAACAATCACTAATATTGTTTAAAATTATTCTAAATGCTAGAATATCATGCATACTCTCAAGAGTAAGATGTTGTTCAAACATTTTTTTATAAATGCCATATACATGCTTAACTCTTCCTTGGATAGTACCTTCAATATTGTTTTTAGAAAGGATACTTTCTATCTTTAGAATAATTCTATCGATAAGGTTTCGTTCTATAACTTGGTTTGAATGCATCCATTCAGATATCTGTTTATAAATATCTGGGTGTAAGTATAAAAAACTTAAATCTTCAAGCTCTAGTTTAACTCTATGTAAACCTAATCTATTTGCTAAAGGAGCATAGATATCCATAGTTTCTTTTGCTATTACTTGTCTTTTATGAGGCTTTTGAAATTTTAAAGTTCTCATGTTATGAAGACGATCTGCTAATTTAATAATAGGCACTCGGATATCTTGAGACATGGCAAGAACCATTTTACGAAAACTTTCTGCTTGTTGCTCCTCTTTACTATTAAAACTCATCATACTAATTTTAGTTACACCGTTTACAATATCAGCAACTTTTTTACCAAACTCTCTTTCAATATCTTCTATTGAGCTTTTAGTATCTTCAACAGTATCATGAAGTAAACCTGCTGTAACAGCATAAGCATCAAAACCCATTTCAGCTAAAATTTCAGCAACAGCCAGTGGATGTGATAAGTATGGCTCACCAGAAAGCCTAATCTGACCTTTATGTGCAGCAGCTGCATAAACATATGCTTTTTGAACAAGTGCACATTCTGCAGGGTTAGAATGATTTGTTTTAAGTATCTGCAACACATCTTGCATAGGTATTGGGAAATCTACTGTAGGAGCTTCAACTGTATTCATATATTTTACTATATTGTTAAAGATGTTTTAAGCATACTTATAACAAATGTTAAAGATATATGAATATAAGATTTATATTCATATATCTTTAACGATGAAAGATTTATTGTAAATTTTTAGGAATCCACCAACGATCAAAATTATACATAATACCAGCTGGTGCAGGTTCTATTCCATGAAATTTTGTTTGTACAATAGGTAAGGAATATGGAACATATAAAAAACAATAAGGTTGATCTTTATGAATAATCTCTTGAATTTTATCATAAAGCACTTTACGTTTACTTTGATTAATCTCTACACGTGCTTCTACAAGTAATTTATCGACTTCTGGATTCTTATATGCCATGAAGTTTAGACCACCTTCATGAGCTTTTGAAGAATGCCATACATCATAGATATCTGGGTCTTGAGTAATACTCCAAGCAAGAATGACAGCATCATATTTCCCTTTATCAACGAATTTTTTAAGAAAAGTTGCCCATTCAACTATTCTAATTTGAACTTCAATACCAATATCTTTTAATTGACTTTGTATAATATTTGCTGTGCGTATACGTAGATCATTCCCTTGATTAACAAGTAGAGTAAACTTAAAAAGTTTACCATCTTTTTCTAATAAACCTTTTTTATTCTTTGCCCATCCTGCTTGTTTTAATAAGTACAGTGCTTTTTCTGGGTCATATGGAATAGGTTGTATATTGTTATTATATGGCCATGTTTCTGGTTTATATGGTCCAAATGCAGGTATACCTTGTCCAAGTAGTACACTATTAACTATAGCATTACGATCTATAGCATGTGAGATACCTTGACGTGTAAGAACATCAGTAAATAATGGATGGTTTAGATTAAATCCTAAAAATGTATATGAAAACGAAAGATACCGATATTTATTCCAATTTTTCTCCCATTGAGATCCAACTGTTTGTTTTAAATACTGTTGAGGAGTAAGTGACATCATATCCAAACGCCCTGCTCTTAGCTCAAGAAACATTGTGGCTATGTCAGGAATGACACTAAAAATAACATTTGTTAAATATGGTCTACCTTTAAAGTATGTATCAGAAGCTTCTAGAACAAGTCGAGACCCTGAGTCCCAACTTTTAAGTTTAAAAGCTCCTGCACCAATAGGATTTCGTGCAAAAGAAGTTTTAGTTATATCTTCTCCTTCAAGAATATGTTTAGGTAATATTGGGCTCATCCATGTCATAAGTGCACGTGCAAATGGTTTTTCATAATATACATTAAAGCTCAATTGTCCTGTTTTTTCAAATTTTTTTATTGCAAGAAAATCTTCTGCATATGCTGTTGGTGTTTTAGGATCAATCATAAGTTTATAGGTAAATTCTACATCATCAGCTGTAACTTGTTTCCCATCTTGCCAATAGATATCATCACGTAAAACAAAACGTAATAATCGACCATCATTTAAAACTTCATAAGACTTTGCAGCTAATGTTACTATATTTAAATCTTTATCGTACTCAAGAGGAGCAACAAAAATAAGGTCAGCTATTTCATGTGAAGTGGCGTCTGTAGATAAATATGAAATAAGGTTAGAAGGTTCTGAGAGTATTCCTAATCGAATGCATCCTCCAGTAACAGGTTCTTTTTCTAACTTTGTTGTAGATGCAATACTTAGTGTAGTAGTACTAAAAAAGAATAGTAATAAATATCCAAAAAATTTTTTTAATTTTTTAAAATTTATCTTTTGTGATGATTCATTCATAATTAATCCCTGAGTTATAAAATAAAAATAAATACTAACTAAGTACATTTTAAAGTATTATAGTTAGTATTTTATTGAACTATACATTCAATACATGGCTAATACTATATTAAATATTATAAAATAGCATCAATTATGCTTGTTATTAAAAAATATTATATATAGTAATTATTTTTTAGTATTTGCTTTAGATAACTTTAGTTTTTTCTTTATTTTTAGTTGTCTAATCTTAAAAAATTATATAACACTAAAAAAATAAAAATAAGAAAAAATTTGAAAAAATGTCTAGGCAATAATTTTTCTTTTTGTATATAGTATACCTATATGTTTTTTATTAAAAAATATTTATTAAACGATTAAAAATGCTAACTCTTCTTTAACATTAGCGGTAATACCATTAAGAGTTTTTTATACATCAGTTTTAAGTTTAATTGAATGGTGTCTTATTTAAAATTATGGTATAAATTTTTGATAAAATCAAAATGATTAACGTGTCTTAAATTATCTAAGGATCACTAAAGCATGAATTTAAGAGAGGAAAATATTGTACGTGCCTTAATACAAGGTTTTATAAAAGAATCTATCCCAGATTATATACAAGCATTTGGTCAGGATATTATTCAAAATAATGGTGTCCAAAAACTTCTTATTCGTAAAGAAGATGGTGTTTGGGAAATAGAAAGTATTGTTCAAGAAGAAGATTTTCAAAATTATGCACCTAATATAACAATACACCTTGAAGATTCCAGTATTTCACATTCATGTAACTGTCATGAAGCCTTTATGGGTATTTGTAAACACATAGCTGCTGCAGCACTTAAGGTGTTTTCAGATATTGATAAGCCGTACAACACAATAGAAGAATCAGCTAAACCTAATGTTGAATGGCGTCAAAGTTTTCGCAATTTTTTTTCAACATCATTAGAAGCAGAAGTTGGTCGTCATTACCTTATTTTTCGTTTATATCCTGAAGCAAGTAGACTTATTGTTGCTTTTTTTCGTGGTAGACAAAATAAAACAGGTATCTCTTCTGTCCATCAAGAAACAACTTTAGAACAGATATTGCGTAACCCTGAATGGTGTGAACAATCACCACAACTAATTCAAGTTGCCCAACAAATAGGACACTTCCTTGATTATTATGGGCACAGGGTAGAAATTCCAGATGGACTTGTTTCATGGTTTTTTTGGGCAATACGGCGTGAATATTATTTACTTTGGAAAGATACAGATATTCCTTGTACTATTGTAAGTACACCTCTTACACTTAAATTAAGGCCAAACCTTGATGATGAAGGGTTATATTTTGATATACTTTTACAGCGTGAAGGGAAAAAAACTTTTGTATTGAATGAAGAAGATACAGAAATAACATTCCATGGACAAATGCCTTTATGGGTAAATTGGAATAAAAGTTTTTATCCTGTTCAAACAAGTCTTTCACCGACACTAATTAAAGATCTTGTTGCTAACAACCCTACTGTTCCTCAGGACAATATATCTGAATTTCTTGATCGTGTTTGGGCTCGTCTTCCAGCCTCTGAGTTATATGAACCCGATGAATTTTTAAAAGTTATGGAGCCAATTTTTCAACCTGCTGTTTACAACCCAAAACTTTTTCTTGATGAGGAAGGAAGCCTGTTAACCTTAGAAATTCAAAATACTTATGAAACAATACATGGAGAATTTACTTTACCAGGTCCTAACCCTGACTTTCAAACAGGTAGTTATATTCTTGAAGGACATACATTTCTTATTCGAAGAGATCAGCAAGAAGAAGCTAATTTAATTTCACAACTTACAGAAATGCGTTTTCAGCCTAGAAGTAATAAACTATGGTTTATGGAGCCAGAAGAAGCTATAGCGTTTTTATTAGATTCATACCCAATGCTTGTTGAAAATTGGAGAGTATATGGAGAAAAAGCACTTACACGCTATAAGGTACGTATTACTCAACCAATAATAACAGCAAAAGTTGAAAGTAATGAAAAAGAAAAATGGTTTAACTTGGAAATAGACGTAGAATATGATGGTCAACATCTCCCACTAGAACGTATTTGGAAGGCATGGATACGAGGCAGGCGCTATGTTCAACTTAAAGATGGTTCATATACAAGTTTACCAGAAGCATGGTTAGAAAAAGTATCACAAAAACTTCAGGCGCTTGGTTTTGATCCTTCCAAACCACCTAAATATCAGTTTAAACAATTTGAAGCACCTATCCTTGACACTATTCTTGATGAGTTACCCAATGCAGAAACAGATTCTTTTTGGGATACATTGCGTAGCAAAATTCAAAGCTTTAAAGAAATTACGCCTATCCATGAACCTAAAGGACTTAATGCAACACTAAGAAGCTATCAGCAACAAGGGTTATCATACCTTAATTTTCTTAGTGAATATGGTTTTGGTGGAATTCTTGCTGATGAGATGGGGCTTGGTAAAACCATTCAAACGCTATCATTTATTCAACACATGGTTAACTATAAACATGAAGGACCTAACCTTATTATTGTGCCAACATCTGTTCTTCCAAATTGGGAAAGAGAGGCAGAAAAATTTGTTCCAAACTTAAAACTTCTTACAATATATGGTGCACGTCGTGAAGGTATGTTTCGTAAAGTTCTTGACTCTGATCTTGTGATAACAACTTATGCCCTTTTACGTAGAGATCTTGAGGAACTAGAGAAACATTATTTTAATGCTATTATTCTTGATGAGGCTCAAAATATAAAAAATCCAAATACAATTACAGCTAAGTCAGTTCGTGCTATTAAAGCACGTATGCGTCTTTGTCTTTCTGGTACACCTATTGAAAATAATTTATTTGAATTATGGTCTCTTTTTGAATTTCTTATGCCTGGTTTTCTTGGCTCACAACATGCATTTCAAAGAGGTGTTATTAAACCTATTCGTGATGGAGACAATGATACTCTTGACTATTTAAGGTCTCGAGTTAAACCTTTCATTTTAAGACGAACAAAAGCTGAGGTAGCAAAAGATTTACCGCCAAAAATAGAAAACATCACTTATTGTGCTATGACAGAAGAACAGTCAGAACTTTATACAGCACTCACTAAAAAGCTTCGTGAACAAGTATTAGCAGACATAGAAGATAAAGGTATTGCAAAAAGTCAGATGTCTATTCTAGATGCCTTATTAAAACTTCGACAGATCTGTTGTCATCCACGCTTACTAAAAGTAGACATGCCAGGATTTTCTACAGGTAACTTAGTTTCAGGAAAATTTGAAGCATTTAAAGATATGATTTTTGATGTTGTTGAAGGCGGCCATAAAGTACTTGTTTTTTCTCAGTTTGTGCAAATGCTACATCTCATAAAAAACTGGCTACAAATGACAGACATTCCTTTTTGTTATCTTGATGGAACAAGTAAAGATAGATTTGAACAAGTAGATAAATTCAATAATACTCCAGAAATTCCTGTATTTTTGATTTCCTTAAAAGCAGGAGGCACAGGTCTTAATTTAACATCTGCTGATTATGTTATTCATTATGATCCATGGTGGAACCCTGCTGTTGAAAGTCAAGCAACTGATAGAACGCATCGTATTGGTCAAACACGTCAAGTTTTTTCATATAAACTTATCTGTCAAAATACTGTAGAAGAAAAAATTTTACAGCTTCAAGAAATGAAACGTGGCGTTGCAGAAGCTATTATTCCTGGACAAGATACCTGGAAATCTTTGACTAAAGAAGACTTAGAGATGCTTTTTGAAATTTAAAAAAGAGGCAATTATGAAAAAATTAGTGATTTTATGTAGTATAATAATATCTATTTTAACATTTCTATTACCTAAAGATATATTAGCTGTAAATAATCAACTACCTAAAGTTATTGTTACAACGAATTTAGGTCAATTTGTTATAGAAGTTGATACACGACACGCTCCTAAGACTGCAGGAAATTTTCTTTTTTATGTAAAGTCTGGTTACTATAATGGCACAATTTTTCATAGAGTTATTAATGGTTTTATGATTCAAGGTGGTGGTTTTACCCCAGCTATGCAAGAAAAAAAACCTATAAAAAAACCTCTTCGTAATGAAGCAGGTAATGGCCTTTTAAACGATATCTACACAATTGCTATGGCTCGGACAAACGATCCACACTCAGCTACGACACAGTTTTTTATTAATGTTGCAAACAATAAAAACCTTAATTATAAAGCACCAACTCCTGAAGGTTATGGTTATACTGTATTTGGAAAAATCATCAGTGGACAAGATGTTATTAATCAA
This sequence comes from uncultured Lawsonia sp., assembly GCA_964369665.1. GTDB lineage: Bacteria > Desulfobacterota > Desulfovibrionia > Desulfovibrionales > Desulfovibrionaceae > Bilophila. The sequence continues at coordinate 144,697 of CAYJFS010000001.1, read as the reverse complement.
ATACGTCAGGTATCGACACATCGTGTAGATATACATGATGATGTTCCAGTCAAACCTGTTATTATTGAATCTATGAGAATTCTTTCTGATGAAACATCACATGCAAAGTAATAAATAATTCTTTTAAAATTAAAGACAAAAAAAACTTGCCAAATGATTCAACTTTGCATAAAAAATGCCCTTCAGCCTGGGTAGCTCAGTTGGTAGAGCAGGGGACTGAAAATCCCCGTGTCGGCAGTTCAATTCTGTCCCTAGGCACCACATTTATCAAAGGGGCTCAACTTAAGTGAGCCCTTTTTATATATTTTTATATAGGAAAAAATTTATTTACAGCAAATTATATAAAAATATCATCTACCAATAAAAAATGAATTTAATGTTTATTGTCATAATTTATAGTGGTTAAATGAACTTTTCGTTTACCAAACACTTTATTCAAATATTGAAATATTCGTAATTAACACAGTATCAATAGGGACATCATTATGGATACCGATTGTACGAGTTTTTGCTTTTTCAATATTGTCAACAACATCCATACCATCTATAACTTTTCCAAATACACAATAGCCATAGCTAGCTTCATCAGAAGAAATATAGTTTAAAAAATCATTATCAACAGTATTAATAAAAAATTGAGTAGTTGCACTATGTGGATCTTGTGTCCTAGCCATGGCTATAGTTCCACGAAGATTTTTTAAATGTTCATTGGCTTCATTTTGAATAGGTTCATGTGTATTTTTTTCTTCCATTTTTATAGTAAAACCACCACCTTGAATCATAAAACCATTAATAACTCTATGAAAAATTGTATTTGTATAAAAACCTTCCTCTATATACTGCAAAAAATTTTTTACAGTACTAGGCACTTGATCTGAAAAAAGTTCAATGAGAATATCTCCAGAAGTTGTTTCTAAAAGAACTATAGGCCTATCTGACATACTAGCTAACTCCTTAGTTATAATTTTTTGTATGGCTACGCTAAAAATATAAAACGAGCAATCCTATTTTTTATATTTATCTTAAAAATAAATAAACATACAACTGCTTATGATTTATGAAGAAAATATTACAACATTTACTTATTAATTGGTTTACTAAACATCAACGAATACTACCATGGCGATCTGGATATGATCCATATCATACATGGATTGCTGAAATCATGATGCAACAAACACAAATGGATCGAGGTGTTGTGTATTATCAAAACTGGATTAAAAGGTTTCCTACTATTCAATCAGTTGTAAATGCCCATGAAGAGGAACTATTAAAATATTGGGAAGGTCTTGGGTATTATAAAAGAGTTCAAAACATAAAGAAAACTGCACATATTATAATAAACAATTATGGAGGTATATTCCCCAATAATTATACATCCATACTTCAACTTCCTGGTATTGGAGCATATACAGCAGGAGCAATTGCAAGTACTGTCTTTAACGAAGAAGTGCCATGCATTGATGGTAATGTTGAAAGAGTATTATCAAGAATTTTTGATATCAAAACTTCTGTAAAAAAAGAACCAGCTAAAAGTTATATCTATACATTATGTAAAGAACTTATACCCAAAGGAAAAGCACGTGATTTTAACCAAGCACTTATGGAGTTTGGGGCTCTTATATGTCGGAAAAAACCTTTATGTGAACAATGTCCTATTATAGCATTTTGTAAAACAAGAAAATTAGGAACATACCTTGAGCATCCTATTAAAGAAAAAAAAATAACTCTTAACAAGATAAATATGGTTGTTGGTATACTTAACCATAATACAAATATCTTTATACAGCAAAGAACCGATAATGCTATTTGGAAAAACCTTTGGACGTTTCCTGGGGGTATTGTAAAGTTTAAAGAAAAGCCAGAAGATACCTTAATAAAAGTATGGAATGAACAGTTTGGACTTCCTATTACCATAAAAGACACTTTTACAACTATACAACATAAATATACGACTTATAATATTACACTATCTTGTTTTATTATAGACACTATAAATAAAAAAAATATATCTTATTTAAAATCAACGATACCTTTTATTATTCCTGGATGTAGATGGGTATCTCAACACCAGATACAAACTATCCCCTTGCCATCTCCACATCGTAAAATTGCTTCACTCTATTTTTCTAGTCAATAAAAATAGCGTAACAGGTTAAAAAACTACATGGTTCTTGACATTTAGAGGAAGAATAAATTATATAATATAACTTATGGGATTAATGATGGATCCATTTTGGGTTAATGTGAATACATTCTTTGGAAAGAGTAAAAAATTTACTGTTGATCATCCCTCTATTTGGTCAGAACCTATAGCAGAATTTAAAATGCATTGCGAGATTATGCATCCGCTATTAGGTGAAGTAACATTATGCCCTGATGAAACAGGTTGCCTTATATATGGAATGCTTTCAGGTAAAGTTTTACTTCCTTGCAATCGATGTGCTGTTAATACAATAATATCTATTAAACATTCATTTAAAAATTTTGAACCTTTTCCTTTTATAAGTGAAAAAAATAAAAATACATTAAGTGATAATGATAGTTTTATTCTTAGATCCATAAATGGTATTTATGAAGTAAGCTTAGCAAATATTCTTTGGGAAGAATTTATTTTATCTTTACCATTAAACATACTGTGTAGTCTTAATTGCAAAGGTTTATGCTTTACCTGTGGGAAAGATCTAAATAAAGAAGATTGTATTTGTATAAAAGATAAGGTAGATACCCGTTTTGATGTGCTAAAAACTCTAAAAATGAACACTCCCCTATCTGAACACACAAAATTTTAAGGAGTATCTTTAAATGGCAGTTCAACAAAATAAAAAATCACGATCAAGAAAAGGTATGAGACGTTCACATGATCGGATTCCCTTACCTACAATCATGTACTGTGTATGTGGTGAACCAAGTATTCCTCATGCAGTATGTCCAAGCTGTGGTATTTATCGTAATCGTCAATTCATAAAACAAAAAACATCAAAAGATGCCCAATAATAATCCTGTAATTGCAGTTGATGCCATGGGTGGAGACTTTGGACCTTCTGTTATTGTTCCAGGTGCAATTAAAGCAGCTCAGCATACTGGTGCAAAAATTTTACTTGTAGGCAAAACTATAGAGATTGAATGTGAACTCAAAAATATTCCTACACATAATGCACAAATAGAGATCATTCATGCATCAGAAGTGGTAAGTATGGATGAAAAACCTTCGGATATTTTACGTAGAAAAAAAGACACCTCTATAGAAATAGCCTGTAAGCTTGTAAAAGATAAAAAAGCCGATGGTGTTTTTAGTGCTGGACATTCTGGTGCTTCTGTTGCGTGTGGTATGTTTATTTTAGGAAGAATTCCTGGTATAGAACGCCCTGCACTTGCTTCTATTCTTCCAACAGAAAAAGCACCAATTATTTTACTTGATGTTGGTGCAACTGTTGACTGTAAACCATATCATTTGTTTCAATTTGGCCTTATGGGTAATGCTTTCGCAAAAGATCTACTAAATACTCAAACACCTCGGGTAGGTCTTCTTAGTATTGGTGAAGAAGAAGGTAAAGGAAACACACAAGTAAAAGAAGCCTATGAGCTATTAAAAATGGCAAATGATATATGTTTTTCAGGAAATATTGAAGGTAGAGATCTTTTTACAGGTAATGTTGATGTAGCTGTTTGTGACGGTTTTGTAGGTAATGTAGCATTAAAACTTAGTGAAGGTTTAAGTTTATCTTTAAGTAGTGTTCTTAAACGTGAACTTCTTTCTTCTGGAATATTTGCTAAAATTGGTACTCTACTTGCTAGAAAAGCTTTTAAAAATTTTTCAACAGTCATTGACTATGCTGAATATGGTGGAGCTCCATTCCTTGGATTGCAAGGAATTTTTATAGTCAGTCATGGATCATCTAATACAAAAGCTATATACAATGCTATAAAAATGGCTACGCTTTTTATAAAAAAAGAAACCAATAAACGTCTTATGCAATCCATAAGTATTAATCAAGAACTTACTTGCACTAATCATATTAACTAGAGTTTATTTAAAAAAATAAGTTTTGATGCATTCCTGTTAAAGTATATTTAAAGGTTTATATGAAAAAACCACTTTATATTGAAAGTATAGGTTCATACATTCCAAATAAAAAAATTACAAATAAAGACCTTTGTAGTTATCTTGAAACTAGTGAAGAGTGGATTGAAACTCGAACAGGCATAAAAGCAAGACATATTCTTGAAGAGCATGAAAATGTAGCTGATGCAGGCTTTGTTGCAGCACAAAAAGCACTTATAAATGCTAGTATTGCCAAAGAAAAAATAACACATGTCATAGTTGCTACATGTACACCAGCTTTTTTATGCCCCAGTACAGCTTGTATCATTATTGATAAGTTGGGCATAAAAAATGTTATGGCTTTTGATATAAATGCTGCCTGTTCTGGTTTTATTTATGGGATAAATGTATTTAAAAATCTATTACTAGATACAGATGGTTATGGACTTCTTATATGCTCAGAAGCCTTGTCTAGAAAAACAAACTGGAATGATAGACAAACATGTATACTCTTTGGTGATGGAGCTTCTGCACTTGTTGTAAGTAATAAAAAAAGTAAAAAAACAATAGCTCAAGTCTTTGATTCATGTTGCCATGCTAATGGCACAAACAATAATTTACTCAAAATTGGTGGTGGAAGTGATTGTTCATATGTTCCAGGAACAATTATTGATGATAATTTTTTTATTACTATGGAAGGCCAAGAAGTCTTTAAATATGCTGTAAGAAATCTTACAAATGTTTGTCAAGAAATATTGCTCCAAAACAAGATGACAATAAATGATATAGATTTTTTTATTCCACACCAAGCAAATCAACGTATTATTGAAGCTGTTGGAGAACGAATCCATATTCCAAAGGAAAAAACTTTCATAAATTTAGATGAATATGGTAATACATCATCAGCTTCTATTCCTTTGGCTACTGATGATGCATTACAACAAAAACGTATTCCTTCAGGATCTTATGTACTTCAAGCTACCTTTGGAGGTGGTTTTACCTGGGGAGCTGCAATTCTATATTTTTATTAATTCTTTAAGAGGTAAATTCAAAATTTTTTCTAGTAAAATACATACATTTGTTGAGTTTCATAAAATTTTACGTTAAGTACACATCAAGAAAATGTGAGGGATACTCAAATGTCAAACTCATCTGGATTAGCTCTTGTAACAGGTGCATCTAGAGGTATAGGAAAAGCCACAGCTTTCCGTTTATCAAAAGCTGGCTATAAGATAGTTATTACATATGTAACAAAGCCTGATGAAGCTGCTTCTGTAGTAGAAACTATACATAAATCAGGTGGTAATGCAACTATGTTTCAGTTAGACATTAGTGATGCAAAAGCCATTACAAAATTTTTTAATGATGAAATAAAAAATATAGGTGCTCTTTCTATATTAGTTAATAATGCAGGTTCTACAAAAGATAGTTTACTTTTGAGGATGAAAGATGAAGACTTTGATCAAGTCATTGCCATTAATCTTCGTGGACCATTTATATGTATGCGTGAGGCAACAAAAATAATGACTAAGCAACGATACGGACGTATTATTAATATAACTTCTGTTGTTGGACAATCAGGTAATGCAGGCCAAGTAAACTACTCTGCTGCTAAGGCTGGTATTATTGGTATGACAAAATCTGCAGCTAAAGAATTAGCAAGCCGAAATATCACAGTAAATGCTGTTGCACCAGGATTTATTGAAACAGATATGACTGCTAAACTTAGTGAAGAAATACGTAAAGCTTATCAAGAATCTATACCTCTTAATCGCCTTGGTACACCTGAAGATATAGCAGAAACAGTAAATTTTTTAGCATCACCAAATGCAGGATACATTACAGGACAAGTGTTTTCTGTTAATGGTGGTATGTATTGTTAATAACAATAACTTAACCTATAACCTAACAATCGGGCAAAACATGGAGGCTCTTACCCATGGCAGTTGAAGAAAAAGTAAAAAAAATCATAATGGAACAACTTGGTGTATCTAATGAAGAAGTGAAGCCTGAAGCATCTTTTATTGAAGACTTAGGTGCTGACTCACTTGATTTAACAGAACTTATTATGGCTATGGAAGAAGCTTTTGATATTGAAATTGCTGATGATGATGCCCAAAAAATTCTTAAGGTAAAAGATGCTATTGCTTACATTGAAAAACATACTAGTAAATAATTTTTTCAAGAGTTAAGTTTAGCTTGAGTGTCTCTGTATCAATAACATGAGACGCTCTAAAGTATTAAGGAGTTACATATGAGTCGCAAACGTGTAGTTGTGACTGGTCTTTCTGCATTAACACCTTTAGGTTGTGACATAAATAAAAGTTGGAAAGAACTTTTAGAAGGTAAATCAGGTATTGCTCCAATTACACTTTTTGATGCAAGTGAATATAACTCCAGTATTGCCGGTGAATTGAAGAATTTTATACCAGAAGAACATGGTATAAATGAAAAACAAGCAAAAAGAATGGATCGTTTTGTTCAAATTGCAGTAGCTGCCAGTCATCAACTTATAAAAGATTCCCAACTAGAGATTACAGAGCATAATGCACATGATGTATCTGTTATTATTGGTGTTGGACTTGGTGGACTTAAAACAATAGAAGTTTTTCATTCTAAACTTCTTTCATCTGGTCCTAACAAAGTTTCTCCTTTTATGATTCCTATGCTTATATCAAACATGGCTTCAGGGCAAGTGGCTATTTTTACTGGAGCCAAAGGATCAAATTTTGTTATAACAAGTGCTTGTGCTTCTGGAACACATGCTATTGGAACAGCTTATGCTGAAATTTTACTAAACCGTTGTAATATTTGTATCACAGGAGGTGTTGAATCAACAATAACACCTTTAGGTATTTCAGGCTTTACAGCTATGAAAGCACTTTCTACATATAACGATACTCCCTCAACAGCGTCTAGACCATTTGATAAAACTCGTAATGGTTTTGTAATGGGTGAAGGAGCAGGTTATCTTATGTTAGAAGAACTTAATCATGCTCAAGCTAGAGGTGCTAAAATATATGCTGAAATTGTTGGTTTTGGAACATCTGATGATGCAAGTCATATTACAGCACCTAGAGAAGATGTTGAAGGTATGTGCCATGCCATGCAACAAGCACTTGATGAAGCAAATATTTCCAAAGATGCAATAAGCCATATTAATGCCCATGGGACTTCGACATATCTTAATGATCTTTATGAAACAAATGCTATTAAAAAAGTCTTTGGAAACCATGCATACAATATAGCTATTTGTAGTAACAAATCTCAAATAGGCCATCTTCTTGGAGCAGCAGGAGGTATAGAAGCAGTATTTTCTACCTTGTCTATCCATACAGGTTTTGTTCCTGGAACAATTAACTATACAACACCAGATCCAGATTGCGATTTAAACTATATGATACATGGATCACAAAAACTTGACCCTCAATATGTAATGAGTAACTCGTTTGGTTTTGGTGGTACCAATGCAAGTATCATTTTAAAAAAATATACAATATAGTGTAATTAGCGTAATTATAAGGGATAATTATGGATCAAATATTATTACAAGATCCCGAGATTGCTCAAGCTATTATTCTTGAAAGCTCTCGGCAGATGAATAACCTTGAGCTTATAGCATCAGAAAATTTTGTTTCACCAGCTGTAAGAGAAGCACAAGGAACAATACTAACACATAAATATGCTGAAGGTTATCCAGGTAAAAGATATTATGGAGGTTGTGAGTTTGTAGATATGGCTGAAAATTTAGCTATAAAAAGGGCTAAAAATCTTTTTAAGTGTGCATATGCAAATGTACAACCACATTCTGGAAGCCAAGCAAATATGGCAGCATATTTTGCACTTATAAAACCTGGAGATACTATTTTAGGTATGGATCTTTCTCATGGTGGGCATTTAACACATGGAAGCCCAGTCAATTTTTCTGGAAAACTTTTTAATATTGTCTCCTATGGTGTTAATAAAGAAACAGGATATATTGATTATGATGAATTAGAAAAGCTTGCTCAAAAATATAAACCACAGCTTATTATTGCAGGAGCTAGTGCTTATCCAAGAACAATTGATTTTCAAAGGTTTCGTTCTATAGCAGACAATGTAGAAGCTAAACTACTTGTAGATATGGCTCACATTGCTGGTCTAGTTGCTACAAATTTACATCCTTCCCCTATTAACTATGCTCATATAACAACAACAACAACTCATAAAACATTAAGAGGACCCCGTGGTGGTATGATCCTCTCTAATGAAGAAATAGGTAAAAGTATAAATAGTCAAATATTCCCAGGAATACAAGGTGGACCACTTATGCATGTTATAGCTTCAAAAGCTGTTGCATTTGGTGAAGCACTTTCTCCACATTTTATAAGATATCAAAAACAAGTTATTAGTAATGCTAAAAAATTAGCAGCAACTCTTATTGATGCTAATTTTGAACTTATATCAGGTGGAACAGATAATCACCTTATACTTGTAAATCTTAATAATAAAAACATCACAGGAAAAGAAGCAGAACAAGCCCTTGATAAAGCTGGCATTACTGTAAATAAAAATACAATTCCTTTTGAAAGTCGTTCTCCTTTTATAACATCAGGTATTCGTATAGGAACTCCAGCACTAACAACACGTGGTTTTACCGAACAAGATATGGCTACAGTTGGTGGTTGGATAAATGATACTATTCATAATGCAAATAATGAAACAGTATTAAAATCAATTAGGACTAAAATCACAAAATTTGCAAAACAATTTCCTTTATTTGCATGGTAATACTTTAATAATAAGTTAAAAAAGGATATTTATGTCCCGTGTAGCTTGGCCTGATTATTTTATGAGTATTACTCACCTTGTGGCTGAGCGATCAACCTGCCTTAGAAAAAAAGTTGGAGCTATTGCTGTAAAAGACAAACGTATTTTGGCAACAGGCTATAATGGTGCTCCTTCTCGAATGGCCCATGCAGAAGAAATAGGTTGCCTTAGAGATAAAATGAATATCCCTTCTGGTGAACGCCATGAACTTTGCCGTGGTTTACATGCAGAACAAAATATTATTATTCAAGCAGCAATTTATGGTATCTCTTTAAGTGGTTCAGAAATTTATTGTACACATAAGCCTTGTCTTATTTGTTCAAAAATGCTTATAGGCTGTAATGTCACAACTATATGGTATGCTAAAAACTATAATGATCAAATAGCTGATCAAATGCTTGCAGATGCTAATATTGAGATACATCAACTTCTTCATACCCAAATTATTCCTAATATAGATAATAATACATGAAACATCCTTTTGAAGATGCTATGCAACATGCAATTAAGCTTGCTTATTGTGGTCAATGGAAAACAGCTCCAAACCCTAAAGTTGGTGCTGTCCTTGTCCATAATAACAACATTGTTGCTGAAGGATTTCATGAATCTCCAGGAAGCCAACATGCTGAAGTTGTTTGTTTGAATCAAGCATATAAAAAAAATATCAATATAGAAAAATGCACTCTTGTTGTAACACTTGAGCCTTGTACTCATTTTGGAAGAACACCCCCTTGTGTTCAAACTATTATCCATAAAAATATTCAACATGTAGTTATAGGTACTCATGATCCAAACCTACTTGCTGGTGGTGGAGCTCGCTATTTAAAACAAGCTGGAATAACAGTAGAAACAGGAATATTAGAAGCAGATTGTCGTGAACTTATTGCTGACTTTATTATCTGGCAAACAACAAAACGTCCATATGTAATTTTAAAGTTAGCAGCTACTCTTGATGGAAAGATAGCTACAAGAACAGGAGATTCATCTTGGATCTCTTCATATAAATCTAGACAGTCTGTACATCAGTCTAGAGCATCTATTGGTTCTGTTGGTGGAATTATTCTTATAGGTGGGAATACACTTCGTAAAGATAACCCAAAGCTTACAAGTCGTATAGCAAACACTACACCACAAAGACAACCACAAGCTGTAGTTATTACTTCAACATTACCAGAAGAAAAAAACATATTTCTATTTACGGATAGAGCAAAAGACACTATTATTTATACAACAAGTGAAACTGCATCAACACCTTATGCAAAAACCTTAAAAAAACAAGGTGTTACAATACATCCTGTCCATGAATGGAGACAAAATAAAAAAATTAACCTTTTAAGTATATTAGAGCACTTAAGACTAACTACATGTTGTCCTTATGTTTATTGTGAAGGTGGAGGTAAATTAGGTACAGCTCTTCTTAGTCAAAACCTTGTTGACGAGCTTCATATATTTCTTTCACCAAAAATTTTAGCTGATAATAAGGCTATTCCTATGTTTGATGGTGTAAAATTAACAAAACTTACCGATGCTTTTATGATGAAACTTCATAATACACATCTTTATGACACAGATATTCATCTTATCTTTAAACCGGAAAAGTCCATATGTTTACAGGAATAATTAATGGATGCGGTAGTATTCGTGAAGTCTGTAGTTTTAGTCATGAAACACGAGTTACTATAGAGCCTTTATTTACAATGACACACCTTAGTAAAGGTGAATCTATTTCTGTTAATGGGGTTTGCCTTACTGTAGAAAAATATACATATAAAAACTTTACTGTATATGTTTCACCTACAACACTAAAAAAAACAAATCTTGGTAAACTTAAAATTGGAAATTTTGTTAATTTAGAGCGTGCTATTTCTTTAGGAGATCGTTTAAGTGGGCATATTGTAACAGGACATGTAGATTGTATAGCCCAAATTCAATCAATAAAAAAAGAAGGAAAATCACATCATTTACGTATTGTGTATCCACCACAACTAAGTAATGAAATTGTGTCTAAAGGTTCTATAGCAGTAGATGGTATAAGTTTAACTGTTGTTCATTGTGATTCAGAGTTTTTTGACATTACTATTATCCCTACAACATGGAAAAATACAACTATCTCATATTGGGTAATAGGAGCTTTTGTAAATATAGAAACAGACATTCTTGGAAAATATATACATAAAATGGTTTCTCCTCTTTTGTTATCTGAAAAAAGTTCTTCTTGCACTAATTCTACATTAACCCTAAATTTTTTACATGAAAATGGATTTTTCTAAAGAAACAAAGGATATCTATTATGTCTACCTGCAGTATAACAGAAGCTATTGAAGATATTCGCCTTGGCCGTATGGTCATACTTGTTGATGATGAAAACCGTGAGAATGAGGGTGATATCACAATAGCGGCACAACACATTACACCAGAGCATATTAACTTTATGGCAAAACATGCTCGGGGGCTTATATGTCTTTCCATGGCTCCAAATATGATAGATAAATTACAAATATCCACAATGTCTCAACAAAATAATTCAAGATTTAGTACAAATTTCATGATTTCAATAGAGGCACGTCATGGTATAACAACAGGTATTTCTGCAGCAGATAGAGCTCATACTATACTTACAGCAGTAGCTGATAATGCTCATCCTAACGACATTGTATCCCCAGGTCATATGTTTCCTTTACAAGCTCATCCTGGAGGTGTACTTGCCCGTGTAGGACATACAGAAGGTAGTGTAGATCTTGCAAAACTTTCTGGACTTAAACCAGCTGCTGTTATTTGTGAGATACTTAATGACGATGGCTCAATGGCACGTATGCCAGACCTTGAACTTTTTGCAAAAAAACATAACCTTAAAATAACAACTGTTCGTGATATTATTCGTCATCGAATAAACCTTGGTCACCTTACAGTAAAACAAATAGCAAAAGCTAAATTACCCTCAGAATATGGAACGTTTAAAGTTATTGCCTATGAAAATGGTATTAATGCTGATACACATCTTGCTATTATAAAAGGAAATATAAATAATACAGAAAACCCTGAACCTATACTTGTAAGAGTCCATAGTGAATGTCTCACAGGAGATGTTTTTGGGTCTCTACGTTGTGACTGTGGATCACAATTGCATGCAGCATTAGATCAAATTGAATGTGAAGGACGTGGTATTGTAATATATATGAAACAAGAAGGACGTGGCATTGGCCTTGCCAATAAAATAAAAGCATATGCTCTTCAAGATAAAGGTCTTGATACTGTTGAAGCTAACCAACATCTTGGGTTTAAACCAGATTTAAGAGATTATGGTATTGGAGCACAAATACTTGTTGATCTTGGTGTAAAAAATATGCGTATTCTTACAAACAATCCACGAAAAATTATTGGACTTGAAGGCTATGGGATACATATTAAAGAACGTGTGCCACTTGAAATAAAAAGTTGTACCAACAATCTTCATTATCTTAAAACAAAACAAAAAAAATTAGGACATATTCTTCATATAAACTCATATCATCAAAAAGGATAATTTTATTATTATATCATTATATCCTTAATATAAAATAAAAAACACTATATACCTTTCATATAAGATTAAAATAGCTCTTTATAATATGAGGTTAATTATGAGTGTTTTCTTTTGAATAAAAAACTTTTCTCCAAAGGAGTCCAATATGGATAAAATCCAGATAATCGAAGGAACATACAGTGCTTCAGGTATCAAACTTGCTATTGTAGCAAGTCGTTTTAATAATTTTATTGTAGAACACCTTATTGCTGGAGCTATTGATTATATTGTCAGAACAGGTGGAAACAAAGAAAGTATTACTCTTATACGTGTTCCAGGTGCTTTTGAAATTCCTATTGTATGTAAAAAGCTTGCTTTTAGTAAAAAATATGAAGGAATTATAGCTCTTGGTTCAATTATAAGAGGAGCAACATCACATTTTGAATATGTTGCTTCAGAAGCAACTAAAGGTTTAGCTTATGTTTCATTAGATAGTGGTGTCCCTGTATCATTTGGAATTCTTACAACAGATACAATAGAGCAAGCAGTTGAACGTGCAGGTTCAAAAGCTGGAAACAAAGGTTCAGAAGCTGCAGCAGCTGCTATTGAAACAATACATGTACTCAAACAAATCTAGATTTTAATTGAAAGAGCAATGAATGCATAACCATAAATCATCCCGCCGTACAGGAAGGTCTAAAGCTTTTCAAGTTCTTTATAGTCTTCACTTTACACCTACAAATACTATTATGACTCTTCAAAGCGCTTTTCTTAACATTCCTAAAGTAGAAAATACAGTCTCTATAAAAAATGTATCGCAACTTTCAGGTTTTGCATGGGAACTTGTTGAAGGTGTATGGCGTAATACTCATGATATAGATATAATAATTAGCCATTTTTCAGAAAATTGGCGTGTAGACCGCCTTGGTAAAATAGAACTAACACTACTACGAATAGCTATGTTTGAAATACTTTATCGTCCAGATGTTCCACCAAAAGTAGCACTTAATGAAGCATTAGAACTTACTTCATACTTTGGAGATACAAAAGCTAAAAAATTTATTAATGGTATTTTAGATGCTGTTATTAAAGCACTTGAAGCTGGTACACTCACAATGCTAACAACGGGGAAATGTTGATGGAACACCATGACTATAATCACAGCTTCATTGAAGAAAAATGGCAAAAAATTTGGGATGAACAAAAAGTATATGTTAGCAAAATAGAAGATACAAAAAAAAAATACTATGTCCTTGAAATGTGGCCATACCCCTCAGGTAAAATACATATGGGGCATGTACGTAATTACTCTATTGGTGATGTTATAGCACGAATCAAGCGTATGCAAGGTTACAATGTCCTTCATCCTATAGGTTGGGATGCTTTTGGACTCCCAGCAGAGCAAGCTGCTATAAAAAATGGTATACAACCAGCTCAATGGACATATGCTAATATAAATGAAATGCGTATCCAACTTAAACAATTAGGCTACTCATATGACTGGAGTCGAGAACTTACAACTTGTGATCCTAATTACTATTGTTGGGAACAACTTTTTTTTATCCAGTGGTTAAAAAAAAATCTAGTATATAGAAAAAAATCTCCACAAAACTGGTGTCAAGAATGTCATACAGTTCTAGCAAATGAACAAGTCATAGATGGACTATGTTGGAGATGTGATACACCTATAATACAAAAAGAGCTTACTCAATGGTTTCTTAAAATTACTAACTATGCAGAAGAACTTTATAACGATTTAGCTATATTAAAAAATACTTGGCCAGATCGTGTTATCAATATGCAAAAGAATTGGCTTGGTAAATCTACAGGTGCTGAAATATCTTTTAAAATTGATCATAAACAAAATGAAACTATAGATGTATTCACAACAAGGCCTGATACTCTTTTTGGAGTAACTTTCATCACAATTGGACCTAATCACCCTCTTCTAAATACATTAATTAGTGAACAACAAAATAAACATGAAATTCAAAATATTATTAACTCATTTCAAAAAACAGATAAAAAAAATAGTCAAATTGAAAACTTAGAAAAAAAAGGTATTTTTACAGGTTCATACTGCATCCACCCATATACTCAAAAAAAATTACCAATCTGGGTCAGTAATTTTATATTATCAGATTATGGTACAGGTGCTGTTATGGGTGTACCTGCACATGATCAACGTGATTTTGATTTCGCATCTAAATATAACCTTCCTATTTTTAATGTCATAGTACCAGAACAAAAAAATTCTAAACAATACCCAATAAATATTACAGAACCTTGGACTGGTGAAGGTTACCTTATCAATTCTGAAAAATTTACAGGGCTAAGTACCGAAAAAGCAAAATATGCTATTATCAAATATTTAGAAAAACAAGGTTCATGTAAGTATGTGACAACCTGGAAAATTCGAGATTGGAATATCTCTAGACAACGCTATTGGGGAACACCTATTCCTATTATTTACTGCAAAACATGTGGTATTGTCCCTGTTCCTGAAAAAGATTTACCAGTACTATTACCTACAAACATACATATACATAAGGATGGCCGATCTCCCCTTCCTGAAAACTCAGAATTTTTAAATTGCGTTTGTCCTCAATGTAATAATTCTGCAAAAAGAGAAACAGATACTATGGATACTTTTGTAGACTCATCATGGTATTTTTTGCGCTATGCAGATCCAAACAACAAACAATTACCTTTTGATAAAACAAATTTAGCATATTGGCTTAATGTAGACCAATATATTGGTGGTGTTGAACATGCTATTTTACATTTACTCTATGCTCGTTTTTTTACAAAAATGCTTAGAGATCTAGGGTATATTCCTCAAAATTTAAAGGAACCATTTAAAAATTTACTTACACAAGGTATGGTCCTTAAAAATGGTTCTAAAATGTCAAAATCAAAAGGTAATATCGTTGATCCAAATACAATTATTGAAAAATATGGTTCAGATACAGTACGTTTATTTTGTTTATTTGCAGCTCCTCCAGAACGTGATTTTGATTGGAATGAAAAAGGTATAGAAGGATCATATAGATTCCTTCAACGTGTTTGGAGACTTGCTATTGAACTTTTGCCACATATAATACCAATATGTGCAGCTACAAAAATAAAAAACAATGATACCTTAAGTACTCTAGAAAAAGAGGTTTATAGAAAAGAAAATGCCACTATCAAAAAAGTTCATGAAGACATAGAAAACAAATACCAATTTAATACAGCTATTGCTGCTATTATGGAGTTAATTAATACATTATACTTAGCAAAAGCTACCCTAATCCAAAGTGATAATGGAAAAATAATACTCTCCTCTTCTATAGCAACAGTACTCACACTACTTTCACCTTTTACTCCACACATATCTGAAGAACTATGGAATTATATAGGTAATACATCCTTAATTACTTTTGAAACATGGCCTACATGGAACCCAAATGCACTTGAAGTTGATACAGTATTAATTGTAGTCCAAATTAACGGAAAAGTTCGTAACAAAATTCAAGTACCTAAAAGTATTACAAGAACAGAACTTCAGCAATATGTACTTAAAGATTCTATAACTAACCGTTATATTACTGGAAAAAATATACAAAAAATTATTATCATCCCCCATAAACTTATTAATGTGGTAACAGACTAATGCTTAACTTTAGTTATAAACAAAAAATTTATCATTACATATTTATGGTATTCATAAGTTATATGGCTATAATACTTATAGGTTGTGGCTATGTGTGGCAAGGACAAGAAAATTTTATTTCTAAAAACAGTGTTCTTGGTGATGGTACAAAAACACTAAAAATTACTACTGTTAAAGAAAATACACTCTATAGTTGGCTACCTTATATGATACAGGCACAATTTCGTAATGAAATTACTGCAAGAAAACTTGCTACATGGGTTGATTCAGGTAGTTCTGACTATTCAATGATTATCGAAGTATATTCATTCCAAATCCGTAGCAGTGGTGAGTATAAGCAACATAACTTACTTTTTACAGCCACAATAAAAATGGAAATTATCATATACAATGGAACAACAAACACAGAAATCTGGCGCTCAGGACCAGTTTTTTATAGTGAAAACTATGAACATGCTAATGAAGAATACGCCATTAAAGAACTTGTTTTTGTGGCAAGTCGTCGCTGTGTAGATCGACTACAACAAAACTTTTAGATAGTATTATTATGAAACATGGATTCACTTTCTGTATCTGTCCAGATAGTATGATACTTCAAGATTATATCAATGAACTTTGTTCTTCGTATGTTGAAGAACATACTTGGGAAAAATATACTTATTGGGGAGACGAAGAACTTGAACCAATCTTTTGGAACCAACTAACAATACAAAATATTTTTGAAAAAAATAATATACTTATTATCCGCAATGCTCATAATATAGCAATAGATATTTGGAAGGCCTTATCATCCATTTTAAACAAACAAAACTCCAATACCTGGCCTATTTTTTGTTTTGAGGGAGCATGGGAAAGAAAGCAACCTAAAATTCCTAATAATATTCAAAATCTTCCATGTTTTCTTTTTGCAAAAAAACATGGTTGGATATGGAGCTGTTCAGGTATTGAACTCTCCAATATAAAAAAATATATACAAAAACAAGCTGACAAACTTAATATTACCTTTACACCTGAAACATTAAATATACTTACACAAAAACTCCCTTTTCAAGCAGCAACTATTCAGAATGAACTTAAAAAACTTGCACTTTATAGTTCTGAAAAATTTATTACAGAACAAGATATTAATATTCTCACTACGATAAGCAGTTTTGATATTTTTACTATTATAGATTATATACAAAAAAATAAGCTTTTTGAACTTTGGAAAACTCTTCTTATTGAAGAATCTAAAAATGAAGAACACTTATTTTATATATTGGCAATATTGCGAAGAGAAGCTAAAAAACTATGGCAATTGCATGTAAACGAATGTACAATATCTAATACATATGACAAAACAAAAAAACAACTAGCAATGAAAATTGGTAGTTTAAATATAATTAAACTATGGGATTCAATTTACTCAGCTGAATTTTCTGTAAAATCAGGATTAAAAACACCAACACAATCTTTAGAAATATTAATTACAGAACTTTCATCTATATTCTGTTAGGGATTATTCATATATACCAACAAGCACTATAGACGAAAATAAACCTATAGGATATATATTGATATACCCTTGCATTCATACAAGGACTATATATATTATGCCAAGCAATAAGTCTCATTATCTTGGTCATAGAGCTCGGCTTAAACAAAGGCTCAACACAAACTCTTCTGAAATGGCAGAATATGAACTTTTAGAATTATTATTAGGTTATGTTATATTGAGAAAGGATACAAAACCATTAGCAAAAGAACTTATAAAACACTTTGGCTCAATAAGAGGTGCTCTTGATGCTCTGCCAGCAGAGGTTGATTCTATACCTCATTTCAGTCAAAGTATTATAACATACTGGAAATTACTTCGTGAAATTTTTGCACGTTATGCAGAAACACCTGTAAGAGAAAAAATTTATCTATGTACACCTGAAGCTGTTGCAGAAATGGCAAAAGTACGTTTTACAGGATGTCCTCATGAAGAAGTTTGGATTGCAACAGTTGATGCTCAAAATAGATTAATAAGTTGGGAAAGACTTACAAAAGGAACCGTAAGTTCTTCTTCTTTATATCCTAGAGATGCAATAGAAATTGCTCTTAAAAAAAAGGCAAGTGGTTTTATTTTGGTGCATAATCATCCTGGAGGATCTACACATGCATCAAAACTTGATATTGAAGTCACACGCCACATAGAATATGTAGCAAAAATTATGAATGTGCGTCTACTTGATCATATTATTGTAACAGATAAAAACTGTTATAGTATTCGAAGAGATGCTTTATTATAATTTTACAAAAAACACTCAGTAGTAGGAATACTGTATGACTTTTGATCCTAATGAAGATGATCGTAATCAAAAAACACTTATGTCATATGATCAAGAACAAACAAATCAAGATGATATGCAAGAAAAAAAACATCTTAAAGAGAATCCAGATACTGAAGACATTATACCACCCCAAGAGATCCCATCTACAATACCTATATTACCTTTAAGAGATGTTGTTGTCTTTAACTACATGATAGTTCCTCTTTTTGTAGGCAGAGAAAAATCTATTCAAGCAGTTGAATCTGCTGCTGCCAATGGACAACAACATATTTTCCTTTGTGCACAAAAAGATTCTCAAATAGAAGACCCTACAGAAGAAGACCTTTATCAGGTAGGCACTGTTGCTCTTATTTTAAGACTACTTAAAATGCCAGATGGTCGGTTAAAAGCGCTTGTACAAGGAATATCTAGAGCAAAAACTTTATATATTAATACAGAAAATAAATATTTAACAGCAACAGTAGAACTTCTTCAAGAACCTAAGGTTGAAGCCAAATTAGCTGAACAAGAAGCACTTCTTCGCTTTGCACGTGAACAATGTGAAAAAATACTTGCCCTTAGAGGTATCCCAACAGGCGAAATCATGAGTGTCCTTAGTAATGTTAATGAGCCTGGTAGACTTTCTGATTTAATAGCAGCTAACCTCAGACTCAAAACAGAAGAAGCACAAGAAATTCTACAGTGTATAGATCCTATGGAACGCCTCAACCTTGTCATTACACATCTTACCCATGAAGCTGAAGTTGCAACTATGCAAGTAAAAATTCAAACATCAGCTCGTGAAGGCATGGATAAAGCACAGAAAGATTATTTTTTAAGGGAACAGCTTAAGGCTATTCGCAAAGAACTTGGAGACTCAGTTGATGCAGATGAAGAAATGGAAGAAGTTTCTAAAGCACTTAACAAAGCTGGTCTTCCACAGGAAGTACGTAAAGAGGTAGATAAACAACTTCGCAGACTTTCTACTATGCATACTGACTCTGCAGAAGCTGGAGTTATTAGGACATATCTTGATTGGATATCAGAACTTCCTTGGAAAAAAACATCAAAAGATCAACTTAATATAGAAAAAGCTAAAAAAATTCTTAATGAAGATCACTATGGTTTAGAAAAAATAAAAGATCGAATTCTTGAATACCTAAGTGTTCGTAAGCTTAATCCTGAATCTAAAGGACCTATTTTATGCTTTGCAGGTCCACCTGGTGTAGGAAAGACATCTCTTGGTCGATCTATAGCTAAAGCTCTTGGAAGAAAATTTCAAAGAATTTCTCTTGGTGGACTCCATGATGAAGCAGAAATTCGTGGACATAGACGTACATATATTGGTGCAATGCCAGGAAGACTTATTCAAGCAATGAAGCAAGCAGGAACAAAAAATCCTGTAATCCTCCTTGATGAAGTAGATAAAATAGGGAATGATTTTCGTGGTGATCCATCTTCTGCACTTCTTGAAGCTTTAGATCCTGAACAAAATCATACATTTAGTGATCACTACCTTAATGTTCCTTTTGATCTTTCTAAAGTATTATTCCTATGTACGGCCAATCATCTAGAAAATATACCTGCACCTCTTAGAGACCGTTTAGAAATAATATCCCTTCCTGGTTATACACAACAAGAAAAATTTGCTATAGCTCATAAATATATTCTTCCTAAACAACTTAAAGAAAATGGCCTTAAAAAAAATGATGTTACCCTTTCAGATACTGTTATAGAAAGAGTTATCCGAGAATACACTCGAGAAGCTGGATTACGTAACATGGAAAGAGAAATAGGCGCACTCTGCCGTAAGATTGCTCGTAAAAAAGCTGAAGGTAAAAAACCACCTTTCCATGTAACAAAAACTCAACTTGAAAAACTTCTTGGCATACCACGTTTTATTGATGATGAAACAGAAAAAAACTTACCTCCAGGTGTAGCTTTAGGGCTTGCTTGGACACCTGCTGGAGGAGAAATCCTTTATATTGAAGTATCTACAGTAAAAGGTAAGGGTACACTGCTTCTTACAGGTCAGCTAGGTGATGTCATGAAAGAAAGTGCACAAGCAGCTGTAAGCTTTGCTCGATCAAAAGCTTCTTTACTCAATATTTCGCCAGATTTTGCTAAAACTATGGATATTCATATCCATATACCTGCAGGAGCTACACCTAAAGATGGTCCATCAGCAGGTGTAACTCTAACAACAGCTCTTATTTCTGCCCTAACGGGTACTCCAGTTAGAGGTGATCTATGTATGACAGGCGAAATTACTCTAAGAGGAAGAATTCTACCTGTTGGTGGTATTAAAGAAAAAGTTCTTGCAGGTGTTGCACGTGGTCTTGCTCATGTTATTATCCCTGCTAAAAATGCTAAAGATCTTGAAGAAATTCCACAAGAACTTAAGCGTAAAATATCTATTCACACAGTAAACAGCATTGATGAAGTGCTTCCTCTAGCTTTTACTGATTACAAACAAACAAAAACTTCTATAAAAAACAAGAGAACTTCTACAAAAACTCAGAAAAAGTCTCCTTCTAAATCAAAAACTAAAAAGAAATAATAGAAATAAGCTCCTTTTATAGTATAAAGTAATTAACGAGCAACTCGAGCTGAGCCATCAGAAGCACGTAAAACTCTAACACGTTCTCCAACACTGAACATTTCGTCTGCCCCTTGAACAATGGATATATCTTGTCCATTATCAAGTTTAACTTCAATTTCAAGACCTTTTTGTTTAGTTATAGCTTTTTGAGCAACATTACCAGCCAAAGCACCAGCACCAGCACCTACTGCTGTTGCTAAAATTCTTCCAGTGCCTCCACCAAAAACACTACCTACTATACCTCCAAGGATTCCACCACCTATAGTTCCTGCTATAGCAGGACTATCTTCCCTAAGTTCAACATGATGGACAGAAACAACTGTACCACGCTCAACTGTATGAACACTGCGTACCTGACTTCCTGAAAATGAAGAGCCACTAAAATTACTACAACCTATGTTGCCAAGAATTAATAAATTTATTACTAGCGCTACACCAAATATATTTCTACTTTTAACCATAAATGCTCCTTAAATATGCAAACACTATATTTATTAAAACTATACTAAAATATTTACAGACCTTTTATTA
The DNA here is from genome assembly GCA_964369665.1 of uncultured Lawsonia sp. Lineage (GTDB taxonomy): Bacteria > Desulfobacterota > Desulfovibrionia > Desulfovibrionales > Desulfovibrionaceae > Bilophila. The sequence goes on along the minus strand of CAYJFS010000001.1, from coordinate 123,259 downwards.
TTTTAGTTTAAAAAAATACATACTAATTTTTACTATAAGAATAAAACTATAACAATAGAATTAAACTATAATAAAGATATTTTCGTACTCGTTAAGCACTTTGCATTATTTATAATTTATATATAAAGTCCACATCCATGACTATAACTGGAGAAAGTATATATGCCACTACAAATTGGTCTTGTAGGATTACCTAATGTTGGTAAATCTACTCTATTTAATGTACTAACCAAAGCACAAAATGCTCAAGCTGCAAACTATCCTTTTTGTACTATTGAACCCAATAAAGCTACAGTTCCTGTGCCTGATCCTCGTATTGAGCAACTCTCAAAAATTATAATGCCACAAAAAACTATCCAAGCAACTATAGATATCATAGATATAGCTGGACTAGTAAAAGGAGCAAGCAAAGGTGAAGGCCTTGGCAATAAATTCTTAGCTCATATTCGAGAGTGTGCTGCTATTCTTGAAGTTGTTCGATGTTTTGAAGATACAAATATTACTCATGTTGAAGGCACAATTGATCCTATACGAGATATTGAAATTATTGAAACAGAACTTCTATTAGCAGATATAGAAAGCGTTACCAACCGAATTGAAAAATTAAAAAAACTTTTAAAAAGTAATAAAGATGCAAAAACTGCTCTAGAAGAAATGGAAAAGTTACTTGAACATTTGAATAATAATAACCCTGCATCTACGTTTATACAAAAAGATCATGAACCTTTTCAGAAAGCTTGGAAAGAACTAGCTCTTTTAACAGCTAAAAAAATTATCTATTGTGCTAATGTTCATGAAAAGGATCTTATAAATAACAGTCAGTACATAGAACAGCTTCAACAATATGCCTATAGTAGACATGCTGACGTTGTTGTCATTTGTGCACGTGTGGAAGAAGAGCTGCAAGATATTCCAGAAGAAGAATTAGAAAAAATGCTTACATTATATCATATTAAAAGCTCTGGCTTGTCCCAGATTATACAAAAAAGTTATAAAGTATTAGGACTTATTAGCTATTTTACTGCTGGTGAAAAAGAGGTTCGAGCATGGACTATTCAAAATGGTTGGAAAGCACCACAGGCTGCTGGAGTTATTCATACAGATTTTGAACGAGGATTCATTCGTGCTGAAGTTATACATTTTGAAGACTTTATAAACTATAAATCTGAAGCAGCATGTAGAAATGCTGGTGTGCTAAAAACAGAAGGTAAAGAATATGTTGTTCAAGATGGAAATATTATCCATTTTTTATTCAATGTATAATTTGATTATATAAAAATAACAAAAGAACTATAAAAAATATCCAAATTTATAAGTCAACTAACTAAGTTCATATTGTCTTTTTTGTTGGGTTATAAAAATATTATATTTTTAAGTAAAAACCAATAAATACTATAAAAATTATACTGTTACTTAACTATGCTTTTTCTTACCAGCAAGTTGATGTCTCTTCTGTGCATTAAGTTCTGCTTTTCTCATTCGAATAGAAGATGGTGTTACTTCTACTAATTCATCTTCTTTTACGAACTGTAATGCTCTTTCAAGACTCATAGGCTTTATTGGAGTAAGAATTACTGCTTCATCCTTACCAGATGCACGTAAATTGGTTAACTTTTTCTCTTTTGTAGGATTTACATCAATATCATTATCTCTATTATGCTCACCTATAACCATGCCTTCGTATACAGAATCTCCAGGAAGAATAAAAAGCTCTCCTCTTGGCTCTAAATTAAATAAAGCATAACTCACAGCAACACCAGATCTATCAGAAACAATAGACCCAGTATATCTTGTTGGGAAATTACCACGCCATGGCTCATAGCCAGAAAGTAAAGCATTCATTATACCTGTCCCTTTTGTATCTGTAAGGAACTCATCTCTATACCCAATAAGACCTCTTGCTGGAATAGAAAATTCTAATCTAACTCTACCCGTTCCATTATTAACACAGTTTAACATTCGACCTTTTCTTTGAGCTATTTTTTCGGTTACAACACCCATAAAAATTTCATCACAATCCACATAGAGGTGTTCTATTGGTTCTAATATAATACCATTTTCTTCTTGAGTAATAACTTCTGGCCTTCCAACACAAATCTCAAAGCCTTCTCTACGCATTGTTTCAATTAATATAGCTAACTGAAATTCACCACGACCTTTCACAATAAAACTATCTTTATCTATACCTTCTTCTACTTTTATAGCTACATTTGTTAATGTTTCTTTAAAAAGACGTTCACCTATTTTGCGTGACTGAACAATCTTCCCTTCCCTTCCAGCTAGTGGTGAAGTGTTTATAGTAAACTTTATTGCAACCATTGGTTCATCTACATGAATACGTGGCAATATTTTTATTTCAGATTTTGTACAAATTGTATCACCAATAGCTACATCTTCGATTCCAGCAATAACAATAATATCTCCAGGTTCTGCAAACTCTACATCTACAAGTTTTAAGCCTTCATAAGCTTGTAATCTTGTAATTCGAAGCGGTACTATTGTTTCTTCAGCATTCACACACACCAACGCATCTTTGGACTGGATAGATCCATGTAAAACCTTTCCAACTGAAAGACGTCCTAAATATTCTGAATAGCTTAAATCTGAAACTATCATTTGAAATGGTTCTGATATATTATAATTAGGAGCAGGTATAGTTGTAATTATTGTTTCAAAAAGTGGTGCAAGACTAACATGTTCATCACTAAGCTGCCTCATAGCAACACCTTCTCTTCCAACAGCATAAAGGACTGGAAACTCTAATTGTTCCTCTGTTGCATCAAGATCAATAAATAGGTCATAAATTTCATTAAGAACATCTTGTACACGTGCATCTTTACGATCAATTTTATTAATCACAACAATAAGTTTTAAATTAGCTTCAAGAGCTTTTTTTAAAACGAATCGTGTTTGAGGTAATGGACCTTCTGCAGCATCTACTAATAAAATAGCCCCATCAACCATAGAAAGTGATCGCTCAACTTCACCTCCAAAATCAGCATGGCCAGGTGTGTCAATAATGTTAATTTTTATATTATCCCATTTCACAGCACAATTTTTAGCTGCAATTGTAATTCCACGTTCACGCTCAAGATCCATCCTATCAAGAATACGCTCATGAACTTCCTGATCCACACGAAAAACACCACTTTGACGAAAAAGTGCATCTACTAAGGTTGTTTTTCCATGATCAACATGGGCAATTATAGCTATATTTCTTAAATTCTTATTATATTCTATACTCACAAAAATTATCCTTAATATCTCTTTATATTAGGTTATCAGTAGTGTGCTGCACATTACAGAGCTTTTTGTTTTGCTGCAAGAAAAAATCTTAAAAAATTAAAGCTACTATTCAGTACCATACAAAAAATTTAATAACAGTAGTATATTCCCACAATACTATTTTTCCTATATCTGAGTAAAAAACAGCTTTCATACTATCAAAAAAAGCTTGACTCAAGACAACAAGTTCAGTAGAAGCATCTGTGCTCTAATTGTAATATGTCCCCATCGTCTAGTCGGCCCAGGACAACGGCCTTTCACGCCGTCAACAGGGGTTCAAATCCCCTTGGGGACGCCAAAAAATAATTGGTTATTAAAATAATTATTATTTAGTTTAAAAGTGATTATAAAAATTCTTATAAAATTGACATATTCATCTTTCTTATATCTACATACAAAAACTTTATTACTAAGAAGATAAATAGTTCTTTAATTTTTCCATTTTGCTGAATGTCAGTTTATCCAATACATACATTCTAGTTACTCACTTCTTAGTATTCCAAAAACATACTAAAACTTTTCTTGCTTACTAAATACTAATAAACTATTTTTATTAAAAATAGATATAAGCTATTTTGAATATGGGGTATAAAGAATTAATCAATGCCTATTCTTGAATAAAATTACAGTACTGAATAATAAACGATAGACAAAAATGTAAAATTTATAATCTAAATGTATCAAATTATTAGAATAATAACTATATCCTAAGTATCCTAGACACCAAATTCACACTTATAAAAATAAAATATTATAACCTACTTTTATGTATAATATACTTATCATTATTTTTACTAAACAAAGATGAAACATTATATATTTAAATTATTTTTATCTATTGTTTTTACCCTACCTATCCTATTTTCTACCAATGATTTAAATAACAACAAATCTACAGATTATAAAACATTTCTTTACCAGTTCAAAACAAATGGATATTATAAAAAAATAGATATAAATTTTCCAAAAAATTTTCCTGTATCAATCATAAAAGTAGATGATTTTTTTTTAATAGCAAATTATAATAGCATTTATAAATTTGATGGATCTATTACAAAACTAAAAACAATTTTTGCAAAAGATATAAAAAAAAATATGTTCCAACTGGATTGTGCTATGATGTTTCTACAAAAAAAATTTATATTGCAAACTACACCGCAAATAACATTTTACAAGCACAATTAAAAGGTGACACACTTTATATTGAACAAGAAATAAAATGTAGAGATACTATAAGCCCTGAAAATGTATCAATATCAATAAATGGAAAATATTTAGCTTCAGCAAATTATGATGGAAATAATATAACCTTTTTTGAAAATAAAAATGGAATATTTATTCATAAATGGACAAAAGAAGTTGAGTTAGCTCATGGAATTGTTATCCATGACGATGGAGTTTTTGCCACATCTCTTGAAAAACGTGAAGTTATAGCTTTAGATAAAAATACAGGAGATATCATTGCAAGAATTGGTCAAAAAGGATGGGATATAGCTAAACCTGAATTTTTATGGCCAACATGTATAGGTTTAGGTTCTAATATAGAAGACATTTTTGTTTCTGATGCTCATACAGGTTATCTATATAAATTACAGTGGAAAAACAAACAATTCAGCTGTGTACAAGTTGTTGGAGGTAATGCACCTGGGTGCTTAGGATTAAACATGCCTTATGGCTTTGTCTATACTTCTGATGGTTTATATTTACTATCAACTTTTGATCCAAAAATACTTGTCTTAAACCCAGATACACTTATGCCAATAGTAGTTTATGCTGACAAAGATGTTTTAAACACTCCAGACTATGTTGAAAACACAACAAATTTCTTTGAATGGATACCATATATAAACTTAAAAACATCTCATACTTTACTCCAAATGTTAGTCACTCCAGCATATGGAGGCATCTATAATCTAAAAGCAAAAAAGTTTTTACCACTAACTCACCTAACTTCTTATCATTATTTTATAGACATTATGACAACAGAGTATGGCATTTTTATTGTTTCATTTACAAATAACATATTGTATTACTTTAAAGATACAAACTTACCTTGTGTCATGTTAAAAAGAATGGATATTCCTATTTGGACTACGACTAGTGGCATCTATTCTCATGGAAAAACAGTACCTTTTAAAAATTTTCATTGTGAAGCTAATGCATACTTTAAAAAATTGAATTCAAAAAGGCTTGGTAATGGTCTTTTGGAGTTTGATAAATATGTCCAAGTTTCAAAAGAATTCAAAATTTATACTTACCCTAAGACTATAATACAATCTGAAGATGGGAAAAAAGCTTGGAGTGCAATCACATATTGCTCAAAAAATCCATGTAGTAAAAAAAAGGTTAGTTCCATCTACAAAGAATATATGAATAAAGTTTGTAATAAAGAATTTGTACTAGATGAAGCTTTACTTATTGGGACACTAACTACATATTGTAACTAAAAATATAATCTATTATAAACAATGTCAATAATTCATATTATAATGAATAAAAGCTATATTTATGGTGCCGAAGGGGAGACTTGAACTCCCATGGGGATACCCACTAGACCCTGAACCTAGCGTGTCTACCAATTTCACCACTCCAGCATATTTTATATATATTTGATATTTTAACAGGTATCAAGAAAACCATACTTTTTTACATACCTTAAAGCTTATTTACTATTGATGTTGAAAAAGATTAAAGGTGTCACAAATCGACGTGCAAGAAACATAAAACATGACCAAATGAAAAAGCTACTCAAGGGTTAACCGTTAGAACAATCAAAAGCTGCAGGAATAAAAATCAACCGTATACTTCTCTCATTCGATTTAATAATGTCTGTAATCTATGTTCCCATGTATGCTCTTCTAATACTCTACGTCTGCTAGCTTTTACAATAGCATCTCTTTCTGAAGTTTTTGATAAATAATACGATATAAGATCTTTTATTTCTTCAGGATCATGATAAACTATCATCTCTTTCTTGGGCTCAAAAAGTGCTTCTATTTGTCTTTGCCAATCTGTAAGTATAAAACTCCCTGAAGCAGGGACATCAAATACACGCTGGTTAACAGCACCCTTCATTTGTCTGCTTGTACAATTAAAATTTATATCTGAAAAAATATATACCAAAGGAAGCGTTGTATAGTACCCTACTGTAGACTGATAGTACCATGTTTTTTTTTGTTGCAATAGGATGTTCTTCCAACCAATATCTCCAACAATAACTGGAGCAAAGTCAAACAGTTGCTCAACACACTTTCTTCTATATTGTAGTGTTGCTTCCCAAGTAATCATTGCTTCATATGTTAACCTTTGCTCAATATCAGACAATTTTTTATATTCTGCATATACACTTGGATAAACTGCTTGTAAAAATTTTTGTATAAAATGTTCTTCTGTATAAGCAAATTTTTTAGCAATTTCTTTATACTTTTCTGTTAAGATAGAAGAAAACTCACCTTTTTCCATTCTTTCTTGGACTTTTGAAACCATGGAGTTACCTACAAAAGAGACTTTTGTAGGAAATAAAGAAGATATAGGTCTATCTTGTTTTGTTCTTGGTTTAAAACAGTGTTGAGAAGTTCCTAAAGGTAAATAATATACATGATCATACCCTAAAGCATGTAATGAAGGGATATTATCCTCATCCCATGTAAAAATTGTTGTCCAAGAAGAAACAACATTTTTATATTCATGTATAATTAAATGTGGATTATCAACAAACCATGATGCCATTGGTAGTTGAAGCTTAGAAAGGAGATCTATTAAAACACCTTCTTTATCAACACCAAAATGATTCACAGTAAGAACAAAGTCTGGATGAAATCTAACAACTATATGCAAAAATTTTTCTACAAAACTAGTAGATCCAAACTCTTTATCTGGAATAATAAGTATTTTATAAGATATATTAAGATGCTCACAGGCTTCTTTAAGTGCACCCAAAATAAAATATCGAGTCATAATAAAAAGCACACATGTTTCTTTTTTTTGGAATCTTGGCTGAATAGCCTTACTCCAAAAGTCAAATTTTGTACTTGCTTCTATTTGCCGATATATCTTTTTATACCAACTTTTATCTAATTTCATATAAAAAGGATGTACTAATGCTATCATTGGTCTTCCACAATGCTGGTTTTGCCATTGTGTTAATGAATGAAGAGCATCATCAGCATCTGATGAACAAATCCAACAGATTCTTTTATTACTACAAATTGTATCTAGCTCTGTATAGTTTAGAATATCCTCTTTATCTATAACCGCAATAGGATCATCTGTTTTTTCTAGAAGTTCTTTAAGAGCATATCCTAACCCACTACCAACTAAAACAGGTAGAAAAGCTTTTGTATCTGTGCGTTTTTTTAACGATAAAAAACGAGCTACAATATTTTTTTCTCTTTCTAGGCCACCACTACCAAGCATACTTACAGTGTTACCTTCTATATCTAAGATAATATCTATTATCTTTCCTTCTTGATCATACTTTTTTTTAATTTTCATGAGATGTAAAAAATACTTTGATATTTTCTGGAGCAGGCTCAATAACTATTTCTTCATTTTGTAATTTAAATAAAATATTATGAAGTTCTTCTTTTACAATATAAAAAGCTGGACCAATAGTAACTTCAACACCAGGATATACTGTACCTAAAACAACAAAACGACATGCTTTAGCCTGTGCCTCATCAAGCTGCAAGAGATCCCACAAAGCATTACGATAAGAAATAAGACGTTCACGTCTTTTGTTCTCTTGAAAAAGTTCCTTTGTCTTCTCATTTGTTTCTGGAGGGAGATGGCCAACAATATTTGTATAATGTGTTATTCTTTCATTAAGCTTCTCAAGACGTGCCTCACAACGCTCTAAATCTCTTAGCAAAAAAGGATCATAGCCAAGAAATATTTTTGTTGATACACCAGAGTTGTTCCCCACAACATCTTTAACAAGAACATGCTTTAGAGATTGTATACTACCACCAAGAACCATACCTGAGACAATGCATTCCTCTAAAGAATACACTTTACATTGTAAACAAAAACGATCTATGTAAAGTTTTTTTCTTGAACGTAGTTCTGCATTTTCAGCAAAATTTATCTTCAAACTACTACCTGCAGATAATAAACACCTATTATTACCCCCACGAGCTCCCCCAACTACTTTGATATCTTTTCGTGCACGAATTTCTCCCCCTTCAACCATACCATTAATAAGTATATTATTAGCCTGTACCTGAAATCCTGCTCTAACATCTTCATGAACCATTACATCACCAACAAAAACAATGTTTCCTGTACGGAAATCAACATTTGACCGAACATTTAGAAGCTTTTTTACAGATATTTTATCTTCATAGTAAAATACATATCCATTAACAGCTGCTAATAAATATTGTGGATATTCAGGATTAATATAGGTATTAGGTCCTTGAGGAAAAATTTTATCTTTAAGTATAAAATGGGATTCAGGATTTTTTATAGAAGACAATGGTACTATTTCAGCCAATATTTGGCCTTTTACTACATTCTGTACATAACCAAGATTATATAAGTCAGTTTGACCTTTATCATCAACATCTGGACGTAACTGTAAATGATTAAAGTTTGGTCTAAAATAATGCTGTAAGTACATCTTCATTTATAGCTACCTATAAAAAATTATTTGCTCTACTTATCAAACAATTCATTATATATATCAAATTAAATAATTCACTAACTATATCAATAAAAAATATCTATTGAAGTAAACGAGACATCAAGTCTTCCTCTGAAGTAATTAAAGGGAAAAAACCATCTACTTCCATTGTATCCATAATGTTTTGTACATGCTCTGCAGGTTGATAAAGCATAATTCTAATACCCTTTGCACGTGTAGCAATCATTGTTGTTATAACGGCACTTATTCCTGAATCATCAACCTTCTCAACCTTAGAAAGATCTACAATAATATCACCTACTGAACTAACTGTCCCAAAAATATTTTCTAATTCTTGCTGTGTAGCTATTGCTGTCTCAATAGTAAGATCATCGACTAAACGTATAATACATAATGGCGGACGCTTAATAATTTTAATAGCCATAGTATATCCTTATAATTCTGTATTATAGTATAAATAAAATTCAATCATGACTCCAAAAATGTCATATATGCTAATTTTGTAGCATATATGTCTACTTTTGAAATAATCTCAAATGGACTATGCATTGAAAGTACTGCTGGCCCAAAATCAATTGTATCTATTCCATATGCAGCAAGATAAGAAGCAACTGTGCCTCCACCTCCAAGATCAACTTTACCAAGTTCTGCCATCTGCCATGGTATACCTTTTTTATTAAGAATACCACGAAGCCATGCAACATACTCTGGATGTGCATCATTAGCACCATATTTCCCTCGAGAACCTGTAAATTTTGCAAAAGAAGGACCATAACCTATTATTGCTGCATTGAGTTTTTCATGTAGCTCTTGCCAATCTGGATCAATAGCAGCATGTACATCTGCTGAAAGAGCTTTAGTGTTTTGAAATACTGTACGTAATGCTGTTTTTGGTTCCCATGCTTCAAGAATATCTTGCATGCAGTATTCAAAAAATTTTGACTGTGCACCAGTTGAACCTTCAGAGCCTATCTCTTCTTTATCCCAAAAAATAAGACATGCTGTATGTTCTAATTTTTTACTTTCTAGTAAGGCCATAAGAGCTAAATACACACATACACGATCATCATGACCATAGCCTCCAATAAGTGCTTCATCTAAACCAACAAACTGAGCTGGTCCTGCAGGAACAGCTTGTATTTCTGAAGAAAGTAAATCTTCTTCACAAATACCATATTTTTTATAGAAAATATCAATAAGATGTTCTTTTATATAATCACATCCATGGCTATCCTTTACTTTTTTCTTAGAAATTAAAGGCTTATGACCAAGAACTATATTAAGTTTTTCTGCTTCAAAAGCTTCTGAAAGTTTTTTACCTGCTTCTTTTTGTGCAAGATGTGGCAATAGATCTAATATTGTAAATACAGGTTCATCTTTTTCTTCTCCTAACGAAACCTGTATACAACCTCTATTTTCAGTTATAATGACACCGTGTAATGCTAATGGTCTAGCTAACCATTGATATTTTTTAATACCACCATAATAATGCGTTTTAGCCTGACCAATACCAACTTGCTCTTGTAATGGACACTGTTTAAAATCTATACGTGGTGTATCTACATGTGCACTAACTATATGTACACCTTCTTTGAGCTTTTTTTTACCTTTTCGTGCTATAAAAATAGTTTTATCTTTATACGTTCGAAAGACAAACTTCTCAGAAAAATCTTCAGAATACCCTGCATTTTTTAATATAGATCGAAGTTCTGTAATGGTTTCACGTTCTGTCTTACAAGAAGATAAAAATTTGATATATCTTTTGGCAAGAATATCCATAGCACTTACGCTTGCTTTATCAGTATAAACTTCCCAACAATTTTTTTTAATATACTTCAAAGAAGTTTTCATAATTTCTTCCTTTATTATATCGACAATGCATGAAAAGCCTGAAAGATAACATTAGCAATAAATTTTACATCATCATTTATTATTGTTCTTGGATCTATACAAAACGCTTGATCTTCTAATCTACCAATTAAAGGAGGATCTGTCTTCAGTAAGGCTTTTTTTAAAGCTTCTGGTGTATGTTTATATGGTTTTATAAAAACAAGGGATGTTGGAAGGTTATGTTCAGGAAAAGAACCTCCACCAACCTGAGAATAGCCTTTTTGTATATATATTTCTGCCATATCTCTACATGTATTTTTTAATTCTGTAGCTAGGTGTTCTGCTCTTTCTATAAGTACATTAAATTTCATTGTCATCATTGCTAAAGTAGGGATACTTTTAAAAGCTATATCTTTATTTAAATAAAGTCTCAAAGTAGCTTCAAGAGCTGCTAAAGTCATTTTATCTATCCGTAAGACTCTATTCAAAGGGTTAGAAGCTATTTTTTCTATAACAGCTTTCTTACCTAAAATAATACCTGCCTGTGGACCACCTAGGACTTTATCACCAGAAAACGTTACAACATCTACTCCTGATGCTACAACAGTCTGTATAGTAGGTTCTCCTGGAAGACCATATTCTGAAAAATCAAAAAAACTACCACTACCTAAATCTTCAATAACTACTGCATTATATTTCTTGCCTAAGGCAACTAACTCTTGTAATGACACATCGCTATGAAAACCTATCACACGATAATTTGATGTATGCACACGCATAATTGCAGCAGTATTATCATTCATTGCATTTTCATAGTCTTTATAGTGTACACGATTTGTACAGCCAACCTCATGTAACAATGCTCCACTATGTTCCATAACATCAGGGATTCGAAAACTACCACCTATTTCAACAAGTTGTCCACGAGAAACAATAACTTCCTTTCCTTTACATAGCGTATTCAAAGTAATAAGCACAGCTGCAGCATTATTATTTACAACAACTGCTGATTCAGCACCTGTTAATAAACAAAGTAAGTCCATAATATGACTATATCTGCTACCACGTGTCCCTGTTTCTAAAGCTAACTCTAAATTTGAATAACTATTGCAAACATTACATATTGCCTCTAATGCCTCTTGAGCTAAAACAGAACGTCCCATATTTGTATGTATAATAATACCTGTTCCATTTAAAACTTTACAAAACTTTGCTTGTGTAGAACTTTTAATAAAAGAAAGCATTTTTGGATAAATATATTCCAAATTAAACATTGTATTGTCGACATAATGACCATCTTTTATTTGGAGACGTATAAGATCAAAAAAAGTATTTATTGCTTCTTTTAGCAATAAACGAGGCGTTTTTTGAAAAAGCTCTGCATCTTCTATAGCAACTTTTTTCAAACAGATATCCATGGATGGTAACTCACGAAAAAATTCTTTCATTACACACAAGCCTCAAGTTTATACTTTTCTAAATTTTTACTACAACCAAACTTATAATACCAAACTATCAGGATATAACGTAAAAAATTCTCCAAGTAAGTATAATGACCCAATAATAATAACAGGTTTTTGTATACTAGAGTCTATATTTTTTTCTATAATATATGTCAGAGCTAACTTTAAACGCTGTACAGGAATAGCACGAGAAGAAGTGAAATATGTAGCTAACTCATGACTATCAATAGCTCGATCATGGACTTGGATAGTAGGGATAATAATTTGTGCATCACAAGCAATTTTTTCTATAATTGTTACCATTTTTGGAATATTTTTATCTGCAAAACAGGAAAAAATAACAGCACTTGGTACTATACATAACCGCTGAAGTTCTAAAGCAATAGCTTCAAGTGAACCAGGATTATGAGCTCCATCAAGTATTATTGATAAGTTACCTAGCCTTGAATTAAGCTTAACAAATTGAAATCTACCTGGTATATATGCATGTATAAGTCCTTTACGTATAGAGACTGTATCTAAATTCCAACTATACTCTTGAGACAAAATAGACCATGCTCCTAATGCAAGCTTTGCATTCAAAGTCTGATGCTTGCCTAGTAAACCAAGCTTTTGTTTCTTCACAGACTCTTTGTCATTTTTATCTTGATACATAAATGTATAACTCAAAGATGAAATGTCATAAGGTAGTATTAACTGGTCAACAGAGTAAAAAAAAGCTTTCTTGTCTTTTGCTATACGATAGAGAATATCAAAAACATCATGTTCTTGTGGACCAGTTAATACAAATTTATTTGTCCGTATTGCTTGTGCTTTTTCTAAAGCTATTTCAGAAACCGTTTCACCAAGAAATTTTTCATGGTCAAGACTTATAGGTGTATAACAAACTAAGTCTACAGGTATAGCCGTTGTTGCATCATATTTTCCTCCTAACCCTGCTTCTAATATTATAAGATCAACTCTAGAAAGAATAAACGTATATAATGCAAAAAGCGTCAATAACTCAAAATATGTTACTGAGTGAATTTTTGAAACAACATAGCCCATATTTTCACACCATATATCTGGTGATAACATCTTACCATTAATATGCACTCGCTCCCTAGGAGTCACAAAATGAGGAGAAGTATATAAACCAACCTTTAAACCATGTGATTGTGCAAGTGCTGATAAAAAGGTTACTGTAGAGCCTTTACCATTTGTTCCTACTACCTGTATTGCTTTACATGGGAATACATCTAAACCTAATAAAGTTATGGCTTTCTTCATTCTTTCAAGCCCAAGATCTACATGGTGCTGATTAAGATTGTCTAAAAAGCATTGTATTTCTTCAAAATTTTTAAATTTCATAATAATCTTAAATAATTATATTTTTAATACTTTTTATCAATTTTTTGTTTAAAATCAAATTATTGAGTGAAAAACCACAATGCTATCTGCTTAATACTTTGTGCTGTCATAATTTTTGTTGTTGCACTATGTATATTTTCCTGAATTAACATATCATCTTCAGGAAATGTGTAACCCAACCTGCTGCCCTCTTTTGCACCATTACCTGTTTTTACTAAAAAAGATGCCATAAAATTTGCTTGTACACCAAATAATATATCAGACTCTTTATCACCAATCATTATAGATTCTGAAGCTAATAATCCATAACGTTCAGAAAGTATATTCCACATACCAATATTTGGTTTACGACATGTACAGTTATCATCAGGAATATGTGGACACCAAAGGAAATCTATAAATTGGACATGATATTTAAAAAGCTTTTCAACAAGCTTATTATGACAAGCTAAAACAGAATCATCTGTAAAGAAACCTCTACCTATGCCAGATTGATTTGATATAAGAAAAAGATGACATCCCTTTTCTATAAACATTGATAATGCAGATCCAACATCTGGCAACAACTCAACCTCATTAGGATCTGAAAGATAATTTTTATCCTCTATAATTGTACCATCACGATCCAAAAATATATTTCTAGGTATTTGCATATCATTCATAAATTCATAACTATATTAAGTTATTATAAGACATATCGTTAATCTTTTTATTATATTCATTTTAAGGAAATATCTATTGATTGAACCATCACTATATCTACACTCTATAAAAAATAAAGTGAGCTAACATTAAAATAACCAAATAAAATGTTCTTGCTGAAACTTTTCTGAATATATAAGATACTACATCATTTTTTAAATTTATGATAATAAAAATGTATATTCTTAAGCTACTTTTAAACAAATAAGGAACTTTCCCTATAGTATGTTATCCACTATTCGTCTACTCCTACTCACTATAATAATACTCTATACAGTCCCTGTTATGGCTAAAATAGATACCTTTATTGTTTTATCTGATGCCACATGGCCACCTTTAGAATATTTAGACGAAAATAAAAACGTTATTGGGTACTCTATAGACTATATCAAAGCTGTAGCAAAAGAAGCTAATTTTAATATAGAAATACGTAATACTCCTTGGGATGGAATATTTTCAGCATTATATACTGATCAAAACTATATTATCTCATCTTCTGTAACAGTTACAGACAAACGAAAACAAAAAATTATAGACGTTAGTGAGCCATACTATGAAGTACAGCAAGCTATTGTTATTCCTTTTCATACATCCATTCAATCTATAGATGATCTTACTGGAAAAAAAATTGGAGGACAAATTGGGACAACAGGACTTATAGAGACACTCCCTAAAACAAAAGTTAATGTAATACCTAAAGCATATGATGAAATAGGATTAGCATTCAAAGACCTAGCAAAAGGAAACATTGATGCTGTTATATGTGATAACCCTGTAGCTCAATATTATATAACACGTAAGCCAGAGTATGCCAAAAAATTTAAGATTGGACTTACTACTCCTGATGTTGAATATTATGCATTTGCTGTAAGAAAAGGGAATCATGATATCATTAATCGAATTAACCATGCTATTCAATTAATAAAAGAAAAAGGTCTAGATACAGCTCTAAAAAATAAATGGTTTCATACACAATAGAAACTGTTAATTATTAATACATTGCCTTCTTTAAAATTCTTATATATGAGGATGATTATGCAATATGAGCCTAATATTCGTATAGAAATCACTGATGGTGCCTCTATTCCAGATCCTAAAGAAAAAAATCTTATTAATGCTTGGAATATTGCATTTTTTGGCTCAATATCATTGGTGGTTATTTTATGTGTTTTTGGTTCAGAAACATACTTTAATATCATAAAATTTATTTATGATGGAATTTTTATTACCTTTGAAGTGACATTTTTATCATTATTGTGCACATTACCTATAGGTATATTAACTGCTTTTGGACGACTATCTCAAAATCCCTTTATAAATATTACTACGTCTACCTATGTAGAAGTAATCCGTGGTATACCTTTACTGGTACAGCTTTTCTATATCTATTATGCATTAGGTAAATTTTCACCACTTATTTCAGCAATTATTAGTATAAGTTTTTGCTATGGTGCATATATGGGAGAAGTCTTTAGAGCAGGTATTCTTGCTGTTCCTAAAGGGCAATATGAAGCTGCACGTTCTCTTGGTTTTACTTCTTATGAAACTATGCAATACATCATTTTGCCACAAGCTATACGAACAATTCTTCCCCCTATAGGCAACGAATGTATTGCTATGCTTAAAGATACTTCTCTTATTTCTATTATTGCTGTAGCAGACATTCTTCGTCGAGGTAGAGAATATGCAGCACAAACATTTGAATATTTTGAAACATATACTTTAATTGCTCTTATTTATCTTATTATCACACTCATACTCTCTAAAGGTGTAAGTATTATGGAAGGGAAGCTTAACTATTATGACAAGTAACACAACCATAGAACCAATCATAATAATATCTAATGTATGGAAATTTTTTGGAAACCATACAGCTCTAAACGAAATAAACCTTCAAGTAACACAAGGTGAAAAAGTTGTTATTATAGGACCTTCAGGATCTGGAAAGTCAACATTATTACGTTCAATCAACAAACTAGAAACTATTGACAAAGGTACAATCATTGTCGACGGCCTTGATATTAATGCACCAGAAAACGATATGAATAAAATCCGTCAAGAATTAGGTATGGTTTTCCAAAATTTTAACTTATTTCCACATAAAACAGTTTTACAAAATATCACTATGGCCCCTATCTACTTAAGAAAACTTTCTAATAATGAAGCAGAGAATCAAGCATTACAGCTTTTAAAAAAAGTAGGTCTTGCCGAAAAGGTTCATGTATATCCATACACTCTATCAGGAGGTCAGCAACAACGTGTTGCTATTGCCAGGGCATTAGCTATGCAACCTAAAATCATGTTGTTTGATGAGCCAACATCAGCTCTTGACCCTGAAATGATTGGCGAAGTTTTAGATGTTATGAAAAACCTTGCAAAAGAAGGTATGACTATGATTGTAGTTACACATGAAATGGGTTTTGCTAGAGAAGTTGCTGACCGTATTATCTTTATGGATCAAGGACAAATTATTGAAGAGAATTCTCCTAATCATATATTTAATACTCCTCAACACCCAAGACTCCAACAATTTCTTGAACAAATTTTATGATTGCTTCATCCATCATATAACTATCTTTAGTCTTATATTATTTTTTAAACCAAGTTACTACACCACTATTTTCTATACCATATCGTAGTCCATTGTTTTCTGATGTACTATCTATTACAACATGCTGACCTTCATAAACTTGACTACTAATAAGTAAATGTGCCAAAGGTGTCTCCACTTTTTGCTGTAAATATCGTTTAAGTGGTCGTGCTCCATAATGAGGATCATAAGCAGCCTCTGCAATAAAGTTGTAAGCTCCTTGTGTAAGTTCAATAGTAATTTTTTGAGATGTAAGGCGCTTACGTAGTCGTGTAAGCTGTAGCTCAATGATGCTACTTACTTGTTCAATAAGCAATGGTTTAAATAATACTATATCATCTACTCTATTAAGAAATTCTGGTCTAAAATGCTGTTTCAAATCACCCATAACTGACTCATAAAGCCCCTCTTCAATCGTCCCATCAAAACTTATACCTTCAAGAATTTTATATGAACCAATATTAGATGTCATAATGACAATAGTATTACGAAAATCAATAGTTCTACCTTGACTATCTGTAAGCCTTCCATCATCTAATGACTGTAATAATGTATTAAAAACATCAGGATGTGCTTTTTCTATTTCATCAAAAAGAACAACACTATATGGTTTACGACGAACAGCTTCTGTAAGTTGCCCACCTTCATCATAACCAATATATCCAGGAGGAGCACCAATAAGCCTTGCTACTGAATGTTTCTCCATATATTCACTCATATCAAGACGGACAATATTCTCCTCTGAGTCAAATAAAGCTTCAGCTAGTGCCTTACAAAGTTCTGTTTTACCTACACCTGTAGGCCCAAGAAATATAAAGGAACCTTGTGGTCTTTGAGGATCAGCAATACCTGCACGTGTACGTAAGACAGCATCAGACACTGCTTTAACTGCTTCATCTTGACCTATAACTCTTTCATGTAACTTTTCTGGTAATTTTAATAATTTTTCTCTTTCAGACTCTAATAGCCTTGCTACAGGAATACCTGTCCATTTTGCAACAATATCAGCAACATCATCTGGTCTAACTTCTTCCTTTAATAAGCGTGGTTGTTCATCAGACTTTTCTGTTTCTTCTAATTGCTTCTCTAACTCAAACAATTTTGAATATTTCAATTCTGCTGCTGTTTGTAATTCACCATTGCGTGTGGCTTCATCAATAGCAAAACGTGTTTGCTCTATTTGTTCTTTAATATTTCTTATAGTATTAATAGAATTTTTTTCAGCTTCCCATCGTTCTCTTAATTCAGATTGTAGTAACTGAAGATTTTTTAATTCTTCTTCTATATGCTTAAGGCGCTCACGTGAAAGGGTATCATTTTCTTTTTTTAAAGCTTCTCTTTCTATTTCAAGTTGCATTATTTTACGGTTTGCTTCATCAAGTTCTGTAGGTAAAGAATCAATCTCTGTACGAATAAGTGCTGCGGCTTCATCAACAAGATCTATGGCCTTATCAGGAAGCTGTCTATCAGAAATATATCTATCTGACAAAACTACTGCTTCTACTATAGAAGAATCACTAATTCTAACACCATGATGCACTTCAAAACGCTCTTTAAGCCCACGTAAAATTGATATTGTATCTTCAATTGTTGGTTCTTCAACAAGTACTGGTTGAAATCGACGCTCTAATGCAGGATCTTTTTCTATGTATTTTCTATATTCATCAATCGTCGTTGCACCAATACAATGCATTTCACCTCGTGCAAGCATAGGTTTTAACAAATTCCCTGCATCCATAGCACCATCTGTTTTACCAGCCCCAACAATAGTATGTAATTCATCAATGAAAAGAATGATATGCCCTTCTGATTTTTCTACTTCTGATAAAACAGCTTTAAGACGTTCTTCAAATTCTCCTCTATATTTAGCTCCAGCAATAAGTGATCCCATATCAAGAGCAAATATAGATTTTCCTTTTAAACCTTCAGGCACATCTTCTTGAAGAATACGAAAGGCTAATCCCTCTACAATAGCAGTTTTACCTACACCAGCCTCACCAATAAGCACAGGATTATTTTTTGTTCTACGTGAAAGAATCCTAATAACTCTACGTATCTCAGACTCACGACCAATAACAGGATCTAACTTTCCTTTTTTTGCAGCATAAACAATATCTCTCCCATACTTCTGTAAGGCCTCATATGTTTGCTCTGGAGTTGCTGAAGTCACACGATGTGGACCACGAACAGCAAGCATAGCATCCATAAATTTTTCAGCAGTAAGACCTACTTCTTTAATAAATATTCCCATACCTGTGGATTCAGGCTTATGTAGTGTTTCAAAAAAAAGATGTTCAACACTTATATACTCATCCTTAAGGTTTTTAGCCAGTGACTCAGCTTTTGTTATAATTTTACTTAACCTCTGAGAAATCATAATTTTTCCAACTTCTATACCTGGACCACGAACAGAAGACCGTTTTTTAAGGATATCTACGAGTGTTGTTATACATATTTTTGGATGTATACCCATCCGCTCAAGAACTCGTGATACAAATCCTTCTTCTTGCATAATAAGGGCAAGTGCTATGTGCTCCACATCTGTCTCTTGATGTCCATACTGTATTGCAAGAGCTTGTGCATCAGAAAAAGCTTCTTGTGATTTTTGGGTTAGCTTATTTATATCCATGCTCTTTTCCTTTAGCTCTTTATGTAAAAAACAACTTACATATGCTAGTTAATATATAGAAATAAAGTAAATTTTTTCTATTTTTGTAATATATATAGCTCATTACCATAATGAATATTAAGCCAATATACTATTCTAAAATTTTTCTGTAACAGCTTTTATTTGCTTTTCAAGTTGGCTTACACGATCTAAAAGATCAATAATAATACTTCCACCAACAGTGTTTATATCAAAATCTATACAAATTCTTTCAAGTTTACGTAAACGATATACATCTTCCTGACCAAATAACATAACTTCTTTTGCTGTTTTAATTGGGGCAATCCATCCAATATCAATGAGCTCTATAATACGTTCAGGTGTTGTACCTGTAAGTTCTATGAATTCAGACCAAACTATTAACCTAGAGCGGCTGGGTAAATCCCTTTTAGTCTGCAAGAAGCCCATGTTAACCTCCTTATGCTACTGTATCTATATCACTAGCTAAAGCTTCCCATAAGTTACGTTGTTTATCTGTAAGATTTGTTGGTACTGTAATCCCTATCACTACAAAAAGATCTCCTCGAGAACCTGGTGAACCAAGCCCTTTTCCTTTTAGTCGCATTTTACGACCACTATTTGTACCTTCAGGTATAGAAAGCTCAACTGTACCTTCAAGTGTAGGTACATGAACCTTGGTTCCTAAAACAGCCTCCCAAGGCATTATTTTTACATTATAGGTAAGATTGTTTCCTTCAACATGAAAATTTGCATGAGGTAAAAATTTAATTCGAAGATATAAATCACCTTTTGGACCATTATTAGGTGAGCCATAGCCTTGACCAGAAAGACGTAACTTAGAACCATCTCGTATTCCTTGAGGAATATTAATTTTTAATGTTTTTGGGCCATCTGATGTCTGCAAAGTTACACTTTTTTCTCCGCCATGAAGACTATCTTCCAAACTAATAGAAAACTCTGCTTCAATATCTCTTCCTCTTTGTGGACGTGAAGAGTATTGACTGAATCTACCTCCTGCAGCATCACGAGATCCACCAAAGATAGAATCAAAAAAATCACTAAAACCAGATGCACCAAAAGCATCGCTGCCAAAATTAAAATTAAAATTCTCAAAACCAGGTGCACCTTGAAATTGTTGCCCATCTTGCCAATTTGAACCTAGTTGATCATACATTTTTCTTTTCTCATCATCCTTAAGCACTTCATATGCTTCTGTAATATCTTTAAAAGTATCTTCTGCATTTGTGTTACCAGGATTAAGATCTGGATGATATTGCTTTGCAAGTTTTTTATATGCCTTAGATATAACATCTTTTGTAGCATTTCTTTCTACACCAAGAACTTTATAATAATCTTTATATTGAACACTCACCAAAAAACCTCCACAAAAAACTACAATGCTTATCAAATACATTAAAATCTAAACTAATAGCATTATATAACAAATATCAGTTATTACAATAAAATTAAACTATACAACCCATACAATGTAAAAACAATAATAGGCCGTATTAATATAACACGACCTATCAAAAAGAGTATCAGACTCCTTAATATACTTTAATTAATATACTAGAGTTTATTATTTTATAATAGTTAAATAGTAATCTATTATCATGTCTCTTACTTAATTTTATTACATCAACAATATATACATCAAAAATTTTCTATATATTTGATTACTCTAAAAGAGGGTGCAAAATAAAAAGAACACCAATAACTATAGTCACAATACCAACAAGCTTACGAAATCTTGCCTCACCAACATGTGGATCTATTGATGCTTTACTTAATGTCTTGTTTTCACAACAAGCATGATTATGATCATGTAAAAAACGCTTTGCTAAAGAAGCAGAACAACCTGCAACTGTCATTGGTAAAGTATGGCCTAACCCAAAACATACAGCTATAATAAGGCACACTTCTATGCCTTGAGGTAATGTTATAGCAAATATTGGGACTAAAAAACCTGCTGAACATCCTCCAGCAAGAAAACCATATGTAAGTCCTAAAACTACTGCACTAGAATATATACCTAATTTTAAACGAGAACGTAGTTTACCTAGAATATTTGATAAACGTGAGCAACTATGCACTCTCATCATATCTACACCTAGCCATAAAAGCAAAACACCAGAAGGGATTGTCCAGTAATGCCCTCCTAGATGAAGCCCATGACCTATAACAAAAATAAAAAAACCAATAATTGGGATAGTAAAAAAGAAACCCAAGGTGAATAAAAATACTTGATATAATGGCTTTTGGCCTATCCCTAAAATTGTATAACCAGCAGCATGGCTTCCCAAAATAGGAACAATACCTAAATGACATGGACTTAATACTGAACTACTCAGTCCCCACAAAAACGAAGCACCACTAATAACAAATAAACTTTCTGCTGCCCAATTAAATGTTTCCATTGAAAATGGAGTGAACATTTACTACCTCTATAAAAATAAATTTGATTTTACCAATCACAACTAATAAATACTATTTTTTAAAATAAAAGTTAAAGTTTTTATTTAACTTATTTGATATTCCTATCTTAATGAATACTATATAAGAATAGTATTAGAAGTGTATTTTAAAAAAGATAAAGTAACACTTTATTTTTTATATATTACATATTAAACAAACTACTCAACACCACACTACTAATATAAGATAGTATACAGATATTTTATTAACATCAATATTCAAAAAATAATTTTAAATAGATATGTTACCAGTATAATAAGTGAATATTTTTATTAATTACATAGTAATATATATATTACTATCTAACTATAACTACTCTCTTGATCTTGGCTAGTCTTTAAATCAAAAAAATACATTCTAAATAATAACTT
This sequence comes from uncultured Lawsonia sp., assembly GCA_964369665.1. Classification (GTDB taxonomy): domain Bacteria; phylum Desulfobacterota; class Desulfovibrionia; order Desulfovibrionales; family Desulfovibrionaceae; genus Bilophila. Next base: position 100,917 of record CAYJFS010000001.1, on the reverse strand, counting down.
GTTCAATACTCATAAAAAGACTAAAAACTATTTTTTATAAGAAAAGTAGCTATGCTACAATAGCTCATTTAAGACTATTATACATAAAAATTTCATATAGATTCTCAGACATATAATTCCTATTTTTTATAAATATTTTCTTTCTAAAGTATAGGAGAAATTATGCACCCCCTATCAAAAGAAGAAAAACGTATTCTTCTTAATAAAGAAACAGAAGCACCATTTTCTGGGAAATATTTAAAACATAAAGAATCAGGAATTTATATATGTCGTCAATGTGGAACTGAGCTTTATAAATCACAAGATAAATTTGATTCTGGTTGTGGCTGGCCAAGTTTTGACGATAGTACAAATGCTGTAAAAAAAATACCAGATGCTGATGGACACCGTACAGAAATTATCTGTAATTCTTGTGGTGGTCACCTTGGTCATGTTTTTGAAGGAGAAAGTTTTACACCTAAAAATATACGGCACTGCGTTAATTCACTATCTTTAGCATTTATACCAGAAGAAAAAATTTCTGAGTATAAAAATACACATGAGGTAAAATACAAAGAAGCCTTTTTTGCTGGAGGATGTTTCTGGGGAATAGAAAATGCATTCCAAAATATACCTGGTGTTGTAAAAACAATCTCAGGCTATATGGGAGGTACAACATCTGACCCAAACTATGAACAAGTTTGTACTGGAACAACAGGCCATGCTGAAACAGTCTATGTATGTTTTGACCCACAAAAAGTATCATATATAGACCTTGCAAAACTTTTTTTTGAAATACATGATCCAACACAATATAACAAACAAGGCCCTGATATAGGAACACAATATAGATCAGCTGTATTTTATATAGATGAAGAACAAAAAAAAATTATTTTAAATCTTATAGAACAACTTACCCAAAAAAATAAACTCGATATTGTAACTCAAGTTGTTCCAGCAAAAGAATTTTACCCTGCAGAAGAATATCACCAAAATTTTATATCAAAAACAGGGCATGGTGGATGTTGTATAAAAACACCTCGATTTTAACTATCTTCAGATTGTTAAGATATACTATAGTTTGAATTAAAAACTCAACAAAAAACTAAAATCCTTCTTCAAGCGGAGGATAAATATATATATCCTGAGAAAAAGGTATAGGTTTACTATTATGATCAGGTTTTATATACACTGTTCGCATGTCTTCACAAAAATATAATCTCTTTTGTGCAATCCATTGTAATGCTTGTGGATAAATTCTATACTCCTGCTGATGTATCCTCTTCTGTAATGCTTCTAATGGCTCTTCAGGAAAAACAGGCACAACAGCTTGAATTATAATAGAACCATGATCTACTTTTTCATCTACAAAGTGTACAGAACATCCTGTAACCTTTACACCCCACTCTTGAGCTTCTCTTATACTATGAATACCTTTAAAAGCAGGTAATATTGAAGGATGAATATTAAGAATTTTGCCCTTAAATGCTTGAATCATTATTGGAGAAAGTATTCTCATATAACCAGCAAGAGCAATGATATCTATATCAAACTGCTGAATAGTATCTACAAGAATAGCATCAAATTCTGCTCTAGTTGAAGCAATATCACTCTCATAAACAAAAAAAGGAATACCCAAATTTTTAGCTCGTTGCACAACATATGCATCATGATGATTACACAATAGGACTTTAATCTCTGCATCAAGTACACCACGATCTATACTATCATAAATTGCCTGAAAATTACTTCCATTTCCTGATGCTAGTATAGCAAGTCTAAGAGACAATTAAACTACACCTCCTGAATGGTATAAGCATCTGCAATAGCATCTACTAAGGCTGGAATCGTATACTTAGATGGCTGAATATCATATTCAAACCCATATTTTTTTAAAGTATCAGAAGTAATAGGACCAATAGCTGCAAATTTAGGTAATGTATACTTTCTAAGAACTTCAACCGGGATTTGTTCAAAAAAATTATCTACAGTTGAAGAAGAACCAAAAGTAATACAATCAAGATTTCCAGCCTCTATCCGTTCCAAAACCTCATCACGTAATGATACAGCAGGTTTTGTTTCATATACATGAAGAACATCTACAAATGCTCCAGCTTTAACAAGTTCCTCAGGAAGAACCTCTCTTGCCTCTCTAGCTCTTGGGATAAGGATACGTTTACCATGTATACCTAAACCAATAAGTCCTGCAGCAACACTCTCTGCAATATATGCATCAGGAACAAAGTCTGGTTGTATACCTTTTTCTTTAATAGCTTCAGCAGTAGCAGGACCAATGGCAGCTATAGAAACTCCTGAAAAAGCTCTAGCATCCATATTATGCAGTAGAAGCCTCTCCCAAAAAAATCGAACACCGTTTGCTGAAGTAAAAATAATCCAATCATAGCTACCAATATTATGTATAGCATGACTAATTTGTTCTGTATCTAAAATTGGCTGAATATCAATAGTAGGAAACTGAATAACTTCAGCACCAAGATCTGTAAGGCTAGCAGCTAAAATACTTGCTTGTTCTCTTGCACGAGTAACAACAACACTCTTACCTAAAAGAGGTTTTTTTTCAAACCAGTTTAATTTATTATGTAAACAAACTACATGGCCAACAACAATAATAGATGGATTTATAAAACCCTTTTTTTTTGCTTCTAAAGGAAGAAGCCCTATTGTTGAAACAAGACTCCTATGCCTTGCAGTTGTACCCCAAAAAATAACAGCAGCTGGAGTATCTGGAGATAGACCAGATGATATTAGGTTACAAGCAATATCTGATAAGTTTTTCATGCCCATAACAAAAACTAGCGTATTTGCACTCTTAGCAAGTGCTTCCCAATTATGAACAGAACCTGGTTTATCAGGATTTTCATGCCCTGTAATAAATGTTACAGAAGAAGCATAGTCTCTATGAGTTAAAGGAATGCCTGCATAAGCAGGAGCAGCAATAGTACTAGAAATACCTGGTATCTCCTCAAACTCTATACCTTCTGCCAACAACTCTTCTGCTTCTTCAGCACCTCTACCAAAAATATATGGGTCTCCACCCTTTAACCTTGCTACACATTTACCAGCTTTAGCTTTCTCTACAATAAGCTTATTAATTTGAGCTTGAGGCAGTGTATGTTCAGATGCTTTTTTCCCTACATAAATAAGCTCTGCTTCTGGTTTTGTATACTCAAGTAAGCTGTTGTTTGCCAAATAATCATAAATAATAACATCTGCTTGCTCTAATATTTGTTTACCTTTTATTGTAAGAAGACCTGGATCACCTGGTCCAGCACCTATAAGATATACCTTCATACTACCTCGCTTACAGCTCAATTACACCTTAATACACGTTTTTATATTATCTAATGACCTGAATAATCAAGAACATGATTGAGGCTCACTTTTGAAGAGCTTCTATTATTGCCTTTAAATATGGTACGATATAATGTCCAATTTTCTAAATCTAGCATATCAAGTTTTCCACTATAATTTTCTACTGCATATAAGCACAATATTTCTATTACCTCTTCTACAGGGAAAAACATACCTTCAAAAGAAATTTGTAAAATATCACCATCAAGCTCTAAACATTCACCTATATTAAATTCATAAAGAACCGCCTCTAGCTCTTTATATAGTACATCTACTGCAGGGTATACATAACCATAAACTTTATATGGTTCTTGTCTCATAATACTCCAAAAAACCTATATACCAGAATATTCAAGGCAAAAGTTTTGTTTACGGACCTCTATAAGCCCATCACAATCTCCCATAGCACAAGCTTGATAAAAATCACCACACATATCTTTTGTATCACCAGAAAGAAGTTTTGCTATACCAAGTGCATTCCACCACTCTGGATGCTCAGCATCTAATTCTAATGCATAAGTAATATCTTTTATAGCAAGAGCTGGAAGATACATCTGTAAACTAGCCATACCTTGCATATACAATACACGAGCATGTAATTCAGAATTTAATGCTATCTTTTGTAAAACTTTTATACCTTCATATGGTCTATTAAGAAGAACTAGACATTCTCCTATACCTAATAATAGCAATGTATTATCTGGATCTAAGATCATTGCTTCTGAAAGTGCAAGTACTGTTTGATCTGGCTTTGTCCATGTTGAATCAAAGGCATTAAGCTCAAGAAAATATATGTGTAATGCTTTTATACGATTTGAAACTTTTTTTATCTGTGAAAGAATCGATGGTGACTGCCCACAAAGCACACTAGTGCAATTACAGCTTTGATCAAGAAGATCTTTACCTTCATTTACACACTCTTCGAATCTTTTTATAGCTAACTCTCGAAGCTGTAAAAGATCTGGCTGACGTATAAGTTTACGTATGTATTCTTCAGAAGAAACTGAACCTACATGGCAACAAGCTTTTATAAAAATTTCTGGACCATCTTGTGTACGCCGCTCATAAATAATTACAGGGTACATAGCAGATGCTAGTGCTAACTGACGATATTTTGTTCTTGCACCAAGCTTCACAAGAGACGTCTCTGAAAAGGTATTTCTTACTTCATCTAATGCACTCAAAATAGCAGCAGCTTCTGCTATTTGTATTACTGGCTCTGATGCTAAATGTCCATGGTATGGAATAGAAATTCTTGTTTCTATCATAGTTTTTACATTATCATTATTGGCAAAACACACTAAACAACTACTCCATAAAAAAAATATTCCTCCCATAAATACTTTGAACATAAAATTAACTGTTTTTCCTTTAGCTTTATCAAAAAACAATATAAACATGAAAACACCCCTAAATATAATGGATTTCTTCATGAATTCTCTATACTATTTAACGAATCCCCTAATATATAAAAATCGAATTTTCTAATAATACTAATGGCTATAAACAATTATTATATAATCTATATTAAGCTAAGAAGTAAACAAACTCTTTTTACCTATACTCTACAATATCAAAATATTTTAAATGTATTTTTATTTTCTTAAAACAACTATATATAAAACTATATCTTTTTTGATATAGAGAATCAATGCTATCTTCTTAGTTTTACAAACATAATTCCAAGCAGTATTCCAATTTTTCTATATTTAGTTGACGATAATGTTCATTTATGGTTATATTCTATAGGCATTATTCTTTTCTATTAAATACAATAAAGTTTTATTACTATATCTTTTATGGGTAATTATTGTGCTTGATCTTAAATTACTTCAAAAACATCCTGATATTGTTTCTAAAGCACTAGCCTGCCGTAACACTTCATTAACTATAGACACGTTTATTACTCTTGACACTAAACGTAGAGAATTACTTTCTAAGGTTGAAGCTCTTAAAGCACAAAAAAATCAAATATCTAATGGAATTGCTCAAAAAAAACGCTTAGGTGAACCCATTGAACATGCTATACAAAGTGTAGCATCATTATCTGAACAGATTCACTTACTAGATACTGAAGTAGAACAAATAAAATATCTCCTTAATGAATGGATGCTCACAGTCCCTAATATACCAGATAATACTGTACCCATAGGGAAAAATGAAACAGACAATGTTGAAATTTATTCTTGGGGATCACTACCTAAGATGGATTTTACACCTAAAGAACACTGGGAACTTGGTATTGCTCTTCATGGACTTGACTTTGAACGTGCTAGTAAAATTACTGGAAGCCGATTTAGTATTTCCTGGGGCTGGGCATCAAGACTTGAGCGAGCACTCATCAACTTTTTTCTTGATTTTCATGCTCAACAAGGAAGAATAGAAGTTTCACCACCCTTTATTGTTAACAAAAAAACTATGACAGGCACAGGACAACTGCCTAAATTCAAAGAAGATATTTTTAAATTAGAAAATACAGACTATTACCTTATTCCTACAGCTGAAGTCCCAATTACTAATCTTCATGCTGGTGAAGTTATTGATGAAGATTCTCTTCCATTACGTTATTGTGCTCAAACCCCATGTTTCCGCTCTGAAGCTGGAGCCGCAGGCAAAGATACAAAAGGTCTCATCCGACAACACCAGTTTACAAAAGTTGAAATGATTTACTTAAGCCATCCTGATACCTCATATAAAGCTTTAGAAGAAATGCGCAGAGATGCAGAAACACTTTTAGAAGAATTAATGCTTCCCTACAGAACAATCCTCCTTTGTACAGGTGATCTAGGTTTTGCTTCAAGTAAAACATATGACATAGAAGTTTGGTTAGCTGGACAAAATACCTATAGAGAAATTTCTTCTTGTTCTAACTGTGAAGATTTCCAAGCAAGACGTGCACATATCCGCTTTCAACCTAAGCAAAGTGGAAAACCACAGCTTGTCCATACACTTAATGGTTCAGGCCTTCCAATAGGCCGTACACTTGTTGCTATTCTTGAAAATGGACAACAAAAAGATGGGAGTATTCTTATTCCTCAAAAGCTTATTCCTTATATGAATGGAATTGAACTCATTGAACCCTAACTATTTCCCCTATAGACATATTCTATTTTTTTCTTAAATATAGATTTTGTTATAAGGAACCACTATGCTACCTAAAATAGCACTTCTTGGAAGACCAAACGTTGGAAAATCTACTATTTTCAACAGAATTATACGAAGCAATAGAGCCATAACTTATGATCTCCCTGGGATTACAAGAGACAGAATTGAAGGTACTGTTTACTCACAAAGCCATGCACCATTCATATTAGTTGATACTGGTGGTGTAACTATAGATAATAAGCAAATACCTGTTAACTTTTTACATCAATCATCTGGATTTGAAAAAGCCATCTTTCAACAGGCACAAATAGCCCTTAATGAAGCTCAAGCTATTTGCTTTGTTGTTGATGGACGAGATGGGCTTATGCCTTTTGATGAACATCTTGCAATATTCATTCGTAAATCAGGAAAACCTACACTTGTTGCTGTTAATAAAGTTGATAGAATAGAAAAAGAGGGGCAAGCTATAGCTGAATTTCATATTTTAGGATTTCCAATTATTGCTGCTTCAGCTGAACATGGACACAACCTCAGACTAATTAGGCATAACCTTGCTGCTCTGCTACCTAAAATAACGCCAAAACAAAGAGTAGAACCAAAACTTAGGCTAGCTATACTTGGACGACCTAATGCTGGAAAATCTTCTCTCATTAATACTATCACTGGTAAACAACGTATGATTATAAGTGATATTGCTGGGACTACAAGAGATAGTGTAGATATCCCTTTTATTATTAAAAATGAAGAATATGTTTTTATAGATACAGCAGGTATTCGTCGCCGTACAAAAATTATAGATACCATAGAACAATATTCTGTTAATGCTTCACTAAAAAGTGCAAGTAAGGCAGATATCACCTTATACCTTATTGATGCTACAGAAGGTATCTTAACCCAAGATAAACGCCTTATTAACCTTCTTGATACTAAAAAAATTCCTTTTTTTCTTCTTATCAATAAAATTGATTTACTTACAAAAAAACAACGTTCTCTTGTACTCAAAGAATCTCAGGAACTTATAGAATTTTGCTCGCATATTCCACTATTAACTATTTCAGCCTTAACCTCAGAAGGCATAGAAAAAATTATACCTACAGCCAAACAAATCTATGTTGAAACTGCTACAAGAATAACGACTCATAACCTCAACAAGGCTGTGAAAGAAATTTTTACACGTCATCAGCCTCCAGTTATACAAAGAGTACGTCCAAAACTTTTTTATACGACTCAAGCAGAAACACATCCACCTACATTTATCTTTTTTGTAAATGATGCTCAAAGAGTCACAGAAAGTTATAAGCGCTATCTTGAAAAAGCATTAAGAAAAAAATTTCACCTTCAGTATACTCCAATTCGAATCCATTTACGTTCAAGCCATAAGAAAAAAATTAAATAATACGCTATAGGCAGTTATAGCACTAGCACATACAAAAAATTAAATATTATTTTTATCTCAAGAAGCTTGCTTTTTCTTTTTATCGTCAATAAGTATTAAGGGTAATAGTATAGCAAACCAAGTAACTCAATATGAGGAAGAACAATGTATCTAAAAATATTAGCTTATATAGGTATAATGACTATATGCGTAATGACTATTTTTATACATAAAAATGCTGAAGCCCGTATTGGTGGAGGACGTTCATTTGGTGGAAGACCTTTTATGAATAAACCATTTACAAGGCCTCTGTCACCTAATCCAACTACACCTCAGAAAATAGTACCAGCAACACAAGGCCAAACAACTACAACACCTTTTTTAGGTGGTATGGGTGGACTTTTTGGAGGTATCCTTGCTGGTAGCCTTATTGTATCTTTACTTTCTGGTCATGGCTTTTCCAGTAGTGGGTTTCTTTGATATACTTGTTCTTCTTGGGTTACTCTATATTTCTTTTAAACTATTCTTTAGAAAAAAAGCAGGACAAACTTCTAATACTAATTCATACTCAACTTCCACTTCAACAACAAACTTTCCACATGCAACTGGGTGGGAAGTCTTACAAGATAGCATTCCCCAAAAACAAATAACAAAACAACCTAATATCCTTAACTTTGATGAAGAAGAGTTTCTTTCTGGTGCTAAGGCTACTTATATAAGACTTAATAAATCATGGGATGAAAGAAACATTAATGATATAGCACAATTTACAACACCAGCATTTATACAAGAAATTAAACAACAATATAAAGATGATCCCACACCAAGTAAAACTGAAATAATGCTTATTAATGCATCTATTGTTGAAGTAAAAACCATACAAGAAAAAGATACTACAGAAGAACTTGTTTCTGTATATTTTAATGTACTTCTTCGTGAAAACGATGTTCAAGAAGCACCTAATGAAATACAAGAAATATGGAATTTTGTAAGACCAATAAATGGATCATGGAAACTTGACGGAATACAACAAGTTGAACATAAATAGCTTGATTAGCAAGTTATCTATTCTTTTTTTCATGAGCTATTGAAACAGAGTTTTTTGCTCTTGGATGTGCTTTATCATAGATATCAATAAGTTTATCTAATGCAACATGTGTATACCTTTGTGTTGTTGAAAGTTTTGCATGTCCTAAAAGCTCCTGCACAGCACGAATATGTGCTCCACTTTCAAGTAAATGGGTAGCAAAAGAATGTCGTAACATATGTGGTGTAATATGCTGATGAAGTCCTAACTGTATCTGCATATAATTAAGAATTCTTATTGCCTGCCTTCTATTTAAACGTCTTCCCTTATTACCAACAAAAACTGCTTGCTCTATTGTTTCTGCTAGTACACTACGAATACAAAGCCATTGATTTAAGGCAGTTATTGATGTGTCACTTAGTGGTGCTAAACGCTCTTTATTACCTTTACCTAAAACCCTAACAAACCCATCTTTTGGTTCTACATCTTGAATGTTTAAACTAATCGCTTCAGAAATACGGAGCCCAGATCCATACAAAATCTCAACTAAAGCATTATCTCTATATTGAACAGCTTCATTCTTACCTACAATATGTAGATGCTGCATAACTTCTCTGGGCTTAGTCTGATCTAATAAAGCAAAAATATGATCAACATTTAATACTTCTGGATGTTTTAAGTGTTGTTTAGGGTTACAAACACCTATTGCTGGGTTATTTTTTACATGTCCTATTTTTATAAGAAACCGAAAAAATGAACGAAGTGTTGATAACTTACGTGCAATAGTTGTTCGTGCTAAACCTTCACGATATAATGATGCTGAAAAACGTTGGATAGCTGACTTATAAATTTTATTTGGTTGATTAATAGTCAGCCCTACTGTTCTTAAAAAAGACTCAAAATGATAAAGATCATGGCCATATGAATCTTGTGTCGCTGATGAAAATCCTTTGTCTAACTTAATCCATTCTAAAAAACTTTCTATAAAAGAAGAAGATATTCTGCTCTTCATAGATGTATCATGCTCATTTTTTGCAGAACATATGGTATTTTTATACATATCAAGCACCTACACACATGTATTGTGTATTTGGAAGCCGTTTTACTATACCACGAACTTCAAGCATTATTAATGTTGATGCCAAACTATCTGGTGTAACCTGAAGAAGTTGACAAAGATCTTCTATATCTCTTGAATTAGTCTTTAAAGCATCCAATACAAGTTCTTCTAAACCTCCTTTTATAAAAGAATCTATGGTATCTTCAGAGTATTCTTTATCCATGGAGTTTAATGATTTTTTCTTCTTCTTATTTTCACCTATATTTTCTGAATTTTTACTCTGAGCTTCATATGGCACTGTCTTCTTTTTTAAAGAAGTTTTTAAAGGTATGAATAGATCATTAAGTATATCATTCAAATTTGATACAGCACATGCACCTTGACTAATGATATCTTGACATCCTTGGCTAAAAGGCGAGTTTATTGAGCCTGAAATAGCATATACAGATCGATTCTGTTCAAGTGCAAGACGAGCAGTAATAAGACTACCACTCTGCAACGCAGCCTCTACGATAAGAACGCCTAAAGAAATACCACTAATAATTCTATTTCTTGTTGGGAAAAAATTTGGTTCTGGAGGTGTGTTAGGTGCATATTCTGAAATAATAAGCCCTTTAGAAATTATCTTTTTCCTTATGTCCAAATTTTGACGTGGGTAATCAACATTAATACCTGAACCAAGGACAGCAATAGTACTTCCAGACAGATCTACTGATGATATATGTGCTTCACGATCAATACCTACGGCTAAGCCTGAAACAACTGTAATACCTGCATTTGATAAGCCTCTTGCCATTTCTCTTGATTTTTGCATGCCATCAATAGAACATTTTCTTGTTCCAACAACAGCAATAGATGTATTGAGCAATAAAGAAGTATCGCCTAAACAATATAAAAATATTGGAGGGTCTGAAATCTCTTTAAGAATAGAAGGGTAATGTTTATCATTCCAAAGTAGGATACTCCCATAGCACCCACGAACACTATCCCATTCTTCCTTAGCTAAGGGACGCCATTTTTCAAGACGAAACTCTAATACCTTATCTTTACTAATTTGAGCATCTCTCCATGCTCCAATATTCTGAACTGCAGTGTAGGCAGAACCAAAATATGTAAAAAGTTTCTTACAACTTCGTAATCCAAGACCTTTTGTATATTTTAATGCAAGCGAAGCCCAAAATTCATTTCTACCTATTGAGTCTAGCCTGCCTAAAGCACTTGTATGTAATAACGTTCTATCTAAACAGTTTTTCAAAGAGACCTCAGAAATTTTTATCTTGTATTTAATGATACTCTATAAATCCTATGGCTGAATACCTAGTCTTTTAGCAGTAGAAACTGCTGTTGAATTTGGATAATCCTCAAAAAGGACTCGATAATGCATCAATGCATTTTCTTTATCGCCAAGTTCATTATAAGACATACCTATTTTTAATAATGCATCAGATGCTTTATCACTCTTTGGATACTTTGCTACTATTGATTTAAAAATTAAGATAGCGTCAACATAATTATATTGAGCATAGAAACTTTCTCCTTTCCAATATAAAGCATTAGGTATTAATAAACTATTGGGATTTTTATCTATAAAGGCATCAAAAGCCTTTATTGCATCATTATATTTGCGTTTATTATATAAACTTAATGCATTTCCATATTGCTGTTTGCTACTATACACAATAGGGTTAACAGGTTGAGTTTGTGCATGAGAAGTTATTTCTGTTTCACCTAACTGTTGCTTTTGTTTTATCTCAGAAAAAGCTTGTGTCCGTACTAAATGCTGATTATCTTTATGCTCTATTATATGTGTACAATTCGTAGCACCTATAGTATTTTCTGAAACACTTTGATATGCTTCTTTATCTTGTGTACCATGACTCAAAGTATTCTTCTGATCTATCTTATGTTCTTGAGAAGGCTTATTCTTAAGTGTATTATTTTTTGAACTATTTGAACTTGTTATTGTTATTTTGAAACAACCTGTACATACTACAATAGTAAATATTATACCAAAAAAATTCTTCATGATATGAAACATGAACCCTCCCCAAGAACAAACTTTCATGTCTAATATAATCCAATTACACTATTTCAACAAATACATACTGCTAGCATATATAAAAAGTAAAATGATTATCTTGACCTTTACTCTACCATAATCTAAATAAAAGCTTCTATTGCGCCCGTAGCTCAGTTGGATAGAGCAGGAGCCTTCTAAGCTCTTGGTCGGGGGTTCAATTCCTCCCGGGCGCGCCACTTTTTCTAAATAAAATCTTTGTTCTTTATAAACTTGAATATTTTTACTTAGACATACTCTAATACAGCATTACTATTAAACCTACATTAATAAGTAAAAAAACATATAAAAACATTCTTATTTTTGTAGTTATAAGAATGAATTTTACTCTCCTATCTCTCAAATAATTTTTGTAAAAAATCTAATAAAATAAAAAGCTGAAACTAAAAATAATTCTCCATAAACTTTTATCAAAGTATAAAAACATCATTTTCCTATGGTAATAACTGTACAATATATTAATACCACTACACACAAAAATTTCTAATAAAAAAACTCTATTTTTAACTAAATGCACATAACACAAATATTGTCTATCTATAAGCTGTCATAAGTTATATTTTAATATATTCTTATGTACAAAAATTTACTTCTTCTATTACAATATATAATGATTTTTTATGTTTTAACTTAATAAATACATGTTCTTTTTATTATATAAAAACAAAAACTATATATTCCTTCTTTATTATAAATTATAAAATATATATTTCTTTAAAGAATTGCTGTTGTTGATATAATTTAAAAGGATGAGACCCAAGTATACCTTGAGGTATCGGGCAACCAAGAGAGTAAAAATACTCCACCCAAAAAGGAATAAATGTATCTGTGGTTTTATCTCTAAAATTCATAGAATATAATTCAAAAAACCTATTATTAACTACAGTATTAAATGCTTCTGTTATCAATTCACTACAATAATAGCCTTCTGAGTCTGGATAAAAACTTGCGTTATATGGCTGACCAAGACAACTATACACTTTAGTTATAACATCTTTTATAGGTATATCATTTTTAATAAATGCAGCTTTATTTAAAGCACCTTTACTTAAAAAAGTATCAAGCGATATACATTGAACACCTGCTTGAAAAGTTGCTTCAGCAATAATATTCTCAGCTACAAGAATACCCACATGATTTATTATATTATTTCTATAGAACAAATTGGAACAAGAACGACTAACAGCATCATTAAAGGCATCTTTTGTTTCTTGAACTTGAAAAATAAGTGTTCCTAATGGAAGATAAACTTTCACAATATGGCTTAAATAAAGATAGATTATATATCTACTTTGAACTGTTATACCATAATAGTTTCATAGTAATAATTGCTACCATAAGCTTAATAATCTCAAAAGGTATAAAAGGCATATAGCCTAAGAAAAAAGCCTCTTGCAAAGAAACATGTAAATTTTTACTTAAATATATAACTCCTACTAAAAAAATACTCTGATGGGCGACTATAAACATCATTAAAGATGCAGTATACTTATGTTTTAAAGCATACTCAGAAGCTAAACCAGCTAAATATACACTCAGAAAAAAACCATAAATATACCCTGCTGAAGGACTTAACAGTGCAAGCATACTATTAGCTCCATTTGCAAATACAGGAAATCCCAAAAAACCTAAAAATATAGTTTGCACAACAGTTACTATACCTAACTTTCTTCCTAAGATAGCACCTATTAACAATATTACACAAGACTGCAAAGTACCTGGAACAGGATACATAGGAATACTTATATTGCCAGATAAAGCTAATACAAATGAAGCTAAACTTGTAATAGCTAATTTTTCAAAAAATGAATGTTTTCTGATTTCTGTAAAAACAAAAGGCAAGGTGTTTATAAACATATGAAAAATCTCCTAACATAATAAAAAACTGTTTTATATAGCTAACACTATCTAATATGAGTTACACTATAAAACTTTGATCTAGCCTACTCTAAAAAATTAAAAAATACTTTAACTATTTAAATATACATATTAAGCACATACTACTTAATATTATTCTGTTCTTTCATATTCCATTTGTTTAATGAGTGTATTCATATTATTAACAGCATCTATCTTCCAAATAGAACCATGCTGTCTCATAGTCACAACAACAGTATAACAACGGTTATTACCATGATCTTTTATTATAATTGGTAAAATAATTTCATCCTTACTCTGTTCTTGTGCTAATAAAAGTTTGTCTCTGGAAAAAAGAACTTCCTTACGACCTGTTGATGCTTTCATAATTAATATAGCCAAAAAGCCTTTTGGTTGTACTTGTATTATATCTCCAGAAAAAAAACCAGAGCATATACCATAATCTACAAAATCTTGAATTTCTTTAACTAGCATATCCTGAACTATATCTAAACTCTCTGGACTCTGAGTAAAGAACAGTAACTGCTGAAGAGATGGTGAAATTTTATAGCCATCTCCTGAAGACAGATTATGAAAAAAAAGATGAACCCCTTCTCTAATAATAGTATTTACTGCTACATATTTTTTAAACAATTCTATATCATGTGTATCTATTGACTTTTGTATATATTTAAGTGTCATCTCAGGACTTTCTTGGGCAAATACAGAAAAATTTCCACTTAAAATGAACAATAAAAAAACACAGTACGGCTTCATCATAGCCTATGAATTATTATCTAATATTATTCCAGAACTTACTTCAAAACGTTTGGCAAGATCTAAAAAAATTGTTGCTGCTTGTAAAACAGTATCCATTTTTTCAGGATCTTTTTTTACACGTCTTTCAACCCAATATGCTACATATAAAATACTTGTATTATCTAGAATACGGGCAGCAGCATTTTGTTTGATTAAATGAACAACACTAGTCAACATTTTTTCTCGATGAATAATAGCTTTTTGATATGCTTGAGCTGCAAGCTCTACTCTTAATGTTAGCTGTGCTTGGCTATTTTTTGTAGATTTAGCATCTATATGTTCAATTGTATTAGTATAATTATTGCTTGCATCAATAACTTTTTGGGAAGCAATATGAACTTGATTCATTTTTTTAATAAATTCTGGCATAGCTGCTATGCCTTGTAAAACTCCAGAAATTCCACGAAACTCTTTAGCATAAAGGCGATAAAATTCCTGCTTTTGTTGTAATGAAAGGACTTTATTATGTCTTGGAGTAGAAAGCTCTTTGTCTATTATATGTATAAATCTATCAACATATAGATGATATAAGGCTTCTAGCATAGCAGGAGTAAAAACATACTTCAAAATTTCTGTTCGACCCTTCTGGTAATTATTACCAGACCATGTAAATCCTATTAACTGCCCACCATAGCGTAAATTCACATCTTGTAAGCTTAAGGTAATTGTACCTGGTTTACCTTTTATTTTAGATGGGTGATAAGCTTTTACTAACCATTCTGCTAAATTATCAATAAAATCTAGCCGAACTATATTATCATCTTTAACTATAGGAGTATTTTTATCTCCAGCATCTGATGTCGCTGCCTTCCATTCATTAGAAATATTACCATATTTAGATGTACTGCTTAGTTCTTGCTGTTTTACATCTGACTCTATAGTATTGCTAGGCTTCATGGCTTGTTGCAAAGAACTTATAGTATCTTTTTCTTTTTCAAGAGATTCTACTTCTTGTAAAAGTTTATCTTTCATTGTTTCATAAGCATTTAAAAAAGAATTATCTTTACTTTTTACTTCACCCTCTTTTGAGGACCATAATGAGTCTCCTTTAGCAAACCAAAACCAAACAGCAATACCCATTAATATTGCTACAATAATAATTGCTAACCATATTTTACTTTTATCTAAAGGTTCATCTTCAAAAAAATTATCATCATTATTATGTTCGTCTTTATTCTTCATAGATGTACCTTCCTCTCAAATAATATATCAAATATACAAACATAACCTATTATTAAAAGTTTTCTAACTACTTGTAAAAGTATAAAAATACAAGCATAATAACTTAAGATAGCCCATACTATTCAATGGCTTTTATACTAAAACTAAATAACTAGCTATTTCAACTGTATCTTAAAATAGATAAAATATCTTACTTAATGTATATACTCAATTCATACTTTGTATATTCTAAAAAGTTATTCGACAAGACATAACAAAATATATTAATATAATATAAAAAATTATTAAACTATTATAGGCAGTATATGAATATTAAAGATAGGTTCATACAAGAACCTCTTTACTTAATGGATGGATCTGCATTCATATATAGAGGCTTCTATGCCAATCAAAATATGCAGCGCTCTGATGGTTTTCCTACAAGTGCTCTATTTATTACTACCAGAATATTACTACGTATTTTACGGAAAGAACAGCCTCAAAAATTTGTATTCTTTTTAGACGGACCAACAACAAATTTCCGTCATACTCTTTTCCCTCTATATAAAGCACAGCGAAGTACAACACCAGAAGCATTAATTCAACAAATAGATCCAATTAAACGCCTTATTATAGCATTAGGGTTATGCTTAAAAATTTCTGATAATTGTGAAGCTGATGACTGTATTGCATCTATAGCTGAACGATACCGTGATACACAACCAATTATAATAGTTGCAGCAGATAAGGATCTTAAACAATGCCTTCATAAAAATGTCATCATGTGGGATCCAACAAATAAACCTGAAAAAATTATAACCTTAGAATCATTCACTAAAGAAGAAGGTGTTACACCTCAACAGTGGCCAGATGTTCAAGCTATAATTGGTGACTCTAGTGATAACATACCAGGAATACCTGGTATAGGCATAAAAACAGCTACTAAAATTTTTCAAGAATTCACATCCCTTGAGGCTATTAGAGATAATTTTGTTAACCTACCCACTGCTATACAAAAAAAATTCTCTGATCATCTTGAAGCTATGTTTCTTTATAGAGAACTCACAAGGTTACTTACAACACAATGTGAAGATATGACATTAAACACTATGAAAGTAAAAAATATACATGCTCAAGAAGCAATAACTTTACTTCGTGAATTTGAATTAGCATCATTAGAGCGTGAACTCATTACTTACATACAAAGCTCAAACAAAAATGAAGAACATAGTACTTTGGATACACTTAACAATAAGACAACTCATTCTACACCACAATTACTTCTTTTTGATACTCCAAAAGTTCTTCATAAAAATCATTGTTCCAAAATAGAGGAACTCCCTTCTTTTCAAAATGAACGTATTGCAATGATTGTAAGCAATGAAGATATTGCTCTTTGTTTAAAGAATAAGGAATATCTCTACACTGGACCATTACAACCCATTGTAAAAAAATTGATAGAAGCTCATACTATAATTATTCCAAACCTAAAACAATTATTAAGAACAAGCGCAATTTGGCATACGATACCTATAAAGAAATGGTTTGAACTGAGCCTTGCTGCCTACCTGCTTGATCCTGAAGACCGAGATTATGGTTGGCCAAAACTTCTAGCACGTTGGAGTACATCTTTTGGTTTACCTCAAGGTAGTCCAGCACTTATTGCATTAATGCTCTATGAATATTTTTATAAAAGACTTCAAGGCTCAGAACTTCTACAGCTCATGTATACTTTAGAGCTACCACTTATACCTGTTCTTGCAAAAATGGAACTTAATGGTATCTTACTTAATGTTCATGCATTAGAGTCTTTTTTAAAAGAAGTACAAAATGACCTTATTGATCTTACAAAAACTATTTATCAAGAAGCAGGCACGTCTTTTAACATCCGCTCTTCTCAACAACTTGCTGAAATTCTTTTCCAGCAACTGAACCTTCCTCAAGCAAAAAAAACACGTACTGGACAGACTTCAACATCACAAGAAGTTTTAGAAAAACTCTCTGGCCATCACCCTATTATTGAAAAACTTCTTGAATACAGAAAACTTGAAAAACTTCGCTCTACTTATTTAGAACCTCTTCCTCGCCTAATGGGAAAAGACCATAGGATTAGGACAACATTTAATCAATTAGCAACAGCTACAGGAAGATTATCATCAAGTAACCCTAATCTACAAAATATCCCAGTTCGTGGACAACTCGGTCAACGAATGCGAACATGTTTTACTGCATCACATGATCACTTTTTAATTTCTGCAGACTATTCACAGATTGAACTCCGAGTATTAGCACATTATTCACAAGATGTAACTCTTATTAATGCTTTTCTTGAAAATGCAGATATCCATACAAGGACTGCTAGCCTCTTATATGATAAAGAACCTAATGATATCACTTCTGATGAACGACGTAATGCAAAAACTATAAATTTTGGACTTATTTATGGTATGGGACCACAAAAGCTTGCACAAGAATTAAAAATTACACTTACAAATGCAAAAGAATTTATACAACGCTATTTTAAAAGACTTTATCAAGTTAAAGAATTTTATGATCAAGTAGAACAAAGAACTAAAGAACATGGCTATGTTACAACATTTGCTGGACGTAAGCGTTTCTTACCAGATATTAACTCCGAAAACACACAACTACAGGCTCTAGCTCGACGCCAAGCTATTAATACTTTAATACAAGGTAGTGCAGCAGATATAATAAAAATCGCAATGATTACTGTACATTCCGACAAACAACTTATAAATATGAATGCTCAACTTCTTTTACAAATCCATGATGAGCTTGTTTTAGAAATACCAAAAGACTATGCAGAAGAAGCAGGAAAACGTGTAGCACTACTTATGACCCAAGTATCACCTAATAATACAAACCTTACAGTTCCCTTAATTATTGATTGGGGTATAGGAAATACTTGGGGAGATGCTCACTAAATAAATTAAAACTCAATGTATATGTATAAACACCTTTTACACCTCTATCATGCAACAATATACTCAATTCTAGGCCTTATTCATGCTTTTAAAACTGAACAAGCATTTCAACAAGAGTGCCTAGTCTTATTATTTCTTATTCTTGCCCTTTTTTTTCAAGAAAAAGACTTTCTATCATGGGTTATTGTTATTAATGGATGGCTCTTTGTTATAAGTCTTGAGCTCATAAATAGCACACTTGAAAAAATATTTGATCTTATAACTCAAAAACAGCATCCATTTATTAAGTTAGGAAAAGATATGGCTTCTGCAGCTGTTTTTATAACTATTATTATAAATATATTCATTTGGATCTATATTTTCATTTATTCTTAGGTATATATTAACTTAGTCTATTTTTTAACAACCTTTATATATTTAGATATTAGACAATTATTCATAAAATGCATATGGTAATATTAAATATTTACATTGTTATATGGAGCAATTATGCATAAATCAGTGATAAAAGAACAACCTACTATTACCGCACCTACAACACATCACCAGAAAAATAATATACACACAACTAAGCCATCATTACCTAAAGTTACTTTTTCTACATTTATTTTATCTCTTGCATCTTCAGCGTTATCTCAACTTGGAGAAGTACCAAACCCTGAGACAGGCAAGTTAGAAGAAAACCTAACTATGGCTCAACATACTATAGAAATACTCAATATGTTAGAAAATAAAACTAAAGAATGCCTTGATAGTGATGAAATTAAACTACTTCAAGGTATCTTATATGAACTACGTATGAAGTATGTTATGAAAAAAAATTAATATACTATGAAAAGGATCTCAACAGCAATAATTGGTGCTACAGGATATACTGGAATTGAACTTATTCGTCTTATTCTTGGACATCCAAATTTTCATCTTACAATTGTTGCATCTCAAAATAATGCTGGCCAATCTTTATGTGAAATCCACCCCTTCCTACAAGGCTTACCAGAATCAGATATCATCATTAGAAAAATAGACCTTATAGATATTGCTGAAAAATGTGCACTAATCTTTCTTGCTGTACCACATGGAACAGCCATGCCTTTAGTTGCTACACTTCTAGATCAAAATATTAAAATAGTTGATTTATCAGCAGATTTTCGATTGAAAGATAGTGCCACATATAGCCAATGGTATACTCTTAAGCACCTCCATCCTACACTTCTTTCTAAAGCCACCTATGGGATACCTGAAATTTATGAATCTAAAATAGCTTGTACAAATCTTGTTGCAAATCCTGGCTGCTATCCTACAGCAGCTATCCTTGGTCTTTTCCCTGTATTAAAACATCGTATTATACAAACAGATACTATTATCATTGATGCAAAATCTGGTGTTTCAGGAGCAGGTCGTACACCTTTAAAAACAACCTTATTCTGTGAACTCTATAACTCTATTAAACCCTATAACTTTGGTAACCACCGTCATATACCAGAGATAGAACAAGAACTTTCTATTATTGCTCAAGAAGCTATTACAGTCTCCTTTCATCCACATATTATTCCTATAAATAGAGGTATACTCTCAACAATGTATACTGTATTAAAAAGACCACTATCAAAAAATGAACTTCATCAATTATATATAAATACATGGGCAAAACACCCTTGGATACGAGTTCTACCTATAGGCACTTTACCTGAAACACGTTATGTTCAAGACACTATGTTTTGTGATATTGGATTACATTTAAGCCCGTGTGAACAAAAACTGACTATTGTCTCTGCTATTGATAATTTATGTAGAGGTGCTTCTGGTCAAGCTATAGCAAGTGCAAACCTTATGTTTGGATTACCTGTAGAAACTGGCTTGTCTTTAAAACCCAATATACTTTAGTATTATCGAAGCAAACATTTTAATACTTTTACACCCTCACGAAATAAAATTTGTACCTTGTCAGGATACCTTAACTCTTGAACAACACCTCTTCCAAAAGTAGGATGATCTATAATATCACCAAGAGCAAAACTTGCATCCATGTTGTAAATTTTTGGTGTTCCACAATACGTATTCATAACCTGTTGCCATTTCTCAAAAGCTTCTTCTAACATTCTTTGCTTTTTTATGCCTAAATTATTAGAATGTCTTATACTATTCTTATTTTTCTCTTTAAAAACTTTAGATATGTTTATATTTTTAGTAATATGTTTCTTTTTAGGGGGATAATATTTATGGATACTACCACAAGCTTGACAAACAACCTTAACAATTTCATCATCAACAAGAGCAATAATAATATGCCCTGTAACATCATGGCATCGTGTACAACGAGACTCTATATGCTCACCAGGACCAAATTTCATAGATAATTTACCCCTTTACTTAATAAATACACTATAAAAAATACTCTTAATACTAAGATAATTTAAAATATCAATAATAAGCTCTTTATTAATCATCATTATATTTTGACAATATAAATATAACAGTTTTATATAGAAACTAAACATAACATAATTTGGAGCATTTCATGCATATACAGACTCAACAGATTAAAAATACTGCAGAAAAACATTCACCTAAAGAATTAGTATGGCATGATATACAAGGGACACACTTAGAGCTCTCTAATTTTCTTAAAACACTTTCAATTCAAGAAAAAATACTTGAGATTGTTACAGAAAAGCGACATTTTCCAGAAGCTAAAATTTTCTCATCATGTATTATGCTTAGACTTCCTGTAAGAAACACTTTATGTCTATCTAAAAGTAGTTACGTTACCTTTCTTGTTTTTCCTCATCAACTTATAACATTTCACAATGATCATATACAGCTCTTTACTCAAATCAATGAAAAATTTAACCAAGATGATGATCTTGATGAATATAGTATCACATCTCTTACTACTTACATAATAGATAGCATGGTTGAACTAAATATACATTGCCTTACTAGTGCTAGGCTAGCCACTGAAAATCTTGGTAACAAACTAGACGTATTTTCTACATCTACATTAATTACAGAAAAAGATGTTATAAATACACGAAGAAGAATAAGTAGACTTCTTAGTCAATTTGAAGACCAATTTTATGCACTCACAAGTTTGCGAACAACACAACACACAAAAAAATCAGTTTTATTAGATGCATTATGTTCAAGCATTAAAGAAACTACAGAAGCACAAGGACACTTACATCTTGAAATACGTTTACGAGATATACAACAATCCTACCAATACATTATGGAAAGAAAAACAGAGCAAAGACTCAGACTCCTTACTATTCTTTCAACCATTTATATGCCTTTAACTCTTATTACTGGCATTTATGGAATGAACTTTACTTATATGCCAGAACTTTCTTTTAAATATGCCTACTATATTACTATTGCCGTTATGATTATACTTACTTCTGCACAACTTATCTTCTTCTATTACAAGGGTTGGTTTAAATAACTAGTTATATCATAATAGTATTATGATATATAAATAAAAATATATTCGTTATACTCTAAGAAACACTGATATACTCTATTCATATACAATAAACGACAATATAACACTAAAATATTTATAGTAAGATATTCACTATACCTATCTACTATGGTAACTTTTAATTCTATTGTCTATTGATATTGTCATTATGTATATTATATGTAAGGAGTACCTTAAGTATGACTAATGAAAAAAATATCGTTATTGATAATGGAGAATCATCATGGTCAGACCTATGGAAAAAAGAGGACTATTGGGCAGTCTGGCTTGGTTTTGCTCTTCTAATCTTTGCTATATATGTATTTATATATAATGCTCCACAAAACTATGAAGAAACAATTACTTTAAGCAATATTGTTATTGAACAAGAGGCACAAAAAGCACCTTTCAAAACGATTGCATATATTGAAGCACAAAACATTAAAAAAAGTATTCTTGGAGAAAAACTACCTATTGCTCAAATTATAAAAAATTTTTTAAAAAAGCCTTCTAGTTGGAGCAATGACCTTCTGTCATCTTTTTATCTTAGCAAAGAAGCATCTATTGAAATTAATAATAGCAAAAAAGAAAAAATATTAGCTGCACAAGAAACACTTCAACAAACCTATCAATTTGCTCAACTTGCTGAAAAAAAAGCTGCATCTGAAAACTATCAAAACTCTGAACTCAATAATGAAGCTACATCTGCTATTAATACCTGGCAAAAAGCAGACTCTGCTTATAAAAAAATATCTAAAAAAACCTCTGCATATAATATATTTTTATCACTCCCAATACTTTGTATCATCTTCATTATATTATTTAGTATTGGTATCTTTTTTATGGGTAAAAATGTTTTTAAATTTGCACTTGGATTTATTGGTGTCTTTTCCATAGCTATTATAGCAATGTGTATGGGTGCTCAATCAACAATGAAATATTATGGTATTGGTGTTGAACCATGGGCTATTATTATTGGTATAATTATTGCCAATACAATTGGAACCCCCAAATGGATAAAACCTGCACTTGAAGTAGAATACTTTATAAAAACAGGTTTAGTACTACTTGGAGCAGAAATCCTTCTAGATAAAATAATAGCAATAGGTATTCCTGGAATTTTTGTTACTTGGGTAGTAACACCAATCATTCTTATTTCTACATATATTTTTGGACAAAAAATTCTTAAAATGAGTTCACCAACATTGAATATAGTTATTTCAGCAGATATGTCTGTATGTGGTACTTCTGCGGCCATTGCTACAGCATCAGCATGCCGAGCAAAAAAAGAAGAATTGACACTTGCATTAGGACTCTCACTTACATTTACTGCCATTATGATGATAATTATGCCTGCATTTATTAAAGCTGTTGGTATGCCTGAAGTACTTGGAGGAGCATGGATTGGTGGTACTATAGACGCTACAGGAGCTGTTGCTGCAGCTGGAGCTGTTTTAGGCTCTAAAGCTATGTATGTCGCTGCAACTATTAAAATGATTCAAAACATCCTGATTGGTGTAACTGCTTTTGGAGTAGCTGTATATTGGTGTATGAGTGTAGAACGCACTGGTGGTAGAACTGTTGGAGTTATGGAAATTTGGCATCGTTTCCCTAAATTTGTCATTGGTTTTCTTGTTGCATCTATCATATTCTCTATCTACAGCACAAACCTTGGACCAGATCTCAGTTCAACCCTTATTAGTAAAGGTGTTATTAATGGCTTCGAAAAAGATATTCGAACATGGTTCTTTGTATTAGCATTTGCTGCTATTGGTCTTAGCACAAACTTTCGTGAACTTACACATTATCTAAAAGGTGGGAAACCTCTTACTCTCTATGTATGTGGTCAAAGCTTAAACCTTTTAATTACTTTAGCAATGGCATATCTTATGTTCTATATTATATTCCCAGAAATTACAGCAAAAATTTAATACTACTAATGCTATTTACTATGATGCAAAATACTCTTTATAAGTATATAAAACTAACTTTATGCATATTCTCTATATGGCTACTCCTTTGGGTCATAACACCTATGTGGGTTAAATATAGCCCTCTACACCAGGAATTTGCTAAACTGCAAGAACTATATGATATCCCTATTGGTGCTCTTTACTATACAGAACTCCCATTTATTACAAACACCATAATAGATCTTCAAGATATATGGAGATTTCATCATTAAATATACCATGATTGATTATAAACAAACTCTTCATATAGTAATTTACTATCTTAAAATACTATATCTATAAAAATAAAACCATACTATGGAAGAACCAGAACAAAATAGTACCTTAGAGCATGAATCTTATGTGCTGCTTCTAGCAAAAGAAAAAAATTTTGCTGCCGATGATTATCAAATACTCTCTAACAATAATATCAAAAATATACTCTTTATGGATGAAGGTATAAAAGCTGCTTCTATGCTTCATGAAAAGTATATACATCAACAAAAATTACCAAACATTATTCTTTGTCATGACCAACTAAAAGATATGAGTGGGATTTCTTTTATACAACTGCTAGAACTTCATCCATATTTTACAACTATACCAACCCTTATATTAACACCCAAGCCTACTATAATACCTAGTAATACAAAACATGTGTTCCTCAATTTACCCTATTCTAATCAAGAACTTATAAAAGCCATATCTATTGCACAAAAATCAATACAAAATCCTTCCATACAATCCGACACAACACTATTTGAAAAAAAAATACAACATCTAAAAAAAGAAACCTATCCTAACAAAAAATTAACAATACATGATGCGTACATATCAGGTCTAAAAGCAATTAAAGAAAAAAATTTCAAAGATGGTATTATACAATTACAATATGTAATAAAAATGGAACCCAAACATACAAATGCATTACTAGCGCTTTCTATTGCATGGAAAGAACAAGGGTATATAAAGGAATACATAGAAATATTGAATACTCTTTTATCTATATATGTAGAAAAACAACAATGGAATCAAGCTAAAAATATTAATAAACGCTTAATGTTAGCTTTAGATAGTCAATCAAACCCGCTATATGATAAAGCATACCATTTTCTATCTGATGGTTCTGTGTCAAAAGCAGCACAAGCAATTATGGCAGGAAGAATATCATCTGATCAAGATGACTATATGTATGAAAAACTTCTTCATGGATGTTTAAAAACATATAGCCCATACAAAACTATACAAAAATTGAAAAGTTGTCTTTTAAAACTTGGAGATACTATTTTAACAGAAAAAATAACGAATTATTTAGAGCAATCTATACCTAAATATGAAAGAGAAAAAAAACAACTATCTATAAGTATACCTACTAACACAGAAAAACATATATTTCTCTTAAGCAATAAACCGAAAGAAAAAAATAAAAAACAAAATGAACGACCTGAAAACATAGAACAGTTTTTAATGAAAAAATTAGAACCATCTAAAGTACTAAATTTTGCTCCAAAAATCCAAGAATTCATTAGTGTTTTTAAATATACAAATTATCTACTACATTCATTAAAAAACAAAAAAATCTCTTAATCAATAAAAGCATTTATTGGCTATCATAAACACGACATATATACTATACATATCGGATCATTTCAAAAAGTTTTCTCTGTTGTGTTATTGTAATATGATAGAATTGATTTTGAGGAATGTAGGTATACGGAACATCTTCTGGTCTTTGAAATAAAAATAGTGATAAAATTGTCCTATTGATAGCTTGATGACCAATAATCATTAATGTTCCTTCTCCAGCAATAAACAATGCTCGACGTAACCCTTGTGCTACTCGTTCTTTTAACAAAGCATAGCTTTCTCCTTCTGGGTATACATAGCTATATTTATTACTTGATCGTGCCTTATACTCATGTGGCATCTGTTCCTGTATCTCTGTATAACAAAACCCTTCGCAGACACCTGCGTTGATCTCATCAAACTCAACAAAAGCCATATGTGTTGTATGACTACGTGTATCTAAAAGCGGTAAAGCTGTTTGTACTGATCGGGTTTTTGTAGAAGTAAAAATATATGGTATCTCTATCCCTGAAAAATATTCAGCAAGCTTTTCTGCTTGATATACACCTTGTTTTGTTAATGGTGGATCACCACCCAACCTACCTACAAGATTATACTCTGTTTCTCCATGCCTGACTAAATACAAATCTTGTACCCATCGAGAAACAACAATATCACGTATTGCTGGATAGTATGGTAAGTCATTACATGGTGACTCATCTAAAATACGACTATCAACAGCATCAACACGCATCCAGCAATATTCTTCTTTCAGTGGAACATAGCTGCTTTCATAATATGCTAACCTCTTTTTAAAAGACTCTAAAGCTTCTTTTGATGATATGTTAGAAAACTCTGGAAGTTTTGTTTTACGCTGAATAGATGCCTCTAAAAGTAAAGGATCTTCGTTGACACACTCTATAAACAATATAGCCCTATCATGTAACTTAGAAACTATTTCTATACGTTGAGACAATGTACCATTTGTAGCATCAAGAATAGCAACATCACCACCGTTATTGAGCCAATGCATAGCTTGATTCATATTATCTTTTAAAATCTGATCTCGAAATTTTTTTGTTTTAATATTTTGAGGGTTAAAAAATTCAGGACAAGCACTTTCAACCCCGAAATATTTACGACGTAGTTCTCCATTATTAAAAATTGCCGTGTGTATACCTTGTTGCTCAAGTCCAGAACATATTCTCTTTGCTAATGTGCTCTTTCCTCTTGCAGGTAAACCTACCATTACAACATAAAGTTTTGCTTCATTAATACCCATACATCCAACTATATTATATATAAATTTATTTTTTCCTTCTAACCCCTATGATATTAGGCAAAAGTGAAGATGTGTGATCAATGTCTAATATATCTACAGGATGTTTACCAATCCATAATCTTGTAAAAGCTGGTGAACGTAAAAATAATCCTGCTTGACTTCCACCTTCAACATACATCACAACACGAATATCTATAGGAAGAGAAAGTAAAAGCTCACCAAAATTTGAATCAGACATAGGATAACGTGTGTGGATAAAAAGTAAACACCCCTCACCATCACGTGCTACAGCAGCAATAGAATGAGCTATATTTTTTGAACGCCAAAGTAATTTCCGATCAGCAGAAATTAAACGAAAATTTTGAATAACAATTCTATATTGAGGAATAATTTCTTCCCAATTATCTATGTCACGATCAAGAATATTAGCACTAGGAAGATTTGGATTATGTGGATCTGCAACAAAAAAAGCACCAAATTTAGATGCAATACGTCTATTATTTATATGATCTGCATTCCGTAAATAACCAGTACTAGTAAAACCATCTGTAAGATACATACTTGCATTAATAGCTACATCTAAATTATGTCTACGACTCCAATCATATAATGAAAATGCTCGACCATTCTGTGAAGCCATGTGCAGACTAAAGTCATAATAATAAGGGTTTATACGAACAATAACAACTTCAAATTCATTATTATTAACTACACCAGTAAAACAACCTAACTGGAGACCTTCATTAAGTACATCCCACCCTGGAAAACAGTCTGAAGAAAATGTCCACTGATATTCTGGCTCAGAAGGTATACTTTGTTTATTATATGATGAATGATCAGCTTTATCCTCATACTGAATATAGTCTTGCTCACATGGTACTGTTTCCATATTTTCATTATTTGTAGTATCCAAATAAGAACCTGAGTTACAATATAACTGAACTACATTTACAAATACGTAAAAACTAATGATAAAAAAATAACGGAGCCAATACCTTATACTCATAGATCAATTTACCTTAGAATATATAAAAACACTTGTATTTCTTATTTACATACAAAAAAGATTATATACACAACAAAAAAATAACTTTACATTATCCAAAACCTCAAAAGACAAAAGTATTATTTTTTATAATTAAGTATATATATAAATTAGTAATAAATACAATGAATAAAGCACGTTTAACATCATTTATTCCAAAAAAAATTCTTGTATGTCAACTTCGACAACTTGGTGATGTTATCTTAGCAACCCCTTCTTTTGAAATTCTAAAAAAAAAATATCCTCAGGCTGAACTTCATGTCCTTACAGAAAAAAAGTGTGTACCTCTTTTAGAACAAAACCCTTATATATACAAAATATGGAGTTTAGATAAAACAATTCTTTCTTCTTTAATAAAAGAATTACTATGGTACTGGAATGTCGCCCAAACAAACTTTGATCTTATTGTTGACTTCCAACAATTACCTAGATGTCGCTGGATCGTTGCCTTTTCTCGTGCACCAGTTAAACTAACCTATGCACCACCTTGGTATACAAAAATACTCTACACACACTTTATAAAACCTATTGATGGTTACTCTGCTATGAGTAAAGCAAGTATACTAAGACCTCTTGGTATTCATTGGAATGGTGAACAACCATGTATATATCTTACATCAGAAGAAAAAAAATCTGCACAAAATTTTCTTATAACATTAGGCTTAAAAATAAACCATTTTTTAATCACTATAGATCCCACACATAAACAAAAAACTCGACGTTGGCCTATTAAACATTATATCCAACTTATGAAAGATATTTGTAATGCATATCCAAGCACTTGTTTCCTTCTCTTATGGGGACCAGGAGAATATGAATATGTACAACCAATTTCTGCATGTAAAGAACTTCAGAGCTATCTTCTTTTACCAAAAGATATGCTTACATTAAGAACAATGGCTGCATGTATCCATAAAGCTCAAATACATATTGGCAACTGTTCTGCTCCAAGACATATTGCTGTTGCTGTAAATACACCATCTTTTACTATACTTGGTTCAACAAGTTCAGCATGGACTTTCCCTTCAACAGATCATAATCACATTCAAGCTAATATTTCCTGCCAACCATGTAATCATAATACATGTAGTCATATAAAATGTCTTAATAATTGTACACCACAAAGTGTTTTCATGGCAATTAGGCCTATGCTTCAACGTTACTTAAAAGATAATACATAATTTACGATTCTAATTGTTGACTTTTTCTTCAAATACAGGCCCATAGTATATAGCAGAATCATTAAGTTCTTCTTCTATACGTAATAATTGATTATATTTTGCAAGACGATCACTACGGGAAAGAGAACCTGTTTTTATTTGGCCAGCATTTACACCAACAGCAAGATCAGCAATAAATGTATCTTCTGTTTCTCCTGACCTATGAGATATTATTGTAGTATATGCAGACTGTTTAGCAATTTCTATTGTATCCAAAGTTTCAGTTAATGTCCCAACTTGGTTTACCTTTATCAAGATAGAGTTGCCAATACCTTCATCAATACCCTGACTCAATATGTCAGGATTTGTGACAAAAATATCGTCACCAACTAATTGAACAACATCACCCAGTTGAGTAGTAAGCTCACGCCAGCCATCCCAATCACTTTCTGCAAGACCATCTTCTATAGAAATAAGCGGATAGCGAGTAGAAAATTCACCTAACCACTCTATCATATCACCACTACTCAAAGGCATTTTTACATCTCTTAAGTTGTAAGAGCCGTTTCTATACAACTCAGATGCAGCAACATCTACTGCAAGCATAAATTCAGACTGAGGATTATACCCTGACTCCTCAATGGCTTTAACTAAATATTGAAAAGCCTCATCATGGCTCTTTAAGTTTGGTGCAAAACCACCCTCATCACCAACACTTGTAATATGACCATCTGCTGTTAATATTGTTTTTAATGTATAAAAAACCTCAGCCCCCATTCGGAGTGCATCATGAAATGTTTTTGCTCCTACTGGCATCAGCATAAACTCTTGGATGTCTAAATTATTGGGTGCATGTACACCTCCATTAATAACATTCATAAGTGGTATTGGAAGCAATTTCGCATTTACACCACCAATATATTGATACAATGAAAGACCTAGTGCTGCCGCTGCTGCTCTTGCTGTAGCAAGAGACACACCCAGCATAGCATTTGCACCAAGATGAGACTTATTTTCAGTACCATCAAGATCCAATAAAGTCATATCTAAATTCACCTGTTTTAATGCATCCATACCTATAATAGCATCTGAAATAATAGTATTTACGTTGTCTACAGCTTTAATAACGCCTTTACCATTATACCTAAGACCACCATCACGTATTTCTATTGCTTCACGGGATCCTGTGGATGCACCAGAAGGCACAGCAGCTCGACCAACATATCCAGATTCAAGAGCTACTTCTACTTCAACTGTAGGATTACCACGAGAGTCAAGAATTTCTCTAGCCAAAACTGAGATAATTTTCGTCATACTATCCTCTCCTCTCTATAATTTATATAAATACATTTTAAATAAAACTGTTAATAATCTAAGTACACGTAATAAATATGTATACGCTTACTTTATTAAGAATTATACAATAATCTTTTATCATACACTACAATCCAAAATAACTATTTTAATGAATGACTTTTTAACTTCCATAAAAAACGTAAGCCATCAAGAATAAGATCTGGATATACTTTATTAATACTAGATGTGTGATATGCAATATCAAATGCAAACCCACCTGTTGCTATAAAAAATACTGGTTCAGGAAGAAGTTCACATAAACGTGTGTAAACCCCTTCTGTCATTGAAATAAAACTATAAAAAAAACCATGCCGTAAACTAATATCTGTACTTCTACCTATTATAGGCATACCTTCTACTTTTGTTAAGGTAATGCATGGTAATAATGCTGTACTTGTACTTAATGCCTCAATAGATGTAGTAATGCCTGGACAAATAAGTCCACCAAGATACGCATCTTCTACTATGCAGTCAAAGGTTGTTGCAGTCCCATAATCAACGATCACTATTGACCTATGTTGAGGAAATAATATCCGGGCTCCATATGCTGCAACTAAACGATCTGCACCAACTTCTTTAGGTTTTTCATAACAATTAACAAGTGGAACAACTATATCTTTATGTACAAACAATGGTTGTAACATAAAAGAAGATTTACATACCTGAAACAATATGTCATCTATGTCTGGAACTACAGAACTTACAATACATATCTCTATACTTAGTTCTGTATTAACTGTTCTTTGGGTATTTTGAACAAATTGTAAAATCTGTTTACCCAACACATTCTCATGACAAGATATTTTTGTTGGTAAGACAATTGAAGAAATAATAGCTTGCTTATCACCTAAACCTATTTTTATAGAAGTATTACCTACATCAATAAATAAGCCATATTTTTTTACCACATATGGCTCGCTTATTTCCAAGTATGTGAGGAAGGCTCTTGCTTCCAACTTGTGGTTACAGCCTTTACAGGTTGTCCTGTAAAAGGACAAAGTGATGTATATTCTGGAAACATAACACTAATCACATATGCACGATGAGGATATTGGTTTGGAAAAATTTCTAATAAATGTACCCCAGGAGCACTTGTTTGTGGAGATACTTTACTTGTATTTAGTATCGTTAAATGATCTATTTTACCGCCACTATGTGTCATTTTCATAGTAGGTTTCCTTTATAAATAGGACTATTTGAGTGTTAATTAATAATTATTATAATCTTGTCTACAAAAAAAAAGGAAGATATAGTAGAATCTTAAGATACTCAAGTATCAAAATACTACAAACAGAAAAAATTTATTTCTAAAGATAACCCAATTAAAAACTCATGCTAAAAACCATACATATATAAAATATAAAAACAATACTCATCGTATTTTCATAGATAATTCTTAACTATATATTATCCACAACTCACAATAAAACTTCTATAAACAACTAAAAGGTGCGAACTAATAATGCTACTACCTAACACATCTATACATATTCGTTTTGTTTACTTAAGAAACAGTAAAACTTTGTACACCACTACAGGTATTACCTATGCTACCCATAAATCAGTTGGGCTTGACCTCCGTGCATGTATTGAGCAAGAGCAGATTTATATAAAGCCTGGCGAAAGAATTTCTATTCCATCAGGCATTGCTATTGAACCTCTCACACAAAATATTGCAGGATTTATTTATTCTCGTAGTGGTCTTGGGGCTATGAAGGGTCTTACAGTTGCTCAAGGTGTAGGCGTTATTGATCCTGATTACCGTGGAGAAATTGTTATTGTTCTTCTTAATACATCTAAAGAACAAAAAAACATTGACCGTGGAGAAAGAATAGCACAACTTATCTTTCAACCAGCTTTTCAAGTCCAATTACATGAGGAATCTTCTCTTGAAACAACAGATAGAGGATCATCTGGCTTTGGACATACAGGAAAACAATAAAAATTTTTTATATATTAAAGGTTATTTAGTAACGTATGGAAAATACTCTTGAAAACATTACCCATCGTTCAGAAAATTTACTGTGTCATACCTATAGAAGATATCC
The DNA here is from genome assembly GCA_964369665.1 of uncultured Lawsonia sp. Lineage (GTDB taxonomy): Bacteria > Desulfobacterota > Desulfovibrionia > Desulfovibrionales > Desulfovibrionaceae > Bilophila. Next base: position 68,271 of record CAYJFS010000001.1, on the reverse strand, counting down.
TTTATATATAATAAAAGCTTACGGTTCTAAACTTATAGATATTCATGGTAAAGAATATATTGATTTACTTTCTGGAATTGCTGTAACAAGCCTTGGCCATTGTCATAAGGAACTTTCAGAAATTATAGTAAAACAAGCAAACAAACTTATCCATGTAAGTAATTTTTTTTACCAAGAAGAACAACTACAATTAGCAGAACAACTAGTTTCTACAGGACATTTTACTAAAGCTTTTTTTTGTAATTCTGGAGCAGAAGCTAATGAAGCTAGTATCAAAATTGCTAGACGCTATATGCAACGTGTAAAAAATTGTATGGCTTCTGAGATTATTACATTAACAGGAGCTTTCCATGGGCGTACACTTGCTACACTTGCTGCTACAGGGAAGAAAGAATTACAAGATGGCTTTGCACCTTTACCTGAAGGGTTTAAACAAGTAGCATGGGGTGATCTACATGCTCTTGAATCTGCAATTACAAAAAAAACAGCAGCTATCCTTTTAGAGGTAATCCAAGGCGAAGGTGGAGTAAGACCAATAACAAAAGAATATGCTTTAGGTATAAAAAATCTCTGCTCTAAGCATAACATTATACTCATTATAGATGAAGTTCAAACAGGCCTTTGTCGCACTGGAAATTTCTGGAGCTTCCAAAACTTCGACCTTAAACCTGATATAATCTCGTGTGCTAAAGCTCTTGCTAATGGACTTCCTATAGGTGCAATGCTTACAACAGATGAAATAGCGCAAGCATTTATAGTAGGCAGTCATGGTACAACTTTTGGTGGAAATGCTCTTACATGTGCAGTAGCCTGTAAAACTTTAGAAATTATGCAACGAGATAATCTTGCAGAACGAGCAGAGTTATTAGGACAAAAATATATAAAAATATTAAAACAAATTGCCGTTCATCATCCAGACAAAATACAAGAAGTCCAAGGCAAAGGCCTCATGATTGGTATAGTATTAAAATTCGCTGGAAAAGGCATTTGTGAACAATTACTACAACAAGGTTTTGTTCTTAATGTTACTCAAGATAACATATTAAGACTTTTACCTGCACTCACAATTAATGAGCATGATTTAGAAACATTTATTCAAGTATTTAAGCATATACTAGAAAGGTATGTATTGGAATAAAACTTATGCTTACTGATTGCACAAAAAACTGGAATAACTATGGTTTAGGATCTGTATGGGATGATCTTATGTTATGGATCACACAAAATGCAACACCCATAATACCTGAAGGGAAATACAGTCTACCATATTGCACTATCGACATCTTCTCTACTGCATTACGTTTAGAAGGCTCATGTTTATATGAATCACACAAAACTATGTGTGATTTACATATGGTTCTTCAAGGAGAAGAGTATTTCTGGTCTCGGCCTATAAATTATCTTGAAATAGAAGGAACATTTAACTCTGAAAAAGATATTGGGTTTTATAAAATAGCTCCACATGACACTGGTGTTAGTAGACTAAAACTTACAGGTGATACATGGGCTCTTGTTTTTCCTTGGGATGCTCACTTGCCAGATATTGCTATAAGTGACCATACAGTAGTTATAAAAAAATTAGTGGCAAAAATTCCGCTATCTTGCTTAACAATATCAACAAAAAAAATTAGTCATGGATAATTTCAATAACCAAATATATTCTTGTCTCAATAAAAGCTAAAAAATATTTATTTTATAAATAACATTTCTTGATAACTTGGTAATGTCCATAAGTCTTCTGCAACAAGCGCTTCAAGTCTATCGGAAAAAGTTCGAATAACGCCCATTAATGGCAACACATCATTACAATAAAACTGCGCGGCTGCAAAAAATCCTTGTTTTGTTTGACCATCTAAAATAACTTCAAGTTTTTTAATATATAAAAGTAGTTCTTGTAAAAGATGTGTAATCTCATCAAGAAGAACCGTATCTATTTGTTTACCTATTGATTTCATATTAATATTTGCTTGAAGTAGTTCTTGCTGATAACGAACACCTGCTGGGTAAATAACTGTTCTTCCCATACGTACTACTAGTTCTGCTTCTGTTTGTATTGTTTTGCAATACTGTTCTAAAGAAATTTCCTGACGTGCTTTAAGTTCCTCCTCTGAAAGAATATGATACCGCTCATGCAACTGAATAACTTCTGGATCTGTATATACAAGTAATGCCTCTGGTGTAGTGTGATAGTTAGGAAGTCCACGTCTTTTAGCCTCCTTATGCCATGCCTCAGAATATCCATCGCCATTAAAAATTATATCACTATGATCTTCCATAACTTCTTTTATTAAAGAAGAAATAGCATTATTAAGCTTTGTATCATAACCTCTTGTATATTTTTCTAGTCGATCTGCACAAAATTCAAGAGAATCAGCCATGATTATGTTCAATGCTACCTGTGAAGCTGAAGCTGGCATACTTGAACCAAGAGCACGAAATTCAAATCTGTTTCCAATAAAAGCAAAAGGACTCGTTCTATTACGATCACCTGGATCTACAGGGAGCTCTGGTAATGTATCTACACCTAAATTCATAAAACAAACAAATTTTGATGTGTGAACTTCTTTACCTATACGGAATTGCTCAAGAACATTTGTAAGCTGCTCTCCAAGAAACATAGAAATTATAGCAGGTGGTGCTTCATTAGCTCCAAGACGATGATCATTAGATGCAGATGCAACAGATGCACGAAGAAGACCTGAATATTTATGTATTCCACGAATAGCTGCTACTAAAAAGACTAAAAACATAGCATTTTCATGTGGTGTTTCTCCTGGATCAAATAAACTTCCAAGTTCTGCATTACCAAGAGAATAATTTAAATGCTTACCTGAACCATTAATTCCAGAAAAAGGTTTCTCATGAAGTAAACAAACCATTCCATGTCTTTTTGCTATACGTTTCAATATAGTCATAATCATTTGATTTTGATCTATTGTAAGATTACCAACACCAAAAAATGAAGCAAATTCATATTGACTAGGTGCAACCTCATTATGTCTTGTCTTAATAAGTATACCAAGTTTATATAACTCTCTTTCTGCTTCTGCCATACACTTTAAAACACGTCTTGGCATAACACCAAAATATTGATCTTCAAACTCCTGACCTTTTGGTGGCTTTGCACCAAAAAGTGTCCTTTCTGCAATAAGTAAGTCTGGACGACAGAAAACAAAATTACGATCAATAAGAAAAAATTCTTGTTCTAAACCTGCATAAGAAACTATTGGTAACCTTGTATTTTTACCAAAAAGTTTTAAGATTCTTTTTGCCTGCTTACTTAAAACTTGGCTTGAACGTAAAATTGGTGTTTTTCTATCAAGAACCACACCAGTCCAAGAAAGGAAGACTGTAGGTATACATAAAACAATATCTTCGACACCTTCCATAATATATGCTGGACTTGTTACATCCCAAGCAGTATAGCCTCGTGCTTCAAAAGTACTTCTTAATCCACCTGAAGGAAAACTTGATGCATCTGGTTCTCCTTTAATAAGCATTTTACCACTAAATTCTGTTATGCTTCCACCATTATCATCTAAAGATAAAAAGCTATCGTGTTTCTCAGCTGAAAGACCTGTTAATGGATAAAAAACATGTGTAAAATGTGTTGCACCCTTTTCAAGCGCCCAAGTTTTCATTGTTGCAGCAACAACATCAGCAATAGATGGGTCAAGTTCTGTTCCCTGTTCTATTGTTTTATGAATAGAAATATAAACATCTCTTGGTAAACGTTCTTTCATTACTTTCCTGTTAAAAACATTACAACCAAAAATTTTAACAGGATTTGTCTTAACTGTATCTTCAGGTTTTATATTTAAGTAATAACTCTTTATTGCTTGTATTGCACCTCTACGTGTATTGTATTCACTCATATTATGACTCTCATAAAAAAACATAAATTAATAATATTGCTTATATAATAATATCTCTTCTATTTACTAACCCACTCAATCTATTATAGGTATATATTTCTTATTTACTAGTAGTAAATTTTTTAAGTATAAACATACACCACTAATTTTATAAATAAAAAATCTTAGTACTTTAGGGCTTTACTCTCAACTTTTTTTTTCTTATATGTGGAACCGCAGTTTAAAAATGTCAATTTTTCCTATTAGGAGATATACTTTGGAACAAAAAGACATCGAATACTTTCGTGAATTACTTACAAGCATGCTTGAAGAAGCTCAACAAAAAGGTAATTTAACTCTTGAAGATCTTACAGATAGTAATGAAATATTTGCTGATCCAGCAGACAGAGCTTCTGCAGAATCTGATAGAGCTTTTACCCTTCGTATCCGTGATCGTGAGAGACGTTTAATCCGTAAAATACAATCTGCTTTACTACGTATTGACGATGGTACATATGGTGCATGTGAAGAATGTGGTGAAAACATTGGTACTCCACGTCTTAAAGCACGACCTGTCACAAAACTTTGTATTAACTGTAAAAGCCGACAAGAAGAAGGAGAATCTCTTAGGGGAGAATAAATAAACATAGTTGTTCTAATTTTTCTATACTTAATGTGTGAAGATACCCTTGATATGTAAATATACTTACCTACCATACCTATACTTCAGAAGTCACTCTATCTATAAAAATTCTATACTAAAAAACATATCAATGAACTATTTCTTGTATTAACACATTAAACAAAGAATAATTAAAATAAAATTTATAAACTAAATATAGCTAATATGAAATGTGCACTCTATGTGTTTGCACCAAAGCTTCACTGTTTTCAAAATATTGCATAGTAAATATACACAGTGAATATACTGTCTATCTATAGACATAAAATATACAACAAGTGTTTCTAAAAAACACCAAGTTTATTCACTTTCCTATTTTGAAATCCATGTTATATAGTTTTCCTAATCCAATCATCAAAAAAAGCATTACCACCCTGTACTCATTAAATTTATACCTTTCCAACATATTGGTAGTAATATAACTAAACTATATATTACTAGATGAACTCTACTTTGGAATTTATTAAAAACAACTATTATTGCAAAATATATAATGATTAAGACATTTATACACTGCACAATCAGAACTTCTGTACGATATAAAAACCATAACTATAATAACTATGGTACTTTTTATAAAGAGTAATCTCAGTTTTCTCAGCTTCAACAACAGGTTGAGCATCTTTAGAACCATGTCTGGCCACAAAGACATCAAATTATTTTCCAGAGGGGTATAATAGTTTTCAACCCAGCAAGATTCTGGTAAAGGGAAATAACCTTTCAATAAAAAACCATGTTCTTCAAGAATTCGGATTTTCTCTGATGCAGAAGCAATTTCAGGATATTCACTATCCCAATAGTCTGTGATTTCTTCTGGCCGTTCTTTTGTTAGCCATGTAATTTCAGAAACTGCCAGTATGCCACCAGGCTTTAATAAATCTTTAAAAGACTTGATACCTTTTTCAAAGCCTATGTTATAAATCGCACCCTCCGTCCAAATCACATCAAGACTACCTTCCTCAAATGGCAGATCATCCATGGAACAAGCCAGTGTTGTAATCTTGTTAGCCATACCTTGTCTTTCAGCATTACACTTCAGAATATCCAAAAAATCAGGAAATAAATCAACAGCTGTGATTTTTGCATTCAAATATCTTGCCAATAATAATGTTGAGGCTCCTGTACCACAGCCCATATCAGCAACCTGTAAAACGCCAAAAGTATCCAGCAAACCAGCAAGATTCATTGCCAATTTTGTTTGCTCATCACCACCAGGGCCCTGACGGACATTGTTCTTGTGTAAATCAATCAATAAATCATAGTTCATTGAGTTTCTTTGTATTTTCCAAAATTTATAAAAATTATTATTGAATGATAGCAACATAAAAAACACTATACCTTATGAAATAAAGTATAGAATTCAAAACCTTAAAAGTTCAGCATAATACATGTAAAAAGCTCTGTATAATGTATATTTATTGATCTTTTTTTATTGCTGTATTGGACATAAAAACTTTTGACCATCAAGTTCAATATCTTTTCTTCAACACATCAATATTCATGCTATTTTTTAGCAGTAATATTTTCTATGTGAATATTTATTTCAAATCAATGGCGGAGAGGGAGGGATTTGAACCCTCGATACAGTGTTACCCGTATACTCGCTTAGCAGGCGAGCGCCTTCAGCCAGCTCGGCCACCTCTCCTTTATAATTAATGAAGATAGTTAGGTGCTTTATCTTGAGCATCCTCATTATGTCAAGTAAAATCCTAATGTATCAATTTTGATTTTTTAACTCTCTATATTTAAAATACAAATAGTTATAGCATAAAAAATAAATATTCCATTTTTAATAAACTTATTCTATAAAAACAAAAAATATGCATATTTTCTCTTGATTCTTTTACATTTTTCCAAGTATACATACTTTGATTTTAAGGAAGCTGGGCGGCGGTAATACCGCCAACCCCGCCAGGTTCGAAAGAAAGCAACGGTAACGGTTAGCCGGGTGCCCAGCCCCCGAAAAGCACAAGGAATTCTTTGTGCTTTTTTCGTTGCTATAAAAATATATCATAAAAAACTATTCCATAACATATGAAAAGCGAAACCATAAGCTATAAAACCAAAAGTACGTTTTAAGACTTTACTTGATAATTTATGTGAAAGTTTCACTCCAATAGGTGCCGTTAATATGCTAGAAAGAACAATCCAAAACAATGCTTTTATATTAACATAGCCAATGCTACCAATGGGTAAATTATGTGCACCCCAACCTATATACATATAACTTATAGTTCCACCAAGAGCTATAGGAAAGCTTATAGCTGAAGAAGTACCAATAGCATTATGTATAGTAAGACTACACCAAAGTAAAAAAGGAACAGAAAGTGTCCCACCACCAATGCCAACTAAGCTAGAAATACCACCTATACCTATACTAAAAATAGATATCTCAAAAAACCCAGGCTTAGAATAGCCTCTATTGACGTTTACAGATAATATCAATTGCGTTCCAACAATAATGAGGAAGCATATAAAAATGATTTCCAAAGTTTTTGTGGATAAAAAATTTGCAAAAATACTGCCAATGAATGTTCCAAGTAATAAACCTGGTGTCATTTTTTTCCAATAATCCCATCTAACAGCCCCAAGTTTATGTTGTGCTCTAAGGCTAGATAATGATGTAAATATTATTGATGCTAATGATGTCCCAAGCGCTAAATGCTGTATTTGGTTTAAAGGAACACTTTGTTTATGAAAAATAAAATTAAGTACAGGAACAACAACAATGCCTCCACCAATACCAAATAACCCTGACATTAAACCAGCAAAAACACCACCTAAAAGATACCATAGAGTATATTCCATCATAAACCAACATTATATATGTACTTTAAAGGTTATTAAAATCTTATTAGATAAAAGATATATTTTTAATAAAAAAATACTGGTATCTTTTTATAAAAAACTTAAGTTAACAATAATATACAATAATTTAAAACATATATAAAACTTCTCCTACCTATAAGCAAACATACATTCAAAATCAGTAAGGACTGAATATAGCCCTGGAATAATCTAAAACATAAATAAAATAAAGCTTCACGAAACCCAATACATAAAGCAAGAAATGAAATCACTGCAAATAATGATTATAATACTGTTAAAAATATTTCATACTGTTGATGATTACTTATAAACTATTATAACTAATTGATAGAGTATAAACTAGATAAATCATTCCTACAATTTAATGATTAGATAAAACGACTTAAAACTAAATTTTCTTGAAGCCTTAATACAAACACACATATAACAATCAGTTCAGGTACTTTAGATAATTTTTATTTACACTAAAAACTTTTCATTAAATATTTCTACACTTATTAAAGATAGTAAACCTGATCATAAACATAAAAAAACAAATAACTAGCCAAAAATATTTTTTGAAAACTTTGATAAAATTGCTAAAATTCTGTATATTATCAATAATATAACACATTTACATATACCTGAATACACAGCATCATTCATAGGGTTTGTTTAAATGAATACTGCTTTTTCTTGCAGTTCACTATGTTTTTGTCTATCTTATTTTAAGTATATACTTATAAAACTGGATGACTATATGTCTGTTATTCATTCACACATAGATACAATGCCTACTAAACAACACAATTCTCGTTCTCCAGAATATCTACTAAATCTAGCTCGTGAAGTTTTACAAATAGAAGTTAAAGGTATTGAAACTATATGTAAAAATTTAAACACAACATTCTATCATGCCTTAGAACTTCTTGCTAACTGCAAAGGACGTGTTATTGTCACAGGCGTTGGAAAGTCTGGTCTTATAGGAAGAAAAATTGCTGCAACATTCTCCTCTACAGGAACACCTGCTTTCTTTATGCATCCTGTTGAAGGTGCACATGGCGATATTGGCAGTTTAAAAGATACAGATCTAATTTTAGCAATTTCTAATTCAGGAGAAACACCAGAACTTAATGCATTACTACCAACTATCCAATCTTTTGGTACGCCACTCATTGCGTTAACTTCAGCATCACCTTCAACACTTTCTCATGTAGCTACAGTTATTCTTAATACTGAGGTTCCTCAAGAAGCTTGCCCACATGGTCTAGCTCCAACTGCATCAACTACAGCTGTATTAGCTCTTGGTGATGCTCTTGCTGTATGTCTTATGTCTCTTAAGTCTTTTACAGAATCTGATTTTCTTCGCTACCACCCTGGTGGAACACTTGGTCAAAGACTCATGCTCAATGTTACTAAAGTTATGCGCACAAAAAATCTTCCTGTTTTATCTTCAGGTAATTCACAAGCTATAGCCTTAACTATTCTTAATCAAGGTGCTCTTGGAGCTGTGATTATTCTTGATACAGATAATGCTGTTCATGGAATTCTTACAGATGGAGACTTAAGAAGAGCTGTATGTCAAAAAAAATTATCCTTAGAAGAACCTGTTGACAAAATCATGACTAAAAACCCTCGTTGTGGAACAATTAACGATACAATAGCTATACTCCTTGACTACATGGAACAAAAAACAATAACGGTATTACCAATAGTTAATAATAATCGACAATTACTTGGTATTGTACATATACATGACTTACTTGGTAAAGGTACTATTATCTTCTCTGAAAAATAGCTAATTATTTATGGATATTATAACACATGCTCTTAGTGGTGCAACATTTACATATGCACTACCAAAAAAATCCCGACAATGGTGGTTCCCTATTTGGGGAATGATCGTTGCTGTTAGCCCTGATGCTGATCTACTTTTTATTGCTTCAACTGTAGACTACCTTACTATACATAGAAGTATTACACACTCTTTTGCTGGTGCTTGGGGTATTTCGTTCCTTTGTGCTCTTCCTCTAGTATTCTTAACATCTCTTCAGCCACCTATAGATAAAATTCCACAACAAAAACATACATCTTGGTCACTTCTTGGAGCATGGTTTTTTGCCTATATTATTATACTACAACATATTTTTCTTGATGTTATGAATAGTTATGGAACACAAATTTTTTTACCCTTCAATGAAAATAAATTATGCTTAAATAACTTATTTATTGTTGATATCTTAATTATTATTCCTTTACTTTTAGGTATTTTATTTTGGAGAAGAAGCAGAACTATAATGATTATACTACTCTGCTGGACAATTATGTATCCTATATTTACCATTGGAATAAAGCTTGGACTAGAAACATACCTTCAAAGAAATTATTCTTCTTACAACACTACATTTTCAAAAACCCAAGATACATCTTCCAAAACTCCAGACACTACAAAACTATACTTAATTCCAGATGTTTTTACACCATTTTATTGGAAAATTATCATTGATAATAACGACCACTGGAATCTTTCTGGGTATATAGCTTTTACAAAACCTCCAAAAGAATTGCTAAAGATAGAAAAGCCTTCACCTGAACTCATAAAAAAACTAAAAAAACATAGTCCTTTATTCTCCATGTATAATGATTTTTCAGTATTTTTAGCATTATCCACAAAATCAATACTTCAAGGTAAAGAATATACTTTTACTGACCTACGTTTCAACTCAACATTACCTTTTATGCAGAAACTACAACAAAAAAACATCCGTAATGCTGAAGCATTTCAATTTATAGCTATTACAGATAATTATGATGTACCTCTTTCTATAAGATTTACAGGAACAGGAGCTAGTGGTGATACAGGTTGGGTTTCACCTGAACACTATTAATTACTATCTACGTCCTTTATCATCTTAATAATTGTTTAAGAGCTAAAAGAATTGAATGGTATTTAAATGTAAAACCATGGTGAAGTAATGCTTTAGGATATGCCTTTTGTCCAGAAAGTAAAAGTTCATCGGCCATCTGGCCCAGAACAATATGTAAAACACATTTAGGAATACGTAAAAAAACAACACGTCTTAAAACATAACCAAGTGTTTGAGCAAAATTCTGCATAGTAATATGTTCTGGAGCTACAAGGTTAAATATACCAGATAATGATGTATTATCTAATAAAAAGACTATTGTGGAAACTTCATCATCTATATGAATCCATGGAAATGGTTGTTTACCTGTCCCTAAAACACTTCCTAAGCCTATATAAAATAAAGGAAGCATTTTCTTTAACACCCCCCCATGGATCCCAAGAACTGGAGCTGTGCGAATAACACATCGACGGATACCTAACCTCTCTACATCAAAAGTTGAATCTTCCCACTTAACTACTGTATCAGCAAGAAACCCTTCACCTGAAGGAGACTTTTCTACACACTCTAATGCTGTATCTAACTCATCCCATAATCCATAATAACCAACCGCTGATGCTTGTATAAGAACAGAAGGTTTTTTATTAAGTTTACTTAATACATCGACCAAAACCTTTCCAGATAAAACACGACTATCCACTATTTTTTGTTTTTGAAGATTTGTCCACCTTTTTGCAGCAATGTTTTCTCCTATAAGATTAACAATAGCATCTGCACCTTCAACAATCTTTAAAAGACCATCATAAGAACAACCATCCCAAGTAACATATGTCACATTTGGATGTACTACTTGAGAAGTACAATGACTCCTTGATGATACAACAACAGTATCACCTCTTTTTACTAGAGCTTTCAATAATGCACTACCAATAAAACCAGATCCACCAAGAATCACTATATACATAGTTACTCCATTTATTGGATGTATTAGTCATGATGAGTAATACTATAATTTTTAAGTATTTTTTAAAGTACCCTCATATAAAGCATCTATCTTTTCTAATATTTTTTTCTTATCATCAAGCTGCATCATAGTACTTACGACTTCACCACCTTCTTCTTTCAACAAATCACAAATACCCTCTAACTCATCTTTTTTTCCTGGAATAAATACAGCAGAAGAACTAGGCTTTAGATGCTTTGATAAATCAGCCATAAAATGCTTTTCGACACCTAAATCACCTAAGTTACCTATAACAGCACCTAAACTAGCTCCAGCAAGTGCACCAATAACAGGATTTAAAAATAAAATACCAATTATGCCACCCCAAACACCACCAAGTGCAGCACCCTCTGCAGCAAATCGATGAACATAGTGTAATTCAATCGTACCATCTATGTTCCGAATAATAATTATAGACTTATTAAAATTATCACGAAATTTTGTATTTTTCTTTAAATATTTTTTTCGTACTTTACCTGCTTGGAGTGTTGTGTCAAAAACTGCAACAACAAGTTTATGCATAAAAATTCCCCATACTTATTTATAGTATTATATATAACGACATTAAATATCACTATAAGTTTATTTATAAACTATAACCATTATATAAAAAATTATATCATAGATAAACTAAATAGAATTAAACAATACATATATTATTTATAGTAGAATTTTGACAAAAATATTATAAGAGCATACCATAATCTATTATTGCCAGAAGTAACGCCATATATTTTTTAATACTCATATATAATTTTAATAAACATATTTACCTAAAATAATGTTACCAAACACTATACCTAGCCAAATAGTTAAAAAATCAATCATGGAGCAAGGATATATTTTTGCATCCAAAATTAGTGTTTTAACACTCTTTATTCTTGCTACCTTACAACAAATTTTTCCTTTATATACTTACTTGCAGCATACTATAGATATATTTTCTAATATAACAGTAAAAATAGGCCTAAGTGATTATTCTGATACAATAATTACACTTACTCCTTGGTTATACATAACTCAATCTACTCCTAATAATACAGATCTTCATACACTTCTTATCCTTTTAAATAGTGTTGGAGGAATATGCATTACAATTTTTACGTGGATATTTGCTATTACTATTATTCAATCCAATAAAATAGCTTTTTCTGCAGGACTTATTATATTATCAAGTTTATTCATGCTTATTATACCTTATATAATGATTGACTGTATCTTATTTAGTATACTTATATTAGGAGCATTACTTTGTCTCTATCAAGGATGGATCAAAGATTCTGCTCCATTTTGGCTTATATTTGGATTCCTACTTACTGGTGCAGCAGGACTTATAGGTGGTCTTATAGGATTTATTGTCCCATGTATATCTAGTATAATATTTCTTGTATGGAGTGGACGCTTAAAAAGAGCAGGAAACTATGATGGAGCCTTAGCATTTGGTGTTATGATTATTATGCTTTTAGCATGGGCAAGCTTCATTGGTTCTATGTATAATGGAAGAGAACTCATTAATATATCAATTAAACAACAAATTATATCACCTATTTATGCTTTATCCAATAACATTTATCTAAACTTAGAGCATGCTATAACAACAATTGCTATTTGGTCACCATGGTTAATAGTTCTTTTTTTTCTTCCCTGGGAAAAAGCTTACCGTCTCCCTCATATAATCATTACCTGCAGGAAAACCACACCAAGTCAAAACTGGCTATGGATTGTAAGTTTTACAACCATTGTATCTCTTCTATTTATAAATACTGTGAGTCCTTTTACAATACTTTTCTTATATCCTATCATAGCCATCATAACAGCACAGGCTCTATATACATTCTCAAACACAAAAAGTCGTCGGCTTTATTTTACCATAAGTATGTATTTTTTACTTCTTGGGTTAGGTATGTTTATTATTATGATATATCCATTTATTCATGACTGGTTATACATAAAGATTCAACTCCTTGAAACAATAAATGCCTTTTTCATAGATAAAAAAGGCATACCCATTATTGCTACTGTATTTATTATACTATCTATAGTCCTTCTAAAATTTACCCATCGAGAGTTTTGTTTTGGTAGTTTATTCATTACCACACTTTGGACAATACCAATAACATTTCTTTTGGCTTACTATACAACACCATTGTTCTTACAATACAATGCTACTACTATCCAAAACCAAAAAAAACCTTATACAAAAAATTTAGCTGCACAAATTTGTTTACATAGACCTACTATAATAATTAAATAACAATATGAATACCATTACCTGTTATTTTATACCTGCTCTCATAAAAGATTGTACAAATTGTCTTTGAAAAATTAACAATGCTAATAATAAAGGCGCAGATGTTATCACTGTTGCAGCAGCAATGATAGACCAATTAACACCTTGTTCTGTTGAAGAAAAAATCTGAAGTCCGACAGTTAAGGTTCTGGAAGATACAGAATTTGTAACAACTAATGGCCAAAGAAAATTATTCCAATGATAACTGATTGAAACTAGAGAATATGCTAAATATGTTGGCTTTGCTAATGGAACATATACATGCCATAGGATCTGGAATATATTGGCACCTTCTACTGCTGCAGCTTCATCTAACTCCTTAGGTACAACTTTAAATGCTTGACGTAAAATAAAAATGCCAAAACCTGATGCTAAATAAGGAAAAGCTATAGCCAAAATAGAATCAACAAGGCCCAAAGCATTGATTGTTTTATAATTCTCTATAATAAGAATATCAGGCATTACCATAATCTGCATAATAATTATAGAAAATACTATAGACTGACCATAAAACTTAAATCTAGCAAAAGAAAAAGCTGCTAAAGTGCATAATATTAATTGAAAAAAAAGTATCAATAGCACTAACATCATTGTGTTAAAAAAATATATTGTAAATGGTGCTGAGCTCCAAACTTCCTTAAAATTTTCAAAAGTAAAAGGGGCTAATACAGCAAAATTTGTAGAATAAGCTGCCGGACGAAATGCTGTCCATATTGCATATAATAATGGTAATGCCCACAATATAGCTAGTACCCAGGCTGCTATTGTCTCTAGACAACGCACTACACCTTGAGGTTCATATGGATTATGTATATGTTTTATATTCCTCATTGATAATGAACTCTTTTCTCCAAAATACCAAACTGAAATAATGCCATAATACCTAATATAAGAAGTAAAATCATTGTTAACGTTGCCCCATAACCAGTATCTAAAAACTGAAAGCTCACCTCATAGATATAATACAATAACAATATACTTGCATTATTAGGTCCACCTCTTGTAAGAATAAACAAATGATCAACCATACGAAAAGCATTAATAGTAGCATTAACAAGAATAAATAATGTTGTTGGCATGAGTAGTGGAAGCATAATTTTTCGTAGATAATAATAACGAGATGCACCTTCAAGTATAGCAGCTTCAGCCAATGATGGAGGTATCGTCTGTAGTGCCGCCAGGTAAAAAATCATAAAAAATCCTGCATCCTTCCAAATAGCAACTAAGATAATACAAAATAATGCTGTTTTTTCACTCCCCAGCCAATTAATACTTGAAAAGTTAAAAAATGATCGAATCTGCTCAATTAACCCATATTGAGGTGTAAAGAAAAAAAGCCAAATATTTGCTACTGCTATCATAGGAAGTATTGTTGGAACAAAGTATGCTAAACGTATAATACTACGACCACTTAAACGAAAATTTACCCATAAAGCCATAACAAATGCCAAAAACATTGAGCAAGGTATAACACTTACAACAAAGATTATGTTATTCCACAAAGCTTTAAGAAAAACCTGATCTTCCAATAAGTATAAATAATGTTCTAAACTCCAAAAAAACTGTGGTTCATTACCACGTGAAGTTATAAAAAAACTATTAATACAAGTTGTTATAGTTGGTATAAAAGTAAAAATACAAATAAGTAAAAATGCAGGTAGCAACAAAAGCCATGCATAAATTTGATTTTTTGTCATAATGCAAGATTGCATAATATCCTTTCAAAATTATAACTCAATTATAGTTAATCCATAATAATATAAAAGTACCATAAAGTTCATACTAAAAAATTACCTATTATTGATATCGACGTAAAATATATTGAGCAACTTTTTGTGCATCATCTAAAGCAGCTTTAGGTGTTTTTGTACCATTAACCGCTGCCTGAATAGCATCTTCTAAAGCCTTTGTTACTCTTTGGTTATCATGCGTAGATAGCTCTGCAACAGCATATTTAAGTTGTTCATATGCTGCACTTGAATAAGGATATTTTTCCACGTATGTCTTCATAGTATCTGTCCTCCAAGCATCAGGACGAACAGCTACATACCCTGTATCAATACTCCACTGCACTGTCTGCTCTTTACTTGTCATCCATTGAACAAATTCAAAAGCTGCTTTACGCTGTTCTGGTGTAGATCTTTTAAAAATATAAAAATTACCTCCACCTGTAGGTGAACCATACCGTACATGTTTTGGTAATATTGCAACACCTAAATCAAAGGAAGCATTACTACGGATATTAGTAAAATTTCCAGTAGTAGTCCAAATCATTGCTGTTTTACCCTCAATAAAATCCTTAGGTAAAACAGACCAATTAACAGCGCCTTCTGGCATTACTTTATATTTTCGAGATAGGTCTACAAGAAACTGAAGTGCCTCTATTGCTTTTGGATCATTAAAAAAAGTTTTAGTTCCTTCTTTATTCATTAATTCAAGACCATTTTCAATGCATAAAGCCTGAAACATCCAATAAGCAAAACCTGCTGTTGGTATAGAAACACCCCACTGTGTTACATTTCCTGCATGATCTCTTTTAACAAGCTTTTTACTAAATTCAACAAGCTCTTCCCATGTTCGAGGAGGAATATCTGGATCAAGTCCAGCTTCTAAGAATGCCTCTTTATTCCAAAATAAAACAATGGTTGAACGTTGAAAAGGAATACCCCAAACCTTACCATCATTTTGACTATTTTCCATAAAAGCTGGGAAAAATTCTGAACCTAATTCAGGTCCACATGAAAACTCATTAAAAGAAACAATTAAATTTTCATCTAATAAAGAGAATAAGTCTGTAGAAAGTAATACTGCTAACTGTGGTGGTTCACTACCTCTTAATGCTGTTAATGATTTTATTAATGTATCCTTATAGCTTCCAGTATACACTGGTTTAACAACAATATGAGGATGTTCCTTCATAAACTGAGATGTCATATTCTCAATAATCTTTGTAATAGATCCAGAAGCAGCAACAGGAAAATAAAAAACTAAAGGAATCTTATCTGCAGATAATGCATAATTAAAAGTACACACTATAGTAAATAAAAATATAATAATATATCGTAAACTATACAAAATTGCCTGTAAAAACATATATACCTCAACTTATGTTATAAAAGCTTATTAAACAAAAATCTAAATTTTTTATTATTTCATAAAAATATTTATTAAGAAACTGTAACACCAGTTTCTGCATGAAAAAAATGTAAATGTTTCTGATCACAATGAAGAAATAAATTATCACCTACACAATATTGTGCTACACCACTTTGAATAAACATCACACTTTCAGAACCTATTTTGCATGTTATCAATGAGGTTCCCCCTTGATACTCAATTTTTGTAACAATACTATTCCATCCAGAATGAAAAACAGAAATATTTTCTGGACGAACACCAAGTATTAATGCACCACTAGGTGGAGAAAAAGTAAGTGGGTTTTTTGAACCTTTAATATACGTATGATTGTGTTCTTTAGCCAAACTTAATAAATTCATTGGTGGTGTACCAATAAAACTTGCAGCAAATATTGTTTGTGGTTTTGCATACATTTCAGCTGGAGATGCCTGTTGGACAATACACCCTTTTTCCATAAGAATTACTTGATCTGCCATACTCATAGCTTCTGTTTGATCATGGGTAACATAAACCATGGTCATACCAATTTGTTGTTGTATTTCTCGAATCTCCTTACGCATATCATTACGAAGTTTTGCATCTAGATTTGAAAGAGGTTCATCCATAAGACAAACTGATGCCTCTGCAACTAGTGCTCTTCCTAAAGCAACGCGTTGTTGCTGTCCACCTGAAAGCATTGATGGTTTACGTTCAAGTAATCCATCTAAACTTAAAATATCTATAGCACGCTTAAGACGTTTTTCTTGTTCTACATAAGAAACTTTACGTATTTTCAGCCCAAATAATATATTTTCACGGACTGTTAAATGTGGAAAAAGTGCATAAGATTGAAAAACCATAGATAGTCGACGCTTAGATGGAGGTAACCCTGTTACATCACAATCATCAATAAAAATTTGACCTGAGGTTACATTTTCAAGACCAGCTATAAGCCTCAATGTTGTTGATTTCCCACAACCAGAAGGACCTAGTAATACAAGAAGTTTTCCTTTTTCAAGCTCAAAACTTATATTATCAACCGCTTTTGAAGCTTCCCAGTACTTACAAACACTACTTAAACGAATTGCAAACAAAATATATTCTCCTAAAAACTAGTCTTAAAAATATATTGTACGCCTAGATTCACCACATTCTTTAAAATGCACAATAACTTGATCTTCATTGACTAATATAATGCCATAACCTGAAGGCTCTGTAATACCTAAAATTCTATCTGTAGTGTGTAAATCTAATGCAGCTTGATGTGATAAGCTTGGTAATGAAGAAAAAGGTATACCATGCCATGATCCACATATGGGTCTATGAATATGTCCCATAAAAATATGTCGAATACGTTCCTTATATGGATAGAGTACTTCAAAAAGTCTTTTAGAACTTTCGTGAGAAAGGATAATATTATTTGTCGCTGGCATGCCTAAAATACATGGTGGATGATGTAAAAACAAAAAAACAGGTCTAGAAGTTTTTTCAAGCTCTTGTGACAACCAATAAAGCCTTTCATAACAAAATGTGCCTTGAGATACACCTTCCTCCACAGAATCAAGAACAATACATAAACCAAAATCTGTTTCTACACTATATTGTATAAAGCCTTCTGCATTTCTTGGATGATCAGGCATAACTGTGGATAATGCTTCTCTAGAATCATGATTACCTAATACAAAAAAATATGGTATTGATGTGGTTGATAACATCTCTTTTACATAGCAAAGACTTTCTACATCACCTCTATGTGTATAATCACCTGTAATAATAATAAATTCAGCATCCATATGCTCTTTTTTAATTTCATACAAACAAGCCTCAAAAGGAACCCTAGGATCTCTTCCATAGACTAAATTATGAACATCAATATGAATATCTGTAAGTTGGATACATTTCACAAACTCTTTCATATAATTATATCACAGTATGTTTATCTTAATATAGTTAAAAGGCTAAGAGTTAAAAGTTCTAAACAACAAACCTTTTGTTTTATTATTTAGATTAAAAAGGTATTTTGAAGGATAAGAAAAAATAGAGTCAACTTTTTAAGCATAGTAATAAAAAGGGTATTCCTTCTTTAACTTAATAAACAAAAATTTAATTATTAATTTATATTCTGATAGATATTTAGATAATCAAGGGGAATAAAAAATGTTCTTATTTTTCAAATAGATACGATTAGAATAAAAAACAATAATCTGAAGGACAAGTTAAAAATCTTATTCAATGAACAGATAGTTCATTAATTCAATATCATTACTATATAAATAACTCAATATATCTTACCTATAAAAATAACTTTTCTTTTTTAAGAAAAACACTAACAATATTTTTCTCATCTGAATAATCTACAATAAATTAAAAAAAGAGCTGTAAACCAAAGTTACAGCTCTTTTTTAAGAAAAATTGGGCATTCCCTTCCTCCCTATAAATTTATAACATTTTTTTGTTACATAAAAAGGCTAGGGAATGCCCAGTTTAAACCCGTCATGCTTAATGGAGTTCCTCCTCACCATTAAAAACATGATTTTTTGGGTATACAATTCTTACAAAAATCAAGACAACATAATAGTAAATAACTAAAACTACTTTCATTAAATACACTTACTAACAACATTCTAAGTACATAAAAAATACTTAAACTACATATTATATTATAACTAAAAAACTATTTCAAAATAAAGCAACTCAAGTATTTCCAAACCATAAAGCTTTAAAATCATATTGGAAAAATATACTACTCCTCATCTATTCCAAAATACTTTAAACTTTAATGACTCCTAAATTTATATAAAAAATAAATTAAAGTTCATCTTACTTTTGGATCTTTTCAGTTAGGAATGTATAAAAAATATAAAAGCACAATTCGTGCCATTTATTTATTATACAATTTATAATAACGCAAATCCATTTATCATCAATAAAATACAAAAACATAAAAAAATTTTTTAACATATCTTTACTATTCAAATTCTTTTTAAAAATTGACTATTTTTCATTCACCTGATGTCCTACTCATTAAAAATCTAAGAAAAAAATAGAAATAATTAAACTAACTATCTGAAAATATTAAATATTTAAACAGCAGTATATGTAAATTTTTTTTACACATACTGCTGCCATACATATCAAAAAGTGCTAAATATAAATCTTTAACTCTATGAAAAATAAACAATATTGGATGAAGGGTAACATTTACTTACGACTAAATAAAAATATGACCAATATAGTCAAAAAACCAAAGAGTACAGTAGATAGATTCTGACCATAATAAGACAATCAACATGAATTCTCCCTTACTTATGGCTTTGACTTTTACCATCAAACAGTACAGTGTATAAGCACAATTTTGTTAATAAAACTGAATACTTATTCTACTTAAAATACAGACTAGTATAAAAATACTCCATATCTTTATGTAATAGAACTGTTTACAGAACTACTACCAGTATGATCAGCCTGCCTAGCCCTATATTTACAAATACCAAAAATACACTCTGAAACACCTAATGTACATAGAGCTAAAGCCACACGTGCTGTAGTTTTAAGTGCTTTACAAGACATACAACTTAAACATGATTCTTTTATACTCCTACCTATTGAAGCAACATTTTTCTTTGTGCTCTCCCATAAACCTATACAACCTTCACGTAAAAAAACCCAAGCAGCTTGACGCATAAAGGCACCCATATTAGGACTACCATTGCTATTTTGTGGTATATTCAATCTATGCCTCCTTTTTAAAACAGTTTATATTTACAGTCCTTTTATGTTTCTAACATATTTTAATCACTGCTAATTATAAAAATTTTATTCATGTATACTAACTCTATTTGTGTATAATTTTTATACACAAAATATATATAACTATAAAAATAAAAACTTCTTATTGTGAATCAAAGATAACTAGACTATTTTAGATACATTATTAATATTAAAATCTTATTAGTATCAAAAATAAGGATACATTATTACCATGTGTAAACTTTAAAAATTCTTACTATCCAAAAAACTCTTTTCTACTTAATTTTAACAATATAATAGCCAAACACATACTCTGAAATGCCAAAAGTTAATACTCCAAGAGCTACTCGTCCACAAATATAAAAAACAGATTTATGATTTTTAATTTGTATAAACTTTTCATCTGAATGCCCTTCATCACCCTGAAAACATAATTCATTATCTGATGATTCAGACAATCTAATAATACCAGTATGAATTTTATTATCCTTTCTACAGTAGCTCTCTATAAGATCCATACTCATAACACCCCGCTCACAATAAATTCTTCTATAAAGCTTACCTATATGCTCTTCTTAAAAACAAAAAATAACATTATTCTCTTCAACTGAAAAAATATTCATTATCTGTCTTCATTGTATGGAGAAGTTTTTATATCACCACTATGATCCCATTCCAACTCATCACCATTATCTCCTCCAGGGTTCCTTCTATCTGCTTCATCAGTATGGTGTACAACAAAAGGACCTTGACTTGCTGCATGGCTGGCTCGATAATGAGACACACACATTAAAACCAACTCAGATACTCCTAGTGTGGCAACAGCACACACAACACGTGCTGCCACACATAAAGCTTTTCTACATCGCCTCCAAGGAAAACAACCACTATGATGTACTTGTGAGCTTTGATTGGTAGAGTGGTCAGTATTAACTGAAGCTGTATTAGACTGTCCAAAACAAAGACCAAAAAGCTTCATAATGCAACCCTCCTATATTTAATAAATACTAGTCTTATAGATCAATTACACTATTGTTTAATCTTCCAATCTACCATCTCCTTACCAAAACTTCCAAAACTACTATTAGATGATACACTTCCACGATGAGAACGGCTACTTGCTCCACTACCTGCTGAGCTACTCATCCCATCATAAACCTCTGCATGGCTAGCAACAGGACCAAAAAGTCCACCATCTTTATCTTGTTTAGGTTTATTCCCATCTTGAACCATTATAGGAGGTGTACCAATACCACCAACTCGTGGTCCACTATTTTGAGAATGTCTTGCTTTATATGCCCTTACACACTCAGAAAAACCTAACGTAAATATACCTAAAAGAACCCTTTTAAATGGAAAACCTTGATTAGCTCTTCCTAATAAAGAACTTGTAGAACTAGTACTACTACGACGAGATTCAGAAACTTCTGCATTTGGATCATTTGAGCCAACACCTTGCATAAGTCTATCATTTAATTGTTGTCCTGTAACTTTCATAACATCTCCCATGCATCTTTATGGTTGATTTAAAATCTCTTTTATTTATATATACAAGAAAAATAGACAAAATATGTAATATACCCTTCTTTACGGATAAAAACTTAACTTCTTTAGGGTAAATTTTACAAAAAATAGATATGCCCAAATTTAATAAAAATTTGACTTAAATTAGAAAAAGCACAAAATGTACCAAAAAATAGATACTTTAATAATTATTAGAATAAATAAGTATTATATGTATATAGCAGTCTGAAAATACTAACTATAATATTTTCATTTTATGTGTAACTAGAGCATTAATATATGAACTTACACATAAAAAGGTTGGCATAACCAACCTTAAAAACAACAATATTGGCACTATAACCTCTAAAAAATATAACTAGTTGATATTATTATATATAATGAAATTCAACCTAATATATAACAACATATACTATATTTTGACATAGTGCTTTTATAACAACTCATTCCTTTGTTTACATTCTTATAAGACTTTTGATAAGACTTTCATATTAATGATATACATTTTATATTATAGTAAGCTACTTTTTTAAGGTAATAAAAAATCATAACAATAGCCCTACAGCTTGATACATTGCTTTCCATAAGTTTTCAATACCTCGCATCTTTTTTGCAGAAACAAGTAAAGGCTTTTCACCACAAAAGAGATCTTCCCACTCCTGTTGTCTTTTTACTTGCTCATTTTGATTGCATTTATCAACCTTTGTAAGAACAGGAAAAACAGGAAGATGTATGTCCCTTGAAAATAAAGCAAGGTCATAGTCAAGTTTTTGTAAGGGAACTCTACAATCTAAAAGTAATATAAGGCATTTTACATCTTTACTTGTTAAAAAATAATATTCTATAAGTTTAGCCCATTTCTGACGCTCTTTTTGACTACATCGTGCATAGCCATACCCAGGTAAATCTACAATAACAAACTTTTTTGTATCTACTGTATAAAAGTTTAAAGAACGTGTTTTCCCTGGTGTACTACTTATTTTTGCAAGTCTTTTACGATGTGCTAGTGCATTAATTAAAGAAGATTTTCCTACATTAGATCGACCTGCAAAAACAACTTGAATCATGCCCTGATCTTCAAAAATACTAATTTGCTCTTGTATTTGTTCTTTAGTAAAAGCTGTAGCTTTGAGATCAAGTGTATGTTGAAACATCTGCATAAGAAACATATTACTCACTATTAATTAGTTGACAAGCTCTACATAATCTTCAACAATAATTCATCTTTTTTATTTGTAGACTAAATAATAGAACTAGCCTATAAAATTATACTATTCCTTAAAAATAAAAAACTGCATACTGCATACATGCTTTTGGGAGGCAACATGTATTCAACAACTGATTTTCGTAAAGGGCTTAAAATTGAACTTGATGGAACACCTTACGAAATTATTGATTTCCAACATTTTAAACCTGGAAAAGGTGGAGCAATGGTTCGTACAAAGCTCCGTAATATCCTTAATGGTCGTGTTGTAGATAATACTTTTCGCTCTGGAGAAAAAGTAGAAAAGCCTAACCTAGAATCACGTGAAATGCAGTTTCTTTACCGAGAAAATACTGATCTTATATTTATGGATCTTACTACATATGAACAGCTTCATATAGCTGAAACTCTTCTTATGGATAAAGCTGGCTTTCTTAAAGATGGTCAAGAATGTCGTGTTCTTCTTTACAATGAAAACCCTCTTGATGTTGACCTTCCTGCATCGCTTATATTGAAAGTTATGGAAACAGAACCAGGTGTTAAAGGTGATACAGTAAGTAATGTAACAAAACCAGCAACACTTGAAACTGGAATGACAATTCAAGTACCTATTTTTATAAATATTGGTGATATGATCAAGGTTGATACAAAAACAAAGGATTACATGAGTAGAGAATGATATTCTGATCCAGAGTAGGAAATCGTTACATTCACATAATAAATATTTTGAATTAAATATGAATATAAGATACAAAAATACTAAAAAAATACAATCAGATCATCCAAAACCTATTGATTTTGAAGACAATAGTATTATAGAAGATACAAGCCAAAAACTTGCACGTGAACTATTTGGTCTTTTTCTTATATTTTTAGGACTGCTGATCTTCTTAAGCCTTATATCACATGATCAACGTGATCCTAGCCTAAACCATGTCGTCAGTGACTTTTCTCAAGCATATAATCATGCAGGTATCTTTGGAGCATATATTAGTGGTTTACTTGTAGATATTTTTGGAATTTCTGCATTAGTCTGGCCAGCCATATTCATAGCATGGGGTGCTGGGTGTATTTCTACATGGCTTACAATCCCTTGGTGGAGATGGCTTGGGTTCTTCCTTCTTGCTTCATGTCTAATATCATTTGGTGCAGCCTGGAACCTTGGTATTGGAGATGTTAGAGGAGGTGGTATACTTGGACTAACTATATATAACCAATGTTCTCTCATTTTTGGTACTGTTGGATCAACTGTCATCTGGCTTTTCCTTTTTTTTATATCATTAGAGTTTGCTTTTGGAATCGCCTGGTTAAATCTTCTTCATACACTTAATAATCTTATCAAAAAAGAGCTCAAGAACTATAATTTCTCTCTAATATTGAATTATTTCTCTAAACTATCTATACAACCCCTACTACAATTCTTACAGCTCAATGAGAGACAACAAACTATAGATGTAATACCACTCTATGACATTCATGAAGCACCCATAAGCATCCCTAATAATTATTCTTTACCAAAAAGTATAGCATCAGCATTACACATTACATCTATTGACTATTATCATTCTGAAAAGTCATATGAAGCTACACCTCATCTCAAAGACTATATTAAGCCAGAACATATCTCTCATACTTCACAATATTCTGCACACCAAAAACCCTTATCAACACAAAATATAGACGTTTATGAACAGATAGCCCTAAATAACAAAAATTCTTCAAAAGAAGACATGTTGTACCAAGAAAATCAGGATACTTTGTCACAAAATTCTTTCATAAGTAATGAACAAGATATACAAAAAAACCAACCAAACATAGTACAACCCCTGACATCAAAAACTGCAAATACTTTTTCTACACATCATCAGGAAAAACAGAATATATCTTTATCTCAGAACAGTCAGCAACTAGAGAAAAACACACAAAATAATCATCAACCAAACAAAGCATTACTTTATCCACCACTCTCACTCTTAAACCATTCTTCAAAAAAAGATATCCTCCCATCACCCCTTACACTTAAAGAAAAAAGTAAGCTACTTATGGATTGTCTTACTGACTTTAATATCCAAGGTGAACTTGTACGAATTACACCAGGCCCAGTTATTACACTTTTTGAAATTCGACCTGCACCTGGAGTCCGTGTTAATAGAATAGTAGGCCTTAGTGATGATCTTGCAAGAAGCCTTATGGCTGAAGCTGTCCGTGTTCAAGCTCCAATCCCTGGAAGTGATACAGTAGGCATTGAAATACCCAACGCCAACAGATCACCTGTATGCTTTCATTCTTTAATGAATGCTTCAATATTTCAAGAATCTACATCACCATTAACAATAGCACTTGGTAAAGATATTGAAGGTAAACCTACAATAAAAGACTTAGCAACAATGCCTCATGTTTTAGTAGCTGGAACAACAGGGTCAGGAAAAAGTGTTTGTCTTAATACAATTTTATTAAGTTTTCTTTATAAATCATCACCCAACAACTTAAAACTGATGCTTATTGACCCTAAACGTGTTGAACTTGCTATGTACACACACTTACCACACCTTGTACATCCAGTTATTACAGAAACAGCTCTTGCAAAAACAGCTTTAGAATGGGCTGTTTATGAAATGGACAGACGGTATAATTGTCTTGCACAACTTGGTGTAAAACATATTACTGATTTTAATAAAAAAATTCTTTCCTTTGGTAATAATAAGCCTCAACCATTTCATGATTTAGAGTTCTTACCATATTTTGTTATTATTATTGATGAGCTAGCTGACCTTATGATGACTGCTGGCAAAGAAATCGAAGCCTCTATTGTACGTTTAGCTCAACTTGCAAGAGCTGCAGGTATACATCTTATTGTAGCAACACAACGTCCTAGTGTAGATGTTGTAACAGGCCTTATTAAGGCAAACTTCCCCTGTCGTATTGCTTTTCAAGTAGCAAATAAATACGACTCTAGAACTATCCTAGATGCTACTGGAGCAGAACAACTTCTTGGAAAAGGAGACATGCTTTTTAAGCCTAATGGTGGAAAAATACAACGCCTTCATGGAGCATTTGTAACAGATGATGAAGTCCATGCTGTGACAGAACACTGGAGAAATCAACAAACCCCCTTATATACTGTAGACTTCTCAGAGTGGAATAATATAACCAATAATCAATCAACAAGCCCAAGAGTACCATCAACTTCAACAAATGAAGATAAGCTTTATGCTGAAGCTGTTAATTTTGTTCAAGAACAAGGTAAAATGTCTATTTCTCTTCTACAAAGACGCTTCCGTATTGGATTTAATAAAGCTGCAAGATTTGTTGAACGTATGGAAGAAGAAGGTATTTTACCTCCAGCAGCACGTGGGAATAAAGCTCGTACAGTAAAATTTAACTAATACAATGATATACCAAAGATTACTCATGAGTAAATATATTTATTGGCTAGCTGTATTTCTTACAAGCAGTATTTTTCTTTCTACAAAGATTCATGCTGAAAGTATGCCTATAATTATAACCATGCAAAACACTTATACTGCCATGAAAAATTTCTCTGCAACTTTTACACAGCAGTTAACCCATCAAGAAAGTGGTTCTAAAGAAATTCGTAATGGAATACTTATCTTTGAAAAACCATTATCCATTAAATGGGAAACACAAAAACCACATTCTGAGCTTCTAATAGTCAATAAAGATACTATTTGGGATTATTTCCCAGAAGATCAACTTGCATATAAATATTCTAAAAAAATTATTCAGGACTCTACATCTATTATCCAAGTAATAACTGGGCAAACACGCCTTGATAAGGACTTTACCATTATATCTGAACCAAATAATGATGAATATATACTATTACACCTTTATCCTAAAGAGCCAACAACACAAATGGTAGAGGCATGGTTATGGTTAAATCCTAAAAGTGGTCTTATTCATCAAACTAAAATTATTGACTTTTATGGTAATACAAACATAATTACATTCCTTAAACTTATACCTAATGCTACCATTAATAAAAATACTTTCATATTTACTGTTCCCAAAAATGTTACTATAGAAAATTTAATGGACCAGACAGTCCCTGAACGACCACTTTTTAATTAATAAAAAAGGGAGTATGATACTCCCCTCTCTCTGTACTTTATAGTAAAGAGTTAACTTTTACGACGTTTCTCCCAAAGCTTCATATCTTTCATTTTTCTACGACGTTCACGTTGTAAACCTTTACATACTAGTGGTGTATCTTTTTTTAAACCCCATTTTTCACGATACTCATTAGCATCAAGACCATGACTCATTAAATGTTTACGAGTTAAAATCTTAAATGTTCTCCCACACTCAAGGCATGCAATAGATTTTTCTTTTATAGATTTACGTGGATCCATTTGCATTTCACTTGGTACATTTTCATCTTGGAACAACTCACCATCAGAAACACCTTTAATGCCTGAAGAAAGCCTACGTACCATAGAAATAATTTCATCCTCAGCCATAATACGCACACTAGCTTGTGCTTTTACGATATCTAAAGCCTCTTTTAAAAAATCTTCCATATATAAAATCCTCCATATAGCTTTCTCTGGAGATTAATTTTTCTGTTATCTCGTGTATAATTTAATAAAAATTATTACGTAGTATTACACCAATACAACTTATCTTTTAATATATATATTATTTTTGCTTATTTAAACAACTTATATTTACCTATAAACACTATATAAGTCCTACTTACATTAACTTATTTTTCTCTTAAATAAATAATTAAAAAGATACATTATAAAAAGAAATTTTTCTTAATTTTTAGTTAAAGCTGCTATTCTACTTTCATAAAAAACAGCATCATTTCCAGAGGCAGTAAGTTCATCTATAAGCTTTTTATATGCAGTTATCGCAATATCCTTTTCTCCTAACTGCTCAGCACATATAGCTTGAGCTTCATAGACTGCCGAAAGAAGAGGGGTTGAAGCAACTTTTTCAAGACTATTTAAAACATTTAAAGAATCATGCCAACTACCTAGTTTTTGCAAAAGATCTGCTTGATTAAGACCACCAAGTATTCCAGCTACACCTTTATAATCCTTAGTATACAAAAGTCCATAAAAATCAGAAGCTTTTTTAATATCTTCTAATTCAATAGCAATAAAGGCCATCTGAAGTAATAAACCTTTTTTTAAAGAAGTAGGAGCCTTTTTAAAAAATTCTTCTAACTCTTCCAACTGTTCCATAGAAATGGGCTTCACTAGAATACGTCCAAGCTCTTTCTCAGCTATACTTTCTTGCTGTTTTAAATACCAACTCCAAGAACCAATGGCAATAATAATAACAACACAAAAAATCAGACCACTAATAACAACTTTAAAGTGCTTAAGAATAAAGTTCAATAATGGTGTCGTTTCTTCTAGAACTGTTTCTTCATACTGCTCAGACTGTTCTAGCTCAACAATATTTTTCTTATCTTTTGATGTATTAGAACGAAAAGGAATAGCCATTACTAAATAACCTTACTATAAAAAATTCTGTTTATAACTTTAATTTAGGTACATAGAATATATACTTTATTATTATTGTTAGTAATATATAATAACATATATGTCTATATGTCAAAAAATTATTTTTATTTTATTAGAGCCATAATAACCTTTTTAATTATTATTTTTGAATTTCTTTTGACTAAAACCATACTGAAAAATTATATAAAACCATATAGATATAACTTTTACTTTTCAATAAACTACACTTTTCTATTTTCATACTGCTTTTATGGCTTTAGTTTTAAAAAATCCATATTATATTTACATTATGTTATTAGTTTATTATATAAAATCCATCTTTAGTAAAAGGATTTTTAGTATAAAAATATATAAAGATTAATCTATCTTTATAATTTATCCTCTTTTTTTTATAAAATTCGTATGCTACACATCTAAAAAACAGTTCTTTATAATCAAAATACCTATTCTTTGAACCTAATCATTAAAAATAATAAAAATATGATTCTAAAAAATGCAATTGGACTACTAGGTGGAACATTCAATCCTATACATACAGGCCATATCCAGCTTGCTTTAACTGTTACAAAATCCATGAATTTAGCACACACACAACTTATACCTTGTGCTATTCCTCCCCATAAGCTAAAAGCTAAAGTACTCCCATTTGCATTAAGGGTTATGCTTCTTAAAACTGCTATACAAAATTTCTCCCAGCTCTCTATCAATACATTAGAAAGTAAGCTACCTTCACCATCGTATACATGGAACATGCTCATAGCTTGGAAAAAAAACTACCCTAACCATCAACCTGTTTTTATATTAAGTTGTGAAGAATTTTCTGTATTACACACATGGTATAATGGTATTGAACTACCAAGTATTGCACATTTTCTTGTTGTACCAAGAGGGAACAGTAAACAATCTGTATATATTGAGACATTAAAAAATATCTGGAACTGCACAAATATAAAGAATACACAAAATATTCTTTGTGCTTCACCATTTAAAAACTACTATTGCTTCTTCCTTCCACTTACTATCACTGATATACGTTCAAAAACTATCAGAAAATTATGGAATAATGGTTTCTATTCAAATTCTATGCTACAAGAGCCAATAGTAAAAATATTGCAAAATAATACAAATATATTAAAAAACTTTTGGTATACTTAAAAGTATATTCAATAATCCATAACTACTTTTATTTATCCTCATAACTATCTTCATATACTCAAAACAAATATATAACTTATATATTTTTGCCTATTATACATTTCTTCTATTTCATTTCATTATTTTACAGTATACTCTATTACTCTAAGAAAAACTACATCCACATGTATCCCAAAAGCTTATTAAATATACTTTATGATGAATACACTATGGATAAAACAACTTCTTATTGCCTTAATAATAATAACACATCAAGGTTGCACCATATTCAAACCACTAGAAGAATCTGCAATCCCTGTAGACATACCCAATGCATATACAACTTACTACAATACCATTCAACCCAATAAAAAAGAAACAAATATATTCTGGTGGAAATCATTTAATAACCCTGAACTAAATCAGCTTATCCAAAAAGCTCTAAACGATAATTTTGATATTAAAATAGCATGGGCAAGACTTGCTCAAAGTAAAGCCAATGTAAAAATATTCACAGCTCCTATGTTTCCTTTCTTTGACATAACTACAATGTTTGACTACCAGCCAAAGAATTCAAAAAATAATGAAACACTCTCTGAAAAAAAGGATCTAAATAATACTAATATTGATATAGGATTAGCTTCTTCTTATGAAATTGACTTATGGGGACGTATAAAAGCTGAATATAAAGCTGGTATATACAACTACCAATCCAGCCACTATGATCTTTATACATCTATGGTAACCATCACTTCAATGATTGCTGATACATGGATTTCTATTATAGGCACTCAAGAAGAACTCTTTGTCCTTGAAAAGCAAATCAATATTAATACATTGCTCTTTGAAAATCAGCTGCTCCGTTTTAATAATGGCATGGCTTCTGGTCTTGATGTACTTCAACAACAAGAAATTTTAGTTTCTACAAAGTCTGAAAAACCAATCTTAGAAATGCAGCTACAAACGTTACATAACCAATTAGCTTTACTATTAGGTAGTTATCCAAATACGCTTACAAAAATTACAACAACAGCTTTGCCTAAACTACCCAAAATGCCTCATATAGGTATACCCAGCGATTTAATTATACAAAGACCAGATATTCAGTCAGCATGGAACAAATTAAGTGCAGCAAAATGGAATACAAGTGCAGCAAAAGCTCAGTTACTTCCTACAGTTAAGTTAAGTGCAACTATTTCATCAAAAAATGATACCAATCAACATATATTCTCTAATTGGATCACAAGCCTTGCATCTTCCCTTACTGCTCCTATCTTTTATGGTGGAAAACTTGCTGCTGGAGTAGAAAAAAATAAAGAAATTGTAGAAGAGCAAGTACAAATTTATGGAAAAACTGTAGCTCAAGCTATTAATGAAGTAGAAAACGCTCTATCAAATGAATATTATCAAAACCAATGTATACATCAGCTATCTCATCAACTAAACTATGCTACTATTGCTTGGACAGAATCACTAAATAGCTACTTAGGAGGACGTGACTCTTTCTTACGGTATATAACACTACTTCAAAATGTTCAGTCTCTTGAAAAACGTATTGTCAGAGAAAAGACAAACCTACTTCACTATCGTATAGCACTATATAGAGCTCTTGGTGGATCATGGATAAATAACGATTAAAATAAATTACTTATGGATCTACTCCACTATAAATATTAATAGTATACATTAAATATTTCTTTAATAGAAGCTATAATCTTCTATTATGATAAAAAAATATCTACAATTACCGTATATTATACCAGGAATAGTTATATTTTTTGGTATAGTTATCTCATGGTATCTTATAGCATCTAAACCTTCTACCAATAAAATTATCCATCCTCCTATAAGACCAGAGGTTGCAGTAACACCTGCAATATATACTAAAGTAACATTACCTATTGAAGCTCTAGGAACAGTTATACCTTCACAAGAAGTTATTATTAGAAGCCAAGTTTCTGGAAAAATTTTGGAACTTGGAAAACATATGGAACCAGGTGGTATTGTTCAAAGTGGAGAAACCCTTTTCCGTATTGATGATGCTGACTATAAAAACGCTGTACAACGTAGTGAAAGTGCCCTTGCTCAAGCAAAGGCCAGTTATGACTTAGAAATGGGACAGCAATATGTAGCCAAAAGAGAACTTGAACAACTTAAAAACACACTTCCTATTCAAGGAAAAGCTCTTCAAAAGAGTCGACTTGCCCTTAGAGCTCCACAACTTGCACAAGCTAAGGCGGCTCTCAAAACAGCAGAAGCAAACTTACATCAATCATTACTTGATTTACAGCGCACCACTCTTAAATCTCCATTTAATGCACTTGTTATAGAACGAAATGCTTCTATAGGAAGTCAAGCATCTATCTCTGAACCTCTTGCTAAACTTGTCAATACAGATAGTTATTGGGTTGAAACATTTATCCCACTTGATCGCTTCCAAACACTTACTATTATGCAATACAAGGATATCTATGCAACAATTACTTCAAGTACAGGCCAAAAATTTCAAGGAAAAATATTTCGATCCATTGGTAATCTTGATAAAAACACTCGCATGGGAAAAATCCTTATTGAAGTTTTAGATCCTCTTGGATTAAAAGACACAAAACCTCATGCCCCACTCATCCTTGGTGACCATGTACAAGTAGCTATTATGGCTGGAGAAATTGATAAATCCATTGTTATACCTCGATCATCTTTACATAATGGAAGCAATGTATGGATTCTCTCAAAAAACACCTTAGATATACGTCCTGTTGAAATTGCTTGGAAAGACACAAAAAACATATATATCACATCTGGAATTGAACCAGGAGAACTTATTATAACTTCGTATATACATACACCTATTCAAGGAATGGAACTTAAAAATAATACATCTAATAATATGACTACAAAACAACAAATAGATAATCATGATTAAACCCAAAAAAAATATACCCGTAGATACATCTGGTTCAATTGCCTGGATGATACAAAATCCTATAGCTGCCAATTTACTTATGGGTATATTTATTATTGGTGGCATTATACTTGCGACACAGATGAAGCAAGAAGTTTTCCCTGAATTTGAACTTGATATTATAACAATAAGTGTTTCTGTTCCAGGATCTACACCAGAAGAAATAGAAAAAAGTGTTGTACTTGCTATAGAAGAAATTATAGAAAGTTTTGAAGAAGTCGAAGAATTCTACTCTACTTCACGTGAAGGCTCAGCTTCTATACAAATAAATATCTTTGATGATACTGATCCACATCAATTGTTACAAGAAATAAAGACAGCTATAGATCGTATACAAACATTCCCTCAAGAAGCAGAGCCACCACAAATATCCTTAAAAACAACAAAATATGA
Source organism: uncultured Lawsonia sp. (assembly GCA_964369665.1). GTDB lineage: Bacteria > Desulfobacterota > Desulfovibrionia > Desulfovibrionales > Desulfovibrionaceae > Bilophila. The sequence goes on along the minus strand of CAYJFS010000001.1, from coordinate 35,185 downwards.
AGTTATACGACTTATACTCACAGGTAATGTCGACCACACAACACTTAGAAAGTGGGCTGATATTGTCGATGATGAACTTTCACAAGATAAAAACATCACAATTGTCGAACTTGGTGGTATACGTGACCATGAAATTATTGTAGAAGTACCACAAAATATTTTACGCCGCCATGGGCTAACCATAGAAGACATTGCATCAAAAATATCTTCTTCAACATTAGAAAAAGGTAGTGGTTCACTACGCACAACAAATGGAGATATTATGCTTCGTCTTAATGAACGAAAAGATTATGCACGTGAATTTGAAACAATTCCTATCATTACAGATAATAAAGGCAGTCGAATAGTACTATCAGAGATAGCAACTATTACTGATGGCTTTGAAGACTCTAAATCTTGGGCAGAATTCAATGGAAAAGACGCCATTTTTCTTAGTGTCTTTCGTGTTGGTGATCAACGTCCAGAAAATATTTCCAAAGCAGTACAAAAAATCGTAGATAAACTCAATTCAACTATGCCTGGAGATTTACATTTAGATATAATTTATAACTCAGCAAATACCTATCAGGAGCGTTCTTTATTACTCCTATCAAATGCTCTACAGGGCATTATTCTTGTTTTCATTTGCCTTTCTTTATTTTTAGAATACTCATTAGCATTCTGGGTTAGTCTTGGAGTACCTGTATCCATTCTAGGTTCATTCTTATTTCTCTCATATTTCAATTTAAGTTTGAATATGATATCTATGTTTGCTTTTATTGTAACCTTAGGCATTGTTGTGGATGATGCTATTGTTATTGGTGAAAATATTCGATCATATCAAGAAAAAGGACTATCACCTTTAGATTCTGCTATTATTGGTACTAAAGAAGTTGCAATGCCAATATTCTTTAGCATTCTTACAAATATTATTGCATTTCTACCTATACTTTTCGTCCCAGGTACTATAGGAAAAGTTTGGGGTATACTCCCAATAGTCGTTTGCTCTGTATTCACGTGCTCATTGATAGAAAGTTGTTATATTCTTCCTGCACATCTTGCATATACTAAAATCTCAATATCAAAAAATCATTGGAAATATATAAAACTTCAAGAAAAATTTAGTCGTGGCTTTGTACGTTTTTCTGAAATTCGTATAGGAGGACTCACACTGTTTGTTATCCGAAATCGTTATACTATTACAGCTATAAGCATTGCTATTTTATGTATTACAAGCGCCTATATTATTTCTGGGCGTATAGGTTTTTACCTTTCACCAAGAACCGAGTCTGACATTGCTTCTACTGTTGTAACACTCCCTATAGGTGCTTCAAAAGAACAAATAAATATCATCAAGAATATTGTTGTCCAAAAAGCAGAAGAAGTTGTTAGAGAAAATGGTGGTAGTAAATTAAGTAGAGGTATTTATACCCAAGTTATTGATAATTCAATTCTTATATATATCTACCTAAAACCATCAGATATTCGACCTATAAGTACAAAATCAGTAGTCGATATCTGGAGAGATAAAGTAGGTATACTCCCTGGAATAGACAACATTATCTTTGAATCAGATAGAGGGGGTCCAGGGTCTGGAAAAAGCCTTACAATAAGGATTTTGCATCGTGATGCAAATATCCTTGAAAAAGCCTCACATAAACTTGCAAAAGACCTTTCTAAATTTTCTGAAATAAGCGATATTGATTCTGGAACAGGCCTAACTAAAAGACAATTTGAAATCAAGATACGTCCTATAGCAGACCAACTTGGTTTAACAGCTCAAGATATTGCTACGCAAGTAAGAAATGCCTTTGAAGGATCTTTAGCACTTAGACAGCAAAGGAATCAAAATGAAGTAACTGTACGTGTTCGTTTGCCTGAAAAAGAACGAAGAAAAGAAGATGCTCTTGAAAATTTAGTACTACAAACTAACTCAGGGCAAGAAGTATTATTACGTGACATAACAGAAATTATTGATAGTAAAGCACACACATATATTCATCATGCCAATGGCAGACGTACTGCTACTGTTTCAGCAAATATTCATACTCCAGAAGCAACAAATCTTATACTCCAAGAAGTTACTGAGCAAATATTGCCAAACATTCAGAACCAATTCCCAGGCATGAGTTGGGAACTTGCTGGAAAACAAGCAGATCTGAAAAAAAGTACAAAAAATATTATAATTGGATTATCTATAGCACTGCTATGTATTTATGTATTACTAGCTATTCCATTTAAAAGCTATACACAACCATTTATTGTAATGATATCTATCCCTTTTGGAATGATTGGAGCTATCTTAGGCCATCTCATTATGGGTTATAGTCTTAGCTTAATTAGTATATTTGGTATTGTTGCATTATCAGGTATTGTCATTAATAATGCACTAATTCTTCTTGAACTTGCAAACAGACGTAAAAAAGAAGGTGTTTCTGCTTCTGAAGCAATTAGACAAGCAACTATACAGCGATTCCGTCCAATTTTTCTTACAACACTTACAACCTTTACAGGTCTTATGCCTATTATGTTTGAGACCTCAAGACAAGCTCGTCAACTTATTCCTATAGCTATTTCATTAGGTTTTGGTATTATATTTGCAATGCTTATCTCTCTTATTCTAGTTCCAGCACTATATATTATATTCGAAGATATAACAAAGTCTTTTACTCAAAAAAAGTATTCTTAACTTAACATCTCATTTTATATCTATAGCTACTAATATAAAATTATAACTAACTCACTGCACTTATAATACAATAAGTTACGTCGTACTTATCTTATTAATTTATTTGAATAATAAAAAAAATATAGTGATATTTGTTGATAAAAAAACTCTAACCTACTTAATAAAATACTTGTATATCGAAGATAACAATATACAAAAATCTTTCAAAGCCAGCAGATAACAATAAAAAAGTTGCCTTGAGTATCCTAACAAGTTAAAAATTACAAAAATCGGTTGGAGGTCTTCAATGAAAGTTGAAAATATGTTACCAATGCAATCGATACAGACAGAAAAACAACAAACAAAAACTTCATCTAGCTTTAATCATGCACTAATAGATGAGCAGTCTATACAATCTAATGTAAGCAATGAACAACAACCTCCTTATGCAGCTAAACCTCATATAACAGCTAACTATACTATTATAAGTGAGGAATCTGTGCCTTATCTCTCTGTAAAAGAAATACAGTTTTTTGATCAATTATTTCAGAAAAATACAATTACTGAAAAAAAAATTTAACTATAAAGCCTTATATATCAAACAATTAATGTCTATAAACTATTATGAATAAAAGTGTCATTTTTATTATGCTACAAAAAGACTTGCACCAGAATTTTCTACTATTTTGTGCCACTTATCTTCAAGTGGTCCATTTGTAAAAATGGCTTTAACTTCAGAAAGATCACCTACTCTCACCATAGAAGGTCTACCAAACTTTGAACTATCTGTTATTAAAAAAACAACTCTAGAACGCTTAATGATTGTCCTTGCAACAGTCACTTCACGATAGTCATAGTCAAAAAGGTTTCCATCCTCATCAATACCAGAAATACCAATAATACCATAATCCATCCAAAATTCCTGCATAAAACTCTCTGCACAAGAACCTACAATACCATTATCTTTATGCCTTACTGTTCCACATGCTACAAGAATATCAAATGTATTGTTACAAACACAAATAGTAGCTACATTGAGACTATTGGTAATAATTTTTAAGTTTTTATGTTCAAGAAGTGCACGTGCAGCCTCCTCTGTTGTTGTTCCTATATTGATAAAAAGAGATGCACCATCAGGAATATTTCTTGCTAATAAACGTGCTATTCTTACCTTTTCTTCACAATAGATATCTTTCCGTTTATCATAAGCAATATTTTCAGAACCCAGTGGCATACCTGCACCACCATGAAAACGCTGTAAAAGACCTTTTGTTGCCAAGGTATTAATATCTTTTCTTATAGTTTGTGGAGTTACATCAAAATGTTGAGCTAATTCTTCTATAGTTGCATATCCACGAACAAGGAGAAATTCTTGCAGTGCTTTATGCCTCTTTTCTGCTTTACTATTCATATTTTAAACCTAGACTTTTTAACTAAAAGTACTTATTCAAATCTAAAAATAAATAAGCACAAACAAATATATCTATAGAACAATCTATATTAACCTTATTTATTAATCAAGTATTTATATATGCAGAGTTATTAGCTTCTAGTTATAAAAAATAAAAAGCTATTTATTTGGAACTAAGTGCTGCTTGTAGTCTTTTTTCATCTTCATGAGATAATGAAGACTGTAATATTTTACCACCTGTCCCATTCAGTTCTTCAAGAACTTTATCTGTAATTTCTGAGTGTACTAAAACAAAAAGAGCAGAGCATCCTGGCTTTAACTGTTGTGCTAACTCCTCCATAAAACTGTTATTAATACCAATATCACTAAGGGCACCTGCTACAGCACCAGCACCAGCACCAACAGCTAGCCCTAATAATGGATTTAAAAAAATAAGCCCTATAAGTGTTCCCCAAAAACCACCATTAATTGCACCACCTGCTGCAAGATTATACATTTGATCTAATTTTATTTTTCCATCTTCTTTCCTAACTGCTATCACTGCATCTTCTAATGCAACAAGATACTCTTTTTGCATCTTTAAAAAACTTAACCTAACTTCTTCTGCTTTCAATTCAGAATCATATGTTACAACAATTAAAGTTTGCATAATGAACTCCTTATGCTTATCTTTATATAAATATACTAGAGAGTTATAGCTATTTTAAACAAAAGCTGTACTTAATAACAATTATAACTCGTAAAAAGCATAAAACACAAAAACAACTATTGTACTTAACAAATTTAAAATATATATTCTCTTTAAAGGAACATATACTATTCAATGCTACATACAACATATTTATAAAAAATACTTAATTTATTTTATTTAAAGTAAAGGAATTATAGTTAAAGTCGGCTTTATGGCATTCACAAAAAAAAATACATTAATATATCTTATATTATCTATATATTTTTTTATTACTATTAGTACCAAACCAGTATATGGAGCAACAAAAAACAAGCTACTTAAAATTGGCACACTGCCTACGACAGCCTCTATTCTACTTTATGTAGCTGCAGATGAAGATATTTTTACTTCATATGGCCTTAATGTTGAAATAATTCCTTTCCGTAGTACAATGGAACTTAATTCAGCCATGAGAGCAGGTACTCTTGATGGCCAATTTACTGACATTATCTCTGTATTAATGCAGAATGAAACAGGTATTCCACAAAAAATTGTAGTGAATGCGCTATGTTCAACGCCACATAGTCGCAACTTTGGTATTGCTGTACCTTATAATTCACCCATTAAAAAAATTGATGATCTAAAAAAACATTCTATTGCGATCTCTAAAGCTACTATTATTGATTATCTATTTACAAAATTTTTAGAAGAATCACATATTTCCAGAGAAGAATGTACTATTATTGATATTAATCGGCTTATTATGCGCATGCAAATGCTTCTTGCTAATAAAGTTGATGCTGCTCTCCTTGTAGAACCACTTTTATCTTTAGTAGAATTAAAAGGTGCACATATTATCGTTGACGACCATGAATTAAATATGATCCTTGCAGTTATTGCACTGACCCCCAAAAATACAACCCCTATTATTGCTGAACCATTTCGCAACAGTATTTTAGATGCAGCAGCTAGAGTTAATGCAAACCCTCAAAAATACCAAAAATTTATGGTAAAAAAAGGTATTGTCCCCAAAGAACTTATCAATACTTTATATCTACCTTTATTTAATATAGAAAAAAAACCTATACCAACACCTGAAGATATAGAATTTTTTGCTTCCTGGATGATACGCTCTAAGTATCTACATTCTTATCCTCAATATAAAAATGTTGTTTTACAATGAATAATACTATTTCTATAGATAACGTGTATAAAATACATGGCAATAATACTATTCTAAACAATATCTCATTTAATCTCTGTCTTGGTGAACCTATTTCTATTATTGGTCCATCAGGCTGTGGAAAAACAACATTACTTTACCTTTTAGCAGGACTAGACAAACCTACATCAGGAAAAATTTCTATAGATTATAGTAAACTTAAAATAGCCTTTATTCTTCAAGATTATGGACTTTTCCCATGGAAAACTGTTGAAAAAAATATTCTTTTACCTTTAGAACTTAAAAAAACACATCCTAATATACAAAAAAACACTCTTAAAAAAATCGTTAAAGAATTAAAACTTGATGGACTTGAAAAACGTTATCCTATGCAGCTTTCAGGAGGTCAAAGACAAAGGGTTGCTATTGGACGAGCATTAATAAAAAAGCCTGATATTCTACTCATGGATGAACCTTTTTCATCTCTGGACGCTATTACAAGAAAACACTTACAAAACACCATTATTCAACTATGGAAACATCGAAAGATTACAATTATAACTGTAACACATAGTATTAGTGAAGCCGTATTCCTTGGAAAACAAATACTCGTTCTCACACAACCTCCACATCAAAAAATGCATATATTAAATAATCCTATATTTAATGTGGAACATAACCGTGAACATGAAGAATTTTTTAAGCTTACAGTCCATATACAACGTATGCTTGATCATACACATACAGATGAATAACCATAAAAAATTACTATGAAACTATTCTTACGCTATATCTTTGCTTTTATTCTTTTAGGAGGATTATGGGAAATGGGGAGTACTATACTTGGAGAATATATTTTATCTTCTCCAGTAAATGTACTCACATATTTCTACCATAGCTTACAAACACAATTCTTTTTAGAACATGCAGGTATTAGCCTCTTAAGAATATCTATTGCCATGGCCCTTGCATGGTGTATTGCTTTTCCTCTTGGCCTTTTTCTTGGAAACATAAGGCTAGCAGACATATTTTTATCTCCAGTATTCTTCCTCACATACCCTATACCAAAAATTGTTTTACTCCCTATTTTTCTTACTATTTTTGGTTTAGGGGAACTCCCTAAAATACTATTAATTACACTAACTACAGGGTACCAAATTCTTATTGTTACACGTGCTAGCACTGTTGTTCTAGATAAAAAATATCGTGAATCTTTCTTATCTATTGGTGGAACACATTTTCAAGAACTTTATCATGTTATTATACCAGCAGCACTACCAGACGCACTCACTGCACTAAAAATCGCTAGTGGAACAGCCACTGCAGTCCTTTTTATGGTCGAATCCTTTGCTACCCAAAAAGGTTTAGGTTTCCTTATTATGGATGGTTGGGGTCGAGGTGATATGGTTGAAATGTACAATGGCATATTAGCTATGAGCCTTTTAGGTATGGGAATCCATGAGTTCCTTAATCTTCTTGAAAAATATTTTTGCCGATGGAAGCATATACAGGCTGGTATAAGTTAATAAGCAAAATCAGTATACTACTCTAATTCCTATGAACTTCAACGTAATCACCAGGTTGAATAATATCATCCTTACTTAAATTATTTAAAACCAATAATTCAAATGGTGATATATTAAATTTACGTGCTATGCTCCATAAGCTATCCCCTTGCTGTACTTGGTATTTAATTACTTCTCTTACTTTACCATTTGTTTTAGAGGTACATAAATTTTCTTTTTCTAGTTCTTTAGAAGTTTCTTTATTAGATATCTTAAGTTTTTGGCCTATATTTATTCCTGCCCCAACCAGTCCATTTTCTATAGCGATTAAGTCTTGATTCATACCATATCTTTTTGCAATTGAATAAAGTGTATCTCCTCTTTCTACAATATGATGAATCTGTTCTGGATTACTATTTTTTGTAGTTAACTGATCATGTGCAATAGTAATTAAAGATTGAGTATTCTGTTGTTCATCTTTTTTAGAAAAATTTTCTTTATTATCAAGTCTGTTTATATATTTTTTTGTTTTTAGATTAGAGAAATGAACTGTCTTTTTACCTGAATGAAGATTCTTTAAATTTTTGTTTTTATCTTGACTAAGATACTTTGAAGACTTTTTAGATTTTAATTTTGTATAAATCTCACAAGGCTTGTGATGAGGAATATATACTACACTATGTATACCTGGAGGTGTAGTATGTTTTAAATAGGCTGCATTATGAGCAAAAAAATCTTCCCAACTTACCCCAAAATAACAAGCAAAAGCTTTTAAATTAACTCTAGGTTTCACTTTAACTTCAACAACGTTATGCATTTTTGAAGAATCAAAAGGAGAAAAACCTAATAATTCTAAATTCCTTATAATCTTACAAATAGCTATAAATTTTGGTAAATATTGTTTTTGTTCTCCTAAAAGACGATCACCTTTCTTAAGAAGATGGTTACGTTTTCTAAGCTCAAAAAATGTTTTAGTATTTGTAGCTGCAAGAGCCCGAGCAACTTTTCCTTCACCAGCATTATAAGCTGTAATAACTAAATGCCAATCATTAAAACGTTTATAAAGCATTTTAAAATACTCAACGGCAGCCCTTGTTGAAATATAAGGGTCACATCTTTTATCGACCCAATAATTTTTAGACATACCAAAATATTTTCCAGTAGAAGCTGTAAACTGCCAAAGACCAGATGCTCCAGCATAAGATAATGCTCTGGGATTATAGCCACTTTCTATAAAGGCTACATAAGCTAATTCTTCTGGGAGATTTTCTTTACGAAGTTCTTCAAAAATGTAAGCTAAATATTTACTAGCACGCTCTATATTTTTCTCAATAGTAATTCGTTCATAACGAACATATTTTTTAAAGTGTAGGATTATATCGTGCAAATCATGTTGTGAAATCTTTTTATCTATCAAACCTTGAGAATTTAAAGCTTTAAGCTCATCTTTTGTTAAAGGTTTTCCGTCATCTTTTGGTAAAAAAACTGATTCTTCTTTTTCTGCTACATAAGCATCTGAAGCATGGCCACCTAAACTTTTAAAGCTTTTACTTCCACAACCTGTTGTAAGTATTACTAGTAATGAAAATACAACTATACTATAACAATATAGTTGTATTCTTATTATCTTTACTAAAAAAAAATAAGGGATCAACAGAATAAAATTAAAATAATACACTATTGCGACCTTATATAAAATCAATTAAAAATTATCTTACTTAAGAATAACACAATATAGCTATACATTAAAAATACACTATATTATACTTTCCAAAATTATTATGTTCTAAATTATAGTATAAAAACTACAATCATAACAAAAATAACGCCTATTAATACCTAAGCTATAGGTATACAAAACAAGGTATTTAGATGCAACCCCCTAATTCTAACAATTTTCTAGATATTTCCTCAAATACCTCTTTACTTTCTGGAATAAAACCTGTTTTAGAGCTCCTTGAACAAAAGCCACAAAAAATTGATCGTATTTTTTTACATAAAAAACTTCATGTAAAAAAACTGGAAAAAATTCTTCTCCTTTGTCGTCAAGCCAAAATACAATTTATCTTTATGAGTTCCCATAAACTTGATCAACTATGTTCCACAAATCATCAAGGCGTTGTAGCTCGACTATTTAATGCTGGGTTTGTAGACATGGAAAAAATTTTTACCTTATTACCTCATGCACCTCTCCCTCTTATTCTCATGTTTGATCAAATACAAGATCCTGGTAATGCAGGAACACTTATTCGAACACTCTATGCTTTTGGTGGTGCAGGTATCATTATCCCTAAACATAACTGTGCTTTTCTTGGTCATGGAGCAAGAAAAGCTGCTGGTGGTGCTTTAGAACAACTACCTATAGCTAAAGTAACAAATCTTTCACAAACCCTAGATAAAGCAAATAATTATGGTTTTCATATTTATGGATCAACTATTGCTACAGATACAACAAGTCAAAATATTTTTAAAACACAATTAATTATGCCAGCTATTCTTATTCTTGGTAATGAAGCAAATGGAACTCGCTTACAACTTCGTAATAGATGTCATACAATGCTCCATATTCCTATGCTAAGAAATATAAATTCTCTTAATGTTGCTCAGGCAGGGAGTATTATCATTAGTCATTTTGCACAAGAAAAGCTTTCTATACCAGAATAGCTTTGTTTGTTTATTTATGATAAACTGTGTTTTTAGCAAACCCAATATTTTAAGGTAGATAAAATTATTTTGGATAAAACTATACACCATTCACAAAATATGCATAACCTACCTATCACAATGCTTGGAAAAGCAAAGATACTATCACCACTCCAATATTGTAATATAATACAAAATCCTCACATCTGCCTCCATATAGATCATGACTATCTGGATAAAATAGAAGAAAAGAAACCTTTATTACTTGAAACTGCTGGACCTTCTCCTTACATATATTTTAATCCACAAAAAACATGTTGTGCAATTGTTACATGTGGTGGCCTTTGTCCTGGTATCAATGATGTTATTAGAGCCATTGTTTTTGAGGCTTTTGATGCCTATGGCATTCACTCAATTTTAGGAATACCATATGGTTTAGAAGGATTTATACCTCAATATAACCATACCCCTATCCATTTAACACCTAAAAATGTTGCACAGATACATCGTTTTGGTGGATCACTACTAGGATCATCACGTGGTCCACAAACCCCCAAAGATATTGTAGATACTCTAGAAAGATTTCATATTAATATACTCTTTGTTATTGGGGGTGATGGATCTATGAGAGCTGCAAATACTATTTATAAAGAATTACAAAAAAGAAACCTTCCTATTTCAATTATAGGCATCCCTAAAACTATTGATAATGACATCAGTTTTGTGCCTAAATCTTTTGGGTTTGATACTGCTGTAGAAAAAGCTACTGAAGCCATTGGATGTGCTCATGTAGAGGCAATATGTGTAAAAAATGGCATAGGTATAGTGAAACTTATGGGCAGGGAATCAGGTTTTATTGCTGTCCAAGCAGCTTTAGCATTAAGAGAAGCAAACTTTGTTCTTATTCCTGAAGCACCATTTCAACTCTATGGTGATGATGGTTTTCTTGCTGCACTTGAAAAAAGACTTGTAACAAAATCTCATGCTGTTGTTGTTGTAGCAGAAGGTGCAGGACAGCACCTACTCAACGAAGTTCAAAATCAAAAAGATATCTCTGGTAACCTTATTCTAGGTGATATTGGTATCTTTCTAAAAAATACTATTAAAACATATTTCATGGGAAAAAATATACCTATCCAAATAAAATATATTGATCCTAGTTATCTTATTCGATCTATTCCTGCTAATACTAATGACAAGATATATTGTGGTTTTCTTGGGCAACATGCAGTACATGCAGCAATGGCTGGAAAAACCAATATGGTTATAGCAAATATTATGGATACCTTTGTACATATACCCCTTAATATTGTTATAAAAAAAAGAAGAAAACTTGATATCTATTCAGGATTATGGCAATCAGTGCTGGAATATACAGGCCAAGGCTCTATTGCTGGAATGCTTCCATCTTGCAATACATAATATATTATGCATAACCAACAAACACCACTACTCCGACAAATACGTGCATCAGCAGGATCAGGGAAAACATATGAACTCACCTCAAGTTTCCTTTCTTTTCTTGCACAAGCATCCAACACATCTATAGAAGAAACACAAACTTCATATTATCAATATTCCTGGTCAGGTATCTTAGCTATAACATTTACAAATAGAGCTGCGACAGAGATGAAAGAGCGAGTAATACATCGCCTTAAAGATACAGCTCTTGGACTACCCAATGCCATACCAAACTGGACAAAACAACAAGCTTCTTACTGGTTAACTATTTTATTAAAAAATTATAGTGCTCTCAATATTCGTACAATTGATAGTTTACTACATATGATTATTCGACTAACAGCACTAGAACTACATCTCCCACCTGATTTTCAACCCATTTTTTCTACTCAAAAAGCTTTATTACCTCTTTTGGATGCTCTATTAGAACAAACAAAATATAATAAAGAACTTTATGAAATTCTTTATGAAACATGTACAAATGTATTTTTTCACCATGGGTATACTAAGTTCATGATGGGATCAATGCTTAGGAAAACTATACTTTCCACTATTTTTCCACTCATGTTTAATACTACTCCACTAACAACATCAAAAGCTATTGCAGAAAAGCTTAACACATACACGGTAAATTTAAAAAATTATGCTACAGAACTTATGTATTGCATTGAAAATGAAGAACTCTTAGTACATAAAACCTTTCTTAATTTTCTTGAAAAATGTATACACAACCCATTAAACGTGCTCCCTCCAAAATCAAAAATGAGCCAAAAAAGCTCACTTGATGACTGCCTCTTACAATCCAATCAAGCTACTGCAAGTCAAAATATTTACAACCTCTATGAGAATATGTATGCCTCTATTGATCAATTAAAAACACAAGGCAAACTATTAAAAGATGCCTTATCTATAATGCCCTATGTTAAGTTATCACAAGAAGTCCATAAACATCTATTCAGCTTTTTCTGGAAACAAAAAATCCTTCCTGCAGAGCTTATTCCATCTCTTGTCCAAAAAGCCATTTCTGGACCATATGGCGTATCTGGAACTTTTTGCAAACTAGGAACAAATCTACGCCAGATCCTTATTGATGAATTCCAAGATACCAGTAAAGAACAATGGGCAGCAATACACCCTTTAATTATAGAAGCTCTCTCACAAGGAGGTTCACTTACTTGGGTTGGTGATGTTAAACAAGCTATTTATGGTTGGCGTAATGGAGATACTACACTCTTTGACAAAATTACTGATGATTCAACACTAAAAGCAATTGCTCCATGTCCACAAATTGATATGCTCCCTACAAACTGGAGAAGCTCAAGAATTATTGTCACAACTAATAATACAATTTTTAATAAACTTGCTTCACAACACACTGCAACAACGATTCTTTCATCTCTATTGCCTAAAAATACTCCACAAGAAATCAAAAGTCTTGTGCTAAAAGATGAAGTACCTATTTTAATAAAAACATTTAAAGATTCAGGTCAATCAATATCTCCAGATAAAACTGAAGGCTACATCCTTATACAACATATAAAAGAAACATCTACATCAGAGATAGATATCTTGGTACAAAAAAAACTTGTCCATATTATTCAAGAAGTATCCAGCCGTCGACCACTAGGAGATATCACTATTCTTGTACGAACAAACGCCAAAGCAACACAAGTAGCACAATGGCTTATGGGTATTGGTATTGCTGTGATTACAGAAAATAGTTTTTTACTTTCTGAGCACCCACTTATTACTCAACTTACTGCTTTACTACAATTTCTAGATACACCAAAAAATGATCTTGCCTTCTGGACTATTATTACAGGTGGAACATTACTTTCTTCTCTAATTGATCTTACACAACAACAGCTTAACGAATGGATATGTACTCGTAACAAATCTAAAAAATCCCAACCACTCTATATTGCCTTTAAACATTCTTTTCCTTCTATCTGGGAACAGTGGCTTGCTCCTTTTCATACTAGAGCAGGTCTATTAACTCCATATGATACTATTCAAGAAGCAATCATCTACTTTGAAGTTCATAAGCGTTTCCCTAAAGAAATGCCTTTTGTAAGAAGATTTCTTGAGGTTCTCCATATGGCAAATGTTCAAGGTTTTAGTTCTATTTCCAGTTTTCTTAATCACTGGGAACAATATAAACATGAAGAAAAAACACCTATGCCAGAACATCTTAATGCTGTTAGAGTTATGACTATCCACAAGTCTAAAGGGCTGCAGTTCCCTGTTGTTATTATTCCATGGCATGATTTTTCCACTAAACCAAATGAAAAATTTCTTCAAATAAATGTTGATGGTTTAGAAATTCTTACAAAAAGTTCTAAAGCTATAGGTAAAGAGTACTATAAAGACTATGCAAAAAAAGCTCAGGAGAGTTTACATCTTTTATATGTAGCATGGACAAGAGCAGAAGAAGAGCTATACCCAATACTAACATCTACAAAAAAATCTACATTCTCTGAAGCTATACGCCCTCTATTAGAAGACTACTTAACAAAAGATAAAGACATATACGAAGCAGGGAAAAAATCATATTCAACAAATCAACAAAAACTAGATGCAACACATTCATCCAAAGTACACATAAGCTCACAAAATTTACCTTATGCATCTGATCTATGGAAACCTATGCATTGGCTTCCACAACTACGCATATTTAGAAATCCAGTTCATGAACGCTCTTTTACAAATAAAAGAAGAGGTATACTTTTACATTACTGCCTACAATATTTGCAGTTATCAGGAAACTCAAAGCATGATGCTACCACCGCTGTTAAACATGGAATAAAAGATTTTCCCTTACCTTTACCAACCAAACAATATACCCTTATTGAATCAGAGTTCATAGAAATGTTAACATGGTATATTGAGTTGCCACAAACTCCATATTGGATAAAATTTGGAACTCCTGAACAATCATTACTTGATAATAACAATAATATCTATAGAGTAGATCTTATTGTTAATGATAGTAAACAATGTTCAATTATTGAATATAAAACAGGCGAGCCATTAGCAAAACACAAAAAACAAATTCAACACTATATGAACCTTGTGCAAAAAAGTATCACCTTAACCGTTAGTGGAACTATTGTATATTTTGATTTAAAAGAGATACATACTTTTAATACATAGAAATAACTATTTTAATTCCATATAACTTATTTATTATATTATTTAGTATGAAATCTTTATTTTTAGGAATAATAGGACTAGCTATCTGGGGGAGTATTCTTCTATTTGGTATTGCTGCATATGTTATACACAAACACCCTCAACAAGTTACACACGAAATTACAAATCGTCTCTCAAAAGAATTTAAAGATATAACTATCTCCATTGAATCTTTTAGACTTGTCTTTTCACCTTTACCTAAAATTCGTCTAAAAAATATTATTATAGAAACTATTCATAACGATACTTTTTACTTTAAAAAATGTTTTATAGCACCCGATATCTCCCAACTTATTAAAGGTAAAATAAATTTTTCTTCCATACAAATAATTAATCCTCTTATAACATTAAGAAGCTCTACTGTACCTATAAATTACCTTAACCTTACATCAGATATTATTAATACATCACTCAATTACCTATCAGGTGTTGACATCTCTATTAAAAATGGAACACTACTTGTATACGAAAAAAACAAAGCACTCCTTGATATTTCAGACTTTAATTGTAATTTCCATCTTTCCCCACAAAATATAACAAACATTACATTAAACATAGCAAATATAGACTGTAATAATCTATTACCTACAACTTTAAAAAAACAGCTCTCAAACTTAACTTGCTCAATAAAAAATACCCACATACATATAAAAAATCTTCAACTAACACCACTTCCACTAGATACAGATAACTACACTCTTGATATTTATAAATGGATTACAAATTTTGGTGCAACCAACTTTGAATTTTCAACATTGATTTCTATAGATAAGCTTCATGAGCTCATGATAACAAGCAATACTACGACTATTCAAACAATGCCTAATAATACCCTTTTAATAAAGGGTCAAATAGAAGCTGACGGACATGTTTGTCTAAATAATGCTCCTATATTAACAAAACTATATCTTCCTTTTTCTGTTGAATTTACTAAGCCTAATAAAGACTTCCCTGAAATCTCTATTCATAAAGCTCAATTGAAACTTGATACTAGTAACTGTTATTTTTATGGAACAGTAAAAAACTATACAAAACTAAAAAATATTTTATTTGATGGAACTGTACAAATAAAAAAATTAAACCTTCTAGATTTCTTTGATTTTGCTCAAGAGCTGCCTAATGGGCTACAAAATGCTCTAAAGCATTTATCTGGAATGATACAGCTTTCAACCACACCACAGAAAATATATGCAAAAGAGCTCTATATAAAACTACTAGATGCCAAACTTTATGGAACAGGTGAAATTGCCGACATATCTCAACCTAATATAAAAATTGATCTTAAAACAGATACATTAGATATAAACCATATTTTTCCAGAAATAAAAGGAACAAAACCTACACAGTATGCTCAAATACAAGAAAAACAAAAAACAGTGCCTATTGTACCTTTAAAAGATACTTCAAAAAATACATCTATACACTATGATATTCATATTCATGCTAAAAACGCATATTTTTGGAATTTCCAAGGTAAAGACTTCTTTTTTTCTATTCAACCTGACGGAAACAACATAAAACTAACAGCAAACTATAAAAATTTTTATAATGGAAGCCTTACCTCTTCACTTACTATTTCTGATACCAATATGTACACTATCTCTATGAATTTTATTAACATACAACTAAAAAAACCTATGGAGCTTATAACAAAATATCCATTAAGTGGTGTCGTAAATGGTACTATCACTCTTCATGGGAAAAAAGAGCAGCCTATAAAAAAATTTTTATCAAACCTTAACAGTACAATAAACCTCCATATAAAAAATGGCGTATTAGGACCTCTTAATGAAGAAAACACGCCCTTTTCTCACCTCTATATAAATTGTACAACTACAGGGATAGGTACAGAAATATCTTCTGAAAAACCACTACACAATACGATATATGATGGCCATTGGAACATTGCTCTTCTTTCACCTACATATAATGTTTCATTAACTATGAATGGTCCTTTATTCTTTTCTACACAGACATGGTTACCTAACCAAGCAAATAATATTCCATCTTGTATGACATTTTCTAAACCTAATACACCAGTACTACAAATGAATGGGAACCTGTCTTTTGATCTTAACAGTATGCTCTTTACTTTTACAAATTTTAGTAATCCCAAGAAAACAACACAGTTTTCTGGAACTATTCATATAAATAATAAATCTACATTTGATGGATCATTAAATATTACAACAAGTGAGCCTTCAAAAGTCCTTACTCAACTTGGATATGCTCCAACTATAAATATTCAAAAAATACAGCATGCGGACCTAAAAGGAAATTTTTCTATTTCCCCAGCAACAATTCAAATTTCTGATACCTACGGAACAATTGGTCATACATCATTTAACTTCTCTCTTGATGTACTAAAAACAACACCTCTAGCAATGAAAGGGGAGCTAAATATTGAATCATTGAATCTAGAAAAATATTTAACCAATAGCCACAGCCATAATATAAATATAAAAACGCCTTGGTCCATAGAACTTCTTAAACATGCTAACATTGAGGGAACCATAAAAATAAAAGATTTCAGTTATAATTTATTTAAATATAAAGAACTGACTATACCAGTTAATCTTAAGGAAGGCATACTATCTCTAACACCAATTACTACATCTTTTTATGAAGGTCCTACGAATGCAAGTATCACGATTAAAGCTTTAGAAGATGGAAGTGCAGCTATTAATGTCCATTATATCTCAAAAAATATAGACATGCTAAATCTAACCCAAAAACATGATCAACCATATATTATATCTGGTTTAGCTGTACTTAGCCTTGACTTAAAAACAACTGGATCTTCTAAAAAAGATCTTATTGAAAATGCACAAGGAACATTAAGGCTGATTATTCAAGATGGTATCTTTAAAAGAAAAACAGCTAAAGCAACTCGAAAATTTAGTATATTAAGTTCTGATGGTATTATTAATAAAGGTATTCTTATAACAGAGGAAGCTACACTTACAGGACCAGGACTTGCAATAAAAGGTTCAGGTTCTATTGACTTTCCTAAGTGGACTATTGATTATAATATTACTTTTGATACAAATAGCATTCCTCATCCAATACCTATCCACTATTTTGGTGACTTAAGCAACCCTCAATATACAGTAAATACTACAAGCTTTATTCTTGGAACACTTGGAACTTTAGGTATTGATACACTCAATATTATTGAAAATGTTATTCTAACACCAATAAAAATTTTCCTACCATAACTATAACCAAATACTAAAGAAGTATCCTATATAAATCTTATTATGCATATAGATAAAAAATATATAAAAATATTATTCTAAAATAAATTTACATTGTTACATATAACTGAGTTAATCTATAAATGTAAAAATACTACACCTTTCTGTATGTTTAAAATGTTTGTATGCTAAAACTTTTGTTTATACAAACTTTAAAACTATTTCTAAAATGCACTGATAAAATTTTCTAACATAAAAATACTTCAACACTATTGACAATAATAGAGAGTTTTCTTACTTGTAAATTGTTATGTCTATACAACAATCTAACATTTATTCTATATGGTGGTGGCTTCTTTAAAGAAGCCGTGTTGTAGTGCATTAATAATAAATTATATTAAAATATTACTATCAAAACCACGGCTGGATATCTGGCTGTGTTTTTTTTTATTTAAAACTGAAGGCTGGATTACACAAAAGGAATACTTTTATGAAATTTTCAAATACAATTACCTCTTCCTGCAATAAATTCCCCACCAACACACATTCCTTGGATAAAAAGGCTCAAATTGCACATCAAGCAGCCTCAGCCTCAGAGCAAGCATTTTTTACTGGTTATTATGGAGAATATGGTGGGCAATATGTACCTGAACCTCTAAAAATATGCTTAAACAAAGTCAGCAAAGCATTTACCTATTTTCGTAATAATGAACCATTCAATACTGAATTGAATGAATTATATGCCAACTATTGTGGCCGTCCTTCACCAATCTTCTATTGCAAAAATTTAAGCAAAAAACTTGGTGGCGCACACATTTATCTTAAACGTGAAGATCTTAATCATCTTGGAGCACACAAAATTAACAACACATTAGGACAGGTCCTTTTGGCCAAACACATGGGGAAAAAAACTCTAGTAGCTGAGACAGGTGCAGGCCAGCATGGAGTGGCTACAGCAGCTACAGCAGCACTCTTTGGAATGGAATGTGTAATATATATGGGGGAAGAGGACACAAAACGTCAATCACTCAATGTTATGCGCATGCGCATGATGGGTGCAGAAGTTCGACCAGTTCTGAAAGGGCAACGCACACTGAAAGAAGCTGTGGACGAAGCTCTTGAATGCTTTATACATAATCCAAGTATGTTTTATGTCCTTGGATCAGCTGTAGGTCCTCATCCCTACCCTTCAATGGTACGTCATTTTCAATCAATTATTGGAATAGAAGCTAGAAAACAATGTCTTGAACAAACTTGGTGGGTTGCCTAACTATTCTATTGCCTGCATAGGTGGAGGCTCTAATGCCATAGGTCTGTTTTCTGGATTTTTAAATGATGAAAGTGTACATCTTGTAGGTGTAGAACCAGGAGGCACAGATCTAAAACTTGGTATGCATGCTGCAACACTTTGTCTTGGAACAAAAGGCATACTACATGGATTTAAATCATACCTGCTACAAGATGAAAAGGGCAATGCTGCACCAGTCTACTCCATTTCTGCTGGGCTTGATTATCCAGGTGTTGGTCCAGAACACTGTATGCTTAAAGACATAGGACGTGCAGAATATGTTACTATTTCCGACAAAGAAGCCATAGATGCTTTACTTATGCTTTCATACTCTGAAGGCATTATCCCAGCTCTAGAATCATCACATGCACTAGCATATGCACTACATATAGCACCAACACTCACAAAAGACACTACATTACTTGTATGCCTCTCTGGACGTGGAGACAAAGATCTTGATCATGTTGTTAAAATGCTTAATCAATAACAAGTATAAAAAATACACTATACATTGGTAATCCAATGTTTATATTAATTTTATATCTGTATTGAACTTATACACCTATAAAAAACATAAAAAATCTATTTAAAAGGGCTCAAAAATTAGAGCCCTTTCTTCAAAAGATAAACCAATATGTAAAAATAGATCAATAAATATTCTTAACCATCATCTTCATACCAACTATTATCAAACGCATCTAACAATCGATATGAACGTACTTGTATACTACTTTCCCCTTCAATATCCTCTTTAATGATCCCTTCTACCTCAACAGTTGCACTAATATGATCTACAAGATCAACACCTGCCCCACGTGGAACAACCCTATATTCCTTTTCTCCATCAAGAATACTTACTCTACTTTCCTCTGTTCCAGAATAAGGTGTTATATCCCCTATTATCTTTATTATGCCAGACTTGGCTTCCATCTGATATCCCTCAAAATAACCTTTTATTTTATAAAAACTTTAAAGCTCTATTTGGCAATATTGTGAAACCATTAAACTGTCAAGAGAGATCATGAATAAAAAATATCCTCAGATGAATATTTTAGTAATACACATATGACTTTTTATAAAAAAGTAATCATGAACAAAGTAGTACTTTTCAATAAATTTTATACAAAATTTATAAAATAAGCTCTTTGATTCATGATATCTAAATACAAATAAAAATTCTTACTATTTTTACTATTTTTACTCAAAGAATGTAATATTACTTATAAATAAAATCATAAATACTATACATTGTTAATTATATTTTTATCAGAAATACACTATCATAATAGAAATCTCTGAATATATATTTACTACTATGACAATATGATATATATAAAAATTTCTTTACTTTTTCCTACAGAATTACAGAGGAGATCTTATGCTTATTTCTATTGCACATGCTATAGGTTCAACAGAAGCACAAACAAGCTCACCAAACGATATTTTCATGCAATTTATTCCACTTATTGCAATGCTAGCTATTTTTTATTTCCTACTTATACGACCACAACAAAAACGTACAAAACAACATAAGTCTATGCTTGAAGCACTAAAAAAAGGAGATGTTATCCTTAATACTGGAGGACTTATTGGAACTATTACTGAAATTGATGGAGATACAATTACACTTGATCTTGGAAGTACAAATGTAAAAATAAACCGAGCATATGTTGTTGGATTAGTAGACAGTAAAACTAACAATAAAAAATAAACTTTTTTAGAAAAATTATCTTTTTAATCTAAATTATGTTTTTTTTATCCTACTATATACTTAATTGTATAAAAACCATTTATAAAAATTAAAATAACAGACCAACTAAAGGTATCTCATGAAACTACTTTGTTGGCGAATTATTCTTTCGCTTTTTGTCCTCTTTATAAGTGTACTATATATTCTTCCAAGTATGCCTACTATTGAAAATTCAGCAATGCAACAATTTTTACCTGATTCAAAAATCAACCTTGGCCTTGACCTTAAAGGGGGTATACACCTTTCTCTTGGTGTAGAAATAAATAAAGCTGTTTCTAATGCCCTTATCCATACTGGCCAAGAACTTAAAGATACCTGTATTAAAAATGGAATCATGCTTCTGCGTGTACAACTTACTCCAGACGAAAAACTTACTTTTATATTACCTCACACAAAAAATAAAAATAAATTACAAGAAATTCTTAAAAATAATTATCCTCAACTTCTTACTTCAGAACCTTTAACTTCTGATACAAATGGATATACATTTTTTGCAACTTTTACACCAAAATACAAAGAAACTATTGAAGAAATGGCTCTTGATCAAGCCATACGTACTATACGTAATCGTATTGACCAATTTGGTGTATTAGAACCTGATATTCGTAAACAAAGTAACTTTAGAATACAGATTCAACTACCTGGACTCACTGAGTCAACACGTGCAATACAACTTATTGGACAAACAGCTCAGCTTACTTTTCATATTGTAAGAGATGACCTACAAAAAGATAAACCTCTCTCACCAGGTGTACGTTTATTTACACAAATCATTCATCAACCTGATGGTACCACCAGAGAAATTCTTATACCTCTCAATAAAGATCCTGTTATGACTGGACAAGATATCTCTAATGCACATCCTAATTTTGATAATAATGGAAATGCATCTGTTTCTATTACATTTAATGCACGTGGTTCAGCTATGTTCGAAAGAATTACAGAAGAACATATAAAAAAACGTATGGCTATAGTTCTAGATGAAAAAGTATATAGTGCACCAGTAATACAAGAACGTATTTCTGGTGGACATGCCAGTATTTCTGGAAACTTTAGTCTCTCAGAAGCACAGGACCTTGCTATTGTCCTTCGAGCAGGATCACTACCTGCCCCTGTTACAATTCTTGAAGAAAGGGCTGTTGGCCCATCTCTTGGAGAAGAATCTATTGAAAAAGGTATAATAGCAGCCATAGTTGGTGGCTTAGCTGTCCTTATTATTATGCCTCTTTACTATGGAATTTCAGGTCTACTTGCAGATATCATGCTCTTCTTTACTGTTATAATATTACTAGGTGGTTTGGCAGCTTTTGGTGCAACACTTACACTACCTGGAATTGCTGGTATTGTCCTTACTATAGGTATGTCTGTAGATGCAAATGTACTTATCTTTGAACGTATTCGGGAAGAACTACGTAAAGGGCTCCGTCCACTTAAAGCTGTCATGGCAGGCTTTGAACGTGCAAGCATCTCAATAATGGACTCAAATATTACAACGATTATTGCTGCAGCTATCCTTTATCAATTTGGAACAGGGCCTATCCGAGGTTTTGCAGTAACACTTACTTTAGGAATTATTGCCTCTATGTTTACAGCAGTCTTTGTTTCACAGACAGTTTTTACCATATGGTTACGTAAAGATACAAAAACTACCTTAAGTGTTTAGGAATATTATTATGACAATCGAATTATTTCAGAAACAAACACATATTAACTTTGTTGGGAAACGTTATTTTACATACATTATCTCTTGTATTATTATTGCACTTAGCCTTATTTTTATGGCTATTAATGGTGGGATCTCTTTAGGTGTTGACTTTTCTGGAGGAACACTTGTTCAAGTATATTTTGAGCAACCAATAGAAGATACTACTATAAAAAATTCGCTATCAGTCCTTGATCTTCCTGGTCTTACAATTCAACAATTTGGTGAAGATAAAAAAACATATCTTATCCGATTTTCTTTATTAGAAGAATCTGCTGAAAAAATAAAAACACAAATAACACAAGCATTACATAAATCACATACTAATAATGTTATAACAATCCAAAAACTAGAAATGGTTGGACCTAAAGTTGGATCAGACTTACGCAATTCTGCTCTTGAAGCACTCTATTATGCCATACTTCTTATTACAGTCTATATTTCTGGAAGGTTTGAATATCGTTGGATGATTTCTGCCACTATGGCTATTGTTTTAGGTAGTACTATGTATTTAATGGGTATCTTAGGCATGAGTATAGTCTCTAGGGTTATTATAGCCCTTTTTGTAACAATACTCCTTAGCTGGAAATTTAAATTAAATTTTGCACTTGGTGCTATTATTAGCCTTCTATATGATATATTTATAACAATTGGTTTACTAACTATTATGAATAAAGAATTTGATCTTAATATAATAGCTGCACTTCTTACACTTATTGGATACTCACTCAATGACACAATTATTGTGTATGATAGAATACGTGAAAATCTACAAAATAATACTTGCCATCAATCCCTTACAGAAATTATTAATACTAGTATTAACCAAACGTTAGGCCGTACAATTATGACATCTACTACTACACTTGTAACTGTATTAAGCTTACTTCTATTAGGTGGTAATGTAATACATGATTTTGCACTAACGATGTTTATAGGCATTGTTATAGGCACATTGTCTTCTATATTTGTTGCTAGCCCAATTCTCCTTGCCTTTGGTGATATACAACAATATACTCCACCTAAAAATGATAATAGCTATAAAACAATTAATGAACATGGTGTAGTATAATTAATAGCTATATATACTTATTGTTAAAATATTTTTTCTCTTTGTTATTTCTACTACATCAGAAAATTTAAGCCACTTTTTTAATTTAGCTCAATCAAAATGGCTTACATAGTTTTTATGTCTAACAATAATTTAGGGTTTTGTTCTAATTATTAAATCTAAACCCTATTGCTGATGACTAAATATGTTCAGCATATGCTTTGTTCATATTTTTACTACTACATTGTGTTGCTCAAATCTGTAAATAAATGCCTACTAACAATAACAGACTTATAAAATGCATTCTTTGCTATAGCATAGAACACTGAATCTTATTTTTAGTTAGAAAAATGAACTTTAATCTTCTTTATCTACCAGTAATGAATTATAGTCTTCTTATAAAATAATTTTTCTATAACAAAGATTAATTATCTCTTATGTTTTCTCTTTTATGATTCTATCATCTCTAATGGATTAGAATAGCTTTAAATCAATATAGTTCTGGTATTTTTAAACAATATGAATAGTAACTATTTAGTTGTTATAGCAAAATACAGTACTAAAACTTATTGGACTTAATAAGTATATCCTTTAAAATAATATTATGAATATAATACAAAATTAAAGTTGAACAAAAAAAATATTTTCATATTTAAATATTTATAAGTTATGTACTTAAAACTGAAAACTTAATTTTTTATTATATAAAAATATATTCATTGCCAAAAATCTATATTTAGATATAATTAATAAACTAGGAGATAATTATGTCATCATCTACATGCTGCAAAAATAAAAATATTATACCAGACTATGCTGCCACAAAAACTACTGTTGTTCAAACTCCAGAGGGAGAAAAAATACAAGCAAATATAAATACTGGAACTGGTGAAATTACATATGGTCCTATAACTACTTGCTGTAAAACAGATCCAGAAGAAATGAAAAATTGTGACTGTAAAAAATAGCAGTAGTTATCTAACCAAGAAGAATATTCTTAAAAAGTATCTACATCTTTCAATAATCCATAAATAGTGAAAAAACCCATTGACACTTAAAATATTTCACTATAATTCATAACGATTAATGACGACGCGGGGTGGAGCAGCATGGTAGCTCGTCGGGCTCATAACCCGAAGGTCGTCGGTTCAAATCCGGCCCCCGCAACCAAACTATAATACCATGGTAAATATAGAATACCTTTTTCATTAAAGGGATACACTTATTTATCTATAGCTAAAATAAATTTCTATAGTATATACTCTCAATTTTCTCTTTTTATGCAATAACTATTTTTAATTTTATACCTGATATTTAATAGATCCCTGCAGAATTCAAAATATCAATAGAAACTTCACTCCATGTGTGTACTCCAACAGAGCGTCCAAAATTTTTCCCACTAAGTAGTGCTTTTTGTAAAGCTTTTGAACATGAAGCTCTATCTCCAGGCTTATAAAAAAAGACTCCCTCATGTTGCAAATCTAAAAATTCAGGGCTCACAATAGGTAAACCACAGTATCGATACTGTATAACCTTAAGAGAATCCGTCATTGAAAAAATCTGTGGAGAAAATTTTATTGTCTGTAACCCTACATCGGCAAAATAAATATAGGGAACTGTCTTGATAAAAGGCAGCTCACCATAGGTACATACATTAAATAACTTAGATAAAAAAAATGGAGCATGGACATTCCCTATAATATGAAAAAATATCTGTCTATTTTGTAATGCCATTAAATAGATACTTTCTGCATCAAAATGTGAACTACCCACAAAAACAACGTTTTTTGTACCCTGTGTATAAGGGTTTTTATCTATGTTTTTAAAAACTTCTGTATTCAGTCCATGAAGATGTAAACCTACATTAGATAAACCCAAAAATTTTTTTTGTAAGTAAGAACAAGGTACTGAAATAAGATCAAAAGCAGGAGCTATTTCTTTTTCTAATTTTATCATACATTCTGGTGTTGAACGTAAAATAGCAATGTCATCAGATACACGATAAATATGACGAGCATCTTGTGCCAATTCACTGCAACGACGAAATAAAAATAAAGCTACACTACTCTCATAAATGATAACATCACTTTTTTGTATATACTTTTCCAAATCACCAAAAGGATAAGAATCGTATTTATTCATATACTTTGAAAAAAAAGTATCTAACATAGAAATCAAAAGTGTATGTGGATGTAGTGGTGTAAAGTGTACATAACTCAAAAAATTTTCTTTTACTTGCTGTAACTTATTTCGAGAGTTCCACAACCCCTTATAGCGTGTACGATAGTCACGGCGAAGATATGAAATCCATGAAAGACCAACTGTTACAAATACAACATGGTGTCCCTGTGAATGGAAAGCATGAGCTAAATGATGAAATCCTGCTTGACGTGGTGAAAAATACCAATGATTACTAAGGAGTACTATATTCATGACATACCATATTGAAAAAATAATTATAGTGCAGCCACAAAAAAACCTTAATCTTTATTTTGTTACTTGTAAGCACCTATAAATACCATTTTATCTTTCTTTATATTAGAAAATTTATCATATTTAAAAGATACTAAAAAATAAGAACTATCTATTATATATAGCTAAAATAACTTAAACAAAGACATGTTTACTACATGCATACAAGCTAATAAATAATTACTAGTAGAACTATTTACAAACTACTTATACAAACTGTTTTATACAAAATAGGAGTTGCAATTATCTCTTCTCTAGTATTCTAGTGGCAAAGAAATAGTTTTGTTATCACGTGCACTACGATATGCTGCAATAAGTGTTTCAAGCGACTTTAAACCTTCACGACCATCAGTTTCTGGCTTAGCTTCACCACGTAGTACATTAATCACATTATTAAAATAAAGAGGATGACCAAAGCCATATACTGAATCTGTTTCATAATTAGCCTCTTTAATTTTGGCATCATATGCTTTGTGTTCAGAAAAATCCCAAATCTGAATATCGTTAACAGCCACACCAGCTATACGTACTGTCCCTTTTTCACCAATAATAGTGATAGAGCCTTCTAGATTTTTAGGGTACGTAAGCATTGTCACAGCCATAGAACCTAATGCACCAGAACGCCAACGTACATTAAGCACTCCAGTATCTTCCACTTGAATATCTCGAGCTAAAGTACCAGTCATAGCTTGAATATCCTCAATAGGCCCAATAATCCACTCTAACAAATCAACATAATGACTTGCTTGGTTCATAAATGCACCACCATCCATTTCCCAAGTACCACGCCATTTAGAAGAATCATAGTATTCCTGAGGACGTGTCCAAAAAACATTCAGATGCACCATATAAATTTTTCCAAACCGTTTCTCATCAACAGCCTGTTTAAGCATCTGTAAAGTAGCATTACAACGATTTTGCTTTATAACAAAAAGGTATACATGTGCTTCATCACAAGCACGGACCATTTCTAAACCATCTTTCCAACGAGTAGCCATAGGTTTTTCAGTCATTATATGCTTACCTTGCTTACTAGCTAATATGGCTTGTTGTGCATGTAAACCTGATGGTGTGCAAATGGATACAATATCACAATCACTTTCACACAACATAGTACTATAATCCTCATATGCAGCAACACCATATTTTTCCTTATGTGCTGAAAGAACACCAGGATTATTATCGCATATAGCAACTAACTCCAAATTATCAGTATGCTTCTCGATAGCACCAAAATGATTTTTAGAAATACGTCCACAGCCTACAATGGCAATTTTTATTTTCCTTCCTATGATTGGTGTATACATTTTCCTATCCTGATATCAAAGAAATTTAAGTGTTGCATCAACAATATGGTTAGCAGCATGACCATCACCATACAAATCTACAACTTTCTTGGCTGGTTCCAATAAAAATTTTATGGAAGCTACCATACTTTCAACAGTAGGCTCAGTCAAAATATTCCAACCAGACTCAATAAGCTCACGCCACCCTGTATCTGGCATTACAACAATACTGCGCTTTTGGGCAAAATAAGCTTCTTTTTGCAATCCACCAGAATCTGTTACCACAAATGATGATGCACAAACCAACGACATAAGTTCATTATAACTTAAAGGTTCAACTAATTTAAGTTTTTCTGCACTATGTAAAAGCCCAAAATCAATAAGACGCTTATGTGTACGTGGATGTACAGGCCAAATAACTGTTTGTCCATATTGCTTTTGAATATAAAGTAAGCCTTCTACAATCCCTTCTAAACTAGAAAAATGATCAACATTATAGTCACGATGCAATGTAGCTAATACAAAACATTCTGGTTTTAAACCATGAGCTACACAATACTTTGCTGGATTAAAACTTGGACGTACATAGCAAAAAAGATCATACATTACATCTCCAGTTACAAAAACTCCTTGTATCAAACCCTCATGAGCAAGATTTCTTCTACCTAAATCAGAACAACAACACATTACACAAGAAATGCGATCAGTAAGAACACGATTTATCTCTTCTGGCATATTCTGTGGTTTCATACGTATGCCTGCCTCAACATGAATAACAGGTATATGTAATTTTACTGCTGCCAAAGCTCCAGCAAGTGTGGTATTTGTATCACCATAGACCATAAGAGCGTCTGGTTTTTCTTTGAGCAAAACCTCTTCCGTAGCTACAATAGCTGCTGCTGTCATAGTTCCATGACTACCTGAACCTATCCCAAGATAATAATCTGGCTTGGGAATACCTAGTTCCTGAAAAAAAATATCCGACATATTAAGGTCATAATGTTGTCCAGAATGAACCAATATATGTTTCCATGCCTGCCGTTTCCGAACGACAGATCCTACTAAAGCTTCTTTAACAAACTGTGGACGTGCTCCAATGAGAGAGAGAACTTTTTTCATTATTCTGATATAGTAAAAAGTTGCACCCAACGAGTATAACAAATCCAACGCCACACTCGCCAGTCAAACATTTTTTTTCCATTTTTAATATCTTGCCACTCACGACAAACTTTGTCCATATATAAGTATGGGATATTCTTTGCAGAATATAATACTTCATCTACCCAATTAGATAATATAGAAATCCATGCATTTTCAGGGGTAGCAAAACCTATTTTTTCACGTCTATCTAAAACTGGATCAGGTACTATCCCTCTCATTGCTTCACGAAAAATACTCTTACTACATCCATGCATATCAATCAAATATTCTTCTGGTAATGAAAGACAAAACTCTGCCATCTCACGAGTAAGAAAAGGAACTCTACTTTCTATAGAATGAACCATAGAATTACGGTCTCCATGACGTAAAAGTTGTGGAAGACCATTCCATATAAGTTGATATGCAAGCGTTTGACGCACACAGTCACCACTAGGAAAAAACTTACTTCTTAAGTCTTCACGTAATGCTACTATATCTTTTTTATACAAAGATCCCATATCAAGCCATGCTGGAGTAACTGACCGCCCTACACAGTTTAAAGCTAAAGGAACAAGCCAATTTGGAACAAACTCTCTTACAACTTGCTGAGCAATATACTTTGTTGTCCGTCCAGGCCACTGCTTACTTGCTTTATAAAAATCTAAGGCTTTTTTCCATTGTCTAGCACGTAGCAAAGTTGCTATCCTTGGACCTTGATAACCATGATATCCAGCTAATAATTCATCTGCACCTTGTCCATCTAGTGTAACTTTTATACCACATTCATGAGCCAGCTGAAATACTCTATACTGAGCATAGATAGACGTTGAACCAAAAGGTTCACCTAATGCAAAAATGAGCTTATCAATATCTCTAACTAACTCTTCAGGCTCAACCTCCACTGTATGCAAAACAACTTGTGCATCTTTAGCAACAAGTTTCGTCCAGTACTCTTCAGATACTGAAGAATTTTTAGCGATAAAACTAAAAGTGTTTAATTCCATATCTGGCTCAAGATAACGCATGGCACAGGTTACTGCTGAAGAGTCTATACCACCAGAAAGTGCTACGCCCAAAGGAACATCAGAACGTAAATGCATTTGTACAGAGTGTAAAAATAATTCACGTAGCTTTTCTGCTGCATCTTCAAATCTTAATGTAGAAATATTTCCAAGATCAGGACGCCAATAACATTGTTGTAAAAAACTATAGCCATCTGTACTAAGTGAAATTTTTAGTATATGTCCTGCTGGTAAAGACTGTACATCTTGAATAAAAGTATGTTCACCACAATCATATTGACCATAACAAAGAAATTGGTAGGCAGCATGAGGGTCAACTTGTCGCTTCATCTCAGGAAAATTTAATAAAGACGGTAACTCTGAAGAAAAACATATGCCTTGTTTTCCAGATTGCCAATATAGTGGTTTAATACCAAAAAAATCCCGTGCTAAAAGGAGAATGTTTTCTTCTGCATCAAAAAAAGCAAATGAAAACATACCAATAAAACGCAATAATGCCTCTTCACCCCAATGTATGAGTGAATAAAGCACAACCTCTGTATCTGTTTGAGTATGAAAAACATATCCTTGCGTTTGCAGCTCTACACGTAATTCACGATAATTATATACTTCTCCATTATACACCAAAGTAAAACGTTTATCAGAAGTACATATAGGTTGATGACCAGCCGAAGAAAGATCAATAATAGAAAGCCGTGTCTGTCCAAGCAAAAGAAAAAATGGTATATCCTCTGCTGTATCTTGTTCTGTACGAACATTATGAGATCTATTCACTGGGAATATATGAAAACCATAATCATTAGGTCCACGGTGACGCAAAGCCTTACATTGGGTTAAAGCAATTTCATGAGCGTTATACTGCTGAAAACGAGACGAAGGGATCCAACCAAAAAAACCACACATAGCTCTTATTTACACCCCTAAAAAACGCCTTACTATACCATGTATTTTATGCATCTCGAAATCTGCATGTAACTTTACTGCTGCTTTGTCGACATTTTCTTTTAAAAATATAACATCCTTATACGTTAATGCATTCAAGCATGAGGCCATTGCATGTGGTGTAAAATCATCGGCTATAACACCAAGATTATGTTCTTGTACTAAGGAAGCCATTTCAGGAGATGGACCAATAGCAATTGCAAGGCGTGCCTGAATAAACTCAAAAAATTTATTAGGTAAACAATATTTAAGATTAAAAGTTTCTGGCTTCAGTAAATATAGTCCAATATCATAAGATGTTAAGCCTATAGTTAAGTCTTGCATAGGTAAAGGGCTATTCCAACGAATACAAGATACATCAGCAGATCGTTTTTTCAGTGTTTCTATATATGCATTATCGCCTACAAGATAAAAATCTAAACTAAAGCGTTTATCGAGTAAACGAACCATCTCTATCATATGCTCAATTCCACGTTCTTGACTAGCTATCCCATGATGCACCAAACGGATATTTTCTGGATCTACTTGAGAAGGTTTTAATACATGAAATGAAGGACCTGAATATACTACTTCAGGTAATAAACCAAACTCTTCAGCATATCGATTTGCTATTCCTTTACTCACTGTGGTCATTGCTGCACAACATGGTATATATTTTTTGCAAAGCTCTGTTAAATAGCGCTTCATAAAAATTCTCCAACGCCAAGAATTTTCAAATTCAAGAGGATAATATTCATGAGCATCAAAAAGTACAGGAGCACCTTTAGCTATGGAAAAAGCCAAAGGTAATGGCTCGACATCATTACAAATGACAAAATCAAAGTGCTGAACAGGCAAACCATCATGAAAAAAAAAACGTTTTTGTGCAAAAATATTGATCCCAAAAAGTAAACATAAAGCACGGAATGCTTCTCCTATACTATATTTGGATTTTCGCACAATACGTATATATTTAATACCATTAAAAGTATTAGGTTGTTCAAGACCTGCCACAATGACCTGATAATACTGCATAAAGTATTGTATTTGACGTAAGACACGTGGATCATGATTAGGGTTTGTAAAAGACAAAATTAAAATATTTTTTTTCATTATTGCAACATGAGTTGTTTGCAGCAAAAAATTTTCAAGGGAAAAAACATGATTAATTAAAAAATGTATCTATAACTATATAAAAAGCTATATACTGTTTCTTAATCTATACCTAAACATATTTTTACTTTTTGTTATCTAGAATATATTATATAATAACACAAATAAATACCATATTTATGATAAGACTACACCTGATGTAAAGCAGATAGTTAAACTAACAAAGACCCTCTACTGATCAATAAATATTCTATGCCATACCTCAAGGCACAAAATACCCCAAATGACACGACTAAATCCCTGATCTTGATCTAAAATTTTTTCTATAGCATTTACATTATAAAGGCCACGACTACGTGCACGCTGAGAAAGTAATAAATCTCTTACATATTCACGCAATGTACTTTTGTACCAAATGTTCAATGGAACAGGAAAACCCATCTTATCTTTTCGATTCAGTATCTGAGCTGGGAGAAGATTACGAATAGCCCGACGTAAAAGAACTTTACTTTTTCCACCAGCAAATTTAATAGCAGGAGAAACACTACAATTTAATTCCACTATACGATAATCCAATAAAGGAAGACGACTTTCCAAACCAACAGCCATACCTGTTCGATCATCAACCTGTAAAAGAGCTGGTAAAGAAGCCTTACAATCAAAATAACACATTTGATTAATATATGAAATATCCTCTTTTTTCTGAAAAATTTCTTTAAAAGCATCAAAAGGACTATACTGTTTCTGATCAAACACATCATCATGAAAATATGATCGCATACCTTCACTACGATCAACAAGTCTAAAGTATCTTTTATCACGCTCATCAAATACGCCATTTTTCCAAAACATCTTAATCATTGGAATATACTCTTTCAATACAGGCAAATTAGGAATTATAGACTCCAATGTTACAACATGTTTTCCTTTATCTGCTGTTTCAAAAATGGCTCCACGAAATACTTCTTCTAAATAAGCAACAAGATATCTTGTATACCCTGTAAATATTTCATCACCACCTTGACCTCCTAGCACAACTTTAACATGTTGTTGTGCTAATCCAGCAACCATATATTGAGGAAATACACCAGGACCAGCACCAGGTTCATCCATATGCCAAATAATTTTCTCAAAAATTTTTAAAAAGTCTTGATCAGTAATGTGCAACTCATGATGCTCTGTACGTGCTTGTTCTACAACAATTCGTGCATATGCTGTCTCATCAAACATAGCTCCTTCATTAAACATTCCTGTAAATGTATGTAATGGAGCTTCACCTATAGCTTCCTTTGCAAGGATAGCTATAGTAGATGAATCTAAACCTCCTGAAAGATAGCTTCCTACTGGAACATCTGCACGCATACATAGTTTGACTGAGTCAGCTAATAAAGCAAGTAAATGATCAGTAAAATACTCTTCTGAATGCTCAGTATCAATAATAAAATTCATATCCCACCACTGCCTAATGACTGGCTGTATATCTTGTGTAAGATCAATATTCATACAGTGAGCAGGTTCTAATTTAAAAACTCCTTCAAACATGGTTTTTGATCCAAGAGAAAACTGAAATGTGATATAATCCAAAATACCAGTATGGTTACTTTGAGGATGTATGAAACCTGAAGCAAAAAGTGCTTTAGGTTCAGAAGCAAAAATTATTCGTCCTGCTTGTTTAGCATAGTAAAAAGGCTTAATTCCAAGACGATCACGTGCCATAAACACACTTTTTTTTCTTTGATCATGAATAGCAAAGGCAAACATACCATTCATACGTTCAAGACAAGCTTCACCATATTCTTCATAAAGATGTATAATAACTTCTGTATCTGTATAACTAGCAAATGAGTGCCCACAAGCCATAAGTTCCTGTCTAAGCTCAAGATAATTATAGATAGCACCATTAAAAACTATCCATATACTTCCATCTTCATTAGACATGGGTTGTTGGCCACCTTTAGGATCAATAATAGAAAGACGCTTGTGTCCAAGCGCCACACCTTCAAAGCTATATAAACCCTCACCATCTGGACCACGATGTGCCAATTCATCCATCATTTTCCGTGTTGCCAAAATATCAGCATCACCTCCAGGTTTAATAATACCAGCTATACCACACATATATTTTATCTTTTTATAAAAAAATAGTTATCAAAACTCTAACAAAAATCTAACTCAAATAATACATACTTTTTATCTGTATTACTTGGCGGATACTTTTTCTAATTTATAACTCTTAGCTGAAATATAGCTTAATTCCGAAACATTATTTTTAAGAATTATTTCACACATTGAATCTTCTGGTTTAAATGTTATAACCCAAGTCATATTGGTTTCACCCCAAGTATAATTTTGCTCTTTCCCAGAAACTATAGTAGCGCCATGTGCTATTGCTTCAAGAGGAAAAGTAGTACACTGTTCTAGCCCCCCCAAACCTAAATATTGTATAGATAAAGTATAGCTTGATCCAGGCTCTAAGTCTGAAAATAAAATTTTTTGGTTATTATTTAAATATGTCTTCCCTATAAAGGCTGTCCCTTGATTTTTAGGACCAAAATCCTTTTTTTCCAATAATGGTTGTGAAGGATCCATATTTATTGGAAAAAACATAGGAAAATCTGGACCTATTGGTCCTGCTGGTTCTGATTTTTCATAGATTTCTGGACCACCTAAAGCTTCTGCATAGGCACCACCAGCCTCAAATCTTTTTTGAAGACCAACAATACGAGTTACACTCCTATCCTTTCCTTTTCCAGAACGAAGATCTTCAAATGAAAGCACATATGGATTCTTTGTATCTTCTGGCGTTGTTGTATAATATAATCCATACGTTGGATCATACAACTGCCAACGGCCATTAACAAAGGCCTCCATAACTACATGTCCGTTTCCTTTAGGAAAATTATAAAGGCCAACATGCCGAGTTGGAATATTCATAGCAGAACATAGTGCAGCAACAATATGAGCCCATGTACCACATGCTCCTGTTCGATCAAGTAAAGATGACTCTGGATTCCCTTGAGGAAGTGAAGCAATCTTATGATTTTTACTTACCTGCATAAACAAAACAATTTTTTCATGATCTGTTAAATTTTTACCTTCAACAATTTTTGTTGCTAGTTTGACAATACCTTTTGAGATAGGAAGTCCAAAATAACGCAGATTATTTTGAGGATTATCTCTAGTTAAAAAAGGTTTTTGATTTTCTTCTGAAAGTAATATTGCTTGTTCTTCATCAGGAGGAGTTACTAAAATTTCAATCCGCTCTATCTCCAAAGGCTTTTTATTATTTTGTAACCGTACATCAAGAAAACTAACATCTTCACCTATTGTAACATTATGCTCCCACATTTTCCCAGAAAAACCTTTTACAGAAGCCAATATTCTATTTCTTTGAAGATCATCTAAATTTTTTTTATAGTTTACATTCCATATGGTTATATCACAATTGTTTTCTTGATTATCTTTAAAAACAATAATAATTTTTTTTAAACATGCTGCTCTTCCTAAACCTAACAAAAATTCTACAGGTTCTTTTAAAGGATCAAAAGAAAT